>JAXMAR010000001.1:0-351542 GCA_046350295.1 Gemmataceae bacterium
AGCGCCCCCGCCGCGTTGGCGCGCGGGACCGCCGCGCCGAGAACGAACAGACCCAGCAGCGGTCCGAAGAAGGCGCCGGAAATCCGGATGATGATGTCGAACACGTGCTCGCCAAGGTACGGAGCGACCAGCGCCATGCCGATGGCGCCGGCGCCGAACGTGGCCGACAGGACCCGGCTCGCCCCCACTCCCGGATTGCGTCCCGCCAGCCAATCGCAGACGACGAGCGAGGAGAGCGCGCTGAGCCCCGCGCTCATGCTCCCCATGACCGTGATGAACAGCCCCGCCAGGAGCAAACCGATCAGGCCGGGGTAGGGCAGCTCCGTCCGCACGAAGTGCATCGTCACTTGGTCCTTGCGCGGCAGCGCCGGGAAAATGCTCTCCGCGCCGGCCGGGTGCTGCGCATAAAACGCGAAGATCACCGTGCCCAGCACAAAGAAGAGCAGACACACCAGCGCCGTGCCCACGCCGTTGACCGCCAGCATGCGCCGGCCCGCCGCCACGCTCGGCAGCGACGCGTAGCGCTGCACCGCCCCCTGCGAGGCCACCGACACGGCCATGTAAACGAACAGCCCGAACGCGCACGCCGGCAAGAACGCGGCCCGGCTGCTCAGGTCGAAGCGCACGTCGAACATCGCCAGCTTGTCATGCTCGAGCGCCAGACGCCAGACGCTCGCCCAGCCCCCTTCCACCCGCGCCACCGCCAGGATCAGAATCGCCACCACCACCGCCGCCAGGAACGCCGACTTGAGCACGTTCGTCCACACGGCGGCCTTGTACCCGCCCAGCGTCGTGTACGCTGTCGTCGCGCCCCCGAGAACCACCATCGTCAAAACACGCTCCAGCTCGTCGAGCCCCAGCGCCACCTGCACGATCAGACCGACCGCGTACAGCATGCTTCCCATCCAGGCGAGCAGGTACAGCCCCATGAGCAAACTGCCGCTGCGCCGCACCCGGCCGTCGAAACGCAGCTCCAGGTACTCGTAGGCGCTGGTGAGCCGCAGCCGGTGGTAGAGCGGCACGAACAACCAGCCCACCAGCGGCGCCACCACCAACGGAATGAACAGAATCGCCAGGTAGAGATGATAGTTGTCGTAGGCCGCCTCGCGCGGCAAACCCACGAACGACAGCGGGCTGAACGTGGCCGCGAACATCGACAGGCCCACGGCCAGCCAGTTCATCCGCCGCCCGCCGACGAAATAATCCTCCGTCGTCTTTTGCGCCCCGGACACCCACCACCCCTGGGCGACCATCAAGACCACGGCGCCGCAACAGATCGTCCAGTCGAGGATGCCCATGACGCGTCGCTACCTGGTCAAGCCTGGATCGAGAATGTCAACAGCCTATAGCCGCGTGCGTGCTTCGGCCCCACCAACCCGGCGCGTGAGCGAAGGATTCCCGTCGCCCCTCGCTCGGTTCCGACGCCGATAAGATGACGATGGAGAACATTCCGGCTGCCTCGAGTGAAAGCGGTCATGTCCACCGCTGTGATGCCTGGCGACGCCCTGACGCTGTTGCACGTCGACATGGACGCCTTTTACGCGTCCGTCGAGCAGCGCGACCGCCCCGAGCTGCGCGGCCGTCCCGTGATCGTCGGCGGCGTCGGCAACCGCGGCGTCGTCTGCGCGGCGTCCTACGAAGCCCGCCCCTTCGGCGTCCACAGCGCCATGCCGATCGCCACCGCCCGGCGCCTCTGTCCACAGGGCGTGTTCCTGCCGGTGCGGATGCGCCACTACGCCGCCATCAGCCGGTCGATCCGCGACCTCCTCCTCTCCTTCACGCCCCTGGTCGAGCCGTTGAGCCTCGACGAAGCCTTCCTCGACGTCCAGGGCTGCACCGGCCTCTTCGGCCCGGCGCCCCGGATCGCGCGCACGCTCAAGGACAGGATCAAGCAAGAGACCGGCCTCATCGCCTCCGTCGGCGTCGCCCCCAACAAGTTCCTCGCCAAGCTCGCCAGTGACCTCGGCAAGCCCGATGGCCTCGTGGTCATCCCCGCGGACGGCGTCGCCACCTTCCTCGAACCGTTGCCCGTCGGCCGGATCTGGGGCGTCGGCGCCAAGGCGGAGAAAAAGCTGCACGCTTTCGGCGTGCGCACCATCGGTCAACTCGCGGCGCTGCCCGAGGCGGCGCTAGTCAATCAATTCGGCGCGATGGGCCGCCATATCTCGCGCCTTGCCCGCGGTCATGACGAGCGGACCGTCGTGCCCGACCGCGAGGCGAAATCGATCAGCACGGAGACGACGTTCGCCCAGGACATCGGCGATCGCGCCACGTTGCGTGCCTGGCTGCTCGATCTGACGGACCACCTGGCGAGCCGTCTGCGCCACGCCGACGTGCGGACCCGGACCATCGACTTGAAGATACGCTCCTCCGACTTCCGTACCCGCCATCGAACGCAAGCGCTCGATCAGGCGACCAACGCGACCGACATGATCTGGAAGGCCGCTATGGAGCTTTTCAACCGCGGCATTACGGACGATGTCCTTCCCCTCCGCCTCCTGGGCGTCGGCGCGTCCCGTCTCGCGCCGGGCAGCCACGTCCAGGGAGACCTCTTCGCAGCGCCCCAGCAGGAACGGCAAAAAGCGCTCGACGAAACCGTCGACGCCATCCGGGGCCAGTTCGGAGACGACGCGATTCAAAGAGGCGCCTTGCTTGGGAAGGTCATTCCCGATTTGCCCGATGCCGCCGCCGAGCCAGGCCCTCCTTGAAGTCCCACCAGACGCCTCCAATGTTTTTCTTTGCGTCCTTGGCGCCTTTGCGAGAACCACCCGCGTTGCAAGCCCATGGCACACTCCGCTTCTCAAGACCATTTTCTTCG
Organism: Gemmataceae bacterium; assembly: GCA_046350295.1. Taxonomy (GTDB): domain Bacteria; phylum Planctomycetota; class Planctomycetia; order Gemmatales; family Gemmataceae; genus JAXMAR01. Next base: position 2,819 of record JAXMAR010000001.1, read on the forward strand.
CCTCGCCCGCTTGCTCGATCTCGAGTGGAAGGCGGAAGCGGAACAGTTCCAGGAGAGGCGCCGCCTCCGCCCGGAGCAGCCGGTTTCCGCACGCGGCGACTCGCTGCGCGCCCTCGTGATCGCGGATGAATCGTCCGGTCTGGGCGGACGCTGCATCCTCACCCTCTCCCGGCGCGATCGGGCCGCCCGCCTGCCCTTCCATCGTCTCGAACCCGGGTCGCCTGTCCTCCTCTCGACGGAGGACGGCAAGGAAAGCTGGCCCGCCGTCGTCTGCGAGCGCGACGACACGTTCCTGCGGATCGCCCTGCACGAACCTCCGGAAACGGAAGCTCGCTCCGGCTTTCGCGTCGACCTGTCGGCGGATGAAGTCTCGCGCCAGCGCCAACGCGCGGCCCTCGACCAGGCACGCCACGCCCAGCGCGAACGCCTGGCGGAGTTGCGCGAAGTCCTGGTCGGCGGCGAACCACCCCGCGTCGGCGCGGTCCAGGGCTTACATCCCCTGGACGCGGCGCTCGACGACTCCCAGCGCGAAGCGGTCGCGTTCGCCTTGGCGTCCCAAGACGTCGCCGTCCTCCATGGCCCGCCCGGAACCGGCAAGACGACCGCGCTGGTCGAGCTCCTCCGCCAGGCCGTGCGCCGCGGCGAACGCGTGCTCGCCTGCGCTCCCAGCAACCTCGCCGTCGACAACCTCCTCGAGCGCCTGCTCCTTCATGGCGAGCCGGCGCTCCGCCTCGGCCATCCCGCGCGCGTCCTGCCCAGCCTCCGCGCCCACACGCTCGATCTCCTGGTGGAAGAACACTCCGACTCGCGGCTGGCGCAAAAGCTGACGCGCGAGGCCTTCGCCCTCTTCCGCCAGGCGAAACGTTTCACCCGCGCCAAACCCGAGCCGGGCGCCCGCCGCGAGCTGCGCGGCGAGGCCCGAGAGATGCTCCGGGACGCCCGCCGCCTCGAAGCGCAGATCGTCGAGCACCTGCTGAGCAGCGCGCGGATCGTTTGCTCGACCCTGACCGGGCTGGACGCGGCGTTCCTGGGCAAACAGGCGTTCGACCTTGCCGTCATCGACGAGGCCGGTCAGGCGACCGAGCCTGCCTGCTGGCTTCCTCTGGTGCGAAGCGGACGCCTCGTGCTCGCGGGAGACCACTGTCAGCTGCCCCCCACGATCCTCTCGCGCGAGGCCCAGGAAGGCGGCTTCGGCGTGAGCATGATGGAGCGCCTCGTCGCACGCCACGGCGCCGCGGTCACGCGCCGGCTCGACGTGCAGTACCGCATGCACCGCTCCATCATGGCCTTCCCCTCGGCGCAGCTCTACGAGGGGACCCTCCAGGCCCATTCCTCCGTCGCCGGGCATCTGCTCTCCGGCCTGCCCGGCGTCGCGGCCGTCCCCCTCACGACCACCGCCGTGGAAGTGATCGATACGGCGGGCGCCGGCTGGGACGAGGAAATGGAACCGGGCGGTGAAAGCCGGCGCAACCCGCGTGAGGCCGATCTGGTCTGTCAGAAAGCACAGGCGCTGCTGGAGGCGGGAGTCTCGGCCAGCGACATCGCCATCATCGCCCCCTACTCGGCGCAGGTGCGCCTCTTGCGCGAACGCTTGGGGGAAACCGGCGTCGAGATCGACAGCGTGGACGGCTTTCAAGGGCGCGAGAAGGAAGCGGTCCTACTCTCCCTCGTACGATCGAATCCGCAGAGCGAAATCGGCTTCCTCGGCGACATCCGCCGCATGAACGTCGCAATGACCCGGGCGCGCCGCAAGCTGCTGGTCGTCGGCGATAGCGCTACCCTGTCCGCGCATCCTTTCTATCAAGCGTTCTTCGCGCACTGCGAGGAAACCGGCGCCTATCGCTCGGTTTGGGAAGAAGGAGCCTGAACTCGTATGCAGGCAGCAGGTAGCAGGCACACTCCGTGTGCCGCAGCAACAGCGTCGCGGGCCGTGGCGCTGCGCCCATCAACGCAGCGCCTTCCTCTCCCCCGCTGCGGGGGAGAGGGGGGTGAGGGGCGCAGTTGCATTGGCAGCGCAGCAGTCAACACGGCGGTCGCATCTCACGACCCCAGCTTCGCCACCGGGGACAACGTGTGGGCGTCGCGAGCCAGGAGCCAGCGGCCGTCGGGCTGCTGGCGGTAGACCGTGAGCCGATGGCCGGCGAGCTGCATCGCTTCGCCGCCCGCGCGCGGGATCACCGCTAACGAATCCCGGCTCAGCGTGTAGGCCACCTCGCCGACAACCACGACGTTTTCCAGCTCGCTGATGCAATGGATCCGAGCCTGTTGGTGGGCAGCCGAGAAGCCGGGGGCAAATCCATCCCGGCCGACCGGCGCCTGGCCCGGATTGAGAAACACGACATCGTCCGCCATCAAGCTGAGCAAGCAGACAAGATCGCCCGCGTTGACGGCATCGATCCAGGTCGAGTGCACCGTGCGGATTGCGCGTTCATCCGGTTCCATCTGCAACCTCTGCCGCCGAACGCAACAGTTCACCCGCCTGGGCCGCTGCCAAGGGCGAGATGTCGCGAGAAACAAGAATGCGGACCCGGTCGTGGTGCAACCCCTGGTTCGGCGCCTGCGAACCCTTACAAGTTTTCCGCCTGCCAATTGTTCATCCAATCGCCGAAGCCCGGATGCCGCTCTCGTGCTACCCAAGCATGTCCAACTCCCGCGCCTTCCACTGGCAGCACTTCTGTCGCCGAACATTGTTGATCAACTAACCCGCTCTGCATAGTACCGCCCCGTCGTCACGCCTGCGTCGAGGCGGAAAGGGCAGGCGGAGCCTGCAGGCAGTGCGTTCCCAGGCGGAGCCTGGGAACGAGGCGCTTTCAGCGGGCGCTACCCGCGCAACCCCCGGATCGGCTCCGCCATGTACACCGCATACGGCCGACCCGTCGCGTCGTGCCATTCAGCGTTGCGCGGGATGCCGAGGGCGTCGTAGATCGTCGCGGCGAAGTTCTCCGGCGTCTGCGGGTCGGCCGCGGGGTAAGCGCCGTTCGCGTCGGAGGCGCCGATCACCGCGCCGCCGCGGACGCCGCCGCCGGCGAACCAAGCGGTCTGCACCGCGCCCCAGTGGTCACGGCCCGGCGTCCGGTAGATGTCGCGCGCGATGTGGGAGATGCGCGGCGTGCGGCCGAACTCGCCGGCCATGACGACGAGCGTGCTGTCGAGCAGGCCGCTGGTGTCCAGGTCGTCGAGCAAGGCGGAGACGGCGCGATCGGTCGGCGGAAAGAGGTAGTTGCGCAGGCAGGGGAAGTTGTTGCCGTGCAGGTCCCAGGAGCCGAAGTTGCCCATGTTGACCTGCACCATGTTGACGCCCGCCTCGACGAGCCGCCGCGCCATGAGGAGCGACCAGCCGAACGAGTTGTCGCCATAGCGGTCGAGCACGCGCGGCTCGGCGCGGCGCACATCGAAGGCGTAACGCACCTCCGGACTGGTCAGGAGCGTCACGGCTGAGCGGCGGACGCGCTCGAAGCCGGCCACTGCCGGCGCCGCTTCGAGCCGCCGCTGCTGGCTTTCGATGTGTCCAAGCAGGTTCATGCGGCCGCGGTGGCGTGGGTCGAAGGCGCCTTCGGGCAAGGTCAGATTGGGGACCTCGAAACGCCAGTCGCGCTTGTCGCTCGGCTCCCCCTTGTGCAGGTCGAACAGGTACTGCGGAAACGCCCCCGAGTAGGAATGGTAGGCGTGCGGCTTGTCTGTCATCTCGAGCAGCCACGGCTCGTGCCGGGCGCCCAGCATGCCGGCGAACTGCCCCGGATAGACGCCCGTGTTGGAGTGATAGATCTTCTCGGGGAGGATGGCGGCGCCCGGCCAGATGCCGCGCCGCGCCGTCATGGCGCCCGCGATGGCCGCGATCGACGGAAAGTCCGTCCCCTGCGGCCGGCTCGGCTGGAACGTGGGAGGCAGTTGCGACCGCCCCGTGAGCATCAGGTAGGTGGCCGCGTCGTGCCCGTTGTTGGTGTGCGTCAGCGAGCGGACCAGGGCCCATTTGTCGCTGCGCTGGGCGAGCATCGGCAAATGCTCGCAGATCCGGATGCCGGGCGTCCGCGTCGCGATCGGGTTGAACTCCCCTTTGAAGTCGGCGGGCCCATGCGGCTTCATGTCGAAGGTGTCGTGCTGCGAAGCCCCGCCCGTCAAGAAGAGGAAGATCACGGAACGCGGCCTGCCCGAGACGCCAGCCGGGGCCGCGGCGCGCAACCCGGCGACATCAGCCATCGACAAGCCGAGCGCCCCGATGGTCCCGGCCTGCAAAAAGGCGCGGCGATCCGGAAGCGGATGGCGTGGCTTGGCCGATGATTCCATGAACGCCCCCGAAAAAGCCCCAATCTCTGCGTCCGGATTCACCTCGTAGCATAGCATGAAGGCACGGAGAAATTGATATGAAAAAGCCTCCGCACCGTAGAATATGCCAGCGGCCGATCCGACTGCTTGGAGGTACCGCCACCAATGGCTTCGCCTTTGTCGCGATCGGCAATTGATGCGCTCGGCAAGCGCCTTGCCCGTGCTAGGGTCGCGGATCCCGTCGATCTACAACTCCTGTTTGCCCACCAGCGCGAATGTGTCGAAGCCCTCGAACAGACGCTCAAGGCGATTGCGGAAACCGTCCAGAACGACCCACCGAAAGGGGTTCCTGTCCATGTGACCCATCGCGTGAAGACGGTGGAGACACTCATCGACAAGCTTCGCCGCGGCACGACATTGAGCCGCATGCAAAGACATCGTTGGCATTCGTGTCGTTGGGGACTTCGGCCTTACCGGACAGGATGAGTTGGTGAGCCGCCTCGTTCATCGATTTCCTGAAGCACGAGTGGATGATCGTCGGATCCGGCCCAGCCATGGGTATCGAGCGGTGCACGTTGTACCGAAGATCGGTCGCTTCTCGGTCGAAATACAAATTCGGACCAGCCTTCAACATGCCTGGGCCAACGCAACGGAGCAGCTTGCGGATCAATGGGGCCGGGCGATCCGCTATGGTGGCGCCCCGACGGGCGCAAACGACGTAGAGGTAAGCCGGCGCGTGGACGCGTTGTCTCACTGGATGGAAGCCGCCAAATGCATAGGTGAGATCGAGGCGGCGGGGGAAGTAATGGCGGCCGAACTCGCAGCCCGGATTTTCCAGGCTCTCCAGGATGAGCCGGGCGCGGCGCCATCCAGCGTGGCCCAGCGAATTCGCGCGAGCGATCCTTCCATGAACCGCCGGGTCGATGAAGCTGGTCGAAAACTCCATTCCGTCTTGCGTGCGGGAGGACTCGAGATTAGCCTTGCCCTGCAAGCAGAGTTGGATCGAGGAATGAGGAGCAACCAATGACGTATTTTGTTTTGGCCTTTCGCCGAGGGCGCGGCGAGGTGATCGAGCGCCACGACTATTCGGTTGCCGAACGCGATCAGGCGTGGACGCTGCGTGACCAGCTCGCGCTGCGATACGCGCTTGACCCTGATGTTGAGGTCGTGCTCCTGGGAGCTGAGTCCGAGGCTGAACTCCGGAGAACGCACGGACGGTACTTCGAACGCGTCGCTCCCACCCTTCCATGAGTATGGCCTCTCGGCGCGGCCCTCCTGGGTCTGAGGCCCAACTACGGCACGCCAATGCAAACAAAGATAGCGCTCGGCCCGGATGTACAACCTTCTCTTCCCCACGACCGGTGGCGGATCGTTCATCTGGATTGGACGGTCAGCAGACCAATATGATTGCCTTCGACGCTGTCTTCATTTCCCGAACAAGTTGACCTGCGCCGGCGCGTTCTTCAACTTGAACCTCGCCGCAAACTGACTCGGCGTGTACGTCTCCTGTCCCGTCGTTCGCTGAACGACGTACACCAGCTCTCCCTCCGCGACCGGCGCGCGGTAGTGGCCGTCGAAGTGCACCGCCATCAGCTGGTCATCTTCCGCCAACAGCAGGCCGCGAAGTTTGCCGGCGACGGCGTCGAAGAATCGCACCGTCCGATCCTGACTGCTCACGCCCACCGTCAAGCCCGTCCCGGTCCAGCTCACGCGCACGACGGGGGCCATCGTGGGCAGGCTGAAGAGCTTCTTGCCTCCCTTCGGCTCCCAGAGCTGCATGGTGTGGTTGCCGCGCCCCGCCGCGACCGCTTGCGCCCTGGGCGACCAGGCCAGAGCGGTGACGTCGGGCGGACCGCCGGGCTCTTTCAGCGTGTGCATGAGCCTGCCGGACTCTTCCTGCCAGATCAATACGTCGCCGTTGCGCTGGCCGCCGGCGACGCGGGCGCCGTCGGGTGACCAGGCGACCGACGCCATCTCATGCGTTCCCCTGAAATGACGCTCGATCTTGCCGGTGCGAGCATGCCACAGTGTCACTGCGTCTTCTTCGCCGTTGGATAACAGCAAAGCGGACGAGCCCGGCTTCCATGCCAGCGCGGTCACGTTCATGGCGCCGCCGCTCAGCGTGCGCAGCACTTTGGCCGACGGCGCGTCCCAGATCAGGACCTTCTTGTCGGCGTCCGCGGAGGCGACCGTCTTGCCGTCCGGCGCCATCGCCACGGCGAGGACCGCCGCCTTGTGCTCGGCGAACGTTTGCGTCAGCTTGCCGGTCGCGGTTTCCCAGAGCCGGACCGTCTTGTCGTGCGACGCCGTCGCCAACGTCTTGCCGGTCGGCGCCACGGCCACGGCGCTGATGGGGCCGGTGTGCCCCTCCAGAAAACGCAGCCGCTTGCCGGTGTCGATGTCCCATTGCGTCAGCTTCAGGGCGCCGATGCCCGTGACGACGATCTTGCCCCCCAGCCACAGAGGCGGCTCCGTGCCGGCGAGGTTCTCGAAGCGACGGACCGTCTTGGCCGTCGCGCGGTCATGGACCGAAAACGACGTCGAGGCGCCGGTGATGAACGTCGAGAAATCGGCGTTGACGGCCAGCGCCTGGGCATCGAGCGCGGCAATGGTGGTCTCGCATTTGGCGTCCCCAACGTCCCAGATCTTGATGCCGTCCGATTGCATGGTCGCGAGCCGCTTGCTCCCCTTGGCCCAGGCCAGCGCGAACCCGGCGGCTGGGAGCGTTTGCACGAGCTTGCCGCCGGCGCCGTCGAAGATCTGCGTCTCCTTGGCCGTCCCGCCCGCGAGCAGCTTGCCCTCGGGGTCCCAGGCGGCTAGGAAGGCGGGGTTCTGGGGGCGCCGACGGTCCGCGTCACCTTGTTCTTCTCGGCGTCCCAGATCTGCAGCGGCAACGTCTGGCCGACGAGGGCGACGCTCTTGCCGTCCGGATGCCAGGACATGCCCACGATGGCCCGCCCCAGCTCCGGCGCGCGCTTGAAGCCGGTGAGCGTTCCAGCAGGAAAGAGCGCCGCTCTGCCCGCCCGATGCGACAACGGTTTTCCCGTCCGGCGCCCAGCTCACGAGCGTGACCTCGGCCGGATGCCCTTTCAAAACGCGCAACGGCCGGCCGGTGCGCGTGTCCCAGAGCCGGACGGTGATGTCGTAGGTCCCCGCCGACGCGAGCGTGTTACCGTCGGGCGACCAGTCGAGGCCGCTGACATAGCTGTTGTGCCCGATCAAAGCCCGCGTCAGCTTGCCGGACTCCACGTCCCAGATGCGGATGGTCCCGTCGAGCCCGCCCGTCGCCAACGAGCGGCCGTCCGGACTCAGGGCGTAACGCCAGATGGCTCCGCGATGGCGTCGCGACTCCAGCGTCCATCCCATGACGCCGGTGAGCGGCAGCGGCTTGGTGACCAGGGCGCGGCCGCTGAGCGGATCGCCCGGGGCGAGCTCGAGATGCTCCGCCGGAATCTCCACGGTTGGAGGCCGCGTCGGACCGCCCGCGAACGCCGTGGCGCCAAGCCAGAGCATAACGACAACAAAGCCGGCCCATCTGCTCGCCTTACGCATGGCAACCTCTTCATTCACCGGGGTCGGTCTAAGGCTCCCCGATGCAATAAAGATATCGCTCGCCCCGGATATACAATCGGTTTCCGTCCGCGACGGGCGGCGAATAGCCGGTCGTTTCGTCCCGGGACCGGCCACCAACGATCCAGCAACGTGGCGATGTGATTCCTTCCCACCTGCTTGAACGCAGGGCCGGTCTCCAGGACCGTGCCATTCCCTGGTTGTCCTGGATGACGATGTGCTTGCCGAGCAGCGTCGGGCCTGCCGCCACGGGCAAGGCGTTGTAATGGAACAGACCGCTCAGCTCCGTGTCCTTGTGGAACTGCAGCTTCTTCCCTTGAGGTCGAACGCGTAGAGCGTCGAATAGATGTCGACCGTGCAGGCCAGGTCGCCCACCACCAGAGGCGACCTGGCCGTGGAGCGGTCCCGGCGCTTGCCGTCCGGCTCGCGCGGCACGCCCGACGGGACGCCCAGTTCCGACCGCTCCGGCTCCCACGCCTCCCCTTCACGCCGGTGAAATCGAGGACAAGCAGATGCCGCGCGCATAGCCGCGCAGACAGACGGTGCTCCCCAGGATGACGCCTGGCTCAGCTCGAGCGCCCCTCCCGCTTCGGCTCCCGGTACAGCATTTTGCCGTCGCGGGCCCGGACGACGTTGCCCAGGGAGCTGACAAAGACCGGTACGCCGCCGATCCGACCGGCCAGGAGCGCGCCGTTGCTCAGATCGATCTTTTTCTGTTCCCAGCGGACCTTGCCGGTCTGGGCGTCCAGGCCGATCAGCTTGCCGAGATAGACGGCGAACGTGCCATCCGCGAGGGCCGGCGAAGAAGAGTAGGAGAGGTTGTTGGTTTCGATGCGCGTGATCCAGCGCCGCTTCCCCTCCAGATCGTAGCAGGCGGCGACGCCGTTGCCGCACCAGACCCAGACGTGCTTGCCGTCGCTCAGCGGCGACGGGGAGGTGAAGCCGACGATGCCGAAGTGCGCCTCGAAATGGCCGTCCGCTTTCCAGGCGAAGCGGTCGGGGTCGATCTCCATCAGCGTCCGTTGCAGCCGCGTCCGCAGGTCGAGGCGTTTGACGAAATCGCCTTCTTTCCGCAGCGCCGCCAGCAGCGGTTCGATCTTCTCCTTGTAGGCCGGCTTCGCCGCGCGCTCTTCCGGCGTCAGCGCCTCGTAATAGTTGTTGGCGGCGGTCCAGAGGATCTTGCCTGTCTCCTTGTCGAGGCAGAGCAGCTCATCCGGCTCGGCCATGACGAAGACGCGGTTGCCGACGATGAGCGGCGCGGCGTTGCTGCGCTGCGGCAGCTCCGTCATCCAGCGGATGTTCTTGCTCTCGTAGGGCACGCTCGGCAGGTCCAGCAGGCGCAGCAGGAACGTTTGCCGATTCCAGCCCGCGTCTTCACGCGTGAACGAGGTGAGCCGGAGGAGCAGCCGGTTCCACCCCGGCTTGAGCTCGAGGTCGAAGCGCGGCGACGGCGCGACCATCTCCCGGCAAAACTCCGCGCGGCTGAAAGGGTAATAGGAGCCGAGCGAGGCTTTGCGATCGGCTGAGCGATAGACTTCGACGCCGTTGAGCCAGGCCGTCATGCCATGCGTGTGATCCACGACGGCGCGGATCGTCCCCCCCTTGGGCGTGTAGAGATAGGTGTGGGCATAGGCGGCCTGATTGGGCTTGGCGGCGCCGATGACGCTCGCCAGGTCGGCGATCGGCGGCGTGGCCGGCCCGAACGCCCAGCGATCGTCGAGCGGCGCGGCCATGGTCTTCCAGACTTGATCGCCCGCCTTGTCGCCCGCGCTCGGTCGCACGGTAGCTTCGTCGAGTCCCTTCAACGACTCCGCCATCGGAAAAGGACCTACGACCAGCCAATCGCGCACGATGCCCTTCGCGAGCGAGGCGCCATCAACCTTCTCGCCGGGCCGATTGGGACAAGCGCGTAAGTCGGCGATGACGCCCTTGGGAATGCGGTACCATTCGAGCGGCGGCCTGGCCTCGGGCCACAAACCGGTCCCGTTGCCGCGCCAGCCGTTCGCGACGTCTCCCGGTTCCCCGCCGCGCGCCAAGGAAACCAGCAAGCCGCACAACAAAACGGAAATAAAGCGACTCATTCGAGAAGCCGCCTCTCTCAAGGCCGCCCCAAGGCATGAATGGTGTCGGCGCGACCGGCTGTGGCGCCGGCCCTCCGCACGCCAACCCGCTTTGCCGCGCTCACAGCTCCCAGCCCTTGCGATACTCGCGCCGGATGATGCGCGCCGCCTCCGGGGCATTGCGGCAGCGCAGGTTGTCGGCGTCCCACTCGATGCGCCGGCCGACCCGATAGGCCACGTTCCCCAGATGGTTGGCCTCTGTCAGCCAGCCGGAGTACTCGAAGTCGGCCAGCGTGGTCCCATCCCCCTTGCACGCCCGGATCCATTCCGCGTGATGCGCGCCCCGGATGCGCGGCAGCGTCGGCTCCGGCAGGCGCGCTTCGGCGAACGCTCTCTCCGGCAGCAGCACGTGCCGGCTGTAATTGGAGAGCAGCATCCCCTTGTCGCCGATGAAGAGGTGGCCGTCGTTCCACTGGGGGATGCCGTTCTTGCGCCAGATCTCCGGCTTGTTCTCGCCCTGATGCCAGGTGAGGCGCACGGCCGGCATATCGCCGCGGGCCCCATACTGGTAGGTGGCGCTCATGGAGGCCGGCGCGATCTCGCGATGCGGCGGCGGTCCGCTGGCTTCAACGGTCAGCGGCGCGCGCAGGCGCAGGGCCCAGAAGGGCAGGTCGATGAAGTGGCTGCCGAGGTCGCTCATGGTGCCGCTGCCGAAGTCCCACCAGCGATACCACTTTGGTCCGGGGAAATAGACGTCGTGAAAAGGCCGGTGGGGCGCCGGACCGAGCCAGAGGTCCCAGTCGAGCCCCTTGGGGACCGGCGTCTCCCCTTTGGGGCGATCCTGAGTCGAAACGATGTCGTGGTTCCTCTTGGCCGCCTCCGCGCTTTGCCAGCCCCAGGCACGCGAGGTCCAGACGTGTACTTCACGCACCGGCCCGATGACATTGCCGCGGATCAGTTCGACGACGCGGCGATAGTTGTCGCCGGCGTGGATCTGGATGCCCATCTGTGTGACGACCTTGGCCTTGGCCGCCGCCTCGCGAACCTGCCGCGCCTCCCAGATGCCGTGCGTGAGCGGCTTCTCGCAATACACATGCTTGCCCAGCCGCAGCGCCGGCATCGTCGCGAACGCGTGAGTGTGCTCGCAGGTGCTTACGACGACGGCATCGAACTCCTTGTGATGATCGAAGAGCCGGCGAAAGTCGGTGGTTCGCCGCGCCTTGGGAAACTTGGCCGCCGCAGCGGCAAGGTTCCGCTCGTTCACGTCGCAGAGGGCGGTGATGTTCTCGCCGCCCACGGACGACAGATTCGCCGCCCCCCGTCCGCCGCAGCCGATCATGGCGATGTTGAGGCGACCGGGGGCGTCTTTGGCGCGGATGTAGTTGGGAGCGGCGAGAACCGGCGTCAGGACAGCGGCGCTAGTGGCGAGGAAACGACGGCGGGAGAAGTTGCGCGGCATGGCAATTCCTTTTTCCAGGGACAAGACTGCTTTAGCCATCTTGGCCGATTTCAGGCGTGGCTGCGAGGGATTTCTTGCCGCGAGTCACGGCAAGCGCCGGGCCGGCCGTTTCTTCGGCTCCTTTTTGACCGCGAGCCGTGCCAGCACGTTTTCCACTCCCTTGCGCGCTTGCGACAGGCGCAGCGGGTCGTTCGTCATGACGAACTGGAAGTTCCCGGCCAGGAGCATGGCCTGCATCTCGAAGGCCGCCTGCGCGGCTTCCGCCTTGGGGTCGATCTCTCCGGCGGCCTGCGCATCGAGGATCCCCTGCTGGAACAGCGCGGACCACTTCTCCAGCACGCGGACCACGCTATCGCGCGCCGGGCCGGGGCGCGTATCGAGCTCCGAGGCGACTGCCGCGAAGAAGCACCCGCCCGGAAACACCCGGCGCTCCAGATGCGAAAGGAAGGCGTCCGCCAGCGCCCGCAGCCGTTCCGTTCCCGCGCGGGCTTGCGCCGCGGGCTGGAGCACTTCGCGCTCGAAGATCCCGGCCGCCGTCTCGATGGTCGCCAGCTCCAGCTCCTCCTTGGACTTGAAATGGGCGTACAGGCCGCTCTTGCTCATGCCGATCGCGGCGGCCAGGTCGCCGATCGACAGGCCATCGAGGCCCCGCGTCGTCGCCAGCTGGGCGGCGGCGCCCAGGATGGTGGCGCGGCTCGCCTGCCCCTTCGAGGGCCGAGATTCTTCCGCCGGCGCGCTGTTTCTTTTCACAATGACAGGGTCCATGCCTTGACAATAGCACGATCGGTCGTAATAATCAAGAGCGTTGTAAGAGAACGATCGGTCGTCCTTTTTTGTTGGAGAACCCCATGGCCCGCCGCCTCCTGCTTCTCGCCTACGGCTCCCTCTGCTACGCCGCCACCCTCGCAATCCTCCTCTACGCCGTCGGCTTCATCGGCGGCTTCCTTACCCCCACCCGCCTCGACGATCCACGCCAGGGCTCCCTCGTCGCCGCCCTCGCCATCGACCTTGGCCTGCTGACGCTGTTCGCGCTCCAGCACAGCGGCATGGCCCGGCCCGCCTTCAAACGCTGGCTTACGCGCTTCGTCCCCGGCTCGGCGGAGCGGAGCACCTATTGCCTCCTTTCCTGCGCGGCGCTCTTCGTGCTCTTCTGGCAATGGCGCCCGCTCGGCGGCGTCATCTGGGAGGCGCACAGCGAAATCGCCCGCGCGGCCCTGTTCGCCGCGTTCGCCGCCGGCTGGCTGATGGTGCTCGGCGCCACGTTCCTCATCAACCATTTCGACCTGTTCGGCCTGCGACAGGTGTGGCTCGCCTTCCGCGGCGTTCCCTACACGCCGCTGCCGTTCAGGACGCCGGGGCCCTACCGGATCGTCCGGCACCCGCTCTACGTCGGCTGGCTCACGGTGTTCTGGGCCGCCCCGACGATGACCGCGGCCCACCTGCTGTTCGCGGCAGGGACGACGGCGTACATTCTCCTGGCGATCCGCTGGGAGGAGCGCGATCTGGTCGCCAGCCTCCCGGGCTACGCCGCCTACCGCCGCCGCGTGCCCATGCTTCTGCCCCGCTTGCAGGTCGACCCGGCGCCCGCGGTCCCCGGCCTCCAGGCGAGCGGCGAGAAGAGAATTGCCGCAACAGAATCTGCGGCGATGTGACGGGCTCGCGCCCTCACCATTGAGGGCGCTTGTTCTACCGCCCCTTCATCTCCGCCGTCATCTCGAGCAGGGCGTCGAGCATTTTCTCCGAAGCCGTCGGCTCCAGGCGGTTGGTGCCGAGCCAGGTTTCGTAGCCCCCCAGCTTGTGGTGCCGCGGCGTCGGCAGGTAGCCGTAGTAGCCGTGGTTCAGGGAAACCATGAACGCGGGGCGGATCGGACTGCGTTTCTTGTATTCCAGGCCGATCTCGCAGAAGATCTCGCACGGCATCGTCGCCAGTGCCAGGTCGCCGACGCGGAAGGCTTGCAGCGGCATCTTGAGCGTCTCGGGATGCGCGGCCATGCGCAGCGTCCGCTCGGCGTAGACCAGACTGAGGTCGGTCTTCCCCTTGACACGCGACTTCTCGGCGATCGTCTTCTTGGCCCAGGCGAGGAGGTCGGCGTCCGGACGGCGCGTGGCGATCGACGGCTCGCGATAGCGAGCGGCCAGCGCGACGTGGTCATGCCAGGTGACTCTGCCGAGAGCGGCGTGTACTTTCCCCGCCACGTCGTCCGCCACGTACTTCATCTGTTCATAAGGCTCCTTCTTGGGACGCGCCTTGCGGAAGTCGATGTTGTTGATGTCGCCGCTCGTGCCGTTCGCCAGCAGGGCGACGAAGGGAGGCGTTTGCCGCTCCGCCTTGAAGAGCCGCTCCATCTCGGCGCAGAACATGCCGTAGTAGTCGGCGGAGATGTGCCCCGGACCGACGCCGCCGACATAGTGCAACGAATAAGCGGCGAAAAGGCCGATGGGCGCCCCGGCCGGCTCGCGCAGGGCGATGAACGAGATCGTCGGGTCCGTCGGCCCCGCCGGCTCGACGAGGTCGGGACTCCCCACCGGCGGATTCATCTTCACCTTGTCGACCTTGCCGAACGGGTTGACGAGGAACTTGCTCCCCTCCTTGAGAACCCAGCGCCGGTTGAAGACGTGCTCGGGCGCCTCGGCCGACCCCCAGGCGATCTGCGCCGGCCGCAGCAGGTTGTGGGCGCGCTTGACGCCGTCGACGATACGGCGCGCGACAAAGCGCTGATATTCGTCCGGCCTGTCGGTGATCACGCGCGCATCCTTGCCCAGGGCGCTGCAAGCGGAGTGCGTATGCGTCGCCGAGATCAGGACATTGTCCGGCGGGATGCCGAGGTCCTTGTGAATCGAGGCGCGGGCCTCGTCGCTGACAAGACGATCGAGGCCGAGAAGGTCGCAGACGACGAAAACGAGCTTGACCTTCCCGTCGTCGAGCACGAGACAGCGAACGTGCAATTCGTCATGGATGTGCGTGGCCGGAAAGGGAGCGAAGCCGCCCACGATGTCGCCCCCCAGCGGAGGCGTGATGTTGCTGGTCGCCGCGCCCGCGCGAAAGGCTTGAGCGGAAGCGGCGAGCGGAGTCGTGCAAAGCATGAGGGTGATCAACAGGTAGCGCATGGTTCTCCCAGTAGGTCCGGCGAGCCGAGCCGGACCTGGCGTGACGATCCGCGTTCATCCGCGCAATCCGCGGCAAAAAGCATCACGGCGGCGAAGTCGGCAGAATCTCCTCGTACTCGGACCGATCCTCCTGCTCCCCTTGCCGCGCCGGGACGAGCACAGGATCCTCGTTCATCTCATCCCGACAGAAGATCTTGCGGAACTTCGTGATGAACAGCCCCTCCTGCAGGTGACCGGCAAGCTGCGTCAACCCCTTCACGTCGTCCGCCGGCACGTCGCGCACCGCGTAGCCGAAGGGGCGCTCCTTCTGCGCCTTGGCCAGTCGCGCTTGAATAACTTTGACGATGGCCTGCGCCCGCTTGGGGTCCTTCATGTCGGCGGCGGTGAAGCCTTCGTCCACATTCGGGACCTTCTCGCTGTAGGGCGCCTCCCCCTTGAGGACCTTGATGTCGCTCGCGCTCAACTTGCGAGCCCATTCCATCGTCGTCGGAATGTGCCCCTTGGCGTTCGGCGCCGGTCGCTGCCCCGGCAGGAAACGGAAGCCGAGGTCATTCGCACGCTTGAGGAGGACGGGAACCTGCACCCCGAGCGCCTTGACCCACTCCTCCCCGCCACCCTGAATGCCGCCAGGAGTGCAGCCGGTCGCGGCCTGGAGCATGGGGACCCAGGTGTACTGATAGGTCCAGTCGCCCGGCAGATCGACCTTGTGCGGCGCCTGCACGTAGATGAGCGCCTCCGTCTTGTCTTTAACGGAGATCTGCGTGATCTTGAGCGGGTAGATGAACTTGCCACTCCCGAACTGGAAGCGCGTCGGCGTCACTTCGCCGGAGAACGTCCCGTCCTTGTTCTTCTTCATCGCCATCGTGTCGATCTTCATGACGGTGAAGAACCACTTCTTCTTGACGTAATGGTCGAGCGTCGCCTCGTCGCCGGAGAACTGGTACTTGTTGTCCTTGAGCCACTGGTAGAGGGCGTCGGCGCGGTCGGCTTCGAGGACCTTGTAATCGAGGGAGCCGACGGCGCCGGTTTCCAGGATGCGAACCGGGGGTTTACCGGGGTCGCGCACATCGGGCGGTCCCCCTTCGGCAACCGGCCGAGCAAAGAAGTCAAGCCCTAATGCGCCCGGGCGATACATCAGGGGCAACAACTCGCTATGCGGCGACTCGCGCCTTTTCAGAATCGTGTAGATCGCCAAATGCTTGAAGAACTCCTTCGGCATCTCGTGCAGCTTGGGCCGCGCCGGGGTCGGGATGACCATGCCGAAGTCCAGCGCGTTGCCCTCGAACTTCGGCTGCACCGTGAACGTCTCGACCTTCTCGGCCGCGTCGTAGGTCAGGAAGACCTTCTGCGCCGGCTGGAGGATGTCGGCGTTCTTGGCCGAGAAGTAGCAGCACGCGGCATCGGCCGGCGGCGCCAGCAGCGCCACCGCCAGCACAACGAGCGGGACGCGGAAAAGGATTCGTGCCATGCGCTGTCCTCCTTTTTCAGATGGCAAGCCACGCCTCCGAGGCTTCGGCTCGACGGGATTGCCGTTTAACACCCTTTGTCAACGGGACCGCACGCCGTTTACCCCGTTTGCCCTTCGCCTCCGGGGCGCTCCCGTGCGGACCCATCTCGATTGTCGCTCCCGCCGCGGTCGTCTACCAGCTGCGTTGCGTTCCGCGCCCAGGTTTCCCAAGAGCCGCGCACGAAGTAAGCGGCTTCGCGGCCGGCTTACTTCAGCGGCGGCTCTTGCCTCCATCGTCGACATCCGCGACGACGCACTACCGCGGCCGCAGCTCGCTCAACTTTACCCGCTGCTGCAGGACGACGTCGCCGCTCTCCTCGCGCACCTGCAAACGCAGCACCGGGTCGGCGGCGTCCCAGTCGATCAGGACGCTGCCGAAGTTGACGTCGAAATAGGTCAGCCCGACCCGGTACGAGTTGATCTCGTTGGCGAAGCGCACCTTGGATCGCGTGAAGTTGCCGCTGGGCATGTTCAGGCTGCTGCTGGTCACGTCGTAGAGCGGATAGCCGACGCCATCGACGTTTGCCGCGGCGAGGCGCGAGATCTCGGCCAGATGCCGGTCGCCGCTCAGGATGACGACGCCGTTGGCCCTGGTCGCGCGGATCAGGCGGAAGAGGCGGCGGCGTTCCCTGGGGAAGTTGCCCCAGGTCTCGGAGCCGTGCTCGTCCGCGACGACCTGAATGCCGGCGCCGAGGATGCGCACCTCCGCGGGAATCTTGAGCTGTTCCTCCAGCCAACGCCATTGCGTCTCGCCGAGCATGGTGGCGTCCGCGTCGGTGTTGGGGACGTAGATGCCGCGCCGGCCCTCGCCCGGCTCCCCCTTGACGAAGCCCTTCTTGAGCGGGCTGCGGTGGTAGCGCCCGTCGAGCAGGATGATCTGCACGCGCTTGCCTTTCGGCCCAAAAACATGGGAGTTGTAGACCCCCTCCTGCTTGCGGCGCGGATCGTCCTTGGGCACGTCGAAGAAATCGAGGAACACCTGCTGCGCCGCGCGCCTCTTCGGGTATTCCGCCCCCGCGTCGTTGGCGCCGTAGTCGTGATCGTCCCAAGTCGCGAGAATCGGGCAGGTCTTCTTCAGCTTCTGATAGCCCGGCTGCTTCGCGAGCAAGGCGTACTTCGCGCGCATCACGTCCATGTCCTCGGTGTCGGCATAAATGTTGTCCCCCAGCGAGAGGAAGCACTCGGGCTTCATGCCGACGACCGCGTCCCAAATCGGCTGCGGCTTGTCCTGATTGGCGCAGGAGCCGAACGCGATGCGCGACAAGGGAGCCTCCCCCGCCGCGGCTGGGCCGGATGCCGTGATGAAGAGAGCGAGGAAGATGCCGATACAGTGAAGCATGCCATGTCTCTTGCGAAGGGAGCAAGGTCTTGCAAACGAGGGACGCTCTGTCCGCGATTCTCGCAGTTTCCCTGTGTCCATCAAGCCGAAATGCCGGAGAATACCCAACGGTTAGTGTCCTTTGCTCCAAGAGCGGCAACCATGAAACCAACTCTCTCGCGCCTCGGTGTGATCGCAATCCTTGCGAGCGCTTTCTTCGTCGCTCCTCGGCAGGCGCCGGCTGCCACGCTGGTCGAAAAAGGGAAGCCCCGCGCGGTCATCATCATCCCCGAAAAACCGGCCGCGGTCGTTGACTACGCCGCGCGCATCCTGCGCGATCACATCAAGGAGATGTCCGGCGCCGAATTGCCTATCCGCGCCGAGGACCGGATTCCAGGGACGCCGAGCGCGGATCAGGCCTGGATCCTCGTCGGCGCAGGCAAGCTGGCCGCGAAGCAGGGTTGGACGACCAAGGGCTTGGGGCCCGGCGGCATCGTTCAAGCCGCGAAGGGAAACGTGCTGGCGCTGCTCGGCGCCGACGCCCCTTCGGACCCCCATGGGACGCTCTATGCCGTCACCACCTTTTTGGAGGACAAGCTCGGCGTCCGCTACCTTTGGCCCGGTGATCTCGGCAAGGTGATACCGCGCCGCAGAACCATCACGGTGGCGGACTTCGAACACCGCTTCACGCCGAAGCTGGCCCAGCGCCGCATCCGCAGCATGGGCTACCACGATCGCCTGCAGGTCGGCCTCGACAACCTGGGCTTCACCAAGGCGGACTACGCGCGGTTGCTTGCCGACGCCCAGCGCACGCATCCGGAATCGCCCGACTGGTTCGCCTGGCAGCGGCTCGGCGGCACGCTCAATATTCGCGGCGGCCATGCCTTCACTCAGCTCTGGGCGAAGTACGGCAAGGACCATCCCGACTGGTTCGCCCTTCAAGCCGACGGCTCGCGCGACCAGTCCAAGAACCCGGACCGCGCCCAGCTGTGCGTCTCGAACGCCGACCTGATCGCCGCCATCGCCAGGGACAAGATCGAGGAGTTGACGAAAAACCCCGACGTGCTCGGCGTGAGCATCGCGCCCAACGACGGCGGTCGCCCGGCCTTCTGCACCTGTCCCAAGTGCGAGGCCCTCGACGCCGCCAAGGGTCGCAAGGTGCTGTTGTGGGACTTCAGCAAGGGAACGCGCCGCGACTTCGAGCACGTGTCGCTGACCGACCGGATGGTCTCCTTCTGGAACGCCATCGCCGAGCAGGTGACCAAGGCGCATCCCGACAAGTTCCTGGTCGTGGACGCCTACAGCGTTTACGCGGCGCCGCCGGTCGAGCGGAAGCTGCACCCGAACCTCGTGGTCCGGTTCGCTCCGCTCGACTATCACGCCGAGGATTATCGGCAGGAGAGCCTGCGCGAATGGGACGCCTGGTCCAAAGCGGCCAAGCGCATCTACTTCCGCCCCAACCTGATGCTGGCCGGCCGCCGCGACGGCATGCCGCTCCTCTACGTCCACAAGTTCGGCAAGGACTTCCGCTACCTGGCCGAGCACGGCATGATGGGGACCGATTTCGATTCGTGCTGCCACAACTGGGCGACGCAAGGCCTCAACTATTACGTCGTCGCCCGGCTCCACTGGGACCCGGAGCAGGATGTCGACGCGATCGTCGACGATTATTGCCGGGCCGGTTTCGGTTCGGCCGCCAGGTCGGTGCGCCGCTATTTCGACGGCCTGGAGTCGCTGATGGACGAAGCCGCCACCACGAAAGCAAAGGCGACGACGGTCTTCCAGCCCAAGGCGCTCGCCAAGCTTCGCAAGGAGCTCGAGCAAGCCCGCCGCGACGCGGGCAGCGACGCGGTCATCGCCAAACGCATCGCCTTCCTGGAACTCGGCCTGCGCTGGACCGAGATCGAGGTCCGCGCCCACACCTTCCTCGCCGACCCGGCGAAGGCGGACAAGGAAGCGGCGAAGAAAACGCTCGACGAGCGATTCGCCCTGATGCGGCAAGTCTTCCGGGAAACGCCCCTCGCTCTGAATGTCGCCTACATCTCGTGGGGCGAGGACGCCCTCTGGTCGCGCCTCGGCTGGGAGCGGCCAAAGGCGAAGCGTTGACGGCGACTCATCACCATCGCCCTTTTTCAAACGTCAGCAAGCATGAAAGCACTTTCTCTCGCCGCTCCCAGGACCTGGAAACGCCTCGACATTCCCGCCCCCGAGAAGCCTGCCGCGGGGGAGGCTCTGGTGCGCGTCCACCGCGTCGGCATCTGCGGCACCGACATCAGCGGCTACCTGGGCAAGATGCCTTTTTTCAGCTATCCGCGCATTCCGGGACATGAGCTGGGCGTCGAGGTCGTCGACGTCGGCCCGGGCGTGAGCGACGTCAAACCGGGCGACCGCTGCGCGGTCGAGCCCTACATCAACTGCCAGGCCTGCTACGCCTGCCGCCGCGGCCTGACCAACTGCTGCGAGAAGCACCAGACGCTCGGCGTCCACTGCGACGGCGGCCTCCGCCCGCTCTTCCTGGTCCCCGCCCGCAAGCTGCACATCTCCCGCCGCCTGACCTTCGACCAGCTCGCCCTCGTCGAAACGCTGGCGATCGGCTGCCACGCCGTCCAGCGCGCCGCCCTGAGGCCCGAGGAATCGTGCCTGATCATCGGCGCCGGCCCCATCGGCCTGTCCACGCTTGAGTTCGCCAAGCTCGCCGGCGCCAGGGTCATCGTTCTGGATGTCAACGCCCAGCGCCTCGAGTTCTGCAAGAGAACGATGGGCGTCTCGCATACGCTGCTTCCGTCCAGCCAGCTGGACAAGGAACTGCGGGAACTGACCGATGGTCATTTGCCCGACGTCGTCTTCGACGCCACGGGCTCGAGCGCGTCGATGTCGAGCGCCTTCAGCCTCATCACGCACGGCGGCCGGTTGGTGTTCGTCGGCATCACGACCGAGGAAGTGAAGTTCCACCATCCGCTCTTTCACAAGCCGGAGGGGACGCTCCTCTGCTCGCGCAACGCCCTCTCCGCCGACTTCAGCCGCATCATCCGCCTCATCGAGGAGGGCCGCCTCGACACCGGCCCCTGGATCACCCACCGGGCGGCGTTTGACGAGGTGATTGAGTTGTTCCCCTCGTACACGCGCATGGAGACCGGCGTGGTGAAGGCCATCGTCGACGTGGGCTCCTGACGGCTCGCGAGAGAACGGCGCCGATATGCACGCGGTAAAGCTGCTCGCAACCGCGCGTGTCTTGAGCCCCAACGGGGCGATAGTCAATAGCCAGGGGCGCAAGCCCCTGAAGGGAGGCACGGTTTCTGCCGCCCCTTCAACTCCGGCGCCGCCGCCTTCACACGCGCATCTTCCAGCTATCTGGATCACGTCGCGTATCTTGCACGGCAATGACCTCGACCCGATCCGCGGTAGTAAACCGCGTAAGGGAACCGTCTGGAAAGGGCCCGGCGTACGTCTTGATGGATGACCTGATGAGCTTCGGGAGTGTGCGATAGGCGCTCGTAGACCTTTTCCAGTTCCCCCAAGAAATCCTCACCTAAACCTTCACGCTTCTTCTCATACCACCGGTATGCTTCCTTCACCTCTTCCTCGATGTTGACATGAAACACGATAGGCGATGTCATCGCCCTTCCCTCACGCGTGCCTTGATCTCCGCCCAGGTGAGCACGTTCTCGGGATGGCTATCCAGGTCGGCGATACGCCGATCGAGTTCCTTCTTCAAAGCGGCGCTCACCGGTAGCTGCTCGGGATGCTTCGAGACGTTCTCCCAGATCGCCTCCATCAAAGCCAGCTGGTCATCCACGCTCAGGCGGTCGATCCCCAGCGATTCAAGAGTTGGTGGCATGCGTCCCTCCTCCGTTAGTCGGGTCCCGTTGGCTCGGCACGATCGCCTTCGCGCACTCAGTGTACCACCGCCCGCGCGCGACGTCGATCACGCCAGTATCTCGTGAATCACCCGCCCGCTCACGTCCGTCAGGCGATGGTCGCGGCCGCTGTAGCGGAACGTCAGGCGCTCGTGGTCGAGGCCCATCTGGTGGAGGATGGTGGCGTGCAGGTCGTGCGGGTGCGTGCGCTCTTGCTCGGCGCGGAAGCCGAAGTCATCGGTGGCGCCATATGCCAGGCCGCCCTTGAAGCCGCCGCCGGCGAGCCAGACCGAGAAGCCCCAGTGATTGTGGTCGCGGCCGTCCCCCCCTTGCGACGCCGGCGTGCGGCCGAACTCGCCGCCCCAGAGCACGATCGTCTCCTCGAGCAGCCCGCGCCGCTTCAGGTCCCCCAGGAGCGCGGCGATGGCGCGGTCGCTGCCGCGCGCCAGGTTGCGATGGGACGCGTCGTTGTTGCTGTGCGTGTCCCACGGCTGGCCGGCGCCCGAGTAGATCTGCACCGCCCGCACGCCGCGCTCGACCAGCCGCCGCGACAGGAGGCAGTTCATCGCGAAAACATTGCGCTCGCCCCCATCGAGGCCGTAGAGCGCGAGAGTCGACGCCGTCTCCTGCCCGAGGTCGAATCCTTCCTGCGCCGCCGTCTGCATGCGGAACGCCATCTCCAGCGAGGCGATGCGGGCGTCGAGCAGCGCGTCCCCGCCGCGCCGTTCCACCTGCAAGCCGTTGAGGCGCTGGATGAAGTCGAGCTGCCGCCGCTGGGCAGGGGCGCTCAGGTGCTCGTTCTGGAGGTAGGGCAGCACCGAGCGCGCCTCGTAGCCGAGCGGCAGGTTGATGTGGCAGCCCTGGTACACGCCGGGCAGGAAGCGGTTGCTCCAGTTGGCCGCCCCGTTCACCGGCAGGCCCGGGCACAGGACGATGTAGCCGGGCAGGTTCTGGTTCTCCGTCCCCAGGCCGTACAGCATCCACGACCCGTAGCTCGGCCGCAGCGCTTGCAGGTGGCCGCTGTTCATCATGAACATCGACGGCTCATGGTTCGGAATGTCGGTGTACATCGAGCGGATGACGCAGATGTCGTCGGCGAAGCGGGCGACGTTGGGATAGATCTCGCTGATCTGGAGACCGGATTGGCCGCAGCGCGGGAAGCGGAACGGCGACGGCTTGAGGCCCACGGTCGGGTTCTCGGTGCGATAGCCGGCGATGCTGGCCGGGCGCTGACCGGCGTAGGTCACGAGGGCGGGCTTGGGGTCGAAGGTGTCGACCTGCGACGGACCGCCGTTCATGTAGAGGTGAATGATGTGCTTGGCCTTGGGCGCGTGATGCGGTGGTTTGAGCGCGAGCGGGTTGGCCGACGGCGCGCTCGGCGAAACGGCCGGCGGCGTCTCCGCGGCGAGGACGCTCGCCAGGCCGATCATGCCGAAGCCGGCGCCGCAGCGGATGAGCATATCGCGCCGGGATAGCAAGTTGTCGGACATCGCTAACTCTCCTCGTCCGAGCCGGAAGCGTAAGCGACGGTCAAGCGGAAACCGTCGCTTACGCTTCCGGCTCGGATCAATCAACCCACATGAACTCATTCGCCGCCAGGATCGCTGCGCGAATTGCTCCCAGGGCGCGAGCCGATCCGCCATCGGCGCCTTGCCGGCGTCGGGCTTGCCGGCGTCGCGCACGAATGCCAGGCTGGCGTCTTTCTCCGCGCGCGACGGCTCTCGGCCATAGGCCAAACGAAACGCCAGCGCAACGCGCGCTTCGGGGTCCGCAGCCGCCTTCTCGAGCCGGCGGGCGAACGCCCTGGCGGTGTTGATCGTGAAGTCGCTGTTGAGCACGAAGAGCTGCTGCTGCGGGACCGTGGTCACGCTGCGGCGATCGCTCGTGACGTTGGCGTCGGGGAAATCGAAGAGGACCATCAGCTTGTTGGCCTCGAGCCGGCTCACCTTGGCGTAGATCGTCCGCCGCGCGTTATCCGGCTGACCCAGCTCGAGCGATGGCCCACCGACCTTGGGGTCGAGCCGGCCGGAGACGGCGAGCCAGGCGTCGCGCCACGCCTCGAAGTCCAGCCGGCGCGGCGCGTAGCGCCAGAGGTACTGATTCTCCGCGTCTTTCTCCGCATTCCCCGGTTCGCTCGTGCTCGCCAGCTGATACGCCGCCGACAGCATCAGCTCGCGGTGCAGCCAGCGGATCGACCAACCTGCCTCGATGAAACGCACGGCCAGCGTATCCAGCAGCTCCGGATGCGTCGGCCGATCGCCGAGCGCGCCGAAGTTGCTCGTCGTGCCGACGATGCCCCGGCCGAAATGATAGTGCCACACCCGGTTGACCAGGACGCGCGCGGTGAGCGGGTTCTTGGCGGTCGCGATCGCGTCGGCGAGGTCGAGCCGCGTGAACCTGTCGGCGGCCGGCGCTCGCTCGGAGGGCAGGACGCGCAGAAAGCCGGCCGGCGCCAGCTCGCCGGGGCGTTCGACATTGCCGCGCACATTGACGCGCATCGCCGCCCCGCCGCCCGAGATCCCATGGGCCAGCGGCGGCGCCGGCGGAGCGTCTTTTTTCAGACGCTCGATCTCGGCCTTGCGCTCGGCATGCTCTTTCTGAGCCGACTCGCTCAGGATCCGCGGATATTCCTTGACGTCGACAAAGAAGAGCCCCCCGGCGCCCCGGAGCGTCTTCAGGAGGTTGCTCTTCACGCCTTTTTCAGCGAGAGCCGCCTTTAGCTCGCGCTCGAGGATCTCCGTCGCCCGGCGCAGCTCGGCGGGGACTGGGACGTCATCCGTCGTCGGTTTGACCCCCGGCAGCTTCGCCATCACCGCGAGCCAGCCTTTCACCGCCGGATCCTGCTTGTCGAACTTCCCGTCCTCCAGCAGCTTGACCGCTCTTTCCACAAACAACGGCTGGAGCTTCTCCCGCTTCGCGAAGAGCGCCGGGTCCGCCGCCAGTTTATGCTCGCGCCGCACACGGATTTGCCAGGCCGTCTCCAGGTAACGTCCCGTCTGACCGACCGCTGCGGAAATGGTCGCCTGCGCCTGTTCTTTGACCCACTGGTTGAGCTTGTCGTCCGCTTCCTTGACCTTCTTTTCCCAGGCGTTCCGCTTGTCCACCGCCGACCTCTCAGCCAGGGGCACGACGGTGAGATCCGCTCCGTTGTAAGCGGCGGCAAGCGAGTAATAGTCGCGCGTCGGAATCGGATCGTACTTGTGGTCGTGGCAGCGAGCGCAGGCGACCGTCAACCCAAGAAGGCCGCGCGACAGCGTGTCGATGCGGTCGTCCAGCTCGTCGGCGATGACCTGCTTTTCCACGGAGCCGCGGTGATACTCCTGTCCCAGGCCTTGAAAACCGAGCCCGGCGAGCTTGACGAAGTAATCGGGCTCCGGATCCTTCGCCAGATCACCGGCGATCTGCAGTCTTAGAAACCGATCGTACGGCATGTCGCGATTGAACGCCTGCACGACCCAGTCGCGATAGCGATACGCGTGCGGCCGGCTGTTCACGAAGGCCAGCGCCTTGTCCTCCGCGTAGCGCGCGACGTCGAGCCAGTACCGGCCCCAGCGCTCGCCGTAGTGCGGCGAGGCGAGCAGCCGATCGACCACCTTCGCGAAAGCGTCGGGCGAAGCGTCTTTCAGGAAGGCGTCGATCTCCTCCGGAGTCGGCGGCAACCCGATCAGGTCGAACGTGGCCCGGCGGATGAGCGTGCGCTTGTCCGCCTTGCCCACTGGCTTGAGCTCCTTCTTCTCCAGCTCGGCCAGGATGAAATGGTCGATGTCGCGCTTCGGCCAGGCGGCGTCCTTCACCTTGGGCAGCGGATGCTTGACGGGCGGCTGAAACGCCCAGAACGCGCGGGCCTTCGCCCAGTCGATGTCCGCGCCGGCGCTCGACGGCCCCTTGCCGTCGCGCGGATCGGGGGCGCCGAGTCGGATCCACGTCTCGAAGTCCTTCACCACCGCATCAGGCAGCTTCCCGCCCGGCGGCATCTGCACGTCTCCCTCATGGCGAAGCGCCTTGAGCAACAGACTCTCCCCCGGCTTGCCGGGCACCAGTGCGGGCCCGGTCACGCCTCCCTTGAGCAAGCCCGCCCGGCTATCGAGCGCGAGCTCCGCCTTCAGCCTGCGCTTCGCCCGCGCCTCTTCCGAATGGCACTTGTAACAGTGCTCCGCCAGCACCGGACGGATCCGCGTCTCGAAGAATTCGACACCCTTGGCGGCGCCTTTGGGATCGGTCTGGGCGGAGGCGGACCGGCATAGCGCGAAGCAAACCAGCGCGGAGATCGTCAAGGCTCTCATCAGGCGGGGCTCACGGGACGAGGTCGTTTCCTTTGACAATACAGCAGCGGCCTGGATTTCGCAAAGAAAACCGGCGGCGCCGCGAACCTCTTCCCGGTCCGCCGCATCTACAAAGTGTCCGACACGCACACGGAGCAAAATCCCGGCGTCCGGCCAACGAAGTAGAGGACATGATGACCGCCTGTCGTGATACGTACTGGTTCGAGCAAACGCCTGCGATGGCGCCGGCCGGTTATCCGGTCCGTACGCTCAACCTCCGTCTACGACTCTGACACCCGGCTTTCACCAACCGATTCAAGGCGAAGCCAGGTGTCGTTCGGGACCCCTGGCTTTTTTCGTTTCCCGAGGAGGCAAAGCGCGTCGGAAAGGCGCCGGCAAGAAGCGGGATTCAGGTGTTAGCGGCAGCATGCCTGGCTCTTAACCAGCGAGGTGGCGGTTCGAGTCCGCCGAGTCCCACTGCAACGAAAAGGTGTCTGACCCCTCGGAGAGCGCCAAGACCCCGAAAAAAAGCCGGCAATTCTGAAGCGACTGAAGGGGTCGGACACCTTTTCGTTGCAAGCGATCTGGGTGTAGGAAAGCGGTCGAATCCGCCGGCCTCGGACGCCGGAGAACGCTGGTTCGAATCCAGCCGCCCAGACTTCCTCTCCCCTCTCCCCTTCCGATAAGGGGAGAGGGGCCGGGGGTGAGGGGTTTCCAAGAACGGCCCGGTAGGCAACCGGAAGACCACCCTCGCTCAGAACGAGGGATGCTGGGGGTTCGAATCCCCCCTGGGCCACTGACGCCCTGGCGAAAAAAAAGTGTCTGACCCCTTCGGGCAGCGCCCTTTTTTCCGAACACGAACGGAGGTTCAAAGCGCCGGAGGGGGTCAGACACTTTTTTTTCGCCCTGGCGGACCAGTCCGGAGTGGTCGCCACGCTCTCACCGTGGAGATCAGGGGTTCAAATCCCCTCCAGGGTACTGCATGTGTCGGCTGGGCATCGGCGAGCCCAAGTGGCTGTAACCCACCCGCGTTTTGCTGTGCAGGTTCAACTCCTGCCCGACACGCTGACATGACCAGGTGGTGGAATGGCAGACACGCGGCCTTGAGGTGGCCGTGCCCATCGGCGTGAGGGTTCAAGTCCCTCCCTGGTCACTGATTCGGCGGAGGGGCCACAGATGTTTCTCGCAGAGGCGCGAAGAGCGCAGAGAGTCTTTGCGGACTTTGCGCCTCTGCGAGAAATAGTGAAAACATCGCGGGGGCGCCGGCGCGCAGGTGGTCCTCTGAAGGCCGCCCCGCAGGGTTCGATTCCCTGACCCGCTACTACGTAACTCGGCGTGCGAGGTACGCAGGTAGGCCCCGCGAGCCGAGCGGGGCCGGACGTCGAAGTGACGGTTTCGCGAGCGTTCATGCCAGGTCCGGCTCGGCTCGCCGGACCTACTGCGGATTTAGGCCGCGGGTGTGCTGGAACACAGGTGGGTCTTTGAAGCCCGCCGCCAGGGTTCGATTCCCTGACCCGCCATTCGTCAGAAGTCAGAGGTCAGAAGTCAGAGGTCAGAAGTCAGAGGTCAGAAGTCAGAGGTCAGAAGTCAGACGGGTCGGCATACCTCGGTGGTGAAACGGACATCATGGCTCCCTCCGAAGGAGCAGGTCCAGGTTCGATTCCTGGCCGGGGTAATGGAAAATGCAGAATGAAGAATGCAGAATTGGGAAGGAAGCTGACTTCTGACTTCTGCATTCTGACTTCTGCATTCTGACTTCTGCATTCTGACTTCCCATATTCCCGGGGTGTGGCGGAGGCACACGACCCTGCGAAGGTCGAGGGTGAGGTTCGACTCCTCACGGGAATACTGTGGCCGAACCCAAAGCGGCAGCGGGAGCCGGCTGTGACCCGGCGTTGTGTGGGTTCGACTCCCACCGGCCACCCTTTGGAATGCAGAGGTCAGAAGGCAGAACTCGGAGGGCCGAAGTCGAAGGTCGGAAGTCGAGGTCAAGGTGATGAGGAAAATGCCGGCGATGCTCGACGGGTGGAGCGCCGCTCTCGTAAGGCGGACCAAGTGGGTTCGAGTCCCACCGCTGGCTTTGTTGACGCCGGGGCCGGACGGCCAGGCGGTCGGCTGCAAACCGATCTCAAGCAGGTTCGACTCCTGCCGGCGTCTTTCGCCTCTCCCCTCTCCCTCTCTGACAGGGGAGAGCGGTTGGGGGTGAGGGGGTTGTAAAGTTACATTCCGGTGTAGCTCAGTCGGTAGAGCGTCTCCCTGAAGAGGAGAAGGCCACTGGTTCGACTCCAGTCGCCGGAACTGACAAAGGCGAGCCAGGCGGCGTAAGCCCAGGTGGAGCGGCGACCGAGCGCCTCGGGGGCTTACGCCGCCCGGCTCGCCTGTCGCAATCGCGCGGCCATGATGTAGCGGAAGCCTGCTACCTTGCCATGGTAGACGTGCGGGTTCGACTCCCGCTGGCCGCTCTGTTGGTGTCAAGACAAGGACGTGCTCCTGGGAGAGCAGTCAAGCTCCAACCTTGACGCAGAGGGTTCGACTCCTTCCGTCCTTGCTGCTGGTTTCGACGAAGCGGGGACTGTCCCTCTCCCGGCCGCAATACGCCGGTCTTCTGCCGGTTTTCGAAGGGACTGTCCCCGCTTTGTCGCAACGCCCTGTGACGCAGCGGGTGTGGCGACCTGTTTGTCGAACAGGCGAGACGGGTTCGAGTCCCGTACAGGGCGCTTTCGGGCCGAGGCCGAGCGGCGCGGCGACCGTCTGATACGCGGTAGAAGGCAGGTTCGACTCCTGCCGGCCCGATTGAGTCTGTCTCCCTCTCCCCTTCCCATAAGGGGAGAGGGTTGGGGTGAGGGGTTTTCGTTGAAAGTCTTTACTCCCGTGGCCCAGCGGCAACGGCAGCTCCCTTACAAGGAGACGATCGCAGGTTCGAGTCCTGCCGGGAGTACTGCGGAGTGGACTGGAGCGGTTTCCAGCACGGTCTCATACGCCGTCCGACGCCGGTTCGAATCCGGCCTCCGCAACTTTGCCACGAAAAGGTGTCTGACCCCTTCGGGCAGCGCCAGGACCCCGAAACAATTCAGCGAATCGGAAGCGACTGAGGGGGTCAGACACCTTTTCGTGGCAAAGACGTCCTGGGGACGCATGTGCCGAGGGGGCGAGTCTGTCTTGCAAACAGACTGTGATGGGTTCGACTCCCATCGTCTCCATTGAGAGTGCGCGGACAAGCGCCGCTCCGGAAGAGCGCATTTGCCTTCTTGCTGATCCGCGCTCATCCGTGTGATCCGCGGCAAGCTGTTTTCGGGACGCCGCTCACGTCTCCCAGTACCGCTTCCCGCCCGCCGCGATCAACAGCGCCCGCTTCACCGCCACCTCGATCAGACGCAGCTTGTACTGGCTCTGCGACAGCGGCTTCGCTCCCTCCGTCGCCGCACGCCCCGCCGCCGTCGCCGTCTCGGCGCTGCCGGCCCGGCCGTTGACCGCCGTCGCCGCCGCCGTCGCCACGCGCGGGACCGGCGCCACGTGCCCCAGTACCACCACGGCATTGCTCGCGTTCGCGCCGCCGCGGCCCCCCTCGAACGCCACCGCCGCCTGCACCAGCGGCCAGTCGTACGCCTGCTTCTGCCGGATCTCGTAGCTGGCGTTGTTCAGGTCGCGGCGCGGGATGGTCACCGACAGTACCATCTCGTTCGCCGCCAGCGTATGCTCGCGCTCGCCGGGACCGGCCGGGGCATGGAAGAACTTGCCGATCTCCTGCGTGCGCCGGCCGCGCGGCCCGAGGACCTCGATCGTCGCTCCCAGCGCGACCAGCGCCGGCGCCAGCGTGCTCGGATGGACGATGACGCAGCGATGCCCGGCCGTGAACACCGCGTGGTACTTGTTCTCGCCTTCGAGCGCGAAGCAGCGCGCCCCACCCTTCAACAGGCAGTTGACGTGCTCATCGCGGAAATACCAGCAGCGGTTGCGCTGGCACAGGTTGCCCCCCAGCGTCCCCATGTTGCGAATCTGCGGCCCGCCGATCTGCACCGCCGCGTCGGTCACGGCGGGGAAGAGCCGCCTGAGGTCGGCATGGGCGGCGATGTCGGCCAGCTTCGTGCCGGCGCCGATCTTCACCTGCTTGTCCTCGACGGTGATCCCGCCCAGGGCCCCGATGCCGCCGAGGCTGACGACCCGCCCCGGCTGGGCGATGTACTCCTTCTGCAAGTCGAGCAGGTCGGTGCCCCCGGCGAGGAGGGCGGTATTGCCCCAGGTCGCCTCGAGGAGGCCGACCGCCTGCTCAGCAGTGGTGGGGCGGAAGTAAGTGAAGTTTTTCATGGATGCTCCTTCGAGTGCCGGCAGCCGAGTCGTCGCTGCCGTTGCGTTTCATTTCATTTCACAGACGGCCCGTTGCTGAAACGAATGAGACACCCCACCCGTTTCCACGCAACTGACCTGGACAACGGAAAAACGGTCCTCAAGGCGTGCGCCTCAGCTGTTTCGTCGCGTCTTGTCGCGCTGACACCAACTCATCGCGACGTATCCACCACTAACACTCCACGCCCCAACCTCCTTCCCCACAGCATTGTCCGCCTTCCCCCCAGACAAGCCTATCCACCACCCGTTCCGCCACCCGCGCGACGAAACCCACCCCTTCTCTCGTAAAGTAGAATGTCCCCTTTTTCCTCGCCCTGCTATGCGCTGTCGATCGAGGCCCAACTGACGAACGGCCCCGCGCACTGTACCCAGCTTCAAATCACGACCACCCCAGTCTGGCACGACGGTGGAGCGGTTCGTCGCTGGGTTGTGCCATTTGCGGTGCGAACCTCCAGCCTTACGCGGGATCTCCCTGCAGCCGAAGGCCGTCAACTTCCGTGCCACCTCGCGGTATGTCATGGACTGCCTACCAACGTTTCGGACCAGATCACCTCGCCTTGGGCCGGCAGGGAGATGCTTGCCGGCAATGAGCGTCCCTGGTCGGCATACAACTCGACGACTGCTTCAAACGCATCGCGGACGTTGGCCTGTGCTTCCTCCAAGCTATCGCCTTCGGTGAGCAGTTCCGGCACTACCGGAGAAGTGACGGTATAGCCCCCCTCCGGTTGCGGCGTGAACACTAAGGGAACCCGGTATATCACGATTCGCTCCTCCAAGCTCCAATTTAGGCCGGACCACGCTACGAGTCCGCTGGCCAATACGCGCGCCGGATTTCAATCTCCTGCGGATCAGGGATGAATCCACCGCGCCATCTCCGCGCCAATCGTTTGGCGCACACGCGGCCGCCACAACTCCTTGCCACTCCAGGCGATCACGCGACGCGCCCGCCTCGACGCCAAAACGCCACCACACACCTCTCACAACCGAGCTTGATTCCCCAGGCGCCGTTGATCCGGGCCACGGTTACGAGCCCGGCTCACGCTTCCAAAAAAGGGTCCTGACACCTTTTCTGTCCCCCGAATTGTGTGTATAGCGCGCGCCCGGAGTGCTAGCCGCTCCGGGCCGTACGGCGCGGCGGGTGGCATGCTTTTGCGGCTCCTGTCAAAGCTCGCCAAAGCGCCGGCCGACACCGCAAAAGCATGCTTGGCGTTGTCCCACTTCGACGCTTCTCCTTGCTGTCTGGAAGCGAGGTCGAGCATGCTTTTGCGGTGTGCCCGTCTGCTTCAAGTCGTCGCGAGGGACCCGCAAAAGCATGCCACCCACTATTTCCTCCTGGCCAGCGCCGCCAGCACGCGCTCCGGACTATACGGCGCGTTCGGCACCCGCACCCCGAGCGCGTTGAACACCGCGTTGCCGATCGCCGCCGCTGTCGAGATCGTCGGCGGCTCGCCGATGCCGATCACGCCGCGCTCCGGCATGTCCATCATGTGGACGAAGATGCGCGGCATATCCTGGATGCCGCCCAGCTTGTAGAACTCCATGTTCGGATTGACCATGCGGCCCGTCACCCGGTCGTAGATGCACTCCTCCAGCAGGGCGTAGTTGACCCCCATGATGACGCCGCCCGCCACCTGGCTCTCGCAGCCCTGCTTGTTGATGATGAGGCCGCAGTCCTGCACCGCCCAGAAACGCGTGCAGCGGACCACGCCGGTCTCCGTGTCGACCTTGACCTCGGCCACCTGCACGCCGCCGACGCCGTTGCCGGACAGCCCGGCCGTCCAGTTGCCGGCCCCGGAGACGGGCATGCGGCCCAGGCGGGCGCAGGCGGCGCGCCACGCCAGCCGCTCCCCGCCGCGCTTGACCACGAAGCCCGGCTCGATCGACAAATCGGCCGGCTCGGCCATCATCGTCTTGGCGATCTGGGCGAAGAACGCGGTCTTCGCCGCGGTCACGGCGTTGAGCGCCGCCGGGGCCGTGCCGGGAGCGGTGGTACTGCCGCCCGAGCCGGTCGAGCCGCCCCAGTTGCTCTCGCCGATGTTGACCGTGATGTCGCGCGGCTGGAGTCCGAGGATCTCGGCGACGACGATGGCGAGCACCGTGCGCTCGCCGGTGCCCAGGTCCTGCGTCGAGCTCTGGACGACGACGGAGCCGTCGGGGTTGATGGTGACGGTGGTGTTGTTCGGTCCGCGGCCGGCGCCTCCCCAGGTGTGGAGCGCCATGCCCAGGCCGGTCTTGACGACGCCGGCGCCGCGGCCGGGCGGATGCCAGATGCGGTCCCAGTCGCACATCTTGCGGATGATCTCGATCTCGCGCGTGTAGATCGTGTGGCGCACCGCCTCGTAAGAAGTGGGCGCCGTCTTGGCCGCCGTCGCGTCATTGGGCGGCAGATTCCGCAACCGGAAGTCCATCGGGTTGATGTTGAGCGAGGCGCACAGGTCATCGATCACCTGGTCGGTGAGGACGCAGTTCTGCGGATGCCCCGGCGCCCGCATGGCCCGCGCGTTCTGCAGGTTGAGGCGGATGCGGCGGTGCTTGCGCTTGATGTTCAGGTTGGGGATGTTGTTGTAGACATAGGGCAACAGCGCGAAGTTGACGGTCGCCGCCGCCCCGACGCCGGGCGAGCCGTAGCAGTCGACCTCGTAGGTCTTGAGCACGCCCTCCTTGGTGGCGGCGGCCTTGGCGGTACCAAAGGCGCTCGGGCGCTGGCCGCCGACCGTCGCCTCCTCGGCGCGGTCGAGCATGAGCTTGACCGGGGCGCGGGTCTTGCGCGCCAGCTCGGCGCACACCGTCCCCTGGATGTCCGGCCCGAACTTGCTGCCGTAGCCGCCCCCCATGTGATGGGTGATGCACTTGACGTTGGCGACCGGCATCTTGAAGTAGTTGGCCAGCGCATCCGCGGTGGCCACGGTCGCCTGGGTCGAGCACCAGACCGTGAGCTGCGTCGAGTCCTTGTTCCACTCGGCGACCAGGCCGTGCGACTCGAGGCACTGATGGCTGATGATGCCGATGCCGTAGGTCCCGGTGACGGCGGGGGCGACTCCTTCGTAAGCGAGCTTGTCGAAGTTCGCGGAGGTGAAGTCGCCGCCGGGGTTGACGTTCGGGTTCGGCACGCCCATCGGGTCGTTGCCGAAGGTGGTGATCTTGGCGTCCAGAGCGTCCCCCTCCTTGACGAGATGAGGCAGCTCGTTGTAGGCGACGCGGACGGCGCGGAGGCAGTCCTCGGCGTGCTCCTCCGTGTCGGCGCAAACGGCGAGGATCTCGGCCCCCGCGAAGAAAAGCTCGGCGCCCGGCTTGACGATCAGATGGAAGGCGCGGAAGCCGGGGGTCTTCTCGACGGCGGCGGTGTCGATGCTCTTGATGGTGGCGTGGGCATGCGGGCAACGGAAGATGCGGGCATGCAGCATGCCGGGGCGGTTGATGTCGAAGCTGTATGCTTGGCGCGCTGCCGGTCGACTTGTCCGGGGCGTCGAGCCGCTGCACCTTCGTTCCCAGCAGGCGTCGCGTGGTTGGCCAAGGCATGGTGGGGTCCTTTGGGTTTTCTTGTTTCGTGATGAACGGGAAGGTTTTCGGCGCTTGCCGGCCCCTCGCCCCTGACCCTCTCCCCTCGAACGGCGGAAAGGGGATTATTCAAAGCGTTTTGACTGTTGGATTCAGGCGAGCCGGGCGGCGTTAGCCCCCGGAGGACTCGTCACTCGCGCTTGCCGCCACAAAGGCTCGCGATGGCGTCGCGCATCTGCTCGTAGGTGCCGCAGCGGCAGATGTTGCCGGCGAGGCCGGCTTCGACCTCGGCGGGGGTCGCCTTCGGATTGGCGTCGAGGACGGCTCGCATGGCGACGACGAAGCCCGGCGTGCAAAAGCCGCACTGCTGCGCGTCGAAGCGCTGGAACGCGGCGGGGACGGCGTCGAGCTTTTCCCCCGTGACGAGGCTCTCGGCGGTGCGGATCGCCTTGCCCTGGGCTTCGAGGGCGAGCATGGTGCAGGAGTAGACCGGCTTGCCGTCGACCATCACGGTGCAGGCGCCGCACGAGCCGCGGTCGCAGACACGCTTGCAGCCGGTGACGTCGAGGTAGTTGCGCAGGGCGTCGAGCAGCGTGACGCGCGGCTCGACGCTGGTCGCCATCTTGCGGCCATTGACGTTGAGGTTGATGCGGACGGCGGCGGGGCCGTGGGCGGGGACGACGTCCGGGGCGGGGGGTAACGCCGCGCCTTCGGCGAGCGTCGGCGCGCCGGCGAGGACGGTGGCCGCGGCGGTGGCGCCGGAGCCTTTGAGGAACTGGCGGCGGGAGATGCCGCCGGGTAGATCGGTGGTGTCTTTCATCGCTGCCTCCCTGGGTAGGTACGCGTCTTCGGAGCCAACAAGCGAAATCGACCCGGATTGTAAGTGCATCGCGGCCCGTTCTCAAGTAATTTGTGGAAAGAAAAGAAGCGTGAGTAACCCCCGCCCTTACGGGGCGGGGCTCGCCTGGTTTCTTGCGAGTGAAGCGCCATGTTTTCGCAATATCGCGATGAGCATCTGAGCCGCATCGAGACGCAGTGGTCGATCCTGTTCCGCTCGACCCCCGAACGCCACCTCGTCCGTCAACGCGGCGCGAGGCGGCCCTGCTCAGCAGCACCTGCGGCGCCGTCTATCGCTACCTGCTGGCCGTCGTCGGCAACGTCCACGAGGCGGACAAGCTGGCTCAGGAGTTCGCCCTGCGCATGCTCCAAGGAACGTTCAAGACCGCCGACCCGAGCAAGGGGCGTTTTCGCGACTACGTCAAGGCGTCCCTCTTCAACCTCGTGCGCCGCTATCACCGCAAGAAGAACCAGGGCCCGGCCCTCTTGCCCGAGGACGCCCCCGAGCCAGCCGCCCCGGAGAGCGTCGAGGAGGACCGCGCCTTCGCCGAGAAGTGGCGTGAAGAGCTGCTCGCCAAGGTCTGGGAGGATCTGAGCAAGCACGAGAAGGAGACCGGCCAGCCCTTCCACACCTTCATGCTCTACCGTACGCAGAACGCCAAGACCTCGTCCTCGGCCATGGCGGAGCACTTCGGCAAGCTGACCGGCAAACCCCTCACCGCGGCCGGCGTGCGCCAGACGCTGCACCGCGCCCGCGAACGCTTCGGCGAGCTCCTGATCGAAGAAGTGGCGCGCTCGCTCCAGACCAAGGACAAGGAAGCCGTCGAACAAGAGCTCGCCGACCTCGGCCTGTTGACCTATTGCCAGGACGCCGTCGACAAATGGAAGGCAGGGAAGTGATCGACGCCGACATGAACACGTTAGTTTGACCTCTGTTTCAGATTGACCCCTTCGCGCCGGGTTCGAGAGCTGGTTACAACTTGAGGCTGGCGGCTCCGATCAGGCCTTCGACCTCTCGTCCTGTGGCTGGGCGGCGGCGGTTGGCGTTCCGTTGCCGGCGCCCGATGTCGGCAGGCCGCGAGCGGTCGCCGGCTTCATAAGGATGGGGATAGACGCTTCGAGCAGCCGGCTGGTCGGCTCGCCATGGGTGGTGATGCGCCAGGTCTGGACCCAGCTGTCCCAGGTGACGGCGCGGTGGCGGTAGACGAAGGAGCCGTCGATGTCGGGCCAGCCGAGGACGGGGGCGTTTTCCTCGTCGACGGGGCGGTAGAGGGGTTGCGGCTTGGCGATGTTGTAAAAGACCTCTTCGGTGTGGCGTTCGTCCTGCCAGAAGAGGAGCCCTTGGGGGCGGAAGAAGACGGGGGCGGGCGGGAGCTTCTCCTCCATCTGCTCCTGGACGAGGTCGACGCCGGCGAGCTTGTAGAAGCCGACGAGGGCGTTGTGCAGGGTGACGCGCTGCCGCTCGGTGAGGTGCGTGAGGACGGCGGCGTCGCGGACGAAGGCGACGAGCCAGCCGCCCCGTTCCTCGAAGGCGAGCGAAAGGGGCTTGTCCTCGTCGGCGCCGAGGCCGAGGGCGACGTCGATGCGGTTGGTGGCGAGGTGGACGCGGCGGACGTCGAGAGGGACGCCGAGCCAGGCGGGGTCCTGGCGGAGGAGGGAGAGGAACTCGCGCTCGAAGAAGTAGCGGACGTCGTCCTCGATCTCGCGCATGTGGCGCATCAAGGTACGGACGGTGCTCCAGTTGCCGGACTTGAGGGCGGAGCGTTCGGCGCGGCGGAGCTTCTTGTAGATCTTGGGGACGGAGCCGGAGTGGAAGCCGGGGCGGAGGAGGCGCGGCAGCGTCTCGCCGTGCGGTCCCATGCCGACGGGGACGAGGGTCCTGGCGCGGTTGGCGCGGTAGAGCTTCCAGTTCTCCTTCATCTCCCAGAAGAGGAAGCCGGCGATGTCGGGGCTCCAGAAGACGAACCACCAGACGATGACGCCGGCGAGGACCGAGCCGAGATAGGGGGAGAGGGCGTCGACCATCTGCGGGCCGACGATGGCCATGATGGGGTAGATGAGCTTGGCGGCGATGCTGCAGATGGGGAGCTTGAGGGGGTTGAGGCCGGGCTCGACGAGGACGACGACGTTGAAGCGGATGAAGTAGGCGATGGGATACCAGACGGCGGTGAGGATGGCGCGGGCGATGGTGGCGAGCTGGTTTTCGCCGCCGCGGAAGCGGAGCCAGTCTTCGATGGCGAACAGGACGGAGTTGAAGAGGTAGACGACGTGGTTGAAGACGGCGACGATGAGGCGGACGAGGCCGGGGAGCAGGCCGCCGCGCAAGAGCGTGACGAAGGCGCGGACGGCGCGGGAGAGCGCCTCGGCCGCGGCCTGCCCGGGCCGTGAATTGATGAGGAAGTTGGCCGCCAGGAAGGCGAGGCCGAGATTGACGGGGGAGTCGAAAGCCTGCGGCAGCAGGAGGTAGAGCAGGAGGCAGAGGACCGCGGGCTTGACGAGGTAGCCGATCAGGAGCTGGAAAGGCCAGGAGAAGATGAAGCGGCGCAGCCGGGGATGGCGCAGCAGGTAGCTTGGCGTCTCGACGATGAAGCGGCCGATGGGCGTGAAGACGCGCTGGCCGGTGTCCCTGAGTTTGTGGCGGAAGCCGGCCGAGTGCATGAGGACGACCATGAAGATCGAGAAGGCGATCCACAAGGAGTAGAAGGCCCAATCGGGCAGGACGTCGCCGGCGGACGGGGTGAGGGCGTCGACGATGAGGAGAGGCACCTTGACCACGAGGAAGCCGAGGAGGATGGGGAGGGAGAGCCAGAGGGTGACGATGCGGCCGAGCGTGGTGCCGAAGTTCCAGGCGGTGAAGCGTTCGAGCCAGCGGAGGTAGAACTCGCTGGTCTTGTAGACGCCGTCGAGGAGGGTGCCGAGGCGGCGGTCGAGGCGGAGCAGGGGATCGCCGCGGAGGAAGTCCTGCGGGTCGCTGAGGTCGGGGAGCTTGAGCTGGTTGCGCGAGATGATGTCGCGCAGGTCGCTGAAGGTGACGTAGCCGTGGGACAGGACGCGGTCGATGAACTCCTCGACCATTTTCTGGAAGGCGACGCGTTCGGGCGGGTTGCGTGGCGAGAGGCCGACGTCTTCGAGGGCGGTGATGAGGAGGGGGCGGAAGCGTTCGCGGAGGCGTTCTTCGCTGCGTTCGAGGGCCTTGCCGAGGAGGGCGCCGAGATGGATGCGGTCGTCGTCGCTGAGGCGGGCGAGGGTGAGGCGCTGCGTGGCGCTCTTGAGGTGACGGGTGAGGCGGACCATGCGCAGGCTGGGGAGCGGCCGGCGGATGGGCCGTTTGCCGACCGAGCGGAGCCACTCGATGAGGTCGATGGAGTAGATTTCGCGTTCGTAGTCGAGGCAGGCGCGCTGGAGATCGTAGAGGAGGGCGGCTTCGGGGGCGCGGCTGCCCTGGTCGGCCTTGTCGAGGAGGGTGGGGATGTCCTTGCGCCATTCCTCGACCTCGGGGGGCGTCAGCTCGAGGGCGCGTTCGAGGCGGGCGAGGAGGCTGTAGAGGAACTCGAGGGCTTCGTTGCGGGTGTCGAAGCCAAGGGCGGCGGGGGCGACGCGGGCGGCCTTGCGGCGCTGGATGGCGGCGCGGACGACGTTGCCTTCCGCGCCGGCCTTGTCGCTGTCGGCGACCAGCTTCCAGAAGAACTCGTGCGCCTCGCCGGAGCGGTTGTGGGTGTAGGTGATCGGGTCGCCGGCGCCGGGGAGGCGGGTGCGCTGGAACAGGGCTTGCGCATCGACGTCCCGGCCCAGCAGGTCCTTGACGGCCTCGATATCGCGCAGGCTCGGGAACATGCTGGGCAGCATGCTGGGGGCGAAGAAGTAGAGCTCGAGGAAGAGGGCGGCGAACTCGAGGTAGAGGCCGCGATCGTCGGCGTTGGCGAGGATGTAACGGTCCTGCTCCATGACGCGGCGGATCTCCTCGAAGGCGCCGTCGCCGATCTGGCGCATGCGCTCGCGGATATCGGCGAGGGAGAGCTTGCCGGCGACGCAGAGGCGGTCCAGCTCCAGGTGCACGCTGGCATGGAAGAGGCGCTGCCAGTACTTGAGCAGGAGGGCGTGCGCGGGGGTGTGCTGAAGGTCTTCCTGCGTCGGCCAGCTGAGGAGGATGGCCGTCGCGGGGAGCACCTGGTCCGATTCGAGGGCGAGGTCCTCCTGCTCGACATAACGGAAGAGAAGCTGCCGGTCGGCGATGAACGTGGCACGGCGCGGCACGGAGCCGAGGAGGCCGGAGATATCGTAGGTCTGGCGCACGATCGTCTCGAGGACGCGCGGCGCGACAAGCACGGCGGCCGGCTCGACGGACCGAAGCGCCTGCTGGAGTTCAGTGGGTTTCATCGATAGGCCACCTTCGGGACGCCGGTCGAGATGGACGGAAAGCCGGCGCAGGGCATTGTCCCGATTGTAATGCGTGAGGCAGACGGGGGGAAGGGGCTTTCGAGGCGCGGGGCGGCGGCGCGATCGGCGCCCGCGGCGTAACCGGCGCAATCAACGCAATCGGCGCTGTCTGGACTCAGTTACGGATTCGGGGCGTTACGCCCCGGTTCTCGAACGGGGCTAAACGGGGTCGTCGCTTGCGCCGTTCTTCTCCGCGCGCGAACGACGGAGGATGTCGTCCGCCCACGCTTGGTCGTCGAGCGGCGGGATACCGGGTTCGCCATAGCGGATGCGGCGTGTGTATCGCCCGTCGTGATAAACCTGCTCGACGGCTGCCTGAACGTCGAGAACGACGTCAGGATCGGGCGCAGCCAGCGGAACCTTGACCCGCGGCAAGCGTTGGCGGAGGGTCGCCGAATAGACCTCGAAGCGGTTGCGCTTCGGCCAGCGGTTGATGCAGACAAGATAGTCGTGTTTTTGAAAGCCTTGCAAGCGCCACTCCGGGACGCTGAGAACGTGGTCGCCGTTTCGGTGCAGGTCGATCTCGATAAGGTGACAATCCCGAGCCAGTATCTCGTGCTGTTTGGCGAGGTACGAGTCCTTGCCCGGTCCAGGTCGTTTGTTGGTCGGGCTCAGCGCCTCCACGATCGCCACCAGCTTCATGTCGTTGTAGCCGTCGAGAATCGCCAGGTACTTCTGACGAATCTCGAGGTCCTCCACCTCGAGGATCGTCGCCGTATCCGCTTCGGCGCTGACTTCAGGCAGAGAGCCGTGTTCGCTCGTTTGCTGGACCCAGACGTCGGGGACACGGTGTTGCGGCCCCTCGACGAAGACGCGTTCCTCGATGCTCGCCACGTAGCGCGGATCAAGGCGCGGCTGAAGCTGATTCGCTATCGCTGGAATCAGACGGGCATGAAAGCCCTCCCAAAGAATGGGATGCTCCAGATAGGGATCCATGCCGGGGAAAAGATAGCTCATGACTGAAGTATCGCGCGTCGACGCGACGACGTCAATGCCTGCGCTTCGCGACGGCGCTCAACGGATCCTCCGGCCAGGCGTGCTTGGGATAGCGGGCCCGCAGCTCCTTGCGGACGACCGGGTAGGTGTTGCGCCAGAAGCTGGCGAGGTCGTCAGTGATCTGTTGCGGGCGGTAGTTGGGCGCCAAGAGGTGCAACAGGACAGGGACGCGGCCGCCGGCGAGACGCGGCGTCTCCTTCCAGCCGAACAACTCCTGGATGCGGACGGCGAGGACCGGGGGGCGGCCTTCCTGATACTCCAGGGCGATGCGGTTGCCGCTCGGCACTTCGAGACGGTCGGGGGCTTCCCGTTCCAGGGCGCGCCACTGAGCCTGGGTGAGGCGCCCGCGCAAGACGTCGATCCAGGGGGCGGCGCGCAGCTCGGCGAAGGAGCGGCGGCGGGGGACGAGACATGCGAGCGTCTGCTCCAGCTCGGCGCCTTCGAGGCGAGGCAGCTTCAACTCCGGCATCGCCTCCGCCAGCCAGCGCAGGCGCGTGAGGAAGCGGCCGGCTTCCGAGCCGGCCTCCGGAGAGACACGGGCAGTCGCCTTGCGCGCTTCCTCCAGCAAGATGCGCTCGACGCTGCCGTCGCTCGGCAACGCGGCCTGCGTTTCCTCGATGAGCAGGTCTTCATAGCAGAGACGCTTGCGGGCGATGACTTTCTCGGTCGCGGCGTCGAAGACGGCTTCGGTGTCGGCGCGCAGCTTGTCGGCAGGGAGCCAGTCGCGCTGCACGGCCGAGGCGAGGCGGACGGTCGCTTCCGTGTCGCCGGCGTCGACATCGATGGCGAGGAACAGCTCCCCTTCCAGCACGGCGCTGGAGGGGGCCAGGACGACTCCCTTGCCTCCCATCAAGACGCCGCGCCGCTCCCCCGGCCCGCGGCGCCGCGCCAGGCGATCGGGGAAGGCGCAGAGGAGCGCGCGGAGCAGGGCGTCGTCGCGCTCGCTCGCCTCGGCGTCTTGTGATGGCGCTTCGGCGCGGAGCACGCGAAGAAGCTGCCGCTGGGCATGGAGGACGAAGCGGGCGGCGCCGCGGTTGATTTCGCCGAGCGGGCCGCGATGGTCCTTGCCCTGGTGGAACATCTCCAGCGCTTCGACGCGTTCCAACACGTCGGAGCGCGTCTGGTCGCGCCGCGCTTGCGGTCGAGAGGAATCCCCGTGTGGTTGCCGGTTGAAGACGTCCCGCTCGCCGAGCAGCGCCGCCGCCAGTGCCGCGCGCTGGCCGACGCCGAGCCGCTGCCCTTCCACGAGCAACCGGCCCAGGCGCGGGTGGACCGGCAGGCGGCCGAGGAGCCGGCCGAGGTCGGTGATCTTGCCCCGTGCCGTCGCGCCGAGCCGCTCGAGCAACTCCTCACCATGTCGCACATGTTCTTCCGGCGGCGGGTCCAGCCAGGGAAAGGCGGCGGCGCTCTCGCCGAGCGCCAGGAGTTGGAGGAGCGGGCCGGCGAGATCGACGCGGGCGATTTCCGGTTCGATCTGCGCGGGGAGATTGCGTTGCCAGGCTTCGCTCCACAGGCGGATGCAGACGCCCGGCTGGGTGCGTCCGGCGCGGCCGGCGCGCTGCTCCGCGGAGGCGCGGGAGATGGGCGCGGTCTGGAGGCGGTCGAGGCCGAGGTTGGGATCGAAGTGCAGCAGGCGCGCATAGCCGGTGTCGACGACCGCCGTCACGCCCTCCACGGTCAACGACGATTCGGCAACGTTGGTCGCGAGAATGACTTTGCGGACGGCCGAGGGGGCGAGGGCAGCGTCCTGCTCCTCCAGGGGCAGATCGCCGTGCAGCGGGAAGACGGCGAACGGCGCCGCCGCCTCCTGTGTCAGCACGCTCTCTGCGTGGCGGATGTCGCGCATGCCCGGCAGAAAGACGAGGACGTGGCCGGGCGTCTCAGCGCTCAAGCGCCGGGCGGTTCGGGCGGCGGCGTGCGCCGGCGTTTCTCCCGCACGGCGCGGCTCGTAGCGAACGTCGACGGGGAACATGCGGCCTTCACTGTCGATGCGTGGGCAGTCGCCGAGGTAGGCGGGGAGGCGTGGAGCGGCGAGCGTCGCGGACATGACGATGAGCTTGAGCTCGGGGCGGACGGATTGCTGCACGAGGCGGAGCATGCCGAGGGCGAGGTCGATCTCGACGCCGCGCTCGTGGAACTCGTCGAAGATGACGAGGGCGACCTCGGTGAGGAAGGGATCCTCCTGGAGGCGGCGCAGGAGGATGCCGGGGGTGACGGCGCAGATGCGCGTGCGCGGCCCGATGCGGCGATCGAAGCGGACCTGGTAGCCGATGTCGGCGCCGACCTCCTGGCCGCGCTCCAGGGCCATGCGGCGCGCGGCGGCGCGGGCGGCAAGGCGGCGCGGCTCGATGAGCAGGATGGCGCCGGAGGCGAGGCCGGCGTCGAGCAAGGCGGGAGGGACGCGCGTGGTCTTGCCGGCGCCGGGCGGAGCGCAGAGGACGAGGGCGGCATGAGCGCGTGCGGTCTCGACAATGCGGGGCAGGTCGCGGTCGATCGGCAAGGAGGCGCGCGGCATTCCCTTGATTCTACGCCGGGCCAATAGATGGTTGCAAAACCCGTCGTAGCGCGGACTAAAGTCCACGCTACGATCCTAGTTGCGTATGAGGCGCCGGAACAGGATGAGCGCCGCCAGGGCCATCACGCCGTTGGCCGCCCACAGGGCCGGCAGGGGGTCGACGCGTCCGAGGCGGGAGAAGTTGATGCCGCACAGGAGGAGCGGATAGTAGACGACCACAATCGGCAGGAAGCAAGTGATGAAGGCGCTCAGGTAATCGCTCTTGCTGAACCAGATGCCGATGGGACAGCCGATCAGGACGAAGCAGAGGCAGCCGAAGCACAGGGCGGGCCGCATCTGCAGCTCGGTGTCGATGTTGCGGACCTGCTGGACGCGGACCTTGCGCAGGAAGGAGAGGTTGCGGATGTGGTCCTGGGCGGTGGGCGAGGCGGAGCCCTGATTGACGAGGGCCTGCTCGGCGTCCATGTCGGCCTCGAACTTTCTCGATTCCTGCTGGAGGTTATCGCGATAGTCGTAGAGCTCTTGCCAGGTCATCTCGCGCTGGCTGCCCTTCTCGCGTTTTTTCCTCGGGTCGATGTCTTCAGGCAAATCGACGGGCCAGATCTTCTCCTCGACCACGGCGGTGTCCTCGCCGCTCTCGCCGTTGATGAAGCAATGGCGCATGAGGACGTTGATGACGTTGCGCTCCATGTCGACCTTGAGGACGGCTTCGCGGGCGCGGGCGATGATGTCGTAGTGTCCCTTGGCGTCGCGGCGCATGAAGAGAGCGTCGATGAGCTTGCGGTCCTCGACGCGGCGCACGTGGATTTCGTAGTTGATCTTGGGATGGCGGATGCAGCCCTCGCGCTTGAGGGCGGAATAAAGGAACTCCTCGATGTCGGCGAGGAAGCGCGTGCGCAGCTCATGGTGGGTCGACGGGATCAGGTCGACATACATGGCGAAGGCGCCGCCGCTCGCCAGGAGCCCGAGGAAGAGGGCGGGCCAGATGACGTGGGTCATGTTCACGCCGGCCGCCTTGAGGGCGAGCACCTCGTTGTCGGCGGCGAGGCGGCCGTAGACGATGCACGTGGCGAAGAGCGTGGTCGTCGGGATGGTGTAGGGCAGCGTGCTGGGGATCAAGAGCGGGATGACGGACAGGATCTGGCCCGGCGGCAGGCCGCGCTGCGTCGCCTCGGAGATGATGCCGGCCATCAAGAGCAGGCCCGTCAGCGTCAGGAGCGCGAGCAGGAAGACGCGCAAGAGCTCCATGAAGATCATGCGATGCAGAATGCCCCAGATCACTTCAGCCTCCTCGCGTTGAAAACCTCAATCCAGCCGGCGCGGCATCGGCGTGGTCACGGACGGCCCCGCGCCGACCGTCGGCGTGGCGCTGATGCGATCGCGCATCTGCAGGAACGGGTCGACCAGGATAGGCAGCGCTTTCTTGTGGAAGACGATGTCGCCCGGTTCGGAGCCGACCTTGCCGCGCATCTCGATGATGAGCAGGTTCTTGGTGATCGCCGGCGGGACGGCGCGCACGGCGGGGGGAAGGAGCTGCTCGACGCGGGCCCAGCTCGGATAAAGATCGAGGGCGAGGTCGGAGCCATCGAGGTTGAACTCCCCCCTGCCGTAGAGGCTGATGGCGCTGCCGAGCAGCTCTAGCCGGGTGGCGTGCACGCGCGGGCCGCGCACGGTGAAGCCCGCATGCGCCTCGTCGAAGAACGTGCGGTCGGGCCAGCGCAGACCGAGGAACTTGAGCAGATCGAGCAGCAAGGGGATGTTGAGGATGTGGCCGCCACTCGGAATGTCGATGGTACCCGACCCGTCGAGCGTGCCCAGGTCGGCGCCCTCTCCCTTCAAGACGAGCCGGGCGTTGCCGACTCCCTTGATCTGGCTCTTCGCGCCCATGTTGTGGCGGCCGAAGCGCTCGAGGTCGATCTGGC
The DNA here is from genome assembly GCA_046350295.1 of Gemmataceae bacterium. GTDB lineage: Bacteria > Planctomycetota > Planctomycetia > Gemmatales > Gemmataceae > JAXMAR01. The sequence continues at coordinate 46,772 of JAXMAR010000001.1, forward strand.
TGGCGGTGAGGTTGAGGTCGTAGCGCAGGCTGGGGCCGCAGTTGAGGGCGATCTGGCCGGTGACATCGCCGCCGTGGAGCGGCGCCTTGACGTTGAGGAGCAACAGATCGGGCCGCTCCTCGTCGACGAGGAGGCCCACGTGGGCGTCGCGCAGCGGCTGCTTGAGGAGCGTGGCGCTTTCGAGCAGCAGGTTGCCGTGGACGCCCAGCAGCTGGCGGCCGTTGTGCCGGCCGCGGATGCCGAGCGTGCCGGTCGACTGCGACACCTCCAGGCCCGCGGTGAAGGCGATGTCGTTGAACCAGAGCTGGCCGTCCCAGAACAGGTCGGGCGCGGCGGCCGGCTCGTGCCCCTGCGCCGCGACCAGCTTGAATTTGCCCGCGAGCGCCCCCTTCACGCTCAGGCTCTTGAGCAGCGCCCGCAGCCCGCCCGACGTGGCTTCGATCAGCTCGTCGTCCACGTGCAGCTTGCGAAAGCGCACGTCCGCCAGATCGGCGTAGAAGCCGCCGGCCGGATCGAAGTCGACCGTGCCCGCGACGATGGACATCTCGGTGTCGCGACGGCGGGCGTAGAGCCGGTCGATCTCGACGCAACCGCGATAGTAGCGGACGCGGCCGGAACAGTTGTCGAAGAGGTAGGGAAAGAAGCGCGGCAGCAAGGAAGCGCCCTGGATGTTGAGGTGGACATCCATGTCCTCGCGGGCGGGGGAGGGGCGATCGATCGTGCAGACGAAGTTGACGCGGCCGCTGGGGCGGAGAGTGTCCCAGGTCTTGGCGAGGCCGGGGAGGCGGCCGAGGGCTTTGCTCAGCTCATCGTCGAGGGCCACCTGCTTGCCGGAAAGCTCGAGGACCATGGCCATGGTCCCGTCTTTTCGGGGCGTGGCTTTGCCTTCGAGGAAGAACTTGCCGCCGTTGGCGTGCGTCCCTTGGAAGTCGTGGAATTCCCAGCGGTCGGGATAGAGATCGACCAGACCGCTCACCCCGGCGACGGCGAGGGGGCAATCCTCCCAGCAGACGGCGGCGTCGAGGATGCGGAGGTGATATTCCCCCTGGGTCGGACTGTCCGGGGCCCGGCGAATGTTGGCTTTGACGTCGAACTTCCCCGTGGCGTTGAAGGCGCGGATGCGCTTCTGGAGAGGAGCCGGCAGCGCCGTGAGGACCGTCTCGTCGATGGGGACCGCGTTCGCGACGATGTCGAGGTTGCACTCGGCCTTGGCCCCGTCCCCTTGCCACATGCCCTTGATGGTGACGGGGCGCCCGCCCCCCTCGGCGGTCAGGTCGACTTCGGTCTTCCTGGCGGCCAGGTCGAGCTTGATGACGCCGCTCCCCTTCCGGAGCGGATACGGGAAGCGCTCGAAGCGGCCGGAGAGGTCCTCGGGGACGAAAGTGACGGTCGAGGGCGCCCCGCCGGCGACAGGCGCCCAGTCGCCGTCGCGGTAGGCGGCACGGATGCGGACGCCGGCGACCCCTTCCGCGTGGAAGAGAGCCCTGAGGTCACGCAGCTTCTGCGGCAGCCGGGCGAACAGCTCGTCCGTCAACCGTACGCGCTTCACTTCGAGGTCCGCCTCCCACGCTCGATCGGGGCAGGGCATGCTCGCCTGGGCGCGGCCTTCGATGCGGGCGTCACCCGATTGAGCCGTGAAGCGTTCGACGCGAATCTCGGTCGGGTCCAGGCGCAGGAGCGTGTCGACCTTTTCCAGGGGAAGGGGCAAGCGCGGATGCTGGATCGTGCCGTCTTGAATCTCCAGCTTGAGCACGTAAGAGAGCGGCTTCTCCTCGGCGGGTCGATACGCGAGATCGGCGTTGATCTCCGCCTTGCCCTCGACGACGAGGCCTTGCAGCTTGTCGGCCAGGGCGGAGCAGACGATGCGCTCCGACCAGCCGCTGTTCAGAGGGACGTTTTGCGCCTTGAGCGCGAGCGTGAGCTCGCCGCTGGCGCGCTGCCATTGCCCGCTCAGGTGCAGCTTGCCGGCAATGGGGGAGTGGGCCGAGCCGTGGAAATGGATGACGTGCGCGGGATCGTTGATGACGGTGAGTTCGACGGCGCTCAGTTCGAGCGCCAGTCCGGCGCCGTGTTCCGCCCTGTCGAGGAAGTGAATGGTTCCCTGGTGGACGACGATGGTCGGCAGCGGCTTGTCTTCGCGCATGGGGCCGGTGAGCCCCGACAGGTTCCAGGAGCCGTCCCGGTTGCGGACGACGTGCAGCTCGGGCTTTTCCAGCTCGACCTTGCGCAGGGCCATGCGGCCGCTGGCGAGCTGTTCCTTGTCATGGAAGAGGAGGGCGGAGCCGATGTGGAGGATGTCGGTTTTTTCGGGATCGTCCTTGCGGGCGAGGCGGAGGTCGAAGACGCTGATGCCGCCGAGGATGCGGAGGCGGGCGGACTCGACGCTGACCTGGGCGCCGGGAAACATCTCCTTGAACTTGGCGAGGACCTGCTCGCGGACGGCGCTCGGATTGGTGTAGCGCTGGTACCAGACGAGCGCGCAGGCCGGTCCGGCGACGCAAAAGAAAACCAGGCCGCGCACGAACCATTTCCGCAAGGTCATGGGCCGTCCCGGGCGCCAAGAGGAAGGGGGCCGAGCCGGGCGGCTCGGCGCAAGCGGGCGGGATGGTAGGAGAGGCGGCGGAAAGCGTCAAGGCGGAACGGTCGGCCTCGGTTCCCCGGTTTCCGGTTCCGCGCGGTTCCGCGAACCAGGGCTGAACGAAAGATGGTGAAGGGCGTATCGTAAAGGAATCCAAGAGGACGTTGCCGTGAACCGACTGCTCCCGATCATCCTGCTCAGCTTCGCCGTCTTGCCCGGCCGCGCCGCTCCCGTCAAGGAAGCGCCGCCTAAGCAGATCGATTTGATCGAGCAAGCTGTCGAGACGGTGGAGCTCAAGGGTCAAGAAGTGACGACGTTCACCGCGACGGTTACCGGATCGGAAGCCGGTCCCTACGCCATGTACGTTCTCGACGCCGAGGGCAATTGCGTGGCCTGGACGGATTGGACCGACCGGAAAGAAACCCAATTCCGCTTTACCCCGCCGGCCCAGGGCGCCTACACAGTCGAGCTTCGCAGCTTCGCCCCGAAGACGCTGGCGATGCGACTCAGCGCGCGTTGAACTCAAGACCGTGGCAAACGGTCGATTTCCGGAAGGGGCGAGGCTCCTGCCAAGCCGGTTTCGTTCACCGGTTCGGCAGGAGCCTCGCCCTCCCTTTTGTTCACCGACTCGGCGAAACGGCTATTTCTTCTCTGCCGCCTTCGGCCGCGCCGCGCCGTAGAACGGGGTCGACTCGAACAAGTCGCGCGGCTTGAGATCGAAGCCGGACCAGACGACGCACGTGGCGCCGGTGCCGCCGCCGAACATGTCCTCCTGCCGGGGCACGTGATGGGCGGAGGTGATGTGCCAGAGGACGATGTCCTTGCCGGCGAGGGGCGCGCCCTCGCGCACGTAGTCGAGGAGCTTGGTGCAATCGCACTGGCTCGCCTGCCCGTCCTTGTCCTCCTTGTACGGCATCACGTAATAGTCGTGCCGCGTGAAGCCCTCATCGGGCGAGGCGCCGAAGTGCCGGGCCGAGCCGGTACGCTGCGAAATGAGATCGTACGAGGCGGGCCGGCCGTGCTTGCCCTTCATCTTCGGATTGCTGATCCGCAGCACCGTGAACTCCTTGTCGTTCCAGTCGGCAAAGCCCGCCCGGCCCCCGTTGAAGGCTTCCACGACCTGCGTGCTGTTGCTGGCGCCGCCGAACGGCTCACGGTGGCGCACCAGGGACACCTCGTTCGCATAGCGGTCGCCGAAGTCGACGTCGATGCGCCAGAGGGCCAGGTGGGTGTGGCTTTTTTCCGGGCCGACGTGAGAGCTCAGGTTCGAGCCGGTCGAGCCCATGCGTGTCTGGATCGTGCCGTCGTCATGGAAGCCGAAGTGGACGACGTACAGGTAGTTCGCCGCCTTGAGCGTGCCCCAGATGACCAGCTCTTCGCCGCGCCGGCTGTGGTGATCGCCGCCGCCGACCTTCCAGCCCAGGCCCCGGTCGCGAATCTCGCAGATGAGCTTCTTGCCTTTGTCGAGCGTGAACGCGCGATCCCCGAGGTCGCCCGTCGTCGCCTCCAGAAGGCCGTTGTTGTGGTGGCCGATGTCGTAGTAGCGCACGCCGTCCGAATAGCAAACCATCGACTCGGCGAGATAGGTCAGGCCGAGGACCTGCACCTCCGGCGCTTCCGGGGCGGGCTGGAAGAAGGCGTAGTGGAGGCAGAGCGTCTCGCGCGGCCCACCCATCGTGCCCGCCCGCTCCGTCGAGCAGGTGATCTTCCAGCGCGTCCGCTTCGGATGATCCTTGCTCGGGAAATAGGCGAGGATGGTGAAGCGTCCGTCCTCCTCGCTGATCTCCAGCCGCTCCTTGGCTTGCTCGGCGATGGTCTTGCCGCGCGGCTTCTCCGCCTTCGCTTCCTTCTTGCCATCGGGGAGCACGGGATCCTGAGCGCGGCTCCAGGGGAACGACATCCCCAGCCCCATCCCCAAGCCCAAGACGAGCACCGTGCCCACGATTCTCCAACGCAACGGCTTCATGTGCGGCTCCCTCGAAAACGGACCGAAAACGTATCCATCAATTAAGATAGAACCCGCCGCGGCTGTCAATGGCGGGACGCGATGAAAACTCCGTGAGCGAGCGGCCGCGTGGAGCTCGGCTATCGTTTCTTGCGCGGCATGCGCACGCCGGGATCGTCTCCCGGCGGGTCGTCGTCAAACCAGCGGCCGCCGTCGTCCTTGCCGTTGGGGCCGAGGCTGTAGAAGAGATAGCCGGTCTCGGAGGGGCGGTAGACGAGGTCCTTGCCGGTGAAAAAATCGCCGGGGACCGTGGCGAGGTACTTGGGGACGAGGGCGCCGAGCGTTTTGGGATAGGCGCCGTGGTCGCTCTTGTAGATGGCGAGGGCGAAGGCGATGCGTCCGTTGCGCTGGACCTGCTCGGCGCGGTCGCTCGCCTGAATCAGCCGCGTCAGGCTCGACAGGAACAGTGCGACACCAACGTCGGCGGCGAACTCGGCCCGTCTTTCCAGAGTATCTTTCAGCAGCTTGCCGGCGGTTTCGGGAATGATCCTGGCGCCGACGGCCTTCAGGTCCGTGTCGATCGCCTCCATCTCCTTTACCCGTGCCGGCGGATCCTTGGCGAAGGTGGCCGCGACGCGGTCGAACCAGCGGTTGCCGCGCTTCAGGACGATGTCCCATTTCATGCCTTTGAGGAGCTGGTCGGCACGCGCTTCGACAGGGATGGGGGCGCCCCGAAGGAGCACGGCCTCGGCGGCGGAGGCGCCGTCGCGGGCGATGCTGGCGACGAGATCGAGGAAGACGAAGCGCTCGCACAGGCCGATTTTTTCGGCCATGGCCGGCATCGGCGGCAAGGCTTCAAGGTCGCGCAGGCAGCGGCGCAGCGTCTTGGCGTCCAGTTTCGCCTGCTCCAGGAAGACGAGGTCCCCCTTGGCGGCGACGCCGTCGATGAGGCGGCCGGCCAATCCTTCGAGGGCGCAGCCACCGCGCGCGATCTGGCGACCCAGGCGGTGGACCGCCAGGAGGTCCTGCCAGGCGCTATCGAGGCGGCCTTCGCCGGCGCGGAGCAGGGCGCGGCTCGTGAGCGCCTGGGCGGACTCGCGGCAGCGATTCACGCCGGACAGGATGCAGAAGGCGAGCCGCCTGTCCGCCCCGATGGGCACGAGGGGTGAGAAGTACTGCGGGCGCTGCGTCGCCTCGACGATGAGGTCGAGAGGCTTGGAGTTGACCATGATCCAGCCGGCGACGACCGGATACTCGCGAGGGCGCCAGAGACAAGCGGTGGCGGCGTCCAGATCGGCGAGGACGCCGTTGAACTCCTTGCCAGGGTCGATGGCGGCGTGCTTCTTGAAATAGTCGAAGATGGGGACGTAGTAGTCCCCCTTTGCCGGCGGCGCATCGATGCCGAGCCATTTCCAGAACGGGACCGGGATGGGGGCGCCTTCCGGCTTGGGGCCGAACGCTCGCCAGAGCGGAACCGCGCCGTTGCGCTCCGTCTTGACGCCTTTGCTCATGCGCTGGTTGAGCGCCGCGACATAGTCGACATAACCCTCCTCGTCGAGCGGGCCGGTAACGTAGGTCGTCTCCGCGCCGACCGTGATCTTGGGCTTTTTCGGCTCGTCCTTGGCGCCGGCAGCGGCCGACGGCGCGAGGGAAATGCGAAGACTCAGCGCGGCCAGAATGGCGATCACAAACGGTATGGCCGCGAGGCGCTCGATCCTTCTCGCACTCCTGATCGTGCTCGTAATCATCTTCGTCATCCTGCTCGTACTCTTCTTGATCCCGCGCCTCACCGCTTCTTGCGCGGCATCCGCACGTTCGGATCGTCTCCCGGCGGATCGTCGTCATAGAAGCGGCCGCCGTCGTCCTTGCCATTGGGGCCGAAACTGTAGAAGAGATACCCATCCTCGCGGGGGCGGTAGGTGAGGGCCTTGCCGGTGAAGAAATCGCCGGGGACCTTGGCGAGATACTTGGGAGCGAGGGCGTCGAGCGTCTTCGGGTAACTGCCGTTGTCGCTCTTGTAGGCGGCGAGGGCGAAGGCGAGGCGCTCGTTGCGCTGCGTCTGCTCGCAGCGGTCGCCCGCCATGATGACCTTGGTGGTCGCCGGCAGCAGCATCACGACCGCGAGGTCTCCCACGAACTTGCCGCGCTTTTGCGGCGTTTCCTTGAAGAGCTTGACGGCCGCCTCGACGGTGATCGTCGCCTTGAGGTCTTTCAATTCCTTCTCGACCGCCTCGATCTCCTTCTGGCGTTCGGGACGTTCCTTGGCGAGGGCGGCGGTCACGCGGTCGAACCACTGGTTGCCGCGCTTGAGGACGATGTCCCAGTCGAGGTCCTTGGTGAAGGCGCTGACGTCGAAGTCGGCCGGAATGCCGAGGCCGCCGGGGACTATCTCGTCGAGCCCCTTCGTGCCATGGCGAGCCGCGTTGGTGACGATGTCGAGGTAGATGAGTCGCTCGGTGATGTTCAACTTGTCGGCCATGCCGGGCATGGCGGGGAGGGCTTCGAGATCGCGTCGGCACTTTTCGATCTTCTTGCGGTCGAGCTTGGCATCCTCGAGAAGGGTGAGGTCGCAGCCGGCGGCGATGTGCTCGATGGCGATGCCGACCAGGGCTTCGATGAGCGTGCCGCCGCGGCCGATGAGCCGGCCGAGACGGTGGACGGCAAGGAGGTCTTGCCAGGCGTCGTCGAGGCGTCCCTCGCCGGCGCGGAGCATGGCGCGGATGGTGAGGGCGTTGGCGTATTCGCGGCACTTCTGCACGCCGGGCAAGAGGGCCGTGACCAGGCCGCCCGGCCCGGCGCCCCGGTCGGAGGGAACGAGGGGCGAGTAGTATTCGGGGAGCTTGGTGGCTTCGACGACCATGTCGAGGGTCTTCTCGTTGACGGTAAGCCAGCCGGCGATGATGGGGAAGTCCTTGGATTTCCAGAACTGGGCATGGGCCTTGTCCATGTTGTCGAAGACGGTGTTGATATCCTTGGTCGGATCAATGGCCGCGTGCTTCTTGAAGTAGTGGTGCATCCAGATGAAGTACTCTCCCTTCTCGGGCAAGGGATCGATCTTCATCCACTTCCAGAAGGCCGCCGGCATGGCGGCGCCTTCCGGCTTGGGGCCAAACGACTTCCAGAGCATGACGTTGGCGTTGTTCTTGGGGGTGACGCCCTTGCTCAGACGCTCGTTGAGGGCGGTGACGTAATCGACGAAGCCCTCCTTGTCGAGGGGGCCGGTGACGCGGGTGGTCTCCTTGCCCACCGTGATTTTCGGCTTCGCGGCCGCGCCATCCTTCTTGTCAGCGGGCGGGCCGGCCGCAATGCAAAGAAGCAACGGGATCGTGAGCAAACGCATGGCAAACCTTCCGGGAAGATGAACAGAAAAGGATCGTGTCCGCCGACCGCGCACTACGCGGGAAAAAAGAGGATGGCACGGCGCCGGAGCAGTGTCTCCTATCCTGACGACCGCCGCTCACCTCCATCCCAGATCGCCGCGGGAAAAGTCGCAATCGCTCTATCGCGCGGCATCTATACGAACTGAATCACCGTGCGCGATAATGCAGCTGGTGTACGCAGCCGAAATGGCGCACGGCTTGGGGGATGCCCCCCCCCACATTTCCCAACCGGAAAAAGTTCACATCCGCGAAGCGGTCGGCGCTATTTCGGCTTATGTTTTGCTCCTTTGCATTTGACTACGGGTTCGCCGCCGCGAGAATGAAAGTGGCGGTTGTAGCGTCCGTAACGATCGAAACGATTGCTGCAAAGGAGTCACACCCATGCGCCGCTTCTTCACGCTTCTGGCCCTTCTCGCCCCGCTCGCCTTCGCGCCCGCGGCCCAGGCGCAGTACGTGACCTACTACACTCCCGTGGTTCCCGCAGTCAGCTACTACCAGCCCGCGGTCAGCTATTACACGCCGACCGTGTCGTACTACACGCCGACTGTCTCCTATTACACGCCAACGGTTTCCTACTACACGCCGACCGTCTCCTATTACACGCCCACCGTCTCTTACTACGCTCCGACCGTCGCCTATTCGCCGGCGGTCGTCCCCGCCGGGACGGTGACCACGCGCACCTTCTATGGTTACGGCATCTTCCGCCCGCGCGGCTGGTACACGCAGAGCTACTACACGCCCTACTGGCGCTGATTCCGGGAACGCCGGGCTCGACAAAGAAGAGGACAGGACCACCATCGCGGTCCTGTCCTCTGTTCGTTTCGGAGGCGCCGGGCGAATCCGGTCAGCCATTGACGATGTTTTCCAGCGGCTCCCCGAGCACCGCGGCGCGGGCGATGCGCGCGGATGTGGAGCGCATTTCCACCTTCGCTTCCACGCTGCAAAACGCCGCATGACACGTGACGATCAGGTTCGGCGTCGCGGCCTCCTCACGCGTTTTCAGCGGCTCATCTTCCACCACGTCGAGCCCGGCGCCGGCGATCCTGCCCGAGCGCAGCGCGTCGAGGATCGCCGTCTTCTTGATCACGGCGCCGCGCGCCGTGTTCACCACGAAGGCGGTCGGCTTCATCAGGGCCAGCTCCTTCTCGGCGATCAGGTGGCGCGTCTCGGCGCTCAGGGGACAATGGACGGAGAGAACATCGACGCGCTTCAGCAGCTCTTCGAGCGACCGCGCCCGGGAGATGCCGACGGCTTTCTCGACGCCGTTGCGCAGGTACGGATCATGGAACCAGACCTGAAAGCCGAGGGCCTTGGCGCGGAGAGCGGCGGCGGTCCCGATCCGGCCGAGGCCGACGACGCCGAAGGTCAGCTCGCGGAGCCGGCGCAATCTCGGCTCGACCCGGATGGCCCAGCCGAGCCGCTTCGCCTCTTCGTTGAGGGGAAAGAGCTGACGGCACAAGGCCAGGGTCAGAGCGATCGCGTGGTCAGCGACTTCTTCGGTGCCGTAATCGGGGACGTTGCAGACCGGGATGCCGAGGCGCCGGGCGGCGTCGATGTCGACCGAATCGAAGCCGACGCCGTTGCGGACGAGAGCCTTGCAGTTGCGCAGCTTGCGGAGGCCGGCTTCGGAGATGGGGGCGTTGTGCCAGACGATGATGGCGTCGGCGCGGCAAATGTCGTCGTTCCAGTCGACGTCGTTGGAGCAGACGAAGCGCCGGACCTGAGCCGCGTCGCCGATGACGCGGCGTTCGATGCTGGCGTCGGATTCATCCTGCGGGGAGGCGCCCCAGTCGATGATGGCAACCAATGGCATGTGCGAACTCGGTTTTCTCGTTTGTGGATCGGTTCTTTCCGACGCGCCTCACGAGGGCGCGTAACGGGTTAGCCCGGCCACGCGGTCGAAGTCGTCGTCGTGGCTGGCAAGGTGAATAATGCCGCGGTCCTGCATGCAGGCCAACGAGATGGCGTCGTTGGTCAACAGACCATGAAGCTGGCTGAGCGATGCAGCCAACGGCATCCAGTGTCGCTCGACGGCGAGAACCTCGACGCCCAGACGGGGGATGTCGTCGATTGCTTGCCGAAATCGCGTCAGTTTTCGAACCTCAGCCGGGTGTTTTTGCAGACGTCCGGTGATCCCGGGCAGCGGCCAACCCAGGCGCGTGGTGGCCTCCATGATCATAAGCTGATGGGCGACCTCGCCCAGGATGTGTGTCGAAGTGTATGCGGAAAACTCTTGATACTTCGTGATCCGCTCGAAAAGCTGCTGACACGCGGGACCCAACTTGGGCTCCGGAGTGAAATAGTAGACAAAGATGTTGGCATCGACGAAAAGCGCGGCATTGGCCGGGATTTGACTGAAGGTCATGGGCTGCCCAGCACGTCGAATTCGGGATCCAGGGCGACGCGCTGGACGGTCTGAGCATCGCCTTGCCATCCGATGATGCCATACGACTTTCGGACCACATCCTCTTCGGAGGAGATATGCAACGTGATCCAAACCCGATCCCCATCCTTCAGGAGGGGGGGGGCGCCGTTGGGCAACTTGAGCGATCCGTTCTCATAGGTCGCTTCAACCGTGACTGCCATCGTTGTGCCCTTTGTCCGCATGGCCGGGACGTCAAGAATTGTAACAGGAATCGAAGGATCTGGAAACCCGGGCTGATCATGAGTGTGATAGGCCAATAGAAATGTCCGCTGTTTGCGGCCATTCAAAAATGTCCGGTTGGACGTGGGGTATATCGGCGGGTGGGAGTGGCGGGCATGAGCGTCTCCCTCCTGGCGTAGGCCGCCAATGCGATAAACTCCGGGGTCTGAGGCAGAGCCCCCTATGTAGTGTGCCTTTGCAGTTGCGTGGCGTTGATGCAGGCGCCCGGGAGGGGCCGGGGAGGGTTATTTCTCCGACGACTTCCCGGAAGGCCGCGGGCATGCGGGGTGGTCGGCGGCTGGCGGTACGGACAGCGCGGCGCCCTTGCCGGGTACCAACGGGAGGATAGGGCTCCCGCAGGAGTGCGACCCGAGCATCCCGTTGGTCGGCTTCACGCCAGAGGACAGGGCAGCGGCTCGACGAGGCCTCGTCCTTTTGCTACGCCCTGGCTCGGCGCCGTCGCGAGCCGCGTTCGACAGCGGAATCTCATGGTGGTTGAGGTAGCGGCTGGCCGAAACGAATCGCCATCGTGCCATCCAGGCGCAGCTCGATGATCACCTTGCCGCACGCCGCCGGGATAGATCGGCTTGTCCAACTGATACAGCCGATTCTGGAAGCGGATGGTGTAATCGTTGTTCACCACGCGGCGCTCCTGGACAGCCGGGATCGCCGCCAAGACATGCCCGCTGCCCAACGCGCGATGCCATCGCTGGCCTGCCGGCGCCACGCTGAAACGCCGGTTGTGCTCGGGCAACAACCACTCCAGCACGGCATTGGCCTGAGCCACGGTCTTCGCTTTGGCCAGCCGCAGCTCCTTGACCCAGCGATCCTGAGCCGTGCCGAACAGGCGTTCCACGCGGCCCTTGGCTTGCGGACTGCGTGCCTTGATCAGATCGATTTCCAACTCCGTCAGAGCGCGACTGAACTGCGTCGGCCCTCGTAATCGACCTGGCCCTGCTTGTGCGCTCGAATGCCGTGGCGATCCGTGTACAAGGCGGCGGCCGGCCATAGCGCGTCAGCCACCGGCCCAGCAGATCGAAATGCGCCTCCACCGTGTCGGCCGGATAGAAGCGGGCCGGCGGCCGCGACGTGGCGTCGTCGATCATGGTCGGGGCACCATCTCTTCGCCACCGGCCTTCGGTCAAGAGCGTGCAACGAGGTGTCCATCTGCACCAACTCGCCGAAGCAACTGCGCGCGGCTTGACGCCGACGATGCTGTTCACGACGCCGGCGCCGCTGCCGCAGACCTTCGGCCAACAACCAACGCCGCAGCGTGTTGACCGCGACCACGAGACCTTCCTCGGCCAACTTCTCTGAGCCGAAGTCGGTCCGAAGTCCGCGTAGCGGCGCCGATACGCCTGCAACACCTTCTTCCTTAGCTGCGGCAGTGGCGACGATTGGAGGGCCGGCCGCGCAAGCCATGCACCAGCGCCGCCACGCCCTCTCCGACAAGCCGCTCCTGTAAACGACGCACCTGCCACGCTCCGCTTCAACAACTCGGCGGCTTGACCTGCGTGTATCTGCCCTCGTTCAAGTCCTGCAACACCCGCAACCGATCCGCTCCCGCTGACTCATGGCGATCCGGTCTCCCCGCCCATAGACACGTCCTCCTTGGCGTAGACCCAGAGGACCTATTGGCTTAAGACCGGACATTTCTATTGGCGTACAACACCCGGGCTGATCATGAGGCCACAAGGCGTCGTCACCGGCCAAGCCCGCTCGCAGACTTTCCATTAACGTCGCCTTCACGGCTCGATGATCCCGCCCTCCGGCAGTCGCTTCAACTCGATGTCCTTGAACTGCACGAGCATCGGTCCGCCGACGTGGATCTGCAGGGCGAGGATGCCTTCGAGGGCGCGGCCTTTCTTGTCGTGGTCGATGACGTCGATCGTCTGTTTGCCGTCGATGAACTGCTGGAGATGGTTCCCCTTGGCGATGATGTGGTACTCGTGCCACTTGGTGATGTCGAACTTGTCGAGGATCTTGTCGCCGAGCGAGCCGACGACCTTCGGCTTGCCTTTCTCGTCGATGACGACTTTCTCGCCGACTTTGGCCAGGATGCCGCGGCCGCGTTCCTCGTAGAGGATGCCGGTGAAGGTCGAGACGGCCATGTCGGCCTGGTAGCCCTTGACGATGAAGGGGTCGGCCTTGTCCTTGGCGAGATGGGTGGAGCGGTACTGGATGCCGGAGTTGCCCCCTTCCATGCGGAACTTGCACTTGAGCTCGAAATTGGCGACCGTGCCGTCCTTCCAGATGAGGAAGGTGTTGGTCTTGATGAGCGTATCCTTGGTGATGACGCCGCTGATGGCGTCGTCCTTGACGACCCAGTGCTTGGAGCCTTCCCAGCCCTTGAGCGTTTTGCCGTCGAAGATCTTTTGCCATTCCTGGGCGGGAGCGGAACTGGCGCCGGCGAGGAGGAGGGAAAGAACGAGGAAGAGGCGTCTCATGAAGGGCCCTTTCGAAACGGGGGTGGGTGGCGGACTGCGTTGTTCTATCGGGGGACGAGGCTTTCGTTCAGGCGCGGCGCTGGCGGCAGGCAGCGGGGATGCGAAGCCTCTCGCCTGCTCCCCGTTGAAAGGCTATTCAAGACCGAGTGGCGCGGACGCCCGGCCTGTCAACCCCGGCAGGCGAGGCTGCCTGCCCCACAGAGCGCCCAGCAATGAGGTGTGAACCATGAGACGAGCGGCATTCCTGATCGGGACGTTTCTGATGATCGCCATCAGCGTGAGCAGCGCGGGGGAACCCGCCGCCAACCCGCTGGACGGCAAGCGCTTTCTGTCGCTGGAGAAGTTGCCGGGCGGGGACCGGGCCGACGGGACCGTCAACCAGATTCACTGGTCCGTCACGTTCAAGGGCAAGTCCTTCTCCTGGCATCATTACGACAAGGTCCTCGCCGGCGCGTACGAGTTTGATGCCAAGACAGGAGCGGTGAAGACCGGAGACGGCCGGATCGACGCGTCGTTCGACGCCAAGACGGGAATCCTGACGTGGGGCAAGCACAAGTACAAGGCGGCGAAGTGATTCAACGCCGCGACACCGTCTTCAACCGCGGCAGGTCTTTTTTGAGGGCCTCGACGGCCTCGTCCGTTGTCTTTGTGCCTCTGAGCATCAACAGCTGGAGGGATTTGAGGCCGGCGAGCTCGCGCAGTCCGTCGTCGCTGACGGCTGACTGGTTGAGGATGAGGGCGGTGATGTCGTCCTCCGACCGGGGACGTTCGCCGGCCGAGGTGCGGGCTGCGGAGAGGAGGTGGAGCATCCGGTTCACGCCAAGGAAGCGGAGGGTTTCGTCGTTCACCTGTTGCGGGGTGAGGTTGATCAGCCGCAAGGACTTGTGGCCGGCGAAGGCTAACAGCCCGGCGGAAGTGATGCGAGCCTTATCGAGATAGAGGTCGCGCAGGGTGGGGATCTTGGCGAGTATCTTCAGGCCATCGTCGGTCACCTGGGTGTTGTCGAGGCGCAGCTCGCGGAGGGCGGGGAGCGTTTTCAGGACGTCGAGACCGTCGTCGGTGATGCGCGTATTGCCGAGGTAGAGGCGTTCGAGGGAGGGGATGCCGGCAAGCTGCTTGAGGCCGGCGTCGGTGATCGGTTTATCCTGGAGGTTGAGCCAGGGTAGCGTTTTGGAGGGAGCGCCGAGGCGGGCCTCGGAGGCGAGGATGTGGAGGAGGTTGTGCTCGCGGAGAAGGCGGAGGGTGTCGTCGGTGATGACGCCGTTGTCGACGCGGACGGCGCCGAGAGAGGGCAGGGGAGCCAGCTCGAGGAGATCTTTGCCGGTGACGCGGGTCCCTTCGAGGCGCAGGATCTGTAGCGCGCGGAGCGGCTTGAGCGCTTTGAGGGCGGCGCCGCTGATCGGGTAACGTTGGAGATCGAGCATGTAGACGTCCCCGTCGTCCCTCGGCCGGTCGCCGCGAGCGTTGCGGGCCTCGCTGAGGGCGTGCAGGAGGTGGACGTCGGAGAGCGCTTGGAGATGGGCGTCGGTCGTGGCCCGGCCGAGTATGAGGTCGTGCAGGGGGAGGCCGGCAAGTTGACGGATGCCGTCGGGACTGACGGCGGGACTGTTGATGAAAAGGGTGTGGAGCGACTTGAAGCCGGCGATGGTCTTCATGCCGGCGTCGCTGATGGGGGCGCCGTCGATGTGGAGGGTATCGAGGGACTTGAGGCCGGCGATCGCGGCGAGGCCGGCGTCGGTGATCCCGGCGCCGCGCATGCTGAGGAGCTTGAGTGTCGGCAAGGCGGCGAGGTCCTTCATGCCCTTGTCGGTGATGTTTGGGCCAAAGAGATAGAGCGCTTCGAGGGAGGTGAGACCGGTCAAAGCTTTGAGGCTGGCATCGGTGACGCCGCGGCCGCCGATATTGAGGTGGCGAACGTCGCGGTCCGTGGCGGGCGCTCCGCGGAGGTCGACCTGTAGGTTGAGGGTGTGTAGTTTGCCGGCCGCGCCGAGGGCGAGGACGGCGTCGTCGTTGAGTTGCCAGATCTCGACCTGAAGGCGCTTGAGGCGCTTCAGGCCGGCGATGGTTTTGAGTCCGGCGCCGGTGATCTTGCGCGAGTTGAAGAGATCGAGGACTTCGAGGGAGTCGAAGCCGGCGAGTTTTTTGAGGGCGGCGTCGGTGACGCTGGAGTTGGAGAGGCTGAGGACGCGGAGGGACTTGAACTGGTCGAGGCCGGCAAGGTCGGCATCGCCGGCGCCGAGGGTGTGGAGTTCAACGAGGGCGCCGCCTGCGGTGACGACGCGGAAGCCGGGGCGGGAGAGTTTTTTGATGGCGGCGGGGTCGTCGGCGGCGTGCGCCAGGAGGGGGGCAAAGGCGACGAGGAGGAGGGTGAGGAGGCGGGGGTTCATGGGGGCCTCGTGGCAGGGTAGAGGCGTCGAGCGATCGCTATAGGGAAAGCGTAAGCGGGCGGGCAGAGACGCCACAAGAGCCATTTTGCAAGAGGCCGCTCCGGGACCGCGGTATGTGACGTGCCCGCGGACAATGTCAAGGGCCTGACGCAACTCGTCCGCCTCCGGCGCATGGTGTGCTCACTGTCGACAAAGAGGTCGGCGACCTCTTTCTGCGTCCGCCGTGATAAAAGAGGAGGCCCATCACTTCCCGCTCCTCGGCCGGGGAGATCGGTGAGGAGTAGGAGGAGCCTGAGCTTTTCTTCAACTCCGTCTTGCCTGGCTGACCCGAAGTGCTAAACTGGATATGTAGGTCCACTTTTACACCGCCGGAGGTCGCCATGCCTCGCCTACTGACCTTTGCTCTGGTCCTCGTCCCCCTCCCGGCATTCGCGACCGACTACGACCTGGCTCCCATCAACTACACGAAGGCCACGCCGGACAACGTCCTTTCCCGGCTCCAAGATCGCCTCGACAAGGGCAAGGCCAAGCTCGCCTTCGACGAGGACCACGGCTTCCTCAAATCCGTCCTCACCGAGTTGAACGTCCCTCTTTCCTCCCAGGTCCTCGTTTTCTCCAAGACGAGCTTCCAGCGCGACCGCATCGCCCCCAAGACGCCACGCGCCCTCTACTTCAACGACGATATCTACATCGGCTTCTGCCAGCACGGCGACGTCGTGGAGGTCTCCGCCGTCGACCCGAGGCTCGGCGCCGTCTTCTACACGCTCGATCAGCAGCCCGTCCCCCGGCCTCGCTTCGTTCGTCACACCGATGAGTGCCTGTCCTGCCACGGCTCGACGCTGACCAAGAACGTTCCCGGCCACCTGGTCCGTTCCCTCTTCCCCGACCGCACCGGCAACCCGATCCTCTCGCTCGGCAGCACCCGCGTTGATCACACCACCCCGTTCGAGGATCGCTGGGGCGGCTGGTACGTCACCGGCACGCACGGCAAGCAGGTCCACCGCGGCAACCGTTTCCTCACCGGCCATCCCACCGACCCGCCCAGGGACAATCCGGAGGGGGTCAACGTCACCGACCTCAAGTTCCGCTTCACCGTCGCCAATTACCTGACGCCGCACAGCGATCTCGTCGCCCTCATGGTCCTCGAGCACCAGGTCGAGGGGCACAACCGTATCGCCCGCGCCGGCCTCGAAACGCGCGTCGCCCTCCACCAGCAGGCGGAGTTCGACCGCATCCTCGACCGCAAGACCGAAGGCCTCTCCGACTCGACCGCCCGCCGCATCCAGTCCGCCTGCGAACCACTGGTGCGCTACCTCCTGTTCAGCGGCGAGGCGAAGCTCAGCGAGCCGATCGTTGGGACGTCGTCTTTCGCCGCCGACTTCGCGGCGCGCGGGCCGAAAGACGCCAAGGGCCGCTCCCTGCGCGACTTCGATCTGAAGACCCGGCTGTTCAAGCACCCGTGCAGCTATCTCATCCATTCCGAAGCGTTCCGCGGCCTGCCGGCGGAAGCGAAGGATTACGTCCTCAGCCGGATCGAGGAGGTGCTGACGGAACAGGACCGCTCCGGGCATTTCGATCATCTCTCCACCGCGGACCGGCAGGCGATCCGCGAGATCCTCCTGGCGACCGGCTTCGGCGCCGACGGCCGGTTGCGATGGCGCTGAGCCTGCGACGAGCCAGCCGGTGAACGCATCACCAGCGCTGCCGTTTTCTTCGCCACGTCGGTGCGTTCGCGACGCCATTTTCGCCTGCAAACTCGCTCGGCGCGCAGGCATTGAATTTGCTTCTTCTCCATCACTTCGACTATCCTGAACGTCTCTACCTTAGATGACGTGCCCGCCGCCCTTCCCCGCTCGGAGTGAACGCATGCGACGCCTCAGTCTCTTTTGCCTCCCCTTCCTCCTCTCCAGCGCCGCCGCGCAAGGCCCTGACGCCAAGACCTACGACGAGGTCGTCGCCAAGGCCATCAAATACCTGAACACGACGCAGGAGAAAAACGGCGGCTGGAGCACCATGAAGAGCCCCGGCGTCACCGGCATCGTCCTCACCGCCATGTTCAAGAGCGGCAAGGTCAGCGCCACCGAGCCGACAAGGGGCTCAAATACATCGAGACCTGGTCAACCCCGAGAAGAAGCATCGCCGGCAAGGACCGAAGGTACAGCTGCAGAACTACGTCACCTCGGTCAACGTGATGGCCCTCGTCGCCGCCGGCCGCGACGACAAGTACAAGGCGGTCATCGGCGACGCCGTCGAGTTCCTCAAGAACTCCAGTGGGACGACGGCGAAGGCAAGACCGAGGCCGACGACTACTACGGCGGGGCCGGCTACGACAGCAAGTCGCGCCGGACCTGTCCAACACGCAATTCTTCCTCGACGCCCTCAAGGCGGCGGGGCGTGCCACCGAGCGACCCGGCGTACAAGAAGGCGCTCGTCTTCGTCAGCCGTTGCCAGAACCTCAAGACCGAGGCCAACGACAAGCCCTGGGCCGGCAAGATCAACGACGGCAGCTTCATCTACACGGCAGCCTCGGGCGGCGTCACCAAGGTGGTGGACGCGCCGCTCGACGACGGCAGCCTGCCCGGCTACGCCAGCATGACCTACGCCGGCATCAAGAGCATGATCTACTGCGGCCTCACCAAGAAGGACGACCGCGTGAAGAAGGCGTTCGAGTGGATCCAGAAGCACTACTCGGTCGACAAGAACGCCGGCATGCCCGAGAAACGCGCCCACTGGGGCCTCTACTACTACTACCACACCATGGCCAAGTCGCTCGACACGCTCGGTGTCGACTACGTCGTCGACGACAAGGGCGTCAAGCATGACTGGCGCAAGGACATCACCGAAGCCCTCGCCCGCCGCCAGACCACCGACGGCAGCTTCCAGAACGACTCCGCCAACTGGATGGAAGCCGACCAGAACCTCGTCACGGGCTACGCGCTGATGGCGCTGAGCTACTGCCGGCCGAAATCAAAGTGAGCGACATCTTTGCTCCACCGAGCGCTCCGCAGATTTCGCCGATTTACGCAGACGTTCCTATCTGCGACAATCGGCGAACTCTGCGGACTTTTCATTGGGCTTGGCTGCTTCAATGATGGGAAGGTCGGATGGAGTCCAAAGAGGGACGTGTACGAACCGCCTAGCATTCGCTTGGTAGGTGCTCGCTAATCACGTCCCCGGACTCGGCCGTCCCTCCGTCTTCTTCGAGACGAACTTAGCGATCATCCAGTCCGGCAACCAGCGTGTCAGCTTCATCAATAGCGTCGTCTGCCAGGGGAAGTTGTAGACCTTCTTGCGCTTCTCGAGCGCCCGCACGATCTTCCTTGCCGCCTTCTCGACTCCCATCAACCAGGGCATCTTGAACTTGTTGACATCGGTCATCGGCGTTTTGATGAAGCCGGGGCAGATGGTGCTGACGTAGATGCCGCGGCGTCGCAGCTGGATGCGCAGGCCCTCCATGTAGGTGTTCACCGCCGCCTTCGAAGCGCAATACGCCGATTCGCCCGGCAAACCCTTGTAGGACGCCAGGCTGGAGACCGCCGCCAGGTGTCCCGCCTTGCGCTCGAGCATCTCCGGCAACACCGCCTCGATCGAATAGACGACGCCGAGCAGGTTGACGTTGATCATGCTCACCACTTGCTCGGTGTTGAGCGGCGCCAGCTGCGTCGGCAGGCCGAGGCCCGAATTCGCGAGGAGCAGATCGACCGGTCCAAGCTGAGCGCGCAGGGCGTGGATTGCGGCGACCGTCTGCTCCCGATGAGTCACATCCGCCTCGGCGAACGCCGCTTGTCCCCCCGCCGCCTGGATCTCCTTCGCCAGGGTCTCGATCAACTCGCGCCGCCGCGCCAGCAGGCCGACCCGGCAGCCGCGCCCTGCCAGCTCCTTGGCGACCGCATAGCCGATGCCGCTGGAAGCTCCGGTGATGACGGCGACCTTGTTGGCGAAAGACATCATGATTCCTTTCAATCGAACCCGACCTGTCTGAATCCCCAGCTATGGTTCTGAATACCAGCTATGGTATCGCTGGAAGGAAATCGTCCAACCTTCGACAAACGCACATGCCTGTGCGGTCCCGGATCATCGGTGTGGACTTTTCCGCGCATTCCTCCGCCTGTAAGATGGGAAACCCAGGAAAACAGTAGGGTTTCAGCCGGTTTCCTTTCCGGTCCAGCATTTGCCCCCTCTGCTGCGGACGCTTCGGTGCTGGCCGTTTCGCTCGACGTAATGTTCGTTCCCGCGTCCTCCAGCCACCCCGACGCTCACGGGACCTTGCTTTACGTCAAGGTCGAATCGTCATCGGTTCGATCATCGACTGCGTACAACACGCGCCTCCCGCGGAACCAGAAAGAAGTGCGACATGTCCACACCCCTCCGCCAACATCGACTTCGCTCCCCCCAGCCGGCTCTCCCTGGTCACGAGCGACCCCGGCTCAAGGCTCGCCCCTTCCTCGAAATCCTCGAAGACCGCCCCGCCCCCGCCGTCCTCCTCGACTTCGGCGACGCCCCCGACCCGACCTACCCCACCCTCGTCGCGAGCAACGGCGCCAGCCATATCATTGCGGTCCCTACCAACCCCACGCTCGGCGCCACCATCACCTCGGAGGCCGATGGTCAGCCCAACGCCACCGCCACGGGCGATTCTGACGACGGCATCACCTTCCTCTCCCCCTTTGTCGCCAATGGCACGGCCGCCATCAGGGTCAACGTGCAGAACGCCCCCTCCGGCGCCAAGCTCGACGCCTGGATCGACTGGAACCACGACGGCGACTGGAACGACGGCGGCGAGCAGATCGCCACCAGCCTGGCCGTCGTCAACGGCAATAACACGCTGACACTCAACGTCCCGGCCGCGGCAAGCGTCGCCTCCGCCACCAACACCTTCGCACGCTTCCGTCTCAGCAGCGCCGGCGGACTCGCGACCACCGGCCAGGCCGCCGACGGCGAAGTCGAGGACTATCAACTTCAGCTTTCGTCGGCGCCGACCACCGTCTACGTCAGCCCCGAATACGCCGGCAGCACCCCCGGCGACGACGTCATCGGCCCTGCCACGGCTTTCGGTTACGACGCCTTCACCAGCATCCAGCAGGCCATCAACGTCGTCGCCACCGGCGGCACGGTCATCGTCGCCGGCGGGACCTTCCACGAGCACCTCACCATCGCCAAGGCGCTCACACTGCACAGCGGCAGCCACTCCGGCAACTTCCTCGACGGCGACGGCGGCGGCACGGCTCTCACCATCTCCGCCGCCAACGTCATCGTCGAAGGCTTCACCATCCAGAACTTCACGACGGGCGTTAGCGCCAGTAATCTCGCGAACCTCACGCTCACGGACCTCAACCTCACCGCCAACGGCTCCGGCGGGACCTTGACCAACATCACGACGCTGAACTTCGAGGGCTGGGCCTTCACCGATAACCTCGTCGTCAGCGCCACGCAAATCTGGAACGGCTCCGGCAACCGCATCAACTACACCGGCGTCGCCAACCTCAACCTCTACGGCCTGGGCGACGCCGACACCATCGGCGTCCAGGGATTCGCGGGTACCGCCCTCAACGTTTTCGGTAACGACGGCGGCGACGAGATCGATGTCGGCGTGACGAGCGGCCAGCTTGGCGCCGTCTTGCCCCCCACTTTTAACATCGACGGCGGCACGGCGCACAACACGCTGAACCTCAACGAACTCGCGGACACGCTCGGCGACACGATCATCCTCAAGGCCACCCAGGTTCTCGGCCGCGGCGCCCAGCCCTTCACCATCAACGTCGCCCAATCTCCCGATCTCGTGAGCAGCTTTGCGGTCAACCTGGATACAGGGGACGGCGCCGACCTGGTGAGCGTCGAAGACATCCCGGGCATCTCCGGGCCCACGCGCAACGGCAGCTCCCTGTCGATCAACACCCGCAACGGCGACGACCGCATCGGCGTCTTCGTCCAGGACCACATGACGGTCAACCTCGAGGCGGGAACGGGCGCCAATCAGGTGGAGTTCACCCGCGCTCCGCACAGCGAGAGCGTCCAGCTCTCCACCGGCGCCCTGACCGCCTTCCCCACGGGACCGGGCATCCACTTCCCTAATTTCCAGATCAACTATAAAGCGTCCTTCGGCGGCTCCTTCAAGGCGGTCGTCCTCTCCGCCCAGGGCGACGTCCTCGTCATCGGCTCGAGCGCTCCGGTCTTCATCACCGGCGGACCCGGCGCCGACAACTTCTCCCTCTCCGCCTTTGGCGCCAACCTCGGCGCGGTGCTCGGCTCCTATGTCACCATCGACGGCCTCGGCGGCGCCAACTCCCTCACCATCAGCGAGACCGACGCCCAGACCGGCGACGTCGTCACCGTCCTGCCCACCCAGATCCTCGGCGAGGGGCCACAACCCTTCGTCGTCAATTACAGCGCCACCGGCGGCAGCTTCGCCGGCGGTATCACGATCAAGAACGGCGTCAGCGACGACTGGGTCCGCGTCCGCGGTACGCCCGCCGGCGCCCCGGTGACCGTCAACACCAACGCCGGCAACGATCACATCGACGTGGCGGCGACCAGCGGCCCCCTCGGCGTCGCCCTCGGCGGCGCCGTCAACATCGACGCCGGCCCTGGCGCCAACCAGCTCTTCGTCGACGAGGCCAACAACAGCGGCGGCGACGTCGTCACCCTCCTCGCCAACCAGATCCTTGGCGAAGGCCCGTTCCCCTTCACCATCAACTTCAACGCGACCAACGGCAGCTTCGCCGGCCTCTGGCTCACCACCGGCACGAGCGACGACTGGCTCCGCGTCCGCGGCGTCCCCGCCGGCGTCCCCGTCCGTGTCCAGACCGGCGCCGGGAACGACCTGATGGACGTCTCCGTCAGCTCCTCCAGCCACTACGAGAACCTCTTCCTCGACGGCGGCTCCGGCGCCAATTCGATCCACGTCATCGACCAGACCGGCGGCGCCCAGATCCTCACCGGCATCAACCTGGGCGTTGGCTTCTGCTTGGTCTCCTACGGCTCTGTCTCGACCTATTTCCTCTTCCAGAACGTCCCGCTCAACAATGTCCATTAGCCGCTCGGAACGCGAATAGGACTGCCCCGCAAAAGGGACAGTCCTTGGCGCTTGACAAAATCACCCCGCTTCTGCTTGCGTTCGTGTCGCCGGCGCGTCAATCTGTAGACGGCGTCTCGGCTTGAGATAGGCGCCGCGCGTCCGCGCGCCGGGCCGAGCCGTTTCAGAGAGGCGTCATCATGCGTACCATCGCCCTCATTCCGGCGGCGCTGATCATTCTGGGACTCGGCCTGGGCGTCGGCGGCGGCGACAAGAAGGAGCCCGCGAAGGGGGACGTCAAGCGCGGCGAGTATCTCGTCAACACCGTCGCCCGCTGCGGCGATTGCCATACGCCGCGCGACGACCGCGGCAAGCTCGACATGAGCCGGCATCTCCAGGGCGCCACCATGTGGTTCACCCCCAAGATCAAGCGCGGCGAGTTCGAGAGCCGCGCCCCGGACATCACCATGAGCGGCAAGGCCGGCAAATGGAGCGAGGCCAAGATGACCCACTTCTTCACGAGCGGCGAGCGCTCCGACCCGCCCATGCCCGCCTACAAGCTGACGCCCGAAGACGCCGCCGCTCTCACCGCCTATCTCCGCTTCCTCCCCGGCCGCAAAGCCGGCGACAAGGCCGAGCCGCGCCGCGAGGAGGGCCGCAAGGAGAAGCGCAAGGAGCGGCGGCGGGACGACGATTAGGCTCGATCGATCAATCCACCGGAGTTGGACAGCGAGACGCCTTTGGCGACAGAGCAGAAAAGCGACGTCCCGCCGCGCAAGGACCACGGCTGTCGTCGCCTTCCCTGTCCAAGCCCCCCTTCCGCCGCTATTTCAACCCTATCCGCCGATGCTCCACCACGCGCCCCGCCGCCATCACGCGCCGGCCGGACGCCCTTCGCCGCCAGGGAACCCCATGAGCCAGGCCATGAGCCAGATCGAGCTCCGTCCGGGACTCGCCGATGTCCCCGTCGCCGAATCCGCCGTCAGCTTCATCGACGGCAAACGCGCCCGCCTCGAATACCGCGGCATCGCCGTCGAAACCCTCGCCCGCGAAAGCTCCTTCGAGGAGACCGCCTGGCTCCTCCTCAAGGGCCAGCTCCCCACCCAGCGCGAGCTGGCCGACTTCGACGATCAGCTCCGCCACCACCGCCGCATCAAGTACCGCCTCCGCGATCTCATCAAGTGCCTCCCCGAAGGCGGCCATCCGATGTACGCCCTTCAGGCCGCCGTCGCCGCCATGGGCATGTTCTACCCGTCGCGCGACGTCACCAACCAGCAATCCAACTGGGACTCCGTCGTCCGCCTCATCGCCAAGATGCCCACCGTCGTCGCCGCCTTCCACCGCCTCCGCCACGGCGACGACGCCATCACCCCGCGCGACGACCTCGACCACGCCGGCAACTTCTACTACATGCTCTTCGAGCACGAGCCCAGCCCCGCCCACCAGGTCATCGACGCCTGCCTCGTCCTGCGCCGAGCACTGATGAACGCCTCGACGTTCTCCGGCCGCGTCACCGCCTCCACGCTCGCCAACCCTACACCGTCATCTCCGCCGCCATCGGCACACTCACCGGCCCCCTCCACGGCAGCCAACGAAGAAGTCCTCGATATGCTGGGCGACATCAAGACGATGGCCGACGTCCGCCCACAGCTTGCCGGGCCAGATTGGGAGCGGACCCGAAGGTCAAGATCATGGGGATGGGGCATCGCGTCTACAAGGTGAAGAACCCGCGCGCCCACCGTGCTCCAGGAGCTGGCGGAGCACGTGTTCGCCGAAACCGGCCGGCCGGACCTGTACGCCATTGCCACGGAGCTGGAGCGTGTCGCGGCGGGCCCCGAGTTCGAGTACGCCAAGAAAGGCGTCTTCCCCAACGTCGACTTCTATTCCGGCATCGTCTACCAGGCCCTCGGCATCCCCACCGACCTCTTCACCCCCATCTTCGCCATCGCCCGCGTCGCCGGCTGGCTCGCCCACTGGCTCGAACAGCTTCAGAACAACCGCATCTTCCGCCCCGAACAGATCTACGTCGGCAAACGCGACCAGGCGTACGTGCCGCTGGAGAAGCGGCCCTGACCCAAGGCAATCCGTCCGCTGCGCTCCTCGCCGCCACGGAGGCGCTCATGGCCAAGAAACGTAAACCGGCGCGTCGCCATCGGATCCACTCCCGCCTCGTCGAGGAGCCGAGCGTTCAGCGCGAGGTCGATTACATCATCACGCAGGCGCAGCAGCACGAGGTCCGTTGTGTCGGCTGGGGGCGCCTCGTCTTCTTCTCCGCGCAGAGCGGCGACGCCTGGGTCCTCGACCCGGACGACGGCCTCGCCCTCATGCTGGCCCGCGACGGCACGCCGCAACCCGCTCGCATCGTCGAAACGGAAAAGTCCTTCGCCATCGATTGGGACCGCGACTATTCCATCGAGGGGGGCCGCTTCGTCACGGTGGAACGCCGCTCCGGCGAGGCCTTGTCGATCGTCGGCTATCCGATTCCGCTGATCCTGGACATGGTACAACGGGCGCCCTGAACGCGTTTGAGAAACGTACAAGCGGTCGAAAAGGCGCTTCCCGTCCGGGCGCCTTCCACTATAATCCCTTTTTCCCAATGTTGAGGGTCAAAGCCATGGGTGCTCGCCGGATACGCCGCGACCAGCGGCGCGTCGACATGAAAGAATCCCGCTTGCTCAACGGCAAGCGCAAGGTGAAGGAACGCGTCAACCGGGACAAGCGGATGCTCGACCTCGTCAAGAAGGGCAAGCTCCCTTATCTCCCCTCCATCATGAGCTGGCTGAGCCAGCAGCTCGACACTCCGAGCCGCCTCATCAAGCAAGAAGACGTGGATCGGCTCATGCAGAATGCAAAATGAAGAATGAAGAATGGAGAATGCGACCACCCCTCTTCATTCTTCATTCTGCATTTTGCATTTTCCTCCCCCCGTGTTCCGCGCAATACCGGAACACGCGCGGGAAGATCGGGATCCAGCCCCACAGGCGATGCCAGCTCCAGCCTGATTCGACCGCGGGCCGGCGGCAGAAGCTGCACGGGGCTACCGTGCCATCGTCCAGAAAGACATAGGGCTCGCCTTCCTTCGGCCCCCACCGGGCAATTTCCTCCTCGCTCACACCCCGCCGCCGCAGTTCCCCCTCGATGATCTCCAAGGCGTCCGGCTCCATGCCCGCGCGATAAAACGTCACGCGGTTCAACAAATCCTCGGTCGTCGCAGCGGCGGCGTTCGCCCGCACCTTGTCGAGATTCAATCGAAGGGACATATCTTCACCGGACGTTAAAACGCCCTGTTCTCTTCGGCTGCCGTGGGAACTTTCGTCGCCAATACCGCGTCTCACTCCGTGGGGTCGGATTCCCGCGTTCCCTTTGGGTTTGACAGTCGTCCCAATTACCTACTAAGATTGGCTTTGTAGCCGATCGAAGCGCCCGCGGGGGCATGCCTAGGCCCGTTGGGCGTGAACGGATATCCCCATCCGCTATTGGCATTCTACGGGAGAACGAGGAATGAAGCTGCAAGGCCGTCGCTGGCGCCTGTGGTCGTTCCTGGCGGGTTGCGCCTTCCTGCTGGGCATCGCGCTCACGCAGCCCTCCAATGCCCAGGACGATCCCAAGACCGACCCGCCCAAAAAGACCGGGAAGCAACCGAAGAAAACCGTCGACCCCGTCAAGAAGCCGGAGGTCCGCGACATCGTCGCCGTCGGCATCGGCGGCGTCGAGAACATCAAGATCATCAACGAGACGCTCGAAAAAGCCTGGGCCGACAACAAGCTCGTCCCCTCCGACCGCTGCTCCGATTACGAGTTCATCCGCCGCGCCAGCCTCGACATCGTCGGCCGCATCGCCAAGGTGCACGAGATCGAGCGTTTCCTGAAGGACCCGCCCGAACGGCGCCGTTCGCTCCTCATCGAGCGTCTGATGGGCCTGGAGAAGGGGCCCGACCAGGTTCGCTACGCCGAGGAATACGCCGATAACTGGGCCGGCATCTGGACGACGCTCCTCATGACCCGCTCCGGCACCGCCAAGCTCTACCAGGAGCAGATGCGCGACTGGCTGCGTGACAAGCTGATGGAGCGCAAGGAAAAGTCGACCGGCGACGAGGTCATCCGCCCCGACTGGTCGAAGATCGTCACCGAGCTGCTCACCGCCGAAGGCGAGACCAACGACAACGGCGCCGTCTGCTACATCCTCGCCCACCTCGGCGACCCGATCCCGGGCGACGCCAAGGCCAAGGCCGCCAACGGCGCCTTCGACATGGTGCCGGTCACCTCGCGCAGCACCCGCCTCTTCCTCGGCCTGCGCACGCAGTGCGTGCAGTGCCACGACCATCCGTTCAACGACGAATGGGGCCAGCACCACTTCTGGGGCGTCAACGCCTTCTTCCGCCAGGTCGAGGCCCCCAAGGGCCGCCTGGCGATGATGATGGGCAAAGGCAAGAAGGACAAGGGGACGCCGCAACGCGAGCTGCGCGACAACCCCGGCCTCAACGCCAAGGGCATCGTCCCCTACGAGCGCCGCACCGGCGTCTTCCTCTTCACCGATCCCACCTTCCTCGACGGCAAGAAGATGAAGCTCGCCAGCGGCTCCACGCGCCGCAAGGAGCTGGCCAAGTTCGTCATCAACAGCCCTTATTTCGCCAAGGTCTCCCTCAACCGCATGTGGGGCCACTTCTTCGGCAAGGGCATGACCAAGGACCAGGTCGACGACTTCGGCGAGCACAACCCGGTCACCTTCCCCGATCTGTTCAACCAGCTCTCGGAAGACTGGGCCAAGAAGTACGACCACGACCCGAAGGTCCTCATCCGCTGGATTTGCAACAGCCGCGCTTACGGGCTCTCCAGCGTCGCCAACTCGAAGAACGACAAGCCGGAAGACGAGATCTTCTTCTCGCGCATGCTCCTCAAGAGCATGACCCCCGAGCAACTCTTCGAGTCCCTGATGACCGCCACCGACGCCAAGGTCGGCCAGAGCAAGGAGAGCCGCGTCGCCCTGCGCGAGGAATGGCTCAACCGCCTGATCGTCAACTTCGGCGACGACGAGGGCAACGAGGGCAACTACAACGGCACGGTCGTCCAGGCCCTCTTGCTCATGAACGGCGACGACATCAACAAGGCGATCACGGACAAGGATAACGGCACGGTCGCCATCGCTCTCAAGAAGTGGGGCCCCGTCGCGCGGACGAATCTGAAGGGCGCTCTCAGGGGAGCGGTCAACGATCTGTTCCTCGCGGCGTTGAATCGCCCGCCGCGCGCCGAGGAGGTGAACCGCATCCTCGCCGACAAGATGGTCGAGCTGCCGCGCGTGAAAACCAAGGACTCGAACGCCTTCGTGACGGCGTTCTATCAGGATCTCTACTGGGCCATCCTCAATAGCAACGAGTTCATCTTGAACCATTGACAACCCGTCCGTCCAAAAGGAAAAGCGGCGCGCAAGCGCCGCTTTTTCCTTTTGGCGATCCCCTCGCCCCTCTTTGGCTTCGCCTTTTTCGCCTTGGGCGCCGCGGCTTTTGAACGGCGTGGCCCCAGGGCGTCGCCCTGGCTGTCTTGTTCAGCCCCTTCGGGCCGTTACGGCGCCTCCGCGCTGCGCCCGTCTTTGCGGTTTGGAGGCGTCCTCAGTGAGAAACCAACACGCCCTGGCGACGGCGAAAAGGAGCCAACACGCTCGAAAATCCAACAGCCCCAATCGGCCAACAGCTCCAATCGGCCAACAGCTCCAATCGGCCAACATCCCCAATCGGCCAACATCCCGAAGCAACCAACATCCCGAAGCAACCAACATCCCGAAGCAACCAACATCCCGAAGCAACCAACATTCCACTTGCTGGTAACGCTCGGCCCGAAGCGATCAACATTCCAAAGCGATCAACATTCCAAAGCGATCAACATTCCGAAGCAAGCAACGGTCCGCAGCGACCAACGGTCCCTGAAAGGGCCAAACAAGAAAGCCCAGGGCAACGCCCTGGGAAAACACGCGGTCGCCAAAGTAGCCCTGTAAGGGCGAAACAAAGAAGGGCGTCCCCTGTGCGATGGCGATGGCGCGATGGCGCGAGTTCAATCCCAGAGATACCGTTCATCGAACTCCATCCCGTGGCGGCGCAACAGTTCGCGCAACTCATCTTGAAACGTCATCCGCTTGTGATGTTTTTCTTGATTCTCGATGTAGCGCAGCACGGTCGCCACATTGGATTGACTCACGGAGAACGCCCCGTAGCCGGCCTGCCAATGGAAAGATGACTGCTTCGGCCCATTGAACTTCATCCACTTCGAACTGCCCTTCTTTACTTCTTCCACGACCTTCTTCAGGGCATGATTCTTGGATAGCCCGAAAAGCGCGTGAACATGGTCCTCGACGCCTCCAATCAGGAGGGCGGGACTTTCCCATTTCTTGAAAATCCCCGCCTGGTACGCGAACAGCGCATCCCGATGTTCCTTCGGCAGCCAGGGCTCGCGATTCTTGGTGCTATAGACGAGATGAATCAGATTCTTTGCAAGAGACTGGGACATGGCTCTTGGGCCCCGCATTGTTTTGCCCTTTCAGGGCGCCACGGGTAAAAACGGCCCCGGTCCCAGGGCGTTGCCCTGGGCTGTCTTGTTTGGCCCCTTCGGGGCCCCTGCGGGGCGTTACCAAGGCGACTGGCCCGTGGCCCTGGCCCGTGGCCCTGGCCCGTGGCCCTGGCCCGTGGCCCAGGGCGTCGCGGCTGTCTTGTTTGGCTCCTTCGGGGCGTTGCCGCTTGCCCAGACCCGGCAGGGTTCCCTTCTCCAAAAAAAAAGCCGCTCCGTTCGCCCCCGACCAGCAACGCGCGACCAACCTATGCGATCTTCGCGCCTTTGCGAGAAACCACCCTCATGTCTGCCCCCGCCACGCCTGGCCCGCCGCCGCCTCCGCGCGGCGGAACGCCTCGCGCACCGAATCGACCGCGATGTGCGGCAACGGCCCTTTCGCCGCCGCCGCCAGATTGCGCTTCACGTTCTCCGCCTTCGTCGTGCCGATGATCGCCGTGTGCGCCCCCGGCTGCGACAGCGTGAAGCGCAGTGCCAATTCCGGCCATGCCTCCTCGGCTGGACCCGCGATCCCGAAGTCCCCCGGCCGGATGTCCATCGCCGCCAGGCGTTCCGTGTAGGTCCGGGCGTAGCTCGCGTACATCCCCGGCTGGTCGCTCGGCTTCTTCCAGGCGGCGTTAGCGATCGGTCGCTTCGCCATGACGCCGACGTTCTTGGCCCGCGCCGCCGGAAGCGCCAGGTCGATGTTCGCTTGATCGCACAGGTTGATCGACATCTGCACGACGTCGACGCTTGGCAGCGTGACCGCGTGCGCCACCGCCTCGTTGTCCCCCGAGTAGCCCAGGAAGCGGATCGTGCCGGCCCGCTTCGCCTTCTCGAGCGCCCCCAGCGCTTCCCCTTGCTTGAGCGTGGCCAGGTCGCAGGTGTGCAGCAGCATCACGTCGACGTACTCGAAGCCGGTGCGGCGCAGCGTCTGCTCGATGTAGCGGGCGATCCCCGCCTCCGACCAGTCCACCTCGTTCACCCCGTTGGCGCCCTGACCACACTTGGAGACGAAGACGAAATCGTTGCGCCGCTGGCCCACCGCCTTGCCGATCAGCTCCTCCGAGCCGAGATACATGGCCGCGCTGTCGATGAGGTTGACGCCGCTGTCGAGCATCAGGTTGAGGATGCGGCTCACAGCTTCCTGCTCGGTCTTCAGAAACCCGATCGGCGCCCCGCCGAAGCCCAGGACCGAGACCTCCAACCCCGTCTTGCCGAAGATGCGTTTCTCCATGAGGGACTCCCCGGATTGCCGCGTGCGCGTTTCCTGACATGATATAGTGGACGCGCACGCGTCGTCCTTTTATCAGCGTGCGCGTCGGCAGTAGGTCCGGCGAGCCGAGCCGGACCGGGCGTGACCACTCGCGAACCCGTCATCCCTCTGTCCGGCCCCGCTCGGCTCGCGCGGCCTACGTGGAGCTTGCCTTGCCGGCCAACGACCGCCGCCAATCGGAACGTTTCCCAGTCTCTGCGGACGTCACCTGTGGCGTGGCCGGGCGCCTGATCCAGGACCTGGGCGCCGTCCGCATCAAGAACGTGTCGATGGAGGGGATCGGCCTGCTCCTGGGCAAGGCGGCCGCGGTCGGGGACGTGCTGGCCTTGACGCTGGCGAACCCGGGCAAGGCGTTCGCGCGCACCTGCCTCGTGCGCGTGGTCCACGTCACCCCGCAAGTGGGCGGCTCCCACCTCGTCGGCGGCACGTTCGAAACGCCCTTGACGTATCAGGAGTTGACGACGCTGATCATGTGACGCCGCGCCGGGCACGGGGCATGTGTCAATCCGGCGCACACAGCTTCCGCACGCCCGCCTCGTCGAGCGCGCTGCCGAAAACGCAGAGCTCGTCGATGCAGCCCTCGAAGCGCTCGCGATCCCAGGCTGGGTGGGATGCGCCGGTCAGAAGGAGGGCTTCCGTTCCGATCACGCGATTGGTCGTGATGAGCCGGCCCGGCTGTCGCGCCGGTTCGCGGGACTTGGACTTGAGCTTGAGCTTCGATTTGAACTTGGGCTCGGGCTCCGCCGCGACGTCCAGCTTGCCGTCGACAAACAGCTTCACTTCCCCCTCGGCGCTGCGCGTCAGCGCCATGTGATGCCACGTATTGTCGTTGACGGGGAATCCGCCAAGGGCCTCGTTCGGGTAGCCGGCGTTGCCCTGGTGTCGGATCTGGGCGATCAGTTTGCCGTCCTTGAGGACGACGTTGAACATGTCAAACGGACTGTCTGCCGGGGGCCGGAGGGAAAGGATCACACCCTTGGGCTTGGCCGTCTTGATCCAGGCCGCGATGGTGAAGGGCGCCTTGTCCGCGAAGTTCAAAGCGCTCGAGGAGCTGAGCTCGATGTGGTCGTCGCTGCCGTTGAGCTGCACCGCCTTGCCGCGCACGCCGGGAACCCACTTGCAGCCGTGCAGCGTCGCTTCCAGCGCGCTGGGCCCCGAATCCTTGGCGCTGGTCCCGGCCCCTTCGTCGAAGCTCCAGCGGGCGCGCAAGCCGGGCTCGGACGAGCCGGCGTCAGAGGTCCTGGGGTCGACCGGTTTTGGACCGGGTCCAGGCCCAGGCCCAGGACCGGGGCCGGGCCGTGGCGGCGGGCCGACGGGGCCCGCGAACGGCGGGTCGCCTCCCGGTCGTGGTCGCGTGTCTTCAGCCCCGACCAGCACGCAGACGGACAGGCAGCCGCCCGCCACGAAGTTCAACAAGAACGACTCCTTTGTGGCGTCGAAGCGGCTCACGAAGTAGTAGAAGGCATAAAAGGGAAGGAAGACACACATCCAGCCCTGTCCGGCGCTCTCGCGAAACGCGACACTCCAGAACCAGGTCGCGCTGATCAGGCAGACAAAAGCGCAAACCACGATCGTGGCGACTTTGAACTTTTCAGCGGACAACAACCGCAATCCGAGCAGCGCCAAACAGACAATGGACATAATCAGCGTGAAGCCGAACTCGCGCGTCATGCGAAAGCCGCCCGCGCCCGATCGCCGTCGCGCTCGGCTCCGGCGCGACCGTCTCGGCTCATCATCGTCGTCGTCCCGGTCGTCATCGTCGCGCCTCGGCCGCGCGTCCTCGTCCCAGTCCCGTCGTCCACGCGCGGCGCGCTCGGCCCGATCGTCGTAATGATCGCGCGGCTGCGGCATCCCGCTGCGTCGCCGCGCCAAGTCGTCCCTCTCAATGGCGTCGGCGCGCGGCGCCGCCGGATCCGCGCCGTCGCGCCCAGCGGGCACGCCGGCGGGTACCTTGAGCTTTTGCTTGCAGCCGGGACAGGCGATCGCCTTGCCTGCCAGTTCATCCTTGACGGCAAGGGCCTTGTCGCAATTCGAGCAGCGCAGTCGGATCATGGGGGTCTCCGATGGGAGAGCGCTTCAGGGATGCTTCTTCCGAAAACCGATAGGAGCGGATAGGAGGTCTAACAAATCGTCAATCTCTCACAAAATAAGACCCCGCCGCGACTAGGGGACCGACGTGGCGGGGCCTGGGCGGAGAGAGATCGGATGGCGGGTCAACTAAAGAGTTCGCGCACCGGCGCGCCCCCTTCGACGACGCGGATGGGCCGGCCGATCGGGGTCATGTTCTCCTTGCGGTGGTTCATGCCGAGGGAGTGGCAGAACGAGCAGAACAGTTCGTGGACGCTGACGGGGCGCGTGGCCACGTCGTTGCCGCCGGCGCTGGTCGAGCCGATGACGCGGCCGCCGTGGATGCCGCCGCCCGCCAGGGCCACGCTGAAGGCGCGCGGATAATGGTCGCGGCCCGTGTTGCCGTTGATGCGCGGGGTGCGGCCGAACTCGCCCATCAGGATGACGAGCGTGCGCTCGAGCCGGCCCCGTTCCTGCAAGTCCTGAACGAGGGCGGCAAAGCCCTTGTCCGCCGTTTCGCTCAACGTCTTGGTGCGGTTGAAATTGTCCTGGTGGGTATCCCAGCCGTTGAGACCGACTTCGACGAAGGTGACGCCGGTCTCGACGAGGCGGCGGGCCAGGAGGCAGCCCTGGCCGAAGGCGCTGCGGCCGTAGCGGTCGCGCGTGGCGGCGTTTTCGCGGGTGACATCGAAGGCCTGGATGCGCGGGCTGCGCACCATGCTCGCGGCGCTGGAATAGAGGGCGCGATGGCCTTCGACGAGGTGAGCGCCGCCGCCTTCCTCGAAGTCGCGTTCCAGGTCGCGCATCAGGCCGAGCCGGCGATCGAAGCGCGTCGACGAGACGACGCCGGGCCGCTCGACGTTCTGCGGCATCTGGCTCGGGTTGCCGACCTGGAAGGGGGCGTAGCTCATGCCGAGGAAGCCGGAGCCGAGGCCGCCGCCCAGACCGCCGCCGCCGACACGGACAAAGTGGGGCAGGTCGAAGTCGCGCGGCGCGATCTCGTGGGCGACCAGGGAGCCGAGGGTCGGGAAACGGACGCCGCCGGCGGGGACATAGCCCG
Organism: Gemmataceae bacterium; assembly: GCA_046350295.1. GTDB lineage: Bacteria > Planctomycetota > Planctomycetia > Gemmatales > Gemmataceae > JAXMAR01. The sequence goes on from JAXMAR010000001.1 coordinate 80,101, forward strand.
TGTGCATCTGGTAGGTGGCGCGCTGGTGCTCCCCTTCGCGGTTGCTCATGGAACGGATCAGGGCGATGTGCCGCATCTGGGCGGCGGTGTTGGTCCAGGGCTCCGCGATGCGGATGCCGCTGGCCGCGGTGTCGACGGCGCGCGTCGGCCCGCCGTTCGTATGCCCGGGCTTCGGGTCGAAGGTCTCGAACTGGCTCGGCCCGCCCGACATGAACAGCAGGATGCAAGCCTTGTTCTCGCGGCGCAGCTCATCGGCCTGGACCGTGAGCAGGTCCTTGAAGCCGAGCATTCCCAGGCCGGCGGCGCCGACGCCCAGGCTGCGGAAAAAAGTGCGGCGGCTCACGACGCCGTCGCGATTGGTCCGAACGTGCATCAGGGTCTGGCGCATACTTAGTCCCCGGTTGGTTCGAGATTCCAATTCCTAAAGCTCCAAGCTCCAAACAATCAGAATCAACTCAGGCCAAATCTCAACTCGGATTGTTCGGATTCTACTCGGAGTTCGGCTTTGGATTTTGGTTCTTGGTTGCTTGGAACTTGGACCTTGGTTATTGGAGCTTACCGCCTTGTCTGAAACTCCGTGGAGTTGATCAGCGCCCAGAGGATGTCCTCGAAAGCCTCGGCGCGGTTGCCGACGTTGTCGATGTGCTCGCGGCAGCGGCGCATCTCGCGGTCGGTGGGACGCCGGGCCAGCGCCCGCAGGTAGACCGCGCGGACCGCGTCCTCGTCGTCCTTGTTGCTCTCCAGGATGCGGGCGAGCAGGTTCGTTCCCTTCGCCGTGATCTTGCCCTGGATCGCCGGGTTGTTCATCAGCATCAACGCCTGGCTGATGCTCCCCTCGATGTCCTCGGCCTTGCTGGAAGGGTCGAAGCCGAACTCCGATTTGAAGACCCCTTCCAGGCCGAAGCCGCCGAAGCCTTTGCCTGGAAAGCCCTTGCCCTTGCCCGCGAAGCCGCCGCCCCCCAGCGTGCCGAGCGTGCCGGTGAGCACGTTCCAGAGATCATCGGCGGAGAGCCGCGTCGCCTTGGTTCCGGCGAACATGATGTGGCTGTCGATGCTCTCGCCGGGCCGCACTTGCCGCTGATAGGTCTCGCTGTTCATGATGTCGCGCAAGAGACCCTTGATGTCGTAGCCCGAACCACGGAACGAGCCGGACACGCGCGCCAGCACCTCGGGCATCACCGCTTCCTTCATTGGCCCCATGTCGTCGATCGGCGTGTAAAAGGCCTGTCCCATCAACAGGCCCCAGGTGCGGTTGACGAACGCGCCCGCGAACCAGGGATTGTCCTTGGAGACGATCGACTCCGCCAGCGCGTTGCGCCGATCCTGATCGCTCAGGCGTCCGCCGCCCTTGGGGGCCGAGCCGTCGAGGAAGCGCGGCAGGACGGTCTTGCCCGTCTTCGAGTCGCTCTTGTCCGGCATCTTGTGCTCGGCAAACGGCAGCGACACGAGCGAGGCCCCGACGATCCGCTTCTCCTCGAAGATGGGCCGCTCGCGCATGCGGGCGAAGTAGGCGGTGAACTCGTGGAACTGCGGCCGCTTCCAGACGTCGCTCGGGTGATCGTGGCATTGAGCGCACTGGATCTGCGTGCCGAGGAAGATGCGCGACGTCTCGGCGGCCAGCTCGGTCTTGGCGTCGGCGCCCTTGCGCGACAGGAGGAAGAAGAGCTGGCCGTTCTTGGTCGGCTCGTCGTTCTTCATCGTGCCGCTGGCCGTGATCAGGTCACGGGCCATCTTGTCCCAGCGGGCGTTGGTCTTGAACTGCTCGACGAGCCAGAGCTCGAAATGCCGCTGCAGGACGCGGGCGCGAAAGTCGGTGAGCCGCGTGCCGCCGAAGACCTCCCGCCAGTACTTGGCGTAGTGCTTCGAGTAGTCGTCGCTGTCGAGCAGCTTGTCGATCAGCTTCGCGCGCTTGTCCGGATTCTTGTCTGCCGCAAACTCCGCGATATCGGCGGGCATCGGCAGCTTGCCGATGAGGTCGAGATAGACGCGGCGAATGAACTGCTCGTCGGTCGTCACGGCGGAGGGCTCGACCTTGGCCTCTTTGAGCGCCTTGGCGACGAGGCGGTCGATCTCTCCCTTCTCGAGCTTCGTGGTCGGGTGGGCCAGCCAGTCTTTGGTCTCCATCGTGCCGGTGGGCAACTCGACTGCCGGCTTGGCCTTCGCCTTCTTCGGCTCGTCCGCGCTCAGGCCGGGGCCGAAATAGAGGAGGGCGAGCAGAACCATCGTTCTTCGCATGATGAGAAGCCCTCGGAAGGCGTCGCCGGGCGGCGACGCCAGCTGAAGAGAAAATGCGCGCAATCCTACAACATGATACCCGGCAAGAAGATAAAGGTTCCGACATGAGAGCAAAATGAGAATCGGCGAAAAAATAGGGGAGGAACATTATCCCGTAGGTCAGCCTTTCCAGGCTGACGTTTCAGGCTGACGCGCGCCTTTTGTTTGCATCTCGCCTCCTCGCCTTAGTCAGGCTGGAAAGCCTGACCTACTCCCGGCGAAACGGATCAGCCCAGACCGAAAATTTGACACCATCGATTTTTTATCCCATGTTTGCCACGAGCGCTTGAGCCGGGTCGATTCCCGTCCGGATCCCGACAGCACTCGCACAAAAGGCCAAGAACTCGGCGTTACGGATCCGACCCCCTAGCGGGCCGGACGCTGCTGTTTCCGCGCCTGTTCCTTCATCCCCAAAAAAGGTCGAGGATGTCCCATGGTCACGACGGAACTCGGAGCATGTGAATGGTTCGTTTGGGACTTGCGCCGCAGCAACCTCATTGATCGCGGCCAGCTGGATCAGATCGTCGGCGAGTTCCTCCAGAAGAATCCGCGCGCCGAGCCGGCCGAGCTCGCCCAGTTCCTCGTCGGCCAGGGCATCTTGACCGATTTCCAGTCCGAACGCCTCCTGCAGGGTAAGACGCAGGGCTTCGTGCTTGGGCCGTTCACGCTCATGGACGCCCTCGGCGCCGGCAGCATGGGCACCGTCTACAAGGCGACGAACAAGACCGACAACCAGTCGTATGCCGTCAAGGTCCTGCCGCGCCGCAGCATGTGGAACGTCCGCATCGCCCGCCGCAAGGTCCGCGCCTTCGAGTCGATCCGCCATCCAAGCGTCATCCCGTTCGTCGACGTCGGCACCGCCGGCGGCATGCACTACCTCGCCTGGCCTTACGTCGAAGGCGAGACGCTCGACAAGGTCATCGCCGAGCAGGGCAAGCTCAAGCCCGCCCAGGCCGCCCACATCGCCCAGCAGCTCGCCGAGGCGCTGCACATCTGCCACCAGCAACAGCTGATCCACGGCCTCCTCAAGCCCTCGAACATCATGGTCGGCCCGGAGCAGCAGATCTACATCCTCGACTTCGGCATCGGCTGCCTCCTCGCCGAAACCGAAGGAGAATCGCTCGTCGACACCATGTCGACCGCGAACTCCGTCACCAGCGGCCTCGACTGCGCCAGTCCTGAGAGCATCATGGACCCGCAGAACCTCACGCCGCACGGCGACCAGTACAGCCTCGGCTGCGTCCTCTACTTCATGCTCACTGGCCAGTATCCCTTCCCGGACGGCAGCGCCGCCGAGAAGATGATGGCCCACCAGTTCAAGGAGCCCAGGGTGATCCAGGAGTTGAACCCGGACGTTCCCACCGAGCTGGCCGAGATCGTCAAGCATCTCATGAAGAAGCTGCCCGAGGAACGCTTCGCCAACTGCGGCGATGTCGTCGAGGTCCTCAAGCCGCACGCCCAGTCGCACCCGGCCCAGCGCAGCGCGCCGCGTCCGGCCGCGCCGGCCCGGCCCGCCCCGAGCGCCCCTCCCGAAGGATTGCGCTCCCTCAGCGCCTCCGGCGCCACCAAGCCCGGCCCCGCCGCCCCGTCGGCGCCCACGCCGAAGCCCGCCGCCTTGGGCGCCCTGCCCACGCGCAACAGTCTGCGCGGCGCCGAGGAGAAAAGGCCCGCCCCGGCGCCGCCTCCCGTGGACCCGGCGCCCGTGGCCGAGGCCAAGGAGCGCGTGGTTCCCGGCATCGTCGAATCCACCGAGAAGCCGGACTGGGAGGAACGCTATGGCACGGCGGGCATCATCATCATCGCCGTCTCGGCCTGCTCCCTCGTCTTCTTCCTGGCCCGCATGCTGAACATTTTTTGACAGGCGCCGATCGCCTCTCATCGCGCTTTCCCGAAAAGAGGACCGGACGCAACGGCGTCCGGTCCTCTTTTCGATTCTTGGATGGCGCGATACCTGTTCCAACAAGCGGACAGGGCGGGCAAATGGATTGCATTCACACCCAGACCCCTGCTCTGCAACCCATTTTCTCGAACTTGACGTAACTCTCGATGCGCCAGGGCCTAAATTCGTTGCACTCGATCTGCAACTCAATTTGACGCCGCGCCAACCCAACCGCGTTTGCGATTTGCATCGCCGAGGGAGGCCGAGGCTCCTGCCGAACCGGGCGCCGTCCCTGACGGCGGGATAGGGGCGCCGTCGTTGAAGTCGAGCGGGAGGTAGATGTCGACGCCTCTAATGGGCCGTGCCGTGGCGGCGGTTCTCTGGGCGGAATAGCTGCACGACCCCGTAGCTGAAGCCGCGGGCGGTGAGGGCCTCGAGGTGGGCCGGCAGGATCTCGTAGACCGGATCGTCGCGGATGAGGCGGACGGGGCCGATCTCGATCATGGCGCGCCAGGCTTTGGCCCATTCTTGCTTGGGGAGGCGGATGGTGAGCATGGTTTTACGGTAACGGACAGAGCGGCGGTTTGCAATCCAATCCGCAATCCAATCCGAATGGCCGCGACACGCCTGCCCCCGCCGCTTTCTGTAGCAGGAAGCTCTGCGGCCGGCTTAAGTAGCGGTAGCCGACGCCCTGGGGATAGCCCCATTCGAGGGCGCGGCCGTAGGTCTTGAAGGGGACTGGGTCGGGGACCGCGGCTACGTCCTGCATGACGAAGAGGGCGCGGACGCCATGCTGCTTGTCCCAGAAAACGTCGAAGTCGGCCTTGGCCGGCGGGTCGATGGTATCGGCCCGCCAGGCGTTCCAGACGCGCTCGCGCTCGGCGAGGCGTTCCTCCTTCTCGGCCGTGAGCTTGTACCCGGCGACGAACTGCGAGCCGACAAAGCGGGCCGTCAGCCGGAGCGCCTTGTCGGAGTGAATGAAGACCGGCGACCGCGGCGGCAGGACAGGCGGCGGATCGTAGAGAAGAAACGCGAGCGGCCGCTTGCGCTGCTGCCAGTCGGTGAGGAAGTAATCCGCGAAGACGCGATCACACTTGGTCCACAAGCCAAACGGAGCGTCGGCCCCAGGAGTCAGGAGACAGGGATCAGGAATCAGGCAAGAGTCTCCCCTCTCCCCGTTCGGTAGGGGGAGAGGGGTTGGGGGTGAGGGGGTCCCGTCCTCGTGCAGAAGCCGCTGCATCTCGCTTTCAAGTATCCGCCCATCCTCGGGCGCCAGCAGACGGAGCGTCTGCAACGACTGCCCGATGCTGGCGCCGTACTTGATCGGCTTGGCGGGATCAAACTGCAGGGCGCGGAGAAGCCCTTCCGCAGGGAAGCGGACGCCGAGGTCACGGCTACCCGCGCGATCGGCGACGATGGCATAGGGCCCGAAGGCGGCTTCAGGGCTGCCGGGCGGATTGAGGCGAAGCGACGCGACCCGAAGCGCGGCGACGAAGTAGTACTGCTGATCGTCGGGCCGGCGCGAGACGAGCCAGAGCATGTCGCCGGGAGCGAGACCATGGAGCCGTTCCTGGCGCGAGTTGAAGGAGACCTCGGGCTTGGCGAAGAAGACAGCGGCGCCCTCGGGGGTCTGGTAGCTGTCCCATTGCATGAAGAGGATGGCGTGGGGCATGGCAAAGGTTCAATGACGCGCGGCCTGAGTGGACGAGGAAGCTGAAGACCTGTTAGGTGATCACCTCAAGCAGACGATGCTTGATTCCGGTCCAGTGCTGGTTTAGATCAACCGTAACGATGCTCACCGGATGCCCGTGGATTCGGAAATGCAAATCAAGAGGCTGGCCTAAAACCGGATAGATAAGGATGCCCTCCACGGTACAACTCGGCCCGTACTTTTTCGCTGCGTTCCTCATGTACGCGTAGAGCTGGTAAAGGTTACCTGAGTGAATCGTCGCCTTGCCATATTGCGACGTCTGTAGGCACGACGCGTAGTATTTGGCATCGAGAATGATTACGCGCTTGGCCGATTCGAGCGTGACGTCTGTTTTCATGAGGGGAAGTGCGCTTCGATCGTCGTCCGACTTGGCGTCAACGTCGATCCACTTGAAAGTCTTGGCGCTCACGTTGAAGAGCGTCTGTTCCTTGGCATAGAACTTGCGAATAAACTGCTCAAAAATCCCATTCATTGTCTTGTCGTCTTGCAGGACGTCGCGAAATACAGAACCGCCCGTTTTTGGATCAACGAGAAGACTGTAATAAAGGATCCGGCAAACCTCCAGCAAAAACGAGTAGAACCGGCCGATGCGAGGAGCATCCGTCTTGCAGAAGGACGACGCGCTGAGCGGCATGTCGCTGATCTCATGCAACCTCCGATAGAGGTATGAACTTTCCTCCGCAAGCCGTTTTTCCAGGTCCTTTGCACGAGCAGCGCGACAGAGAGTTGCCTTTATGATTCGATTGTGATGTACGTCGTGACTCAGTTCGTCATACACACAGCAGAGGCGGGAGCGAAGGGTGAGGAGGCGCGTAAGTGTCGCTCCAATATCGATTCTACCACGAGGGCTACTCAAGTCATCCTCCTGTGCCAGGTACCGTTGATCGACGCCCCTCCTTAACAAGTGCCCAGTGCCAGCGTTTAGAACATGAACCAGCAGATCGGGCAAGGAGTGAAACGGCTCGTGGGAAATGTTGACGAGCTGGCCTTCCTTCCAATAATCCCACGCGTAACAAAGAAGATAATATATGTTTAAGATAGGCGCCTTCATTGCAAGAGACCTGTCACCAGTGTGTTTGCGGTTTCTAACTCATCGAACCAATACTCTCGCACGAGTGGGGCGATCTCCGTGTTGATAATCGAGCGATACCATTCGATGTTGAGCGATTCGTCCGAATGCTGTGGACAAAAAAAACTGTGCCCGATTTCAAAGCCTTCACCCAAGCGAGCTTTCTCGGCTGCTATGCGCTGGTTCAGCTCTCCCATCCGTGAAACAATTCGGTCGATCAGCTCAGTTTCCACTCCCTTTGAGGCGAGGTGCGTGCGAAACTGTGGTTTATCGAAAGCGGGCCGAAGGTCGACAAAGGTAAGGAACCGCGTGGAAATAACTGCTCGAAAAACACTGCTTAGTCATTTGGCCGAATCACATAGTTCCATTCACCATGGAAACGTGAGGGAGTCAGGTTGACATCCGCGAACTCCTCGTTGCTGACTTTTCGGCCCTTTTGGTATTTGTCAGCGTCGAGTTGCGCATGAACAATGAGCCCCGCGTCGGTCGTGGTTGAGCCGATGAGGTTTACCACGATCTCGTAGGTCTCCAGTGGCTGGCCGCGCCAATTGCGGGTCACATGGCAAAACAAGCGATGCTCGATTTTGTTCCACTTGCTGGTCCCAGGCGGGAAATGGCACACTTCGATCTCCAGTCCCGTTTCGTTGCTGAGGCGTTGCAGTTCGACTTTCCAAAGTCGATTGCGGCAACTGTTGCTGCCACCGCTGTCCGCTGTGATCAGCAAGCGCTTGGCTTGCGGATGTCGCCTGCGGCCCAAGCGCTTCCACCAAGTGCGAATCGCTGCCACGGCGAACTCGGCCGTGTCGCTGCTCACGCCGACACTGACCCAAGCTTCGTTATGGGCCAGATCGTAGACGCCGTACGGAACCGCTTTACCTTTGCGCGGGTCTGGAAAGTCGTGAACATCGACTTCGCGCGGCCGGCCCTTGGGTCGCCACTCCGTCCCTGGATTCTTGAGATTTCCCAAGGTTTCCTTCTTCTTCGTATCAACCGAGATCGCCGGTTGCCCTTGTCGTTGCTGCGTCTCTACCCGGCGATTAATGTGGCGAAACTGTGCGTCGCGGTCCGGATGCGACTTCCCTTCACGCGTCTTGCGGTTGGCCTGCAAGCTGTAGCCTGCCTCTTTCAGCAGGCGTCGCACGGTGGTTGGTCCGACCGCGTGTCCCTGCGCCGTCAGCTCTTTCGCCAAACGGCGCGTGCTCTTGCAGGTCCAGCGCAAGGGCGATTGCGGATCGCCTCGGCTCTCCGGTTCGACCAGGCGTTCCAAGCTCTCCATCATGTACGGGTCGATCCGATCGATCCGCTTGCGTCCTGCTCCTGGGCGACGCTCGCGACCGCCGGGTGGCGCCGAGCCACCGTTCAGTTCACGGATGCCGCGTCGAATCGTGCTGTGCGCCAGGCCGGTCGCCGCACTGACCACGCTAATGCCGCCGCGACCCAGAGACACCGCTTCGACCGCGGCCCAACGGCGTCGCATGAACTCCGACAATTCGTCGTGAAGCCCACGATACTTACTTTCAATCCATTGAACAATGCGCGCATCCATGGTGCGCGTGATTCTCTAAGATCCCGTCAGCTGCGTCAAGGCCGTTTTCGAGCATTTATTTAAGCGCAGTGCCTAAAGCGCCGACGAAGCGCGTAATCTACCATGGCGAGGGATCGGTCGGCGGTGTTCATGAGACCGAGGAGATAAACATTGGCTGGGACACAAAATGTCGTTTCGGGAGCGTACGCGAGATGAACCTCCCAATCTGGTCCGCGCTTATCACCTTCGATCAACATGAACAGCTCGCCGAATATCTTGCTCAGATTCCCGCGATTTATCTCATCAATGATGAAGACGTATTTGGACTCGGGATCCGGGTCGTTTCGCGCCTTCGCGCAGAAATTCAAGAAGACACTGTCTTGACGAATAAATCCGCCCTTCTCTGTTGGGCGCCATCCCTGAACGAAATCCTCGTACGAGTACGACTGGTGAAACTGAACCATCTCAATGTGATCGTCCGCCTCGCTCCCGATTAGGAAGTAGGCAAGTCGCCGGGCGATGAACGTTTTTCCGACGCCAGGCGGGCCCTGGATGATTGCGTTCTTCTTTCGGACGAGAGAGGCGTGGAACTCGCGAAAGACGTCCTTATCAAGGAAAAGGCCGTTCAAGGCTTGATCAATGGTGTACGTCGGGCTGGGCGACGGCGACGCCGACGGGCCTTCCAAGAAGGGAAGAGCGAATGCGAGAAAGTCGGGGCTCGTCATTTCTGTCAGTGTTTTCAGCGGTACAGAAGCGTTCTCCGGAATGTCGTGGCTATCTTGGTGCACCCAGGTCACGCGTCGCACGTTGTGGTACTCGGGTCGGTCGGGCACGTGTTCATAATCCGAGGTCACGCGGCCGCACCCAAGGAGGGTCGTCTGTCCTTGTTTGGCGAACACGACGTCACCTGTTTTCATCTCGCGACAGAACTGGTAGCAAGCAAGCGCGTCGTTCGTGTGTTTCAACTCGTCGTTCTCATGCGCGAGGATCGCGTCGCGAATCTCCTCCTTGGTTGCGTAATGGCGCAAATCCCCGAGGTAATCCCAGCCAATCGCCACCATCCCCTCCTGCCGGCACTGATTCCAAAGGCGGCCGCCCTGCCCGAGGCTGATTGCCCAATAACGGGTTTTCGGACCCACGGGCGGCGCGATCGGCGGAGGCGATGGCTCATCGTCGCTTCCAGGTTTGTTTGCGTGAAGCCAAGCCTCTCTGGAAAGGTCGAGAAAACCCTTGCCGCTGCTCGCAACGCCTGCAACCGTCTTCCGATAGAAGTCTGAATTGAGACCAGAGGAAGGGACCTTGATGTTCAGGAATTTTCGATTATTGGAATCGAGGCTGAGGAAAACCTGCGGGCGAATCCAAAAAAGGCCCAGGGTGAGATTGAAACTTGTTTGCCGAACCTTGAGGGCGTCGTCGAACGCCGACAGAAAAGCCTCATCCTTCAAGGGGCTGCTGCCAAGTGCCAAACGAAACACCTTCCATAGCCGCGGAATGTCGTTCAGATCGCGGTGAAACTGGTACGCGAAAAACCAAAGGTTCAGTTGGCTTACGACGGGGATTCCTTCGAAGTCGCTCGGCAGTTCGCTTGCGGCTCCAAAGTGCTTTTTCATTTCTGCAAGAATGGCCCTTCTGCTGGCGTCTTTTCCTCCGTGGTTGAAGGTGGCGAAAAAGGTGAATGGGTCGATTTCCTTGAGCAGGAACTCGTTGCCGGGAGGATCTTGATCGACGAAGCGCCCGACCTTCAGCCCGTCATTCTTGAGCTTCTCGAGAAAGGCGATCAATTCGCCCTGGCGTTTTTCCCAGTTGGCTAGGCGCTCGGCTAACTCATGGTAGAGCGGGACCCAGGTGAATCTCTCGGGCATTGATGTCTCCGAAGATCGACTGTCGATGAAGTCAGGTCGTCGGCCGCATCCGGACCAATCTAGTGTGGTGTGAGCGGAAGTGCCAGCGAAAAGCGTCAGCGACGATGCGTCAAGGCGAGCCGACCATCAAGAGATCTCGGAGAGCGCGATCAAGGTTGTCGAAATCCGTGCCCGATGCCACGCCACTTGAACCGGGCTGCGAGGGGCGAACTACTGCGTTGTTTCGGACTGGCGCGGCGGTTCTCCCCGCCCTTTCAGGACGGGATTGCGGACGGGGCGAGGTTCCCGGGTTTTGCGGCCCTGGCTACTGGCTGTCGCCCCGTTGGGACTCTTCAGGCGGGGTCTGGTTTTCGTCGCGGGTCGTGGCGAGGGGGCAGGTATGCGTGGGGATGGGGCGGTGGACAACTGGAAGTGGGCGTTGGGGTTGCGGCGGCGGGTGGATGTTAGTTAGTGGGCGATACGTCGCGATGAGTCGGTAGCAGTGCGACGAGACGCGACGAAACGGCGACAGAGTGACACTGTGGCGAGGCGCTGGGACGTTGGGCTCGGATTTGGGGGTGGTGAAACGAATTAAACGTAGGCGACGTCAACGGTTGCGGCGGTTTTTGGCGTTTGTTGCGGTAAATGGGGGTGGGCGAAACGGTGAAATGGTCAAGCGACGCCCTTGCCGGCGGGATGGGGTTGGCGGCGGAGGCGTTGGGTTTCTTCGCGGAGGGGGGCGATTTCGGCGTCGCGGCGGAGGAGGGCTTCGCGGGTGGGCCAGGGGAGGGGTGGGGCGGGGCGGCTCGCGTGGCCGATGACGGGGCCGGTGGGGGGCTGGTCGCGCAGGTAGCCCACTGGAGGTTGAGGGTGTCGCCGCTCTGGACGCCGATCTTCAGGAGCGCGGCGGTGGCGGGACCGGTGAACGGTGGCTCGGTGGCCTCGTAACAGTACACGTCGAGGAAGGCCAGTTCTGGCGGCGTGAGGATCATGGGTGGCTGCGCTGATGGGCGTTCTGGATTGTCAGGTCTCCTTCGCCACCTCCTTCGCGCGGCTTTCGAAGCGGGCGATTTCCTCCTTCATCTGGTTGATGGTCTCGGTTAGGGAGCGGACGGACCATTCCTGGGCGCGGCGGTTCTCGGCCGGCGCCTGGAGGGTCGCGCTCAGTTGCTCTTCGAGGAGCTTCAATTTGGCGCGGGTCGTTTCGAGTTCGCGCCGGCTTTGGATGCCCATGGAACCCCCTCACCCCTGCCCCTCTCCCCCTATCGGAGGGGAGAGGGAAGATCGATCGTTCTCGAAAGGCTCGAAAGGTCTAGATCAGGGACACTTCGACCATGCCTTTCGGTTTGCCGTGGCGGTCCGTCGCGTAGATCTGTTCGACGTAGAGCGCGAACTCATTATCGCCTACGACGGCTATCTGGATGAAGGGCAATCCGGCCCAGAGCTCGGAATCGGCGGCGTCATCGAGCGGGAACTGCGCGCCACGGAGCAAGACGCAGTCGATGTCGTTTGGTTCAAACTTGTCGGTGACGAAACTGCCGTTTACGACCAGACGGACGATGCCTACGCGCTTGGCGAGATCCACGAGCCAGCGCAGCGATTCCATCTGGACGCGACGGAGCTCGGGCTCGCGTCCGAAGCGGTCGGCGACTTCGTCAAGTGTCGCCGCGTGGAGGCCGGGAGGCAGGTAGCCATCGTCGTTCAGTTCGGGGATCATGGGCGAGGGAACAAAAGCGGCGGCGCCGTTTGATTGGGGCCGCCGTTAGTTGCTTGCTGTCTCGGCAAGTCTATAAGAAGGAGACCCCCTCACCCCCGGCCCCTCTCCCCCTATCGAACGGGGAGAGGGGAGCGTGAGCTTAGCGTCTGGGCGCCATCGGCGGGGCCGCGGTGGCGGGCCGCCCGCGGGCGATGTTCATGTAGTATTGCTCGATCAGGTGGGCGAACTCGGGGGGCAGGCGCTGGCTGAGGGCCTGGCGGATCAGCTCGCGCTGCTTCGGCGGCAGGCTGGAGAAGCCGGCGTCGCCGTCGAGGCCGTCGAGCTTGGTTCGGCCGTCGGTGGCCTTGCCGTCGGGGGTGCGGTCGCCGGAGCCGAGCTTTTCGTTCTTCTCGTCGGCGGGGCCTTTGCCCTTGCCTTTGCCGGGGGTCTTGGAGGGCGTCTTGCCTTCGCCCATGCCCTCGCCCATGCCTTCCTTCGCGCCTTCCTTGGCCTCGCCCATGCCTTCGCCCATTCCTTCACCCATGCCCTCCTTGGCTTCGCCCATGCCCTTCTCCATGCCCATGCCCTTGTCCCCCATGCCTTTGTCGGCCTGAGCGGTGGCGGGCATGCCGGGGGTGACGCCGGGCTGGCCCATGGCGGCCAAGCGCGGCGTTCAGGGTGTCGAGGGCCTTTCCGAGTTTGTCGGCGGCTTCGCCCTGGGCCTTGGCGGCTTCGCCGGGCTGGCCCTTGGCGAGGTCCTTGCCGGCCTCGCCGAGCTTGGCGCCGGCTTCGCCCAAGGCGGGCTGGACGGCTTCGGGAGCGGCGGCCTTGGCCTGGGCCAGGGCGGCCTGGGCGGCGGCGTTGGCGGCTTGCGAGGCGGCGGCGGCCTTGGTCGCTTCGATCAGGTCTTTCTGGGCCTTGGCGAGATCGCCGGGGGTCTTGGCCATGGCGGGGGCGCTCGGCTCGCCGGCGCCGGGCTGCGGGCCCTTGGCCATCGCCTCGCCGGCCTCACCCATGCCCATGTCGCCCATGCCGGCGGCTTTCGCCATGCCGTCCTTGCCTTCGCCCATCTTGCCTTCGCCGGCCTTGGCCATGCCTTCCTTCGCTTCGCCGTTCATGGGAGCGCCGGCCTTGGCGTCACCCGCCTTGGCCATGCCGTCTTTGGCTTCACCCTTGTCGCCGGCCTTGGCCATGGGCTCGCCCCCCTTGTCGCCGGCTTTGGCCATCGGGGCCGCGGCCTTGTCTCCGTTCTTGGGAGCGGCCTTCGCCATGGGTTCGCCTCCCTTGTCTCCCTTCTTCGGAGCGCCTTCCTTGGCCATGCCGGCCTCCTTGGGAGCGCCGGCCTTGGGCTCCATGCCGGCCTTCGGTTCCATGCCCGCCTTCGCTTCGGCGGCGGGGGCGGTGTTCTCCTTGGCCATGGCGGGGGCGTCCCCTTCCTTCGCCATGCCGGGCTTCGCTTCTCCGGTTTTGGCCTTGGCCATCGGTTCGCCCGCCTTCATCGGCTCGCCCGCCTTGGGCTCGCCCGCCTTGGGTTCGCCGGCTTTCGGTTCACCGGCCTTGGGCTCACCGGCCTTGGGCTCACCGGCCTTGGCCATCGGTTCGGCAGGCTTGGCGGCGGCGGGGTTCATGTCCCCCTTGGCTTCGGCGGGCATCGGCTCGGCGCCTTCCTTCGCGGTCGCGGGCTTGGCTTCGCCGGGGTTCGGCTCCTTCGGCTCCCCCTTCATCGGGTCCATCGGCTCGCCCGCCTTCATCGGGTCGGCGGCGGCGGCGTCGAGCTTGGCGAGCGCCTTCTCCTGGTCGCCGATCGCTTTGTCGAGATCGCCCTTCTTGATGGCGTCGGCGGCCTTGGCGGCCTCCTTGGCGGCATCGGGCAGCTTGAGGTCCTCGGCCTTCTTCGCGACATCGGCCTGGAGCTTGGCGAGGTTCTTGCCGGCCTCCTCGGCCTTCTTCGCGGCTTCCTTCGCCTTCTCGGTCGCTTCGAGCGCCTTGGCGACCTGCTGGGCCGCGGCGAGCGGGTCGGCGGCCTTCGGATCGAGCTTGGCCTGGTCGGCGATCTCCTTGGCCTTCAAGTCATCGAGGGCCTTGGCGATCTCGTCCTTGGCGGCCTTCAGCTTGTCGGCGGCGTCGGTCGCTTTCTCGCCCCCCTTCATCGGGTCGTTGTTCTCCAGGCCCTTCTTCGCGTCGGCCATGTCCTTGGTGCTGTCGGCGACCTTCTCGGCGGCCTTCGGCGCGGTCTTGTCGAGATCCTTGGCGAGGTCCTTGGTCGGCGGGGTCAGCTCGCCCTGCTTGCCGGCCAGATCCTTGGCGGCGGCAGGGTTGTCCTTCGCCATCGGCGTCTTGGCGGCGTCGGCGATCTTGGTCTCTTCCTTGAGGAGCTTCTCGAGCTTCTTGCCGGCTTCCTCGAGCTTGGCGATGTCGTCGCGACGCTTTTCCATCTCGGCGATCTTCTCGGCGAGGTCGGCTTTCGCTTCCTTGAGGGCTTCGATCGCCTTCTCCTGCGGCGCGACCGCGTCGGCCGATTTTTCCTTGTCGAGAGCGGCGGCGGCGTCCTTCATGGCCTTCTCGGCCTTGGCGAGGGCGGGAGCGGCCTTCTCGGCGGCGGGCAGCGGCGCGTCCTTGAGCTTGTCGGTGCGGGCGGCCAGGTCCTTCTGCTCCTTGGCCAGCTCCGGGACCTTCAGGTTGTGCTTGTCCGCGGCGGTGTCCTTCGTCTTGTCACGCGTCTCGGTCTGATCGGTGATGAGCTTGTCCAGTTCCTTGGCCGCGGCCTTGAGAGCGGCGAGCGGATCGTTCTTCTCCTTCTCGAGGGCGGCGATCTTCTCCTTGAGGGCCTTGCTCGCTTCCTTGAGCTTCTCGGTCGCCTTCTCCTGCGGCTCCTCGGCGGCCTTGGGCTGGTTCTTGACCAGGGCTTCCTTGGAGTCCTTCATCGCCTCGCCGGCGGCTTCGAGCTTCTTGGCGACGTCCTTGTCGTGCTCCTTGATCAACTCGCTCGTGTCGCGGGTGTCGAACTCGACCTTGGCTTGCTTCTTGCCCAGCTCGGCGGCCTTCTCGGCGGCCACGGCGTCCTTGATCGCTTTTTCAAGCGCGGCCTTGCGATCGAGCGCCCCGGTCTTGGGGGCGAGCGGATTCAGGTCCGGAAAGCGAATGACGCCCTTCTTCGGCTCGTCCTTCTTCGCTTCCGGCTCTTTCTCGTCCTTCGGCTCGGTCTTCTTGGTCTCCGTGTTGACTTCTTCCTGCTTCTTGATGGCTTCGTCGACGCGGGTCGCCGCTTCCTTGAGGGCGGCGAGGAGGTCGGCGGGGGTGCGCAGGGCGCGGGCCATCTCCTCGATGTCGGCGGCGACCTTGGCCTGGGCGACGTTGCCGTCCTTGTAGAGCTCGGTGCGGTTCCAGGCGACGGCCATCATCTCGAGCTTCCGCGTCATGACGGCAAGGCTCTCGAGGACGGCGCGGGACTTCTCGACCTTGTGCATCGCGGCGATGCGGGCCTTGAGCTCCACTTCCTTCAGGCGGGCTTCGAGGTCGTCGATGCGGTGGACGAGGGCGGGGACTTCGCTGGTGAGCTCTTTTTGCTTGTCGAACAGCTGGCGGGATTCGATGAGGTGGTTGCGCAGCCGCTTGGTGATGAGGAGGCGGCGGGTGACGTCGAGGGTGGGTTTTTGCAGCTCCTCGCGGTCGACGATGAGCTGGCGCGTCCGCATGTGGAGGTCGAGCTGGTTCCGGGCGTGGCGATCGAGCTGCTCGGCGGCTTCTTCGAGGCTGCGGAGCAGGTCGCGGCGCTCGACCAAGGCGCGCAGCTCATCGACGACCTCGCGGTGCTTGTTGTAGGCTTCGACGATGTTCTTGTCGGCTTCGTCCTTGGAGGGGGCCTTCACGGCGGCGTCGAGGCGGGCGATGACGTCGGTCATCTGGGCTTTGGAGAGCTTGGTGAGCGTCTCCCGCATCTTCTCGTACGCCTGCGCCTCGGTCTTCTTGTCGAGCTTGTAGAACTTGACGACGCGCATCATGGCGTCGAGGCGGTGGACGGTGAACTCCGTCTCCTCCTGGATGAGCTTTTGCCGGGCCTGCTGCTCGAGCAGCTCAGCCTGGACAGCCCGCTGGATGTCCTTCTCCAGGTCCGCATCCTGGGCACGGGAGGCGGCGGGGAAGAGGAGAAGGCCAAAGAGCGCGAGGACGGTCCACAGACGCTTGGACGCCAACATGACAATACCCCCCTGGGGCGGACCATAGGCCGCCGGTTTGAGCGATTGACTCTATGGTAGTCTCCCGGCCGGAGCGATACCAGCGTTTTTTCACAGAAACGTAACGGTTTGTCGACGCATGCCAATGACTTGAACACCGGGAGGCGGCACAGGGCCCCGGAGGCCGGGAAAAACGCGCGAGCGCCAGATGCCGTCGCAAGGTGTCTTCATCAGGTGATAGGCGCCGTCCTCGAGGACATCCCAGCGAATCTTTCGAATTTCGCCCTGGTCAACCGAAACGGGCGATGGTAGACGATCCCTCCGCCCCTACTCTACTCTCCGGCTGTTTTCCCGTCCGCCGGTCGGGTTCCGTCCTGCGGCGGGCGCCGCCTTCTTGCCCGCAGCTCTTCCAGGCGGCGGCGGATGGTCTCCTCGTAGCCGCGGTTGGTCGGTTCGTAATAGCGGCGGTCCTCGGGAAGGTAGGGCTGGTCGACCCAGGCGTCCTCGAAATCGTGGCTGTACTGGTAGCCCTTGCCGTGGCCGAACGCGGCGGCGCCCTTGTAACTCGCGTCGCGCAGGTGCTTGGGGACTTCGAGGGTGCGGCCGCTCTTGACGTCGTCGCGGGCCTTGGCGATGGCGACCGTGGCGGCATTCGACTTGGGGGCGGTGGCGATGTAGAGGACGGCCTGCGACAGGGCGAGTTGGCACTCGGGCAGGCCGACGAACTCCGTGGCCTGGAGAGCGGCGGCGGCGACGACGAGGGCCTGCGGATCGGCGTTGCCGACGTCCTCGGAGGCGCAGATGACGACGCGGCGGGCGATGAAGCGCGGATCCTCGCCCGACTCGAGCATGCGCGCCAGCCAGTAAACGGCGGCGTCCGGATCGCTGCCGCGCATGCTCTTGATGAAAGCGCTGGCGAGGTCGTAGTGGCTGTCGCCGCTCGGGTCGAAGTCCATCATCTTGCGCTGGATGGAGTCCTGGGCGACGGCGCGCGTGAAGCGGACCGGCGCCTTCGCCTTCTGCTGCCGCGTCTCCTCGAGGCAGGAGAGGACGCCCACTTCTAGGGCGGACAGGGCGCGGCGGGCGTCGCCGTCGGAGATCTCGGCGAGGAAAGCGAGGGCTTCCACGTCGGCCTGGATGTCGATGGCGCCCAGGCCGCGCTCCTTGTCCTTCAAGGCGCGGGTGAGGACGGCCGTGATCTGCTCCCGGCTCAACGGCTCGAAGGTGAAGATCTGGCTGCGCGAGAGAAGGGGAGAGTTGATGGCGAAGAACGGGTTCTGCGTCGTGGCGCCGATGAGGATGACGCGGCCCTCCTCGACGTCGGGCAGGAGCACGTCCTGCTGCGTGCGGTTGAACCGGTGCAGCTCGTCGACGAAGAGGATGGTGCGACGGCCGGTGTCGGCCAGTTCGGCGCGGGCGTCTTCGAGGACCTCGCGCACCTCCTTGGTTCCGGAGGAGGTGGCGTTGAGCTGGCGGAAGCGGCACTGCGTGACGTTGGCGATGACGTGAGCCAGCGTCGTTTTGCCGCAGCCGGGCGGTCCGTAGAAGATGACGGAGCTGAGACGGTCGGCGTCGAGGAGGCGCCGCAGCAGCTTGCCGGGGGCCAGGAAGTGCTCCTGGCCGGCGAACTCGTCGAGCGTGCGCGGCCGCATGCGGGCCGCGAGCGGCTGGGCCTTCTTCAGGTTGGCGTCATGAGCCTGGCGGAAGAGTTCGATAGCGCGGCTCCCGGCATGGAGGACTGGTTGCCACCGGCACGGCGCGAAGCGCCACCCGTTCATTCTAAGTCGCGGCAAGGCGGCCGTGTGTCACACCTGAAGGCGAAACGGGAAGTCCTGGCGGATAGTTACGCGATCGCGCGAACGGGAAGCGTCACCGTGAAATGGGTCCCTTGCCCGACCTTGGATTCGACGTTGATGCGGCCGCCGTGCTCCTCGACGATGGCGTGGCAGATGCTGAGGCCGAGGCCTGTGCCCATGCCGGGGGGCTTGGTGGTGAAGAAGGGGTCGAAGATCTTGCCGAGGTGATCGGCAGGGATGCCGGCGCCGTTGTCGAGGACGTGGATCTCGACGTTGGGGCCGGCGGCGCGGGTGCGCAGCTCGACCCTGCCCCCCTCGGCACAGGCGTCGATGGCGTTGTGGACGAGGTTCATGACGACCTGGTGAATGCGGGCGGGATGCCCCTTGAAGTCGGGGAGGGCGCCGAGGTCGGTGACGAGCTCGACGCGTTTGCGGGCGGCACGGATGCGGAGGATGTTGAGCACGGCCTCGATGCCCTGGTTGAGGTCGACGTGCAAGTAGCCACGCTCGTCGCCGCGGGCGATCTGCCGGAGGTCGACGACGATCTTCTCGATGCGTTTGAGCCCCTCCTGCGAGCGCGTGAGAAGGCCTTCGAGACTGGCCAGGGTGTGGGGGCGTCGATCTCCTCGGCGCAGGCGTGCACGGCGTCGAAGGCGTGCGGGCAGTCGTTGGCGGCGAGGCGCTCGGCGTCCTGATAGCGGGTGACGAGATCGCGCAGGGCCGTGACGTCGCGTTTGAGGACGGCGAGGTTGTTGATGACGTAGGAAAGAGGGTTGTTGATCTCGTGGGCGATGCCGGCGACCATCTGGCCGAGGCCGACGAGCTTCTCGGTCTGGACGAGGTGGCTCGTGGCCTTCTTGAGCTGGTCGTGGGCGGCGCGCTCGCTGGCCGCGGCGCGCTCGAGCTCGGCGGCCTGCTCGGCGCGGCGCTGCTCGTCGACCTTGCGCGGCGTGATGTCGCGCGCGGCGGCGTAGACGAGCTTGCGGTTAGCGGCGGAGCGGGCGGTCCAGAGCAGCCATTTGTACGAGCCATCGGCGCAGCGATAGCGGTTCTCGAAGGAGAGGGTCTGGTAGTCGTCTTCCTGGAGGCGAGCGGCTTCGCGCAGGGTCGCGTCCCGGTCGTCCGGGTGGACAAAGTCTATATACGGGCGCGACGTCAGCTCCTCCTCGCTCCAGCCGAGCGTGCGGCGCCAGGAAGGGCTGAGGGTGAGGAACCGGCCCTCGAAATCGGCGGTGCAGAGCAGGTCGAGCGTGAGATGGAAGAAGAGGTTGCGGTCCTCCTCGGTGTTCTTGAGGCGGGTGATATCGGTGGAGATGCCGCAGACGCCGGAGACCTTGCCGGCGGCGTCGCGCATGGGGAACTTGAGCGAAAGGTAGATGTGGGGACCGTCGTCGTGCGGGGCGATCTCCTCCATCTCGAGGGAGCGGCCGGCGTCCATGACGCGCAGGTCGTTGGCGCGAAAGGCGGCGGCGTGTTCCGGAGGAAAGATCTCGAAGTCGGTCTTGCCGAGCACTTGCTCGCGCGTGAGGTGAAAGAGGTCCTCGAAGCGGCGGTTGACGAAGGCGTAGCGGCCGAGCGGATCCTTCAAATAGATGCAGGCCGTGCCGGCGTCGAGGATGGCGAGCAGGTTGTCGCGCTCCGCGCGAAGGGCGGCGAGGGAATCGTCGGCTGTGCGGGCGGGGACGGACATACGGCAGTCAGCGGGTGTAGAGTTTGCCCATTTTGACGACCTCGAAATCCTTTCCCTTGACCTTCTTGAGGGCACGGAGACGATCGTCGTTCCAGCGCGGGTCGGGGGCGCCGGAGAGGAACCAGTCGCCGCCGTTGTCGGCGACGATCATGCCGTATTTCTGTAGCGCCCTGAGGATGACCTGGCATTCCTCGGGATAACCCTTGGTGTCGAAATCGGCACGGAGACGGACGCGCATGCCCATTGGCGGCAAGTTGGCGTCGGTGCGCTTGCTGGCGAAGTGCGTCGCCGGCTGGACATACGCGCGGCGCGATTTCGTGACCGTGAAGCGCAGGGCGTGGCGAATCTCCTTTTGCTCCATGACCTCATCATACCGCACCAGGCCGGGGAGGAGGGGCAGGCCGGCGGCGTCGGCGGAGGTCCAGCCCGCGGGCCGCAGCTTGTTCGTCTTGAGATCGAAGACCGCGCCCGAGCCGGCCTTCCAGCCCTTCTCGGTCTTGTAGGCGGAGAACAGCTCGTAGAGCGTCTGGTTGTCGCGGTCGAGGACGAGGATGTGGCGGTCCCCCTTCGACTTCGGGCCGCCTTCGATCGGGGCGTCCGGCGGCACGGGATAGGGGCCGGGATCGCTCTCGTCCTTGTACTCGAACTCGATGGGGACCTTCGGCTGATCGCCCTTGACGACGACATAGGGGATGCCGCTCGGCGCCCCCATGTAGACGGTACCGAAGTCAGGATGGAGGCGTTTCTCTTTGCCGATGCCGGCGATGAGGTTGTCGGAATTGGGATCGACGTCCTCCCTGGAGATGTCCTGGTTCCAGGGGTTGTCGTCGGGGAAGAGGCGCATGCCGCCGAGGCTGGCGCCGGGGCCGTAACGCGGGGGGTCTTTCTTGCCGGCGGGCGCTGGTGGGGACGGGACCAACAGAAGAGCGGCAAGTAGCGCGGAGATCGGTAAATGACGAATGACTTTCATTGCTGGTCTTCGTTTCGAGGGGTTACGTGGTCTGCCACCCAAAGCCTGAACACCGTCGCGGCCGCGTGGTCTTCAGCGCGCTTGTTGTCACTTTTCTAGCAATCTTGGTCGACATCGTAACGGCCACGCTCACTCCGGGGCAAAAGGTCAACATCAGGATTCAGCCCGGTCGGAGCGCCGCGGAGCGCCGCGGAGCGCCGCCCAGCCGTTCTGCGGCAGTCTCCGCTGGACACGCGATCCCCAAGAGCTTGACATGAAGCGACCGGGGTGTTGTCATGGCCGTCATCGAGCGCGCAGCATTGGTTCAGAATCAATGACGGCATAGCATGGCAGTATTTGACGAGCTATGGCAACCAGTGGTAAAGCTGCAAGCAGCGGTGGCCAACGGTCCGGATGCGATTTCCGATGCCGACGTCATCAGAGCCATCACGGATTTCAATGACTCTCTGGCTTGGCACGTCAACGCCGAAACGGCTGCAAGCCTTCTATTCTCTGCGGTAGCACCGATCGCTGTTCGGCGGCCGCACCTGACGGAACAGTTGATGCAAGAACCCGTCTGGGCGTTAATGAATCATTTGTACCGTGATGGAAGCAGTATTGCGGATTGGATCAAGTATCAGCTTGCTCAACCAAGGCCGTTCGACGGTGTCGATATGGCCTCACAGCAATGGTTGCGAAAGCAGGCCGAGGAGCCCGAGAAGATTCAGGGCTACGTGCGGAGAATAATTAGCGAGTTCGACAAGAACAGCGAATAGGCGATCGGTGCGGCGCCGCAGGAGTAAAAAGGGTGAGCGTGCCTGGTCTGAAGTACATCCCAGCGTTCGTGGCCGATTTGGACGAAGCCGCCTTGGTTGCCGCTGTCGATGCCCAGCCCTGGATGGCGGATCTGAAGCGGCGGGTGCAACATTACGGCTATCGCTATGACTACAAGGCCCGGAAAGTTGATTCGGCGATGTACCTTGGGCCACTTCCCGCGTGGGCGCGGCCGCTGGCCTCACGGTTGGTGGCGGATGGGTACATGGCCGCTACCCCAGATCAGTTGATCGTCAACGAGTATCAACCAGGTCAGGGCATTACGGCCCACGTCGATTGCGTCCCGTGCTTCGGTCCGGTCGTGTGCTCGGTCACGCTGGGTTCGCAGTGTGTCATGGACTTGTCGGCGCTGGAAGGGAGTGGTACCGAGACTCTTTTTCTCGAGCGGGGCAGCCTGCTGGTGCTGGCCGGTGAGTCCCGGTACAAATGGCGGCACGCCATCCCGGGCCGCAAATCGGACAAGGTCGCGGGGCAGGTGTTGCGGCGCGGCCGCCGGGTTTCGTTGACCTTTCGCACGGTCATTGTCGAAGAATGACTCGCCTTGGCCGTGGGCGCCGGCGCCGTTGACGCATTGGGATCAGCCGTCCACCACCGCCGCCCGCGGCGCTTTCTCCCCTTCCACAACCGCGCCACGCCTCCACCCCCGATCCACCAACCACTCCCATGGCAAGAGCGGCAAATAGAAGCATAGCGCGTAGGGTACGAAGAAGCCGAGGTCCATGCTCAGGCCGATGCCGATGTGAAACCCGGCGCCGAAGATCAGGGCGAGGATGCGGATCGGCTTCCAGATCACGAGCAGCGGGAAGGTCAGTTCCCAGATGAGCACCGTCCAGGTCAGCGCCTTGGTCATCCAGAGATTGAGGGGCAGCTCGCCGTAGGAGAAACGCGTCAGCGTCAGGTCGTGCAAGACGTAGTAGAGCGTCGTCCCTTCCCGCCAGTAGACCGAGAAGATCTTGCTCATGCCGTTGATGAAGTACACGAAGACGAGCTGCATGAACAACAGGCAGATCGGCCACGGGGAGACCACCACGGCGGCGCCGGGCGGCCGCCGGCTTCGCTGGAACAGGTCATCGATCGACCAGACGGCGGCGCATGGGCAGATCATCAGGTAGAAGAGGAGGATGCCGCGGATCGTGTCCCCCGCGTTGTCGATGTTGGGCTGCACGTTGGCGAACGAGGTGGACAGCGCCCAGGCGATAAGGATGGCCGGGCGAGTCAGGAAGCCGAGGATCATGAAGACGAGGGCGACGATCCAGACGATCATGCAGGCGGCGATCAGGGTGTGGCTGAGCAGCCAGGGCTCGAGAAGGCGGCGCACGAGGGGCGTCGGGGCTGCCGCCTGCCAGTCCTGCAAGTGAAGCAGAAAGCCGCCAACGACGAGGAGCGGGAAGAAGCCCCAGGCGGCGGCGTACCAGGCGTAGAGGTAGCCGCGGCTTGCGCCGCCGCTTGCGCCAGCGCTTTCGCCGCGGCCTTCGTCACGGCCTTCGTCACGGTCTTGTCGAAGCGAAGCGTCGGCGGCGCGACCTGCGTCGTGGTAGGCGACCCAGGCTTCGACGGCCCAGAGGAGCGCGGCGAGGATCGTCAGGAGGAGCGGCATGATCCACATCCAGAGGCGGACGTCGGAATCGGGCGCTAGGTCCTTGGTGGTGAGGACGCGGACCCAGAAGCCGGCGAGGGCGTAGGCGCAGAAGAAGCACCAGGCGGCGAGGAGCCAGGGGCTGGGCCGCGGCGGCCGGCGCTCGGCGCCGAGCCAGCGCGTGCGCGTATCGATGACGAGCCAGACGGTCAGGCCGAGGGCGATGAAGAAGGAGAGCGTGAAGTTGAGGTCGTTGCCGGGGCCGCGCAGAAGGGACCACCAGCGGCGGCCCGATTCGGCGTACCAGTTGTAGTTCTCCAGCGTGCCGAGGCTGTCCGGGCCGAACAGGATCGCGCGGTTGGGCCAGTAGCTGGTGAGGACGTCGAGGAGGAGGAACAGGCCCAGGCCGATGCGGAGGACGGCGAGGCGCTCGGCGCGGACAGGAACGGTCCAGGCCGGCATCGCCCGCAGCGGCCAGGGGAGCCAGGGGAACAGGCCTTCGCGCACGAGCGGGCGGTTCATTCCCAGCTCCTGAAGGCGTGCGCCTCGGGGTCGTAGCGCGTGTAGCGGCCGGCCGCCTTCTCGTCCGCGGGCGGCTCCCAGCTCAGGAGCGGCACGACGAACGGGCCGCGCCATTCCGGGGGCGTTTCATCGGGGGGGGTCGTCCGGAAGCGGCGCAGCACCAGCACCACCTGTTTGGGGGGATTGCCGGCGAAGAGCGGCTTGAGCGTCTCATAGCGCCAGCGGACATAGGGCTTGATGAGATAGCCTTCGCGGTCGAGGTGTTTCTTGATGCGCCGGCCCCAGTACTCGTCGCGCTCCTGCTCGGTCTTGCAATCGTCGTCGCTCAGCGTGATCACGATGTTGTTCTCGTAGCGGCGCATCCGCATCTGGCGCCAGCGGAAGTAGTGGTCAATGTCGACCGGCTCGTGCGGCGTCAGGATGAGGTGATCGGTCCGCTTGAACGCCGCGGCGCCCCCGGCCAGCGCCGCCGCCTCGAAGGGACCGGTCGCGGCCAGGAGCGGCGCCGCCTGGGCCACGGCATAGGCTTCGTCGCTCAGGGGATAGTGGCTCGGGTCGTCGTCGTCCCAGCGGAGGATGAGGGCGGGGAAGACGGAGTCCTTGTAGCCGTCGGAGAAGAGGCCCCAGCTCTGGGCCTGGCCGGTGAGGTGCATCCAGAGCTTGTTGTGCCCGAGCACCCACTTGGTGAAGTCGTAGAAGTGCCCCTGGCCCTCGTCCTTGCTGAGACCCGGCGCGATGAGCTCGATCGTGGCGCTGGCAGGCGGCCGGATGTGCTCCTGGGCGGCCTCGATGCCTCCCAGAATGTTTTGCGAGAGGAGGAACCAGATCTGCCAGCAAATGAAGACGCCGAGGAAAACCTGGGACGTTTTCCAGCGCGCGGGGACAGCGGGAGAAGCTTGCGGCTCGGCCATGGCGCCTCCGAGGTTCGTTTTACGACCGCGAGGCAAAGCGCGTTGCGCCACGGAGCGATTTTGCTGGCCAGCACTCAGGCAAAAACACTGGGGGTAAAAAAAAAAAAAGAAAAGCGAGAGAGAAGAGGCCCCTGTCCGAAGCGGGCGCCTGCCGCTCTTCGCAGGCCTTCATCGTTTCCTTGTCTTTCTCATTTTTTGCCCCCAATGTTTTTGCCTCTGGAATTCGCCGGAGAAAAACGTTGGCCCGTCTTCGCCAGTTACTCAGGGCAAAACATTGGGGGTAAAGAATAGGAAAGCAAGAGAGAAGAGGGCCCTGTCCGACGCGGGCGCCTGCCGCTCTTCGCCGGCCTTCTTGGTTTCCTTGTCTTTCTCGATTTTTTGCCCCCAATGTTTTGCCTCTGGAGTTCGCACGACGACCCGGCCCGGGGCGTCCGCTCCGTGTCACTTCGGCTTGACAGGCGGGCATCTTGAAGTTATTCGGCTCGCTCTTCATGGACGTAAACCCGACTTCCCCGACTCCGAGGATTCCCATGGAAGGGACGGCCGGCAGCCAACCGAGAAGCGCCCAGGCCTCGGCTGCGTGCCGGGGCGCACAGGCCGTGGGCTCCTTCGCCCGTGGGGCTTGTGCGTTTTCTCGTCCTGGCGGCGGGCCTGTCGGCGTTGTTCGCTTGCGCTGGCCTCGCCGGGCGAAGGCCGGGGGGCGAGGTCATCGGCGACGTGCGGATCGTCGGCAACCGGACGATCCCGACGGAGCAGGTGATGCGGCACGTCAACCTGCGGCCCGGGCAGGAGTACACGCAGCACATCTTGATGGAGGCGGTCGACCGGCTGAGCAAGGCGCGGTTGTTTCGCTCGGTGCGGCCGCACGAGGAGCAGCGGACGGGGACGGTCGGGTGGTGACGCTCAGTGCAGGGTTTCCGAAGCTGATCACGGACATCAAGTTTCAAAACAACCACACGGTGTCGACGGAGGAGCTGGAGAAGATGGTGAACCTGCGGCGGGGCATGCCGCTCGATCCGGCGACGAACCGCCGCGCCTGTTACGAGATTCAGGAGTATCTCAAGACGAAGGGGCGCTACTTCGCGAATGTGTCGCTGGTCGAGGGGGGGCAGCCGGGGGACACGCGGGTCGTTTTCAATCTGACGGAAGGGCCGGTGGTGCGGGTTCAGAGCACGCACTTCACGGGGAACACGTTTGCGGTGGAGGCGCGGCTGCGGACGCAGATCGAGACATCGCGGGCGTTCCTGAGCTGGTTTGGCGGCCAGTTCACGCCGGCGCTGATCGAGAGCGGCGATCAAGGTGCAGGAGTACTACAAGGCGAACGGTTTCCTGGAGACGCGCGTGAGCCAGGAGCTGAAGTTCAGCGAGGACAACCGGCTCGTCGACATCATCTACCACGTGGACGAGGGGCAGCGCTACCAGATCAAGGACGTGACGGTGGTGACGAAGAAGAACCAGGAAGCGCAGGCGCGATCGTGCAGGCGAAGGAGGGGAGTGGTACAGCAAGGGCGTGACGCATGCGGACGTGGTCAACATGCAGGACTGGGGCGGCTGGCGCGGGCGGCAGATGCTGGTCGAAGAAAGCTGCTCCTGGTGCCGGGAGAGAAGGGCGTGGTGCGCGTGCAGTACGAGGTGCGCGAGGCGGAGCCGGCGAAGGTCGGCCGCGTCATCATCGTCGGCAACGAGGTGACGAAGGACCGGGTGATCCGGCGCGTCCTCGGGCTTTATCCGGGGCAGACGCTGCGCTATCCGGAGCTGCGGATCGCCGAGCGCGACCTGGCCCGCCTGGGCATCTTCGACATCGGACCGGAGACGCGGCCGAGCCTGACGGTGCTGGAGACCGATAGCGAGTACAAGGACATCCTGGTGCAGGTGAAGGAGACGCCGACGGGCAGCCTGATGTTCGGCGCCGGCATCAATTCCGACGCCGGCTTCGTCGGCTCGGTGGTGCTCAACGAGAAGAACTTCGACCTGTTCCGCTTCCCACAGAGCTTCAGCGAGATCTTCGAGGGCAAGGCGTTCCGCGGCGCCGGGCAGGAGCTGCGCATCGAGGCCATCCCCGGCACCGAGCTGCAGCGCTACACGATCAGCTTCCGCGAGCCTTTCCTGTTCGACCGGCCGATCAGCTTCACGGACAGCGTTTACTACTACGACCGCATCTACCCGGAGGACAAGGAGACGCGCGTGGGCGGCCGCATCGGCCTGACCAAGCAGATCACCAAGGAATGGGCGGTGGGCGTCAGCGCTCGCGCCGAGAACGTCAAGATCGGCAACTTGCTCTTCGGCGCGCCTCCCGCGTACACGGACGTGTTCGGCAACAACTTCATCGCCGGCCCGCGCGTCAGCCTGACCTACGACACGCGCGATTCGTTCATGCGGCCGACGGAAGGCGGGCTGATGGAGTTCTCCTACGAGCAAATGTTCGGCGACTTCACCTTCCCGATTCTGAATTTCGAGGGGAGCCGGTACTTCACGACTTACCAGCGGGCGGACGGCTCCGGCAAGCACGTGCTGGCGGCCCGGACGCAGGTCGCCTGGTGCGGCGACGAGACGCCGGTCTTCGAGCGCTTCTACGCGGGCGGCTTCCGCAGTCTGCGCGGCTTCCAGTTCCGCGGCGCCAACCCGTTCGTCAACGGCTACGCGGTGGGCGGCCAGTTCCTGTTCCTCAACAGCCTGGAGTACCAGGTGCCCATCCTGGCCAACGATCAGCTGTACGCGGTGGCGTTCATCGACAGCGGCACGGTGGAATCGAAGGTGGATCTGAGCAACTATCGCGTCAGCGCCGGCGTCGGCCTGCGCATCAGCGTGCCGATGCTGGGCCCCGTGCCGATCGCGCTGGACTTCGGCTTCCCGATCGTGCGGGCGCCGGATGACAAGACACAGGTGTTCAGCTTCTGGGTAGGCATGTTCCGGTAAGCCGAGTCCTTTCGCGGGCGAGAGGCGACGACTGGAGCGCATGAAGCAGGCTTGACCGTGCCCCGGCAAACGGCTATCGGTCGAGGACGCCTATTCAGGAAAGGACCCGCGGCACGGCCATGGATGGTCGCACCCACTTAACTCTGGCGAGCCCCGCTTTCAGCGATCTGGCGGTACAGGATGCGCTCGTCTGGGGCGAGACGGCGGAGGCGGGGCCCGCGGGCTTGCAGGGGCCGCATTTCTTTCGCG
Organism: Gemmataceae bacterium; assembly: GCA_046350295.1. Taxonomy (GTDB): domain Bacteria; phylum Planctomycetota; class Planctomycetia; order Gemmatales; family Gemmataceae; genus JAXMAR01. The sequence continues at coordinate 107,714 of JAXMAR010000001.1, forward strand.
AGTTTGCCCAGAATCTCTTTGCGTTCGAGGCGCTCGAGCCGGTAAGCGTGGTGAAGCGGCTGGAAGCCGAGCCGGAGCCGTATTCGCTGCAGTGGTTTGTGAACATCGAGAACCGGCGCCATAGCAAGCAAGGTCGCTGGATTCCCAAGCTTCTCGAGTTTACCAAGCACGCCGGCGAGACGCTGCTCGGCCTGGGTCACGGACTCGGCACCGACTGGGCGCAGTACGCCCGGCACGGGGCCCAGGTGGTCGTGTGCAGCCCCAGTCCCTCCCAGCTCGAGCTGGTGCGGCGCAACTTCGAGGTCCGCAAGCTGACAGGCCGCTTCGTTCAGGCCGCCGCCGGGCGTCTGCCGCTGGAAAACGCCAGCATTGACGTGGCGCTCCTGAGCAGTCTGACGCACGGCGTCGGCGACATGGCGCAGGTGGTCGCGGAGGTCTTTCGCGTGCTGCGGCCGGGGGGCAAGGTGCTGGCGGTGACGTCGGCTCGTTACGACATCGATTTCTGGTTCAACGCCTTCTTCTTCTGGTCGCGCTGGTTCGGCGTGAAGCGGCGTCGCAAGCCGCCGACGCACGTCGGCTTCAGCGGCCGGGAGTTGCGCCGGTTGTTCCAGCCGTTCGCGGACACGCGGGTGCACAAGCGGCAGCTGAGGCGTTCGGAAGTGCCCCACGTCTGGCGCTGGATTCCCATTCCGTTGCTCGCCCGCTGGATGGGGCGGGTCCTCATCTTCAAGGGTTTCAAGCCGGTGCGCGCCAGCGAGTGATGCGCCTGTCCGCGGCGGCCGCTTCCGGGTCGTCGCGCTTCCAGCCCGCGCGTTGCAATTGACTGGTCCGCCTCGATTCAAGAAACTACGGCGGGACGAGTCCAGGCAAAAAGTCACGGATGACCGCTATGGATCTGGCGAACAAGCGCATCGTCGTCACGGGGGGCAGCGGCTTTCTCGGACGGCACGTGGTAGCCCGGCTGCACGGCGCGGGCTGCACGCAGGTTTTCGTGCCGCGCAGCGCCGAGTTCGACCTCTGCTCCGAGGTCGACGTCCGCCGCCTCTATCGCACGCAGCGGCCCGAGGTCGTCATCCATCTCGCCGCCCTCGTCGCGGCATCGCGGCCAATCAGCGGCCCGCCATCTTCGCCTACAAGAACCTGATCATGGGGCGCACCTGATCGAGCAGGGCGTGTCTGGCCGGGGTTGAGCGGTTCCTGATGGTCGGCACGATCTGCTCCTATCCGAAGCACACGCCGGCGCCGTTCAAGGAATCCGACCTGTGGAACGGCTATCCGGAGGAGACGAACGCCCCTTATGGCCTGGCGAAGAAGATGCTGATGGTGCAGCTTCAGGCGTATCAACAGGAGTTTGGACTGCGCGGTCTGAACGCGCTGCTCGTCAACCTGTATGGGCCGGGGGACAACTTCGACCTCGAATCGTCGCACGTGATCCCGGCGTTGATCCGCAAGTTCGTCGCGGCGCACGAGGAGGGGCACAAGACGGTCCTCGTCTGGGGCACGGGCCGGCCGACGCGTGAGTTCCTCTACGTCGACGACGCGGCCCGCGCACTGCTTCTGGCCCTGGAGAAGCACAACGATACGGCGCCCGTCAACATCGGCAGCGGGCAGGAGATCTCGATCGCGGGTCTGGCCCATCTGATCGCACGCAAGGTGGGCTACGTGGGCGAGATCCGTTTCGATCCGGCCCGGCCCGACGGCCAGCCGCGCCGCTACCTGGACGTGAGCCGGGCGCGCGAGCTGTTCGGCTTCGAGGCGCAGACGTCCCTCGACGAGGGGCTGGAGCGCACCATCGCCTGGTATCTGGGCCATCGCCCCCGGCTGGAGCACGCCGCCTGAGACCCTACCTTCCTTCGACAACGCCATGTCGCATCCCGACGTCCCCCTCGTCAGCATCGTCACGCCTTCCTTCAACCAGGGCCGCTTCATCCGGCGCACGATTGACAGCGTCTTGTCCCAGGATTACCCGCGCATCGAGTACGTCGTCATCGACGGCGGCTCGACGGATGAGACGATCGACGTCTTGCGCTCCTACGGCTCACGTCTCGAATGGGTCTCGGAGAAAGACCGCGGCCAGTCTCATGCGATCAACAAGGGGCTGAGCCGGACGAAGGGCGCCATCGTCGCGTATCTCAATTCGGACGACACGCTGGCGCCGGGAGCCGTCGCGACGGCGGCGCGTCACTTTCAGGAGCATCCCGACTGGGACCTGATCTACGGCGAAGGGGAATACATCGACGAGGAAGACAAGGCGCTCGGTCTCTATCCGGACGCATGATTTTCGCTGGCCCGGCTCAAGCAATACTGTCACCCGCCAGCCGGCGGCGTTCTGGCGCGCTCGATTACCGACCGGGTAGGCCCCTTCAACGAGACGTTGCACTGCTGCTGGACTACGAATACTGGCTGCGGCTGGGCGCTGACGGGGGCAAGCTGGTCCGCGTGCCGGAGACGTTGGCAATAATCGCGAACCTATCCCTCGACCAAGACGGTCGCCCCGCGCGAGAAGGTTTACCGCGAGATGATCGCCATCCGTGCCGCGACCTGCTGGCTTCGTGGAGCCAACTGTTCTACTACGCCTGTGGCGGCACCGCTGCCGGACGAGCTGGCTGTCGTTCACCTCCCCTGCCCTGGCGACGCTGCATTATCTCGGTCATGAAGCGCCGCGGGCGTATCCTTGGCGGACGCTGGCCGGCCTGTGCGGCGGCATCGCGCGCATGGTGACGCCCCGGCAAAGCCGCGTCGCGTAGCTGGGACTCGTATGTCTTCAGGTTGCCAACACCCGCCCCCGGCCATTCCTGTCGATCACGTCAAATCCAAATCTCCTATGATGGAAGAGAATGGCGGATATCGACCCAGTCCCTGAAGACCTTCGCGAGAGCGCCGCCGCCGTGCGGAAAGCTCTCGAAGCCATGGCCGCCGGCGACAAGGGCCGGCCGGCAGACGAGGTCATTGCCGAGATCCGATCCCGCCACCACCTGCCCAGCCGGTGATCTCCGGCAAAATCCCCCCACGCCGCAGAATCCCACCTTTCCCGCGTGTTTTTCGCCTCTTGAGCTACGAATCGCATGGAGATTCGGCCCCGGAGCGTTTACAAACGGTGGGGAGAGGTGGAACCATGAAGACGCTCACGAGTTTCGTCGACGATTGCTGCCTGATCGCATCCAACGCCCGCTATCCGGCGCTCGAACTTTATCTCACGTACGTCAACTGGTGTCTCAACCGCGGCTGCGCCGTTCACGATCAGTTCAGCTTCCTGGAAGAGATGGAAGAACAAGGGTACGTCTACTACCAGAAGAAGCGCGCTAGCTTCTTCGAAGGCATCTCCGTCCTGCCCCCCTATCGCGTCGAGTAGTGGCAGGTTGCTGGTGACAGGTTGCTGGTGACAGGTTGCTGGTGACAGGTTGCTGGTGGCAGGTTGCTGGGGCTTTGGTGCGGGTGGCCTGTACTGGTCGCAGGTGGCAAATGGCTCTACACCAGCCACCAGCCACCACCAGCCACCAGCCACCGACTCCGCCGTGAAACCGACCGATATCCGCATCGCCGCCTGCGACTTCGCCTACGAAGACTTCATCTACCGCACTCCGATCAAGTTCGGCGGCACGGCGGTCGATCGGGTGACGCTCGTCAACGTCCAGCTCACCGTCGAGACGCACGGCGGCAAAACGGCGACCGGCTTCGGCAGCATGCCGCTCGGCAACGTCTGGGCGTTCCCTTCTCGCGTACTGGGCTACGAGCAGACGCTCGACCTGATGCGCGCGGCGACCGAGCGGATCAGCCGCCTCTTTTCGGATTGCGCCGAGACGGGCCATCCTGTTGACATCGGCCTGTCGCTGGAGGCCGAGTATCTCCGCGCTTTGCCTGCTCAGCTGGAGTCGCGCGAGCCGATCCCCGCGCTCGCCCTGCTCGTTTGCGGCAGCCCGTTCGACGCCGCCTTGCACGACGCCTTCGGCAAGGTTCACGGCCTCAATTGCTACCACACCTACGGCCGGGACTTCATGAATCATGACCTGGGCCATTACCTCGGCGCGGCGTTCCAGGGCCGCTGGCTCGATCAATATGTGCTGCGCGAGCCGGCGCCGAGGCTGCCGCTGTATCACCTCGTCGGCGCCCTCGATCCGCTCGAAGTCGGGGATATGAAGACACCGGTGGGAGACGGCCTGCCCGAGACGCTGGAGGAATGGATCCCGTTCAACGGCCTGACGCACATGAAGGTCAAGCTGAACGGCGACAACCTTGACTGGGACGCCGAGCGCGTCATGCGCGTCAACCGGATCGCGGAGCGCGCAAGAGCGAGCGCGGCGTGAGCCGGTGGCAGTATTCGCTGGACTTCAACGAGCGCTGCCCGAACGTCGCCTATCTGCTGGACTTCATGAAGCGCGTCAAGGAGCAGGCGCCGGCGGCGTTCGAGCGTGTGCAGTATATCGAGCAGCCGACGGCCCGCGATCTCAGGGCGAACCGGCAGAACGTGATGCACGAGGCGGCGAAGCAGCGGCCGATCGTCATCGACGAATCGCTGGTCGACCAGGAGAGCCTGGAGCTGGCGCGGGAGATGGGTTACACCGGCGCGGCGTTCAAGGCGTGCAAGGGGCAGGGGCACTCACTGTTGCTGGCGGCGCTGGCGCAGGAGATGGGCATGTTCCTGTGCGTGCAGGATTTGACGTGTCCGGGCGCGTCGCTTATTCACTCCGCGGGACTGGCGGCGCACATTCCGGGCGTCGCGGCGATCGAGTCGAACGCGCGGCAATACTGCCCCGCGGCGAACGAGCCGTGGGAGAAGCGGTTTCCGGGCATCTTCCAGATCCGGGAGGGGACGATGGCGACGGAGACGTTGACGGGGATGGGGCTGGGTGCAGTGAAATGACCAAGCGACGTCACGTTTCCGCCTTCTTACCTGTTACGCCTGTGGCTCGATGCCCTGAGCCCGAAGTTGCGCGCGCAGCTTTTCCACTTCGCGCAGCGCCGCCTCGCGTTCCCGCGTCGCCTGCCCAAGTTCCTGCCCCAGCTGCACGAACGTCAAGAACCGTTTCCCATCCGGCCCCGTGATGACCAGGTCATTGTCGATGATCTGAAACTTGCACTTCAGCCGCGGGCTGGTCCAGCCGTTGATGTTGGCAATCTCTTCCAGGCGCTGGTCGTTGCGGAGCCAGCCGGAGAGGTCGACCTTGTCCGGATCGTAGACGTAGTATTCCTCGACGCCGTACTTCTCGTAGAAGGTGAACTTCTCCAGCATCCGTTTGACGGTGTTCGTGTGCGAAAGAATCTCGAAGACCACCTGCGGCGCGATCCCCCCCTCACGCCATTGGAGATAAGAACGGCGCTCCGCCTTGGGGCGACCAAAGGCCACAAAGACATCCGGCGCCTGGACGATATTCGGGTCCCCCTCGACGGGATACCAGAACAGATCGCCGGCGACAAAGACGTCGGTTTGGTCGGCATGGATCAGGTCCAGATTGCCCTTGATGGTCACGATCCAGCGAAATTGGAGGGTGTTCTCGGCAATGGGCGCGCCATCACTTTCGGGGTAGACCACGAGCGGCGGCGGTGGATCGAAGAGAAACGTGGCGTTTCGCGTGGAGACACTCATGACGGAGATTATAGCCGAAATAGCAGATCGAAATCTCCAGTAGAATCGGCTCGTCAGACGATCAGAGCCGGAAACGCTCGCGGCGGTTCCGGCTCTGAATGGTTCAAGCCCTCTTCCTTATCCCTTCTTGTTCGTCGGCCGCAACACGAGCAGGCCGCCGTTGGGACCGGGGACAGCGCCCTTGACGAGGAGGAGGTTGTTCTCGGCGTCGATCTTGACGACCGTGAGATTGCGGATGGTGCGCGGGGCGTTGCCATACTGGCCGGCGGCCTTGTGGCCTTTCTTGGGACGGCCGCTGCCGCGGTTGCTGGCGTGGGAGCCGATCGAGCCGCCGGAGCGGTGGACCTTCTTGGCGCCGTGGGCGGCGGGCAGGCCGTCGAAGTTGTGTCGTTTCATGACGCCGGCGAAGCCGCGGCCCTTGGTGGTGCCGATGACGTCGATCAAGGGGATGTCCTTGAAGACGTCGGCGGCGGTGAGGAGGGCCCCGACCTTGATCTCGGTCGGCCCGTCGAGGCGGAACTCGCGGATGTAGCGTTGCGGCTCGACGTTGGCCTTGTCGGGGATCTGGCGGCCGGCTTCCTGCATTGCCTTGCGCCGCTTCGAGCTGAACTCGGAGGCGACGTGGCCGCGCTCGGCGCGGATGGCCTTGCGGCGCGGCTTGTCCTTGAAGCCGAGCTGGAGGGCGTGGTAGCCGTCGCGCTCGGGGGTGCGAATTTGCAGCACCGGGCAGGGGCCGCATTCGATGACGGTTACGGGGTTGAGGTTGCCCTTGTCGTCGTAGACCTGGGTCATTCCGACCTTGAGACCGAGCAATCCGAGAGGCATGGCCGTTCCCTTTCTCAGCTTGACTTCAAGCCGACTGGAAGAAGCGTGATTCCCAGCGCAACCCGACGGCGTGGGTTGATGGGGCCGGCGTGGAGCCGGTAGAAGAGTCATTATTCGGGATGAGAGCGTTTTGTCCAGTCCGCTTTACAGGGCGCCCTCAACCCACGTTGTCGAGCCGCGCCACGCGCCACCAGCCACCAGCCACCAGCCACCAGCCACCAGCCACCAGCCACCAGCCACCAGCCACCAGCCACCGACAGGTCACGCCAGAAAGACAAAACCCACCGGCAAGCCGGTGGGTTTTGAGGGATAGGCTGGGGGGTGTGATACTTGATGGGATAAGGAGGTGATTCGTTTGTTCCTCTCGTTGCAGTAACGCCGCGGTGTCGTTGGCTTGCGCGTCGTTTGTCGTTCTCTGCTATCCCATAGTCGTGGGGGCCGAGTTTGTGACGGGAAAAGTTGTCGGGAAATCTACTTGACGGGGCCGCGCGACGGTTAGTAAGACGATGGGCGACCTGTCTGGACCAAAACGCGGCTTTTGCTACGAACCGAGTCGACACTTTCGTAGCAAGCTCTCAAAGCACGGCGTCGACCGTGGGCTCTTGAGACGCCGTTGTCCAATCGGAAGACGTTTTCGCATGTCCGAGTCCAGTGCTAGCCCGGTTTTGGACGCCGCCTCGCTACGCGCCTTTATCGATGTCCTGCCCGCGCCGGCTGCCGTGTTGATGGGGGACGACCTTCACGTCAACCTGCCATTCGCGCTGCTCACCGGCTATCCGCGCGAAGTCCTGACGACGGTGGACGCGTGCTTCTCCCGCTTATTCGGGGCCGTCGCGCCGGAGACGCGCCGGGCCTACGAGTCCGACCGCCAAGCCGGCTTCGGCCCCATGCGCCTCTGGCACGGCCACGCCGCCGACGGCGCCCCCCTGATCCTGGAATTTCGCGGCCGGCGCCTCGACGGCGCGGACCTGTGGCTCGTCAGCGACGCGACGGAGGGACGCCGGGAACTGCTGCGCGATCAGCAAATGATCGAGGCCCAGCTGCGGCACGCGCAGAAGCTGGAGAGCCTGAGTGTGCTGGCGGGCGGGATCGCCCATGACTTCAACAACCTGCTCACGTCTATCCTCGGCTATGCCAGTCTGGCCCGCATGGAGTTGCCGGCCGAGTGCCCGCAGCGTGAATATCTCGAGGAAGTCGAAAAAGCCGCCCGCCGCGCCGCCGAGCTGACGCGGCAAATGCTCGCCTACTCGGGCCGAGGCAAGTTCGTCCTCGGCCCAGTCCAGCTCAAGCGTCTCGTGCTCGAAATGGTCCCCTTCATCGAGGCCACCCTGGCACGCCGGGCCGGGCTCGAGCTCGATCTGCATGACGGACTCCCGTTCATTGACGGGGATGAGCAACAGCTGCGCCAGGTGCTGCTGAGCCTCGTCGCCAATGCGGCCGAGGCAATCGACAAACCACGCGGCGCCGTACGCATCGCGCTGAGCCAGCGCCGCCTCGAGCAGCCGCTGCACTCCGCCTTCAGCGCCGGCTTGGCCCCCGGTCTGTTCGCCGTCCTGGAGATACGGGACAACGGCTGCGGCATGGATCGCGACACCCTTCAGCGCATCTTCGATCCCTTCTTCTCGACCAAATTCATCGGCCGCGGTCTAGGACTGGCGGCGGCGCTGGGCATCATCCGGGCGCACCGGGGGCTGATCCGCGTCGAAAGCGAGCCGGGACAGGGCGCCTCGATCGAGATCCTGCTGCCGGCGCGATCGACGGCCGCTGAGGCGGTGGCCGCACCGGCGCGGCCGCGCGGCACAGTGCTGGTCGTTGACGACGAGGACGACCTGCGCGCCATGGTCCAGCACATGCTCGAAGGCGATGGTTACCGCGTGCTCTGCGCGGCGGACGGCTTCGAGGCCGAGCGGCTGGTGCGTCAGTCCAGCAGAGAGATCAGCGCGATCCTGCTCGACCTGACCATGCCCGGCCGCTCCGGCGAGGAGACGCTGAAGGCGCTGCGGCGCTTCGATGGTCGGCTGCCGATCTTCCTGATGAGCGGCCGGTTGCCCGACAAAGCGGCGGCGGTGGTCGAAGGCGTCGAGTACAATGGCTTCATCCAGAAGCCGTTCGGCCGAGAGGACTTGCTCGCTTTCCTGCGGCTTCGCCTAGCGGAGGAGACGGGTGGCGCAGGCGCAGCGAAGGGTTGATCCGTCCCTGCTGGTGGTCGCTCTGTTCAGCCGGCATGCGGAGGCGCTGGCCTGGGCCGAGGAGCGGCTCTGTGCGACATACGGTCCTCTCGCCCATTGCGGCGCCGCCTATCCCTTCCATCACACCGCCTACTACGAGAAAGAAATGGGGGCGGGGCTCGTCAAACGCCTGATCAGCTTCGCCTCCCTCGTGCCGTCCGATAGCCTGGCCGACGCGAAACTGCTGACCATCCGCCTGGAAGGGGAGTTGGCCGCGACCGGGCGCTATGCCGAGCCGCGTCCGCTCAACCTCGACCCCGGCCTGTTGCAGCTGGGAAAGTTCATGCTGGCGACCACGAAGGACAAAGACCACCGCATCTACCTGCGGGACGGGATCTTCGCCGAAGTCACGCTCCGCTTCGAGAACAAGGAGTTCAAGCCCTGGCCATGGACCTACGCCGACTACCGCGAGCCGTTCGTGCGCCGGTTTTTGAAGGAGGCGCGCGAGGATTATCGCCGCTGTCTGACGACATGGCGCGCGGGACAGGACGTGTGAAGAGGCCCTAGCGATTGGCCGGAAAAACGCCTGTGGCCAACGTTGGACCGTGGAAACCCCGACGCCCTAAGTAGTTGCTTCCCCAGCGCTTACTCGTTTCCCCCCGTCGACTTTTCCCTTTCGCCCCAGTTTGCCCTATGCTTGCTGAAGGAAGTCGACGCGAAGAAAAGGGCGCCGCCGTCCGGGCAGTCTATTGCTGAGGCTGCGCGGGGATGGTACGATCGGCCCTCGACTCGATCGGAGGGCGCCCCCAGCGCCGACCTCCAGCTGAAGAAAAAGACGAGCTATCGTGACGCGGAAAAAAGACACGCGGGGCGGCTGGCTCTTCAAGGAGGAGCCAACCCACTACAGCTACGCCGATCTGGAAAAGGACGGCGGCGCCTGGTGGAGCGGCGTGGAGAACGCCCTGGCGCGCAAGCACCTGCGCCAGGTCCAGCCCGGTGACCGCGTGCTGTATTACCACACGGGCAAGGAACGCGCCATCGTCGGCGAAATGCGGGTCAGCGACGGTCCTCGGCCTGATCCGGATAGCGCCGACCCCAAGGCGGTTGTCGTCCGTGTGGAACCGGTGCGGCGCTGGCCCAGGCCGGTCACGCTCGACCGCATCAAGCAAGAGCCGGAACTCGCCGCCTGGGAGCTGGTGCGCTTGCCCAGGCTTTCCGTCCTGCCGGTCCTTCCCGAACAATGGAAGAAGCTGGAGGCGCTAGCGGCCTTCGGAGCGTCGGGGACTTGACAGTTTCCGCCGCTCCCTACAATGGATTCTGGCCAAGGATGGTGGTTTGGCAACGGCGTTTTCATCCTGTTTGCCCAGGAAGCCCTATCAAGGACGGTGCGCGTTTGGCCAGAAGCCAAACGCCCGAGGGGGCGGACCGCGGGGCCAGAGGCTTTCGGTCCGCGCTCATCAGAGACGAAAACGCCCCGGAGACGCGTCTCACTATGTCCAAGAACAATGCCGACACGGGAGTCTATGGCAGTAAGCCGACTCTGTCGCGGCGCTCTGATCGCTTCCTCGCCGGTCTGGCGGACTTCCAGACCGTCACCTTCGTGTCCCATGTGCAGCCCGACCCGGACAGCCTGGGCAGCATGGTCGGACTGGCCCACCTCGTCGAAACCTGCCTCGGCAAGACCACCCGCCTCACCCGCGATGGCGACATCTGCCGCGCCGAGAACCGGATGATGGTCGAGGTCCTCGGCATTGAGCTTCAGCCGATCCAGGAGGTCGACTGGCGCTCCGACGACGCCGTCGTCATGGTCGATAGCCAACCGAAGACGGGGCGGCACAGCTTCAACGGTGAGACGCGCATCTGGGGCGTCATCGATCACCACCAGACCCCGGGCGACCTCACCGACATCCCGTTCCTCGACATCCGCCGGGGCATCGGCGCCACCTGCTCCCTCGTGACGCGCTATCTCATGGAGCAGGAGCTGGACCTGTCGCCCCGGATCGCCACCGCCCTTTACTACGGCATCCACACCGAAGTCTCCGGCTATCCGCGCGAAGCCAGCGCCATCGACGACAACGCTCTCAATTTCCTCTTCCCGCGCATCGATCAAGACGTCCTGGCTCAGATCCGCAACGCCCCGCTCCCGGACTCCTTCTTCGAGGCCATGCTCCAGGCCCTGCAAAGCTCCTTCATCTACGACCGCCTCATCATCGGCTGGATCAACGACCTCGAAAGCCCCGACCTCGCCGCCCAGGTCGTCGACTACCTGATCCGCCATGAAGGCATCCAGTGGGCGGTGTGCGCCGGCATCCACGCCGACCGCATGTACCTGTCCCTGCGCAGCAACCAGCCGCGCGCCCAGGCGGGCGAGATCTTGCGGCAAGTCGCCGCCAAGATGGGAGGCCGCGCCGGTGGCCACGATCGCCGCGCCGGCGGCTTCATTCCCCTCGCCAGCAGCGCCGCCTCCGCGATCGACAACGTGCAAGCCGAGTTCCGCCGCCGCCTCTTGAAGGCGCTCGACATCGAGGAGACGCGCGGCCGCCGCCTCGTGCCACGCCGCGAGATGCTGCAGAACATGGTCTAGACCAGGCGCCTCGCCCTCCCGGCCTGACGCGGGCCGATATCGCTTCCGCTTGCCGTTCCGATGGCCACCTTCGCGCTCATTCCTGCCGCGGGCCATAGCCAACGCATGGGCCGGCCCAAGCTCGCCCTGCCGCTCGGCGAGCAAACGGTCCTCGAACGCGTCCTCGCCACCATCCGTCTGGCCGGCGTCGAGCGCACGCTTCTCGTGTTGGCGCCGCATGTCGCATTTCTCGAGGCCGTCGCCGGCGCGACCGATCCTGCCCGGCAAATCGAGATCCTTCTCCTCCCCGCCGCCACGTCCGATATGCGGACCACCGTCCAGCACGGCCTCGACTGGATTGAGTCCCACTGGCGTCCAGCCGGAGCCGACCGCTGGCTTCTCGTCCCCGCCGACCATCCCGTCCTGGACCCGGCCGTCATCCGCGCCCTGGGTCACGCTCTCGACCAGAGCCCAGTCTCCTCCATCGCCGTCCCCACGCACCAAGGCAAGCGCGGCCACCCCACCCTCATCGCCTGGAAGCACGTGGCAAACCTGCGCTCCTTCCCGTACGATCAAGGGCTGAACACGTACCTGCGCCAGTTCCCCGCGGAGACAATCGAGCTGCCCTGGCCTGACGACAGCGTGCTGCGCGATCTGGATACTCCGGAGGACTACGCGAAGCTCGTTATGAAGCGAGGCGATTAAGATTGCGATTAGGATTACGATGTGGTCGTCACCGTCAGTCTCCTCCTAATCTTACAGTAATCCTAATCATAATCCTAATCCCTTCGCCTTCCTTCCCTTTTCCTCTGGACTTTCTATCCCCGTGGTTCAATCGCATGAAGTTCTACTTCTTCCACCTCATGCCCTGGCCCCATCTTCCCGCCGACTTCGATCAGAAGTACGACTCGGCGTGGATCTGGCTGCCGAACTCCCTTTACGACCCGGTCAAAGGCCACGAGCTTTACCAGGAATACATCAACACGCTCGCCTACGCCGATGAGCTGGGCTTCGACGGCGTCTGCGTCAACGAGCATCATCAGAACGCCTATGGCCTGATGCCCTCCCCCAACGTCATCGCCGGCGCCCTGACGCAGCGGACGAAGAACTGCAGGATCGCCGTCATCGGCAACGCCCTGCCCCTCTACAACCCGCCGCTCCGTGTCGCCGAGGAGTTCGCCATGCTCGACGTCATGTCGAACGGCCGGCTCATCGCGGGACTGGTGATCGGCGGCGGCCCGGAGTATTACTCGTATCGCGTCGACCCCACGCAGGCGCGCGAACGATTCCGCGAAGCGCTCGACCTCGTCGTCAAGGCCTGGACAGTTCCCGGTCCGTTCGCCTGGAACTCAAAGCACTATCACCTGCCCTACGTCAACCCCTGGCCGCGGCCGATGCAGCAGCCGCATCCGCCGATCTGGATCCCGGGCGTGGGCAGCCTGGAGACAATCGAGTTCGTCGCCCAGCGCCGCTATTCCTACATGGGCATCCCCTACTTTCACATCGACGTCTTTCGCAACGTCTTCCGCATGTTCCGCGAAGCCTGCGAGAAGGCGGGCTACACCCCCGATCCCGAGCAGATGGGCTGGGGCGTTCCCGTCTACGTCGCCGACACCGACAAGAAGGCCCGCGAAGAGTTCGAGGAGCCCTTCTGGTATTTCGCCCGCAACCTCCTCAAAGGCATCGGCATCACCCCGCCCGGCTACACCTCCGCCCGCTCCGCCGCCGCCATCCTCAAGAACCAGGGCAAGTTCCTCCACTACCAGAAGACCTGGGACGACATCGAGCGCGGCGTCTACGCCATCGTCGGCAGCCCGGAGACAGTCCGGCAGAAGCTCGAACACTACATCAAGGAGTTGGGCGTCGGCACGATCTTGACGGGTTGCCAGATCGGCGCGGCCGGACACGAGCAGACGCGGCGTAGCATGGAGCTGCTGGCTCGCGAAGTGATGCCGAAGCTGCGGAGCTTGGGGCCACGGGCCACTGCGGTCGCATGACGAGCCAATGAACCCTGTTTGTCAATAGGCCGGAACACCGTTCGAGTCCTCGCCAGCACCACTCGCGCAGACACACACGCCAACCGATTTGGCACACTCCTCTCCATCGCAGCAAGGACGGATCGCCGTTATGCCCTTCTCGGAGGCCCAGGCCAACCCTAAAAACGCCGCTAAGATTTTGGGCTCGCCGCGCAGCGGCCGAAGCCGCGCGTTACAGTCTACCTCGTGTTGGTTTCCTTGGAGCGAAGAGCGAAATCGCCATGTCCTTCGAATCCGTCTATCGCGTGTCGCCTCGCAATTCGGTCCCCCTCGACGCCGAGGTCGATTTGCTGAGTCGCGAGCTTGGGATGGAACTGCCAATTGGCTATCGCGAGTATGCCACTTCATTCGGACCGGGCACGATGTGCACCTTCTTAGTGGTCTACATGCCCAGCCAAATCGCGAAACCCGACAAGCGCGACGAGATGCACTATCGCGATGTGCTTGCCGTCGCCGCGCGATACGCCTCCGACCCAGGCAATGTCGCTGGATTGGATTCCACGGACTTCGCGCGTGCCAAAGTTCTTGCCTATGCGTCCGCCGAACGGCCACTCTGGCTCGCCACCCCAACTCAGGGATCGCGCCTCTTTGAACATGCGGATGGCGACACTTTCGAGATTGAGAACGGATTCTTCGGATTGGTAGAACGCTGCGCTGATGGGCAAGGGCATGAATTCGCTTTCTTCGAGCCAAACAACGGCCGCCGCCGGATGCGCCAGCTATACGTCCGCCCGGGAGTGGACCGCGCCGGTTTCGTTGAAGCGATGGCGCGCCGATGGGGGAGCAATACCCTGCGCTGTTCGCGCCCTTCCAAGGAGGAACTCTACCCACATTACTTCGTCCACGCGATCGAGGCCCATATCGAGCTACATCTCGATCCCCAATATCCCAAGCTGCCAAGCGGCAGCTTCTTCGTGCGCGCGTCCTACGACGCCGACAGCGAGGCCGACTTCGCCGCGTTCGTTGAACCGTTGCTCTTGCCGGGCGGCGGTCCTCACGAATGCGCGGGTGATAAGCCTACTTGGTTACCATGACGGAGCAGACCTCGAGCCACGGACTACGGAAGAATGACGCAATTCACGTTTGGATATTGCGACAAACCTTTGTCAAAGCTCGTTACCGTCAACTTTGCTGCCAACGCGAACGCGGCCAAGTAGGCGTCATTCCAGACCTGCGGCGAATAGGTTTGACTCTGGGTAAACGCTCGCCAATGCGTCTCCACATCAGCGGGCTCACTGGAGAACGCAACACGGGGATCGCTCAGGAGAAGGTCATACGTCTGCCACGCTTCGGGCAAACGCAGCGCGTGCTTGCCAAAAGCGCTGCGATTGGTCGCCAAGCGCAGGAAGCCTTGTTGCGTCAGGCGGCAGAAGAAACAGACCTCGTTCACCGGCAGACCGTCAAACCACGTCTTCGCTGCGGGATGATGGACGTGCGAGTCAAAGGTCAAGGCCAGCCAGATGTTGACGTCAGGGAGATGCATCTTCTTGGTCGAGGATCTCCGCGATGCGGGCGCCCGTCAGCGGTACGGTACCCGGCTCGCCGGTTCGGACCAAGGGAACCTGGATCCGCCGCTTCTCGGTCACCGCCTTGGCGCTCGATAGCGCCGGATAGGTTACAGTCACGGCGGCGCCTTCAGGCAGCGGCGCCCCTGCCTCTAACACCACAACGCCATTCTGAAATCGGCCGGGAAGGACCATGCCGTTATTGTTCCCTGGACAAGAGCGCGCGTCAAGCAGTCCGTCGGGCGAGCATGGGCAAGCGCGAGGCGGCGGTGGCGTGACCGTTGAACGGAACGAAGGCGCCCGAGCGTGGCACGCCCTGAGGCTTTGCGAAGGGCGTGGGGTTGATCGCGCGACGCCCACGCCCTTCGAAGACTCAGGGCGTGCCACCCACCAAAGCACTCACGGCCTTGCCCGCCCGGTCCGTTTCGTGATCCACTCGGCCACCCGCTCCAGCAGCACCGGCGCCAGCGTTTCCTCGATGGCGCCGTATTCCGCGCCGGCGCCCGTCTTGCACGTCTGGAACAGGTGGTTCAAGTCGGGAAGCTCCACGATGGTGACATCCTTGGCGCCCCCTTCCTTGAGCGCCGCTTCAATCGCCGCCAGATTCACCTTGGCATCCACCTGCACGTCCTTGGCGCCGTTAAGGGCCAGGACCGGGCAGGTCACCTTTCGCAGCGCCGGCCGCGGATCGTAGTCCATGAAGTACCGTCCCCACGGGCTCAAGACCAGCTGCTTGTGGCTTTCGATCACCACCAGGGCCGCGGCTGATTCCTTCTTCTCCTCCGCGCTGAGCTTGCCCGTGATCTCCTTCAGAGCGGCGCCCGCTTTCTTCTCCGCTTCTGCGAGGTCTTTTTCCGCGCGGACTACGGCGAACAAACGATCCTGCAACGTCTTCAGCAGCGCCAGCTCTTCGGGGCGGGCTCTGCCGGCCAGCTTGAGGCCGGCGGCGCTTTGCGTGCAGAGGATCTCGTGGCCCGGCACGCCGGTTCCCGCCAGCAGCACGATGAACGCCACGTCCTTCGAGCGGCTGGCGACCAGCGGCGCGATCGCGCCTCCTTCGCTGTGGCCGAGCAGGCCGATCCGCGCCGGGTCGATCTCCTTGCGGCCCTTGAGGAACTCGACGCCCGCCAGCACGTCCTCGGCGAAATCGGCGGTCGTGGACTTCGGCACGCTGCCGGTCGAGCCGCCGACGCCGCGGTCATCCACGCGCAAGACGGCGATGCCGCGCCGCGTCAGGTGGTCGGCCAGGACGAGGAACGGCTTGTGCCCCAGGATCGTCTCGTCGCGGTCCTGCGCTCCCGAGCCGGTGATCAAGAGCACGGCGGGAAACGGGCCTTTCGAGCGCGGCACGGTCAAGCTCCCGGCCAGCTTGACGCCGTGCAGCTTGTTCTCGTAGGCGACCTCGATCTCGTCGTAAGGGTACGGCTTCTTGGGGGTCTGCGGCCGGCTCGCCTCCGTCGCCTTGGGGACTCGCTTGAGCGTGAACGGAATCGACAGGCCGGCCTGGTTGAAGGTTCCCGCGATCTCCTGGCCGTCTTTGCTCCGCTTCCCTTCGAAGACGATCTTGGCCACGCTCAGCTCCAGGCGGACCGCATCCTCTTTGACGGTGGCCTCGTCGAGGACCAGGCCCTTGACCCCCTGGTCCGGACTGTCCATGGCGCCGGCGTAACTGCCGTCTTTCTGCTTGAAGAGATGAAAGACGAGGCGAACCTCCGTGGCGCCGGCCTTGAGCTTCCCCTCGTAAATCTCTTCAACGCCGGTGGGCGCGGGCTTGGCGGCGGGCCGGATCTGCAGCCCGGTGATTTTCGCCTCGCCGTCAAAGACGACGCGAACGTCGAGCGTCGCCTTGGCGAAGGCGCACGTCACGTAGATGATCTGATACTTGTCCTTGGTCTCGGCGCGGGCGCCGAGCTGTTTCTTGAAGGCGCCGGCCTCGGCGATGACTTCCTCCCAGGTCTTCTTCAACTCCTCGGCCGGAATGGCCTTGAGCATGACCGCATCGAACTTCTCCGTCGCTTTGGCGAACTCCCCCTTGTCGAGCCGCTCGACGAGCAATCGGGCCGCCCGTTCCAGCGGCTTGGGCTCCGCCTTTTCCTGGGCCGGACAGGCGAGCGGTAGCACCGCCAGCACAAGGACGGCCACGAAGCCGCGACGTGCAAACATGGGTACGTCTCCTGGATATGCGATTCTCTCTGCCCGATTGCGTCACTTGCGCCGATGCTCCTTGAAGAAGCGAACGATCAGCTCCGGCGCTTCCGTGGGAAACGCATGGCCGCCGGGACCAATCAGTGTAACCAGGGGAGCGCCGCTACGCGATCGGTATTCGGTCCCTGCCAGGCTTCCCGCCTTCGCCCAGTCCTTCCCCTTCGCGTCGCAGCCGTTCACCTTGCGTACGGCGTCGATCGCGATCTGCTGCCATTCGTACTTGACCAGCGCGTCCTTCTCCCCGGCGACGTGCAGCGCCGGCAAGGGGGGCACGCCCTTGAACCAGGCGCGGTTCGGCACGGCGGCGGAGGGCGCGACGGCGGCGAAAACGTCGCCGCGCTGGGCCCAGAGCAGGTAGGTGAACGCTCCGCCATTCGAGTGGCCCGTGACGTAGGTGCGCTTCGTGTCGACCTTGAACTCGGACTTGAGCGAGGCGAGGACGGTGTCGAACAGCTTGAGGTCGCGGTCCCCCTGGTCGCCCGGACCGCGCTGCCAGCCCGGCTTCTTGCCGTCCGGGTCCGTCAACTTCCCCGGCGTGTTGAGGCCTTGAAGATAAACGACGAGCGCCTCGGGCCAGCGCTTGTGCAGGGCGAAGGAGCGGGCCGCGTTCGCCATCGTCCCCCCATGGCCATGGAAGACGAACACCAAAGGCGTCTCGGTCTTCCGCGCCTCGGCCGGGACATGGACAAGCCCCTTGCGGGCGGCGCCGTCCACCTTCCATTCCCGTTCCGAGAGCGCCTGCGCCGGCGCCAGGGCCGGCGCGGCTACCAACAGCATCGTGGCGAGAGCCGATGGCCGTGTCATTGTTGGATTACCTTTCCGCTGAACAGAACTCGTGGCTTGCCCGCAATCCGCGTTCCTGCCATTCTCGTCTTATGAATGGCGGTTGTCATCGAAATGAAGGAGGAGATCATGTCTTTACGCAGGTTCATGCTGGTCCCGGGAATGCTCTGTCTGCTGGCCCTCTGGTCGGGCCACGCCTCGGCGGGGGAGAAGGCCGCACGCGCTGAAGTCAAGGCGGAGAAGCCCGCCGCCAAGCCGCAGGTCGAGGTCGTCTTCTGCCTCGATACCACCGGCAGCATGTCCGGCCTGATCGACGTGGCCAAGAAGAAGATCTGGTCCATTTCCAACCAGATCGCCAGCGGCAAGCCGACGCCTGCCCTCAAGGTCGGTCTCGTCGCCTATCGCGACCGCGGCGATTCCTACATCACCAAGGTCTTCGACCTCAGCGACGATCTCGACTCGATCCACGGCCACCTGATGGGCTTCACGGCCAATGAGGGTGGCGACGAGCCGGAGAGCGTCAACCAGGCGCTTTTCGACGCCGTGCACAAGATCACCTGGAGCAAGGACAAGAAGACGCTGAAGATGATCTTCCTGGTCGGCGACGCCCCGCCACACATGGACTACCCGGACGACGTGAAGTACCCCGATACGTGCAAGGAAGCGGTAAAGCGCGACATCATCATCAACACCGTCCTGTGCGGCTCGAGCGCCACGGCCAAGGACCACTGGCTGAAGATCTGCCGCCTGGCCGAAGGCTCGTTCGTGCAGATCGACGCGGCGGGCGGGCCGGTGGTGGCGATCGCGACGCCATTCGACAAAGAGCTGGCGGAGATCAGCGTGAAGTTCTCGACCTCGACCCTGGTCTACGGCGGCGACAAGGCCAAGGCGGAGGCGGAGAAACGGGTGACGGAGTCCGCGGCGTTGCCGCTGGCGACCGCGGCGCCGCGAGCCGCTTACCTGGCCCGCACGGACGGCGGCGCCACCGCCTACGACCTGATCAAGGGCATCAAGGACGGCAAGGTAAAGCTCGAGGAGCTCAAAAAGGAAGAACTTCCCAAGGAGCTGGTGGGCAAGAACCTCACCGAGCAAAAGCAGATCCTGGAGAAGCTCGACAAGGAGCGCGAGGTGCTGAGCAAGCGGGCGCTCGAACTGGAGAAGATGCGCAACGAGTTCATCGCCAAGAAGATCGCCGAGGACACCAAGCTGGCCACCCCGACGAGCTTCGAGAACGAGGTGCTCGGCATCCTCCGCGTGCAGGCAGGCCGGCGCAGCGGCATCGCGTATGACGTCGCGGAGCCGAAGAAGAAGTGACGAACCCGAAGCAAACCTCCGAGGACCGTCCGCGGCGAGCGCCCGGACGGTCCTTCTTTTCTCTACGACCACCTCGGAGGCGTGGCATAAGGTAGCCGGCGGTTGAGCCGGCGTCCCGTTCACCGCTTCAACAGCCCCGCCCCGTAGTCGTCCTCGGGGTTGCGGATGACCGTGTGGATGTGGTCGGTCCCGCCCTGCGGAGCGTACTCGATCACCACGGTCGGTCCCTGAATCCGGAAGTAGACCGCGCTCCCTTTCTCGGTCGGGCCGCTCCAGGCGAAGTAGGTCTCGCCGATCTTTCCCTTGATGGACGCCATGCGCGCCCGGGCCTCGTCGGGCTCCACGATGTTGATCCAGGCGCCGATCAGGTCGAGCAACAGCGCCTGCTGGTCGGCCTTCAGCGCCGAGCCCTTGATCCCCTTCGGCTCGATCTTGCGGCCGTCGCGGCCCGGCCCGAGCAGCAGCTCTCCTTGCGGGCGGTCGCCGATGATCGCCTGTGCCCGCTGCTTGTCGTCGAGGGCGGCGATCAGCTTGAACGCGGTGTCGTTTTCCAGGCCGAGCGGGCGGACGTCCTTGCCGTCGCGCTTGAAGAGCGTCGGCTGCGCCCCGGTGTGCGTCGGCGTGAGCACGAAGTGCTTGCCGATCACGGTGACGTTGACGCCGAGGTGGTGGCCGCCGAACTGCACCATCCACGGCTCCGTCGCGGAGGGCTTGCCGAAGATCGCCAGGTAATACTGGTCGACGCCGAACATCCCCTTGCCGCCCTTGCCTTTGCCCTTGTCCTTGCCACCCTTGCCCCCCTTGCCCTCGGCCAGCAGCTGGTCGCCGTCCATGATGTCGACGACCTTCTGGTAGCCCCCCTTGCTGAGGACGGCGGCGACCACGTCCATCGCCTTGGTCCGCTGTTCTTTGGTGAGGTCGCCAAGCCGGACGCCGTTGCGCGGGACGAAGGTGACGGGCAGGTTGGACCAGCCGGATTTCTTCGGGCTGCCGAACTCGAAGATCGCCTTCTCGCGCTGCTTGGCGTCGAGCGCGCCGAGGAAGGCGTTGGCCGCCTCGACCGCCCGCGGCGTGGGGGCCGTCTTGCCCGTGGGGTCGTCGGCGGCCGGCGCCGGCGGCAACGGGGAGCGGGACAGGTAGAGCGCGGCGCCGATCGCCAGCACGGCGCCAAGCAGCGCGACGATCTTCCGGGCGCCGGTCCCGGTCCCGGTAAGAGGATCACGAATCGGAGTGCTCATGGGATTCTCCCGTTACCTTGGCGCCAGCTTGATCGGCCTGGCGGTGACTTGATGGCTTGGATACCCGGATTCTACGGCGGCGGCCTATCGCACGCCAGACTTATGATCTTTGGGTGGTGGGAAGCACGAAAGCATGTTTTGAGCCCCAACGGGGTGGACAGCCAATAGCCAGGGGCGTGGGTGAGCCCCTGGGCCAGCGTCGATGCGAGTCCGCAAGCCCTGAAAGGGCGACAGAAACAGGGTATCGGCCGCGGCACTGTCGCCCTTCGGGGCTTGGGACCCGGGCGGACCTCGCCCCAGGGGCTACGCCCCTGGCTATTGGCTCCCGCCCCGTTGGGGCTCAGCCCGGTCCGCCGCGGCTTGGAGACGTTGGCGACGCATTGCGCCCGGCTGCCACAAGAAGGACCGGTAACGTGGACACTGATAGCTGAACACCGCTTTGGATGGAGGATGTCGCTCGTCTAACCCTTCACCAGGTCGAGCACGCTCCACAGCGACGGGTCTTCCCAGAACGGAAACTCCGACGTCACGCTCAACAGCTGCTCCCCCAGTTCCTCGTCGCGCACCGAGTAGAAGAAGCCGAGCCGGGAATGCTGCTCCGGGTCGTACCCCGTCAGGAGCGCCGCGGGCAGGAACGCTTCGAGGATGTAGCCCGATTTGTGGAACGTCGCCCGCACCGGGACCTTCTTCGGATCGGCCAGCGGCGCGTCTTCCAGCGCCCGGTTGATCCGCGATTGCGCCGCCACCGGCTCGTCATGATCGGCGCCGCCCCCCGCCGGCAGGAAATGAAACTGATGACAGTACCGGCTCGCCCGATGGCTGGCCCGGCTGTCGCGCGTGTCGAGCCAGAGGGTGACGCCGTCGGAGCCGCGCGGCCGCGACACGTCGGCCTGCGGCGGGTTGTCCTTGCCGCGCACGTCGACTTGAATCCCCAGGCCCAGCTCGTTCCAGGCCAGCCGCACCGTCGCGAAGTTCTTCTTCTCGTCGATGGCGGCGTTATTGTCGATGTCGCACGAGTCGTCGAGTTCGAGGAGCCGATCCTCCCGCGCAGCGGCACGTTCCCTGCGGTAGCGGCAAGGCTGGGCAAAGCGAAACAGGAAACGCGGCGGAACGAGGGCCATCCAGGGATTCCGTTCAGTTCAGCAGCGAGCGCGTGAGCACCTCGCTCGCCCGGGCGAACTCCGGCTGCCAGGTGATCTCCGGCGTCCCCTTCACCAGGCAGTCGCGCAGGGTCTCGAGCGTGTTGCGAGCCATGTGCGGGCACTTGTTGCAGGCGCACGTGATGCCGGGGACCGGATGATAGCGATGCCGCGGCGCCTTGCTCTGGAGCTGCCACATCATGTTTGCCTCGGTCGCCACCAGAAAATCCTTCGGCTCGGCGTAACCCAGGACGTACTTGATCATCGCCTCCGTGCCACCGATGAAATCCGAATGCTCGCGGATGTTCGCCGGGCACTCGGGGTGCGCGATGGTGATCACCCCAGGCATCTTCCGCTTGGTCGCCAGCAGGTCGCCGACGCTGAAGACCTCGTGGACGATGCAGGAGCCGTTCCACAGGATCATCGGCCGGCCCGTCACCTCCTGAAGGTACTGGCCCAGATGGCGGTCGGGGACGAAGAGGATCTCGAACTCCTCCGGCACGCGGCGAATGATCTCCTCGGCGTTGCCGGAGGTGACGACCCACTCGGAAAGCGCCTTCACCGCGGCCGTGCTGTTGATGTAGGTGACCGTCTGGAACTTCCGCCCGTTGGCGCGGAGCATCTCCTGGAAGCGCGCGAGCTTCTCGGCCGGGCAGCTCTCGGCGAGGCTGCATCCCGCCTTGAGGTCGGGCAAGAGGACGCGCTTCCGCGGGTTGAGCATCTTGGCCGTCTCGGCCATGAAGTGAACGCCGCAGAAGACGATGGTGTCGGTGTCGACCTTGGTGGCGGCGCGGGCGAGCTTGAGGCTGTCGCCGGTGAAATCGGCGAGGTCCTGAATCTCCCCCTCCTGG
Source organism: Gemmataceae bacterium (assembly GCA_046350295.1). Taxonomy (GTDB): domain Bacteria; phylum Planctomycetota; class Planctomycetia; order Gemmatales; family Gemmataceae; genus JAXMAR01. Next base: position 129,925 of record JAXMAR010000001.1, read on the forward strand.
TAATAGTGGGCCAGGATGGTGGCGTTCTTGGTTTTCTTGAGGGATTGGATTTCCGAGACGAGATCGGTCATGGGACGGATCCTTGTTTTTAATGTGGCGCAGGACGAACCCACATCCAGCCTTTTTAAAGACGGCCTTGCGTCTTCACCGTCATTTTACGACTCTCTCGGCCGAAAAACCACGCGAGGTCTTACCGCAGAGTTAGAGGGAAGCCACCTGAGGAGCGGTTCGCCTTTTCATGCGTTTCATCCGCGCAGCTCGAGAGTGCGTTCGGCTCCAGCCCGCGAAAGAGGCGCATGCCCACGAGCGTATCGTCGCCGCCATCCGCTCGGAGCTGGACGACGTGCGCCGGCGGCTCACGGCCGGCGAGAAGGTCGACGGCCAGGCCGGCCCCGACGAACGGCCTAACTGCGGCACGCCAGGGACGAGCGCGATGGGCGGGGACTTCTTATTCCTGGGACGTGGGCTTTCGGGCTCTCGATCCCGTAGCAGTCCCCCTGCGGCACGGTGTCCCGACCGCGATCGGTTGGATTGGACGGGGCGCTTTCGGCCGGGTCTTTTGCGAGTGACACAGGGATGACATCGGCCGGGCCTACCCAGGACTACGTCGAAAAAAGTCGCGAACCTCCGCACGGCTCAGCACCCACAGGTGAATCACCCCGATCAAGAAGAGGAAGCAGGCATAACCAAAAGCCCACCAGCGTTCGGCGACACCGATATCGAACAATGCCATGGACCCCGACTTCGCGTCTATCACCCTATTCAGATCGACACCGACTGCCGAGAGCCAGATCACGGCCCCTGTCATCAGCAGACCAAAGCCGATCGCTACCCAACCACAGGCCAGGCCCACCGCCCGCGGGACCACGCGGCGGTAGAGCGCAACCCCAACCACAATCAGCGACAGAGCAAGCCCTCTCAGGATGTGCTCCTCTGCGAAGGGTGGAGCAATCCCCAACTGAGCGAGAGCAAACTGAACGAGAGTGATTACGAGTAGGCCGGCGCCCATAGAAATATCGATGCCGACAAGTACGGTCAGGGATCGCGGAACCCGAACATTCAACATGGCTGCCATCGAATTCCTTCCTGAATCTCGGTGCGCCCTCCCCGTGGCCGAACGCCCAGTTCAGCCGCCGCGGCCCTCAGATATCGTCTTGCCGCGCTGCGACCGTAGGGGCCGCGGTCGGCTGCAACGCCTCGCTCGGCATGTCTTGGCACAGGGGCAGCACTGCCGCATCGAAGCGGTAGGGAGCGAGCAGCGGACGCGTGCGGCCGGACAACTGGATACCCCACTCCGGCTTGCTCTTGAGGCCCTCATCGTCCCGGCCAACCAGCAGCCCGGTCGGGGACAACCACGCCGTCGCCGGGATGAGATACAGGTCAGGCGGCTGGTCCTCCTCCAGCAGCACCAGGGCCAGCAGCCGGTCCGGGCGGAGCGGGAACTTGGTCTTGTGCATGAAGACGTAGTTCGACTCTCGCACCGACTTAACCTGCACCTCGTAGAACCCACCGGCGCCGTGCCGGGCCACAAAGTCGATTCCCCGGTCGTCCACCTCGGCCGTGTACACCTCGAACCCGTACACGGCGAACTCCATCTTAACGAAGTACTCGGCGAACCGGCCTACCTGGTGCGAGTTCAGTCGGCTCCACGAGTACCGCCCCATCAGTGCACCCCGCCTTCAATGCCGAACTTGTGCTTCCCGCGCGCATCAGCGCTGCAGCAAGGTTGTTGCGCGCGGTGGCAATTCCTTGCGCTGTTCACGGTGCTAATCTCACCATGCGGCAAAGCGGCTGTCAAGAATGGACAACGCGAGTGGAACCGTGCGTTCATCGCCGCGCCCGGCTACAATGGCATCGATGAGCGCGAACCTCTTCCGCCACCTGCCTTCCGTCAACCAGATCCTCGATTCGCCGCGCCTCGAGCCCGCGAAGGATAGGCATGCGCATGAGCGAATCGTCGCCGCCATCCGCGCGGAGCTGGACGACCTTCGGCAACGGCTTGCGGCCGGCGAGAACGTTGACGGCCAGGCCGGCGCCGATGAGGTGGCGCAGCGGGCCCTCCAGCGCCTGGACCGGCAAATCCAGCCCAGGCTGCGCTCCGTCATCAACGCCACCGGCATCGTCCTGCACACCAACCTCGGCCGGGCCCCCATGGCGGAAGAGGCGGCCCGCGCGGCCTACGACGCGGCGCGCGGCTACCTCAACCTGGAGATGGACCTGGCGAGCGGCAAACGCTCCAGCCGGCAGGATGCCATCCGCGACTGGGTCTGCCAGCTCACCGGCGCCGAGGCCGCGACCGCCGTCAACAACAACGCCGCCGCCACCGTCATCGCCCTGCGCGCCCTGTGCCAGGGGAAAGAGGTCGTCATCTCGCGCGGCCAGCTCATCGAGATCGGCGGCAGCTTCCGCATTCCCGAGATCATGGCCGTCAGCGGGGCCGTCCTGCGCGAGGTCGGCACGACCAATATCACCCGCCTGAGCGACTACGAGAACGCCATCGGCCCCAACACCGCGGCGCTGATGCAGATCCACACCAGCAACTACCGTGTCTCCGGCTTCACCAAGTCCGTCCCCATCGAGGACATGGTAACGCTGGGCCGCAAGCACAACCTGAAAGTCATCGACGACATCGGCTCCGGCGCCATGCTCGACTTCGCCCGCTTCGGTTTCACGGGCGAGCCGATCGCGCGCGACAGCATCCGCGCCGGGGCCGACCTTGTCCTGTTCAGCGGCGACAAGCTGCTGGGTGGCCCGCAAGCCGGCATCCTGGCGGGAAAGAAGGAATGGATCCAGAAGATCGAGAAGGACCCGCTGATGCGCGCCTTCCGCCTGGACAAGATGACCCTCGCCGCTCTCGAAGCGACGCTCCGGCTCTACCTCAACGAGGAGCAGGCCCTGAGCGCGATCCCCGGCCTCGCCTTGCTCGGCGCCCCGGACGCGGAGTTGAAGCGACGCGCCCAGGCCCTGGCCGAGGCGCTGCGCGGCATTCCCGGAATCGCAAGCGCCGAAGTGCTGCGCGACCACGCTTTCGTCGGCGGCGGCTCCCTGCCCGACCAGCAAATGCCGACCTGGGTGGTCGAGGCGCGGGCGAACGAAATGGAAGACCACGAACTGGCGCGGCGGCTGCGCGTCGGCGACCCGGCCGTGGTGGCGCGGCTGCGCGACGGCAAGATCGTCTTCGATGTGCGGACCGTGTTTCCGCGCCAGGAAGCGGAGTTGGCGACGGCGGTGCGGCGTGCGGTGGTGGCGGGTTCAGAACCTGCAGAGGCATGAAAGTTGCGCTCCGGGAGAGCAAGCCATGAGCCATCTCGTCACGGTGGAACTTAACGACACCACATATCAGGCGTTACAGCAGCAAGCGCGTGCGGCCGAGAAATCTCCGGCTGATCTGGCAGCTGCGACACTGGAAAAATGCTTTCCCGGAACTGGCGCCAATGGCCACGCGAGCGAAGCCGATAAACAAGCGGCGCGCGAGCGCTTTGAACGGCATTTCGGCGAAATCGATCTCGGCCAGCCGACGGGTATCGACAATGAGACCATCGACGCGGACCTGGCCCGCAGTTATGCCGACACACATGAGGAGCCGTGATGTTGTTGGACACATCCGGCTTGCTCTGCCTCCACCACAAGGCGGAGCCGTTCCATGACAAGGCTCGCGAGGCTTATCGGACGGCTCAGGTTCGGTGACGCATGGGTACGTGCTCGCCGAGTTCGTCGCGCTGGCTCAAGCACGGCGGTTGCCGCGTTCGCCAGCGCTCGCCTTCATGGTCGATCTGGTGAACAATTCGGATATCGAGACGCTGTGGATCGACGAGTCGCTCCATCGAGAGGCGATCGCCCTTTTGCAAGATCGTCCCGATAAGACGTATTCGTTGTGTGATGCGGTGAGTTTTCTGATAATGCGCAAACGCAACCTGACCGACGCCTTGAGCACCGACCGTCACTTCGAGCAGGAAGGTTTCCGACGACTGCTGACCTAATTGATTGGCACAGCTGCGGCCGCGTCACGTCTTACACGTGCCCGTAGATGTACTCGTGCAGCAGGTGGATCGTCCGCTCCTGGGTGGTCGCCTGGAATGCGTTCAGATCGCCGATGGAAATGAGGCCGGCCAGCTCACCGTCATCGTCCATCACCGGCAGATGGCGAACGCGGCGGTTCTTCATCACGCCGCGCGCCTCCTCCAGGCGCCGTGTCGGGCTGGCAGCAGATCAGGTCGGTCGTCATCACTTCATCCACCGCCGTCTCGGCCGGATCGCGCCGCGTGGCGACGACGCGCGTGAGGATGTCGCGCTCCGTCAAGATCCCCACCAGCCGGCCTTCCACCAGGACGACCAGGGAGCCGACCTTGAACTCGTTCATGTACTGGGCGGCCTTGAGGACGGTCGATGTGGGCGAGATCGAAAGAACGTTGGACCCTTTGTGGACCAGGATGTCGCGCGCGGTGGCCATGAGAAACCTCTCGTGAAGCGAAATGGCGAGGCGATGGCGGGGCGTCGTCCGCGAGTCGGACACGCCCGGACATGAGCGACCTGCATTTTGGCGTCGGGCGCCGTCCGTTTCAAGAAAAAAAGATGTGTTTTCTGAAAACCGGCGGTCTACCACCTGGATCAGTATTAGGTTTTTTAAAGTCATGCGCTATTGATATTAGGAGACGACATGCTACCATTCTCTCCATGCACTTGGGCTCCTTAAAAGTGTTCTGTGACGTTGCGCGCAACCGCAGCTTCTCGCAAGCCGCGCACGTCAACCACGTCACGCAATCGGCCGTGAGCCAGATCATCTCACAGCTCGAGCGGCGCATGGACGTGCAGCTCATCGACCGCTCCACCCGGCCTTTGCAGCTGACCAACCTGGGCCGGACCTTCTACGAGGGCTGCAAGAGTCTGCTCCAGCGCTACGCCGAGCTGGAGACGAGCATCCGTTCCGCCCGGGCCGAGATCGCCGGCAACGTGCAGGTGGCCGCCATCTACAGCGTCGGGCTGGGGGACATGGGGCAATACGTCGAACGCCTCACGGCAGAGGAGCCGGGCGTTCAGGTACATATCGAGTATCTGCACCCCGATCGCGTTTACGAGAAGGTGCTGGACGGCACGGCCGACCTGGGCCTCGTTTCCTTTCCGCGTTCGTCGCCCAAGCTGGCGGCGCTGCCGTGGCGCGAGGAAGAGTTCGTCGTCGTCTGCCCGCCGCGCCATCCGTTCGCGGGTCGCCTGGCGGCGCCGCTCGAGCAGCTGGCCGGGCAGAAGTTCGTTCATTTCGAGCGCGACCTCGTCATCCGCAAGAAGATCGACCGCTTCCTGAAGGAGCGCGGCGTCGGCGTCGAGGTCAGCTGCGAGTTCGACAACATCGAGAACATCAAGCAGGCGGTGGCGGTCGGCGCCGGCATCGCCCTCTTGCCGGAGCCGACGGTTCGCCGCGAGGTGAAGAACCGGAGTCTGCTCGCCCTGCCCCTCTATGGCGAGCGGTTCGTTCGCCCGCTGGGCATCATCCACCGCCGCCGCCAGAAGCTGAGCGCGGCCGTGCGGCGTTTCATCGAGATCCTGTGCGACGACGGCGCCGCACGCAACGGCGACACGCACTTCGCCAAGGGCGCCCCCTTCAAAGAGTCGCGCGCCAAATCAACCCATCGCGCTCCCGCTCGGGCGTGAGGCGATAAACCAAGAACCCCGATCCCAAAGGACCCCACCCGTGTCTGCCTTCCTGTCCCGACTCGTCCACGCCCTGAAGAACGCCCTGGCCCGCTTGTGGCGCCGACCCGTTCCCGTTCGCGTTGTCAATGTCGTCCCGCGCGGCCGCCGGCGCGGCGGGATGTGACGCCGACTCCGAAGCAAGACACTGTCCGCCCCGGTTCCGCGAACCGGGGCTAAACGAAGAATGCGGGTTCCGTCATGTACGCTAATGAACCGGCCGCGCAAGGCCTTTATGATCCGCGCCACGAGCACGACGCTTGCGGCGTCGGCTTCGTCGTCGATCTCAAGAACCGCAAGACGCACGGTATCGTTCGCAAGGCCATCGAGATCCTCAACAACCTCGAGCACCGCGGCGCCTGCGGCTGCGAGGCCAACACGGGCGACGGCGCCGGCATCGTCATCCAGACGCCGCACAAGTTTCTCCAGAAACAGGCGGAGGCGCTCGGCTTCGACCTGCCGGCGCCCGGCGACTACGGCGTCGGCCTCGTCTTCCTGCCGCCGGACGAGACGGACCGGCAGCGCTGCCAGAAGCTCTTCGAAAAAATCATCCGCGACGAGGGGCAGAAGTTCCTCGGCTGGCGCCGGGTCCCGACGGACCACTCGATGATCGGCCCGACCGCCAAGGCCGGCGAGCCGGCGATGTTCCACGTTTTCATCGCCAAGGTCTCCGGCCTGCCCGCCGACCGGCCCGCCGATCCCCTCGGCTTCGAGCGCAAGCTCTACGTCATCCGCAAGCAGGCCGAGAACGCCGTCCGCCGCTCGAACATCCCCCAGCGCGACTTCTTCTACATCCCCAGCCTCTCCTGCAAGACGCTCATCTACAAGGGCATGCTGAACGCGCCGCAGCTGGCCCCCTATTTCCCCGACCTGGACGACGCCGACCTCGAATCGGCCCTCGCCCTGGTACACTCGCGCTTCTCGACCAACACCTTCCCCAGCTGGCCCCGCGCCCATCCCTACCGCTACCTGGCCCACAACGGCGAGATCAACACCCTCCGCGGCAACATCAACTGGATGCACGCCCGCGAATCCATGCTCGCCAGCGGCCTTTTCGGCCCCGACATCCTGAAGATCCTCCCCGTCATCGACGACCGCGGCTCCGACTCCGCCATGTTCGACAACGTGCTGGAGATGCTCGTCCTCACCGGCCGCAGCCTGCCCCACGCCGTCATGATGATGATCCCCGAGCCCTGGTCCGGCGATGAGACCATGAGCCCGGAAAAACGCGCCTTCTACGCCTACCATGCCTGCCTCATGGAGCCGTGGGACGGCCCCGCCTCCATCGCCTTCACCGACGGCGCCCGCATCGGCGCCGTCCTCGACCGCAACGGCCTGCGCCCCAGCCGGTACTACGTCACCAAGGACGACCTGGTCATCATGGCGAGCGAGGTCGGCGTCCTCGATGTGCCGCCGGAGAACGTGCTGCACAAGGGCCGGCTCCAGCCCGGCAAGATGTTCCTCGTCGATCTGGAGCAGGGCCGCATCATCGCCGACGACGAGCTGAAAACCGCCATCGCCACCCAGCATCCCTACGGCGACTGGCTCGAGGAAAACCTGGTCCGCCTCGAAGATCTGCCCGACGTCCCCTCCCCGCACGAGCCGGACCACGAGACCGTCCTCCTCCGCCAGCAAACCTTCGGCTACACCGCCGAGGACCTGCGCATCCTCCTCGCCCCCATGGCGACCGACGGCAACGAGGCGGTCGGCTCCATGGGCAATGACGCCGCCCTCGCCGTCCTCTCCGATCGGCCGCAGCTCCTTTACAACTACTTCAAGCAGCTCTTCGCCCAGGTCACCAACCCGCCGGTCGATTGCATCCGCGAAGAGATCATCATGTCGATGGAGACCACCATCGGCCGCGAGTACAACCTGCTCAACCCGACCCCCGAATCGTGCCGGCAAATCAAGGTCCAGTACCCCATCCTGTTCAACGACGAGCTGGACAAGCTGCGCCAGCTCGAAGGCACGACGCGCGGCCGCTTCAAGTCGGTCACGCTGCCGATCCTCTTCAATCCGAAAGAAGGGGCGGCCGGCCTGGAGCGGGCCTTGAACGCTTTGTGCCGCCAGGCGAGCGTCGCGATCGCCACCGGCGTCGAGTACATCATCCTCTCCGATCGCGCCGTCGATAAGCATCACGCTCCGATCCCGGCCTTGCTGGCCGTCGGCGGCGTGCACCATCACCTGATCCGCGAAGGGACGCGCACGCAGGTCAGCCTCGTCCTGGAGTCCGGCGAGCCGCGCGAGGTGCACCACTTCGCCCTCCTCATCGGCTACGGCGCCGGCGCGGTGAATCCGTACCTGGCTTTCGAGACGATCGAGGACATGGTCCGGCATGGCCACATCACCAAGGTCGACGCGGACAAGGCGATCCACAACTACGCCAAGTCGATCGTCAAAGGCGTCCTCAAAGTCATGTCGAAGATGGGCATCTCGACCGCCCAGAGCTACTGCGGCGCCCAGATCTTCGAGGCGATCGGCCTGGGCAAGGAGATCATCGACAAGTACTTCACCTGGACCCCGTCGCGCGTCGGCGGCATCGGCCTCGACGTCGTCGCCCAGGAGGTCCGCGCCCGCCACGACCACGCCTTCTCCGAGCGACCGACCAACGGGCACACCCTCGACGTCGGCGGCCATTACCAGTATCGCCGCGAGGGGGAGTACCACCTCTTCAACCCGGAGACCGTCCACAAGCTCCAGCACGCCTGCCGCACCGGGAACTTCAAGGTCTTCAAGGAATACTCGACGCTGGTCGACGATCAGTCACGCCGCCTCTGCACCCTGCGCGGCCTGATGGAGCTGGACCTCGAAGGCCGGCAACCCGTCCCGCTCGAGGAGGTCGAGCCGGTAGAAGCGATCATGAAGCGCTTCAAGTCGGGCGCCATGTCCTACGGCTCGATCAGCAAGGAGGCGCACGAGACGCTCGCCATCGCCATGAACCGCATCGGCGGCAAGAGCAACACCGGTGAAGGCGGCGAAGACCCGGCCCGCTACACCCCCGAGCCCAACGGCGACTCGAAAAACAGCGCCATCAAGCAGGTCGCCTCGGGCCGCTTCGGGGTGACCAGCGAATACCTTGTCATGGCTAAGGAGCTGCAAATCAAGATGGCGCAGGGCGCCAAGCCGGGTGAAGGCGGGCAGCTCCCCGGGCACAAAGTCTATCCCTGGATCGCCAAGGTCCGCCTCTCGACGCCGGGCGTCGGCCTCATCTCGCCGCCGCCGCACCACGACATCTACTCGATCGAGGACCTGGCCGAGCTGATCCACGACCTCAAGAACTCCAACCGCCACGCCCGCATCAGCGTCAAGCTGGTCGCGGAAGTCGGCGTCGGCACCATCGCCGCCGGCGTCGCCAAGGCGCATTCCGACGTCGTCCTCATCAGCGGCCATGACGGCGGCACCGGGGCTTCCCCGCTCACCAGCATCAAGCACGCCGGCGCCCCCTGGGAACTCGGTCTCGCCGAGACGCACCAGGTGCTCCTTCTCAACGATCTGCGCAGCCGCATCGTCGTCGAGGTCGACGGGCAATTGAAGACCGGCCGCGATGTCGTCATCGGCGCCCTCCTCGGCGCCGAGGAGTTCGGCTTCGCCACCGCCCCGCTCGTCGCCTTGGGCTGCATCATGATGCGCGTCTGCCACCTGAACACGTGCCCGGTCGGCGTCGCCACCCAGGACCCGCGCCTCAGGAAGAAGTTCGCCGGCGACCCCGACCATGTCGTCAACTTCATGCGCTTCATCGCCATGGAGGTCCGCGAGATCATGGCCCGGCTCGGCTTCCGCTCCTTCCCCGAGATGATCGGCCACAGCGAGCTGCTCAAGATGAAGAAGGCCATCGAGCACTACAAGGCGCTCGGCCTCGACTATTCCAGCATCTTCTATCAGCCCGAGATCAACGACGGCGTCGGCCGCTATTGCCGGATCGGCCAGGACCACGGCCTCGACAAATCGCTGGACGTGACGACGCTGTTGCCGCTGTGCCAACCCGCCATCGACACGGGCGCGCAGGTGCGGGCCACGCTGCCCATCAAGAACGTCCACCGGGTCGTCGGCACGATCACTGGCAGCGAGATCACGCGCAGATACGGCCGCGAAGGCCTGCCGGACGACACCATCCAGCTCCACTTCAAGGGCTCCGCGGGCCAGAGTTTCGGCGCTTTCGTGCCGCGCGGCATGACACTCATCCTCGAAGGGGACGCCAACGACTACGTCGGCAAGGGATTGTCCGGCGGCAAGATCATCGCCTACCCGCCGGCCGGCTCGACCTTTGTCCCAGAGGAGAACGTCATCATCGGCAACGTCGCCTTCTACGGCGCCACCAGCGGCGAAGCCTACATCCGCGGTCTGGCGGGGGAGCGCTTCTGCGTCCGCAACTCGGGCGTCAACGCGGTGGTGGAAGCCGTCGGCGACCACGGCTGCGAGTACATGACCGGCGGCCGCGTCGTTGTCCTCGGCCTGACGGGCAAGAACTTCGCCGCCGGCATGTCGGGCGGCATCGCCTATGTCCTCGACGAGAAGGGAGACTTCAAGACGCGCTGCAACCAGGAGATGGTCAAGCTCTACAAGCTGGACGATGAGGCGGAGATCGAAGAGGTGCGCGCGATGATCCGCAAGCACGCGGAATACACGCGCAGCGAGAAAGCATGGAAGGTGCTCGCCCTCTGGGAGCAGATGGTCCCCAAATTCGTCAAGGTTTACCCCAACGACTACCGCCGCGTCATCGAGACGCAGCGCCGCTTCAAGGCGAGCGGGCTTTCGGAAGAGGAAGCGATCATGGCGGCGTTCGAGGAGAACGCGCATGATGCGGCGCGGGTGGGTGGGAAGTGATCCATGACGCCGCTGCAACCGCTCCATTCAGACAGCGTCGCTTTGCGGAACACGTGAAGCCAGTGGTTATAAGGAACTGAGATGTCATCTATTCTCGCGCCGCTAAACCTGAACACACCGTTGCCGGACCACAACCAGCTTCCGTCCAACGATGGAGTCCCCGTGCGCAACTCGCTCGAACCCTGGCAGAGTTCCCTCCTGAGCGAAACGTTGGAACCGGTTCTCCGCACGCGCTATCCCGAGGGTGACTATTTCATCGGCCAGGACTGCGGCATCTACTGGGAGAAAACCGACCCGCCGGCGCAGGGCTGCAAGGCGCCCGACTGGTACCTGATTCCCAATGTGCCACGCCTTCTCGACGGACAAATGCGACGCTCTTACGTGCTCTGGCAAGAGCTGGAGCTGCCTTTGGTCCTTCTCGAATATGCCTCGGACCGCGGCGCCGAGGAGCGCGACAACACTCCCATGCGCGGCAAGTTCTGGGTCTACGATCGCAAGATTCACCCCGCCTTCTACGGCATTTATCTCCCGGATGAGGCCCGTATCGAAATGTACCACGCGGTCGAGCATCATCTCGAGTTGATGCCGTCCAACCAGGCCGGAAGGTTTCCAATCCGCGATCTCGGTGTCGAACTGGGCATATGGCATGGCAGCTATGCCGGCTACGAAATCCCGTGGATGCGCTGGTGGGACGAGTCCGGTCGGCTGCTGCCGACCCGGGAAGAGTCTGAGATCCGCGAAAAGCTCGAGAACGAACGCCTGGCGGCAAAGCTGCGAGCCTTGGGCGTGGATCCGAATGTCTAGAGACCGAGGGCATCATCAAATGGGCAAGCCAACCGGCTTTCTGGAATACCCCCGCGAGCTACCCCTCGCCCGGCCGCCGCGCGAGCGCGTCCACGACTGGCTCGAGTTCCACGCCCATGCCGACGACGCCATGCTCCGCAAGCAAGGCGCCCGCTGCATGGATTGCGGCGTCCCCTTCTGCCATACCGGCGCCCTCCTCGAAGGCATGGCCTCCGGCTGCCCCATCAACAACTTGATCCCCGAGTGGAACGACCTCGTCTACCGCGGCCTCTGGAAGGAAGCCCTCGACCGCCTCCACAAGACCAACAACTTCCCCGAGTTCACCGGCCGCGTCTGCCCCGCCCCCTGCGAAGGCTCCTGCGTCCTCGGCATCAGCGAGCCGCCGGTCACCATCAAGAACATCGAGGAGGCCATCGTCGAGCGCGGCTTCGAGGAGGGCTGGGTCCGGCCCGAGCCTCCCCTCGTCCGCACCGGCAAGAAGGTCGCCGTCGTCGGCTCCGGCCCCGCCGGCCTCGCCGCCGCCGCCCAGCTCAACAAGGCCGGCCACTGGGTCACCGTCTACGAACGCGCCGACCGCATCGGCGGCCTGCTCATGTACGGCATCCCCAACATGAAGCTCGACAAGGACCTCATCGTCCGCCGCCGCGTCAAGCTCATGGAAGAGGAAGGGGTCAACTTCGTGACGAAGTGCGAGGTCGGCGTCGATCTGCCCGTCGACAAGCTCACGAACGACTACGACGCCGTCGTCCTCTGCGGCGGCGCCACCAAGCCGCGCGACCTCCCCATCGAAGGCCGCGGCCTCAACGGCATCCACTTCGCCATGGACTTCCTCACCGCCAACACCAGGAGCCTCCTCGACTCCCGCCACAAGGACGGCGCCTGCATCAGTGCCGAGGACAAGGACGTCATCGTCATCGGCGGCGGCGACACCGGCACGGACTGCGTCGGCACATCGATGCGCCACGGCTGCCGCAGCCTCGTCCAGTTCGAGATCCTCCCCAAGCCGCCGGACGAACGCGCCCCCGACAACCCCTGGCCGCAATGGCCCAAGGTCTACAAGCTCGACTACGGCCAGGAAGAAGCCGCCGCCCTCTTCGGCGCCGACCCGCGCCAGTACCTCATCCAGACCAAGAAGTTCGTCGGCGACGCCTTCGGCCACGTCAAGGAGCTGCACACCGTCCGCATCGAATGGGTCAAGGACAACGGCCGCTTCAGCCCGCGCGAAGTCCCCGGCTCCGAAAAGGTCTTCCCCGCCCAGCTCGTCCTCCTCGCCATGGGTTTTTTGGGCCCGGAAAACCAGCTCCTCGACAAGCTCGGCATCGAATGCGACGCCCGAACCAACGTCAAAGCCGAGCACGGCAAGTTCGCCACCAACATCCCCGGCGTCTTCGCCGCCGGCGACATGCGCCGCGGCCAAAGCCTCGTCGTCTGGGCCATCAACGAAGGCCGCGGCGCCGCCCGCGAGTGCGACCGCTTCCTGATGGGCGAGACGGTGCTGCCGTGACCAGCAAAAGCCGAAAGCCCGCAGGCGAGTCTTCGAGCCTGCGGGGTGAGGACGCCCCAAGGTCGGATCGAGTGGAACAACTTGTTGTCCGCGATCACGACGACGTGCAGCTCCGCGCTGACTGACGGCGGCGCAGGCGATGGCCGTGGCGTCCCGGATAGCCGGCCGCCGCGTTCACGTCTTCCCAGCCGCGGAAAGCGCCGCCGTCCTCGAACAGGCCATGGCGGAACGCCCCTTTGTCGAGCGCGACGACGTGCAGGACGCCAGGCGCCAGCGCGGCACGGTTGCGAGAGTGGCGCGGTTCAAGATCGAAAGCGGACGCGGTCTTTGGAGCGCCACCATATCGCTTGGCGCGATTCTACTGTAGCGGAAGTCGTGAGACTTCCGATGGCGCCGCCCGAACTCTCACGAGTTCGGCTAGAACCGCTGCACGATCGCGCACGGTCATATAGTGAAGGGTTTGGCGCCACGGCGTCCCACGTTACCGGTGCTTCTTGTGGCAACCGGCGCAGCGCGTCGCCAGCGTCTCCAGGCCGCGGCGCATCTGCTCCAGGTCCTTGCGGTCGGCGGCGGCGACGATCTGGTCGGCGCTATCCGTGAACGCGCGGATCTCGTCCAGCCAGTGCGCGCGCGAGCCGCGCGGCGGGGTCTTCGTCTGCAGCCAGCGGTTGGCTTCGGCGAGCAGGGCGGCCTCGGAGCGGACGCGGTCCCATTGCTTGGCGTCGGCCGGCGTCTTGGCGGTGTCTTCGAGCAGCTTGCCGCGCACGCCGCGGCCATCGTTGACCGTGCGCATGATGTCGGCGATCGTGGTCACGCCCTTGCCCTTGAGGGGGGCCAGGGTACCCGTCTTGGCCGGCGCGTTCTCGTCGGCGTCTTCCACGTACTTGCCGAGGAACTCGTAGATCTCGTACCAGGCGTGCTCGGCGGGGTCGTGCTCGTAGTTGGCGTGTCCGGGGAGCATGAAGCCGGCGCGGGTGGGGGGGCGATGGATGAAGTGCGTGACGTGGGCGGCGGCGAGCGCCTTCTCGAACGCAGGCAGATCGGCCGGCGCATCCTTCGCGGGAAAGACGCCGAGGACCGCGGTCCCGTGCAGGGGAGCAAGGAGGTCGGCGTCGAGCGAGACCTGGGCCGAGCAGACGACGCAGGCCTGGAGCGGCGTCGACGCGGCGAGAGCGAGGGCCTGGGCGCCGCCGCCTGAGAAGCCGAAGACGCCGACGCGGTCGGGCATGACGTCCCCTTGACGGCGCAGCCAGCGGACGGCGGCGGATAGGCGTGCGAGAGCGACTTCGTCGGCCAGGGCCCTGGCCGGCGTCAGCCGCGTCTTCCGCCTTGCTGTCGAGGGCGAGCACGACGAAGCCGATGGCGGCCAGGTCGTGGGCGTTGGTCTTCATCCACTCCGTCAGGCCGGCGGCGTCGGGGAGGAGGAGGACAGCGGGGAGCGGCTCGGCGCCTTCCTGGCGGACGAGGTAGCCCTTCACCTCACCCGCGGCGCTGGGGAAGCGGACGGTCTTGCCGACGATCTTCGGCTCCTTGCCCTTGAAGAATTCGAGGAAGAGGGGCAGGCCACGGCGCTTGTCGGGCTTTTCGCCGGGTCGAGCGCGGGAGGGGAAGGCGCTGGAAAGCAGACAGAGGACCAGCAGCGCGAGCGAAAGCGGCAAGAGGCGGGCGCCGCGTGACCGGCGCCTGTCATTCCACTTCGAGGTCGATGGCGGCGAAGTGCTCATGGTCGCTGTTGGTATTGAGGCTGTCGACGCGGAGGAGGTAGACGCCCGGCTCGGGGACCTTGAACGCCACGCGGGCGCCGACGCGGCCCTTCGGCTTGAAATTCAGGTTGAAGTGCCCCTGCACGACGACGCCGCTCTTGAGTTCGGGAACCAGCTTCTGCCCGAGCTTTTCTTGCCGGACGACGAACCAGCGGATGGTCACGTCCTTGGTGACGCCGTGCGGATAGGTGTTGATGTAGACGAACTGCAGCGTGAGCGGCTCGTTGGCCTTGACCTTGAGCGCCTCGCGCTTGCGGACTCCGCCCGGCGGCGGCTCCTGGTCCGAGGCCCCGGCCGCCTCCGACGTCGCGTCGGTCCCGCGGAAGACGCTCAGGTTGATCGTGGCATGCTCGGCGTCCGCAAGAAGCGGAAACAGGGCGAGCAGTGCGATGGCGAATCCGGTCTTCATGTCTTTCTCAACAACAAAGGCGAGCCGGGTGGCGTAAGCCCCCGGAGGAACCAATCAGAACATGGGCCGCGAATCACTTCGCCTTGGGAATCGACAGATCGAGCTGCGCGAAATGCTCGTGGTCCTCGGTCCCGCCAGCGGCTCCGATCGTCTCCACCTTGATAAGATACGCGCCTTCCCGGTCGATAACGAAGGTCAGCTCCCCCTTGGTCCGGTCCTTGGGGTTGAAATCGACGCTGACGGCGCTCTCGGCGACCACGTCCTCCGTGAGCTTAGGCACGCGTGGCTGGTTGAGCATCTCCTCTTTGACGCAGAAGAAATGCACGACGACGTTTTTCGCGGCCGCTTTGGAGACATTGGTGAGCGTCCAGTGCACAGTCACCTTCGCCCCTGCTTTGCCGACGACGACGGCGCGGTCCTTGGCCTTCACGCCGGGCGCGAGCGTCTCGCCGGTCGCCGTCTTCGCGGCGCCGTTGGTCTCGACCTTCAGCTCGACGGCGAAATGCTCCGCGCGAACGGTTGATCCGACCAGGAAGAGGAGAACCAGACTGGAGGCTCGCACGCTATTGCTCTCGCGAAGGCGTTGCAACTACCACACATCTAATATCGTAGCGGCAATGTCGGAGGTCGGCCAAGAGAGGAATCGTTACCCGGCGGACAAGGAAAGTACGGATTGAGAATGGAAGACGGCCCTGAAAGCGCCACGGCCCTGAAAGGGCCAAACAAGAAAGCCCAGGGCGCCGCCCTGGGAAAGACACGGGTCTTTGGCAGTAGCCCTGAAAGGGCGAAACAAAGAACGGCGTCTCTCGCGCCAGGACCAAGCGTCTGAACCAACCGCCGAGTTCATGACGACATGGGTCAGGCTTTTTTTCCACGAGACGGCTCTTGAGCCCGCCTTGTTCTGCCCTTTCAGGGCGCCACAGCTTGAAACGATCCCTGTCCCAGGGCGTTGCCCTGGGCTGTCTTGTTCGGCCCCTTCGGGGCGTTGCGATTCCGGGGGGGGTGAGTGGCGACGGGCCAAACAGGGTCCACGCGCCCAAAAGGGGTCAAACATGCCCTGAAAGCGCCACAGCCCTGAAGGGCGCGCAAAAAAAAATGGCGCGTGGCCCCGGCTTCCCCACACAGCGCACCAATCAGGAAGTCCGGGGCACTCGCCGTGGTTGAGACGCACGAGTTTCGACATGGTTCCCGATTTTTCCCGAAAGCGCGTTCAAATTGGAAAAACCCCTCCACTGATAAGAATCTGACCAACGACAGCGCGTCGAAACGGCAACTCGTGTATCCGAACGTGAACAGCCTTGTCATCTGGGAAACGTTTTTCCTCCTCGTCCGTCGACGAACCGGTAAGTTTTTGACCGGTTTTGTTGGCGCCCGCTAAAGCCGGCGCCGCAGGCTCCGCCATTTCTTCACGGGCTTTTCGCCGCTCTTTCAATCCGTAACAAAACCCGCATGCAACACACGCTCAACATCCCCGCCAAGGCGGACCTCGACTTCGTGTCGCTCGGCGCGCTGATCCATCGCCTCGATCCCGGCATCGTGCCGTTCCACAAGGCGACCCAGTGTCAGATCCATGTCAGCGGCGGCGAGTTCAACGTCGCCGCCAACCTCGCCGATTGCTTTCGTCTCAATACCGGCATCGCGACCGCCATGGTCGACTATCCGGTGGGCGACCTCATCGCCGAGCGCGTCCGGGCCATGGGGGTGCGCCCCTTCTACAAGCGCTTCCAGCACGACGGCGTCACCGGCCCGAACATGGCCATGGTCTACAGCGACCGCGGCTACGGCGTCCGCCCGCCGGTCGTCTTCTACAATCGCTCGAACGAGGCGGCCGCCCGCCTCAAGCCGGGCGACTTCGACTGGAAGGCGATCTTCGCGGGGGGCGTCCGCTGGTTCCATAGCGGCGGCATCTTCGCGGCCCTCTCTCCCATGACGCCCGAGGTCATCATCGAGGGGATGAAGGCCGCCAAGGCCGCGGGGGCCGTGGTTTCGTTCGACCTGAACTTCCGCGAGAAGCTGTGGCGCGTCGCCGGCGGCGCGGGCACGGAGCGCGAGGTGATTCGCCGCATCGTCGCCAACGTCGATGTGCTGGTCGGCAACGAGGAGGACCTGCAGAAAGGCCTCGGCGTGCCCGGTCCGGAAGTGGCGGGGAAATCGAAGCTCGACCCGACGGCGTTCTTCGGCATGATGGACCGCGTCATCGAGCAGCACCCGCAGATCAAGATCGTGGCGACGACGCTGCGCGAAGTCCACTCGACCAACCGGCACAGCTGGGGGGCGGTCGCCTGGATCGAGGGGCACACCCGCGTGGCGCCGACGTGCGAGCTGGACGTCTACGATCGCGTCGGCGGCGGCGACGGCTTCGCATCCGGCTTCTTCTACGGCCTCATGGCCGGCGAGAGCCCCGACGAGGCCCTCAAGCTCGGCTGGGCCCACGGCGCCCTGCTGACCACGTTTCCGGGCGACACCACGATGGCGTCGCTGGAGCAGGTCCGCGCCTTCGCCAAGGGAGGCTCGGCGCGTATCCAGCGTTAACCTTCTTGGAGCGGTAATCTGGTGTGTGCCATGCCCACGGCTTTGCGTGGGCATGCGAGAGCAAGCCGCGATCGAGGGATTGGCATTCTCCGCCGACACACCCATGCCCACGCAAAGCCGTGGGCATGGCACGCAGCACGCAGGCGGTAGGTCAGGCTTTCCAGCCTGACACAAGAAAGAACGTCAGGCTGGAAAGCCTGACCTACACGGAGCGACCATGTTCTTGACCATCGCGCTTGTCGTCGGCGGCTTGCTGGTCGTCGCCATCTGTGTGTTGCTGTTCGTCGCGGCCGGCAAGCCGAACGCGTTTCGCATTCAGCGTGCGGCGACCATCAAGGCGCCGGCGGAGAAGGTCTTTGGCCTCATCGACGATTTCCACGTCTGGCCGTCGTGGTCGCCGTGGGAAAAGCTTCGACCCGGCGATGGCCCGCACGCACAGCGGCGCGGCGAGGGGGGTCGGCGCGGTCTATGAATGGGAGGGGAACAAGAAAGTCGGCAAGGGCCGGATGGAGATCACGACCGCGGCGCCCCCGTCGAAGCTCGTCATCAGCTTCGATTTCTTCAAGCCGTTCGAGGCCCACAACGTCGCGGAGTTCACGCTCGAACCGCAGGGAGATACCACGACCGTGACCTGGTCGATGCACGGCCCGCAGCCGTACATGATGAAGGTCATGACGGTGTTCATGAACATGGACAAGATGGTGGGCAAAGATTTCGAGACGGGGCTCGCGAACCTGAAGTCGATGGCGGAAGGGTGATAGGGTCGCTCCAACCCCGATAGACGGCCTCACTTCCTCCGGGGATGGCCCGGAATTGACACCTCCCTGTCAAGACGCCGCTGGTCGATCCGGCGTACAATGTCGCACGTCGAACTTGCCGATCCAACGCGGCGGGCCCCGACATCAGGGGAGCTTCCCATGTCCTTCGCTCAATTCTTGGAGACGTACTGGTACCTGCTGCTTCTGGCCGCCGTCATGGCCGGGCTGGTGCTGCCCTCGATCCGGATCATCGGGCCGACCGACGTCGGGCTGGTGACGAAACGTTTTGCCGTTCGCAAGCTGCCGGAGGATAACCCGATCGCCTTCCGCGGCGAGGCGGGTTACCAGGCCAACCTGTTGATGCCGGGCTGGTATTTCAAGCTGTGGCTGATCTACACGGTGTCGAGGCATCCGTGGGTCCAGGTGCGGGCCGGGGAGATCGGCGTCGTGGTGGCCCAGGTCGGCAAGCCGTTGCCGGTCGGCGCCAAGTCGGCCGTGTCGGTCAGCGAGCTGAACCTGATCACGAACCTGCGGGCCTGGCTGGAGGCGGGCGGGCAGAAGGGGGTGCAGCGCTCGGTGTTGCCGCCGGGGAGCCTCATGCCCGTGCATCCGGTCGGTTTTCTCGTGATTACGCGGGAGCGCATCTACGGCATCCCGGTCACCCGGCAGTTTCAAGAGCTGCAAGCGCGCGGCGACTTCACCTACGAGGCGTTCGGCCTCGACGAGAAACAGCTCCGCGTCACCGTGATCACGCCGCGCTCCTCCAGCGCCGGCGGGGTCATCGATACCTGCGGCGTCGTCACCGCGCTCGAAGGCCAGCCGTTGCCCCCCGGCGCCATCGCGGGCCGGCTCGGCGAGTTCGAGGACGTCAAGCGGCTGGAAAGCGAGAACGCCTCCGACCAGACGCTCATCGAAACCTTGATCGGTTCCAAATCCGGCCAGCACAACAACTACCAGGACTTCGACGCCTTCCTGAAGGCCGGCGGCAAGATCGGCCTCCAGCACGACCCGCTGCTCTACGGAGCGTACCTCCTCAACCCGTTCCTGGTGCGCGTCGAGGAGGCGCCGATGCTGGTCGTCAAGCAAGGCGAGGTCGCCGTCATCAAGGCCTACGTCGGCCTCCCCACCGAAGACACCTCGGGCGCCTCCTTCAAGTTCGGCTCGATCGTCCGCCCAGGACACCGCGGCATCTGGGAGGAGCCCTTGCGCACCGGCAAATACGCCATCAACCCCCGCTGCTACGAAGCCGAGAAGGTGCCGACCGCCATCCTGAGCCTCAACTGGTCCGAGGCGGTGAGTGAGGCCCACAAGCTGGACGAGCGGCTGTCGCAGATCATCGCCAAGAGCCGCGAGGGGTTCGTCTTCACCATCGAGCTGGTG
Source organism: Gemmataceae bacterium (assembly GCA_046350295.1). GTDB lineage: Bacteria > Planctomycetota > Planctomycetia > Gemmatales > Gemmataceae > JAXMAR01. The sequence goes on from JAXMAR010000001.1 coordinate 149,584, forward strand.
GTGCAGATTCACGTGCCCGATACGTCGGCGCCGCGCGTCATCAGCATGGTCGGCACGATTTCCAACCTGGTCAACGAGGTGCTGCAAGCGGCGGTGGGCAACCATTTCCGCGACAAGCTCCAGAGCATGCCGGCCATCGAGTTCATCGAGACGCGGCAGCTGGTGCAGCAGGCGGCGCTGGCGCACATCCGCACCCAGCTGTCCCAGTACGAGGTGGAGACGCGGGGCGTCTACATCCAGGACGTGATCCTGCCCAAGGAGCTGGTCGTGGTCCTCACGCAGCGCGAGATCGCCAACCAGGAGAAGGCGACGTTCCAGATGCAGCAGGAAGCCCAGCGCCTGCGCATCGACCTGGAGAAGACCAAGGGGACGGCCGACATGCAGGCCCAGCTGGCCCAGGCCCAGGTCGGCGTGGAGATCGCGACGCAGACGGCGGCGGCGCGGAAGCGCCAGGCGGACGGCGAGGCGACCTACATCGCCGAAACCGGCCGGGCCAAGTCGGCCGAGGTGGAGGCGGTGGGCCTGGCGCGGGCCAAGGGCTTCGAGGCGCAGGTGAAGGCGCTGGGGCAGGGGCCGACGGCGGTGATCAACGTCGCCACGGCGCTGGCGGAGCGCGGCGTGAAGATCATGCCGGAGATATTGACGGTGGGGGGCGGCGGGACGCTGGAGGGAGTGGGGGCGACGCTGATGCGGTTCCTCGTCACGCAAGCGGCGGCGGGGAAGGAGGCGGAGGCTGGTGAAGGACGGGCCGAAACGGCTTGAGCCTCCGTTCGGACCCCGTAGGAGTCCAAGAAGGTAGCCGGCGGTTGAGCGCAGCGACACCGCCGGAACATGTTTGCCGCCAGCGTTCCGACCCCCGAACGGGGTCGCAGAGAAGATGGCGCCTCTTGCCGCGGTGGCCAAGTCCAGCTACTCCACGCCACGCCACCGAATTCCTTGCTTTTCCATTGGCCCAGGTGTAGCGTATCTACCTTGTGGGATTGCGTTTCGGAGCGATTTGAGCCGGGGGAAAGATTCACCCGGCCGCCTTCCAGAGGTGTTGGAAGATCGCTGCCGTGCTGGTAACGGACGGATGAGATGACGAAGGCAAAGACGCCAAGACAGGGAACCTCTTCACCGACCTCAGCTGAGGCACCGGAAAAGGTGCTCTCCAGTATTGAGATACTTGCCGTGGCGGTCTTTCTTTTGGACGGGCATTCCCGATACGTGGACACTGAGGACATTGCAGTGAAAGCGAACGAAATTGCGCCCGGGAAGTTTAGCTGGGTGAAATACCAGGACCAGATTAACATCCACACCGTGAAGACTCATCTTTGGGACGCAAAGAGCGAGCGCAAGGGTAACCTGCTGCTCGGCTCGGAAAAGGAAGGATGGATGCTTACGTCAGCCGGGCTAGACCTTGCACGTAGCCGATTGAATGGACTGAAAGGGATAAAACCCGAGAAGAAAAAACTGAGCGAACCAGAGAAGCAATGGATGAGGACCGAGCGTCTGAGAATGGTCGAAACGGCCGCGTACAAAAAGTGTGCATCGGGCCAGACCGGTGCAGTCACGCTCGACGAAGCTGAAGCTTTCTTTCGTTTAAACAGCTATGTGGTGGGGAAGGCAAGGGAACGGAAGATAGTCCGCGTCTTGAATCTATTCGGCGACGACTCGGAACTCGGTGACGCGGTAAAGGGTCTTGCGGGCCTTGTGCGAGGAAAGTAGACATGGCCGAAACATCCAAAGAGCTGGTTGTTCGGAGCCACGTGGCACGCGATCTTTTGCAAACGGCCGGTCTTTTCAAAAGCGATCGATTGGTGGTTTGGGAATACGTAGCGAACGGGTTGCAGTACGTCGATCCTGGTACGAATCCACAAGTTCGGGTCATGATCGATGCCAAGAAGAAACGCATCGCGATTTCTGATAACGGCCGAGGCATGGATTGGCGAGGCCTTCAGAATTTCTTTATTATGCACGGTGAGAATCTTGATCGAAAGGAGGGCAAGGCCGGCCGAGGTAGGTTCGGGACGGGTAAATCTGCCGCATTCGGAATAGCGGATACGCTGCGATTGTCAACTGTATGCAACGGGAGCCGGTCGATTGTCGAGCTCCGCCGAAGGGACATTCAGGCCATGACCTCGGGCACGGAGATTCCGGTGAAGGTAGTTGAGCGAGAAACGCGCACGTCTGACCCGAATGGCACGTTGGTTGAAATCGAGAACGTCTCCCTCCGCTCCATCGATCAGGCCAGCATCATTCGGTATATCGAGAGGCACATGGCGCGGTGGCCAAAAAACATAACCGTATCCGTGAACAACCATCTCTGCGACGTCTCGGAGCCGCCCCTGGATCGTGAGATAAGACACCGAGCGCAAGGACGAACGCGAGAGATACTTGGAGACGTCGAATTGGTCGTAAAGACATCAAAGCGTCCTCTCGAAGAAGATGAACGCGGCATTTCAATTTTTTCTCGCGGGATTTGGCACGCTGTTACGCTTGCCGGTTGCGAGGGAAGGGACATGTCGCAGTACATTTTCGGCGAGATCGATGTCCCCCGACTGGAAGAGGATGTCTCGGCTGTCCCGCCCTTTGATGTCACGCGGTCCATGGAACTGAACCCAAACAACGATCTCGTCCGGGAAGTTTTCGCTTTTATCTATGAGAAGGTGGAGGACATTCGTCGGAGCCTGATGGAAGTCGAGCGCCGTCGCAAGGCGACCGAAGAAGCGCGGAAGCTTGCCACGCAAGCGGCAGAAATCGCAAATGTGATCAATGAGGACTTCGATACTTTCCGCGGCAAGGTCGCCAAAGTAAGAGCGAAAGCGGTCGGCGGCACAGATCTTTTTGGAATCCGGACAAAGGGGGAGGAGCCGGAGAGCGCACTGGTTTCTGGCGGACCGCTCCCGGCGTCGGAGGTGAGCCCAATTGGAAGTGAGGGAAAGAGCGGTGACGGGGAGACGGCTGGAGGCGATCCTCCAGATCTGAAGCCGTTCTTGCAGCCTCAAGACGATGGCCCAGAGAAGGGTCAGCCGGTCAAGGCTGCACCGAAGAAGGTCCGTCCACGAGGGGGGTTCCAGGTGAGATTCGAGCATATTGGCACAGAGTCGAACCGAGCGAAGTACGTTTCGGATGAGCGCACCATTTACCTGAATCTTGATCATCCGCAACTCCTTGCGGCACGAGGAGCGGGGCCTGTGGAAGATCCAACATTTCGTCGGCTTGCCTATGAGGTGGCTTTTACAGAGTACTCAATCGCTCTGGCGACCGAACTCGCTCAGCTGGAGGGCTACTATATTGACCCAACGGACCCGATTTTTGATATCGGGGAGACCCTCAATCGGCTTGCACGGAAGGGCGCCCGGCTTTATTCGGCCACGAATTAGAACGCGAGGCGAATGACGCCCATGCCGATTTCTCGCTACCCGAGGCAAGGCCACCCGCTTGCACCGACAATACTGAAGCCCGTGTTGGGCGTCCGCATTCCAAAGAAGCTCTTGGGAAGCGCAGTAACAAACGTCGTTTTCTTTTCCGACCTCACAAAGAGCGCGTGGGAGACGTTTCCTCCGGAAGTCTGCCGACAACTGGGAACGGCACTCGTCGAGACCATCCGGGCAGTTAACCTTACAAAGACCATTCTTCGCACGCCTCTTCCGGCTGTCCCACCCAGCTTATCGATCGAAGACTTGGAATTGGAGCAACGCACGTACAACTGTCTTTGCAAGATGCGACGCGAGGGCCTCCTTGCCGGTCCAGAGGAACTGAGCACAAAGACGATTCGGGATATCCTCAACGTAGAGCATTTCGGTGCAAAAAGCCTAGTGGATCTGCTCACCTCGCTCGAAGCCGCAGGTACGGATGCAGCTCCGAACCTCAATGAGGAAGGCAAATCAAAGGAAGCAGCCATATTAAGCGAAGACACGCTCGCGGCAGCGTTCGTTGGCCGTCTCCGCAATCTGCGTTTACCCACCCTTCCGGCCGGCATCGAACTCGGCGATCTCCATTTGGCAAAGGAAACTCATGCTTGTTTGGTTGAAGAGGGGTTTGCGGCTCGGATTGGAGAGTTGGCGAACCTCACACTCGCAGAGGCGTTGACGATTCGAGGGTTTGGGATTGAGAGATTGCTGGATTACCTGGACGCTGTGGACCACGTCAAACGGGACGCAAATGGCAAACCCGAGCAGGCTGTCGGACCTCGACTGAACGACTATGAGCGCCTAATGCGCTATCTGTTCAGACCGGGGCGGTCGACCGCGCTACGTGTCAAAGCCGAGCCCCAGGAACGTCACCGATATCTTGAGGACGAGATGCGGGCCCTGATAAAAGGGAGCTTCAAGAGTAACAAAGCCGCGAACTTTGGGCGGAACACCGACATGATCGCAACGTACTACGGTTGTGACGGTCGGGGAGGCGCAACCTTGGCCGAGGTTGCTAACCAATACGGGTTGACGAGGGAGCGCGTCCGGCAGATTTGCATGAAGTCTGCGCAACGAATGAAAAAGGGCGGAATCCAACCGGAGCGTCTGAGAGCGGTGTCCCGCAGGATCACTGAACTCTTGCCATGTGAAGCGGACTCGCTGGAAAGGGTTCTGCAAAGCGAAGGATTCACACGAGGCGCCTTCAGGGTGAAGGGAGTGCTACTGTTTTCACAGATGTTGGGAGAACCGGCGCTGTTTCAACTGGAGGATATTGATGGACGGCGAATGGTCGTTGCTCCCGAGACAGCTCGAATGACAAGGCGAACGATCTTCCAGAGCCGCAAGGCGGTATCTCAATTTGGCGTGGCGACCGTATTGGATCTGGCCGCCGTGCTATCTGAGCAGTTGTCCACAACGATGACGCCGGAAGTTGTAACTCGGGTGCTCAATTCCCAACCTGGATTCGAGTGGCTCGATCGTGAAGCGGGATGGTTCTGGTTCCGACATCTTCCGAGAAATCGCGTCGTAAGCCGCATTCGCAAGATTCTATCAGTTTCCGAGGGTATCGATGTAGGTGAACTCCGAATCGGAATTGCCAGGCACCATGCGATGGATGGGTACGCACCGCCAAAAAAGGTCCTTTTGGAGCTTTGTAAACGATTGCCCTATTGCGTGGTCGACGGACATGTTGTGCGTGCGGAGCCACCGATTGATTGGAAGACTACACTTCGAGGCGCCGAGTTGTCATTGATAACGATCTTAAAGGAGAACGGCCCAGCCATGCAGAGACCTAAGCTTGAAAAGCGCTGTCTGGACCTAGGCATGAAGCGTTCTACGTTCTACGCCTACTTGAGCTATTCGCCGGTAATTGAGAGATATGCTTCCGGCGTCTACGGTATTCGCGGAGCAGCAATCGAACCAGGGGTCGTCGAATCCCTTATTCCTTATACCCAGCGAACTAGAGGTGTTCGCCTTGACCACGGTTGGACGCGCGATAGGCGCATTTGGATCGGATACTGCGTCTCCGAAGGAATGCTTGGCAATGGCGCCTTTAGCGTTCCCGCGGGCCTCAAGCAGTTTCTTCAAGGGACGTATGCGATGAAGAGTGCCGATGGGGCCGCCATAGGAACGGTTGTGGTCAAGGACAACGCAGGCTGGGGTCTTGGAACATTGTTTCGGCGCAGAGGCGGTGAGCCGGGTGACACGTTACTTCTTATTTTCGACGCAAAGGCGCAGCTGGTTACGGCCGCTGTGGGAGACGAAGGTCTACTGGAGCAATTCGACGATGAGGGGGAGGAAGAACAGGCAACGGAGGCGGGGAAGGAGGGGGAAGGAGGCGCTGCGCCCCCGTCGTAACGATCGGCTACAATTTCTGATGTCGAGCAAAAGGGGTTTGCCATGTCTATTGCTGAGATCCTCCCGGCGGTTCAGGCTCTCTCTCCGAGTGAGAAGCTCGATCTCGCGCGTCTGTTGCTCGAGGACTTGGCCAAGGAGGGATTGCCGACGGTCTTCAAGAAGGGACAGGCTTATCCAATCTACACGCCTGAATACACTCCCGGCGCTGCGGCACAACTCGCCCAGGTCCTCAGGGAGGACGGGACTCGGTCATGAGCGCTGTCGAGCAGTTTCAGTATTGCGATCGGGACCCGGCTTCGGGCGGGCTTGATCTGATGCCAGATTTGCCCATCGTCCTTCGCCATCAACCCACTCGTTGTCGACCGTCGCACTGGTCGATAGCGGCGCGTCGATCAGCGTTCTGCCCTATTCGCTGGGCGTGCAGCTTGGCTTTGACTGGAACAGCCAGAAGGCGCCGATCACGCTTGGAGGGACTCTCGCCCAGGTTGACGCCCGCGGGATCGTGGTCGAGGCGGTCATTGGACAGCTCGCGCCGGTGCGCCTCGCGCTGGCCTGGGCCAATTCGGATCAGGCGCCGTTTCTGCTCGGACAGTTCAATTTCTTCCAGGCGTTCGATGTTTGCTTCTTCCGCTCGCGCGGCATCTTCGAGATCAGGCGGCCCGGCACGACAAGTTCTCCATGAGCGCTAAGACGTCCGAGGTCGACATTGACCTCCCCGCCGAGGCCCAATCAGCGCATGACCGTCACCGTCGGCCGTCGCTTCCGAAAGGCCGCGGCGCCGGCGTCGGTCACGGTGTCCCTGGGCAGGCAGAGGGTGCGGAGGTTTTCCAGGCCCGCCAACGGTTCGAGGCCGGCGTCCGTCACCTTGGTCCGGTTGAGCTGGACGATCTCCAGGCTCTTGATCTTCGCCAAGGACTTCATGCCGGCGTCGGTCGCCTGCGTGTCCGACAGGTCGATGTACTTGAGCGTGGTCAGGCCCGCGAGGGCTTCGAGGCCCCGGTCGGACACCGGCGCCGTCCACAGGCTGAGATGCTCGAGGTTCTTCAGGGCGGCGACATCTTTGAGGCCGGCGTCGTGGGCCGAGCCGTCGAGGGAGACGTGGCGCAGGCGCTTGAGGCCGGCGAGGTCCTCGAAGCCGGTTCCCGTGACGGAGGTGAAGCAGAGGTCAGGGATTCGAGGTCGGTCATGCCGGCGGATGTTTCAGGGCGGCGTCGCTGATCTTGGAGCAGCCGATGCCGAGCGTGTGCAGCCGGGTGAGGCCGGCGAGGTTTTGACGCCGGCGTCGCTCGCCTTGGTATAGCGGATGTAGAGGCTCTTGAGGCTGGTGAGGTGGGCGATCTCCTGGAGGTCGGCGTCGGTAACGTAGGTCTGGTCGAGGTCGAGCGCCTCGAGGTTTTTGAAGCGGGCCAGCTCGCGCAGCTCCTTGCCGCTCGCGTTGGTCCGGTTGAGGTCGAAGGCGAAGGGGCCGGAGGGGACGGGCAAGGAGGCGATGAGGCCGAACTCGAACGGCTTGCCGCCGGGCCAGCGGACGGCGGGGAGGGCGGGCTGATCGGGCCTGGTCTCCTGAAACAGGCGCCAGCCGCGTTTATCCTCGGGGAGCCAGCCGACCTTGGCGCCGACGCCGCGCCAGAGAGCGGCCGCCTTGGCGTCGAAGCCCGCGGGCTCCTGGGCGCGGGCGGAGGGGGTGGCGCCGAGGAGGAGGATGGCGAGCAGGAGGCGGTTCATCGGGGTTGTCCCCTTTCATTTTGATAGACGAAGCGCTAGTTGGAAGGGATTGGTGGAAGCGGGGCGAGCACAAGCGATCAGGGTGTCGGCGGCACGGGAAGGGAAGCGACCAGATCGGCAGGCGTTTGCAGGGGGATTGGGGACGCCGCAAAGCCGCGCGGATCGCGAGTGATAATCGCGTCAACACGGGCCTGAACGGCACATGCGATTTGAAGATCATCTTCGAAATCAGGACCGGAGCGGGCCTGGGCGGCAAGCAAGGTCGCCTGATCGATCGGGGCGATATCCAGTGTGCTCAAGCAAGCCTGCACCACGGCCTGTGCCGTGGACGATCCTGCCTGCTTGCGAACGACGTAGAAGATCGTGGGGATAGAAAACGCGGCGACCAGCGCCTGGATGCGACCCTGGCGATGAGCATCCCAGACGAGGGCCATATCCGCGGCCCAAGGAAGGCGATTCAAGAACAGATCCAGGAGAACACTGGTGTCCAGGAGGTACTTCTTCATCCGTGCTTTTCCAGCCGATGCTCCTCGATCCAGCGCTTGATTGTCTCATCGTCGGGTGGGACGCCCGCGCCGGCCGCGATGCCACGAACCTGCGCCGCCGGTACGCCGCGGCACTGCGGCGCCGCGGCTTCCGCGGTAACAACAACGACTTCGACCTTGGCCCCTTCCGGCAGCGGCGAGCTGGGAACGACGACGCCGTTGGTCACGACGCCGGTGATGGTGGTGGACATGGCGGTCTCCTCTCGGGTTATCGTACCGGGCGGATGGCTGGCGGGGGAAGGCCCAGCGGTGGCGGGGGCTGGCGAAGCGTCGGGCAAGTCGATCTGTCGCGGCCAAGCCCCGGCCTAGTCACCCCAGGGGAAACATGCCGCTTGAAGACTGGACACGCAATCTCCGGATGAGACAATGTCGCGTGAACGGTGGTCCCTCTCACGCCGGGACGCAGCCATGCGATCACTCTGCCCTGCTTCACTTGCTCTCGTTGTCGTCGTATCCCTGGCCGGCGACGCGGGACGCCTTGCCGCCCAGCCGCGGACCGGGCCGGAGACGGAGAAGCGCTTCCCGCCCCTCCGGCTGGCCAAAGGCTTCAAAGCCACCCTCTTCGCCTGCGACCCGTTCATCGAATACCCCTCCGTCATCGCTATCGGCCCGCGCGACAATACGCTCTTCGTCGCCGTCGATTACATGACCGGCCTCGGGACGGAGGTCGTCCGCCGCGATGAGATCCGCCTGATCGAGGATACCGACGGCGGTGGCTACGCCGACAAGTCCACCGTCTACGCCACCGGCTTCAACTCCATCCAGGGCGTTTGCTATCACGACGGCGCCGTCTACGTCATGCACGCGCCGTTCCTCACCGTGCTGCGCGGGGACGGCAAGGCTAACGAGCGCAAGGACCTCCTCACCGGCCTGGGGCTGACGCCCGAGGCGAACCCGGTCCGGCTGCACTGCGCCAACGGCGTCGTCATGGGGCACGACGGCTGGCTCTACCTCGCCCTCGGCGATCATGGCTGCGACGTCAAGCGGCCCGAAGGGGACCGCCTCGTCCTGGTCGGCGGCGGCATCCTCCGTTGCCGGCCCGACGGCCGCGACCTGCACGTCTTCGCCCGCGGCCTGCGCAACATCTACGACGTCGCCCTCGACGCCGATCTCAACGTCTTCGTGCGCGACAACGAGAACGACGGTGGCGACTACAAGATCCGCGTCTGCCACAGCTTCTTCGGGGCCGACCACGGCTATCCCTACCTCTATTACGAACACCCCGATGAGGCGTTGCCGCCGCTGGCCGACCTGGGCCTCGGCTCCTCCGCCGGCGGCGTCTGCTACCTTGAGACGGCGTTCCCGGCGGAGTATCGCGGCAACCTCTTCTTCTGCGAGTGGGGCCGGTCCATCGTCCGCTATCCGCTCACGCGCGCCGGCAGCGCGTTCGGGCCGGTGAAGGAGATCGAGTTCGCGGCCGGGGCCGAGACCGATCCCTATGGCTTCAAGCCGACCGATGTCGTGGTCGGCCGCGACGGCGCCCTGTTCGTCTCCGACTGGGCGGATGGGCAGCGTCCCAAGCGTGGCCGGGGGCGGATTTACCGGATTGTGCCGGAGGGAGAGGCGAAGCCCGTCAAGCCGGCGGGGAAGGAGCGCCCGCTCGCCGGGTGGATCGCCCAGCTTGACTTGGAGAGTCAGCATCGGCGCATCGAGGCGCAGCTCGCCATCGAGCGACTCGGGGCCAAGGCGCTGCCGGCGCTGACGGAGGCGCTCGACAAGGGCAAGCTTGGCGTCCTCGCCCGGCTGCACGCGGTCTGGATCCTGGCCCACACCGACGCTCCGTCGGCGCGGGCGGAGCTTGCCGACCTGGCGCGCACCGATCCCGATGTGCGCGTGCGGGCGCAGGCGGTCCGCGCTCTGGCGGACCTGGTCGCCCCGATCCTCGTCGCGCATCGACTCGACGCGGCGCCGGCGCCGGAGAAGGTCGTGCGCGATTTCGTCCGGCTGGCGAAAGGACAGAAGGCGCCCGTTCTGCTGGAGATCGTGGTGGCGCTGGGCCGGCTCCGCTGGGCCGGCGCTCCCGCCTGGCTGCGCGACAACCTGCCCGCGCCCGACGCCGCGCTGGCGCACGCCGCCATGCAGACTCTGCGTCGCTCGGGGAACTGGCCCGAAGTGCTCAAGCTGCTCGACGGGCCGGATACGCCCCTCCGGGCCATCGCGGCGCCACGCGCTGCGCCCGGCCGCTACGATCAAGGCGTCGCCGATGGTCTTCTCGAGCGCTCGCCAAGGATGGGATTCCGCCCGGCGCGGCAGCCGCGGTTCTTCGGCGCATCCACAAGGCGCCAGGGCCGCACAAGTACTGGGGCTACCGCCGCCGCCGCGGCCGGTGAACACCGTCGCCTGGGAGCGCACGAATCGCGGCAACGCCGGCTCGGCCCTTTCCAAGCTGAAGGCGTTGGATCGGTTGGGCTGCTGCGCTGGCCGACGCGAAGCTGTCGCCACCGAGCCGAGTTTCCTGATTGCCCCGGCTTGTGCGACAAGGAACGCGACCCCGACATCGTCGGTGTGATTCTCGAAGCGGCTCGGCGATCACGTGCCCGTCGACGCGTTTGTGAAAGGAACGCTGGCGCGACGTTGTTTGGCCCGATGGCCAGGGACAAGACGTTCGCCCTGCGTAACCGACTCAGCGCGCTGGTCTTGTTCGCACGCGACCTCGATGCCAAGAGCGAACGACAACTCCTGGACCTTGCCCGAGACCTCCGAGGAGGACTTGCTCCTCGCCGAGGCTATCAAGCAATTGGCCAAGCGGCGGAAGCTCGCGTCAGAACCGTTCCTGCTGGCCAAACTGGAGAGCGCCGCGCCCGCGGTGCGCGCGGCGGCTTGCGACGCCCTGGCCGAACTGGCGCCGGCGGAGGCGGGGGGCGCTCTGCACAAGCGCCTGAGCGACAAGGAGGGGCAGGTTCGCGCGGCGGCTCGGGCGGCTCGGCAAGCTGGGACGGCGGCTCGGCGGTCGACCCGCTGCTGGTCGTGGCCCGTGAGCGGACGTGCAAGCGCGTGGCCGCAGCAGAGCATTGCGCGCCTGCGCGGCCCGCGTCTGCAGTTCGCCGTGGAGGCGGCTGTCGAACCGGGAGGCGCATCGGCAGCCCTGCGTTGCGTCGAGGAGTTCGGCAGCGGCCCGTCGGAGGCGAAGGCGGTTGTCAAGCGGCACGGCGAGCCGGGCGTCGACGTCTCGATGCCCATGGCCATGCTGAGCGATGGCGGGTGGATATGGCGCCGACGCCGAGGAACACTGGACGAGGCCCTTGCCGAGCTGCACGCGACCAGCGGGGTACTGCTGCGCTGGACCGTGTCCGGTCCGCTCAACAAGACCGAGGATGCCGACCTGGCCCGCATCGCAAACCCCGAGGCGGACACGCCCCCCGGCTGGTCCTTGCTCTTCCCCGCCGGCCCCGATCTGCGCGTTGTGCGGATGTCGAAGGCGGAGGGCGCCGTCTGGCTCGCATCCGCCGATCTGATCAGCGCCGAACCGGCCGGCGTGCAATTCCTGGCCGGGGCCGCCGGCACGTTGCGCGTCTGGCTCAACGGAAAGCTGATCTACCACCGCGCCGAAGTCCGTCCTTTCCAGGCCGACTCCGATCGCTTCGACGCCATCCTGGCCAAAGGCCGGAATCGCGTGCTGGTCGAGATCGCGCCGCCGGCCGGACCGTTCCAGCTTCGCTTCCGCCGGAAGAGCGCGAAGGCCGACACCGAGCGCTTCGCCCAGGCCGCCCTGACGAAAGCCGGCAATCCCGCCAACGGCCGCAAGGTCTTCTTCAATGTCGAGAAATCGCTGTGCCTGCGCTGCCACCGCCTGGGCGCCGAGGGGGAGCGCATCGGCCCGGATCTGAGCGGCGTCGGCGGCCGCTTCGCCCGCGTCCACCTCGTCGAGTCGGTCCTGGAGCCGAGCCGCACGATCGCCCCGAGTTACCAGACGCACATCGTCGAGCTGAAGGACGGCCGCGTGCTCAGCGGGGTCAAGATCAGCGAAACCGAGCGTACGATTGCGCTTGGCGATCAGGAAGGCAAGAAGCATGAGGTGAAGAAAGACGAGATTGAAACGATGCGGCCGGGCCCGCTCAGCACCATGCCGGAAGGCCTGGCGCAGCGGCTGACGCTGGAGGAGTTCGTGGATTTGATCGCGTTTCTCGCCGGTCAGAAGGAACGGTTGGGGCCGTGACGGGTGTCGCTCTCGAGAAAAAGGACCGTCCGGAGTCCGTCATTGGGAAAGGGACGGTCCGCCGCTGCGTTGCAAAGCCGGGATGCGGCGTCCGTCGCGGCAGCGAATCAGCTCTTCATGATTCGGCCCGCTTTGGTAGAACGGGAAATCGTCCCGCGCGAGCCCGGACACGTCGTAGCTCAGCAGATCGGTTGGCTCGAGCACGAGGAAGGCGTCGTGGCGAAGAGGAACGCGTACGCCGTTCCGACAAATCAACTCCTGCATGCCGACCGGTCCGACGGCCATCCAGACTCCGGCCTCGACGACCGGCGCGTGAAACTCGCCGGCACACAGGCGCCGATAGCCCGAGTGCGGATCGACGTCGGGATCCGGCCGGTGGCAAAGAAAGGCGCCCGCCGTGCCGAGACAGAAGAGCGCCAGCACGGCCAGCGCGCAGCCCAGAGGAGAACGACTCAGAATGCCCCAAAGGTTTTTCATCATGGCTCGACCCCTGCTTGTCGGCGTTGACTGATAGCAAGAAGGGCGCCGAACCGAATCGAGTCGCCGAATACCGAAAAAAGCGGGGAAATCGGCGCTGTTTCCAGCGAAAAGATTCAGACATGCGTCAATGAGACACACAGGGGAGAAGGGCGCGGTCGGTTTCGGCACACCTGGGAGGACGCCGGGGGCAGTCGTTCTAGGGGCCGGTCAAGCGCCGCAAGGCCTGCCGCGCTTCACGCGTCAGCAGCGCGTTCTCGGCCCCGGCCGCGAGAGCGCCGAGGCGGGCGCGGCCGGCGCCCTGTTCCACCAGCGCCGGCCAAAGCCTCAGACGAGCGGGGCGGCATCAGCCCCGCCGGACGGCGACCGTCACTTCACCGTCACCGAGCTCGGGTCCTTCGTGTCGATGCGCACGCGGGTGATCTTTCCGCTTGCCAGGTACTCCAGCTCGAGGAAAGCCTTGTCGCCGTCCAGCTCGAACTCGACCTCGATCAGCTGACCCTTGGCTTTTGTGGCGCCGATCTCCATGCCTTTCTTGAAGCCCACCTTGGCGCCAGCCGACGACTTGATGGCGTCGGCGAACTTTTTGGCCTTCAGCCCCTCGGTCTTCTCCTCGAACTTCACGACGGCGCCGCTCTTGGCGTCGATCTCCACCTCCTGGACCTTCTCGCCTTGCAGGAAGTAGAAGCCGAAACGAGCGCTCTTCTTGATCATCTCGACGCGCCCGATCAGCGGCTTGCCCTCGCCAACCTTCTTGCGGGCCGTGGCAAACGCCTCGGCGAAGTCGATTTTCGCCTCGCCCAGGACTTTCTTGGCCGTTTCAATCTTCTTGGCGTCGTCCGGTTCCTTCGCCGTCGCCAGGACGGTGAACCACAGCGCCACGGCACATACCACGCAGCAGCAAGACGCGATCTTCATGGCCGCAAGCCTCCAAGAAAAGGAGAAGCCGCGCCGAGGGGAGGCTCGGCGCGGACGGGATCCCAGGAGTTCGATGGCGTCACTGCAAAGACGAGACCAAAGGTTAAAAAGGCTGCCGGCGACCGCAAACTTTTCTAAGGAATAGATAAGAAACCCGGCGAATTATTCCCGGCAAGTTTTTTTGGGGGCTTTTTCGATGGCCGAGCCGATTTTCGTCTTCGACGTCCACCTCGACCTCAGCATGAACGCCCTCGAATGGAACCGCGACCTGCGCTGGTCGCTCGAGAAGATCCGGCGCTGGGAACTCACCATGAAGGACAAGGTCGACCGCGGCATCAACACGGTCTGCCTCCCCGAGATGCGCAAGGGGCGCATCGGCCTGTGCGTCGCCACCCAGATCGGCCGCTATTCCCCCTACTTCCATCGCCTTCCCGGCTGGAACTCGCCGGAGCAAGCCTGGGCGCAAACGCAAGGGCAGCTGGCGTGGTACCGCATCATGGAAGAGCAAGGCGAGCTGGTGCAGATCCGCAACCGCCAGCAGCTCGATCAACACCACCTCTCGCTCTGGCGGCTCAAGGCGCGTGCCGGACGACGGCACGCACCACGTGGTCGAATCGAAGAAGCCCGACGGCTCCCCATCGGCTACATCCTCAGCCTCGAGCGCGGACTCGATCGTCGCGCTCAAGCACCTGGGCAAGCTACGCCGACGGCCTGCGCGCCCCTGGGCCCGCACGGCCCCGGCCGCTTCACCCACAGCACCGACGCGAGCAGCCCTCCCCGAAGGCAAAGGCGCTCCAAGGAGATGAAGCGCTCGGCATCATCCTCGACGTGACTCTCATCTCTGCGACGAATGCTTCTGGGACGCCCTCGACGTCTACGACGGACCCCTCTGGGCAAGCCCCACCAGAATTGCCGCACCCTCTGCCCCTGGAACCAGCAGTTCGCCGACGACCAGATCAAGGCGGTGATCGAGCGCGACGGCATCCTCGGCATGGCTTTCGACGCCATCGCCCAGTGGTCCCCGGCGCTGGCGGCACCTGAAGAGCAAGCCGGCCGACTTCCAGCTTAAGATCGAGCGCATCTGCGAGCACGTCGACCACATCTGCCAGATCGCCGGCAACGCCAGGCACGTCGGCATCGGCACCGACCTCGACGGCGGCTACGGCACCGAACAGATGCCGATGGACATGAACTCGATCGCCGACTTGCAAAAGATCCCGGCGCTGCTGAGAAAGCGCGGCTACTCGGAGGTCGACATCGAGGGGATCTTCTGGCGGAACTATGTGGAGTTTCTGCGGCGGGTGTGGGAGAAATGAGCGGCGACAGTGCTGACGCCAAGACTTGGACACACTACCGCTCAAGGGAACGGGCGCGAACCTTCTGATCCAGAAAGAAGAGGTGCGCCCGTGCATCCGTGGATTGAGAAAATGGTTCGGCAGGTCCAGACTGTGCCGCCCGCCTGTCTCGGTGGCTTTCGGACGACCTTATTAGACACGGGACCGTGGAATAACTGGGCGAGTTGGTCGGCCAGGTGCGTTTGTGGAGAAAACAAGGGCTACGTACTCGGCTATTCGCTGGAGATTTCCAGTCCGGAGTACGAAGGGGCAGGTTATCAGTCGCAGGGTTTCGATGTGTGTCTTGCGGAAAGACCACTGGGGTCGATGACACGGGACTCCATGGGTACAACGCGGAGATAAGCAAACTCGATGGCGGCGGGGGTGACTCCAACGTTCGCGGCGCAGGCGAGGAAGAGTTCCCATGTCCACAGTGCAGGAGCAAGTCTTCTTACTGGTTCTGCGTTGCTCACTTTGACCTGATGGAGGACGAGCCAGAGCTTGAGCCGCGTGCCCAGGATTTCTTTGACGCGTTCGCATGCGAAGGTACCTGCGTTTCGTGCGATGCGACGACCAATGTGACTAACTTTGAGCTTGCCTAACAGATGCCGCGGCGAATCAACTTTTCCTCGTCCGCCCAGTCCTCGCGGATTTCCGGGGGATCGGACCGGCAGTAGGTAATGGCCTCCAAGACCGCCTCCAAGGGCAAGTCGTAATCGCGCGCCACTTCTTCGGGCGTGCGCGCGTCTTCGCCAAACAGTTGGCCGTACAAGGAGCGGGCCGCAACCCAGCGAGCCTTGACAAAGAGCTGCTTGTAAGACGACTTCGGCTTCGGCGCCAGGTATTTCCAGGAGGTCATGGTTGAATTGTAGCCGACGCGCCATCCGGCTCGCAAGCGCGACGGGACAATCGCGAGCAGCGGGTATACTGATCTAAGTCACGCGCCGCGGTTCCTGCTGCGAGGCCGTCATGCCGTTGCGAGATCACTTTCGGCCGCCGATTTCTTCCCGCTACTCCTGGGAGGGCGTTCATGGCGGCTGGCCGATGACGATGGTGCAGCATCTTGCACACGTGCTACCGAACGACTTTTCGGCGGAGCCGCGGGTCCATCTCGGCTCCTACTTCGATCTCGATCTGTCGACGTACGAGGATGACGAGCCGAAACGCTCCGGGCCGGGACCACAGCAGGACGGCAACGGGATCGCGACGGCGACATGGTCGCCGCCTCAACCGACGCTCACCATCGAGACCGACCTGGGGGAGCAATACGAATACGAGGTGCAGATCTACGATCAGGGCCGCGGTCGCCGGCTCGTTGCCGCCGTCGAAATCGTGAGCCCGGCGAACAAGGACCGGCCCGAGAATCGCAAGGCGCTGGTAACCAAGTGCACGGCGCTGCTGCAGCAGGGAGTGTGTGTCTCCCTTGTCGACCTCGTGACGCTCCGGCATTTCAACCTCTATACCGACCTGCTTGCCGAGTTCGGTGGTCGAGACCCGGCCTTTGCCGGCGACGCCTCATCGATCTACGCTGCGACATGCCGAGGCCGCAGAACGGGGAAGAGACCTCGTGTCGATGCGTGGGCTTATCCACTCCAGGTCGGCCAGCGCCTGCCCAAGCTGCCGATCTGGCTAGCCGCGGACTTGGCGGTTGAGCTCGATCTGGAATCGAGTTACGAAGATACGTGTGCGGCGTTGCGCATCTCATGATGCGTGAAACTGATTTCGTCAGCCCCGGCAATCAGGGTTCCTTTTCCTCGGCCGCCTCAGAATCGGTCGAATTTCCCCCCTTCCATTGGCGGGCGAACTCCTCGACGGCCTCGATCTGCTCGTCGGTCTCCACGGAGCCGGGGCGGAGGCGGCGGACGCGGGCGATGGCGTTCTTGGCGGACATGCCCTGGGTGACGAAGTAGCAGGCGAGGACGGTGCCGGTGCGGCCCAGGCCGGCGCCGCAGTGGATGCCGACGGCCATGTTCTGGTTGAGGGCCTTCTGGATCGACGACATGCAGACTTCGAGCTGGCGCTGGCTGGGGGGGTGCATGTCCTGGATGGGGACATGCAGCAGCAGGAGGCCCGCGTCGTTGACGAAATCGCGCCGCGGCGGGTACTCCGTCAAGGAGATGAGGAGCTGGATGCCCTGGGCGCGGAGCCACTGATACTCCTCGGCCTCGGTCGGCTTGGCCATGGCGGCGAGTAGCGGCTTGTCGACCCAGGTGAAGGCCTCGGGAGGCATAGCGGAACCGGCGGCTGGGAAAGGGCAGCGAGTTTGTTGCCTGGATTATGGAGGATGAGGCGCGGTTCGGGAAGGGTAAACTCCTTAAGAAAGTTGCGCCTGCTGAGGCAAGTGGTGGACACGCACATGCGCGGCCAAGCGAAACAGCGGCAAAGACTACTGACCTCGCAAAGCGAGTTCAGGCTTACGAGAATAAAGATGGGTCTGTGCGAGGCGTCAGCCAAACCCGCTGAACGGAGAACGATGAAACGGTTTTAACGGCGCCGCGCGGTCGACAAAGCGGGCAAACGGCGCGGGCAAGTGCTCTTGGCCCGCGCCAAAGCGGGGAAGCATAGACACCCTCTCCGAGTTGTTGTACAAAAAACTTGAGCAATTCATTTCCCCCTGGTAACGACCATGCGCAGCAGCTTGTTCGCCACGCTTCTCGTTCTTTCTCCTGCCATCGCCGACGCCGGCGAGACGAAGGTGCGCTGCGACGTGGTCGAGGGCGCCCTCCTCGCCAAGGAAACGGGCGGCTGGCGCGCACTCAGCAAAGGCGACGCGGCGCCGCTGGGCGTACCCGTGGTGGCGCTGCCCGGCGCGCAGCTGAGCGGCGCGGACGGAGCGGTCACGGTAAAGTTGATGGCGGACATCGGCCAACGCGGGCCGCTGCCGGCGCTGGAAGCGGGCGTGGTCCTTCATGCGAGCAAGGGGCTCGATCTCGATGTGACGCTGGAGGAAGGGATCATCGTTTTCGACAATGGCCGCAAGGACGGGGACGCGAAGGTGCGGGTGCGCGTGCGCGGCGAGCAGTGGGACGTGACGCTACGGCCGGAAAGCCGGGTGGGCTTCGAGCTCTATTCGCGGTACGCTCCGGGCGTGCTCAAGGAGTTCGGCGGCAAGCTCGAGGAGCCATGTGCCCAGGTCATCGGCCTGGTGACGCGCGGGTCCGCGTTCCTCAAGACCGAGGGGGAAGGGTACGGCCTCAAAGCGCCGCCCGGCTACGCCATCTTCCAGTGGGACAGTCTCGAGCGCAAGCTGGCCGTGAACCGGCTGGAGAAGCTGCCCGAGTTCGTGCGGCCGATGACGGAGAAGGAGCAGGCGGCGTTCGAGGAGTGCGTGGCGGCGGCGGGCAAGCTGAACGGGGCGGACAAGAAAAAGGCGCTGGCGGGGCTGATCGCGAGCGACTCGCACGTGGCCCGGCTGACAGGCGTGACGGCGGCGGGGGCGCTGGGGGAAGCGGGCATCGTGCTGGCCGGCCTGGAAGACGCGAAACACCGGGACGTACGTCAGCCGGCGAGTCTGGTGCTGCGTCACTATGTCGGGCGCGGGTCGAAGCAGATGGAGCAGGTTTTCCATCTCTTGACCGGGGCCGAGAAGGCGACGCCGGCGAAGGCGAGCCTGTTCCTGGAGTTGTTGCTGGGATTCACCGCGGAGCAGAAGCTGGAGCCGGTAACCTACGAGATCCTGATCCGGCTCCTGGACCATCCGCGCCTGGGGGCGCGCGAGCTGGCGCACTGGCACCTGGTCCGGCTGGCGCCGCTGGAAACACCGATCCCGTATGATGCCGCGGCCCCCGAGGCGGAGCGTAAGGCGGCGGTGCAGCGCTGGCGGGAAATGATCCCGGCCGGGGAATTGCCGCCGCACTTACGCGAGAAGAAGTAGTCACGTTCCCGTGAACGTGGCGCGAGATTACCATCCAAGAGGTACGGCACACGGAGTGTGTCTGTTCTGTTTGAGAGACCGACGATGTTGCGAAGAATCGTGCCGCTGGCTTTGTCGACCGTTGTGATCTGGACGAGCGCCGCGCAGGCGCAGTATCCCCCGGGCTACTATCCCGGCAGCGGCGGCTATTACCCCGGCCGCGTCGGCGGCACGCTGTACGGCGCCGCCGACTCCATCCGCGCCCAGGGGGACGTGATGGTGCAGTCGGAGCAGGCGCGGATCCAGCGCGAGCAAGCCGAGCAGGCGAAGATCGACACGCGGCGCAAGGCGTTCGACGAGGCGGCGTACGAGAAGGCGAACACGCCCACCTATGCCGAGAAGGTGGCGGCGAGCGAGATGGCGCTGTTCCAGCGCGTCCTCATCAAGCCGACCGCGATCGAGGTGTCGAGCGGCCGGGCCCACAACATCGTCATGCCCCACATCGACCGCATGGCGCGGCAGGGCATCTTCGGCCCGACGACGCCGATCGACCCGACGATGCTGGCGGTCATCAACGTCAAAGCGCCGGGCGGGACCGGCATGGCGATGCTGTCCGACGTGAGCAATATTCCCTGGCCGATCGCGCTGTACGGGACCAAGAAGCAGGAAAAGCTGCAAACGAGCCTGGATCAGGCGGTCAAGACGATCATGACGAAGGGCCGGCTCGATCCGAAGACCTACTCCGAATGCCAGACGAACGCCAAGGCGCTGCGCGACGAGCTGGACCAGCTCTTCGACGCCGAGAAAATCAACATGAGCCGCTTCGCCGAGGGGAGCGCGTTCATGCAGGCGCTGCAGAAGGAAGTGGCCCACCTCGGGGACCCGGGCATCGCCAAGTCGCTGGGGGGAGGCATGCGGCCACGCGGCAACGACGTGCTTGAGCTGGTCCACTACATGACGACGACCGGACTTCAGTTCGCGCCGTGCCGACCCGGAGACGAGGCGGCGTACCAGTCACTGTTCACCGCCATGTCAGGGTTCGCGCAGTCGGCGCAGGTCGCGGCGGGCGTCAGCACCCAGCCGAGCGTGCCGCCGCCTACCGCGCCGTACAAGAAGTGAAACTCGCGCTCGGACGGTGAATCGCCTTTTGTCTTGATTCCTGAGCATCAAGGAACCACCATGTCGCACCTGCCCGCATTGCTGTTGTGGACCTTCGCCGCCGGCGGAGACGCCAAGCTGGAGATCACGGACGTGCGCACGACGCTCGGCTACATGGGCGCCACGCGTGACAAGACGCCGCGCCTGCCGGGGGACACGATCCACTTCGCGTTCAACGTGCGGAACCTCGCGCTGAACAAGGAAGGCCAGGCCGACTTCAGCATGCTCCTGGAAGTGCTCGACCCGAAGGGGGACGTGATCTACTCCCAGGGGCCGCGCAATCACCTGGTGCAGAATTTCTTCGGCGGCAACCTGGTTCCGTGCCACGCGCTCATGAACCTGCCCAACGACGCCGAGCCGGGGGAGTACACGGCGCGCGTCACCATCACCGACAAGAACGGCGGCGGCAAGGTCTCGTTCAGCGGCAAGGGCAAGGTGCTGGCGCCGGACTTCGGCATCTTCCGCGTCGGCACCTTCGGCGAGTTCGGCTCGCCGCGCGCTCCCGTCGGAACCGTCGGCGAGCTGCTGCAGGTGCGCTTCTCCGTGACCCGCTTCGAACAGAACAAGGCGGGCGATTGCGACCTGGATGTGTCCTTGAAAATCCTCGACGACAAGGGGGAGCCGCTGAAGGTCAAGACGCACAGCCACCACATCAAGACCGCGCCCAAGAGCGTGGAGAAGGCGCTGCCTCTTCAGTTCGGATTGACGCTCGACCGTCCTGGACAATTCACGCTGCTCATCTCGGCGCGTGACAACAAGCAGGGCAAGACGTCCGAGATGCGGATTCCGCTGCGAGTGCTGGCGCCGGAGTGACCCGCCCGAAAGACGACCCGATCAAGAAAGAGGGCCCGGCTTTGACGCCGGGCCCTCTTTCTGTTACCGCGGCATTCACGTGCAGTCTTCGTCGGCGGTGAAGTCGTTGTCGGAGAGCAGGACAAAGCCGATCCGGTCCAGCGTCTGCGCCGCGCCTTCGTGGTCCTCGACGTGCAGGGCCAGGGACGCCTTGCCATGGGGGCCGACGAGCAGGGGATAGGCGTAATGGATGTCGATCTCGGCCATCAGGAGGGCCTTGCAGATGTCGAGGAGGGGCTGATCGCTTTCGGGAAGCTGGACGACGAGGAGGTCGCTTTCGGTGATGGGGAGCTTGGCGCGCTGGAAGATCTCCAGGGCGCGCTCGGGGTCGCTCAGCACCATGCGGATGATGGCGCAGTCGGCGGAGTCGACGACCGTGAGCGAGATGATGCGGATGTCGGTGGTCTCGAAGCGTCGCACCAGGTCGAGCAGGGCGCCGAGGCGGTTTTCGAGGAAGACGTTGAACTGCCGGACGCTCGGCCAGTCCCTGCCGCGCGCGGTATCGAAGTCGATGCTGGAGCCTGCGCCGCCGGTACTCATACCGTTTCCTTTCGAAATCCTTTCCTGGAACAGAACATCCCGTGCCCTTACCATACCGGCTGGATAGGCGATTTTGCAAGGGAAACATCTCGTTCGCGGACCTGCCCGGGAACGCGCTGACCCCAGGCTCCGCCTGGCATCGATGACTTTTCGGGGCGAGAGCCTCCAGGCGCGTTGCGTTCCAGGAGAATCTCCGGGCCGCGCTGTCACAAGCCTCGGCCGCGGCGCTATAAGCCGTCAGTTGGTGGGGAAGCCAACGAATGAACGAAGGAGATTCCATGTTGCGCTCGATCTTCACCAACCTGTCGACCCGCCGGTCGACAAATTCGCCGGCCAAGCGGTCTACTTTCAGTCCGCGCCTAGAAGCTCTGGAAGACCGGCTCGTGCCTGCCATCACGTTCCATGCCGACGCCCAGAGCGTTACCGTCGACGGGGATTACTGGGGGAATGACACGCTCGTGGTTCGAGCCATGGCCGATGGCAGTCACACCGTTACGGATACCGCTGGGACGACCATCACGGCGCCGGCGGGAAAGAGCCTGAGGGTCTACACGCATAACGGCGACGACGTCGTGCTCTACAGGGCCGGAGACCTCAACGGAGTCACTTCAGCCGTCTTTATCGATCTCGGCCAGGGGAACAACAATTTCAGCGCCGCGTTTGGTGGTGACCTCCGCAACGGCGCCAACGTGTTTCTCGCCGTTCAGGCATGGGAGGGCGCCGACGTGATGAACGTCTATGGGACGGAGTTCGCGCCGAATCGAAACGGCGACCACGTCGCGGACGGGTCGACCATCAACACCGGCGGGCTGTTGATTGACTCGACGAGCCACCTGAACGTCGCCATGTTTGGCGGAGGCGGCGCCGACATCATGCACTTCGCCTACGATGGCGAGCTTGACGGCCATCTTGGCCTGGAGATGAGCGGCGACGCCGGCGACGATTTCGTCGGCGCCAGCCTCACCGTGCGGGAACGCAGCACGGGGCAGATCGGCAACTTTGAGGACGGAAGGTCGGGAAGCGCGCTCGTGGAAGGAGGCGCCGGCAGCGACACGCTCGCTTTCCACATCGACGACCATTCCGACCACCACGTCGCCATCGACGCCGCGATCGACGGCGACTACATTCTCCACCTCATGTTGAACAAATCTCCCTTTGACAAGGACACGGCGAGCCATACGTCCAACGTGGCGGTAATGGAGTGTGAGGTGGTTACCCTGCAGACCTATTGACGGTTGATGAGCAACGGCGCGATGGGGTGACCCGTCGCGCCGCATGCCGCTCGGCCTGTCCATCTTCAAGCGCTCGCGCACCGCATACGACCGCTTGCCCACCTCGCACCCGAGCGAGAATCTCCGGGAAGCTGGTCGTCGCGCGACGAGGTGTCCCGGCACGCGGATTTTCTTCGCGGATCATGCTATCATGGCCGTGGAGGAGAACGCCATGTCCATCGCAAGCGATATTGTTTCCGCGGAGTTCGAAGCACGCTTTCAACAGGCCCCTGCGCCCATGCTCGATGAAAAAGAGCTGGCGCGCTGGCGCGAGCTTTGCCGCGTGGCATTCGAGGAGCGCGACCGGCTTCGCGCCGAGGTTGCGACTCTGACGGAAGAGCGGGAATATTTCCGCAAGGCCCTCGTCGCGGAGCTCGTGAAAGAGGATGTCCCCTTTACCAAGGAAGAGATCATGGCATGTCGGGGGCAAAATCCCACCTTGGACGAGATCCTCGAGCAATTTGAGAGGGGAAACGGTTGACGATGCCGACTCCCCAGGGCTCCGGCTATGTGGTCGATCGTCTGGCTCAGGTCGCCCAACAGATCCAAGCGTCCCTGGCGATGAATCGCCGCTTTCCAAAGCGCGGTCACGCCGCCCGCCGTTGGCGCTCATCCTCGTCCATGTTGAGGCGTTCGCCGACCGTATAGGGCCGTTTCCCCTGGCTCTCGAAGTAAGTCCGGCTCATCAATTCGCCGATCAGGCCGAGGGAGATGAACTGCACGCCGATGACGACCAGGATCGTCGACAGCAAGAGGAAGGGATTGCCGGTCATGAACTGGCCCTGGAACACCTTCATCAAGACCGTGATGATCAAAAAGACGAAGCCGAAGAAGATCGAGGCGATGCCGGCGAGGCCCATGATGTGCATCGGCCGGGTGACGTAGCTGTGGAGGAACTTGACGGTGATGAGGTCGAGCATGACGCGGAAGGTGCGGCTCAGGGTGTACTTGGTTTTGCCGGCGGTGCGCGGATGGTGCCGCACGGGGACCTGGATGAGGCGGTAGCCGGCCTGCTGGGCCATGACGGAGATGAAGCGGTGCATCTCGCCATAGAGGGTGAGGGACTTGGCGAGGTCCTTGCGCATGACGCGCAGGGTGCAGCCGAGGTCGAGCATGGTGGAGCCGGTGACCTTGCGGATGACCCAGTTGCCGAGCTTGCTCGGGATCTTGCGAATGAAGAGGTGATCCTGGCGCTTGGCGCGGATGCCGAAGACGCCGTCGTAGCCCTCGTTGAGCTTGGCGAGGAGCATGGGGATGTCGGCGGGGTCGTTCTGCAGATCGCCGTCCATGGTGGCGATGACGTCGCCGGAGGCGGCGTCGAGGCCGGCCTGGAGCGCGGCGGACTGGCCGAAGTTGCGCTTGAGGCGGACGACCTTGAAGCGCGGATCGCGGGCGGCGATCTGGCGCATCAGGTCGAAGGAGCCGTCGCTGCTGCCGTCGTCGACGAGGATGATCTCGTAGTCGAGTTTTTCGGCGGCGAGGGCTCCGGTGACGGCGTCATGCAGCCTGGTCAAGTTGTCGCGTTCGTCCTTGATCGGGATGACGATCGACAGGTCCAGGGTGGTCCGGTCCATGTTCGTCCTCGTCCGGCGCCTGGGCCGGGGCTTCGGGTTTGGGGAAATGACCAAAGAGATAGACCAGGCCGCCCAGGAGGCTGACGGCGGCGCCGTTGAGGAACCAGAGGAAAGCCATGCTGAGGGCGACGCCGTCGGAGACGCCCATTGGGCCTAACAGGGCGATCATGCCGGTCTCGCGCACGCCCCAGCCATTCACGGCCGGCAGCAGCATCAAGAGCGACATCAGCGGCACGAGCACCCAGTAGAAGGAGCCAGGGACTTCAACACCGACCGCTTCGCCGATAAGCCAGACAATGGCGATGCTGGAGGTCTGCACGCAGAAGGAGAGGAGCGTGGTGATAGGCAGGATGCGCGGCGAGCGGAGCAGGCCGACGGTCTGGCGCAGCTTCTGGATGGAGGCGGCGCCGGGGCCGCGCCAGGCGCCAAGAAAGGGGAGCATGGCAAGGCCGCCGAAGGCGCAGGCGGCGATACCGAAGACGCTCCAGACTACCCATGGCGGTAGTGTGGTGGGGCTGAGCAGGGTGGCGACGCAGGCGATGCTGATGAGGACGAGGACGCCGTTCAAGCGGTCGAGGAAGACGGCGCCGAAGGCGGCGAGCTTGCGGCCGGAGCCGGCGTCGAGGTACCAGGCGCGGACGACGTCGCCGCCGACGGTGGTGGGGAGCATGAGGCCAAAGTACATGCCGATGAAGTAGAAGGAGGAGAGCTGCCAGATGGGGCGCTCGAAGCGCAGCTCGCGGGCGAAGTAGTACCAGCGCCAGGCGCTGACGCACTGGGCGGCGACGAGGATGGCGACGCCCAGGAGCCAGGGCCAGATGTCGAGATGGGCGAAGGCGTGCCCGACCGCGGCCCAGTCCATCTTGAGGGCGATCCAGCCGAGCAGGAGGGCGCTGACGCCCAGACGCAACAGCTTACTCATGCACGACGATCCTCTCTTCTCGCCCCTGCCCGCCGGCTTGCGCGAACCAGAGGTGGCCCTCCTCGATCATGTCGAAACGCGCCCGGTAGACGCCCGGCTCCGCCAGCGGCGGAACCGTCACCGTCAACTCAACCGCTTCGCCCGGCCCGAGGTCGCGCGCGAACAGGCCGCCGCGCACGAACTTGGCCAGTGTGTTGTCCGGCTTCAAGACCTCGACGCCGAGATGATAGCCAGCCGTCATGAACGGGCGAAACTGCCAGGGGCGCTTGCTCGTGTTCCGTACGCGGACCTTGAAGCCGAGCGGCTCGCCGGCCTTGCAGACTTCCTGGAGCGGCTCGACCGCCTCGATCGCTTCTTGACACCACCCGCCGCGGTATTCGCCGGCGACCCAGGCGCGGAAGGTGGCCGGGGCGTGCTCCTTGCCGGTCGCCTTGAGCCAATCGGCGTAGAGGTCGAAGAAGGCGTCCATGCGGCGCGTCTCGGCGACGGGGAGATGCCCGTAACGCCAGCTCAGGTGGCGGAGCGCCTCGGGCAGCGTGTCGTCGGTGTAGAGCAGACGCGCGATGACGGCGGCGACGCCGGTGCGGTCCGCGCCTTGCCGGCAGTGCAGCAGAATGGGGGGCTCGGCGTGATCGAGCGCGTCGACCAGTCGTTGAATCTCTTCGGATGAAGGGAGCCGCTTGGCGGAGAAGCTGAAGTCCTCGGCGGAGAGGCCGAGGTCGTGAACGGCGGCCATCTCCTCGAGGTACCAGTCCTGATCCTTGGTTCCGCCGCGGAGATTGAAGACGGTGCGGATGCCGTGCCGTTTCGTCCAGGCTTCGAGGTCGGTCCGACCTGGTTGGGCACAGCGATAGATCTTGCCGGGGACGACCGCGTGGAAGTTGCAGCCGAAGTAGACGTAGTAGACGTTCCAGACGAGCCAGGCGGCGGCCAAGAGCAGCGTGAGACGGACGGCCCAGCGCAACCAGCGGCGTGGCGGCGCTCCAGGAGGAGCGGCGGGCGCAAGATCGGTGTTCGCCTCGGGAGCAGGGGCAAGGAGCGTGGTCGGCATGGCCATCCGTGGCAAGGCGCCCTTTATCGGGCGGGTGGCCCGATGATGACAAATGAGAGCGGAAGGTTCCAGACCGATTCGGGTTCGATTCGGCAAGGGACATGGAGGGGTAGTCTGGGCAAAATGGAAGACATGCGCCCATTCGGCCCGGGGGCAGGCCGAAACGAACGAGAAGGGGATCCATCTGAGTCGGAAAGTGTTGACACCAAATTGTTTGGATAGGTATTCCCTTCTTGTTCAAACCTCAATCGAATTGAACAAGAAGGGATTTTTCGGGGGTTCGCCTCTACCATCGCTTGACCCCGCGGTGGGTTGCGGCTACGTGTTGAGCCCAGGACAATGCGGGGAACTGCGGATGAAGGAGTCGCCGAGAACGAGCCGGAGCGCGCGGCGGGCGCGGGCTGTGATCATCACCGCCCTGGCCGGCTTTGTCGCCGCGCAGCTCGTGCTGCGCGCCGTGATCGAGCTGTGGCGGCCCGACTGGCGCGATCCGACGTTCGAGGCAAAGCTTGACCGGTTGAAACGAGGTGTTGCGGCGGAGCCGAAGGCGCTCACCATCGTTTTTCTCGGCTCGTCGCAAACGGTCTTCGGCGTGCATGGGCGCGACATCGGCGCGGAGTTGTCGCGACGCTTCGGCCGGCCGGTGCGCGCGTTCAATTTCGGCGCCTATGCGGCGGGGCCGTTCACGTGCCTGGTGTACCTGAATCGCTTGCTGGAGCGGGGGATACGGCCGGACCTGATTGTCGTCGAGGCGCAGCCGCGGCACGTTTACGAGCAGACGGTCCCGTCGGACATCCGGCTCTTCCCTCCCGAGGCGCTCGCCTTGCGGGACATCGGCCTGGTCAAGCGCTATGGCGGCGCGAAGACGGTCGACTATCGCCGCGACTGGTGGAAGTGCTTCGTGGAGCCGGCGTTCGCGCACCGCGTGTCGTTCCTGTCGCTCGCCTGCCCGGGGTTGCTCTCGCCCGCGGGGCTCATCGAGACCTGGAGCGATTGCGATGAGACGGGCTGGAAACCTTTCCCCGAGATCGGTCTGAACGCGGCTCAGAAACGTCATATTCTCGATGAGGCGCGCGCGGCCCACGAGCCGTCGCTGCGCTGCGTGGGGGACGGCAGCCCGCTCGCGTCTGCATTGCTGGAGTTGCTTGGACGCTGCCGTCAGGAGAAAATACCTACGGCGCTGCTCGTGCTGCCGGAGGGACCGCTGTTCCGATCGCTGTATCGGCCCGGCGGGATCGAGCGGTTTCGGCAGGACCTCCGGGGGGCGGCGGCGTGTCTGAAAACGCCGGTGGTCGATCTGTGGGACCTGTGCGACGAGGATGAATTTCACGATTCGTTCCATCTTCTGGAGCACGGGGCGCAGCGGGCGTCGGCGGCTTTGGCCGAGCGTCTGGTCCGGACGGAGCTGCGCGGGCTTTTCGTTCCGAAGTGACGATACGTGCGCGTTATTCTCCTGGCGCTGCCCTGAGGGGCGGCTTTTTTTTCGTTGCCAAGCGCTCGTCATGGAGTAGTGCTCATGGCCAGCCTTCTCGCTGAAGTCCGTGCCCGGCTCGGTCCGACGCCGCGTCCATTCGGCCCGGGGAAACGATCGTACAATCGGGTTTCGATGCCGCCCGGTTTCCCGAAGGAAGACCCGCTCTTCGAGGTCTTCCTCAAGCAGGAGCTGTTGATGCGCGAGGGCAAGGTGGCCTGGGGCGCGATCGTGCAAGCCAACAGCCTGCTGTACCAGCCGGGAGGGGATGATTCGCCCGCGGTCGCCATTTATTGCGAGCACGCGGACGTCGATGAGCGGCCCGAACTCTTGACGGAGACGGCACAGGCGCTGTTCCAGCTCCGGAAGCAGCCGGGCAAGGAGTGGGACGAGCGGCAATACGGCCTCATGCTCAAGAACGAGCGCGACCGCTTCATGGGCATCAAGGTCCCGGCGGCGCTGGCACGCGGTTACCCGATGATGTCCGCGAGCATCATGGTCTTCCGCGAGCACCTGCCGACGCGCTTCCTGTGTGGAACGCTGGTCCCGGTCTTGACCCATTACACGACCGCGGCGGTGCTGATCGTGCCGCACCCGTACTGGCCGGACGCCCTGGTCTCGCAATGGCTCGACGCCTCGCAAAGCGTGCTGGAGCGGTTCCCGGACGCCGAGTACATCGCCCTCACGCCGCGGGCCGTCGACGCCATCTTCAACATGGCGGAGCGGGAGCAACTGGCCGAGCCCTGGTACGTGCGCATCCTCGTCCGGCCCGGCTACCGCGGCGAGCCCGCGTCCTACAGCCTCGAGCTCGACCGTCGCTACGAGCCCGACTATGACCGGCTGCTGCGGCACGACGAGCTGGACATACTCGTCGACCGGCGTGACATGGACTGGCTCGACCACCTGCTCGTCGATTGCCAGAAGGGTCAGGGCGGCGGAATCAGGTTCACGTTCGCGGGCCAGGGATAGCGGCGTAGCGCCCGGCCATGGCGGCTTGCGACGAGAGGCGCCGACGCCTTCGTCGCGAAAGCCCTCCTTTTCGCAAGAGTGAGAACGGATGCTCTGGATCTTTCAAACGGCGGCGCATGCGGCAGATGGGCATTCTGGGTATGAACCGGCGCAACGCCGGGCTCATCCTCAAGGAGAATCCGCGCGCTTTTCCCGCTCGTCGACGACAAGCTGCATGCGCGACCTGTGCCGCCGCATCGGCGCCCGACCCCCGCCATCTACGCGGCTGCGGCATTACGGCTCGCTGCGCCCGTCTCGACCGTCTGCTCGAGCGGCGAGGACTTCGTCCTCAAACCGGCGCAGGGAGCGGCGGGCCGAGGCATCCTCGTCGTCACCGGCCGGCGCGGCGACGCCTTCCTCAAGCACGACGGTACGCCGTTGCCCGTTCGAGCAGCTCCGGCGCCATTGCTCGGATATCCTCTCCGGCATGTATTCCCTGGCCGAGCAGCCGGACGTCGTGCTCGTGCAAGAGCGGGTGCGGCTCCACCCCGCGTTCGCATCGATCGCCTTCCAGGGCATCCCGGACGTCCGCGTTATCGTTTACCGGGGCAAGCCGGCCATGGCGATGCTGCGGCTGCCGACCCGCGCCTCCGGCGGCCGGGCCAACCTGCACCAGGGGGGTCTCGGCGTCGGCATCGAGTTGGCGACCGGGCTGACGCATCGCGCCGTCCAGTCCGGCAAGCGCATCACCCGCCATCCCGACACCGACGTTCCGCTCGTCGACTTCCGCGTTCCCTACTGGCCGCGCGTGCTGGACATCGCGCGCGACGTGGCCCGCGCCGTCGGCCTCGGTTACGTCGGCGTCGACATCGTCATCGACGCGCGGCGCGGCCCGATGCTGCTCGAAGCGAACGCCCGGCCCGGACTGGCGATTCAGATGGCGAACGGCCGCGGCCTGCTGCCGGCGCTCGAGGCGATTGATCGGGGCGCGAGGGATGACGAGGATAAGATCGTCGCGCTGCGAACGCGCGCAGTCCCTACGCCGGCGCGCGGAGCGCAACCGTATCGCCGCGACCCGGTATCGCCACGTCCTTGAAGCCCGCGCCCCGCAGCGCCTCGGCCAGCGCCTGCGACTGATCCGGGTCGCCGTGCACCAGGCGCACGGTCGGATTGCCGCTCGCCAAGGGGGCAAACAACTCCAGCAGCTCGTTCCGATCCGCGTGACTGGAGAAGCCGTTCAGAACCACGACCTCGGCCCGCAGTTTCCAGTAGCGATCGTGGATGCGGATCTCGGGACGACGCTCGACGATGCGGCGGCCGAGCGTCTCCGGCGCCTGGTAGCCGATGATGAGGATGGTATTGCGCTCGTCCTCGATGCCCTGCTTGAGGTGGTGCTGGATGCGGCCCGACTCGCACATGCCGCTGGCGGCGATGATGAGACAGGGATCCTTGAGGGCGTTGAGGCGCTTGCTCTCCTCCACGTCGCGCACGAAGTGGACGCGCCGCTCCCCGAACAGGTCCGGGGCCTCGCCGAGCAGCAACGACGTCTCCTCGTCGAAACACTCCGGGTGCGCCTGGAAGACGGCCGTCGCGGAGGCGGCGAGCGGGCTGTCCACGAAGATGGGCACATCCTTGAGCCGGCCGGCGCTGAAGAGCTGGTGCAGGAAGTAAAGCACGGCTTGCGTGCGGCCCAGGCTGAAGGCGGGGACGAGCACCTTGCCGCCGCGCCGGACCGTGCGCTCCACGACCTGGCCGAGGGTGTCGGCGAGGATGTCGACCGGCGGATGGATGCGGCCGCCGTAGGTGCTCTCCGAGATCACGAGGTCGGCGGGCGGGATCGGCGCCGGGTCGCGCAGAATCGGCAAACCCTTGCGGCCGACGTCGCCGGTAAAGGTGAGGCTCTGTCCGCGGCCGTCGCGCTCGATCGTGAGGTGGACCATGGCGGAGCCGAGGAGATGGCCGGCGTCCACGAACGTGAAGGCGAGGCCCTTGCCGAGCTCGAAGACTCGGTCGTAGCCGACGGGCTGGGCGAGGCGCATGACGCGGGCGGCGTCGCGGCGGGTGTAGAGCGGCTCGACGCGCGGGCCTTGCCGGTCGGCCTGGCGGTTCAGGTAGGCGGCATCCTCTTCCTGGATCTTGGCCGAGTCGGCGAGCATGACGGCGAGGAGGTCGTGCGTGGCGGGGGTGCAGAAGATGGGCCCGCCGAAGCCGTGGCGAAACAGGTTGGGCAGGTTGCCGCAGTGGTCGATGTGGGCGTGGCTGAGAAGGACGGCGTGGACGTTGCTCGGCTGGAACGGGAAGTTCCGGTTGCGTTGGAACGCTTCGGCGCGCCTGCCCTGGTAGAGGCCGCAATCGAGAAGGAGGTTCAGGCCGTTGGCCTGAACGAGGTGCATCGAGCCGGTGACGACGCCGGCGGCGCCCCAGAAGGTGACTTGCGGCGCGGCGTCTTTGCTGGCCATGTTATGTCTCGTTCATGAGGATCACACCGCCGGGTCCGCCCCACCTGATGTTCGGATCCATGGCGTGCCGCATTCGTTTCTTGCATTTCATCACGGCGCCGTTACTGAAACGCAATAACGACATTGACAATCACGATTGTGCCACAACCTACAGAACGGCGAATAGGTTACATCCAACGCCCGATCTCCTCTCGTTTCGTCTCATCTCGTCGCACAGACACCCACTCACTGCGACGTAACCGACATTGACTTCTCGATTCCGCCGCAACAGGACGACGACTCATCACGTTACGGCCAACCACCCCACGCCTAGGACCGCGACCCCTCCGCGACCATCCCGCGACGAAACGGGCCGACCCAGCGCGACACCACAGAGCGTGCCGCGCGGCATCTGGGCCTGCGTCAACCAGACGGTCTTGCCGTTGAGACGAACTTGCAGATTCGAGCCGCCGTCGCTGTAGACGAGCAGTAGCCCCCGCGGTGTGGACTCGTCCTTCACAAGACGGCCTCCGCATCAGCGTATTGTATGGTCCAAACCAGGGGTCGGTGGAGCGACGCGGCGCCATCGCCGGGGCCCTGCGTAACCAGCTCGGCGCCTCGTTCAAACACCATCGCTGTTCTGTCCTGGACCACGCAAGGGCTTTTCGCTTGCGTGACGATTCACGGTGTTTATGCTTTCTTGAGGGTTTACAGGAGACTCGCCCATGCCCGGAGGATCCGACGCTCCGGATAACGTCGCAACCTCCCTCCGTTGCTCCGCTCTCCGTGGCGTTTCGACCGGCCTGGCGTGACGGTGGCGGGCCCCATGCGCAGGATCTCGCCGGCCGGGCGGGGTCCAAGGCTGACACATCTTTGGAGAGGCACTCGCCCATGCGCACACGCATCCCGTTCGTTTTGCTCGCTCTGTTCACGTTGACCGGCTCTCCTTCCGCCGGCGAAAAGGCCCCCGACAAGCCACGTCGCATCGAGGGGGAACTCAAGGCGGACGATCCGCGCGATCCGGTGACCAAGAACCCGCGGCAGGTCCACAGCGTCAAGCTGCGCGGCGGGCAGCTCTACGACATCCGGCTCGACGCCGTCGACAAGGATCTCGACCCGTTCCTGCGCGTCGAGGACGCCGCCGGCAAGGAACTGGGCCGGGACGACGACTCGGGCGGCGCCCTGAACGCCCGACTGCTCTTCCTCGCGCCCAAGGACGGCGATTACAAGCTGATCGTGACGGCGTACAAGGGAACGGGGAAGTACCTGCTCCGCGCGGCGGAGAGTGAGGAGAAGATTCATGTCGTTGGGAAGGATGGGTTGAAGATCGAAGGCAAGATCGAGAAGACCGATCCGCCGCTGGCAGCGCTGAAGGGAGCGCCGCACAAGGTGTTCCTGGTGCGGCTGGAGGCGGGGCAGAGTTATTTGTTTGACCTTCGGAGCAAGGAGTTTGACACGTTGCTGATCGTCGAGGCCACTCCTGGAAAGGTTGTCGCTTACGACGATGACGGTGGCGAAGGGACCAACTCACGACTGAAGTGGACGCCACCAGCAGAGAATGTCTATCGCCTGATCGTCGCGGCCCTGGATCGCAAGCCGGGTTCGTTCGTGTTTCTTGTCCGCAGTGCGACGCCGACGGTCGAAGAGCGGCTGCTTCTGGAAGCGAAAGACCTGACGCGAGTGGCAGAGAAACTACGTGCAACTTTAAAGTATGGCGAGGCATTGGAAAAAGACTACCGCGCATTGGACATCCGCTGCAGGATTCTAGGTGACGAGCATGTCGACACGTCTGCAAGCCATAACAACGTAGCGTTAGACCTGGATGGTCAAGGTAAGTATGAGCAGGCAGAAGCCGGCCACCGCAAGGCGCTAGCCATCTGCCGCAAAGTCCTGGGGGAGGAGCACCGGGACACGGCGACAGTTTACGCCTGCCTAGCGACCAACCTGCACTTCCAAGGTAAGTACAAGGAGGCGGAAGGCAACCACCGCAGGGCGCTCGCGACTTACCGCAAAGTTCTGGGCGAGGAGCATGTTCACACGGCAACAACCCACAGATTACTGGCAGCCACTCTGGAAAAACTCGATAGGTACACGGAAGCAGAGGCAGGCTACCGCAAGGCACTGATCATTCGGCAGAGAGTCTTCGGTGAGGAGCATCTGACGACTGCCACGAGCTACGACGATATCGCGGGGAACTTGCACTATCAAGGAAGATACGCCGAGGCTGATGAGGCATTTCGCAAAGTTCTGATGATTCGGCGCAAGGCATTGGGCGATGGAGAACTTGGCACCGCCAAGAGTTATATCGGCGTGGCAGTCAACCTATACTTTCAGGGGAAGTACGCGGAGTCAGACGAAGGCTTCCGTAAAGCTCTTGGCATCATCCGCATGCTACTGGGTGAGGACAACGAAGACACGGCTACGGCCTATGGCGGGATGGCGGCCAACTTGCGTGCTCAGGGCAGGTACGTGGAGGCAGAGGAGGCGTTCGGCAAAGCCCTTGGCATCCGCTGTAAGACGCTGGGCAATGATCACCCGAAGACGGCGACGAGCTTCAGCGATGTAGCGTCTAATCTCCACTCTCAGGGCAGGTACACGGAGGCGGATAAGGGCTTGCGGGCGGCGCTGACCATCCGGCGCAGAGTTTTTGGCGAGGAACACTCGGACACGGCCGAGAGCTACGCCAACCTGGCGACGAATGCAAACTCACTGGGTCTGTACACCGAGGCGGACAAAGGCTACCGCAAGGCGTTGGCGATCTATTGCAAGGTTCTCGGCGAGGAACACTCTCGCACGGCTTCCACTTACGGCAGGATTGGATCTAACCTCAACGACGAGGGCAAGTACGCGGAAGCTGAGGAGAGTCTGCGCAAGGCAACCACCATTCTGCGCAAGGTGCTGGGCGAGGCGCATCCGGACACCGCGACAAGCTACAAAGACTTGGCAGTTGCATTGAGCGCCCAGGGCAAGCACGCGGAGGCGGAAAAGTTCGCGCAGCTGGCCACCCAGGCCTTTTTCGTCGTACGCGGCCATTTCGCGCGTTCCGGTCTCGAACGCGCCTTGGGCGCGAGCAAATCTCCTTCTCCGTTGTACGTAGCATTGCTTGTCCGCAGCGGGCGAACCGCACAAGGGTGGGCGGCTCTTGAGGCCGACTTGGGTCGGGGCGTCTGGGACGACGCGTCGAGTAACGCCACGTGTTCGCCAACGGAACGAGCGAAACGGGCGGGTTTGATCGCTCACGCCACGCGACTCGAGCAACTCATCGCGGAGACCTTTTCCGGCAAGGGTCCTGAGGCCGAACGCAAGAAGCGTCGCGAGGATTTGCTCGCCGCCCAGCTCAAGGTCCAGGGTGAACTCGCGGACCATGTGCGCGAAATGGAGGCGAAATACGGCCCCATCGCCGGCGAGGTCTTCGCGCTCTCGGCTATTCAAGCGTCGTTGCCCGCCGATACCGCCCTTGTCGGCTGGCTCGATCTCGAGGCGCCGCCCAAGGCGGCCGATCCCAATGGCGATCATCTCGCCTTCGTGTTGCGAGCCAAGGGCGATCCCATCGTGGTCCGCCTTTCCGGCACTGGCGCTAAGGACGGTTGGCTTCCCGACGATTCAAAACTGCCCGGCGAACTCCGCGCGGCGCTGCTCAACCCGGCCGCCGACTGGCGCTCGCTGGCGAAGCGTCTCTCCGCGCAGCGTCTGGGCCCGCTCGCCAAACATCTCGCAGCCACGGGCGATCTGCCTGCGGCCAAACACCTCGTTGTGCTGCCGTCAGAATACTTGGCCGGCATCCCGGTCGAAGCGTTCGCCGAAGGCTACACCGTCAGCTACGCCCCCTCCGGCACGATGTACGCCTACCTACGCAAGAAGGAAGCGGGGCCGGCCGCGGGTCTGCTCGCCCTCGCTGATCCCGTCTTCGAGCGCGACAGGAAGGCGACCGCGCCGGCGCCGCTGCCGCCCGGCGGTCTGCTCGTTGTCAACGTCCCGGCCGGCTCCAACGCCGCGCTTGCCGGTCTCGTCTCCGGCGACGTCCTCCTTCGTTACGCAGGCGCCGATCTCAAGACCGTTGCCAATCTCGACGCCGCCATTGCCGCCCATGACAAAGACAAGCGCGTCGAGGTCGTCGTCTGGCGCGACGGCGTCACCAACACCCGCGACGTCCAGCCCGGCAAGCTCGGCGCCGTTCTCGCCAAGGAACCCGCGCCCATAGCTCTGGCCGAGAAGCGCAAGACCGACGACTGGCTCGCCGCCCGCGGCTCGCGTGACGACAAGTGGGCGGCCCTGCCCGGCACGCGCGTCGAGGCCGACCGTCTGACCAAGCTCTTCGGCAAGGATAGCAAGGTACTGATGGAATCCGACGCCAGCGAGCAGGCGCTGCACGACGTGGCGAGCAAGGGCGAACTGGAGAAGTTCCGCTACATCCACCTCGCCACCCATGGGACCATCGACTACCGCTTCCCCATGCGCTCCGCCGTCATCCTCTCGCGCGACAAGCTGCCCGACCCCGGCAAGCAGCTCGACGCCGGCCTGCCCGTCTTCGATGGGCGCCTCACCGCGGAGAAGGTGCTGCGCGACTGGAAGCTGAACGCCGATCTCGTCACCCTGTCGGCCTGCGAGACAGCGCTGGCGGCGAAGTTCGAAGGGGGCGAAGGCTATGTCGGCTTCTCCCAGGCGCTGATCCTGGCGGGAAGCCGGTCGGTCTGCCTCAGCCTCTGGAAGGTCGACGACACGGCGACCGCTCTCTTGATGGACCGCTTCTACCAGAACCTCCTCGGCAAGCGCGACGGCCTCAAGGCGCCGCTGGGCAAGGCGGCCGCCCTGGCCGAGGCCAAGAACTGGCTCCGCTACCTGACGCGTTCCGACGCCCTCAAGCGCACCGCCGATCTCTTGGACGGCGTCCCGCGCGGCAAGCACGCGACCGGCCCCCTCCTGCTCGCTCCCAAGACGCCGAGCACGCCAACCATGGAAGATCGGCCGTACGCCCACCCGTACTACTGGGCGGCATTCGTGCTGATTGGAAACCCTGATTGAAGACACGACGGACGGCGGGCGCCAGTCCGGCCAACAGATCAAAGCGCGGACCTCTTCGGAGTCCTGCGAGCTTTCGGCGTAGCTTTCCGGAGGGTGGCCAAGTACAAGACGAGATCCTCGATCGTTTTTACAGGTTTTTGAGCTTGGAGTTCTCCTTGCGTCGGTAATCGAAGGCTCCAGCACGCCAACCAACGAAGCACATTGTCCGAAAGATCTTCCGGGTCGATCCTGTGGATCTCCTCGATATCGTCCTCGGGAATGACGGGAAACTTGGCCATGCCCATCCACTTCCGGAAGTAGCCGTAGACCGTCACGACGATCCGTTCATCGACGTCGCGGCGACGAAAGTGATCCAAGAAAAGATCGGGGCCAATTGATGATCTCGCTTCGGCGAGCGCTTGACGCCGGGCGATTTCCCGTCGTTCGCTCCTCCGCATGAGGAGAACCACGGTCGTCCAGAAGCCGACGAACCAGCAGATCGCCAGAGCCCAGAGGGCGATCTCGGAGATCAGCGTCATGCCACGTCGCGGTCCTCGAAGAGGATGAGGCCGAAGAGCAGCGCGATGGCGCTGTAGACCACGGCATAGAGGAAGGCGTTGACGGTGTAGACGGCGTAGTCGAACGCCGGGAGGGAGATGTCGCGCACGTTGGCGGAGCCGACGTCGAAGAGGTCCAGGCCGGGGAGGATGGTCTGGAACAGGCCGGCGACGAAGGAGATCAGGCGCAGGCCGTCGGCGGTGACTTCGCGGAGGATGGGAGCGAGATTACCGAGGAAGAAGATGATGATGCAGACGGGGATGTTGACGACCATCGGCAAGCGCGTGCCGAGGGCGACGGCGATGGCGACCAGGACCATGACCAGGCAGAAGCCGATGACCAGGCTGGGCAGCGCCTCGCCGGCGTCGGCCAGCCAGTAGAACATGCCGCGGGCGAAGTAGGAGGCGTTGGTCGGGGCCAGCGTCCCCTCGAAGGAGCGGCCGAAGAACTGATTGGCGAGGTCGAGAGCCCAGGTGGGGTCGGGCCGGATGCCGACGGAGCCGGGGAGGGCGGATTCGGTGGTTCGCTTGTAGAGGACGATCCAGACGAGCCACCAGCCGAGGGTGATGGTCATGGTGAGGGCGGCGAGGAGGATGCCGGCGTATTTGCCCAGCAGGAACTGGCGCCGCGAGATCGGCTTGCTCATGAGCGTGACGGCGGTTCGCCCTTCGATCTCCTCGCTGACGGAGATGCTGGCGGCGATGACGCCGAAGGCGGCCGGCGCGAGCATGGTGAGGGCGAAGCAGATCTGCTTCACCATCTTCAGGTCTTCGCCGAAGGTGAAATAAGGGATGAAGGGGGAGACGCTGATGAGCAGGAAGGCGAAACCCCAGATGAACCAGAACATCGGCTGCCGCACGCCCTCTTGGAACGCGGCCAGGGCGACGGCGCCCCCCTTGGGCCAGAGCCGGAGGAGCAGCGCCAGGATGCCGACCAGCAGCGCCAGGCCGCAGAACAGGTGCACGAAGGACATGGCGATCCGTCCCCAGTTCGAGAGCCAGCCGGGATAGGGGTTGGCCTCGAGCAGCACCGCCCCGATCACGCCCCCGCCGATGACGATCCCGAGGATGATGAGCCAGAAGCGCCGCGTGCGAAACAGCGGCCGCAGGCCGTGGGAGGCGGCGAGCAACGGGAGGATGCTCGCGGCCAGAAGGGCCGTGATCAGGCTGCAAACCAGGAACAGGCTGATGGTGTTTTCGCTCATCGTTGCGGCAATCCGGGCTTTCAGGCTGTTTCGGAACGTGGCAATCAGGGACGAATCGTGAACTCCGTCAAAGCGCGCGGCGTTTGTTCCTGCACCCGTTTTCCGGCGATGTGCTCGGCCATTTGCCGGGCCAGCGCGTCCAGGAACCGCTCGACCTCTCCCGCGTCTCCCTCGGCCCACAACTCGACGTCGCCGCCGGGCAGGTTGCGCACATAGCCATGGACGACGAAACCGGAGGCGATGCGCTGGGCGGTATAGCGAAAACCGACCCCTTGCACGTGACCGGAGTAGTGGACGAGCTTGGCGATCATCTTGTCGAGTCTCTGCCACTACGCTCGCGGCGGTTTCAGGGTTCGCACTCTCTTTTCCGGCGTCCCGAGGTTTGCGCCCGTGGCCCTGTTTCCCGCCGGGGCCGGCGCCTTTCAGGCGCCCTACGACCGCTTCGGCGCCCCCCGGTCGTATCAAGGGATAGGATGCGGCTCGCCGCGGTAGTTCGGAGGCGTGCCCCAGCGGAGCTTGTCGCGCAACGTCTGGTAATAGCCCCGGTTCGGCACGCGCGCCAGATGAAAATCGACCGGCGCTCGCCGCAGCCGCACGCGCTCGCCGCACTGCAAGATCTGGTCCTCCTGCCCGTCGACAATGAGGACGGCCTGCTCGCACTGGCGGCCTATGCGAATGGTATAGACCCGCTCCGCCGCGTCCACCACGGGGCGATAGGTCAGGGCGTGCGGGCAAATGGGCGTGAGGACGAAGGCGGGCAGTTCCTGGTTCAGGATCGGCCCGCCCGCCGAGAGGTTGTGTCCGGTCGACCCGATCGGAGTGCTGATGATGAGGCCGTCGCCGCTGAAATGGGCCGCCTCGACGTCGTCGACCTCGATGTGCAGGTCGAGCATGTGCATGGGGGGAATGGTGTAGATGACGATCTCGTTGAGGCCGAGGGAGGTATGGACGGGTCGCCAGCCGCCTTCGTGGCCCAGCTCGATGACGCACTCGAACATGATGTGGCGGGTCACGCGATAGCCGCCGCGGACGATGTCGAGAAAGCGCTCCTCCAACTCCTGAGGATAGACGTCGGCCAGGAAGCCGAGCCGGCCGAGGTTGACGCCGAGGACGGGGATCTGCTGGTAGCCCATCTGGCGGGCGGCGC
Source organism: Gemmataceae bacterium (assembly GCA_046350295.1). Lineage (GTDB taxonomy): Bacteria > Planctomycetota > Planctomycetia > Gemmatales > Gemmataceae > JAXMAR01. The sequence continues at coordinate 188,480 of JAXMAR010000001.1, forward strand.
GGAGGATGGCGCCGTCGCCGCCGAAGACGAGGGCGAGGTCCGGTCCGTCCAATTCGGCCAGGTTCGCCTGCTGCTGGAGATCGACGGCGAGGACGTCGGCATGGCGGCGCAGGAAGGGGAGGCGCCGCTCGACCTCGGCGGTGACCCCTTCCTTCAGCGCGTTGCCCAGGACGAAGATTCTCACGTCCGCTTCTTCTTGTAGATTTCGCTGGCCCGGATCAGGATCAGGCGCTCCTGCTCCGTCAAGCTCTCCTGGCCCGTGCGCGCGACTTTCTCCAGCACCGCGTCCACCTTGGCTTCCAGGTGCTCGTCCAGGGCGCCGCTGTCCGGCGCGCCGACGGCCACCGGCTGCTTGGCTTCGTCGGGGCGATAGATGCGCAGCTTCGGCTGGCGCCGCCGCTTGAGCCAGCGGCGCACATCGTCCCACAGGCTCGTGACGCGCCAGCCGAGCTTGTAATACGCGGCGGCGAAGGCGGCCCCGCCCAGATGGATCGAAACCGCGACGGGGTTCGCCGGCTCGAACAGGCCGGCGACATCCTGGAGGACCTGAAAAATGACGAACAGCCAGATCGGGACCGGGATCATCAGCATGACCAGGATCTGCCGCGTCGGGAAATGGAACGCACAGAGCAACAGGAGCGCGGTGACGGCGCCGGACGCACCGATGGCGGGAATGAACTGGCGGACATTCGGCGCCCAGAAGAAATCCGGCTGGATGGCGACGTGGACCATGTAGCCCAGTCCGCCCACGATGGCGCTGAGCAGGTAGAAGCAGAGGAACTCACGCCAGCCGTAGATCTCCTCCAGGTCGCTGCCGAACCACCAGAGGAAGAGCATGTTCCAGAAGACATGGCTGAAGCTGCCATGAAGGAAGGCGTAGGTCAACAGGCGCCAGACCTGCCCCTCCATCACGTCCGCCACGCGCAGCGAAAACCAATCGACGATGAAGTAGGAACCCTGACTCTGGCCGATCAACTGGGCGAAGTAAACGACGACGTTGACGATGATCAGCCATTTGCAGACCGCCCCCGAAGGCACGAGCCGGTCGAGATAGCTCGGTCCCTCCTTGCGGTAATAGTCGCGGTCGTAGATGCCCATGCGGCGGCGGCTCCCAAACGGGTCGTCCCTCCCCTTTCTACCACACCACGCCGGAGCGGGCTACACTGTCGGCGCATGGAATTCCCATCCGGGGCGTCGCATCTTCACCCCGCGGGCTCGAAGACTCGCCCGCAGGCTTGGCGCCGATTCTTCACAAGCGCGCGGCGGCATTGGACAACTTGCCGGGAGCGAACTATGGTTGTTTGGCTTCGCATCAGGTTGCCGGGGACGGGGATAATCCGCGGCCCCTCGCGTCGCCCCTTTGCGCCCGCGCTGCGCCCTTTTTCGCGCCACGACTCGTCTTAGGATCAAGACATGAGTTGGATTCGGGAGCCCAACGCCGAGCCGATTCCGGGCTATCGCCTCCTGCAGCCGCTGGGCAGCGGCGGCTTCGGCGAAGTCTGGAAATGCGAGGCCCCGGGCGGCATCCACAAGGCCACCGGGTTCGTCTACGGCAACTTCCCACCCGCTGGACGTCGACAGCGTCCGCGCGGAGCAGGAGGGCGTGCTGCAGCGTATCAAGGAAGTGCGCCATCCCTTCGTCTGCTCCCTCGACCGCATCGAGGTCGTCGAGGGGGAGCTGGTCATCGTCATGGAGCTGGCCGAGCGGACGCTCCACGACGTGTATCAGGAGTGCGTCGTTGCCGGCTGATCGGCGTGCCGCGCGCGACCAGTTGCTGCGCTTCATGGCCGACGCCGCGGAGTGCTCGACCACATGAACGAGAAACACAACCTCCAGCACCTCGACGTCAAGCCGAAGAACCTGTTTCGATCAGCAATCGCGTGAAGGTGGCGGACTTCGGGCTGGTCAAGCACCTGGAGCGGCAGAGCAGCTCCGGCCTGATGGGGGGCGGACGCCTCTATGCGGCGCCGAAACCTTCGTCGGCAAGATCAGCCAGCATAGCGATCAATACAGCCTGGCCATCGTCTATCAGGAGTTGCTGACGGGACAGCGGCCCTTCGCGGGCAAGAACGTGCGGTGCTCGGCGACGCAGCACATGGCAGGAGGACGACCGTGCAGGCCCGCTGGAGCCGGAGCGGCTGATCATGCAGCGGGGCGCTGGCGAAGGACGCGAACCGCCGCTTTCCGAATTGCATGGCGTTCGTGACGCTGCTGTACCGGCGCGGCTGCCGGGCGTGGGTGGACGTGGAGGCTACCGGGGGAGAAGCGCTGGTCGGGGCGGGCTCGGGGCGGGTCAAGGCCGAGACGAGGACATCCACGAGGACCATGAGCCGGGGCAGTCGAGCGTCGTCGATCTCGCCGCAGCTGCTGCCGGGGGTGATCGATCCCGAAGAGAACGTCATCTCCGACATGATGACGATCCTGCACGCCCGAGACCGTGCTGCGGCCGACGTTGATCATCGGCCAAGTGGAAGTCTTCGGCCGCAAGGCCCCTGGAGCGCCGCGTCGCCGGTTCGTGGATCGTTTCGGCGACCTGCCTGGGGAAGCTGCCTTTGTTGCGGTTCCTGTATGTGGACGTGATCCAGACGCGGCGAAAGGGCGGTGCGCGGAGCCGCCGGACGTGGCGCTGACGCGGAGCGAATACTATCCCTGCCGCTGCAAGCCGTCGGAAAATACCGGCAGCGGAACCTCGACCACCTCGGGGCGGCCGTCGGCAAGAAAGCTGTACGCGATGTCGCCGCCTGCTGCAGACGCAGGGGTCGCGGGCGCTGGGGCGGCTGGCGTTCACGGACAACCAGCAGCGATTGCTCGCGCGGATCCGCTATGATCCAGGAGATCACCAATCCGGACGCTATTTATCAATCGGTGAGCCGGACCGGTCTGGGCGCGCGACAACACCCCGCGCATCTACGTGCTGGCCGCGGCGGGGGCGCGAGCGGTTTGCTGGCGGACCTGGGCTACGCGGCGCCTCCTGGCGCAACAGCGGCACCTGGACGCGATGATGAATCTGTTCTCCTGTGCGGTGCGCCCCACGACCCGGCGACGCCGAAGGCCGAGCTGGCGAACATCTACGCCACGCTGACCGAGATCAATCACTACAGCGACCCGACCATCGCCTTCGCGGCCCAGTACGGGGCGGACGGGCAAGCGCATCGTCGATCAGGGGACCCGTACAGCTCGGCCTACGCCGGACGCAGCGCAACTGCTCGCCGGAGGCGGTCGACGCCACGCTGTCCCACCTGGGCAACTACCTGTTCCACGAGCTGACCACGCCGCGCGGCCTGCGCCTGGCGCGCTGCGGCATCAGACGGAGTTCAGCGGCCGCCGCAGGCGGGCGTGCTGGAGGCGCCGCTGCGGAGCTTCGGCACGTTCGCGGTGTGGCCTCGGCGCGGCCTCCTGCTGCGGCTGGCGGCGCGGCACACCTGCCGGGCGCCTGATCGATTTCGTGGCTGTCGGAGCGGAGCCGAGGACCTCGACCGAGGATGCGCGGCACCGCTGTCGTCCAGTTGTTCGACGCCTGGCGCGCGGCCCTGCACGCCGGCGCTTCCTCGGCCTCGCCGCCCAGCGCTCGGCGGGCGCCGGCGACGGCGCGCGGCCACGCCCAGCGGGTTGCTCGCCCTCGACGCCTGCGCGAAATGCATGGTGCAAGCCGTGGCCCAGGAGGACCCGGTCAACTGGAAGCGCGGCAGGCGTTCAACTGCATCCGGGACTGGGTCGGCGGCGACGGCGAGCAGCACCTCCAGGAATGAAGCGCAAGACGCGCTTGACGAAGCGCTTGCCACCGGGGCGCAGAAGGCCGCCGAGCACTGGGACAAGAAACTGGCCAAGGAGCTGTTCGGGCTTCTGGAGCTGCCGGGGGCGCGTCTGGCGGCGTCGGAAGCGGCGCTGCAGCAGTTGCACTCGTTCTCCATGCAGATGGCGCATGCCCAGGGACAGGCGATCGCGCAGCTCGCGGCCAAGTCGGCGCAAGCCTTGAGCGGCGTCGAGCAGGCGCTCAACGATCTGTCCTCGGGAGGCGGCTTCCGGCTCTTCGGCGGCCGCTCACGCGGCCGTCAGCTCCGCTTTTTCGTCGAGCAGCTATCGCACTTCGCCCGGCAGCGACTGACGGAAGAGGTGCGGGCGGCCGTGAAGCACTTCTATGCTCTGCTTTCCGGCAGTTTCCGCCGATGCCGCGGTCGACCTCGGCTTCGCCGCCAGCTGCTTGCGGCACCTCCAGGAAGACCTGGAGCAGCGCGGATGACGACGAGGACACGACCGCGACGCGGCCCGGGGCCGACCACACGCTGACGCGCTCGCCGGCGCCCTCCACCGACGCGTTCTGGGAAGCGATCCGCCAGTCGCCGACGGCCTGCGTCGTCCTCCCCGAACAGAGCAGGACCTGCTGGCGGCGCGCTTCCTGCAAGCTTCCGGCCCGAACAATGGGCCGGAGCCGACTCGGAGATCTGGCGAGCGGGTGCTGCGGCCGATGGAGGGTTGCACGCCGCCTGCACGGGGAACGCCGACCTGTCGCGGCAGATCGCGCTGCCGCTCGCAGCGAAACGCTTCCTGCTGGGCCAGCATCTGCCCGTGATGGATGTCGCGGAGATCCTGAGCCGCGGAGATGACGGCGGTGAACGGCCACGGCTTGCCGGAGCAGGTGAAGAACTATCTGGAGCGGTCTCAGCTTCTCTTGAAGGGGAAGGTCAGCGTGGAGCATCACGTGTTCCTGCTGTCACCGGGGAGCGTCGCGGGCAAGAACCTGAGCGACGAGGTCGCCCTGTCATTCCCGGACATCAAGCAGGCGGCGTGGCGGGGCAGGCCGATTTGATGTTCTGCCGCGAGCAGGGTAGTTTGACGGCCGCCGACCTGCACGAGACGCCGAAGAACTGCTCGTTGCTTACGAGAGCCTCGCTCTTCGCCGACCACGAGCCCGCACGCCCGTTTCGACATCAGCGATTGGCTGCCGCTCGATCCTTGAGCCATTTCCGCACCAGTCTTGCCGACCCTGCTTGCGCTTGTCGACGACCGCCCTGCCGATAACCTGACGGCATGGGGCGTCTTTCCCCGGAAAGCATCTCATTTTCCATCGAGCGGAGGAGTAGCCATGCCGACCGTGAAATTAGTCGACGACAAGAGCGCCAGCCCGCGCGTCCGTGCCGTCTTTGACGACATCAAGGCGACCAAGAAGATCGACTTCGTTCCCAACTTCTGGCGCGCCCTCGCCGCTCACCCGGACAACCTCGAACGCGCCTGGGGCCTCGGCAAGTCGATCATGCGCGACGGCAAGGTCAGCCTGCTGATCAAGGAGATCGTCGCCCTCGCCGTCTCCGTCACCAACTCGTGCCGCTATTGCATCAACTCGCACACCGCCGCCGCTCTCAAGCTTGGCCTCGATCAGGAAGGGCTGGGCGAAGTGCTGGCCGTGATCGGTCTCTACAACCAGTTCAACAAAATGGCAGACGCGTTTCAGGTCGAGCCGGACATTCTGCCCAAGGTCGAGTAGCGGCGGGCTTCAGCGTAAAAGGGACTGTCCCACTCGGGATGGTCCCTTGTTTAAGGCTCGCCTTGCCGCCGTCCGTTACTTCAACTCCAACACCTCCACGATCCGTGCCGGCTCCACGCGATACGGCGTGCCATGTCCTTCGTAGAAACCGTACCGCTCCACCATGGGCGGTATCAGCAGACTGTAGGTCAGCTTCTTCTTGCTCGCCTCGTTCGTCGCCGTCACCTCCATGTTGGTCTTCGTCCCGTCCAGGAACGGCGACTGGGCGAAGCCGCGGAAGACGACGACCTGCAACGCGAGCTTGCGGCCCCGGTACACGATCGTCTCGCTCTTCTTCTTTTGCGCAACCGCGCCGAGGATCTGGAGATGGCGCGCCAGGTCCTGATGCGTCTGCCCCAGCTTGCCCAGGACAACCTCGTTGTCCTCGGCCAGGATGTCGAGCAACTTCTCCTTGGCGCCGAGAAAGCCCTTCGTCGAGAAGGCGCCCGGGCGCATGTCCTTTTCGAGATCCGCGAGCGAGCGGCCGTTGATCTCCGTCAGCTTGCGAAGGAGCGCCGTCTCGTTCTTGCCGCCGACGACGAAGCCGGTCTTCTCGTCCTTCTTCGCCTTGAAGGGCTCGATGCCGAGTTCCTTGAGCGGGACCTCCGCCCAGTCTTTTTCCTGAGCGGTCGCGGGGAAAGCGAAGAGGACGGAGAGGAGGAGGGAACGCATCATGGTCGGCGCCTCGGGGAGAAGGGACGCCTTTGATTTTGGGAGGTGGACCGTGGAAGTCAAACGATGTTAGGGGTATTGAATATCGGGGCAGGTCAGGAGGTGGGCGAGCCTCCTGCCTGCCGGCCCGGGGGCGTACCGGGGCTATGTCAATGCAACCGGGGCCATCGTGCCGGCGCTGGAATATCGGGGCAGGTCAGGAGGTGGGCGAGCCTCCTGCCTGCCGGCCCGGAGACGCGGCGGGACAATACGGTGAAGGCGTGGGCCTCTCCTGGAACTGGGGAGACTCCCGGGGAAGGCGGCAGCCTGGTTCAGTAGGCGTTAACGCGAAGCGGGCGTGAGGTCGGGAATGAATGCAAGGCGGGCAGCAGTCACGAACTCTGTATCCATTATCATAGCGAACGTGGCGCCGTGGAACGCTAGTGGCGGCAGATTTCTCTAAGGCAATCCTTTTTCAAGAGTTGCGCGCGGCGAGTAGAAAGGCCGCCGGTCCGCCGCTTCGTGTTTGTGTCGTTCTGTCACTGGCCAAAAGGGATCACTGTTAAAAAACCGCACACCTTCGACGCCTGCGACTCTTCACGAGTTCCATGAGGAGTTGCGATCCATGAACGAAGTTAGGCCGTGACGAACGCGGTGGAGTCTTCAGCCGGCGGCGCGGCCGAGGCTTCATTTCCCGATCCGCGTGTCCGGCGTTCGCCAGACCTTGACGAGTCCCGAAAGGTCAAGTCAAGCAAACGTCTTAGCGTCGGGCGAAAAGGACAAGGTCTCGGTTGATTCCGGCGGATCGACTCGCCGATCTGCGTTCCTGCGCTACGTCCCATAGACATTTCCGTTTCCGGGTGCAGTCCTTTATCTTCGCAGCAGGACGTGAGGAGTAGTGTGCCGTCCGGGCTGAAGGCCATCTGCGTCACCGGATAGGATGCTCCGTGGCTTCCGAGCCACTGCTCGGCGCCCCCAAGATTCTGCTCCGCGTTGCAGACCCTTGCACTTTGCTTCCCTCAATTGCGGCGGCGAGTCGCTGCCGTCTCGGCTTATCGCCAGCTGCGACACCTTCGACGGGAGGAACCAGTTGCCCACGGGGAGGCTGCTCCTCTCGGAGGGATATCTTGGGGCCGGATCCGTAGATGACGTTCTGCATGACGCGCCTTTGGCGTGCCCCGTGAACATCCAGCCCCCTCCGGATGTATCAGTGCGGAGGTGACTTCACCGTCACCTCCCAGCGGTGTCGCGAAGCCACCGGCGATGATGACCTCGCGGCAGATCACAGAGAAGCCGCCCCCTCTCTACGCACACGATGCAGCGCGTTGACCGTCTCCGCTCACGCTCGGCCGCGCGTGCCGAGGACCGCATTGATTTCCGCTCGCCGGAAGAGCTGACTCAGCAGATGTCCGCCGTCAAGCTTCTTCCTCACGACCACGGTGTCGAAGGCGTTCATCACATCCGCGAGTTCCAGACCGTCAAGGCCTTTCGTTCACCGTCACAACTTGTGGCGCGCCACCGCCGCAAAAGGCGGCGCGGGAACAACCCCCCGACGATAGGGCGGCCGATCACCTTGCGGGCGCGGAACGTCCCGGGGCCCGGCGACGCCATCGGCGCCAGCTCACGAGCAGCATGGTCCCGTCCTTGCTGAACTCAAGGGAAACGATGTCTCCCCGGCATGCTCCAACGTCCACCAGGCGTCGTCAGGTCGAACCCACCCGCGGGAAACGGCAATACGCAGAGAAGCCGATAGCCACCCCAGGCAAGTGGGGCGAAGACCACAAGAGTGCGCAAGACCCGCCACGTTCTGGAGTCGATCCCGCCCCAAGCCAAACGAGCGATGATGGCGAGCAGCAAGATCACCGCGAGAACGACCAGCACGGATGCCGCAGCGCCGACCCGCTCCCAGAACCTCGGCCAACGCACGCCGAGATGTGCGAGCAGGGAGGGGAGATGGAAGCCGTGGGCAGGGTCGAGTATTGCATGGGTCCAGCCAAACAAACCGGCCAGGCCACCGAGCAGGGCCCCGAGCATGCCGCCCAAAAAGCCCCCAAAAAACGGATGGTTGCCGGCGTCATGCGCCTGAACATTGAGATCAGCGGCGTTGACGAGCAAGCTACCCACCATGGCGCCGATCATGGCCCCGAGCAAGGTCGCGCCGCTGACCGACATCAGGAAGCGCATCCCCGTCGTCCAACCGAGAAAATGCTCGATAGCGAACTGCGTCGCGCCGACCAGTCCGCCGCACAAACCGCCCAGCAGGAGAAACGCGAGCGATGCGCCCACACAGTTCCTGCATGTCATCGCCGGTCCGCGTTTTTGATGGAGCCGGGGACGAGATCGACTGGACGACGTCGCTGTGATCGAGGGAACACGGGAGGCAGCCGGGGCCCGGATCTTGGCGGCCTTGCCGAAACGACGGTCGGCGGGCAGTCGCCTGATCCCGCCCCTGTACCGGCACGCCGAAACCTTCACGGCGCATTTGCTCGCGCGTCTGTTCCGCGCCTGCTGCAACCGCCAGGGTGACATTCCTGAAGGTCGTCCAGCGTCGCAGTTCTCCCCGGTCCCCGACGCGCCGCAAATGTGCTGGTAACACGTAGGGCAGACATCGTAGTCCCCTGCGTAGTACGACTTGGGGGAGAAACTGGGAAAAGCGTCCGCGAGAGAAACCGGAAAGCTCTTGTCGAACTCCTGCATGCGATCGTTAGGGATCCTTCTGAGCTTGCTCTCCTCGACCGCCACCCCGCACAGTTCGCAGGACTTGATCATGGGCTTCTCCCCCGAGGGAGCGTCCGCTACTGGTTGTTCCCCAATGCGACGCCTGACCTGATCCGCGCTCATCCCCGCGAAGTATTTGCCGACTTCAATGTCCCATGGTAACCAGGAAGCGTCCCAAGGACGATGGGCAAGCCCTTTTGCCGCAAAGCTTGCAGAGGCTACACGTCCCACATGATCTGCTCGAAGTCCGCCGACGGGCGCTCCAGCTGGATGCTCCCCTCGCGCGGGGCCCGGTCCCGGCTCTGATGGTCCTCGAGCAGCTCCACGTAAAACTGAATCGGGTCACGCTCCTCGCGTTTGAGCAGCGCGAACGGCAGGGAAATCTCGACGACGCGGTCGATCCCCACCCGGATCGTCTCCACCCCCTCGACCAGGGGCCTGCCCTGCGCCTGGAAGAAGAGCGCCGGCATGTCGCTGCCCGGTTTCTCGACCCGCAGCTCCGCATCGCGCGGCTCCAGGAAGCCGACGCGCAGCGTCTCGTACTTGGCGAGCGCCTGCCGCGCCGGTCGATCGAAATCGACGCGGATGAGCAGGCTTTCCAGATTGAAGCCGAACAGCACCTCCCTGATCGGCCCGCGCGCCACCATGGCCATCGTCCCGCGCTCGTTGTGGCTGGTGTACCGGCCGGCCGTGAGCCACTCGAAGAAGGTCTCGCGGCCGTCGATCTTGACGTCGAGGAAGCCGCGCGGCTGGGTGTGCATCGGCTTCTGGCCGCGGCGACAGATCGGCCGGCTCAATTCCGGCGGCGGCGTGTCCCCGAGCAGCAGGTACACGTTCTGCAGGTGCTTGCGAAAGAGATGATCGAACAGCTCATCCTGGGCGCTGTGGTGGTCGTCGCCGTACCACCAGAACCAGTCGCTCCCCTGGGCGATGTAGATCTCCTCCCACGCCTGCCGCACCTTGTCCTGCGGGATGTGCGGCTGCTGGGCCCGGGCGCGGAGGTGCTCGCGGGCGTTGTGCAGCGCGTCCCAGCCGGTGTTGTCCTCCTCGTGGCCGATCCAGATGGCGAAGTTGTGGTGGATCCAGCTGCCGGCGAAGAGGCGCGGCAGCGTGTCGCGCGGCGGCTGCTTCTCCAGGTACTCCCCCAGCCGGACCGACCGGATGCCCGGCGTCGAGGTGCAGCGGGCGTAGAGCGAGCGCAGGAAGGAGACGCCGCCGCCCGGATAGTGTTCCCAGCAATTCTCGCCGTCCAGGATGACGCTGACCAGGACCGGTTCGCGCGCCGGAACCGCCTGGCGAATGCCGTGCAGGTGCTTGAGGAAGTCGTCGGCCGCTTCTTCTCCCGCGCTGCGCTGATAATGGAAGCCGATGCGGTCGCTGAGCGCATGGTCGCGAAAGACGATGGCCAGCTCCTTGCCCCCTTCCTTCACGAGATAGGGGCGATAGAGATGCCCCGGATTGCGGACGTGTCCCTGCTCGTCGCGGCTGACGAAACCCTGCGTCGACTGGCTCAGGATCCCCTCGTCCGTGGCGATCCAGCGGATGCCGTTTTCCGCCAGGAGCGGGATCATCGACTGGCAGACGCTCCCCTCCGCCGGCCACATGCCGCGCGGCGCCGCGCCGAACAGGCGGGTATGGAAGTCGACGGCGCGCTGCACGTGGGTGGCCGCGTCCTCGGGGTAGCCGCCCGAGTAGCGCGGCAGCTTGACGTGGGGCATGGCCTCGCGCGCCAGCTTCTTGTCGAAGAGGAGCGGCAGGATCGGATGAAAGAACGGCGTCGTCGTCAGCTCCACCTGCCCGCTCTCGGCGAGGCGGCGGTGCAGCGGCAGGATTTGCCGCAGGATCTCCAGTTGCTTGTCGAGCAGCCAGGTTTTCTCGGCTTCGCTGAAATGGCGGCCCTTGTCGAGCAGGGCGCGGAGATCGGCGTCCCTTTCGAAAGCGAGGGGATGGATCCAGGCGAGGTTGAACCAGACCTGCAGGTCGCGGAGGTCGCGCTCGTTGAAGCGGCGCAGCGCCTCCTGCGCGGTGTTGCGTCCCGGCGCCCGGCGCTGGAACAGCTCGAAGTAGCGCGGAAACGGCTTGATCATCCGCTCGGCGCTGGCCATGAAGAAGTGCTCGAGCAGATAGAGCGCATCCTGCTCGCTCAGGCCGGAAGCGGGGAGCAGGGTCGCCTGCAGGAAGCGGTCGGTGGCGCCGTTGTCGGTGTAGGCGAGGAGCTGGGTCAGGAGGGAAGGAACGAGATTGATGGCGCAGCGCATCTCCGGGAACTCGAGGAGATGCAGGGCCATGCCGTAGTAATCCTTGACCCCGTGCAGCCGCACCCAGGGCATGGGGTTCTCGCCGCCGACATCGTCCGGGTAATAGGGCTGATGCTGATGCCAGAAGAAGGCGAGCGAGAGGTCGGCCATTGTCGCGAGAAGACATACGAAAGGCTGGTATCCGGTCCTTTATTCACTCTACATCAAGAAGGACGGGGCGGTCAGCGCATCTTGCCTCGGGGATGATTTACCAAAATACAAATGAGTAGGGATATGGCCGGATCGGTTGCATCCCCCCGTGCAGCGGGTACGCTAAAGAGGCGCCCCGCCGCCAGTGCGCATCGCCGCAGCTGGTCTCCGCCATCGCGCCAAAGGGCGCGCGAAGGAAACCCTGCATGATCCGAGCGCTGTCGACGCTGGCTTGTCTGTGTGCGCTGGGGGCGGTCGCCAATTCCGTCGGGGCCGCCGAGGCGCGCCCCGACACGCGTTTCAGCCGCCACATCGTGGCGCTCTTCAGCCGCCTCGGCTGCAACGCCGGCGCCTGTCATGGGGCGGTCAAGGGCCAGAACGGCTTTCGCTTGTCCCTCTTCGGCGCCGATCCGGCGATGGATCACACACGCCTCCTGCACGAGCACGGCGGCCGGCGCTTGAACCTGTCCGATCCGGACGCCAGCCTGCTGCTCTTGAAAGCCACCGGGGGGATCCCGCACGAAGGGGGCAAACGCCTCGACATCGACAGCGCGGAATATCGGCTGCTGCGTGACTGGATCGCAGCCGGGGCGCCGCTCGACCGGCCTGACGCCTCGGCGACGCCGCGTCTGACGGTGGCGCCCGGCAGTCGCGTGCTCGAGCGGGGCGAAACCTTCCGCCTCCAGGTGAAGGCCGCCTTTCCCGATGAGACGACGGAGGACGTGACGGCGTTCTGCACTTTCGAGGCGCATGACGGCGCCGTCGCCCAGGTCGACGGCTCGGGTCAGGTCAAAGCGCTGGACTTCGGCGACACCATTGTGATCGCGCGCTATCGCGGCGCCCCCGTGATGGCGCAGGTCCTGATCCCGGCCCAGGCCAAGGGGGAGTTCTCGGCGCTCAAGGAGCACAACTTCATCGATCGGCACATCCTCGCCAAGCTGCGGCGCCTGAACATCCATCCCTCCGACTTGTGCGACGACGCCACGTTCCTGCGCCGCGTCAGCCTCGACGTCACCGGCGCCTTGCCCACGCCGGAGGAGATTCGCTCTTTCCTCGCCGACAAAAATCCCGACAAGCGCGCTAGGAAGATCGACGAACTCCTGAACCGGCCCGGCTACGCGGCGCTCTGGGCGACCCGCTTCAGCGACATCTTGCGCCCCGCCCAGTTCGACACCAAGAACGGGCTCAACGAAAACGCCAGCGCCCGGCGAACCTATGAATGGCTGCGCGACCGTCTGCGGGAAAACGCGCCTTACGATCAAATAGTGGAGCGCATCCTGCTCGCCACCAGCGCGGAAGGGCGGCCGGCGGCCGAGTGGGTGCGGGAGGTTCAGGACTATCTCGCGGAGGACGCGGCCAAGAGCGCGGACCTGAAGGTCTACGGCAAGCGGCGCACGCTCGATCTTTACTGGCAACGCCCCAGCGCCGCCGGGGTCAAAGGGACCTTGCAGGTCGCCCACGCCTTTCTCGGCCTGCGTCTGGAATGCGCGCAATGCCATCGCCATCCCTACGACATCTGGCAGCAAGACGATCTCCTGAGCTTCGCCAACTTCTTCATGCCGGTCGGCGGCGCCGGCGGCGGCAGTCCCGCTTCGCCCGAAATCGCCAAACAGGCCGACGCGCTCATCCTGCAGGCGAAGCAATCGCGCGAAGAGGTCAAGAAGCTATCGGAAAAAGCCAGGGACAAATCGCTCAGCAAGGAGGACGCCGCCAAGCTGAAAGAGGAGATCAAGAGCGCCGGCGAAAGGGCGCAACTGCTCGACAGCACGGCCAAGCGCCTCAAGGGGACCGAGGTGCGCGTCTTGAGCAAGGCGCCGTTCGCCAGCGTCAGCAGCACGCTGGGGAGCCAGAAATCCGAGGCGTTTCGCCTGCTCGGCGACAAACGCTCGATCACGATTCCCGCCGGCGCGGATCCGCGCGCCGTCGTGATGGCCTGGCTGCGCCGCCCGGACAATCCGTACTTCGCCAGGGCGCTGGTCAACCGCGTCTGGGCCCACTACTTCGGCCGCGGCATCGTCGATCCGCCGGACAACCTGTCGCCGTTCAACCCGGCGACGCATCCGGAATTGCTCGCGGAATTGTCGGCCGATTTCGTCAAGCACGGTTACGATCTGAAAACCCTGCACCGGCTCATCCTGGGCAGCCGAACGTACCAGCAGAGCGCAAAGACCAACGCGAGCAGCAAGTTCGACAGGACGAACTACGCGTCGTTCTATCTGCGCCGGCTGCCCGCGGAGGTCCTGGTCGACGCGGTCAATCACGCGACGCTCGGCAAGGAGACGTATCCGCCGGAATTGTTCGTGCCGCCCGGAGCGCTGGCCGTGGAGGTCGCCGGCAGCGTCGGTAACGACCAGAAGAAGGCGACCCTGCACTACGCGTTCCACATCTTCGGCCGGCCGCTCCGCAACCCCGAGGCGCAGTGCGACTGCGAGCGCGACGCCACGGTGACGGTGGTGCAGGCGTTGTTCCTGGCGAACCATCCGACCATCCAGGCGAAGATCGCCGCCGCCGATGGCCGCGTCGCCAAGATCGCGAAGGAGCAGCCGGACGCAAGAAAGGCCGTCAAGGAGGTCTACCTGTGGACGCTGAGCCGGCCGCCGACCGAGGCGGAGTCGCAGGCGTGCGTGGCGCATCTGAAGGGGAGTTCGTCGTATCAACGTGGACTTGAAGATGTGCTCTGGGGACTGTTGAATACCAGGGAGTTTCAATTGAGTCACTAATCTACCTACATAGACGCAGAATTCACGGGGCAGACATGCCTTTTTCAACGTATGCGAGACTCGGCGAAGCGCTCAAGACGTTACAGATCTCCTTGAAACTGGAGTCCTTCGTGGCGCCCATTCCTCTGGTCGTGTCTGGTCACCTTCGCGAGGAAATCGATTTTGTCCAGGAGTGGGCAGGTCTGCCGCAGTCCGAATTCGCTATTTGCGAGAGCTTGATTTATCCGATCCTCAAGGAGGTTTGGAAACACTATCCCGAATTCAAGATCTGGAGCCACGAGCCCTTGAAGTTTGACGAGGATCTGTGCGGCACACCGGATTATTTCCTGGCGCGGCGATCCCCGCTGGGAACGCCGGTCATCGAGGAGCCGTACCTGCTTGTGGTTGAGGCCAAGAAGGATGACTTTGATTGGGGCTGGGCGCAATGCCTGGCGGAAATGGTGGCCGCCACCAAGCTCAATCATTGGCCGGAGCAGGTGATGTACGGCATCGCGACCAACGGGCGCTCGTGGCAGTTCGGCAAGCTGGAAGGCGGCGTGCTCACGCAAGATCCGCGCTTCTTTGGCTGGCTACCGCTGGAAGAAGTGTGTGCCGCCGTCAATTTCATGTTCGAGCAATGCCGCCAGCAACTGAAGGCGTATGCCGGCGCCGCGTAGCTTATGTTAGGGGGGGCATCATGCAAAAAGGTTGCGACAACTATCACCGGCAGAACCGCCGCGATTTCCTGCGCGTCGGTGGCGCCGGCCTCTTCGGGCTGACGTTCGCGGACTTCTTCCGCGCCCGGGCCTCGACCACCGCTTCGGCGGCGCCGCCGCCGGCGCGCAGCATGATCCTCATCTGGCTCGCGGGTGGGCCGCCGCACCAGGACATGTTCGACATGAAGCCGGAGACGCCGCCGCCTTTCGGCAGCGAGCTGAGGCCGACGCGCACCAACGTCCCCGGCATCGACTTCTGCGAGCTGATGCCGCGCCTGGCGCACATGGCCGACAAGTTCTCCATCCTCCGCTCCGTCGGCATCGGCAACGAGCGCTGGGAACATTCGGGCGGTCTCTACTGGCTCTCCGGCAACCCGCGCAACCGGACCACCGTGCAGTTCCCGATGTACGGCAGCGTCCTGGCCAAGGAGCGGCCGGCGCCGCGCGGCATCCCCAGCTTCGTCGGCTTCGGCCACTACTACGACGCCGGCGATTCGGCGGGCGACCTGCGCAACAACTACCTCGGCCCGGCCTACGATCCCATGGTCTTCCAGCCCGGCAATCCGCGCGACGAGGTCGGCGCCATGCTGGCGCCGCCGGCCCATCTCGACCTGTCCGGCCTGCGGCGCCGCGAGAGTTTGCTCGAGTCGCTCGACACGCAGATACGCGCCCTGGACGCTTCGGAGCACCTGATCGCCGGCATGGATCGCTTCCAGCAAAGCGCCTTCGACATGCTGCGCTCACCGCGCCTGCGCCAGGCGGCCGATCCCCGCCAGTTCCCCGCGCGACTGCACGACCGCTATGGCCGCAATCAGCAGGGCACGAGCGCCCTGGCCGCGTGCCGGCTCGTCGAGGCGGGCGTGCCGTTCGTCTTCGTCCCCTGGCCGGGCTGGGACTATCACGGCAGCGTCACCAATGCGTGCCGCACGAGTCTGCCGATCCTCGATGCGATGCTGTCGGCGCTGCTGCAAGACTTGCACGAGCGCGGCTTGCTCGAGAGCACCATCGTCACCGTCCTGGGGGAGATGGGCCGCAATCGCATCTACAAGGACCCCGCCTACTCCGGCCCGCCCGGCCGCGATCATTGGGGCACGACGCAATTCGTCCTCGTCGCCGGCGGCGGCTTCCGCCAGGGCATGGTCCTGGGAGCGACCGACCGGACGTCGCTGCGCGTCATCGACAAGTACTACTCGCCCATCAGCTACGGGCGGACACTGTATCATCTGCTCGGCATCGACCCCGACAAGGAGCTGTTCACGCCGAGCGGCCGGCCCGTGAAGATCAGCTCGGAAGACGCGCCGCTGATCCGCGAGATCGTGGCGTGAGCGCTCGCGATGACGCGAGACAAGGCATAAGGAAACAAACGTGCGTAACTCCCGAATGATTTTGGCCGTCGCTCTGGGCGCCGGGCTTCTCCCTTCCGCGACCCGCGCGGCCGACCTCACCGTCGTGGAGTTCAACAAGTTGCACAGGGAGCTCGCTTCGGCCAGGGAGCCGTGGCAGAGCCTCCCCTGGCGGCTCTCGCTCATCGAGGCCGGCGCCCAGGCGGCGAAGGAGAAGAAGCCGGTCTACATGCTCTGTCGCAGCGGGCATCCCCTGGGCTGCGTCTGAAACAACGGCATCGCCGACCGTGCGTCGGCCTTTCAGGATGCCGCGGTCCTCAAGCTGCTGAGCGAGCGTTTCGTGCCGGTGGCGGTGGATCAACACATCTTCCGACTGCGCAAAGACGCCGAGGGGGAGCTGTTCGCCAGGGTGCTGAAGCAGGCGGGGCGGGGCACGGACGGCTATTCGCAAGGCGTCTATCTCTTCACGGCCGATGGAACGCTCCTCGGCTTCAGCAATACGGCGGACGCCAAGCACGTGAACGGCCTGCTGGAAAAGGCGCTCAAGAAGTTCGATCCTGCGGCGCCCCTGCCCAAGGCGCCGGCCGGGAAAGCCGGCGCCGTCCTGCCGCCTCCGCCCGAAGGCGGCCTCGTCCTCGACGTTACCACGAAACTGCTCGGGGGCTACGCGGCGGACGACGAGCGCGGGCAGAAGTATCTCAAATCGCTGGGCCGGGACCATCTCTGGATCCGCAAGGACGAGGCCGACGCGCTCGGCAAGGGCGTCTTGCCCGACAGCGTCAAGCAACGGCTGGTGCGCTATCATCTCATCGATAACACCCGCGGCGAGCCGCCGATGTGTAGCGCGGCCGAGATCAAGAAGCTGGAGCTGACGCTGCGCGACGGGGTGCTGCGTGGCAGTGTCCACCTGGAAACCAAGTCCGGCGAACGGGGCTATCGGGCGGACTTGCTTGGCTTCGTGGAGGCGAAGGACGGCAGCGTCACGCGCTTCGACCTGCTTGCCAGGGGAGAGTTCTGGGGGGAGGGACCGTTCACGAGAGGCGCCCCGAAGGGAAGGTTCCCGCTGGCGATCGCCTTGAGCCTCGCGGATACCAGCGCCGGCGCGAGCGGCGTGCCGCCGCAGGGGGCGCGCGGAAACTTGAAGGGATACTTGAAGTGACGCAGACGGCGGGTCGCCTGGTCGGGATGTTGCTGGCGTCGGCGAGCGTCTGTCTGGGCCGGACGCCGGCCGCGGAGCCTCTTGCCGAGAAATGGGACTACGCCGCCCCGATGAAGAAGGTGGCGGCGAAGTTCCGCGGCGTGGAAGGGGTCGTCCTGCATGTCGGCGGCTCGATGACCATCGCCAACCCGTATGGGACCTGGGCCCGCAGCGGTAAAGGCAAGACCGAATCCGACGTCGCCATCCTCAAATGGATGCACACCGACAAGAAGGACAAGACCGACGGCTGGTGGCTGTGCCGCACGGAGATTGTCCATTACCGGGCCTACACCGCCGAAAGCGGGCTCAAATCAGCCATGCTCGGCGCCGGCGGCAAGCGCGGCCTGCCAACGCTGCAAAAGATGCTCGATGATTATCAGCCGCGCATGGTCACGCTCGAGTGCGGCATCTACGACATCGAGGACGGCGTTCCGCTCGACGACTACCGGAAGAACATGGCGAAGGCGCTCGACCTGATCCTGGCGCGCGGCGCCATTCCCATCCTCAACACGGTCCCGCCGTTCAAGGCCCAGCTCGCGAAGACGAAGGAGTTCAACGAGGCGCTGCGGAAGCTGGCGCGGGAGCGCGGCGTTCCGGTCATCGACCTGGAGCGCGAGATTCTGAGCCGCCGCCCCGACGACTGGTTCGGCGCCTTGATGGACCGCATCCACCTGACCGCGAGTCAGGCGGGCGGCAATCCCGCGGCCGAGCCGACGCCGGAGAACCTGCGCAAGAGCGGCTACCAGTTGCGCGGCTGGCTCACGGTGCGGAAGGTCGCGGAGATCAAACGCCGGGTGCTGGATTAGGCGGCCCATTCGTATTCGGCAGGCTGCGTCAAGCATAGACGACCTTTATTTTGGTAATCAGCAGGACGCGCCATGGACAACCTCGACGACCTCACCCCGGAGCAGAAGTTCGCCGCCGAGGACCCGGAGACGATGGTCCCGCGCCTGCTCATGAAGGGCTACCGGCGGCAGCAGATCGTCATCGAGCTGGTCCGCCTCGACTGGACGCCGGAAGCCGCCCACGCTCTCATCGCCCGCGTCGAGAATGATCTGCGCCGCTTCTACGCCTCGCCGGAAAGTCGGCGCCGGCTCGTCGCCGAAGCGCGGCGCCAGATGTGGGGCGGGCTGCTGATGACGATCTTCGGAGTCGTTGTCGCGTTCATCAGCTTCCTTAGCTGGGCGCTCGGCGTCGCGCCCATGATCCTCTTCTTCGGCTTCATCGGCGTCGGCCTGGTCTTCTTCGCGCGCGGCTATCAGCGCACCAAGCTCTACAAAGGCGAACGCCTGCCCTTCGAGCCGGACGAGGGGCCGGCGGAGGACATGCCTCCCTGACAAGGCGCCGGTTCCGCGAGCGTTCACGCCAGGTCCGGCTCGGCTCGCCGGACATCGCGGCGTCCGTCGTCGGGCCTTTCTGCAGAGCAAGAACCTGCTTGCGCATGATGGCGAAATGGCGCATCAGCCCATCCGACGGACGGCAGGCGCCGCCGCGCAGAAACGGCAAGCCCCCGAGGTCCGGACGATGCTTCAGCAGCGCCTGCACGAATCCGTCCGGCTCGTCGTTCTGAAGGTGGAGGGCGCCGGCAAAGAGGTGGAGAGCGGCGGCGTGTCCCAGCGCGTCGTGCGGGAAGGGATGAGTCAGGCCGACCTCGGGCACGAGCGCGAGGTTGAACCCGGAGCGCGGCCCGGCGCGGACCGGGAACAGCGGGGAGGGGACAAGGCGCTCGGTCGGCGTGTCGGGCGCGACGGCGGGCAGCACTGTGGCCCCGATGTCGAAGCCGCCGAAGCCGCCGAAGCCGCCGAAGTTGACGCCGCCGGTGTACCCGAACTATCCGCTGTAAGAACCGCCGAAATTGCCGGCGTTCCCCGGGGCGGACAGGACCAAGCCACTCGAGATGCCGCCGGACTCACGGCCGGAAGGGCTCGAGGCGCTGGGCCAGCCAATCGATGGCGCCGGGAATGAAGCGGCGGGCGCTGCTGATGTTGTGGCGGCCGCGCGGGTCGTGGGCGACGGTGATGGAGATGCCGCGCGACTGTGCCAGGTACAGGAAGCTCTCGATCTGGGCGTCGAGGTTGAATTCGTCCTTGCCGCCATAGGCGACGAACATGTCGAGCTCGCCGTCGCGCAGGTTGTAGCGGTCGATCAGCTCGATGGGGTTGTCGCGGCTCATCTGTTCGACGACCTGGTGGCCGCTGCCATAGAGGGGGTGGACCAGACGCCGCCACGGCACGGCGATCAGGCCGCCGTAGAACTTGCCGACCGGCGTCAGGCCGAGGCAGTAGTGCTCGCGCCAACCCCAGCGCTCGGGGTCGAAGTTGGCGAAGTAACGTCCGCAGGGGCCCATCCAGCGGAGGTTGAGGGGCGGGGCGATGCCGAGGACGACGCCGAACTCGTCGCGGCGGCGGATGCCGTGGTTGAAGGCGGCGCCGCCGCCGATGGAGGCGCCGGCGAGGACGTGCGCGCCGCGCTCGGGGCGGATCGGGAAGTTGCTGCGCACGAACTCGTAGACGTCATCGAAGAGGAAGTCCTCGAAGCGGCCGGCGTGGGTGTTCAAGAAGCCGCTGTTGGGGGAGAACCGCCCGGGCCGGCCACCCACGCTGCCGTCGGGGATGGCGATGATGAGGGGCGGCATGCGACCGCAGGCGATGGCGGCGTCGATCTCGGGCAGGCCGACTTCGATGAAGCCCTTCTCGTCCTGCGTGATGCCGTGGAGCCAGAACATGAAGGGGTAGCGCTTGGTCGGGTCGTAGCAGGGGGGCAGGTAGACATAGAGGTCGCGCTTCTGGCACAGGGCGTTGGACCAGATGCGGCGGTCGGCGCCATGGTTGTGGGTGAAGTCGAGGACCGTGCCGTGGAAGCGGCCCTCGATGGGTGGGACGCGGCGGAACAGCTGCGCCGGGGCCGGTCCGGTGAGCGTGAAGCAGAGAGCGAGTGAAAGGGTGGCGAGGAGGAGAAAGGAGCGGCGCATGGTTTCTCGGGTGGCGGACTAGGGTGGAGCGCTGCATTTTCTATCGGCGCGGCGAACTGAACAGGTTAGGAAAAATGCGTCGAGATGCCGAAACCGATCTGAAATCGGCCCGCGCGCCATCACAGGTTGGCGGCAAACCGCGTAGGCCGCTTGTCATGCCATCCCGGCCGGCGAGGCCGCCTGCCCCACGTTCTGCCCGCCGGACAGAGGATGTCTCGGCGCGACGCTGAGGCCGCCCTCCGCACATTTGACAAATTGGACGCATGACGTAGGGTTGATAAACCTTTGCGCCCCTCGGTAGAGGCCGTCATGCCTACACAAGTCCTGGATGCCCCGCAGGAAGCGGCCGCGCTGGAATGCCGCGTCTACGAGCGTTACCCGTGCGATCTGCCTGCCGCCTGCGCCCCTGCTTCCGCTTTGGGTGATCCCGAGGCAAAATGGGATGGCGTCGTCCGTGATCTCTCGAGCGGCGGCATGCGCCTGCTGCTGCGGCGCCGTTTCGAGCCTGGGACGGGCCTGGCCATCGAATTGCCGGGGGAGGTCGAACCGTACACCGTGCTGGCGAAGGTCGCCAACGTCCACCGCGACATCGAAAAGGGTTGGGCGCTTGGCGTTCGTTTCATCAGCCCCTTGAGCGACACCGAGCGCGAGCGGCTGCTGGCCTGGTCGCCCCCGGCGGAGCCGAAGGCGAAGGCGATCCCCGACGTGCGGCTACAGATTTGCGTGGGCGAGGCCGAGCTGCTCGTGTGCCGCGTCAAGCAATTCCAGCCGGGCGGCGAGGGTTGGCCGCTGCCCGAAGGACATGAATTCAGCCTGCGTGGCACGACCGGCGAAAAGCGTTGGCAGCTTCAACTCCGCGTGCGCGAGTGCCTGCACAGCCGCGGCCTGTGGCGCCTGCTCTGCGAGCTGACGCAGCCCCCCGCGGCGTCCCGCCTTCTGGCCGCCCTGGGCGAGCCTGTCTAACCTGGCGCTGACATGACATTCAAAGCGTGGGGCCGGCGGCCTCGCCTGCCTACGCCGCAGGCCAGGCGGCCTGCCCCACAGTGCTTTTGAAGTCTCTAAAGCAGCGAGGGTTGGCGCGGGTCGACGACGATGACGCCGGGGAATGACTTGAGCATATCGACGACGCTCTGGAAGTCGCTGAAGTGGGCCATCTCCGGGTCCGGGATGTCGCTCCAGACGGCGACGCGGCGGTTGCAGCGGCGAATCCCCATTTCCTCCTGATCGCCGCCGATCCCCTCGGCGATCCCCTCCGACTCCTCTAGCACCTGCGCCCCCTCCTCCAGCACCAGATGGATCTCCCAGTCCTCGCGTATCAGCGACAGCTGCTCCTCCGACTGCTTGAGCGTGAACGTGGCAAAGCCCCGGTTCAGCCGCGCCGCGGCTTGCTCCAGCGTGAACGGGCTTTCCGGCAACAGCAGCGCGTAGGCCTGGTACATCGCGTTCCCTCATGGGAGAGAAAGGGACCCATGCCGGATTATAGGAAACGCCTCCGCCCCGTGGGACATCCACCGGCTTGTTCCTCGATGCCTCGCTCGCCATCGAAATCCGAACGAATCGTGGATATTCGCCCGGCCGCGTGTTATCTTCGCTGATGATCTCGATGCGTTCACGCGCCTGGGATCGCCTGCCACACCCTCCCACCTTTTCAGGACACGCCGCCATGCGAACCGCTCTCTGCTCCGCGCTCGCGCTCCTTGTCGCGAGCGCCCTGTGCCTCCCCCATGCCCCCACCGGAGACAAGAAAGACCCGAAGAAAGAAGAGAAGAAGAAGGCGCCTCCCAAGGGGACCTTCATCGACCCGAAGGAAGGCGGCCCCGACTATGCCATCCAGGGGGAATACACCGGCGCCTTGGACGGCGGCGCCAAGCTCGGCATCCAGGTCATCGCCCTCGGCGGCGACACGTTTCAGGCCGTCGTCCTCCCGGGCGGCCTCCCCGGCGAAGGCTGGGACGGCAAGAACAAGATCCTCATGCACGGCGTCCGTGCCGGCGACCAGGTGACCTTCACCCCGGCCGAGGGCAAGCGCAATTACCTGGCCGGTTCCCCCAAGCAGTTCTCCGCCACCTCCAAGTTCCCCCCCGCGGGGCAGAAGGACTACAGCGCGACGATCTCCAGCGCTTCGATGACCGGCAAGACCGACGACGGCAAGGGCTTCACCGCGGCCAAGGTGATGCGCAAGAGCAAGACCCTCGGCATGAAAGCGCCCGAGGGCGCCGTCGTCCTCTTCGACGGCAAGGACGCGAGCAAGTGGCGCGAGAACCGCATCGCCGACGGCCTGCTCCCTGTCGAGGCCAATACCAAGGACGCGTTCAAGGACTTCAAGCTCCACCTCGAGTTCATCCTCCCCTTCCAGCCGGGCGCCCGCGGCCAGGGCCGCGGCAACAGCGGCGTCTACCTTCACGGCCGCGAGATCCAGGTCCTCGATAGCTTCGGGCTCGACGGCAAGAACAACGAATGCGGCGGCATCTACGGCTTCACGGCGCCCAAGGTCAACATGTGCTACCCGCCGCTGACCTGGCAGACCTACGACGTGGAGATCAAGCCCGGCAAGGACGAGAAGACCGGCAAGGAGGGGACCAGGATGACCGTGTGGCACAACGGCGTTGTCATCCACGAGAACATCGACTTCCCCGGCGGCGCCGCCCCGATCCATCTCCAGAACCACGGCAATCCCGTCTTCTACCGCAACATCTGGCTGGTCGAACGCAAGTAACCCCCCGTTTAGCCCCGGTTCGAAGAACCGGGGCGAACCCGGCGTCTGATACCTTCGGCCTCGACGAGAAATAACGATGCCCAAGACTCTCGCTACCCGGCTGTTTCCGATCCAGGGCTATGGCGACGAATTCTCGACAGGCGTCTGCGCGGACGGCAGACAAGTCGTTATGGGGTTGCTGTGCCCGCACTTGGTCGCGTACTTTTTCGACCGAAAGGGCAAGCTCTTGGGCGACGAGCACCGGCCGTGGAACAAGCCCGCTCCGAGGATGGGACCGGATGGCCCGTACAACATTTACGAGCGCGTTTGAAAAGGCTCTTGCCAAGCAACTGCGAGAATGGAAGAAGGAGTTGGGCTTTCGAGCTGGCGCGATCAAGATCCGAGCTTTCCTCGACAAACGCTACCCGGTGGGTGTCGCCCTGCTTCCGGATCATCTGGAGCGAGACGAGATCAAGAAGCTAGACGAAGATGAGCGGAGGGAGTTCGAGAAATCGCGGGGGGAATGGTTAGCGGAAGGTCAGTTCGTATGGTGGTGGGCAAAGGACTACTACATGGCCAAGGATGGCGAAGTCGAATCCACTTGACAACACCCAAAAGAGGACAGGACCTGGAAACGCCAAAGGTCCTGTCCCCTTTTCATTTGCACTTCCGTGAACGCGGCCGGTCCTCACGGGCGCCCATGCGCGGATGTCGGAAAAAGACGTGCGGGGCGCGGTCTCGCGCCTAGACTGTAGAATGCCCACACAACTGAGGTGTACACCATGAAGCGACTCGCAATTCTCGCCGGCGCCTTCTGCCTGTTCTCGCTGCTGCGCGTTGGGCCGAGCGCCGGCGGCGACGGCGTCAAGGCCCCGCTCCTCATCGGTATGCCGCAAAGCATGCTCGTCGACTCGGGCGACGCGGTCGACGTCGTGGAGGAGAAGCTCGCCAAGCTGATGAAGGAATTCACGGGGCTGGACGGAAAGTTGCACATCGAGAAGGGGCCGTTCGAGCTCGCCCGCCAGCTGGAGGACAAGAAAGTGCAGCTCGGCGTTTTCCAGGGCATCGAGTTCGCCTGGGTCCAGAAGAAGCACCCCCAGCTCAAGCCGTTCATGGTCGCCATCTCGGATATCAAGGACAAGGACAAGGAGCACTTGCGCGTCTTGTTGATCGTGCGCGAGGACTCGAAGGCGAAAGACTTCGGCGACCTCAAGGGCCAAACGCTCTCCTTCCCCAAGAAGAGCAAGGAGCACGTCCGCGCCTACCTCACGCGGAACGTCCCCCAGGCGGAGAAGTACTTCAAGGCCGTCGTTCACTCCGCCAGTGTCGAGAGCGGCCTGGACGAGCTGGTCGCGAGCAAGTGCGATGCGATCGTCGCCGACAAGACCGCCGTCGACTTCTACCGCTTCCTCAAGCCGGGCGCGTTCCGCAAGCTGAAGGTCATTCAGACGTCGGAGCCGTTCCCCGTGGGCGTCGTGGCTTATCTGCAAGGAGCGCTGGACGCCAAGACGCTGGAGCGCATCGAGAAGGGGATGCTCAAGGCGAACACCAGCGAGCGCGGGCAGGACCTGATGGGGACCTGGGGCATCGCCGCGTTCGAGGAGGTGTTCAAGAGCTTCGAGGCGGATTTGGAGGCGACGCGCAAGCTGTATCCCGCGCCCTGAGCCGCATGCCAATCGCGTGCCTGACGCTGCACTCACCCGACGCGTGAGCGAGGCGGAGACTTTCGCGCTCAGGCGTCGGGCCCGTGCGCGGCGCCGCAGTCAACGGGACGCGAAAATCCTTACAATGAAAAAACGAGACGCGAACCGCGGCGAAGCGAAAGGAAGACCATGTCCGGGGCAGCCGAGATCCTCAAAGAAGTGCACCGGCTGATGCGCTACATCAGCGACCTGGAAACGAAGCTGGCCGCCGGGCCGAAAGCGGCGCGTTCCGCGCAGCTCTCCCTCGGCAAACAGGAGGAAACTCTCAAGACGGTGCACGACGAATTGAAACACTACAAGGTGCGGATTCACGAGAGAGAAACGTCGATCAAGCAGCAGCAGCAGCACATCGAAAAACTGGAGAAGACCTCCGTCAGCAACAAGAAGGAATACGACGCTCTGCGGGCCGAGGTGGCGACCGTGCAGAAGTCGATCCGCAAGCTGGAGGACGAGATCCTCGAGCTGATGGGCGCCGTCGAGGAAAAGCAGGCCAAGATACCCGAGCTGGAAAAAGCGGTGCACCAGTCGAAGGGCGCCATGTCCAAGGTCGAGCAGGAGAACCAGGAGAAGCAGGGCCGCTATGCCCAGGAGCGCGATCGGGCCAAGGCGGAGTTGGCCGAGGTTGTGAAGAACGTCTCCCCCAGCATCGAGCCGCTCTTCGTCCGCCTGACGACGGCCCGCGGCCACGACGCGATGGCCGGCGTCCAGGACCGCACCTGCCTCGCCTGCTACACCGAGATCACCCAGCAAATGCGCCAGGAACTCGTCCACGGCCAGTTCGTCGTCTGCAAGAACTGCGACCGCATGCTCTACCTGGCCTGACTTGCAGCGCGGGAGTTCATTCCCGCTTTCACGCGACCGCGAACCGGCGGCCCACTTCCGCCCGAAGCGGCACTTCAATCCACCGCCGCAAACCGCACATTCTCCAGCCCAATCTTGCGACACAGCGCATACACCCGCATCACGTAGTCGAAACGCATCGCGTTGTCCGCCTCGATGCGAACGCTCATCCTTGTCCCCAGCTCGGTTGACTCCTTCGCCAGAGCCGTCAGGCGCCGCTCGAGCTCCACCAGCGCCGCGAGCTCGCCCCGGCCCATGTCGATGCTCGTCTTCGCGTCGGCCAAGTCGCTCGATTTGCGCACGTGAATCGCGGCCGGGGCGCCGGTCGTCTTGTCCGGCGTCAGCAAGACGTTGATCTGGTCTTCGGGAGCGGCGACGTCTTTCGGGGGAAGACCCGAGCCGGGCGCGGCCGGCTTGCCTATCTCAGCCCTGCCCGACGCGGCGTCGATCCAGCGCTCATCCGCGTTGGGCGCATAGGCCATGATGAAAAAGGCGAGCAGCTGGAAGGAGACGTCGAGCAGCGGCGTGACGATAAGGCCGAGCTGAATGCCGCCGTCCCGGCTTTTCGCGTTCATCCGTGATCCCCCGCTCGGGCACGCCCGCCGTCATTTAGTCAAGCGGCGTCGTGAAGTTGACGTCCTCGAAGTTTTGGCGCCGGCACATGGCGTAGACTTGAATGACGTAGTTGAACTGCACCAGGGGATCGGCCTCGATGCGCACCTTGGTTTTGACGCCGCCCTCCTTGTCCTTCCCCTTGGCGTCCTTCTTCAGGTCCTCGCCTTCGTGGGTTTCCTTGAAGTAGGCTTGCAGCCGTTTCTCGAGGTCGGCGAGGGCGTCCTTCTCCAGCTCGGTATCCGCTTTTTCTCCCAGCTCGATGACGTTGGTGGAGCCTTTGCCCTCCCCCTTGTCGAGGACGGAGGCGGGGGTGCGAATCTGGATGTAGCGGGGCCGGAGCGATTCCCCCTTCTTGGCTTCCGGGTCGAAGGGGGGAGCGCCTCCCTTCAAGCGCGGATCGTGCCGGCTCAGGAGGATCGTGATCTGGTCTTCCAGTTCGGGCGGGCGGTCGGTTCCGGGCAGGGGCGGCGACTTGTCTTTCTTCTTGCCGATGGTGGCCACGTCGTCCTTGCTGACGGCGGAGGCCTTGCTGCGCGTCAGGTCGGCTCCGATGAACTCCTCGTCGGCGTTGGGGGAGTAGACCATGATGAAGAAGGCGAGGAGCTGAAACGACATGTCCAGCATGGGCGTCACGATGAGCCCGAGGTTCACGCCGCCGCCCGAATCGGTATTGCGCTTGCTCATGGCCAGCTCGACCTCAACTTCCGAGATTCAGCACGCTGATCTGCCAGAACTTGTAATTACCTTGCTGGACGATGTCCATCAGGGTCCAGACCTGATCGTAGCGGCAGCGACGGTCGGCCCGGATCACCACGCCGATCTTGTATTCGTCTTCCTTGAGGCCCATGGCGCGGGCCTGCTTCGAAAGCTCGTATTCACGCACGTCGAAATAGGACTTGATGACCTCCTCGATGTCCTTGCGGCTCCGCGCCGACCCGGCGCCGTCCTTGCTCGGCACGACGACATCGCCGCCGAAGGACCGGGTCGCCTTGTCGGGCAGGCCGACGATGGTCCCCTTGGAGTCGAGGTTGACCCAGACGGGGAAGCGCACCATTTTCTTGGCGTCCTCCTTCGGCAGGCTCAGCTGCGTGTGCGGCAGGTCGATCTCCTCGTTCGACGTCTCATAGGCGACGAGGCGGACGGTGATCATGAAGAACATGATCAGCTGCAAGACCAGGTCGAGCATCGGCGTCAGGTTAACTTCTACCGTATCGCCGACTGCGGAGGCCATGACTGTCTCCCCATAGCGGGCGCCACGCGGAGCGCCGTGGCGAATATCCGAACGTGACGAAAGCGGACTCTACGAGCGGTCCTGCACCGACGTGCTCGTGCCGCGCCCTTCGGCGGCGGCTGGCGCCTTCTTCGAGTTGTGGTACATTTGCGTCAACAGGTCGTCGGCCAGGTTGCTCGTGTTCATGCCGATGACGGCGAGCCGGCTCTTGAAGAAGGTGTAGAAGAAGATCGCGGGCACCGCGGTGGCGACGCCGACGAGGGTGACGACGAGGGCGTGCGAGATGTTACCGGCGAGGGCCTTGGTGTCCGGCTTCGCTTTTTCGCCGAGGTCGCGGAAGGCGCCGATCATGCCGGAGACAGTGCCGACGAGGCCGAGGAGCGGGCCGAGGGTGCCGATCGTCGCGAGGTAGCTGATGAGGTTTTCCTTGGAGGCCTTGACGGTATCGACCATGGAGAGCATGGCTTCGCGCGCGTCCTCGACGCCGTATTGCAGGCGGGCCATGCCGCTGGTCATGATGCGGGCCAGGAAGGAGTTGTCGTTCTTGCACAACTCGTAAGCTTGCTTGAACTGGCGGCGGTTGACCATGGAGGTGAAGTCGTCGACGAACGCGGCGTTCACGGCTTCGCCCATGCGCAGGTCCATGGCGAGAACGATGATGAGCGCCACCATGCCGATGGAGGTGCAGGCGAAGACGATGCCGAACACGAGGCCGAGCGAGCTGAAGAAGTGGCTGATCGGGTTGGCGCGTTCGGTGGATTCGGCTTCCTTGGGAGGCTCCTTGGCCGGCGCGGTCGGTTCTTTCTTCTCTTCCTCCTGGGCGAGGACGGGCGTAGTCTGGGTCAGCAGGATGCCGGCCGGCAGAGCGATGAGGACCAGGCCGAGCACAAAAACGCGCCAACGCGCAAGCCGTGCGGAGAGTTCACCCATGATGAGTTCCTGGAAAGAAAAGACGACCAACCGATCGCGCCGACGAAGGAGAACAAGCGCTCGACGGGATTCGCCTCTCGCGTTACCACGGCGCCGCGACGAAAGGACGCCTTTGTCGTCGCCACACCCGCAAGAAGTCATAATCGTTTCGCCACGCTCTCGCTGTCAATAGCTTTCTAGCGAAAAGCGCGCAGGCAAACAGCGCCAGCGCGCCAGGCTACGGAATGGTAATGAGACGAGGGAGCGCGGCCATTAGTTCCGAGACGGCAGGCCGCGCCGGGCCGGTTCGCTAGGATTAGGGAAACAGGAGAATACCATGCCAAGTCCGCTTGCCAACCTGCACGGAACGATCATGCCGCTTGAAGAAGTCCGCGTATCGGCGCTGGACCGGGGCTTTCTCTTCGGCGACGCGGTCTACGAGGTGATGCGCGTCTACGCCGGCAAGGTCTGGCTCGAGCGTGAGCACATGGAGCGCCTGCGCCGCAGCCTGGAGGAAATTCGCATCCAGTGGATCGACCTCGACCGGCTGGCGAAGCGCATGCACGAGACGATCGCGGCCGGACCATTCGGCGAGGCGATGGTGTATGTCCACGTCAGCCGGGGGTCGGCGCCGCGCAAGCACGCGTTTCCCAAGTCCGCCACGCCGCTGGAGCTGTTGTGGGTGCAGGACTACGACGACGCGGCGACGGCCAAGCAGCGCGAGGCGGGGACCAAGTGCATCACCTATCCGGACATTCGCTGGGGCCGCTGCGACATCAAGTCGACCAACCTGCTCGCCAACGTGCTGGCGAACCAGGCGGCCGCGGAGGCGGAGGCGGCGGAGGCGCTCCTGTACCTGCCGGACGGCACGATGTCCGAGGCGTCGCACAGCAGCTTCTTCACCGTGAAACATGGCGTGGTGCGGACGACGCCGCTCAAGGCGAACATCCTGCCCGGCATCACGCGCAACTTCGTCCTGGACCTGATGCGCCGCGCGGGCATCTCCCGCGAGGAGAAGCCGATGAGCCGGGCGGAGCCGTATCGCAGCGACGAGGTCTTCCTCACCGGGACGACGACGGAAACGTTGGCCGTTGTCCAAATCGATGACAAGACAATCGGGTCGGGCCGGCCGGGCCCGGTGACGCGGCGCTTGCAGGAGAGCCACAAGGCGGCGGTGCAGGAGTTTGTCGGGGCATGATCGGCGAACAAACTCTGCGCCCGACTCCCACGTCTAGATTGAAGGCACGCCCTTGATCTACGTCAAATGCCGTGGCTTCGCGGAGAAAGAACCATGACCGGTTGCATCTGCATGAAAAAAGGCGTCGTGATCGCGGCCGCGCCGCTGCTGGTCGCAGGGGCATGGCTGGGAGTCGCGCGGGGGTTCGATCTGTGGCCGTTCGCCGCGCAGACCGTTCCAGTCGTCGCGCCGGCTCCGGTGGCGGAGTCGAAGCCGGCGACGCCGAAGGGGCCGTCCAACCACGCCGGGGCGCCGGAGTTGCTCGCGCGGACGCTGCAGCGGCTGCACCAGGAGGCGCTAGCCCATTTCCACTCCGATCCGCGCAACGGGTTATATCGGATGCCGCTCGTCTATGACAAGGTGGTCGCGGAATGGAAGACACCGTGGCTCTCTCCGGGTGACCTAGAGGGGGACGAGCCGGTCCCGTTCCGGAAGGAGATGGAGGCGTTGCACGGAGGGAGCGTGAAGGACTTCCTCAGCGCCAAGCGCCCGGCGCCGCCGCCGTCTGAAGTCCTCGGATTCGACGCGAAGGCGATCAAGGCGTGGGAAGAGCGGACCAGGACGGCGAAGTTCTGGGAAGTGAAGCAGGTCGACCTCATCGGCCTCTTGAAGAACGACGAGCCGGTCGTGTACATCTCCGAGCGGCTGCCCGAGTTGAAGGAGACGGGTCGCGCGCCAAAGCGGCCGCTGGATGAGTTCGAGGCGATCGCGCTGACGCATCTGGAGAAGGGGGAGAACCTGTTCGGCCGCTCGCGCGACGGCGTGATCCGCATGCTCGGGTCGGTCCGGGCCGAAACCTCCTGCCTCTCCTGCCACGAGGACAAGAAGGCGGGCGATCTGCTCGGCGCGTTTTCGTATACGGTGCGCGAAGCGCACTATGCCAAGGGGGGCCTGGACGGGGGAAAACGCGTGCCGGTGCGCCCCTGATTGGATCGCGGTCATCCGCCAGGGTTGTCACTTGGCCGGCGCGGGGACGCGCTCGTAAACCAGCAGCCATAGCCATTCGCGTTTCGGGTCCGCGCCAAACCGTGTGGGCCGCGCTTCAGGGTTATGCGCGAGGCAGATTTCCAGGCGGTCGCCCTGGAAGCGGTAAATCGCCTCCCAGTGAGCGGCGCCGCGCGACATGAAGCCCCAGTCGCTGCCGATGCTGATGTCACAGCGCTTCGGCGTTACCGTGGGATCCAGGTGGAACGTAAGATCCCGAGGCCGGTCATCGCGGCGCAGGCGGCTGGGCTTCGGGTCGTCCCCAAGGAAGATTTTGTCCCCTTCAATACGGAGCCGCAATTCGCCGCCCTTGTCCTTGAAGTCGCGGGCGATCCCTTCGCGATCCCACACCTTTCCTTCTCGCTCGTAACGAGCCAGCCTCCACGTCCCTTGCAGGGTTTGCAGATCCCGTTCGACCGCGTCCTCGGCCGGCGGCTGTGCGGGGCCGTAAAGGGCGGGGAGCAGAAGAAACAGAATGGCTTGTCGCATGGCGTACCTCCCACGGTGTTACCCGCTTGGGCGCCCCGGCGTTTCACACCGGCCGGCCCAAACCACCGAGCTGGCGCTGCCGATGTTGCTGCGCGGGACTCAGTGGGCTGAGAAGCAAAGCAAATCGCGCTTCGAGTCGGCGCAAGCGCGCACCCAGTCATGGATGTCTTCGACGAAAACCGCAAGGTCCTCGTCCACGCGATCGAGCTTCGCCGCGGCCATCGCTGCCAACGCCTGGTCGATTTCCTGCCGTCTCAGGTAACCGACCCTCAAGCCATCATGGTATTCGGGAATCGCCGCGATCGGCGCGCCGCGGTCCACGAGGCGCGTAAGCGACAGCACCTTCGCCGGGACTCCCGCGGTTCGCAGCGCCTTGTCGATCTCCCGGAATGCGCTCGAGTTGAAGTCTTCCCATTGGTCGTGGGGGAGCACCTCGCCAAAGTGCAGCGCCAGGTAGCGCAGCGCGCAGCCATACATGTAGCGGTAGGGCACGGGGCCAGCCGGCCTTTCGCCCATGACCAGGCAGCGCAGTATCTCGCGGATCGAAACCGCCGCAGGTGGCTCGCCGCTCACTTCGTCCGCTTCGTCCTCGTCCTCTCCGCCCTCGTCAAGGTTCACGCTAAACCGACCCACTTGACCAACCTTCAGGTTCTCCCTCAGCTCCTCGAGACTCGGCGCCGCGCGGCCCAGAGCGTCTCCGAGTCCGCCAAAGAGTTCCTTGACGGCATCCTTGTGCGCCTCAGTAATGGCGGCATTCTCGTCAAGAGATTCCAGCGCCTTCTCCAGGGATTCTCCTTTCAGCAGGCGCTCTTTTATTCCCTCCATGGCATCGAGCATTGCCTGACGGCTCGCCTCCGGGACGTCGTCCGCGTCATCGTTGTCTTCCTCTTCGTCCTCATCGGCCACAACGCCTTCGTCCAGCCGGCGAGCGACGAACCGATCGTCGCTCGCGATGTCGTCCTTGAACCTTTCGACAAGCAGTTTCAGTAAAGCGGTGTCCCTGGACCCAATCGCGGCTTCGAGTTTGTCGAAGCTCACGGCAATGGGGAGCATCTCATCGTTCACGGAGCCGAGGCCGTACTCGGACGCCGTCTCGGGCTGTTCCGCAGCGTCGGTTGCTTCGTCGCTTGTGACTTCAAGGGAGCCGAAAGCGTTTTGCAGCCCGGCGAGTAAACCACTGAACATGGCAGACCCCTCGGCCTGTTCCGGCCCACCAGGCATAGCGCCGGCGCCCTTCGGTTGCCCCGACTTTTCCGAGCTGGTCCACCACGCAGGGAGTTTCAAGAGCACCAGGGCGTCGTGCAACACGGGAGAGATGTCGGAAAGATCGAGTCCGGCGAGCGGATTCTGGTGGGCT
Organism: Gemmataceae bacterium; assembly: GCA_046350295.1. Lineage (GTDB taxonomy): Bacteria > Planctomycetota > Planctomycetia > Gemmatales > Gemmataceae > JAXMAR01. Next base: position 220,805 of record JAXMAR010000001.1, read on the forward strand.
TCAACCCAGTCGTGGAACTCGACGTCCCAGGGGAAGGATTGGCGCACGTCGAAACTGGCCACCACCTCGGGAGAGACGTGCTGGCATAAGCGGTAGTAGCCGTGGACGGCAAGGTTGACGATGCCGAAGCCCGCTTCTTCCATGGCAGCCCGGCTGGAACGATTGCGATCGAGTTCTTTCTGGAGGGCGGCCTGTACCTGTTCGGAGTCGTTGGCCGCAAGGCCGCGCAGACAGTCCCACCGCCACTGGTCATATTTGTCGACTCGGCCGCGCGGCAAATGAGCCCGGATCGCGCCCAGGTCCCGGCGGTGGGCGGCAAGGATCGCCCGGTCCTCGTCCCCCAGATCCTCGGGAGTTCCCGAATAGTCATAGTCGGCCAGTCGTTGAGCCCAGTGCGGGTCCCCCACGGCCAGCGCCCGCAGGAGGTGGTGACGCGGAGCGAGACCGTACCCGGTCCAGGAGCGACCCATGCGACCCGTCGCCAACTCGTTGAGCTTGATGCTTATCCAGTACAGGCGTTGACCCAGGGCTTCCGCGATGGCCAGCTCCGCCGGATCTTCGCGCTGAATCCGGCGCACAATCCCCGTTTCCCCGTCGATCGTGTTTTCGGCGAGAGTCAGGAAAGCAAACGCCGTGTTCACCTGGTCGGCAGACCATTTCTTCCACTCGCCGGTTGTTCGGGCGGCTACCATCTGGGCGATTTCTTGGTCCGTCTGCCGATATACGTATGCGGACTGGTAAAACGCTCGGAAGTTCCAGCAGGTGGCCAGACATTCCTTGATGCTCAGCTTGGCGAAGCGGCTGTACGGGGGATGCTCGACGAACAGCTTCTGCATCCGTTTGGACACGTGGGACAGGAGCGGCCCGGCCGGCCCCTCCCTGGCGATCTTCGCGGCCGGTTGCCGGTTCTCTTCTGGTTTGGCGCGCGTTTCCAGGGCGGCACTCGCGGGCGCCGGCGTGCCCGCCTGGCTCCCGGTGACTTCCTTGTAGCCCTTCTTGACTTTTTCATTGACCAGCTTGTCGTGGGCGGCTCTCGCCGCAGCCTCCGAGCTGAATTCCTTCGTCTGTGTTTGGCCCGCTGTGCCCATGCGGCCAAAGCGGACGGTGCAGGATTTTGCGCCAAGCTCGATCGTCCAGAACTTGTTGGCAGTCCCCTCCTGGAAATGAAACTCGCGAGCGGCCATGATCGATTCCCAGAAGACAAGATTAGCCAGCAACAAGGCCCGCCGCGCGGCGGGCATTCGCCATCAAGTGCCTGAACGTATGCGTTTCTATCAAGGATGGCGCCGATGGCACCGATTCTACTGTGGCGTCGATGTGCACGCCAGAACGATGTGCCTGTGCATCTACGACCACGCGGTCACCATTGTCTTGCACCGCTGGCGGCGGAGGCGCGGGCGTTCTTGAACGCGGTCGCGCCGTTTCCGAGTCGTGCGGCCTAGCCTCACGGTCGGCACGGAAAGGCCAGGCGTGGCGCATTCGCGTAGCGCCGCATGCCGAGCGTCAGCCGGCCTCCAGCGCCGGGGGACAGGCGAACCGTCAGGGTCGAAGCGTTTACGGTCGCTTTCTCGGAGCCGAGGTTTCCGCTCGTGAATTCGTGCTCGCCATAGCCGCCCGCCTGGATGACGATCGTGCGTTCTTGCAACTGGTCGAGGTTCAGAAGCGTCAGCACGACACGATCGCCGGTCATCTCTTCCACCAGGGCCGCGACGTCTTCCGGTAGTCCGGCACGCCTTCTATCCGGATCGAAGTAGCGCACCCGGCAATGGAGCGGCGAGCCGACCTTTCCGGGCGGGAGGCCGCCGAGGGCCAGTTCGACAAGGGAATTGACGCTCGCCGGGTTGAATGGCAGCGGGTCGTCGGCGAGGCGCGTGTCGGGCGTGGTGGTGTCCTTGCGCATGGCGGCGACCTGCGTCCGCACGTGCTCCAGGTCGCGGCGCAGAGCGGTCTCCGGGTACTTCGCGTTCTTCCCCTCGAGGTACAGGAAGAACGGATCGCCAGGGACGCGGGCGCGGTCTTCCGGTTTCATCGACAGGTAGGCGACCTCGCGGGCCTTGAGGGCGTATTTGCCGGGCTTGAATTCGTACCAGCCGTCCTTGCCGTACATGGTCGGGTGCATGAGGACGCCGCCCTCCGTCTTGCAGTGCTTGTTGACGGCGTCGATATGCTTGCGCCAGGGTTCGAGCCAGGCGTCGTCGCCGGTGAGGAGGTAGGCGTTCATGAAGCCGAGGAAGCCGGCGGAATGGAGGTTGCGGTGGGCGAGCTTGCCGGTCTGCGGCACTTTGACGCTGAAGCCCCAGCCGTAGACGCCGCCCCACCAGTGGCCGCCGGCCGCCGAGCCGATCTTGCCGTCGAGGCCGATGTTGGTGGGGATGATGTCGCCGTTCTCTTTCATGCGCTCGCGCCAGGCGCCGACGTAGTCGAGCAGCCAGCGCTTATACTTCTCCTCGTGGTCGAGCATGAAGGCGTTGACGGCGAGGGAGGTGGCTTCGAGGTTGAGCGGGTGGTCGCCGATGATGTCGTTGTAATCCTCGAAGTGCGCGAGCATCTCCTTGTAGTCGCGCTCGCCGTGGCCTAAGCGGAAGCGGTTCTCGATCTCGATCGGATCGCCGGCCCAGTCGAGCGCGGTCGCCTTGCGCAGGAGCGGGCCGCGGCTGCCGTTGAACATGCTGCGGATGATCTTGTGCTTGGGATCGTAATTGGGAGCGCCGGGGTCCTCGTTCAGGTAGAAGCCGGCGAAGCGGCGGACGCGCTGGCGGAACTTCGCGTCGTATGGATCGGAGAGCCCCTGCAAGTTGAAAACCGTGAGCCCCTCGCCGTTGTGCAGCCAGTCGAACATGACGGGGAACTCTTTGTAATACATGCCGTCCTTGGCGAAGGGGACGTGCGTCGTCTTGGCGAGGGTGTACTGCCGGAGGTGTCCTTCCCAGGCCTTCTTGTACATGCGGAGGACGTCGTCGGAGCCGCCGAGGGCGTGGAGTATGGGCCAGTCGGTGCAGTTCTCGATGGCGTCGTCGGGACCGTCGTCGCCGCCCCAGCGCTCGACGCAGAGGAGATAGCCGCGCTCGTCGAAGTAGCGCTCGAAGAACTCACGGCAAGCGGCGGCGTTGGCGCGGAGGAGCTCGCGCTCGAGTAGAGCCCAGGTTGGCGGCGACAGGGGAGTCGTGATGTGGATGACCTTGTCTTGCGCCGTCAGGGGAGCGGTGAAGGCGATGGTGAGGAGGGTGGCAAGGGTGGGTTTGAACATGCGAGGGGCTCCCGTGGGTCTGGCTTGCTCGTCTCGCAATTCGACCATGAGGCGTTGCGAGAAGCTACTTCTTTCCGAAGTTCTACCACACGGAGCAGACGACCTCGGACGGACAGGTCATCTGGCGAGAAAACATTGCTTCGCCGTGCTACACCGCTTCGACGCCGTTGGACGCCACCTCGGCACGGTTGTTGAGCGGATCAAAAGGGACGAGGGATTTCGAGGGACGCGACTTGGCCAAGCTGGAAGACATGATCGAGGGACTCGGGGCTATCGAACTCCGGGACATCCGGGTCAAGCTGTTTTCGGTCGAGGTCGACCGAGTCGCCCACGCGCCCTCTTCGTTGTGCGCAATTGGGATAGAATGCCGGGGTTCCCAGCGAGGACCATTCTCATGTCCGCTGCCGCAAAAACGTTGAAGGTCGACTACCCCACCTCGGACGGCAAGCCCATGGCCGAAACCGATCTGCACCGGGACCAGATGGTTGACGCGATCCAGACGCTTCAGCATCGGTACCGCGAGCGGACAAACGTCTACGTATCCGGCAATCTGCTCATCTTCTATGAGCCGGGGAACAAGCGTAAGCACGTGGCGCCGGACACCTTCGTCGTTTTTGGCGTGCCCAAGCGAAAGCGGCTGAACTATCTCACCTGGGAAGAGGGCAAAAGTCCGGACGTGCTGATCGAGATCACGTCGAAGTCGACGAAGCGCGAGGACATTGTCACGAAGAAGACGATCTATCGCGACAAGTTCAAAGCGAAGGAGTACATCCTCTTCGATCCGACGGGCGACTACATCGAGGGCCAGCTTCAAGGCTGGCGCCGCGTGCGCGGCCAATGGAAGGAAATGCCCGTTCACAACGGCAAGCTCTATTGCGCGACGCTGGGACTCGAATTGCACGTCGATGGAACGCGCCTGCGCTTCTTCGATCCCGAGACACAGCAGTACCTGGCCAATCCGGAGGAACGCGCGGAAGCGGAGAAGGAGCGGGCTGACACGGAGAAGGAGCGGGCCGCGGCCGAAAGGCGCCGCGCCGAAGCCGAGCGGCGCCGCGCCGAGCAAGCCGAGGCAGAGCGCATTCGCGTGGAGCAGGAAAACGAGCGGCTGCGGCGCGAGATCGAGGCGCTGCGTCGGGGCCGGCCGGCCGGTGGGGAGTGAGCCGCATGGACGCCGCCGGCGAGCGCCGGAATTGCGGCGTTGAGAAAAACATCGAGGGCCCATCCCCATGCACCGCCGTAACTTTCTCGAAGCCGCCGCCGCGGCGCTTCCCGCCGCTGCCGCCGTCGATGAAGCCGTCGCCAAGGATCCGCCCGTCAAGCCCGGCCGGGCGCTGAAGATCACCAAGCTCGAAACCTTCCTGGTGAAGCCGCGCTGGCTGTTTCTCAAGGTGCATACGGACGCGGGCATTGTCGGCCTCGGGGAGCCGATCCTCGAGGGGCGGGCGGTGACGTGTGCGGCGGCGGTGCAGGAGATCGCGCCTTATCTGGTCGGTAAGGACCCGCGGCAGGTCGTGCATCACTGGCAGGCGATCTATCGGCATGCGTTCTACCGCGGCGGCCCGATCTTGACGAGCGCCTTGAGCGGGATCGACATGGCGCTCTGGGACATCAAGGGGAAGGCGCTCGGCGTTCCGGTTTATGAATTGCTCGGTGGGCCGACGCGGCGAAAGGTGCGTGTCTACGCCCATGCCAACACCCCGGCGGCAATGCGGCCACTCCTCAAGCGTGGCTTCACCGCCTTCAAGTGCGGGCCGGCGAAGCGGCGCAACAGCCGGTACATCGAGACGCCGGCGGCGGTGCGCTACGCGGCCGAGCGTTTCGGCGAGCTGCGCAAGGAGGCGGGGGACGACATCGACATCGCTATCGACTTCCACGGCGCCATCAGCCCCGCCATGGCGAAGGTGCTCATCAAGGCCCTCGAACCGCACAACCCGATGTTCATCGAGGAGCCGATCAACTGCCAGAACCACGACCTGATGGCCGAGATCGCGCGCGGCACGCACCTGCCGATCGCGACCGGCGAGCGCGTCTTCACGAAGTGGGGCTTCCGCGAGGTGCTGGAGAAGAAGGCGGCGACGATCCTGCAGCCGGACCTGTGCCACGCGGGCGGCATCACCGAGGTGCGGCTGATCGCGGGCATGGCCGAAGCGTTCTACGCGACCATCGCGCCCCACAACCCGCTCGGCCCGATCTCGCTGGCGGCGGGGATCCAACTCGCGGCGTCGATCCCGAACTTCCTGTGCCAGGAGCAGGTCAGCCTCGGCGAAGGCTACCTGCGCACGCCGTTCGTCGTCGGCAAGAACGGTTACGTCGACGTGCCGACCGGGCCCGGGCTGGGGATCGAGCTGGATGAGAAAGCGCTCGAAAAGCAGCTCGGACACGAGTGGCGGAACCGGGAGGCGTATGACGAGGATGATGGGTCGGTGGTGGATTGGTAATGGGACGGGATTTGGCGAGGAGTCACCATGCGTTCAAGGAGACCGTCGTGATCGAGCTTACCGAGCCGCAGGCGAAAGCCGTTGAAGCGGAGAAGAAGCCTTTGCACCTGATGAATCCGCGCACGCAGGAGGTCTTTGTGCTGATCCGGAAGCAGGTGTACGATCTCACTTGCTCGATGGCTGGTGGTGAAGCGAAAGTGTGGGACGATGCGGACGACAATGACCTCATCCGGAAGTCGACATGAGGTAACTTGCAGCAGGTTTGCTGGCATGGCTCAGCCAACGCATACGAAATTGCTAACTGCAGCCGCTCGCCGAATCCTACGTCCGCTTGGGTTGCGGCAACGCGGGAGTAGCCGACTTTGGTTTGCTGATCAAGGTTGGTGGCTCATCGTCGTAGAGTTCCAGCCTTCAGGCTGGAGCAAGGGCAGTTATCTGAACGTGGGAGCAATGTGGTTGTGGTTCGAGAAAAATCACTTCTCGTTCGATGAAGGATACCGCGTTGAGAGCTTTGCCCCTTTCGAAGACGAGGCGCAGTTCGCGTCATTGGCCGAAAACTTGGCGGAGAGAGCGGCTGACGAGATCACTCGTCTTCGATCGCTTTTCCCTTCGGTGGAAGTGGCCGCCCACTACCTGGCGGCGAAATCGCCCAAAGAACTTTGGGAGAGTTTTCATGCGGGCGTAGCGTGCGGACTTTCCGGGTACGCGACTCTGGCGAAGCGATTCTTCAGCCTCGTCGCCGACACAGGCGATACGCGAGATTGGGCCCAAGCGGTGGCCTCGCTTGCTCGGGACTATTCCTTGGCGGTTGAGGACGTCTCCGGTTTCAGATGTCGGATTGAGCAGGTCATCCGCCGCACGCGTCCGTTATTCAAACTCGCAGAGGACGGCGACCTGGGCTTGTATTGAACTCTGGGGAGCGCCATGAAAGCGCAAATCGGCCTATTGAGCGTGGCAATCGCACTCATCGTGGGCGGGTCGCCGGCGAATGCCCAGGCGCCGCCAACCGAGTGGGTGGACGCAACCACGGGGCACCGTGTCATTCGCTTGTCTGGGGATGGCGGCGGGTCGAGTCTGTACTTCCACCAGAACAGTTACACGCCGAAAGGGGACAAGCTCGCCTTCGACACGAAGGGCGGGATTGCCGTTGTCGACCTGACGCGGCTCGAAAAGCAGCTCGGACACGAGTGGCGGAACCGGGAGGCGTATGACGAGGATGATGGGTCGGTGGTGGATTGGTAGACGTGCCGGAGACAGCGATGCCGGGTGGAGACGCCGGGCGCGGAAACACCTTTTTTTTTCGTTGCCACGGCGCCGACAGCGCCTACACCTTCATTAGCGCCTTTGGGACCACCTTTTTCCAAACTGGAGACGCCCATGTCCGTCGTACGTTTGAAGGAGAAAGGCCGTCGGCTTCTTGGCCGGTTGTTGAAGCATGCCCGCAACGTCGGCTTGGCCGCGGCGCTGGTTCCTCTTGGGGCGCTTCCCGCCTCAGCCGCGCCCATGGAAGCGAGCGTCATATCGCAGACAAGCCCGACCAGCGGCGGAACCTTGTATCAGTTCACGGTGAACAACCTGTCGACCGGCCAGTCCGGCGGGCCCCCGTTTCTGACGGCCTTCATGCTTCCCTTGTTCCACACCTCGGATGTCGGGAACATCGTGAACCCCAATGGCTGGCAGGCACAGTTGACGAGCGACCCTGCCTTGATCGCCTCACTCTGGCATTACAATGCGAATAACGATACGAAGGCGCAGCAGGGCCTGTTCGGCGCCAATCCCCACTTCTGGGACCATCCGCCCGCCCTCCTCATATGGTCGGTGTCCAACTCTGCCAGCGACGTTTCGCCCGCCATTACGCCCGGCTTCGGCGGCATTCCCGGCCCCGGGGGCTCCCTGAGCGGATTCTCCTTCGTCAGCCCCTTTGGCTCGACCAAGGCGCCCTTCGTCGCCGGCTTCGATAACGGCCAGACCGCCATCGGCGATCCCGACATCCCGAACAACCCGACGATCCAGGCCATCCCCGAGCCCGCCTCCTTCCTCGTCTTCGCCGGCATGGGAGCGGCGCTCTGGCTCGGTCTGAAACGCAGACGAACCGGAGAGGCTTGATTCGTATCCACGGCCGGAGGGATTCCCTCCGGCCTTTCGCATGCGCGTCCTTCTCATCAATAACCACTGCATCAGCGACCCGACCGCGGGCGTCGTGCGCAGTCTGCGCACGCTGGCGCGCTGGCTCGTCGAAGCGGGGCATCCGACGCGCGTCCTGACCACCGCTCGCTTCGAGGCGCCGGTCCCGTTCGGCATCGAGGAGCACCTCGCTTCTCTGGGCGTGCCGCTTCCGAAGAAATTCACGCGCGCCCGTCCCTGGCTCGACTACCACCTCGACGGCGTCCCTGTCCGCCTCCTCTTGACGCGGCACAACGACGAGGCGCGGCCCGATGTCGCGGAAGCGGCGCAGTTCAGCGCCGAAGTGGCGCAAACACTCGATGCGCTCCACCCCGATCGCCTCATCGCTTGCAACGCCCACCCCATGATCCGGCGCGGCCTCGAACTGGCCCGGCAGCGCGCCATCGCCACCGTCTTCGCCGTCCGCGGCTACGGCTACTACGACCGTCGCTACTTTGCCGCGGTCGACCACGCCTTCACCTGCAGCGCTTTCCTGAGCGAGCATTACCGGGCAAAGATCGGCCTCGTCAGCACGCCGATCGCTCCGCCGCTCGACTGGTCGCAGGTGACGGCTCCGGCCGATAACCGGAAATTCCTCACCTTCGTCCACCCGGCGCCGCATAAGGGGGCGCTACCGTTCCTCCGCCTGGCCGACATGCTGGGCGGCCGCCGCCCCGACATCCCGATTCTGGTGGTGCAATCGGGCCGCGACGCCGGTCTTCTGAACAGCGTTCCCGGCATCGACTTCAAGCGCTATCCCCAGATCATGGCGGCGCCCCCCACGCCGCAACCCGCGGACTACCTGGCGCTGACGCGCGTCCTGCTGGCGCCTTCGGTGTGGGCCGAGCCTTTCGGCCGGGTCGCCGCGGAAGCCCTGGTCAACGGGATTCCGCCCGTGGTCAGCGATCGCGGCGGGTTGCCGGAAGCCGTCGGCGGCGACTTTGCGGCGGGGGGGGCCGGCTTCGTGCGGCCGCTGCCGGAGTGCGTCGACGGGCAGCCGCCGCGTCTGCCTTCGGAGGAGGAGATGCGTCCCTGGTTCGACACCGTCTGCTCCCTCTGGGACGATACGGCGCTGTATCGACTGGCCGGCGAGCGTGGCCGGGCGCTGGCGGCGGCGCGTTACAGTGAGGCGGTGTCGCGCAGCGCGCACCTCGACTGGCTGCAGAGCCTGACGCCGACGTGTTCCTTGTGGAGCGCGCGCTGATGGCGTCGCTGGGGGCCATCCGTCGGCGATTCCGACCCGCGTCAAAGCGAGCGCGCACCCCGCACGCCCACGTCTGCTCCGGACGCGCCTCGCCCCCTCATTAACCCGCAGCCCCGCCCAGAAAGCGCGCCGCAAGACCGCCCGTCAGCCGCTCGCCGGCCCATCAACCCAGCCGGCCAGGCGCCAAAAGGCCGCTCACCGTTTACCCGCTTTGCGCCGCGCCTTCTTTCCTTGCCCCGGCGCCGCGCCGCCGCCGCTCAGCACCGTCCGCAGCTTCTCCGGCGACGAGAACACGTCCATCGACCCCGTCCGCAGCACTTCCCCCATCAACGCCGCCTTTCCCGCCGACGCCGCCGGCCGGAGCATCCGCACGATGTCCAGCGCGAACTCCGGCTCCATCGACTTCATGATCGGCCTCATCTCCTCCTCCATGCGCTGCTCCTTGCGGTACCCCTCCCACTCGTCCATGTTCACCCGATCCGGTTCCACCCCCTTCGGCAACACGTAGGTGAACAACACCCGCGCCGCCGCCACGTTCCCTTCCAGCGCCAGCTGTACCAGCTTTTTCCCGATCGCCACGATCTCCTCGTCCGTGACCGCCTCCAGCAAGAGCCGCTTCAGCCGCGCCACGCGCCGGTTATAGGGATTCCCCGCCTTCAAGCCCGCAGGCGAGTCCAAGCCCGCAGGCGAGTCTTCGAGCCTGCGGGATGACGCCGCCCCCTCCATACGCGCCTCCCCTCCGCCCCCCGCTTGCGGCTTCGCGGACGCCGCATCTTGCCGAGGCGCATCCGTTGCCACCGGTTTCTCCGCGGGCAACACGCCGTTCCCATTTCCATTCCCATTCGCCAACAGTGCATCCAAAGAAAAACGTGACAGGTCCATGACACTCTCCAATCGAAGCGCGCGGAAGTGAAGTCGACGCCTTGGCCGCGCGCAGCCCAGGCGCTAGAGAAGGGATCCACCTATCTCGAGCCAAATCCAGACGCGGCCGAATTGACAGCTAAGTTGCAACCGGCGCAGCATGCGTGATTCGGCCGCACGCGCCGGGCCCATCGGCGCCGGTCAATGCCCCCGCAAGGCCAGGATCACCTCGAGCACGATCAACAGGACCACAATCACCTCCAGAAACTCCGTGCGAAAGTGGCTCGCCTGGTCCGACACCGTCTGGTACACCCCCTCGAGCACCTCCAGCTTGCGGCGGATGTTCTCCTCCCATGTCTCCAGGTGAAAGCGGGCCGAGAGCAGGCGATAAACGCGGGCCAGGTACGGATCGCCCACCAGCTTGAGCGCGTTGCCCGTGCGCTCGAACAGGTCGTTCGCCTCCATCTTCAGCGCCCCCAGGCGCCGCAGCGGCCGCGAGTAGCCGCGCCAGAAGGGCAGGTACGAGCGCGTCAGCGGCTGGAGCGTTTTGCCGGCGACGGAGAGGCTGTCGTCGAGCCGGTTGTCGATGTGGCGGAACTCGAGGAGCTGGAGATTGGCGAACTCGATGACTTGCAGCGTGTCGTCGCAGTCCTCGTCGAAGAGGACGGCCGCGGTCCAGTCGGCAACGAGAAGATCCTGCGGCGCGTAGCTGAGACGGAGCCGGGTCGCTTCGCGTTTTTCGTCCGCGCTCAGCGCGGCGTTCTCGAGATGGACGAGGGAGGCGAGGAGGTCTTCATCGCCGGCGCAATCGATGCGGCTGCAAGGAAACTGGAAGACGAAGTACTCCTCGCTCAGGTCGGCCTGCCAGGAGGCGTCGACGATGGTGGGCAGAAGGTGCGTGTGCAGCGGCAGGAGGACCGACCGCGCTTTCTCCAACAGAGGCGCCGGATCGGCCAGCGCTCCGGCCAACTCGCGCAGACCGGCGGACGGCAAACAGAACGGGATCTGGAAGGAAAGAGAGACGGCGCCGAAATCGAACAGCGTCAGCTCCGCCTGAGCGGCGACGACGCCGACGTGCGGCAGCGTCAACGCGACCGGCTCCAGCGTCATGCGCAGCGGCGGCAGGTGATACGAGATGGAAGAGGGCGTGCGGCGCCGTCGCGGCAGAGCGACCACCGAGGTCGGCACGAGCTGCGCCACCTTCTCCAGCAAGATCTCGTCCCCCCAGTCGAAGGCGACGAAGACGTGCAGCGTGCCGCTCAGGGGCTCACCCGGGTCCAGCAATGGCCGGCCCTCACCCGGAGCAGACAACCGCGATGATCGAATAGAGGAAGACGCCGGTGCAGAAAATCGACAGCATCAGGCCGACGACGTACGTCCCCGCCTTCATGTCCTGCGTGTGCAGCTCGTGAATCTCCTCCGGCGTGAACGGCATATCGTCGTGATGCGGGTCGTGTGCGACGGTCTGTTCCATGGCTTTCCTCAGAAGACGGCCAGGCGGGCCTGAACCCCGCGTGGCCGCCGGCCCCGTTCTTTGACGTTGTTTTATCGGCTTGGCCGGTCCGCGAGCAACTCTATTTCCCGACCGGGCGTCCGGCAATCGCTTCCGCATCCTTGTCCCGAGCGAGCTTCCGGGCGGCACGGCGCCGGATCCAAGGACCCAGCAGAGGCCAACGGCATTGGAGGCGCTTTCTCAAAAGGGCGACAGCGCTCATGACCCGCCTTGCCTTTCCGCTAAAACCCCTTCGCCTTATCCACCACGCACAGCAACCGCTCCCCCGCCACGAAACGGCGCACGTTCTCACGATAAAGCCGCCATTGTCGCTCCAGCAGGTCCGGCGAGCTGCCGCCAATGTGCGGCGTGATCAGAATGTGGGACGCGGTCCAGAGCGGGTGCGAATCGGGGAGCGGCTCCGGATCGGCGACGTCCAGGCCGGCCCCCGCGATCGTCCTCTTCTTCAGCGCGGCGACCAGATCGTCCGTCTTCACCAGCCCGCCGCGCGCCACGTTGATGAAATAAGCCGTCTTCTTCATCGCCGCGAATTGCTCGGCCCCCATCATGCCGCGCGACTTCTCGGTGAGCGGGCAAGAGAGAACGACCACGTCCGCCTGCGGTAACCGCTCCATGAACTTGTCCGGCGTCTCCAGGCTGAACACGGTATCGGGGCGCGGCAGCTTGTCGTTGAGATCGAGCGCCATCACCTTCATGCCGAAGGCGTGGGCCCGCTTGGCGATCTGCGTGCCGATGCCACCCATGCCGACCACGAGCATCGTCTTGCCGTGCAATTCGGTCGGCTTCACTTTCGTCTTGTGGAACGTCCAGACATCGCCGTCGGCCTTGATCGGATGCGGCGGCGCGACGCCGCGCGACAACCCGAGCAGCAGGGCGAAAGCCTGTTCGGAGACGTTCGGGCCGTGCAGCCGTTGGAGATTGGTCAGGGTGACCTCGCTCTTTTTCAGCTCGGGCACGAGGTCCTTTTCGACTCCCGCGTGCCCGACTTGAATCCAGCGCAGGCGCTTGCCGCTCTTGACGATATCGGAGGAGCAGAAGCCGAGGACCGCGTCCGCTTCGGCGACTTCAGTGGCCGCTTCTTCCAGCGAGCGGACGGGTACGAACAGCACATCCGGCGCAATCTGCTTCAGCTCCCAGAGGCGAGCCGGCATCAGGCTCGGGACGACGATCTTTTTGGGCGGCGTCCAGCCCTCACCCTTGACGGGCGACGGGCCTTCGTAGATGGCCCAGTCCTCGAAGAGGTCCCACGGCTTGGCCTTGCCGACCATTTCGTCGAAGACGTACTCGATGGCGTCGAGCCGCTCGCTCGCCTCGATGCCCGTCCATTCCTTGTGCCAGGGCATGTCGATGGTCTTGGCGATGTCCTTCCAGCCCTTGCCGGCGTCGACCCCCTTCTTCACCTGGTCGCGCAACTCGACGAAGAAGCGCTGCTGCTTCTTGAGGACGTCGGGGCCGCCCAGAGGTCCGTGGCCGGGGCAGACGATCTTGACGTCGAGCTGCTGGGCCTTGTCGAGCACGCGGATCCAGGAGGCCGAGTCGGAGTGGCCCATGTAGTTGAACGGACCATTCGTGCAGGCGTCCCCGGTGCAGAGGACCTTGTGCTTGGGCAGATAGGCGAAGCAATCGCCGGCCGTGTGCGCGTGTCCCAGGAAGAGCAGCTCGACGCGCTGCTTGCCGTCGTCGAGCACCAGCTTGTCGTCGAAGACGAGATCGGGGACGCGCAGGAACGACTTGGCGATGTCCTCGCGGCCCCCCTTGCCCTTGCCCGCCTTGGCGAACTCGTCCGGCCCGTCGATGCGGAGCAACCGGGCGCAGTTGAACTGGGCGACGACGCTGGCGCCCTGCTTGGAAAAGACGGCGTTGCCGTAAGCGTGGTCGCCGTGATGGTGGGAATCGACGACGTAGCGGATCGGCTTGTCGGTGGTCTTCTTGATGGCGGCGATGACGTCGCCGGCCTCCTTGGGGAAGTTGGCGTCGAAGACGAGGACGTACTCATCGAAGACGATCCAGATATTGTTGGTCCCCCCGAAGACGACGGACTTGTCGGTGGCGCTGATGGCCGAGTAGCGGAAGAAGACGCCGGGCGCGACCTCGCGGACGTCGTTGAACTTCATCTTGGAGAAGTCCTGAGCCGCGGCGGCGAGCGGGACGAGGAACAGGAAGAAGACGGCAAGGCGGCAGGAGCGCATGGGAATCCTCGATTGGCTGGTTTGATGGAGGCAAATGTAAGGGAAGGGGGGGCGGATTGCAAACGATTTGCGGGCGGGCGCTGTCGCGGCGTTGTCCTGGTGGTTAAGATGGCGGGATTGCCCCTGGAGGATCGCGTTATGAGCCTCGATGTCCCTCCGTTTGCGCGCCTCGGCCTTTGGGTTTTTTTGGTCGCGACAGCAGCTCCGGTTTCAGCGCAGCGAAAGGGGCCCGAGCGGCAAACGCTGCCGCGTGAGCTGGTAGCCGAGTGGGAGAAGGCCGGCGCCACTTTCGGCTGGATCCGGGGCGTGTGGGAATCGTTCCGCGGCACGAGCGATGGCCTGCCCGGTGAGACCCCCGCTTTCCGCTTCACGCGCTGGCAGCCGCGCGTCCTTTCCAAGCTGCCGGAGCCCGATCGGCCGTTCGCCCTGTACCTCGGCCAGACCGAGATCAACGACGCCGGTCTAGAGGAACTGACGGCGTTCAAACGGTTGCGCGTGCTGGATCTCAGCGGCTCAAAGGTAAAAAGCGATGGGATGAAGCACTTGCTCGTCCACAAGGATCTCGTCGATCTCGACCTCACGGGAACCGATGTCGAAGACCAGGGGATGAGGCAAATACGCCAGCTCAAAGGGCTGCGCCGGCTGCACATCGGCAACCTCAGGGACGGCGGGATCAAGACGCTGGCCGACCTCTCCGAGCTGCGCGACCTGAGCCTCGCCTTTTGCGAAGCGACCCCCACCGGCCTCAAGACCGTGGCGGCTCTGCGCTTCCTCGAGCGCCTCGATCTCGGCGGCGCCGAGCTGACCGACGACGGCGCCACGGCGCTGCGCGGCCTCGATCGGCTCGAGTTCCTGAATCTCAACGGCGCGATGCTCTCCGACGACGGTTTGAAAGCGCTGGCCGGTCTCACCCAGCTCAAGGAGCTGCACCTCGGCGGCAACAAGGACCTCACCGACTCGGGCCTCGAGGCGCTGGCGGGGCTGCACAAGCTGGTTCATCTGGACCTTCTGGACACGCGGCTTTCCGGCGCCGGATTGAAGGAGCTCGCCGCGCTGAAGAGCCTGGAGGAGCTGCAGTTGAGGGACGGCGTGACCGATGAAGGATTGAAGGGCGTGGGCCAGCTCACACGGTTGACGCGTCTCGATCTTGCGGGGCGTCGCATCACGGACGCGGGCCTCAAGGAATTGCGCGGTCTGGGCCGCCTGCACCAGCTCTCTCTCCACGACACCGGCATCACCGCCGCGGGCCTTCAGGAGTTGGCGCCCTTCAAACAGTTGGCGGGGCTGAATCTGACCGGCGTCCTTCTGAGCGACGCCGCGCTCAAGCGCTTGCCCACGGACCTGCCCAAACTGAGTTTTCTGGACATTCGCGGCTGCAAGGCGAGCGACGCGGCGGTGGCTGAGCTTCGCAAGGCGGCGCCGCGGCTTTATGTCGTGCGGTGAGGGTGGACAAGCGGAGCGGCGGCGCGAACGCGCTGTAGAATGGTCCGGAGAGTGTGACCGGCCGATGAAGAAGTGGAGCAACGCCATGCAGGCAGTGAAGGGAACATGGACCGGCGGGAGAATTGTTCCGGACGGCCCAGTGGATTGGCCGGAAGGTTCGCGCTTGGTCATTCAGCAGGATACGCGTCCCGATGTTGAGTTCTTGACAGAAGAAGGGCAAAGCGACGCGCCGGAGGCCGTCGAGCGCTGGATCCAAGAGTTGCGCGAGATTCCCCCTTTGCCGATGACTCCCAAAGAGGAAGAGGACTTTCTTGCCTGGAGGAAACGAGTCAAGGAGGCCAGTCTCGAGGCGGTGCGTCGACAGATGGAGGAATCGCGGTGAGGCGACGCTTTCTCTTGGACACCGGCCCCGCTTTCGACTTCCTGTTTGCTCGCCGCGGCGTCGATCGGCGTGTCGAAAAGGAGCGCCGCGCGGGCGCCAAGATCGGCATCTGTGTCCCGGTCTTGGGCGAGATTGCCGGCGGCCTCGAAGCCAGTTCCAGTCGAGAAGCGTCCTGGGCGATCGCACGGCGCCGGCTTGGCAAACTGGTCTGCTGGCCTTTCGAAAACGCTGCGGCATACGAATACGGTCGAATCTTCGCGAACTTGAAAAGTCGTGGTCTGATCATCCAACAAATCGACATGCAAATTGCCGCGATCGCGTTGACGCTTGGGAATTGCACCGTAGTTTCATCGGATAGCGACCTCTCGGTCGTACAGGGCCTATCCGTCGAGAACTGGGCTTCGTAGACGATTTCGGCTCTCAGCGTAACCAGCAAGCTTCCCCGCAAACTCTCAACCCCAGAGCAACGACCCATGAACACCTTCCCCAAGCTCCACAACGCAGCCTGGCCCGGCGTCGTCGGCAAGGGTTCTCCCGGCGCCGAGGCGTTCATCGACCTCGACACCATGCTCGACCTCACCGCCAAGGCCGAGGTCAAGGGGGTGAAGTTCGACGGCGTCGATATCTTCCTCTTCGACCCGCACGTCAACATCGACTCAACGGACGACGACCTCAAGCGCCTCGCCGACAAGGTGCGCTCGCGCAAGCTGGTTATCGGCTCCGTCGTCGCCCCGGTCTGGCCGCCGACCGGCGGCGGCTCGGCGATGGGGGATGAATCCGAGCGCAAGAAGTTTCTCGAGCAGGTGAAGAAGGGCTGCCGCATCGCCCAGAAGCTGCGCGATTTCGGCGTCCGGCCCTACGGCGTCGTCCGCATCGACTCGGCGTGCGGCCCGACCGACTGGCTCAAGGACCCCGAAGGCAATCAGAAGAAGATCGCCCAAACGTTCCGGCAGGCGTGCGACGTGGCCAAGGACTTCGGCGAACGCCTCGCCGCCGAGGGGGAGATCTGCTGGGGCGGCATGCACAGCTGGAAGCGGATGCTCCAACTCCTCGAATTGACCGATCGCCCCGGCATCCTCGGTTTCCAGGCCGACATGGCGCACACGCTCCTCTACACCCTCGGCTACAACGCCCCGGAAGACCGCATCCTGCCCGAGAGCTGGAACTGGAGCGATCCCAGGAAGCTCGACGACGCGCTCAAGACGCTGACCGCGGCGCTGCGCCCCTGGACCATCGACTTCCACATCGCCCAGAACGACGCCACCGTCAAGGGCTCCGGCAGCCACGACAAGACCGGCCGCCACTGCCTGCCCGACGATCCGAACGGCAAACTGAGCATCACCCACCACGCCGGCTTCTGGCTGCGCGACGGCTACGGCAACGTCACGAAAAAGATCAAGCACGTCTGCTGGGACGGCTGCATGTTCCCCAACGAGACGATGATGAAGCCGCGGACGTGGAACAGCATCCTCGCGGCGATGATCGCGGTGCGCGACGCCCACGGCTGGAGCGAATGACGCCTCGTTTTCGCCCCGGTTCGTCGCGATCGGAACGCCGCTACCGGTTGATCTCATCCGCCCGGATCATTTCCGCGACAAGGACCTCTTGGTCCCCCTGCAACCAGCTTTCGTCTTTCCGCGGCGCGCGGCAGCGCAGATAATCCTCGGCGCCGATCTGCATGGTGTGGCCGGGGGCGAGGCGTTTGCCCGAGTCGAGCATGTAGCGAAAGATGCTGTCGAACATGTCGAAGTAGTGCTGGCCTTCGTGATGCCCCTTCGTGTAGGCGGCGAAGTCGGGCAGGCCCAGGATGTGGGCGCCGTAGGTCCGCATCCAGACGCGCTTGTCGTTCGGCACGTTGTACTTGACGAAGCCGCAGTAGAGGGCTGGCGCCGGCAGCGTGCGCAGCGACTCCATCAGGTCCCCCTCGGCGTCAGCGGCCGAGAGGGCGGCCGCGGGGAACGAGGTGCGGCCCGACTCGTTGAGGACGACGAGGGCGCCGAAGCGTTCCAGCGTTCCCGCAAGCGCCGCGAGCGTGACGAATTGCTCGAGCGGCGACTCATCCTTTCCGGCGTACCAGAGCAGGATATGGGCGCGGTGGCGACGGGCCTCATCCTTGAGCTTCTGCCCGTAGTGTGACGGCGCAACGCACTTCTCGACCGCCTCTTCCGGCATCGGCGCATCGAAGCCGACCAGCTGGATTACGTGCTCACCCCAGCCGGCCAGGCCGAAGACCTTCCCTTCCTTGTTCAGATCATCCATGACCTCGAAGCGGGCCCTGGCCATGGATGGATGGTACGCCCGCATGGCGCGCGTGACGGCCGCGGGCTCCAGGCGGAAGTCGTCGGCGAACAGTACCTGGAGGCCGGGCCGGTCCCCTTTCTTGGGGAAGGCGAGCAGGTCGTCGGGGCGGTCGTCGGCTTCGCGTTTGCCGAAAAAGCGGTTGTGGATGCCCATGGGTCGCGTCCCTGAGGGTTGGGAAACCTGGATTCTAATCGGGAGCGGGGCGGCCGCAAGCCAAAAGCGGACCGAGTCGGCTAAGATAAGGGAGTGACTGCGAAACTATCATTGCCTCTGATCGGCGCATCCAACGCCGATGAGTCCGCGCATGCCCAAAGCGGCGCGTGGGAAGGGCTGCGCCCGATCGCGCCGCTGCTGGACGACACAGCGGAGCCCGAGGCGCCGCAGGGCGATTACGCCGAGACGCCGGGAGCGGCGCTTGTTGTCCCCCTGGTCCACACCGGTTCCCACGCCTCTGCCGAGCTGCTTGCCCCGGCCGGCGGTCTCGACGCCGGTTTCGCCGCGTTTCACTTCGGCGCCGACGCGATTTACCTCGGCCTCAAGAAGTTCTCGGCCCGCGCCGAGGCGGAAAACTTCACTCTCGAGGAAGTCGACGAGATCACCGCCTACGCCCATCGCCTCACGCCGCGACGCCGCGTCTTCGTCACGATCAACACGCTCATTCGCCAGGACGAGTTGCCCGAGCTGGTCGAGGTTCTTGTCCACCTTGCCGACATTGGCGCCGATGCGATCATCCTCCAGGATCTCGGCGTCTATTACGCGCTCGTGCGGCATTTCCCAACGTTGGAATGCCATGGCAGCACGCAGATGTCCGTCCATAACCGGGCCGGCGCCGAGACGCTCAAGGCCCTCGGCTTCAGCCGCGTCGTCCTGGCCCGCGAGCTGACGTTCGAGGAGGTGCGCGACATCACGGCGACGGCCGGCGTCGAGACCGAGGTCTTCATCCACGGCGCCCTGTGCTATTCCTACAGCGGCCTCTGTCTCCTCTCGTCGCAGACGCTGGGCCGCAGCGGCAACCGCGGAAAGTGCGCGTATTCCTGCCGCGATTCGTTCCAGGTCGAGGGCGCCCCACTCCAGCTGCGCGACGGCTCCGCCGTCAAGCGCGACCCGCGCAGCGGCTTCCCCTTCTCGATGAAGGACCTCGCCCTGCCCGATCACCTGCCCGCCCTCCGCGCCGCCGGCGTCTCCTGCTTCAAGATCGAGGGGCGCAAGAAGAGCCCGCTTTACGTCGCCACCACGACCGATTATTACCGCCGCCTCCTCGACGGCACGCTCGAAGATACCGAGCGCCCCGACATCGAAGCGGACATGCAGACCGTCTTCAGCCGCCCCTGGACCCGGCTCTTCGTCCAATCGCACAAGGACAAGGAAGTGGCGGACCGCGATACCGTCGGCCACCGCGGCACGTCCATCGGCAAGGTCGAGGCGATCCAGCCGGTTCCCGGCCAACAACCCCGTGTGCGCTTCCGCACGCGCCGGCCGTTGCAAAAGCACGACGGTTTGCAGGTCGACTTGCCGCATCTGGGCAAGCCGTTCGGTTTCCCGGTCGATCGTCTCTTCGTGCAGCAAGGGAAGAAATGGCGTGAGGCGTTCGAGGTGGAGGCCGGGCAGGTGGTCGAGGTGGAGCTGCCGCGCGACTATCCGCACCTGCCGCTCGGGGCGCCGGTCTACTGCTCGTCGTCGCAGGCGGTGAAGCAGCGTTATCACTACGAGCGGCCCAAGCCCGGCGCGTTTCACCGGGTCGTACCCCTGGCGGTCGAGGGGCGACTGGAACCGGCCCAACTTACATTGACGGCGGCGCTGGCGGGCCCGGACGGCGAAATGATCCGCGCCAGCCGCACCCTGGCCGGCCCGTTCGCGCCGGCCAAGGACCGTGCCGCCATGGAGCACGCGGTCCGGGGCGCCTTCGAGCGCCTGGGCCAAAGCCGGTGCTATCTCGAGCGCTTCGACTGGAAGAACGAGGCCGGGGGTTTCGTGCCGGTGTCGAAGGTGAACGGACTGCGGCGCGAGCTGGTCGACGAATTGGAGCGGCGCCGGGGCGACGCCGTCGAGGCGCGGATCCGGGTTTTGCAAGGCGAACTCATACCCCCCACCCCAACCCTCCCCCACAAGGGGGGAGGGGGTGGTCTTCGGTCGGATGCGCCATTGTCTTCGACGTTCGCGTGGTCGATCAAGGTCGATCGCGTCGGCTTCCTGGACGCGTTCGAGGCGGCGGACTGGGCCGACGTCGACGAGGTCGTGATCGACATCACCCGCGATCATCCGCACGTGTTGCAAGAAAGGCTGACGTCGCTCGGAAACATCATCGGCCGCGACCGAATCCGCCTCGCTTTGCCCGCCCTGACGCGGGCCTGGGAAGAGAAGAACATTGTCCGCAAGATCGAGCAACTACGCGGCGCCGGCTGGCACAGGTGGGAGGCCGCCAACCTCTCCGCCTGGACTTATTTGAAGGCGAGCCGGGCGGCGTCAGCCCCCGGAGGTCCGGCCGGCGCCCTCGATCTCGCCAGCGACTGGTCGCTCTACGTCGTCAACCGCCTCGCCGCGCTGCAACTCCTCGACATGGGCGTCACGCGTTTCGCTCTCTCCCCCGAAGATGGCAAGGCCAACATCGCCTCCCTGCTCAGCGAGTTCGCGGACCGGGCCGTGCTCATCGTCCACCAGGACACGCCGCTCTTCCTCGCCGAGTCGTGCGCGTACGCCAACCTGATCGGCGGCTGTCCGGGGAAAGCGAACTGCCGCTTCGAGAGCATGGAGATGGTGTCGAGCCACGGCGAGAAGGTGACGGCCCTCGATTACCATTGCCGCACGATTGTCCTCGATCAGGGGCCGTTCTGCCTCTCCACGCGGCTGGACGAGATTCGCGCGGCGGGGGGCCATCGGCTGCGCGTCGATTTCGTCTACCGCAGCTATGAGGCGGACGAGGTGCGACGGCGCTGGCGCCTGGTCCGCGCCGGCAAGCCGATCCCCAAGGGGCACGCGGCCAACTGGGATCGCGGCCTGCTCTGATTGTCCGAGCCTTAAGCGTGAGCGACGGTCCAATCCGGACCGTCGCTCACGCTTCCGGCTCTGAGGTCGGCGCGGTCCGCCACGCTTTTCTATAACACGTCTATTACCGCCCGTTTTTCACCCTTGCGGAACCGACATGGACACAACGCTTGTTCGTCACGCGCTCGCCGACGTCGCATCGGACTGGCTCATCGTGCCGTTCTGGGAAAACGACGCCTTCCCTGCCGCCCTGGGGGCGCTCGACGCCAAGCTTGGCGGTCTGCTCGCGCGGCTGCGCGAGCGCGGCGACATGACCGGCAAGGCGAAAGAGCTGACGCCGATCGTCAATCCGAGCGGCGCCGCGGCGGCGCGGCTCATGCTGGTTGGGCTCGGCCCGAAGGCGAAGGCGGAGATAGGGAGCCTGATCGCGTGCGCATCGGCGGCGGCGCGGGCGATCACCACGAAGGCGGTCGAGCGGATCGCCATCGCCATTCCCGAAGGGGCTGTCGGGGGTGAAGCGGCGGCGCTCGCCATGGGGCTGGGCGTGCGGCAGGGAAGCGAGGGGCCCGGACTGCGCAAGAGCAAGGCGGAGCGCTTCGCGCCGAAGCAATGTATCCTGGTCGGCCCGAATGTCGGCGAAGAGGAAGGCCGGCGCGCGGCGCGGCGGGCGGACATCGAGGGGCGGGCGGTGGGTCTAGCGCGCGAGCTGGTCAATCTGCCCCCCTGCGACCTGTATCCGGAGTCGTTCGCGGATCGGGCCCGGGACGTGGCGCACAAGACCGGCCTCGAGATCGTTTCTGCTCGATGAGCACCAGCTTGGCGGCCGAGCCGCAGGCGCGCTGCTCGCTGCGCGCGGCGGCTCGGCGGCCGCCGCGCTCTCGTGGTCCTCGTCACATGGGGGCGGGGAGGCGGCAAGCCGACGCTCGGCTGGGTCGGCAAGGGAGTGACGTTCGATAGCGGCGGCCTCTCCCTCAAGACCACCGAGCAGATGGTCGACATGAAATGCGACATGGCGGGCGCCGCGGCGGTGCTGGCGGCCATGGGGGCGGCGGCCGAATTGAAGCTGCCGGTCAACCTTATGGGCGTCATGGCCCTGGTCGAGAACCTGCCGAGCGGCAAGGCGATGAAACTGGGGGACGTGCTCAGGGCGCGCAACGGCAAGACGATCGAGGTGCTCAACACCGACGCGGAAGGCCGGCTGATCCTGGCCGACGCGCTTTCCTACGCCGTCGATCAGAAGGCGAGCCACCTGGTCGACCTGGCGACGCTGACCGGCGCCTGCATGGTCGCGCTGGGAGCGGACGTGGCGGGCGTGATGAGCAACGACGAGGCGTGGTCGGGCGCGGTGCTGGAGGCGGCGAAAGCGGCGGGGGAGAAGGCGTGGCCGCTGCCGATGTGGCCGCACTACGCGGAGATGATCAAGAGCGACATCGCCGACATGAAGAACACGGGCGGCTCGCGCTACGCCGGCGCGATCTCGGCGGCGAAGCTTTTGGAGGAATTCGTGGACGGCGTGCCGTGGGTCCACCTGGACATCGCCGGCCCCGCCTGGGCGGAACGGGAAAACGCGACGCGCGACGCGGGCGGGACAGGGTGCTTCGTGCGGACGCTGGTGGAGCTGGGGCGGCGGTACGGGGGATGATGGCGTCCATACCAAACGTGCCCGAGTTGGCAGCGGTTTGAATTCAGCCCGAAGGGCTTTCAAAAGAATGCCCAAGGCGACACCCTGGGGACCACAAGCCGTGTCCCAAGAGCGTCTCTTCTCGACCGAAAACGAGTGTAGCCCCGGTACTTGCGAACCGGGGCTACGGAAAGGTCGCGGCGCTGTCGTGCCGGCGAATCAGCGGTCGCCCGTGGAGACTTTCGTCCCGGGGCCCGGGTAGCACTTGAGGATGTCGTCGAGCGTGCGCTGGTAGTCGGCGGGCACGGGCTCGAAGGCGGTGATACGCCACATCGACATCATGTCGCGGCCACGCTCGCTGGCGTTGGCCTTGAGCATGCCGCTCTTGAACTGGTCGAGGACCTTGTCGCTCACGCCGCCGTCGCGATAGACGACCGCGGCGGCGGGGAACGGCTCGGAGCACTTCACCACCTTGAACTGGCTGAAGGCGCCGGGCTTCAAGAAGCGGTAGAACTCGACGTCGGTCTTGTCGGCGATGACGCAATGGACCTTGCCGTCGAGCAGCTCATCGAGGGCGGACTCGCAGCTGCCGGGCCGGCCCACGGCGCCGAAATAGCCCTTGGGGGCGCATTCGCCGCACTCGCCGCAGTTCTTCTCCATGAAGCAGCGGCAGTGCTCGCGGCTCTTGCGCGGATAGCCGACGTCCTTGCCCTTGAGGTCGGCGAAGCTGTTGAAGCCCGAATCCTTGCGGACAAGCATCTCGACGTGCAGCTTCGGGTTCTGGTACACGACCACCATGAGCGGCTTGAGGTTGGGGTATTTGGCCTGGACCCAGGCGAACTCGATCCCCTGGAAAATGCCGATGTCGACCTGCTTGTCCTCGAGCTTCTTGGCGAGGTCAAACGGGCCGCCGCCGACCAGGAGCTTGCCGTTGAGGCCGGTGAATTCTTTCATGAGGCCGCTGAAGGGATAGCCGAGCAGATCGACGAGCGGTTGGGGCACGTCGACGACCATGGTTTGAGCCATGCCGATCTTGACGGGGGCGGCCGGTTCGTCGGCGCGGACCGCCGGGCCGGACGAGAGACCGAGGAAGGCGCAGACGATCAAGCTTCCTGCCGAGAGCGAGCGCCGGAACATAGACGAGGTCCTCTTTGGGCTAACCAGGGGAAGGGAAGGTGTACGCGAGTCGGGGCCGACGTGACAAGAGGAACCGGGAGACGATAGGAAGGGAGAGCATCCTGCTACCTTTCCTGGTCTTCCTTGATTGCGCAGCCTCTTGGAAAAGGCCACGTTCATTCCCGCCCCTTGCGGGGCGGCGAGCCCGGTCTCCAGTAAAGATCGGGGCTCGCCTCGCATCAGCAAAAGTTTTTCCACCGTGTAGGTCAGGCTTTCCAGCCTGACAGGCTCGTCTCCGACGGTTAGGCGGTCCCGTCAGCCTGCACCGGACCCGTCAGCCTGGAAAGGCTGGCCTACGTGACGCTCTGCCGCGTTATTTCCCGTCGCGCGGCATGCGGTAGGCGCCGGCGGTCGTGCGCTCCAGGCCGGCGAGGGCCAGGGCGTGGTTGTAGATCGCTTCGTTGAGCCAGGCGCGGGTCTGATCGACCAGGCCGCGGGCCCGCAGATACTCTTCGCCGGTCGTATTGCCCTCGTTGAAGCGCTTCTGGACGTTACGGGCGAGGTCGGTCGACAGCTTGAGGGCCCGCTCCAGGCTGGCGATCTTGTCGAGGTTCTCCTGCCATTTCAGGTACGTGACCTCCACTTCCAGCGCGATCAGGTTCTGCGTCTTGTCGACGACCGCCAGCGAGCGATCGTAGAAGGCGGCGGCCCGGTCCATGCGGTCGCCCCGGTGGCCGATGAGGGCCGGAGGCATCTCCAGGCCGATGGCGCCGGGGCGGTACTCGCCGTTGGCGACGCCGGTCGGGATCGGCTTGGCGTGGATGTCCGAGCCGTAGGCGAAGGTCGGAACCTGCAGCTTGAAGAGGAGGCGGCTCTGGGCCGTGATCTCCAGGTTCGTCACCTCGCTGGCGGCCGACGCCATCGTCATCTCGCCGCGGTTGGCGACGGCGGCGGAGATGAGGGCTTCCTTGTCGAGCTTGGCCACCGGGCCGGGCAGCAGACTATCCGCGACGGCGAGGGGATACTCCGGGCCGATGCCGATGGCTTCGCGCAGCGCCGCGGTCGCCTTGGCGACGCCGGCGACGGCTTCCGCCTCCTTGATCCGCACCAGGTCGAGGTTCACCGTGAGGGCATCGACGTCGAGCTGAGTCAGCTTGATGGCGCCGGCGCCCTTCTCCACCAGCTTCTTGGCGGTGTCGCGCGCCTCGGTGAGGTTCCTCACCACGTCCTTGACCAGCTCATGCTGCGTCCGGGCGTAGATCACCGAGTAGTAGTTGCGGACAATGGCGTAGCGCGTCTCCCATTCGACCGTCTGCAACTGGGCGCTCTGGATCGTGATGCCGAGGCACGCTTGCTGGCGGCGGATCGGGATGTCGCGCGAGAAGAGGCCCGCGAAACGCATCCGCTGCAGCGAATCGCTGCCAATCGCCGCCGCCGACAGGCTGGCCTGGGCGGCATGCAGGGCCGGCTGGCGCTGCAGGCCCAGGTCGATGCACTGATCGAGCGTCAAAGCCGCCGGCGCGTCCTGCGCCCGGGCCGACCCTGCCGCGAGGCAAAGGACGGCGGCCCCCAAAAACATACGAAACCGTGACGACGAGCGGGGAAGAGAGAACATGGAGTTTCTCCGGGCAAACGTGCCAGGTCCTTTTTGTGCAGTAAAGGGGGCGCCTACCTGCGGTTACGGGAACGAGGATTTCTTAAAGATGGAATCGTCGGCAAACTGCGGAAACTGAAACAGGCGGGGAAAAAATGGCCGACCCCCCAAGGACGGGGGACTGTGCAATTAGAATAAACGGCAGGAGTCAGAAGTCAGAGCTCGGACCTCATAAGTCCGGCTCTAAACTGACCCTCTGACCTCCGACTTCTGAACTCCGACTTCCGAACGTCTGACATGCTCATCGAAAACTCTCCCGGGTTGGACAAAGCCCTCCGCTGGGCCCGGCGCTTCGCCGCCGGACAGGGCGCCGAGACCGTGCAGCCCGTCCACCTGCTCGATGGCCTCCTGGTCGAGGAGGAGGGGATGCCATGGCGCATGCTGCAGGAGGCGGGAATCGCCGTGGACACCTTGCGGCCGGCCTACGAGGAGGAAGGCCAGGACGAAGAGATCGCCTACCCGATCAGCGCCCGGGTGCGCCACGTGCTCAAGCGGGCCCAGACCTTCGCCCGCTGGCACTCGGCCGAGGGGACGCTGACCACCGACCTGGTCCTGCTCGCCCTGCTCGACCTTGAGGAGGGCCTCCGCGATCGGTTGGCGTCGCTCGGCCTCGACTGGCAAGCCTGGCAAGACAGGCACGATATGCGGGCGCCCGACCTCCGCCTCGACGAGCCCCTCCAACTCGACGAGCCGGTCCCCTCGGAAGTCGCGCGCATCCTCGACGCCGCCGGCAACCGGGCCCGCGAAGCGCTCCGCGTGCTGGAAGACTTCGCCCGCTTCGTCCTGGACGACGCCTTCCTGACGCGCGAGCTGAAGGAGACGCGGCACGATCTCGTCGCTGCCCTGGCGCCCCTGGCCCTGCCTTTCCTCAGGAAGCGCGAGACGGAAGAAGATGTCGGCGTCGACATCAGCACGCCGCGCGAGCGGCGCCGCGATACGCTCCAGGACGTCGTTCGCGCCAACGCCAAGCGCCTGCAAGAGGCGCTGCGCAGCCTCGAGGAGTTCGGCAAGGTCCACTCCAGCGCACTGGGCGAGGCCATGGAACGGCTGCGCTACCGCGCTTACACGATCGAGAAGGCCCTTGCCCGCGATCCCACCTCAATGGCCGACGCCCGGCTCTATGTCCTCGTCACCGAGAAGCTCTGCCGCGCCTCCCTGATCGGCACGGTGCGCGAAGCCCTGGAAGGAGGCGCCGACGTCATTCAACTACGCGAGAAAGAGACGGACGACCGCGCGTTGCTCGCCCAGGCGCGCGAGATCCGCGCCCTCACCCGCGACCACGCCGCCCTCTTCATCGTCAACGACCGCCCCGACCTCGCCCTCCTCGCCGACGCCGACGGCGTCCACCTCGGGCAGGACGACCTCCCCGTCCGCGCCGCCCGCCGCATCCTCGGCCCAAGCGCCCTGATCGGCGTCAGCACCCACGACCTTGACCAGGTCCACGCCGCCATCCGCGCCGGCGCCGACTACATCGGCATCGGACCAACGTTCCCGTCCCAGACCAAGGACTTCCCCACCCTCGCCGGCCTCGACTTCATCGAACAGGCGAGCCGGGAAACGTCGCTCTCCGCCTTCGCCCTCGGCGGCATCACCCTCGACAACGTGGAACAGGTGCTGGCGCGCGGCGCGCGCCGCATCGCCGTCAGCCACGCGATTTGCGCCGCCCCCGATCCGGCCGAAGCGGCCCGACGATTCAAAGCCCTGCTACAAGAATCGAAGTGAAACCCGGCCAGCCAAACGCGACAACGTCCCCGATCCCGACCTTCATCCCCGGCCCACTCATCCGCTTGCGGTTTCGCGCCCGGCGCCCCGCGCGCAACCCGCATCCCGCGCCAACACCCTTCCGTGTTTTCCGTGTCTTCCGTGGTTATCTCCGGTTCATCTCCGATCCCGATACCCGCGCGGATGCGCCTGATGCCACTTCCAAGCCGTCTCGACAATCGCGCGCAAATCGTTGTACCGCGGCTTCCAACCCAGCTCATGCTGGATCTTCTCCGATGACGCCACCAGCACCGGCGGGTCTCCCGCGCGGCGCGGTCCCACCTTCACCGGGACCTTCTTCCCGGTCACCTCCTCCACCGCCGCGATCACCTCGCGCACGCTGTAGCCCTTGCCGATGCCGAGGTTGTAACGCAGCTCCGACCCCGGCCCCAGCTTCTCGAGCGCCAGCAGATGCGCCGACGCCAGATCGTCGACGTGGATGTAGTCGCGCACGCACGTGCCGTCCGGCGTGCGGTAGTCGTCCCCGAAGATCTCGATGTGCGGTCTCTGCCCCACCGCCGCCTGGATCACGAGCGGGATCAGGTGCGTCTCCGGGTCGTGGTCCTCGCCGATGGAACCGTCCGCCGCGGCGCCGGAGGCGTTGAAGTAACGCAGCGCGGCGTAGCCCCAGCCATAGGCCCGAGCATAATCCGACAGCGCCGCCTCCACCGCCAGCTTCGAATGCCCGTACGGGTTGATCGGCCGCTGCGGCGTCGCCTCGGTGATCGGCATCGTCTCGGGCGTGCCGAACGTCGCCGCCGTGGAGGAGAAGACGAAGCGGCCGATGCGATGGCGCCGCATGCACTCCATCAGGCCGAGGGTGTTGACAAGGTTGTTCTGCCAGTATTTGCCGGGGTCCTTCACCGACTCGCCGACGAAGCAAAAAGCCGCGAAATGGACGACAGCCTCGATGCGGCGCTCGAGCAACACCTGGTCGAGCCGATGCACGTCTTTCAAATCGGCGACGATCAGCCGCTCCGCCGGGACCGCCGTCTTGTGGCCGAAGCAGAGGTTGTCGTAGACCGTGACATCATGCCCGCGCTCGAGGAAGAGCTTGACCGCATGACTGCCGATGTAGCCCGCGCCGCCGGTGACAAGAATACGCATGTCTCGATCTCACGAACCCGTTTAGCCCAAGTTTAGCCTCGGTTCGCAGAACCGGGCCGGCCGCCGCCCTTGCGGAAAAGCATACGCCAATCCCCGGCCTTTTCTCTTGCTTTTTTGTCACACTCGGCTGAACCTTGGCTAATCGTCGTCGGCCTATTCAACCACGAGGAATCCCATGAGCGCCGCCGCACGCTATTGCTACATCAAGAACAAGCAGCAATTCGGCCCCATCTCCGCCGAAGAGATCAAGGCGATGTGCGCCGCCGCCAAGCTCGGCCGCGACGACCTCGTCTGGCAGGAAGGAACCCCGAGTTGGCTGCCCGCAGCGCAGATCCCCGGCCTTTTTGCCGCGCCGCCTTCCGCCGCTCCACCCCCGCCGCCCGCGCCCCCGCCCCGCCCGCCGCAGTCGCTGTTCCACTACCTGCAAGGCGGTCAGCAGCGCGGCCCCGTCTCCTTCGAGCAGCTGAAGGCGCTGGCCGCCTCCGGTCAGCTTCGCCCCGCCGACCAGGTCTGGCAAACGGGTACGCCGAGCTGGGTCCCCGCGGACAAGGTCCCCGGCCTCATCCCGCCCCCCGCTCCGCCACGAGCCGCCCCGCCCACAACGGCCCCCGCCGGCCCTCCCGCCGCGCCTCCGCCCGGGCCCCCGCCTGCGGCGCCCGCCGCGCGACCCGCGCCTCCGCCCGGTCCCGCCGCCCCAGCCGGCGTCGACTTCCGCGCCAACCGTATCTCGTTCCGCTACCCGGCGGACTGGAGGGTCAGCATCAAGCCCGGCTCCGCCAGCCTCGCCGACAGCTGGACCCTCGAGGTCAGAGGCGTCGTTCCCGGCAAGGACAAGCCGACGCCCGTCACTCTCTTCCTGCAGGTCTTCGGGCCGCCCATCGACGCCGCGGCCCTCAACGACGCCATCATGGAATCCCTGAAGGGAAACGCCGAGTTTCGAAACCTCGCCTTCTCTCCCGCCCGCGCCACCTTCGGCGGTCAGTCCGCCCAGGCCCAGGACTACAAGTTCGGCGTCAAGACCGGCTTCTGGTCGACCGATCCCTGCACCGGCCAGCTGGTCGTCACGACGCTCGGCGACCGCGCCGCCGCCCTCTACTGGCAAATCCCCGACAGGATCGTTCCCGCGCTCCGTCCCTTCGCCGACATGGTCCGCGAATCGTTCGCCATCGCCCCGTCGGCCACCGACGACAAGCCCCTCACCTTCGCCGCCAACGGCATCGAGCTGCAGCACCCCGCCGGCTCGACCGTGACCTTCGCCCCGTCGGACGATGCCGAAATCGCCTGGTCGCTTGCGCTCGAAAGCGCCCTGGGGTCCTGCACGCTCCAGTTCTGGCCCGCCACGACCGCCCCGACGGTTCCGCTCGGCATCATTCAGAAGTCCATGGGGAACGTCGAAGCGTTCAGCAACCTCGCCTTCACCCCCTCCAGCGTCCCGATCGCCGGCCAGCGCGCCGACGGCTTCGAAATCAGCTACGCCGAGGCCGGGCAACCCGCCTCCGGCCAGGCCCACGCCGTCACCCTGGGCAAACGCACCCTGGCTCTCTACTGGTTCGGCGTCAACCCGGTACGCAGCGCCCTGAACGGCATGGCGGAGATGCTGCGCGGCAGCTTGAAGTTGACGTGATCGCTTGGGCCCGACTCCGAAAGCGACGCGATCTTCACGCTCAAGGGCCCGAGGCCCGCTGCTTGGCCGACAGTTCCGCGCCATAGACGCGCTGGTCGCTGGCATCGTCAATCCCACCAGACGACCAACACAGGTGATCCGTGTCGCTCTGCGACGGACGGGGAGACGCCAAATTGCGTCGAATCGCCGACTTCATCCGGTTGCAATGAACTGACAACGGTACGCAAACTGTCGGCCGATATCTTACCCGCTACAAGAACCGTGTCTGTAAACGGCCAACTTTCCTCACCTGGATCAAGTTCGGAAATCTGTGCATATACAGCTTGGACATCCGAGCGTTTCCCCAACCCAATGAGCACCTCTCGGAATCGGTCCATGCCGGGATGCGGGTCAAGATTGCAGCCGATCGATCCTAAATCGTCATTGCCGTCGAAAAACTCCGCTATCGGGACGAGTTGCCCGTCTCCTGCCAAAATGGCGGACATGCTGCGCGGCGCCTTGAAATTGACGTGATCGCTTGCGACGCGCCTGTTCGCTACTGCTTGACCAGCAGCACTGGCGTCTCCGCCAGGAGCGCGATCTTCATGGCCAAGGACCCGAGGCCCCCGAGGAACTGCGCCGGATCGGGCCGCGCGCCGGTCAAGACAATCAGGTCGGCGCCCCGACGCCGCACTTCTTCCAGCGTCCCGCGCACGCGCTGTCCCATCACAACCGCCCGCTGCCAGCTCACGCCGGCCTTGCTCAGCGTTTCCCCCAGCCGGTCCAGATGCGCCTCCGCATCACGGCGCAAGCGATCGTAGAACGCCTTCTCCTCGTCGATGCCGAGCCCGGGAATGACCTCGATCACGTGCAGCAGCGTCACCGCGCCGCCGCCCGGCTTCGCGAGACCCGCCGCGGCGCGGAGAGCCGCGGAATGGCGGTCCGTCAAATCGATCGGGAGCAGGATGTGCTTGTACATGACGCCTACTCCTTCTTCGCCCCTCGCAACACATCGTCAAACAGCCGATACGCCATCTCCCGCATCTCCTCCGGGAAATCGTGCGGGCATTCCGGATGTTCCACGCGCAGCCGCTCCTCGTGCCCGTAAAGCTTGAACACCGGCCGGGCCGCCAGGGCGATGCGGTCGACGCTCTCGAACTTGAAGTTGGAGTCCTTGGTCGGAGCGATGATCAGCACGTGCCGCGGCGCCAGGGCGCCGATCAATTCGTGGAAGTCGAACGGGATGTCGGCCAGCTTGCCCTTGTAGCCGGCGAGCTTGCGCATGTAGCGCGTCTGGCACCAGCCCCGCTCCGGGTCCCAGTTCTTCGGGTCGCCGCCGTAGTAGTCGAGGAACGAGTCGAGCCCGCAACTGGAGACGACGGCCTTGATGCGGTCGTCGAAGCAAGCGGTGTAAACGGAGTTGTGCCCGCCCAGAGAGTGGCCGACGGCGCCGACGCCCTTCGCCGCATCGACGAACGGCAACGAATCGAGCAGATCGAGCCCGCGGATGTTGTCCCACACCGCCTTGAGCGTGCCGCTCTCCCAACCCAGCTTCTTGAGATCCGGCTGATACTTGGCGAGCAAGGGATAGTTCGGCGCGAGCGTCACGTAGCCGCGCTCGGCCAGCTCTTGAGCATAGGCCCGGTTGGGCCGCTTCCCCAGGCCGACCACCGTTCCGTGGCCGATGACATTGTCCGTGCCGTGCAGGCACAGCACGGCCGGGGCCTTCTTCTTGCCGTCCAAGACGCTCTTGGGAATAAGCAGGTAAGCGGGAACCCGGCCGCCCGGCTCGGAGGCGTAGGTCACGAACCGGCGGACATAGCTGCCGCAGTCGACCTCCTCCTCGGTCTTGACATCGAGCGCACAGCGCTTGTCGGCCCCCGGCAGCTTGCCCATGACGGCTTGCATGCCGCGGACGATCTCGGCGCGGCGCTTGCCCCAGTCGGCGACCGTCTTGACCGGAGTGGGCCTGGCGTCCGGCCCGCCGTAATAGAGGAGGAGGTTATCGCGCGGCAGTCGCGGCGGCTCGCCGGCGGTTGCGATGGTGAGGAAGAACGCGACACCCAGCCACGCGAGAAACGCTCGTTGCATCGGTCACCCCTCTAGTCCACCGCTACTTCGCCGATAAGAACTCCGCCACCGGAATGACAATGCGCTTGCCGCCAACTTCGAACGCCACGTCTTGCCCGATGCCAAAGTCTTCGCGCTTGAGGTAGTCCGGGCCATCCGGCGTCATGCCCGGCTCGGTGTAGACTTCGACTTTGGTGTCAACGAGGTTGATGATCCAGTAGACCGGGATCTTTGCATCGGCATACGACTGCTTCTTCAACCCCCGGTCCGTGGCGAGGCTCGAATCCGAAACTTCCGTCAAGTGGGCGATGTCCACGGAACCTGGATGACGCGAGGAGTATTTGCTGTCCTCGCCTTCGACCACGGCCAGATCGGGCTCGGGCTCGCCGCCCTCGAGGGTGATCGGTTCCTGGACGCGAAGGCTCCATTTTGCCGGCAGCCGCTTCTCGATGGCTTTCCTCAACCGCTGGGTCGTGACTGAGTGAGGGGGATTCTTGGCCATTTTTTTCACCAGGAGGCCATCGACAAGCTCGACAGGATCGTCCGCCGTCAGAATCCCATGCTCGATCATGTCGTGATACATCGCGACGCTGAACCGCCAGGGAATCTCGGAACCCTTTTCGACGATGACGCGCCCGCTCAACTCCACCGGGTGCTCCGTGGCGAGGATGCCCTCCTGGATCATGCGGTGATAACGGTCGACGGTGATGGGGAAAAGGGGAACCGACACCGATCGACCGCGCCCTTCCAGAAATCGTGTACCGTGGGTGTCAACGCTCATTGTTCGTTCCTCCTCCGGGGGCTCACGCCGCCCGGCTCGCCTCCGTCCGTCTACGCCCCATGATAATCGATCTCCTTCACCTCCAGGGCGTGCTTCTGGATGAAGTCGCGCCGCGGCTCGACCTTCTCCCCCATCAGGATGCGGAAGAGCTCGTCCGCCGCCAGCGCGTCCTCCTGCGTCACCTTGAGGAGCGTGCGCCGCGCCGGGTCCAGCGTCGTGTCCCACAGCTCCTCGCCGTCCATCTCCCCCAGGCCTTTGAAGCGGGTGATCTTGATGCCGCGCTCGCCGAGCTTGCGGATCTCCCCCACCAGAACGCGGAGGTGGGGCAGGGTTTGCTGCTTGCCGTCGTGCTCCAGAAAGAAGCGCGGGGCCGGCTCGCGGCCGGCGATGCGCGGGGCGGGGATCAGGTCGGGCGCGTCCAGGCCGAAGGAGCGCAGCTTCTCCAGGTTGCGATTGACGTTCTTCGCCTCGTGCAGGTCCTGCACGTCGAAGTACTCCCCTTGCATGCCGTTGGCGTTCGGGTTCTCCTCGTCCTTGACCAGCAAGACCCGGCCCGCCGCCACCTGCTCCTGGCGGAAGGCCTCCATCTCCTTCTCGCCATAGAACCAGTGCTCGGAGCTACCGAGCATCACGCGGATGGCGGGCAACTTGCCCTCCTTCATCTTGCCGATCAGCGTGATGATGTTGA
This sequence comes from Gemmataceae bacterium, assembly GCA_046350295.1. Taxonomy (GTDB): domain Bacteria; phylum Planctomycetota; class Planctomycetia; order Gemmatales; family Gemmataceae; genus JAXMAR01. The sequence goes on from JAXMAR010000001.1 coordinate 253,929, forward strand.
GGCCGCGCCGCTCCATGATGGACAGGGATTCCTCCAGCGCGTCGAGCACCTGCATCAGCGTCTTCAGGCGCTCCTGCTCGAAAGACATCGGCTCCGCTCGGGGCGCTCCGGGGGCTGACGCCGCCCGGCTCGCCTGATGCACGAGAAGCCTGGTCCCCTCCAGGCCGCGCTCGAGCAGCTCCTTGTTCATCTCGTTCAGGCTCTGCACGTAGCGCGTGTTCTTCTTCTGTTCCACCTTGAACAGCGGCGGGCGGGCAATGAAGATGTGGCCGGCCTCGATCAGCTTGCGCATCTGGCGGTAGAAGAAGGTGAGCAGCAGCGTGCGGATGTGCTGGCCGTCGACGTCGGCGTCGGTGAGGAGGATGATCTTGCCGTAGCGGACGCCGGAGACGTCTTCGGTGTTGCCGATGTCGATGCCGACGGCCTGGATCAGGCAGCGGATCTCCTCGTTCGCCAGGACCTTCTCGACGCGGGCCTTCTCGACGTTGAGGACCTTGCCGCGCAGGGGGAGGATGGCCTGGTAATGGCGGTCGCGGCCGTTGTCGGCCGAGCCGCCGGCGCTGCCCCCCTCGACGAGGAAGATCTCGGCTTCGTCGCGCTCGCGGGTGGTGCAGTCCATGAGCTTGCCGGGCAGGCCGCCGCCGGAGAGCATGCTCTTGCGGTCGATGAGGGCCTTCTTGGCTTTCTGGGCCGCCTCGCGCGCCTCGGCGGCGAGGGTGACCTTCTTCATGATCTTGGTGGCTTCCTTCGGGTTCTCCTCCAGGAACTTCGACAGGTATTCATGGACGATCGAGGAGACGATGCCGTCGACCTCGGGGTTGTTGAGGCGGATCTTCGTCTGCGACTCGAACTGCGGATCGGGCACGGCGATGGAGACAACGGCGGTGATGCCCTCGCGATAGTCCTCGCCGATCGGGGTGACGTTTTTGAACCAGTTTTCCTTGGAGCCGTAGTTGTTGAGGGCGCGCGTGATGGCGGTGCGGAAGCCGGACAGGTGCGTGCCGCCGCCCGGGTTGTGGGCGTTGTTGGCGTAGCAGCGGACCCGCTCCTCCTCGCCGCTGGTGTACTGGAACGCGACCTCGACGCGGACGTCGTCCACCGTCTTGTCGACGTAGAGCGTCTTGTGGACCGCCTCCTCGGTGCGGTTCAGGTAGTCGACGAACTCGGCCACGCCGCCCGCATAGTTGAATGTCTCCTCCTTGCCAGTCTTCTCGTCGGTGAGCTTGATGGCGAGGCCCTTGTTCAGGAAGGCCAGCTCGCGCAAACGGTTCTCCAGGATGTCGTAGTCGAAGTGGGCGTCGTGGAAGATCTCGGGATCGGGGAAGAAGGTCACGGTCGTGCCGGTACGATTGCCGGCGGCGGCGCCCAGCTCCTCGACCGCGGTGGTCGCCGCGCCGCGCTCGTACTTTTGCACGTAGACCTTGCCGCCGCGCCGCACCTCCGCCTCGGTCCATTCCGACAGCGCCGTCACCGCCTTGGCGCCGATGCCGTGCAGGCCCGCCGACGTCTTGTACGTCCGCTTGTCGAACTTCGCCCCCGCCCCCACCGTCGTCAACACCACCTCCAGCGTCGGTTTGCCGATCTTGGGATGGATGTCGACCGGGATGCCGCGGCCGTCGTCGGCGACCGAGATGGAGCCGTCGACTTTGATCTTGACGTGGATGTTCTTGCAGTAGCCGGCGAGGGCCTCGTCGACCGAGTTGTAGACCAGCTCGTAGACAAGGTGGTGCAGTCCCTTGGTGGACGTGTCGCCGATGTACATGCCGGGGCGGGCCCGGATGTGCTCGGCGTCGCGCAGGACGTTTACCTTGTCGGGACTGTATTCTTCGGCGGCCTGCTCGGTGGTGAGGACGGCGGCCTCGGGCTGGGTGATGGTGTCTTCGTTCATTTCGAATTCCAACCTGTGGTTTGGGCGATCTCTGTTCCGGTTCCTTTCACGACTCGCTCGACTTTACCAAGGCGACGACGTCGATCAGTTTTCCCGCCTGCACCTGCTCCACCAGGCGAAGAATCTCTTCCCCACCCCCGCCTGGCCAGACCATGTCGCCAAGCGAGCGGAGCTGCTCAAGGTCAATCGGCGTCTGTCCTTCATCCATCGAATGTTTGACCATCAGCGCGAAATCGATGGCGTCCTGGCCTCGCTTCAGAATGTCGCGCGTAACGGAGACCATGGCGCCATACTTGTTCGCGAGCGCCGCTTCGAGCGTCGGCACGCGGTATCTCAGGTCCTTGTCCTCCACCCAGATCGCCGTGTCCAACGCGGCGCGGTTGTCGTCCCGATTCGGAAAGGAGACATCGATTACCGACTCCGTCTCGCCAGGCCGGAAAAACGCGGTCAGAGAACGCAGCTTTCGAGTTTCCAGCTCCGGATAAAGCTCGCTGATCGCCTTCACCGCGCGCGCGTGGTTGCGGCCGCTCTTCGTGAGGATGTCGACATCCTTGGTGGCGCGCGGCCGGCCCGTGTAGCGGCCGATGGAATGGGCGCCGACCAGGACAAAGGAGACCTTCTTCACCTGGAGGGCGCGGATGACCGCGCGGAGGTCGACCGTTGGGCTTGTCATGGGTCTCCAGACCTCCAGGAACTGGCGCCGCAGCTCCTCGCTCTCGGCGACAGCACACGCGTGGCTGATGTCAGCGCGGCGCGACTTGTGACGCTCGAACTCCAACTGGGTTCCGCGATTCCAGCGTGCGCTAACGTTTCTGGCCTGTCGGATCGCCATGTCACCCATCTCTCCCTCCGGAGGCTCACGCCGCCCGGCTCGCCTTGCTTGTCAGAACGTGCCGCTCCGGAAGCGCAGCTCCTTGATGGGCGAGGAGTAGGTCCGCCTTAGCGCCTCGAGCAGGCGGCGCTTGTGGAAGTGGGCCAGCTCCTGCAACAAGATGCCGTTGTTCACTTCCACCTCGAGGACGCCACGTTTCAGGCCGATGACGCGCGTGCAGACGGCGTGCTCGCCGGCGGCTTGCGCCCACGCGTCCTCCAGCTGCCTTCGCGCGTTGCGCCGGCCCCAACCCCGGCTGATGAAGAGCCGGCTCAGGATCTCGCCCAAGGGCTCGGGGCCTTCGAGAGATTGCATCGTTGCGTCCCCGTAGCAGGCACGCTCCGCGTGCCGTGGATTTCACGGTCTGGGGCAGGATGGCCCCCCGGTTCTGCGAACCGGGGCTAAACCGCTACGCCGTCGTCGCCACGAGCGGCACCACGACGTACAGGTAATTCGGCTCCTGCCGGAACACCGCCGCCGACTGGCTGTCGAGCAGGTCCAGCGTCAGGACGTTGTCCGGCTCCATGATCTTCAGCATGTCGATCAGGAACTTCGGGTCGAAGCTGATCTCGACCCCCTTGCCTTCCAGCTCCAGCGGCGTCTCCACCTTGCTGCGGCCCGACTCGCCACCCTTCGCCTGAAGCGTCACCTTGTTCTTGGCGAAAGTGAACGTGACGCGCTTGCTCTCCTCATCGGTCATGATCGCCGCTTGCCGCACCGCCGAGAGGAACGGCCCGACCGTCACCTGCGCCCGGGCGTTGTGCTTCGTCGGCAGGACCTGGCGATAGCTCGGAAACCGTCCTTCGACGAGCCGCGTCGAGATCATCGCTCGCTCGGTCTTCAGCAGCGCGTCGTTGGGCCGCAGACTGATCTGCACGGTCTCATCCGGCTCGGTCAGGTTGCGGTCGAGGAGGTGAAGCGCCTTCACCGGGACAACCGGCATCTGCCCCTTCGTCGTATGCCCGCCGTGGGATTCCGCCTGGCCCTTGGCCCAGGCCAGACGCCGGCCATCGGTGGCGACGAGCGTCGCGCTGTCCTCTTCCAGCTCCAGCAAGACGCCGGTGGTGGCGCCGAAACGGGAATGCTCGGACGACGCGGCCGAGAAGATGACGCGGCGGATCAGGTCGCGCAACACGCCCGCCTTGATCTCGTGGTACTTCTCCTCGCCGAAGGCCGGCGCCTCGGGGAAAGCGCTCGGGTCGTCCCCGGGCATCTCGAACTCGGCGCCGCCGCCTTTCACCAGGCAGCGATCCTGCGACGCCTCGATCGTGATCTCCTCGTCGGGCGCCTCACGCAGGATCGACAGGATCTTCTGCGTCGGCAGCAGCGCTTCCCCCGGCTCATCCACCTTGAGCCCGCGCACTTCGAGGCGGATGCCCAGCTCGAGGTCGGTGGCCATCAACGTGCAGCGATCCTCTTCGACGACCGCCTTCAGATTGCGGAGCACGGGCTTCACGTCCCGTGGCGCAACCGCGGCTGCGGCGATTTGGCACGCTGCAAGCAACCCTTCCCGATGGCACGTGACTTTCATGTTGCGTTTCCTTACGGCGTTTATTCCGATGCACAACCAACAGGACTGTCTATGTTTCCTCTTGGAATCTCAAAGTCAGTAGTAACAGTAAAGCGCCGGCGCTTTTTGTTACCTGGCGACCCGATGGCCTTGCAATACCCGACGCTGCTCATGCCTGCGCCGCGAACCCCCTTGTGGAAAGGTTGTTATCCCTCTGATAGCCGTTTGTCAAAACCGATGATACCGGGCGCCGTCCGGACCATTTCTGCCGGTCTGTCCCTTCCGGTCATCCGCGGACGCCGGTCCGCGAACAGGGGCGCGCCGGCTTTTGCACAGCTCATCTCAGCTCCGCGCTCAGGTCCTTGACGGCCCCCGAGAGGAGCGCATCTTCCTGGAGGGCGGCCTCCACCTTGCGGCAGGCGTGCAGGACCGTGGTATGGTCGCGCCCCCCGAAGTGGGCGCCGATCTGTTCCAGGGAAAGCTTCGTCAGCTTCCGCGTCAGGTACATGCCGACCTGCCGGGCGAGGAGCACGTTGTGATAGCGCCGCTTCGATTGCAAGTCCTTCGCCTTCACCTGGAAATAGCCGCCCACTTCTTCCAGAATCCGGTCCACGCTCGGCGCGGCCGCCTCGATCTGCGGCGTGAAATGGGCGATCACCCCGGCGCGCTCCAGACGGCGCCCCAGGCGTCCCAGGGTTTCCAGCTGCGTCAGCGCCCCTTCCAGTTCTCGGCCGTTGGCGACGAGGTGGTCCCCGAGCCAGTCGACGACGTCGGGGGCGAGCGCGAGCTGACGCCGCTGGGCCGTCTCGCGCAGGAAGGCCTTGCGGCTCGCCGGCTGGAGCGGCTCGAGCGCGACCACCAGTCCGCCGGCGAGGCGATTCGTCAGCCGGGCCGGGAAACGCGCGTCGCGGTAGGCGAGGCGACTCGGCCCCACCGGGGCGCTCAGGACGGTGATTGTTCCGCACGCCAGGCGCTCGTCCAGCAAGGCCACGAGGCGATCGATGGCGGCGAGAGGAAACGCCTGGAGGTCCTCCAGGATCAACAAAGCGCAGGCGCTCGCCTGCTCGCCGAGCTGATTGGTGAAGATCGACTCGGCATCCGCCTCGGCCTTATCGCCCAGCCGGCGCTGCAGTTTCAACTCGCGGCTCGACAAGAGCAGAGCGGTCCGCCCGCGCCGCTTGACTTCGCCGGCCAGCGCCGTGAGCAGGAACGTCTTGCCGACTCCGCTTGGGCCGTGCAGCGTCAGGGGGTTGAAGGGGGCGTGCGACCGTTCGCTGTCGAGGGCGGCCAGGATGTCTTGAACGGCGAGAACCGCGGCCCGGTTCTCGGGCAGGACGATGAAGCGCCCGAGCGAAGCCTGCCGTATCTTGGGCACGACCGTCATCAAGGATTCACCTCAGCGCGTCTTGCTCCGACTCGGGTTTTCGTCTTGATGACGGCCGAAAAAAAGGCCATCGCAGCTTCACAAATTGTAGCAAAAAACGGGGGCGCCGTAAAGGACGCCCCCCCGCACTGAAATCGTTGAAAATTAAGAACTTGAGAAGAGGAACGGGGCGCCGGCCCCGCGGCGAAAACTCCTCGAAACCGAGGCCCTACTTCGCCTTCGTCCAGCGCTCCGCGTAATCCAGAAACACCATCCAGTCCGCCCGCGTCATGGCGTGCCCCCCCTCGCGGATCCAGTAGCCCAGGCGGCTCATCACCGGCGGCTCGCCGACCGCCGGCTCCTTCTTCGCCGCCAGACCATCCAGCCCCAGGAAGCGATACACCGGATCGGCCGCCTTCAGCACCTCGAACTGGCCCGAGGGATTGGCCCATTGATCCTTGATGGCGTTGGTGAACAGCACCGGCCTAGGGGCGCAGAGCGCGACCAGGCCGTTCTGGTCGAACGGTAGCTTGTCCACCTCCTTGTTGAACTTCTTGAAGTTGGCGTTGAACCAGTGCGGGAAGCGGTCGTTGATCTGCTTGACCGTTTCGCCGACCGTGCCGCGACTCGGCGCCGTGCCGCCGCAACCGGCCTGGTGCGGCATGACGACGGCGATGCGCGGGTCGAGGGCGCCGGCCAAGAGCGCCGTCTTGCCCAGGCGCGAATGGCCGACCACGATGACGCGCGTAATATCGATGGCGGTGTCGGTCGCCAGGTAGTCGATCACGCGGCTGATGCCCCAGGCCCAGGCGGCGATCGTGCCCCAGTCGTACTTGCCGCTGGGGTCGATCTTCGGTTGCACGCCTTCGCGCTTGTCGTCCCGGTCCGGGTCGATGTCGCCGCAGTAAACGGTGGCGAGGGCGAAGCCGCGCTCGATGATGTCGGCGACATTCCACACCGCCTTCTGGCTGCCGCGGCCCTTGTCGCTCGCCTTGTTCCCGTCGCTGATGGCGTCCTTGGGGACCCACGCGGTGGGCAGCGCGATCTTCGGGTCAGCGAGGACCGTGTGATTGCCGCGGAAGTTGAGGCCGACGAACACCGGCGCCGGGCCGGTCCGCTTGTTGGGGACGATGAGGAGAAGATGGATCCGGGGTGCGTCCTTGCCGGCCCCGAGGGTGAGCGTGATCTCCTTGAGGGTCGCCTTGCCGCCGAGCGCCTCCTTGTCGATGCGCTCGACCTTGGCCTTGACGGGCACGGAGCCCGGCGCGTGGCCGTACATGTAATGCTCGAACAATTCGGTCAGCTCCGGCCGCCGCTTCTTGTGCCAATCATTCTTGTCGGCCACTTTGGAGCCGTCGAGCTTGACGAGCGGATCGGGCATGCTGGCGTGGGCGGGGAGCTTGTCGATATCGGGAAGCTGAGCGGGAGAGGGGCGGGCCATGAGGGAGAGTCCCAGGACGAAGGCGACAGCCAGGGCGAAACGGAAGAGAGAGCGACGTATGCGTTATTTCCTGGGGTGAGGGTACACGGCATTTTGACGAGGAGAAGTGGGAAAATCAATCGCCCAGACAGCAGAAATTGCCCGATGCGAACGGACAGCGAACGTCTTTTGTTACTTACTCTGTAAGTGTTGTCTCTAGTATTATAAGAGATATAATATTGTCTTTAAGTCTTGTACGGCCTCATTCAGACCCGAGGGACACCGGCGCATGACAGAGCAAGAAAAACAAGAACTTTTGTTCAGGTGCGGGAGGGTTTTCCGCCCGGCTTCTCCCTTGGACACCCGCGACCTGTTCGCTGGTAGGACTGAGCAGATTACCCAGGCGGGAAAGGCGGTTCACACCGTGGGTCAGCACGCCCTGATCTTTGGCCAACGCGGTGTCGGAAAGAGCTCCCTCGCGAACATCCTGAAGCTTTTGTTGGAAAACGAGGGGAAGCTGGTGGTGAAAGTGAATTGCCATAAAGACGACACGTTCCCTCGCATTTGGCGGCATTCTTTTGAGGAAATCGACCTGATCGAGCAAAAGCTGGCGGGGTTCAATGTCTCGAAGCCGAGCGTGAGCAGCCCGGCGGATGGTTTTCCAGCGGAGGCCGATGCGAACGATGTTAAGCGGGTGTTGCGGTTCCTAGGCAAGCATTCCGACACGATATTCGTCTTCGATGAGTTTGATCGGTTGCAGGGCACAAAAACGCAGCGAATGTTCGCCGACGTGATAAAAGATCTCTCCGACAGCGCGGTCAACAGCACGCTGATCCTGGTCGGGGTCGCGAACGATGTGAACGGTCTCATCCAGGAACACGCATCCATCGACCGTTCCGTGGTTCAGATACACATGCCCAGGATGAAACCGAGTGAATTGGAGGAAATCGTACGAAAGGGAATGCAAGAGCTAGGCGCGAAAATCGATGACGACGCGCTCGAACTGATCGTGTTGCTTTCCCAAGGCCTGCCTCATTACACACACCTCATTGCCCAAGAAGCTTCGACGAGCGCCATCAAACAAGGCGTCAAGCACCTGTCGCTAGTTCATGTCAAGGAGGGGGTGAAAGTAGCCCTCAAGTCTGTTCAGGCAAGCATCTTGGATGCGTACCAAAATGCGATTCAGGGGCAGCGAAAAGGGACGCTTTTCCAGCATGTCCTCCTGGCTTGCGCTCTGGCGGAAGTCGATGAACAGGGGTATTTTGTTTCCAGCGCCGTCCGCGAACCCATGACGGCGATCACTGGGAAGCCCTATGACATCCCGGCCTTTTCGCAGCACCTCAAGAAATTCTCGTCAGATCCTTCACGCGGCCCTGTCCTTGAGAAGGCGGGCACGAGCAGGCGATTTCGCTTTAGATTCACCAATCCGCTATTGCAGCCGTACGTTGTCATGCGTGCCCTTGGAGACGGGACCTTGGAGGGTGACTTGCTCGAGTTGCTGCGAGCGAAGAAGCAGCCGGAATACTGATTGACCCGCCGCATGACATGGCCGAACGCTCGCGCATGACAGCCTGCCGCCGCCCGATCCGCACGGGGCCCGTAGTGCCGCGAACGCGACGGAGAGCTTGGCCCGGCGCCCCGAAGGCTCTGGACAGGAGCGCCAAGCCAGTGGGACAATGGAGTCTTGCCGATTCCTTCCACTCATACAGGCTCCTTCAATGTCTCGCATGCTTATCGCCGCATCGGTTGTCGTCCTTCTATCCCACAAGCCGGCCGTCGCGCAGGACCGCTTCCGGCCGCTGAGCGACGACGAGGCCTGCTCCGTGCTGGGCATTGACAAGCAGCCGCTGCCGACCTGGGCGCGTGTGCTCGCCAAGTCCCTGCCGGGAACCACCGTGGCCATGCTCGGGCTGGATGAGCTGCACCGCGCTCGGAATCCGCTCGGCCCCGTTCTGAGCGGCAAGCTCCGCTGGGTCGCGGCCGACGCCGTGCATTGCCCCTACGGGCGTTCCTATGCCGAGAGTGACCTGCGCCGGGCCGGGCTCAGCGACGCCGACCTGAAGCTCTTGCGGGACGGGGGCAAGCGCCTGCCGGAGCCGGACCGCTTGGCGCTGGCGCTGGCGCGGAAGCTGACGGTTGCGGCACATAGCGTGAGCGACGAGGACATGGCGGCGCTCATCAAGTGTCACGGCCCGGAGAAGACCGTCGCCATCGTGCACACGGTGGCGCATGCCAACTTCCAGAACCGCCTGTTCCTGGCCCTGGGCGTCGCGCTGGAGAAGGATGAGCCGCTGCCGCCGAAGGCGCCGGAGGCGCCGAAGGAGAAGCCCGTGGCGCCGGAGCGTCCGCCATGGATTTCCGTGGCAAAGATCGAGGTCAAGACGCCCGCGTTGTCACTGGGCTGGAGCGACCGTACGCTCGACGACGTGCGCAAGGCTCTGGTCGGGCAAAAGGAGCGGAAGGGCCGCATCCCGCTGCCTGACGCCGAGCGTCTGGAGAAGCTGCCGCCGGAGTCACGCGCGCGGGTGCAAAAGATCGTCTGGAGCCATGTCAGCATGGGCTATCAGCCGGCGCTGACGTCCACCTGGTTCGCGACGATGGACCGCTTCCACGGCGAGTCCAAGCTGGACCGGCCCTTCGCCAACACCTTCTTCTGGGTCATCACGCGCGACAACCAGTGCTTCTACTGAATGGGCCACAGCGAGATGCTGCTCGCGGTCGCGGGCCTGAAGGAAGACGAAATCAAGGAGCGGACGGCGCGCCTGGCGGGCGGCGACTGGTCGAGCTTCCCCCCGGCGGAGCGCCTCGCCCTGCAGCTGGCCCACAAGCTCACCCGGGCCCCCGCGGAGATCGACGACACGGACCGGAAGCGCCTCATCGAGACTTTCGGGGAGCACCGGGCCATCGACCTGATCTGGTACGGCGGCTGGTGCAACTACATGACGCGCGTCGCCGACGCTTTCCAGCTGCCGCTGGAGCGGGAAAACGTGTTCACGCCGGCGAAGAAGGCCGAGACGAAGGAGACCAAGGAGGCGAAGTAACCCCCAATCCATGCCGCGCGACATCCTCATCATCGGCGGCGGCCTCGCGGGACTCGCCGCCGCCTCCGCCCTCGCTCCCCTCGGGGAACGTGTTACCCTCCTCGAAGCGCGCAACCGTCTCGGCGGCCGCGCCGGCTCCTTTCAGGACTCCGCCACCGGCCAACTCATCGACACCTGCCAGCATGTCAGCATGGGCTGCTGCACCAACTTCGCCCACTTCTGCCGCTCGCTCCACGTCGATTCCTGTCTCGCCCCGCAGAAGGCCCTCTACTTCATGACCCCCGACCGCCGCGTCAGCCGCTTCCAGGCCGACCGCTGGCCCGCCCCTTTTCACCTCGCCCGCAGCTTCCTCTCGGGCCATTACCTGACGCTCGCCGAGAAGGCGCGCATCGCCTGGGGCCTTGCCGCGCTCCTCTTCGAGCCGCAAGACACCGATCCGCCCCTCGTCGACTGGCTGCTCGCCCATCGCCAGACCGAGCGGACCATCGCCCGCTTCTGGGGCCTTGTCCTCGTCAGCGCCCTCAATGAATCGCCGCGCCGCCTCGGCCTGCGCTACGCCCGCAAGGTCTTCCGCGACGCCTTCCTCGCCCATCCCCGCGGCTTCCAGGTCGAGGTCCCCACCGTCCCCCTCGGCGAACTCTACGGCCCCCGGCTACGCTCCGCTCTCGAGCGGCACGGCGTCCGCTTCCTCTTCCAGAAAAGCGCCCGCCGCCTGCTCCTGGACGGCGCCCGCGTGACCGGCTTGGAGCTGCGCGACGGCGCGACCCTCCACGCGGACGCCTATCTATCGAGCGTGCCGTTCGACCGGCTCCTCGATCTCCTTCCGACCGAGGCCGTCGCAGGAAACGCCTACTTTTCGAACCTGCGCCGGCTCGAAACCTCCCCCATCACCAGCGTGCATCTCTGGTGGGACCGTCCCATCCTCGATCTGCCGCACGTCGTCCTGGTCGATTGCCTCGGGCAGTGGGTCTTCGCCCGGGATGGCGGATACGTTCAGGTGGTCGTGAGCGCCGCGCGCGAGCTGCGCGAGTTGGGGCATGACGAGATCGAACGCCGCATCATCGCCGAGCTGCGCGCTCTCTTTCCGAAAGCCGGGCGCGCGACCCTCGTGCGCAGCCGCGTCATCACCGAGCATGGGGCCACATTCAGCGCCGTGCCCGGCGTCGACCGCTGGCGCCCGCCGCAAACCTCGCCGCTCGACAACCTCTTCGTCGCCGGCGACTGGACCGCCACCGGCTGGCCCGCCACCATGGAAGGCGCTGTCCGCAGCGGCTACCTCGCCGCCGAGGCGCTGCTGGCGTGCGGGGGCGAGCGACGCCGCTTCCTGCGGCCGGACTTGACGTAGCGGCCTTCTTCATTCTTCATTCTGCATTCTGCCTTCTTCATTCTTCATTCTCACGCCCGCCAGCGCCGCCACCCGCGCCGCCTCGATCACCGAGCCCTGGTCCGCGATCCCCTTCCAGGCGATGTCGTACGCCGTCCCTGCGCCACGCTGGTGCGGACGATCGGCAAGCCCAGCGTGACGTTCACCGCCCGCAATCCGCTCAGCAGCTTCAGCGCGATGTGCCCCTGGTCGTGGTACATCGCGACGACGCCGTCAAACGCCCCGCGCTGCGCCTGCACGAACAGCGTGTCCGCCGGCAACGGCCCGGTCACATCGATCCCCTCTTCCCGCGCCTCCGCCACGGCCGGCGCGATGATCGTCCTTTCCTCGTCGCCGAAAAGCCCCCGTCCGAAGCGTGCGGATTGAGCGCGGCGACAGCCAGGCGCGGTTGTTTCCCGCGCATAGCTTTCGCATGACGCCGTCGAGCAGGTGGATTTTCTCGGTGATCGCCGGGGTCGTCACGTGCTCGAAGACGCGCCGCAGCGCCATGTGCAAGGTGACGTGGACCACGCCGAGGCCGTGCGGCACGCTGGGGCCGCGGGCGTAGAGCATCATGGCGTAATGACGGACCCCCGTCTTGTCGGCCAGGATCTCGGTGTGGCCCGGATACGGAAGACCCGCCGCGTACAGCCCTTCCTTGTGCAGCGGCAGCGTGACGATCGCGTCCGCCAGACCCGCGCGCGTCAGGTTGATGGCGTGGACCAGGAAGTCGAACGCCGCCCGCCCGGCCGCCGCGCTCACCGCGCATGGGACAACTGTCGAGAGGTCGATCCAGCGGTCCGCCAGCGCATCGATCACGCCGGGCAGGCCGTGCGCCTCGTCCGGCGTCTTGACCGTCGCGATCTCGAACGGCGCCCCGACCAGTTCGAGCGCGCGGCGCACCCAGGCGCGGTCGCCGACGACAACCGGCCGGCACAGCGCGACCAGCTCCGGCCAGGCCTTGACCAGCACCTCCGGCCCGACGCCGGCGACGTCGCCCAGGGTGAACAGGATGCGGGGACGCGAGCGGCTCATTCCATCCATTAAACAACAAAACGGCGTTCGTGCGGGGCGTAGCTGAAGTCGTGAGACTTCAGCGTGCGGCGCCTGTCTGAACTCTACGACTTTGCCTGTCTGAACTCTCACGAGTTCAGCTACGACTCTGTGGGGGGATGAACGGTGTCGACGTCACCGTCGCCTCCCGAACGCCCGCCGGCGTCGCCACCGCCACGCTCATCCCCGGCTCCCAGGCGCCGCGCCGGAGGTATGCGAGCGCCACGGTCCGATCGAGGCGCGGCGAGAAGGCGGACGACGTCACCTGCCCCACTTCCGTCTCTTCCCGGAACACCTGGGCTCCTCCCGCAAACGGTTCGGTCCCGGCCGCGACCAGGCCGAGCAGCAGACGGTTGACCTGCCCCCGGTCCCGCGCCATGACGATCGGCTCCTGTCCCAGGTAGCAGCCCTTGGCGTAGCTGATCGCCTGCGCCGCCCGATTCACCTCGACGACAAACCGCTGCTCGTCGATGTCCACGCCATAGCGCGGCGTCCCCGCTTCCAGACGCAGCGCCTCGAACGCTTCCGTTCCCGCGGGAAAAACGCCGGCCGCGCCGAACCGCTGCCACGTCTCCCCGGCGCGATCGACCGGCGTCCAGATGTCGAGCGCCGGAACGCTCAGGTCGTCGCGCCAACGGAGGAACGCGTTCGCGTTTTCCAGCGGCTGCATCGTCCAGGCCGGCAGCGGCGCTTTCACGCCCAGCAGCGAGGCCGCCCGTGCCGCCGCCTCCGGCCCGGCGACGAGGATCTGCGTCCAGTCCGCCGTGATGTCCGCAAGCTCCACCTGTTCGCTGATCAGGTAATGATCGAGATGAGCCAGGATCTTCTCGTTCTGCCCTGCCACCGCGTCCAGCCGGAACGTCGGCTCCTCCACGGGCAACCGGCACACATGCACATGGGCGACGACCTTCGCCTTGTTCGTGCAGAGGAACGCCTCGCAGCCGGCCCCGGCGCCAAGCCCCTTGATGTCGTTCGTGCACAGGTTCTGCAAGAAGCTCGCCGCCTCTTTCCCTTTCACCTCCACCCGGCCGTGGTGCCCCAGGTCAATCCGAACCGCCTGCCCGACCGCGCGCTCGTATTCTGCGCGCGCCGGCCCGAAGCGAACCGGGATCTCCCACCCCCCCTCGCCGCCGAAGACCGCATTCGCCCGGACATGCTCGCCATGAAGCGCCGTCTGCCGACTCATGCCACAGCCCCTCACCCTTTTGAGATTCTGCTCCTAATCCTAATCGTAATCTTAATCCTAATCGTAATCCCCTTCCGCAACCGCGCTCTTCGGTCCGGGAACCGCGTCACCCTTCCCCTGCCGCATATAATTCGGACATGGAAACCTGGCGCCTCCCCCGCGGCTTTCGCTACGCAGGCATTCACTGCGGCATCCGTCCCGATTCCGACCGCCTCGACCTCGCCCTGGTCGTGAGCGATGTCCCCGCCAGCGCCGCCGGCGTCTTCACCCAGAACCGCGTCTGCGCCGCTCCGGTCCAGATCAGCAACAAACGCTTGCCCCGCGGCGACGCCCGCGCCATCGTCATCTGCTCCGGCAACGCCAACGCCTGCACCGGCAAGCAGGGCCTCGCCGACGCCCTGCGCATGACCGAAAAGACCGCTTTCGCCCTGAGCTGCAAGCCGGAGCAGGTCCTGGTCTGCTCGACGGGAGTCATCGGCCGGCCGTTGCCGATGGACAAGATCGAACCCGGCATCGATCGGGCGGGCCAGGCGCTAGCCGCGGACGCCGCCGCTCTCGACAAGGCCGCCCACGCTATCCTGACCACCGATACGCGGATCAAGGTCTCGACGCGGCAGATAAAGATCGGCGCCAACGAATACCATCTGGCCGGCTTCGCCAAGGGGGCCGCCATGATCGGCCCCAACATGGCGACGCTGCTCGCCTTTGTCCTCACCGACGCCTCCATCGCCCCCGCGGACCTCGACAGCGCCGCCACGAGAGCCGCGGCGCGTTCCTTCAACTGCATCAGCGTCGAGGGGCACACCAGCACCAACGACAGCCTCATCTTCATGGCCAACGGCTCGGGCCCGCATTTGATCGAGGACGGCCTGGCCCGCTTCGAGGAGGCCGCCGTCAGCGTCTGTACCGACCTGGCCCGCGAGATCGCCGGCGACGCGGAAGGGGGGTCTCACCTGATCACGCTGGAGGTCGAGGGCTTGCGGACCGAGCTCGAGGCGAAGCTCGTCGCCAAGACCGTCGCCGATAGTCCGCTCGTCAAGACCGCCTTCTTCGGGGCCGATCCGAACTGGGGCCGCATCGTCTCCGCCGTCGGCTACTCGGGCGTGATCTTCGAGGAAGGCGACCTCTCCCTCTACATCGGTCCGCACCTGCTCTACGATCGCGGCGCCCCCAAGGCGTGCGACTTGAACATCGTCTCCGATTACATGAAGAAAAACCGTGAATTGAAGGTGCGCATCGTTTTCGGTCTCGGCACGGCGCGCTGCACTTTCTACACCTGCGACCTCACCTACGACTACGTGCGCATCAACGCGGAGTACACGACGTGATGTCCGAGTTGGACGCGTCGACGTCGCCTGGGACCGTCGCTTACGCTTCCGGCTCCGATGCCTGGGCCGCAACAGCATGCCACCCGACACGCCCGCTTCTTGCTTCCTCGATCTCCAGGGCATCTCCCATTCCTACGGCCGCACGCAAGCCCTCGTGGACGTGACCGTCCGCCTCGACAAGGGCCGGGTCGGCCTCCTCGGTCCCAACGGCGCCGGCAAGTCCACCCTGCTCAAGATCCTCCTCGGCCTCATCCGCCCGGACGCGGGCTCGGGCGCCATCCTTGGCCACGACATCCGCACGGCCGGCCCCGCATTGCGCCGCGCCGTCGGTTTCATGTCCGAGGCGGACGCTTTCGTGCCGGGCATGCGCGGCGTTTCCTATGTCGCCCTGGCCGGCGAGCTCTACGGCATGTCGCGCAAGCAGGCGCTGCGCCGCGCCCACGAGGTCCTCACCTATCTCGACCTCGGCGAGGCTCGCTATCGCAAGGTGGAGGAATACTCGACCGGCATGAAACAGCGCCTCAAACTGGCCCAGGCGCTCGTCCACGATCCCCCCGCCCTTCTGCTCGACGAGCCGACCAGCGGCCTCGATCCCGCGGGCCGGCAGATGATGCTCGATCTGCTCCTGCGCCTGGGAACGGAGCACGGCAAGGCGCTGCTCTTGAGCACGCACCTCCTGGGAGACGTGGAAAAGACGTGCGAGGCGGTCATCATACTCCACCAGGGCCGCGCCCTTTGCCACGGCGAGCTGCCCAAGTTGATCCAGCGCCGTCAGGATCGTTACAGAGTGACATTCCAGAACGAAACGCCCAGCTTGCTGGAAGACCTGCGGCTTGAAGGGGTCCTGGTGTTGCAAGACAATGGCAGAGGCGAATACCGGGTCCGCGTGCCCCCCGGCTTTTCCACGCGGGCGTTCTTCATTCACGCTGCCCAGCACCAGGCGATGGTGCGCGGGCTGGTACCGGATGACGAGGACCTGGAAGAGCTGTTTCACCGCGTGATTGAAGGGAATTGACAAGTGACAATTGACAATTAGCAATTGAAAATTGCACTCATTGCCGAGGCGCAGCTCGCTGTCTGAAGACGCGTCCCAAGGCGAAAAACGGAGTCGTCGCAACTACCCCAAATTGGAAATTGCTAATTGTCAATTGTCACTTGTCAATTCCCTTTTTCCGCGCCGTCCGCTGCCTGACGCCTATGGCCATCCTCCTCCACTACCGCTCCTGGCACGGCGCCTTCCGCTCCAGCCTCTGGAGCGTCTGGCCCATCGCCCGCGTCGCCCTCGCCGGACTCTTGCGCAGCGGCCTGTTCTGGGTCCTTTACGCCTTCGGGTTGCTCCTTTTCCTCATGTTCTTTTTCGGCAGTTTCCTGCTGGACTGGATCGAGGCGCAGCTCTCCGGCGGCAACGTGCAGATCGCCCAGATCGACCCGACACGCGTCTCGCGCACCCTCCGCAACCTCATCCGCATCCTCAACGGCAGCCAGGACACCTTCGCCTATTTCTTCATCTACCAGGGCGGCATGCTGATGATCATCCTCGCCCTGACCGGCGCCATGCTGGTCGGGAGCGACTTTGTCCGCCGCAGCGCCTCGTTCTATCTCGCCAAGCCGATCCATCGCTGGCATTACATCCTGGGGAAGTGTCTCGCCACCGGTGTCGTCATCAATCTGGTGACGACGCTTCCCGCTTTGCTGCTCTACGCCCAGCACGCCATGGGAGACTGGGACTACCTCGTCAACGTCGACTACTTCACGCAGAACAACCTCGGCCGCGGGCCCGCCTCGTGGGAGCTGCTGCTGGGCATCCTCGGCTTCGCCATGGTCTTGACCTGCTTCTTTAGTATTATCCTGGTGACGGTGGCGGTCTGGATGCGCCGCACCATGCCGATCATCATGGTCTGGGCCTCCCTCTTCATGTTCCTCAGGCTCCTGTCCCAGGCCCTTGTCGACCGGCTCCATTACGGCCCGCTCTGGCGCCTGATCGACCTCTGGAATAGCGCCTGCCTGCTCGGCTTCGCCTGCCTGGGTTTCGACATCGAGCAGATCTGGCCCGCGCCGCAGCCGTCCTACTGGGAAGCCGGGCTGTCCCTCCTCGGAGTTGCCATCGTATGCCTGATCTACCTGGACCGCCGCATGCGGAGCGTGGAGATCGTCAGCTGATCGAGGACACGCGAACCAGCGAAACGAGAACCAGCGCGACGGCGCCAGCCGTCGGCGCCGCACGCGTCTCCTCTCCGCGCGTCCAGGCCCCGTCCCCTGCCCGTCCGCGTCCGGCCGAGCCCTTGCTTCTCTTCGACCACGTGTCCAAGTGGTACGGCCCGGTCATTGGCGTCAATCAGGTTACCCTCGAACTGCGCCCCGGCATCACCGGGCTCGTCGGCCACAACGGCTCCGGCAAGAGCACCCTGATGCGCCTCGCCGCCGGCCTGCTCCGCGCGGACATCGGCGCCGTCCGCCTCGCCGGCCTCGACGCCTGGTCCTGGCAGGCGAAACGCCACCTGGGCTACTGTCCGGAGCTGGATGTCTTCTACGAGGAGATGTCCGGCCGCCGCTTCGTGCAGACGATGGCCCGCTTCTGCGGCTACGCGACAGGCGAGGCACGCGAGCGGACCGAGCGCTGCCTTGAAATCGTCGGTATGCATGGCCGGGCCGACTTACCCCTTGCGGGCTACTCCAAAGGGATGCGGCAACGCATTAAGCTGGCGCAGGCGCTCGTCCACGATCCGGCGGTCCTGCTTCTCGATGAGCCCCTCTCCGGCATCGATCCGGTCGGCCGCCGAGAAATGATCGCGATCTTCCTCAAGCTGGCCGAAGACGGGAAGGCGTTGCTCGTCTCCAGTCATGAACTGGACGCGCTGGAGAAGTTGACCGACCGCGTCGCCATCATGTCGGCCGGACGCATCGCCGCGGTCGGTACGCTGCCGCAAATCCGCGACCTCCTCGCCGATCATCCGCTCTCGATTCGCATCTCCTGCGACCGCAACCGCGACCTGGCCGGCTTCCTGCTCGGCCTCGAAGAGGTCGTCGGCATCGAACGGCCTGAAGGGGACGAGTATTTGTTGATTCAGGCGACGAAGCCGCAGCAGTTCTTCGCCCGGCTCAACGGCCTGGTCATCGAGGAGCAACTGGAGCTGCGCCATCTGGAAACGCTCGACGAATCGACGGAAGATATCCTCGGCTACCTCCTCGGGGGACGGCCGCGCTCGTGAGCGCAACGATGCTCACGCTGGATTCGTCATTGCTCATTCGTGATTCGCACATGTCCGTCCCCTCTCCCTGGCGCGCCTGGTCCTTCCTCCTCCTGCATAGCTGGCAGCGGCTGGCCCGCGCCCGCCTCATGCTCTGGATCGCGCTCGGTCTCCTCCTCCTCTTCGCCCTCGTCGTCTACGTCAACAGCAACCTCGGCCGCTATGGCATGGGCCACTGGCGTCTTCCGCGCCGCGGCGGGCCGACGTTCACCGAGCATCTGGAAAATATGCACGCGGCCGCGGCGCTGCTACGGACGGATGGCGCCGTGTCGCTGGAGTTCGCGGTCTACGGCTCGGTGCGCCACTTCGTCGACGACGGCAGCCGCTTCTACAACCTGTCGAACTTCATGGTCTTCTCGGTGTACGCGACCTTCCTCCTGCCGCTCTGGACTTTGAGCTTCGCGACCGAAGGGTTGGGCCGGCCGCGCGAAGTCGGGAATATCGCCTGGCTGCTGACCCGGCCGCTGCCGCGCTGGTCGGTCTACCTCGCCACCTTCCTCGCCGCCCTTCCCTGGTGCCTGCTCTTCAACGTCGGCGGACTCTGGCTGCTGTGCGCGGCGGCGGGGGACGTGGGGCGGCAGGCGTACGCGCTCTACTGGCCGGCGGTCCTGTGGGGGACGCTGGCGTTCGCATCGCTGTTTCACCTGATGGGCGCCTGCGTCCGCCGCCCCTCTCTGATGGCCCTGCTCTACGCCATGTTCCTGGAAAGCATCGCGGGCAATCTGCCCCGGCATTTCAAACGTCTTTCCATCAGCTACTACATGCGCTGCCTGATGTTCGATCGCGCCCACGCGTACGGCATCCAGCCGGAAAACCCCGCCATTTATGTCCCCGTGTCCGGCGCTACCGCACTCGCCATGCTCTGGACCGTCACTTTCGTTTTTCTCGCGGTTGGAATGGTGGTGTTTTCGCGTCGTGAATATAGAGACGTTTAGCCCGGAGACGTTTAGCCCCGGTTCGCAGAACCGGGCCGGACGCGACGCCATAATCGGCAACCCGAACGACACGCCGCTGACAGTCGCCGCCAAGTCGTTCGCAAGCTATCCTGGAAGTACCCGGAATAGAGGCTTCTTCCATGCCCGACCTGCTCCTCAACGACGAAGACCGACGCGAGCGCGAAGGCCCGCGCCATGGCTATCGCGGCCGCGGCGAGCGCCCCGGCGCCGGGCGTTACCCGGCCGGGCTCACCATCGCCATCAGCCGGGAGGCGGGGGCGCGCGGCGGCACGATCGCCAAGCGGGCCGGGACCAAGCTCGGCTGGCAGGTCTATAGCCAGGAATTGCTCGAATACATGGCCCAGGAGGCGACGCTCCGCCAGCAGGCGCTGGACCAGCTGCCGGCCGGGGCTGCCGAATGGGTCGAGGCCCGGCTGCAAGCGCGGATCAAGGAGCAGGCGATCTCGGCCAACCCCTCCATCGTCGACCTGGCCCGGATGATCCTCTCGCTTGGCGTCCAGGGGGAAGCGGTCCTGCTCGGCCGCGGCGCGGGCAACATCCTGTCGCCGCGCTCGACGCTTCACGTCCGCCTCGTGGCCCCGCTGGAGGACCGCGTCGCCTACATGGCCCAGTGGCTGCGTCTCACCCCGGAGGAGGCGGCGGAGCAGGTGCGCAAGCGCGACGGGCGCCGCGCCGAATTCCTGACGACCCACTTCCACCACCAGCCCGGGGACCTCTATCAATACGACATGGTCCTCAACACCAGCCTCCTCGGCGAGGACGCCTGCGCCGATATCATCGTCCAGGCGGCCAAGGTCAAGGCGGCTGCTCTGCACTCGCCACCGCTCGAAGGATGATCTCGTGGCGAGCCCTGCCGGCAACGGCCGGGGTTACTCTGTCAAGCTGCCATGCCCGTGTCTCTTCTCGACCTGACCGACGCCGCCCGCTCGCTGCGGCCTCGCGTCGCCATCGTCCTCGGCTCCGGCTGGGGCATGCTGAGCGAGCGCTGCGCCATCCGGCGCGAACTGGCCTACCTCGACGTTCCCGACCTCGGCGCCACCGCCGTCCCTGGTCACGGGGGCCGCATCCTCCTCGGCGCCTGGGCCGACCAGCCGGTCCTCATCTTCTCAGGCCGGCTGCATTTCTACGAAGGCCATCTCTGGCGCACCGTGTGTCAGCCGGTCCATATCGCTCACCATCTTGGCGTCGAGATCATCGTCCTCACCAACGCGGCGGGGGGCATTCGCGCCGATCTGCGGCCCGGCTCCCTCATGGCGCTGGAGGGGCATTTGTCGTTCATCGGCCGCGATTGCTGGCGGCCGTTCGTCGCCGCGGACGGTTTTCCCGCCGTCCGTGAGCCCTACTGTCCGCGTTTGCGCGCGGCGCTCGTGAACACGGGGCGCGACATCGGCGTCCCGGTCACGACCGGCGTCTACGCTCAGATGACCGGCCCCTCCTACGAGACGCCCGCGGAAATACGGGCGCTGCGTCAGTGCGGAGCGGACGCCGTCGGCATGTCGACCGGCAAGGAAAGTGAGGCGGCCCACACGCTCGGCCTGCGCTGCGTCGGCCTCTCCTGCATCACCAACTGCGCCGCGGGCCTGGCGGAGGGGACGATCAGTCATGAAGAAGTGACCGCAACGGCGAAGGCGCACGCGGAGAGGCTGGCGGCGGTGCTGGAGCGATTTCTCCATCAAGTCGCGTGAACCACAGGCGAGCCGGGCGGCAAGCCCCCGGAGGATCGTATCGGCAACCGGCGCTTCCACCGGGGGCTTACGCCCCCGGCTCGGATGCCGCGATCACACCTTCAGATCCGCGAACTCCTGCGCGAACGCGCGCAGTCCTCTCTGCACCGCCCAGGTGTCGATGCCGAGCGACAACATCCGGCACCCCAGGTCGAGACAGCGCTGGGCGTATTCGCGGCTCGGCGGCAGGATGGCCCAGTGAATCTTGTGCTCCCGCGCCGCCCGCGCCACCCGCTCGATCGCCTGCCAGATGCGCGGGTGGTTCCAGTCTCCCACCAGGCCCATCGATTGGCCGAGGTCGGCCGGACCGATGAAGAGGACGTCGACGTTCGGCACGGCGGCGATCTTCTCCACGTCCTCCACCGCGTCCGCGTGCTCGATCTGAATGGCGACGAAGGTCTCGGCATTGGCGCGGGCGAAATAATCCGTGATCTTCATCGTGCCATAGCGGCCGTCGACCCCGGAGCCGTTGACGCCGCGCAGGCCTTGAGGGTGGAACTTGGCCCAGCGTACGATGTCGGCGGTTTCCTTGGCCGAGCGCACCTGGGCCGCCATGATGCCGCCGGCCCCGGCCTCGAGGGGGCGCATGACGGTGGCGTAATCGGTGGCGGTGAGGCGGACGAAGGAATCGATGCCGGCGGTGCGGGCGGCGCGGCAGCCTTCCTCGATCTGCGGGATCGTGAGGCCGACGTGCTCCTGATCGAGCCAGACGGCGTCGTGTCCGCCTTCGAAGCCGAGGATCTCGACGATCTTGGGATGGAAAAGCTGGCCGAGACAGAAGACGCGAACGAGCTTGTTCTGAGCGAGAAGGTCCTTGATGCGCTTGCCCATGAGGTTCGCTCCGTTATTGATCGCGTCGTTGCCCTGACCTCTCCTTCAGGAGGCGCACGCTTTCGAAGGCGTTCAGGAGCAGATCGAGCGGGTCGCCGACGCGATCGAAGGCAGGCGTTATCATGGGACCGAGGCTCAGGTTCGACAAGTTGAGGCGGCCTCCGAGTCTCGCTTGCAGGTATTTGTTGAGGAACTCGCAACCCGGCGCGACGCAAGGCGAGCTTTTCGTCGCCAAGCGCCTTCAGTGCGAAAAATAAGCTAGGCTTTCAGAACTCGCAGGGTCGGCGCCGACCGTGCGCCCGGCCAACTGCGCAAGGGACACAAGCCATCGTGACACCGGCAGGGTTCACGACCCGTACCGCCCCCTCTTTCGCCTGGTCCACGACGCCCGTGACACGCGCGGCCTTGCCGCGCGTCCTCTACGGTCTGGTCCTCGATCCGGGCAAGAAGTACGGCTCGATGGAGGAGCAAATCGTCCTGCTCGCCGACCGGTTCCGGCAAGAGGGGGGCTTGTTCCTGCCCCTGTTCATCGGCGATCCCGACGCGGACGCCTCGCAATTCCAGCGCCGCGGCATCGACGCCCATTGTCTGGAGCTGCGCCGCTTTTCCTGGCGGACGCTGCTGCGGCTGCGGCGCCTCATTCAGTCGCGGGGCATCGACCTCGTCCACTGGAACTTCATGCCCCCCTTGACCAACCGCTACACCTGGGCGCTGTCCTTCCTGACGCCGCGCGTGCGCCACTGGTTCACGGACCACAACTCGCGCCTGCTGCCGGTCGCGGCGCCGCCGACCGGCCTGCGCAAAGCCTGCAAACGCTTGCTCCTCAAGCGCTATGGCCAGGTGCTCTGCGTCAGCCGCTACGTCCGCGACTGCCTGGAAGAACAGGGCGTCTGGTCGAACCTCGCCTGCCTGACCCATTTCGTGAACACCGAGCGCTTCCGGCCCGATCCCGCCAGCCGCGCCCGGCTCCGCGCCGCGCTGGAAGCCGACGAACGCTTCGTGCTCGTGGTCGTGGGACATCTGATCAAGGAGAAGGGGGTCGACGTCGCGCTGCGCGCCCTGGCGGAACTGCCGGCCAACGTGGCGCTGTGGGTCGCGGGCAGCGGCCCGGAGCAAGAGGCGCTGGAGCGATTGATCGCCGACTTGCGCCTCGATGAGCGCGTGCGTCTGCTCGGCCTGCAGCGCGACGTGCAGCCGTACTTGCAGGCGGCGGATTGCTTCGTCTGTCCGTCGCTCTGGGGTGAGGCGGCGGGACTGGTGAATCTCGAAGCGCAGGCGTGCGGCACGCCGCTCATCGCCAGCCGCATCGGCGGTATTCCCGAATACGTGGTCGAGGGGCGCACCGGCCTGTTGTTTCCGCCCGGCGATCACCATGCTCTGGCCGCGTGCGTGCGCCGGCTCGTCGTCGACGCGGACCTGCGGGCACGCTTTGCGCGCGACGCCCGGGCCCATGCGCTCGAGCACTTCTCGCCCGACGTCCGCTTGCCCGAATGGGTCGATCTCTATCGCCAATGGAGAAAGCCGTCATGACCGCCGCGCTGTTGAGCTGTGCCGCGCCGGACCCCGCCATGTTGGACGCCGCGCCGGACGTTGCCCCCGCCCCGGCCCTCGTGTCGTCGCTCGTCCACGCGCTGGGAGTCGACGGGGCCGTGCGCTGCCGCCCCTCGTTTCTGACGCCGTGCTGCGCGACATGCAACAAGCCTTCGCCGGCCGGCTCCGATACATGCGCTTGAACAACTGCGACGGCTACGAGCGCGGCGAGCGGATGCGGCTCACGGTGCAAGACGTGTTGACCTTGGCGCAGGGCTTCGTCGATCTGGCCGTCCATCCGCTGCTGAAGGCGGTGTTGCATGAGTGTCTCGGGACGTCCTGGTCCTTATGCGAGGCGAAGGGCTGGAAATCGCTTCCGACCAAGCGCGACTTTCACGGCTGGCATGGCGACATGTGGTACGACCAGACGCGGATCACCGATCGCATTCCGCGCGAGGTGAAGCTGGCTTTCTATCTCAGCGACGTGACATCGGGCGCCTTCCAGTACATCAAGGGCAGCCACGGCCGCACGGCGCCGCGTCACCTGGCGCGCGCGGACGTGCAGAGCCTGCCGCTGGAGCGGCTGGAGGAGTTTCTCGGCCCGGCGGGGACCGCGGTGCTGTTCGACACCTCCGGCATTCATCGCCAGGGCGTGCCGATCCTCGAGCCGCGCCAGGCGATCTTCTACAACTATCACGACCCGTCGGTTCCCTTGCAGAAGGAAGATGTCGAGTACTATCGGTATCATCCGCTGCTGCTGAACGCGGCGTTTCTGGGCGATGTGACGCCGGAGGACATGCGCATCCTGGGCTTCGGCGATCAGACGCACTATCAGGCGAACTTCGTGCGCCGGCGGTCGCATCCGAAGTTCCACGGCTGCCTGACGGCGGCGCATCGCGTGCTTTTGACGCTCGAAGACTGGAGCGGCCGCGTCCTCGGCAAGCTGGGCCGCATTTTTCGGCGGCGCTGAGGAGACGGTCAGGAACGGAACGATAGGCCTGGAGACCCTTTCGTTGGCAAGGTTCCGGGGCCTTTTTCAGTCGAAGTCAAACAGGCATTCCGCCATGATCTCTTCGCGTTCCCGGACGGACTCGGGATCGTTGATCTGCAAGACAACAACGGTGGTTCTGCCGATCGCGGTTTTTCCTATCAGAATGGCCCCACTCCACTCGAAATGCCGGCTCCATTTATGCCGGCGCGGATGAAAGAGGCGGGTGATCTTTCTCGAGGTGGGGTCGATGCCGGTGAGATTTGTTCCCTTGAAGCAGTTGCAGCGGTGACAGGCGAAGGCCAGATTGGAGGGGGCATCGCCGCCTCGATGTTGCTGCGCGACGACGTGTTCAAGATGGAACGGCGCGAACGGCGCCGCGGCCTGGGACAAGTGGCAATACTCGCAACGCGCGTTCGCTCGTTGCCGGACCAGGCGCCTCAGCTTCGCATCCATCTACTTGCCCGGGCGTTCGCGGAGCAGGCGCCGCGCTCTGGACTGCATGACCGTCACGAACTGAATGGCACGGACGTAACTCTCGTATTCGGCCTTCTCGGAATCCGAGAGACGACCCTCGTCGCATTTGGTGGCGAGAACGTCGAGGCGTTCCTGGAGTTGGGGGTCGGGCGCAGCTTCACCAGTTTTTCGCGCCTTGCCTGGTCAGGCAGCGGCTGACGGGGTCGAGGATCTTTTCGAGCAGGAGTCGGGAATGTTCGATGCCCATGTTTCGATCTTAGCATGGGGGCGCCGGTTTCGGCTATAGTTCGTGGAACTGGTAGCAGAGCGTGATGCTTCCCGATCGCACCTCGCCCGGTTCGTAGCGCACCTCGGCGGTTTCCGAGTACCAGTCGCCACCCCAGTCGAAGCGAACGGCGCCTCGGAGCGTTTCAGTCTTGTAGGGTCGGCCGTTCAAGAGCAGCGAGATAATGGCGTCGCCGTCGATGGAGCCGGAGCCGTGGATCGAGATGGCGTGCGTGTAAGGGCTTCCCGTTCTCTTGCCCAGCACGAGCGTCTCGGCGCGGCGGACGTCGTGAACCGCGACGCAGGGGCGAGAGAGCGCCCAGGCGGCGAGGGCGACAAGGAAGCCGACGGGGACGGCGACGAGGAGGAGGCGTGTTTTCATGGCGTCTTTTCCGGTGTTTGCGGGGCTTTTTCGCAAGGCCACGCCGTGGGCTATTATCTCTCGCCCCTTCGGGGCTGGGAAGTAGGAAGTGAAAGCCGGAAAGCCGGTCGCGGCCAGCAGTGCGGCAAGGGGTAGTGGTATTCTCGGATACGACGCTGCGTTTTCGGCGCATCAAGGTCGGTTGCGCGAATTCTGGAGGGATTGCGTAACGGTAAATGGGGCAGGGATTTCTGGGATCAGGCGGCGATACATCGCGATGAGTCGGTATGTGGGCGACGAAACGCGACGAAACGGCGCAATCAATGCGCCTCGGTTCCGTTCACCGCGATCTCCTCCTCGACGCGAATGGTGGTCCGGAACTGCAAATCAGGAATCAGGCAGGGGTGCTTGTATTGCTCGAGCGTGCCGCCCGTGCGCGCCAAGCGTTGGCGGTCCCAGTCTTGCCAGGTTCGGGTCGGGATGATGTTGAGGCGGATGGCGCCGAGGCGCTGGCTTTCGCGCTTCGAGGCGTATTCGATGTTCTTTTCCTGGAGGCGCCGCTCGAGCGAGCGGATGAGAGCCTCGCCGGCCTTTGGCTCGGGCAGGTCGCCGCGCTCGACGAAGAGGCCGTAGTAGGGCTGGGTATCGTCCCAGCAGGGGGCCATGCTGTAGGAGGTGAGGTTGAGGTTCAGCTCGCGGAGGACTTCGCCCATCGCGCCGGTGACGTGGTACTCGGAGAGCTTCTCGCCCGTCAGGTTGGCGAAGAGCGAGCCCTTGCTGAGGAACTCGACCTGCGGCGTGTTGTTGTAGAAGCCGGTGCAGCGGACGACGTCGAAGATGTTGTAACGGTAGAGGCCATACGCGGTGGTCGGGAGGATGTAGTAGGTGCGGCCGGCTTGCAGTTCGTGGGCCGCCAGTATCGTCGGCTGTTTACTGTCGATCTCGCCTTCGGGGATGAACTCGAAGTAGTGGCTTGTGATGTCCAGGATTCCGGACGGCGTGTTGTCGGCCACCGGGATCGTCATGCGGCCTTCGCTGGCGATGAGGCCAACGTCGCGGACGGGGGTCGAGCCGTAATAGGCGGGGTAGTGGCGGAGGAAGGCGCCGACGCTGCCGCCCATCCAGTTGCCGATGATGACGTCTTTGGGCCAGTAGTCCTTGGGGTAGAGCGTCCCCGTGCGGCGGACGATTTCTTCCAGCTCCTTGGCGCGTTCCTTGTGGCGATCGGCGATGCGCGGGGCGACGTCGGCGCGGACGGCTTCGGGGATGTCGAAGCGCGCCGAGAGCGTGCCGTCGTAGATGTCGCGGATGAGGGCCTCTTTCTCCTGGTCGCCGAAGCGGGCGAGGTTGACGAGGGTGCTGGGGTTGGCGGCGATGATCATGCCGGGGTGGCGCGGCATGGAGAGGCGCAGCGTGAGGTAGTACTTGGCGGCGGCGTCCTTGACCTTGCCGAGCGAGGCGGGGACCAGATAGAGGAAGCGGACAATCTTGAGCTGCATGGTGGCCGTGAGGCCGGTGACGGCGCCGCACGGGATGCCGGACTCGGTGAAGTGCTCTTGCCAGTCGCCGGAGAGCTGGACGATGGGGCGGAGGCGGACCTCGGGGTGGTCGCGGAAGACCTTGAGGCCCCAGAGATTCCAGCCGCGGCGATAGTCGGCGAGGTACTGATCGGTGACGGGGATGTACTTGCGCGTGGCGGTGGTGCCGCTCGTCAGCGCGAACATGTGGATCTTCTTGTCGGTGAGGAGAGCGCGGGTGTCTCCTTTGCGCAGGCGGTCGATGTAGGGCTCGAAGTAGTCGTAGGTGGCGACGGGGAGCTGGCGGCGGAAGTCGGCGACGGAGCGGATCGTCTTGAAGTGATGGCGTCGGCCGAAATCGGTATTGGCCTGCTTGGCGAGGATGCGGTGCAAGAGCTCATTCTGGACGCGGCGCGGCTCCTCGGTGGCGCGGAAGAAGGCGCGCAGCCGGCGCCGGACGGGGATGGCGGCGATCCTGCCGATCACTTTGCGGATGAGCCACTGGAGCATTGTTTTTCAACCACGGAAACCACGGAAGACACGGAAAGAGAGACGTCCTCGTATCGACTTCACTTTGGCAAAAAAATGATGGGCAAAAACATCTGCCTCAGGATGGGTTCTTCGCATGTTCCCATTTTTCTGCCTCTAATTCTTTTGCCATTGCGAGACGGCGTCTTCCCGATGACCCAGGCCGTTTGGAGCATTGGTTTTCAACCACGGAAGACACGAAAGACACGGAAAGAGAGACGGTCGTCGTATCGACTTCATTTTGGCAAAAAAATGATGGGCAAAACATCTGCCTCAGGACATGTTCTTCGCATGTTCCCATTTTTCTGCCTCTAATTTTTTTGCCATTGCGAGACGGCGTCTTCCCGATGACCCAAGCCGTTGCATTCGACGGCGGGTGGCACATCGGGCGCGGGGACTTCGGGCCCCGCTGGCGCGGTGGGACCGGCCAGATGCTTGTCGAAGAACTCCAGGACGCGGCGGCGGTATTCGTCCCCGGCGAGGTCGAGGGCCTGATTATGCTTGGCTTTGTTGACGAGCCAGAATTCCTTGGGCCCGCGGGCGCGATCGAAGAGGGATTGGGCCATCTGCGGCTTGATGTAGTTGTCGCCGCCGCCGTGGATCATGAGGAGGGGGCGCGGGGCGAGGCGGGCCATGGCGCGTTCGAGCGAGGGGAAGCGGCAGTGGCGGGCCTTGGCGATCTTTCTCAGGCTGTAGTTGGCGGCGTAGGCGTAGTAGGCGTGCGGCAGCATGTTGGCGATCCACGAGCGCGGCGTGTAGATGTGGATCCAGCGCTGCATGTACGGGACCATCGTCGTGTGCGCCGCGAAGACGCCGTCGGTGGCGCAGCACTTGATGGCCGGCTCTTCGGCGGCGAGCAACAGACCGGCGCTCCCTCCCTTGCTGATGCCGAACAAACCGAAGCCTTTGGGGTCGGCGTCCGGTCTCGCTTTCAGGTAACGGGCGGCGGCGCGGAAGTCGTCCAGCTCGAACTCGGTGACCCACTGAAGCGGGTCGTAGCCTGCGTGCGACGGGCTTTCGCCCTGGCCGCGCATCTCGAAGGTGAAGATGTCGTAGCCCTGGTCGCGCAGGAAGTCGGTGTAGGAGACGCAGGCCCAGCGGTTGGAGCCGAACTCGAGGCCGAAAAGGATGACGCCCTTGCGCGTGCTCCCTCCCCCTTGGTGGAGAAGGCGCGCCTTGAAATAGGCGCCTTTGAGGGTGAGGCCATTGGTCGTGGGGATGTCGACGTCTTCGGCATCGGGAGCGGGTTGGCCGGTGGGGGGGATGAACAGGGGCTTCTCCTGGAAGCCGCGGATCACGAAGGGGATGTAGCGCGTGAAGATGTAGAGGTGGAAGGCGAACAGCCCGAGGGCGATCGCGGCGAAAACGCCAAGGATGATCCAGACGACAAGGGGCACGGGTGTCTCACGCTTTGTATCGGCTGACGATCAGGGAGATATTCTGGCCGCCGAAGCCGAAGCTGTTCGAGAGAACGTGGTCGACCTTTTTCGCACGCGCCTGGTTCGGCACGTAGTCGAGGTCGCATTCGGGGTCCGGGACTTCGTAGTTGATCGTCGGCGGCAGCACGCCTTTTTGCAAGACCATGATGCTCGTGATCAGCTCGACGGCGCCGGCGGCCGCAATCAGGTGGCCGAGCATGCTCTTGCTGCTGGAGACGGGGACTTGGTACGCCTCCGGGCCGAACACTTCTTTGATGGCGAGCGTCTCGACCCGGTCGTTCACCTGGGTGCTGGTGCCGTGGGCGTTGATGTAGCCGATGGCGGCGGGGTTCAGGTTGGCGTCGGCGAGGGCGCCCTTGATGCAGGCGATGGCGCCGCGGCCTTCGGGGTGGCTGTCGGTGATGCGGAAGGCGTCGGCGGTGGAGCCATAGCCGGTCAGCTCGGCGTAGATGTGGGCGCCCCGTTTCCTAGCGTGGTCGAGGTCTTCGAGGACGAGCATGCCGGCGCCTTCGCCCAGGACGAAGCCGTCGCGGTTGGCGTCGAAGGGGCGGGACGCCTTCTTCGGTTCTTCGTTATGGGTCGAGAGGGCGGTCAGCAGGTTGAAGCCGGTGACGCCGAAGGGGTGGATCATGCTGTGGGCGCCGCCGGAGAGCATCATGTCGGCTTCGCCTTGGCGGATCAATTCGACGGCTTCGCCGATGGCCTGGCTGCTGGCGGCGCAAGCGGTGAGGCAGTTGTAGTTGGGGCCCTGGAGGTCGAAATAATCGGCGAGGTGGGCGGGAGCGGTGTGCAGCTCCTGCTCGTATTCGCGGCCGGGGTGGAAGTGCTTGATGCCGTCCTGGGCGAAGTGGACGGTATCGACGGCGCCCTTGTCCGCCTGGTAGCTGCGCGAGGTGATCCAGACGAGGTACGGGAAGTCCTGAATGCCTTCGCCGGCGCCGAGGTAGACGCCGAAGCGCGAGCGGTCGATAGGGGTGTTGTCGAGGATGCCGGCGTCGTCGAGCGCTTGCCGGGCGGCCCCGGCGGCGAAGCGGCTGTTGGCGCCGCAGTCGGCCCAGCGCTCCGGGTCACTGACGTACTTGCCCAGGTCGTAGCCCTTCACCTCGGCGGCGAAGCGCGTGGGGAACTTCTGGGCGTCGAAGATGGTGATGGGGCCGACGCCGCTCTTGCCTTCGAGCTGGTTGGCGTAGAGCTCCTGGACAGTGTGCCCCAGGGGGGTCACCGCGCCCATTCCGGTTATCACAACACGGCGTCGCATGGTTCTCTGTCCTGTCTAGCGCAAAGCGTTCTGTCTGAGGACCCTGTCCGCCACGGTTCTGCGAACCGGGGCTAAACCAGGAAACGGTTAGCCGTCCCAGCGGCGGCACACGACCGCCGCGGCCTGGCCCATCTCGGTCATGCTGATCTTGAGGAAGCAAGGTTTCTTGAACGGCCGCGGCTCGCGTTCGACCTTGACGGGGCAGGCCGGGTCCGGCTCGTCGTAGTTAAGGGGGCGCGGCAGCAGGTTGTTGCGGGCGGCGAGGAGGCTGGCGGCCAGTTCGGTGAGGCCGCCGCCGGCGCCGAGGTTGCCGATGAAGCTCTTGACGCTGAAGACGGGGACGGGGCGCTCGCCGAAGAGCTGGCGCAGTCCGCGTGCTTCCCAGATGTCGCCGTGGATGGAGCTGAGGCCGTGCGCATTCACGTGGTCGATGTCATCGGGAGTGACGCCGGCCTGCCGCAAGGCCGCCTGGATGGCGCGGGCGAGGCCGGCGCCGGTCAGGCCGCGGTCGAAGGCGGCGCCGAAGCCGAGCAGCTCGCCGTAGATCGTGGCGCCGCGCTTCTGGGCGTGCTCGAGGTCCTCGACCGCGAGGACGCCGGCGCCTTCGCCGATGACGAAGCCATCGCGCCAGCGGTCGAACGGCCGGCTCGCCTTCTCGGGCGCGTCGTTGCGGCGCGACAGGTGGCCGAAGAGGCATTGTCGCACCAGGCTCAAGGGGTTGATCTTGCTCTCGGCGCCGCCGACCAGGAAGAAGTCGGCCTGGTCGCGGCGGAGGATGCGAGCCGCTTCGCCGAGGGCCAGCAGCGGGGCGACGTCGCTTTCGGTGATCGTGTTGTTCGGCCCCTGGGCGTTGTGCAGGATCGAGACGTGGCAGGCGAGCATGTTGGGCAGGTATTTCAGCATCCAGAGCGGCGGGATGGCCGGGAGACTCTGCTCGCCCCATTTCTTGAGGTCGACGGCGCCGGGCTGGCCGTTGGCGCTGAGCTGGGAGGCGGGGCCGATGTCTTGCAGCTCGGTGGCGAGCAGGCCGGCGCCGAACTCGACGCCGAAGCGCGTCGGATCAAGCTTGGTCTTGTCGACCTTGCCTTCGTCGAGGGCGAGCTGGGCGGCGGCGACGGCGAGCTGGATGCCGCGGGCCATGACGCGCAGGCTCTTGCGTTCTTTTTTGTCGAGATAGCTCTTGGCGTCGAAATCGGGGATTTCGCCGGCGATCCGGGTCGAGAGGCCGGATGGGTCGAAGGCGCGGATGGCGCGGATGCCGTTGATGCCGGCCTGGAGGGAATGCCAGAAAGAGGCGGCGTCGGAGCCGATGGGCGTCAGGACGCCGATGCCGGTGAAGACCACGCGACGGGAATTGGAAAGCATGACGCTACCTGCGATGACATCGGCCAAGGGGCGGCGAAACTATCTGTTCCGGTGGGCCTCGCGGACTCGGCCCACCTACGGCTATGGCGGTTCCCTCCGGGGGCTTGCGCCGCCCGGCTCGCCAGCGAATTCTCCGACCCCCTGCCTGACGTCACGGCTGCGACGCAGCGCTTTCCGTGCGTTTGGCCACCACCTTGGCCAGTCCGAGCATGTGCTTGAGCTCGCCGGAGAAGACGAAGTTGTGATCTCCGAATATCTGCTGCGAGCGGGCCTTGTCCAGATGGGCGAAGAAGATCTCCGCCTCCCCCAGCGTGGGCTTGTCGGGCCCCGCGAACGATTCGACCGACGCCCCCGCCGGTCCGGCATAGATGCGCCCCTGGACCGAGGCGCCTTCCGGCCGCAGAACCAGGATGTCCACGTCATAGACGAGGACCTGGCCCGCGATCGCTTCCTTCTGAAAGCGGGCCCCGATGATCTTGGCCAGGACGACCTTTTCCTGAAAGTCGTTGGCCTCGCCGACCAGGATACCGCCGGTCTGCGCGAGTCCTTCGAGCATGAGGGCGGCGGGCATCACCGGATAGCCCGGGAAATGATCCCGGAACACGTCCTCGGCCAGGCTCAGGCACTTCAAGGCCCGCGCCCGCTTGGCCCGCTCGAACTCCAGGAAACGATCAATCCAGAGCCAACGCATTCTTCACCAATGAGGAATGCAGAAGTCAGAAGTCAGAATGATTGTCATCCTGCATTCTTCATTTTGCATTCTGCATTTCCTAGGCGCCTAGCTTGCCCTGGATGTACTTGGCGATCATGTCCACCGTGAACAGGTCGCTGATGGCGGAGAGCTTGGGGTCCTTCTCGAACTTGCTGATGTCCG
This sequence comes from Gemmataceae bacterium, assembly GCA_046350295.1. GTDB lineage: Bacteria > Planctomycetota > Planctomycetia > Gemmatales > Gemmataceae > JAXMAR01. The sequence continues at coordinate 286,312 of JAXMAR010000001.1, forward strand.
CGAAGGGCATGCGGGTGCGCAGCTCGTCGAGCCCCTTCTGGGTGACCTTGCCGTCTTGGACGTAGTCCGGGTCGCCTGAGAAGATCGATTCGGGGAAGAGCTCGCCGCGCGGGATCTTGATGCCGAACTCGCGCTCGAGACGGAAGACGATGTCGAGGAAGTCGATGGACTCGGCTCCCAGGTCACCTTGCAGCGTCGAGGTAGGCTTGATGTCCTCTTCGTCGACATTCAGCGCCTCGCAGAGCGTCGAGGACACCTTCGAATAGATTTCTTCCTGGCTCGGCATGGTCTAGGACCTCCAAAAGTAGGATCACTTCAACGCAATGAAGCTTCCCCTGGTTGCTTTCTCCGGGAGGCTCCGCCTCCGGTGGTTCCTCGCTCGCTCCCAGGCTCTCCCTGGGAAAGCCTGGGGGGCTCCGCCTCCCGTCTCTGGTTCCTGTCCGCCAGGCGAAGCCTGGCGCCATCGCGTCCCCAGGCGGAGCCTGGGAACGAGTTGTCTCAGACCGCCGCGGCCCCGAGGCTGAGTCCGCCGTCGACCGTCAGCACCTGGCCCGTGATGTACGACGCATCCTCGCTCGCCAGGAACACCGCCACCTTGGCGATGTCCTCCGGCTGACCGAGGCGGCGGGCGGGGATCATCTTCTTGATGATGTCGCCGGCCTTGTTCCGCACGGCCTCGCTCATGTCCGTCTCGATGAAGCCGGGGGCGATCGCGTTGACCGTCACGCCGCGGCTCGCCAACTCCACGGCGAGAGCGCGGGTGAAGGCGTTCACCGCCCCCTTGCTGGCCGCATAGTTCGTCTGGCCGGGATTCGTATGCTCGGCCGCCACGCTGCTGATGTTGATGATGCGGCCCTTGCGCTGCTTCATCATGCTGTAGGCGATCGCGTGGCAGAAGTTGAAGACGCCCCCCAGGTTCGTATTCACGACCGCGTGCCAGGCCTCCGGCTCCAGCCGTACGAACAGGTCGTCCTTGATGATGCCGGCGTTATTGACCAGGATGTTGACCGGGCCCAACTCCTTCTCGACCCGCTCGACCGCCTTCTTCGTGTCCTCGGGGTTGCTGACATCCGCCTGCACCGCGATGATCCTGCCGCCGCCCTGCGTCACTTCCTGCACCAGGCCGTCCGCCGCCTGCTGGCTACCCCGGTAGACGAGCGCGACCTTCGCTCCTTCGGCGGCGAACGCCTTGACGATGGCCCGGCCAATGCCACGGCTGCCACCCGTCACCAGAGCTACTTGGTCCTTCAAACGCATGAGGGCATCTCGGACTGCTGTGAAAAAAGGGTCGGACACCTTTTTCACAGCCTTACTTCAAGTTTTCGAATTCGCCGCGCAGCACGGCCTCCAGATGCCGTAGATGTTTGAGGATCCGTTCATCCGTCTCTTGCCAGGCGGGGTTACGCTCGCGCAGGTTATACCTGGTCAGAACGAACTTGGCGGAGACGGTCGAGGTCCCTTCCATCTCCCCCTTGCCTTTGAAAGTCACATCCCCGTCGAGGGCATAGGGGGGCTTATCGACCTCCACGGTTACCACCATGGAGCGTCCCGGCTCCATGAAGTGACCGTATTTGACGTTACGCGCATCGCGCAAGGCGATGACGCTGTGTCTATAGTTATCGGACAACCGCAGTAGCCAGGCGCCCGCCTCCACCAAGGTTTCCAGCATCAACACCCCCGGCATGACCGGGAAAGTGGGAAAGTGGTCCGCGAGGTACTCCTCGGCGAGCGTCAGGTTCTTGACGATGCGAATCCTTCGCCCCGCCTCCACTTCCAGGATGCGATCGATCAGGTTGAAACGCATGGTCTCCTACTCGATCTTCCCATCCTCTTCACGAAGGAAACGAAGCCATGGTCCCCATCAACGATTGAAGGGGTAGTATATCGGCGCCCTCTACAACCGGCAACATGGAAAGCCCTTACGGCTTCTGCGCCTTCCGGACAGTCGACAGGGTTTCTCCAAAACCCGTGTCCCGCGCCGGTCCACCATTATTTCCATTCCCGGTATCTTTTCTCAATCCGTAAAGATGCCGAAAATGGACAAACTGGGAAAAGGAAGTCGGTCTAGGCGAGTTCTATCGATTGTGTCACAGCGCTGGGTTCTTGGGAAGGGAAAAACGGCTTCGTGCTTCGTGGCAGCGGATCGTAGGGGCGCCTGCAAGGCAGCCGTGACACGAGGGCCAAGCTAAAGGAGGGTCACTTTCCCCGGCGCCACGGCAAGTCCGCGGGTCGCGTTCCGGGTGTCCAGCACATGCGCGGCATGCTGGGCGACCCAGGCGTAGTCGACCCCGGCGTGATCGGTGACGATCATCGTGAGCGACGCATCGCGCAACAGCTCTTCGGACAATGGCTTGCTTTCCAGATCCAGCTCATCGATGAACGGCACGTGCGGATCGTGGTAGACGACGTCAGCCCCCTCCTCGCGCAGGAGACGAAGCACTTCCAGTGCGGGGGACTCCCGGCAATCCCCGACGTTCTTCTTGTAGGCGACACCGAGGGCCAGGATGCGCGCCCGGCTCAGCGCGATGCCGCGCTCATTGAGGATGCGTCGCGCCTTCTCGCGCACGAACTCAGGCATGCGGCGGTTGATCTCCCCGGCCAGGGAGATGAAGCGCGTGTTGAAGTTGTACTCGCGCGCCTTCCATTCCAGGTAGTGAGGGTCGAGGGGGATGCAGTGCCCGCCCACGCCCGGCCCCGGATAGAAAGGCATGATGCCGAACGGTTTGGTGAAGGCGGCGTCCAGCACTTCCCAGACGCTCATGTCCATGCGGTCGCACAGCAGCGTCAACTCGTTTACCAGGGCGATGTTCACGGCCCGGAAGGTGTTCTCGAAGACCTTCACCAGCTCGGCGGTTTCCGCGGACGAGACGGCGACGACCTTTTCGATGGTCTGGGCGTACACGGCGACCGCGATCTCCTGCGACAGGGGGCCGACGCCGCCGACGATCTTGGTCGTGTTCCTGGTGTTGAAGCGGGGGTTGCCCGGGTCGACGCGTTCGGGGGAGTGGGCGAGGAAGAAGTCGCGCTCGGCGCGCAGGCCGTTTTCTTCGAGAATCGGCAGCATGACGTCGCGTGTCGTGCCGGGAAAGGTGGTCGATTCCAGGCAAATGAACTGGCCCGGGCGCAGCTGGCCCGCCAACTCGCGGGTGGCGTCGACGACGCAGCTCAAATCGGGCTGAAGGTTGCGGGTGAGGGGGGTTGGGATCGCCAGGATGAGCGCGTCGAGCTTGGGGACGTCGGAAAAATCGCTGACCGCTTCGAGCCGGCCCTGCTTCACCATGTCGGCCAGCTCGTCGTCCTGCACGTCGGTGATGTAGTTTTCGCCGCAGTTCACCTTCTTGGCCCGCTCAAGGTTCTGATCGATGCCGAGGACGCGGAAGCCGGCCTTGGCGCTTTCGACGGCGAAGGGCAGGCCGACGTAACCGAGGCCGACGACGCCGATGCGGGCGGAGCGGTCGGCGATTTTACCGAGGAGGCGATCGGCCTGAGCCCGCCCTTCGAGCTCGGGGGCGTCGTGGAGCAGGCGGAGGTGTGGTTTCCCGGGACGTGCGGCCGGGTCGCGGCGGCGGACGCGTGGAGACATGGTTCGCTCCTTCCATGGATGTCGCGCAAAGGGGGCTACTCCGGAACGGGCAAGGGGCGTCCGTTCGGAAGTCAACAAAAGTCGCACGTCTCCCGTGCGCTAGAGCTGGGACGAGGGCCGCTGGAGTGTAGCGACCCGTTCCGAACGAGGCAAGGCCGCGCGCAGGGTTCAGTGAACGATGGGGGAGCGACAAAAAAGAAAAGGTGAAAAATGCTTGCTTGTTTCGCCCGTTGATTTCACAATTGGCTTTGACTCGTCCATTTCATTTTCTTGCAGACGACCATGAACAAACAGCGTGCCGTCTTTATCTTCGCCCTGGCGCTTGCCTTCGTCGCCCTCGGTTGCGGGTCGTCGGTGAAGCTGACGTCGGTGCACGGCAAGATCATTCAAGGGGGCAAGGCCTTCAACAAGGGCGGGACCGTCGTTTTCCATCCGGACAAAAAGAAGGGGAACGACACGCCTCAGCCGCCGACCGCCGAGCTGACCGAGAGTGGGGAGTTCACCCTCAAGACGCAGGACCGCGAGGGCGCTCCGCTCGGCTGGTACAAGGTGACCATCGCCTCGCACGTCCCGCCCGGCAAGGACCCGTACGCCATTCCGAAGTCTTACGTGGACAAGATGTACGCCACGCCGGAAACAACGCCTGTTTTCATCGAGGTCAAGGAGGGACAAGGCCCCGACGCCTATGAAATCCGAATCCCTTGAAGCGCCTCAGCTCGCCCTTTCTTTTTTCCCTTCTCTTCTTTTTGGAGGTCTTGCATGACAACTCACAGAACACGCGGCCGGCCGGGGTTCACCTTGATCGAGCTCCTGGTCGTCATCGCCATCATTGCGATTCTCATCGCGCTTCTGGTCCCGGCCGTGCAGAAGGTCCGCGAGGCGGCGGCGCGGGTCCAATGCCAGAACCAGATCCGGCAGCTCGCCATCGCGGCCCACGCGTTTCACGACGCGAACAAGGTGCTGCCTTACAACGGGTCGAAGTTCGGCGGCCTGGCCGGTTGCTGCAGCCCGGAAGGGGACGCCGAGTGGAGCTGGATCGCGCGTGCGCTGCCCTATTTCGAGCAGGCGCCTTTGTACAGGACGCTCAACATCGACACGAGCGCGCTCACGCCCGGCAGCGCCATCAACACCAACATCGCGATGCTGAATTGCCCGAGCGACCCGGATAACACCGGGCCGATGAACAATCGGGCCAACTTCAGCGGCGGCACCGTGGTCGGCGTCACCAACTACAAGGGTGTCGAAGGCTCCAACTGGTGCTGGGGCACCTACGTCAACTATGGGCCCAGCGGCGACTGCAACGGCCTGGAAAACAGCGACGGCTTTTTCCACCGCCGCGACATCGTCAAGAAGCGAAAGCTCACCAGCGCCTCGGATGGCACGAGCAACACCTTCCTCATCGGCGAGGTGCTTGTCGGCTGGGACTATCACATCTCCTGGCCGTATTCGAACCATACGACCGGTACCTGCTCCATCCCGCTCAACTACCGCGACGGCGTGCCTCCGGGCGGGAACTACCAGTCCAACTGGGGCAACTGGCCCAATCGCTATTCGTTCCGCAGCGCCCACACCGGCGGCGCCAACTTTGTCATGGGAGACGCCTCCGTGCGCTTCGTCTCGGACACGGTGGATCTGACCGTCTATCGCGCCACCGCGACGATGTCCGGCGGTGAAACCGTCACGGTATCGAATTGACCGGCGCGACGTATCAACAAAGAAAGCAGGCCGGCTCCCGGAGTCGGCCTGCTTTCTTTATCGGCCCGCGAGCGCGGCATCGCCGCGGGTTTTCCATTTCCGATCGCGCCTCGTCGTGGTAGACTCACATCCTCACCCCCACTTTCGGAGTCTTCTGATGCGAACCGCTGCCCTGATTCTCCACCTCGGTCTCCTCACCCTCCTCGGTCTGGGCGCCTCGGCCTGGAGCGCCGCCGGCGAGAAAGAGAAGAAGGACGAACCCGTCAAGGAAAAGAAGGCGAAGAACCCCCTCGAAGGAAAAAAGGGGACGGCCATCGGCCTCCTGGTCGACAAGGGGAAGAACTACATCGAGGTCCGCGCCGACGGCGAGGAGAAGGGCCGCAGGTACGTGCCCGAGTGGAAAGGGGGCGCTCCGGCGGCCGGCGGCGGGCTGGACAAAGAGATTCTCAAGGCCTTCGACGCCATCAAGGTCGGCAGCCGCGTCGAGGTCGAGTGGGTGTTCCACGAACGCTTGCGGGCGCTTTCGGTCAAGGTGCTTGCGCCGCCGAAGGAAAAGAAGGACAGCTAGGGGGCGCGGCAGGATACCGCTCGACGATAACGCCTCGAGGCTTCATCCTGGAGCGGGCCCGCCTCTCCGTCATCCCTCCCGCCGGATAAACTGCAACCCCACAAATTCGAATCCCAAGCAAGCCATGCTCCGCGCTTCTTTACTTCTCCTCATCGTCGCTTCCCCGGTTTTCGCCCAGACCACGGCCACGCGTCTCGCCCCGAGCAAGGGCTGGCTCGCCGATATGGACAAGGGCAGAGCCCTCGCCGCCAAGACCGGCAAGCCGATGATGGTGATCTTCCGCTGCGACCCTTGAGGGGACTGCCACAAGTTTGACGAGCAGGTTGTTCGTCTGGAGCAGATCGCCGACGTGGCGGACGACTTCGTCCGGGTCCGGCTTTTGCGCATACAGAACGTCGACATCAACCTCTTCGAGTTCGACTGGGACCTGACCTGGTCCGTCTTCTTCATGCACCCCGACGGCAAGGTCTACGGTCGCTACGGCGGCCGCGACGCCTCCGGCGCGGACAGCCGCAACACCCTGGCTGGCCTGCGCTACGCCATGCAGGCGGCGCTGGCGACGCACCGGGAGCGCCAGGCCGAGCCGCCGCCGGCACGCGGCAAATCGCTCGTCATCACCTCGATTCCGGTGGCCAAGCTGTTCCGCAGCGGCGAATGCATCCACTGTCACCAGGTGAAGGAGATTCTGCGGGCAGACGCCAAGGAGAAGGGGACCTGGACGCGCGACGGTCTCTGGACCTATCCCTTGCCCGAGAACATCGGCGTGACTCTCGACAAGGACAAGGGGAACCTGGTCAAGAGCGTCGCCGCCAAGTCGGCGGCGCAAGCCGTCGGCATCGAAGCGGGAGACTTCATTGACGCCATCGCCGGCGCGCGCGTCCGCTCGTTCGCCGATGCGCAATACGCGTTGCACCACGCGCCCTGGACAGGCGCCGTCGACATCGCCTGGGTGCGCGAGGGCAAGAAGCGAGAAGGCAAGCTGACGCTCGCCGCCGGCTGGAAGAAGACCAACCCGACCTGGCGCCCCTCCATGCTCGATCTTTTTCCCGCCCTCGCCCTCTATGGCGACGACCTGACCGGCCCCGAGAAGACGCGCCTCGGTCTTGCCGCCGACCAGCTCGCCTTCCGCCAGACCGACCCGGCCCCCGCCCGCGTCCAGGCCATCGGCGTACGCGGCGGCGACGTCATCCTGGGCATCAACGACGAGAAGATGACGGGGAGCGTCGAGCAGTTCCTGGCGTACGTGCGCCGCAACTACATCGTCGGCGACCGGGTGACGTTGAACCTGATCCGCGGCGGGAAGCGGCTGGACTTGCCGGTGCGGCTGTCGAACTGACCAACTACGATTGCGGACGTCGCCGATCCCGTTGCGCCATTGTCCACTCCCTGTGCCCTTCCGGCACGGGCGCTGTCAAGGCGCTGCCATAGGCCAGCGCGTCGGCGTATCGGCCGCGCGCGTAGGCGCGGCGAAACACGCCTTGCAGATCGACGACGACATCGGCGTCGCGCGCCAGAAGAGGAACCGGGATGGCGGGCAAGGGGTCGCGCAAGAACCAGTGATACACCTCGCAGTCCGGCCGGCGATCGCCGCGCGAGACGAGCGCGTAATAGTCCCCCGCGGGCAACGGTTCGAGCAAGGGCAGACGCTCTCCCCCGAGAAGAAGGTCCAATTCGACGAGATGCGTTTTTTTGCCGAAGGACCATTTGCCGTTTGGCGCAAAACTCGCCGAAGCCTTCGCCGGTCTTGTTGGTGGGAGAGAGGAGTTCGAGCACGGTCACCAGGGTTCGCTCGGGCCGATGCAAGATTTCGATGCGCGCTTGCCGCACTTCCTCGGTCAACTCGTGCGGAATCACGACCGGATCCAACAGAGCGGTCGACGCGGTCGCGCGTCGCGCTTTCCGCACCGGTCGCCGGCGTCCCCGGCTGATGACCTCGTCGGCAAGTGGCACGATGTGAATGGTTTCGTCCAGCCTCGCCTCGTACCCGGCAGGCAGCAGATCGGCGATCGCTTCGCGCCAGCAGCCAATGAACGTCAAATGGAAGTCCCGCCAGAATGCGGGATCTTCGAGGTACGGATCCATGCCGGGAAAGGGGCTGCGCATAGGGCTCCTCCTTTGGCAATATAGTCGGTTTTCAGGAGAGCCCCATGGGCTTGGGCGGCTCGATCCATTTGGAGTGTTCCCGAGGCCCGTTTTCCCTCACGGATTCTTCCTAAATCCCCTAGACAGAACCACATCAAATCTTATAATGCTATATCTCGTTTCCACGGGGAGCGAGTCCGGCGCCGATCGACTGTTCGGCGCCTGAGCCAGCCATCGGCGCTTCCTTGCCGGGTCCCTCCCACCCAGGTGGATGCGAACCCGGCAGATCACCCGACAGTCTTACCAACGGCAGCGACCAGGACCGGAAAGGGTTTCCGGCCCGTTTCGCATTCATTAGGAGACGGCGCAAAAGAATGCAGAACGAAGATTGAAGAATGCAGAAGGTCAATCTGCAATCCCGATCCGCAGTCTGCGATCCCGCCCGCCGCCAAACGACCATGCTCGAGAAAGTCAGAAACATCGGCATCATCGCGCACGTGGACGCCGGCAAGACCACGACCACCGAGCGCATCCTCTACTTCGGCGGCTCCAAGCACAAGTCAGGCGACGTCGACGAGGGGAACACCACCACCGACTTCGACCCCCTCGAGAAGGCCAAGGGTATCACGATCAACAGCGCCGCCGTCTCGCTCGAGTGGGGCGACAACCGCATCACCCTCATCGACACCCCCGGCCACGTCGACTTCACGGCCGAGGTCGAGCGCTCGCTGCGCGTCCTCGACGGCGCCATCGGCGTCTTCTGCGCGGTGGGGGGCGTCGAGGTCCAGAGCGAAACCGTGTGGCACCAGGCCAACCGGCATGGCGTGCCGCGCCTGGCGTTCATCAACAAGCTCGACCGCACCGGGGCCGACTTCTGGGACGTCATCAAGCAGATGAAGGAGAAGCTCCAGATCGTCCCCGCTATTTGCACGATCCCGGCCGGGCAGAGCTCCGAGTTCGAAGGCGTCATCGACCTGATCCGCATGAAGCTCTTCCAGCTGGACAAGAACGACCCCACCCACATGAAGTACAAGTGGGTCGATATCCCTCAGAAATACAAGGTGGAAGCGGCCAGCGCGCGCGAGCAACTGCTCGACGCCGCCTCCCACGCCTGCGACGAATTGCTCGAGGCGATCCTCGAAGGGAAGGAAATCCCCGAGGCGATGATCCAGAAGGCGCTCCGCGTCGGCACCCTGTCGGGCAAGATCACACCGGTCCTTTGCGGCTCCTCCAAGGAATACGTCGGCGTCCACAGCGTGATGGACGCGGTCTGCGACTATCTGCCGAGCCCGCTCGATCGGCCGCCGGTCGAAGCCTTCGTCCCCAAGACCAAGGAGCACCTCTCGCTCAAGCCCGAAGCGAGCGAGCCCCTGTCCGCGCTGTCGTTCAAGACCGTGAGCGAGAAGCACGGCGACCTGATCTTCCTGCGCGTCTACTCGGGCGTCATCAAGCCAGGCGAAATCTATTACAACGCCACCACCGGCAAGAGCGAGCGCATCAGCCACATCTACCGGCTGTTCGGCGACCGCCGCGACCGCCTCGAGGAAGCCGGGCCGGGCGAAATCGTCGCCGCCGTCGGCCTCAAGAGCACGGCCACCGGGCACACGCTGTGCGACCAGGAGAAGCGGCTGGTGCTGGAGGAAATCCGCTTCCCCGAGCCGGTCATCAGCCAGGCGCTGATCCCGGCCAAGAACGTCGACGAGACCAAGCTGGCCGACGCCCTCGGCAAGATGGTCCGCGATGACCCGACGCTCCGCGCCCGCACCGATGAGGAGACCAACCAGCTCATCCTCAGCGGCATGGGGGAATTGCACCTCGAGGTCGCGGTGCACAAGCTCCAGCGCGACCACGGCGTGCAAGTGGAAGTCGGCAAACCGATGGTCGCCTACCGCCAGACGCTGTCCAAGCCGATCGAGTTCGAGACCCGCTACATCAAGCAGTCGGGCGGCCGCGGCAAGTACGCCGTCATCGTCATGAAGTACGAGCCCCTCTCCAAGGACCGGATCGAGGACATGCAGGCCGAGCTGGAAGCCGAAGGGGAGAAGCCGGACCCGAACAACATCTACTTCGAGGAGACGATCTACGGCGGCACGGTGCCGCGCGAGTACATCCCCTCCGTCGAGGACGGCTTCCGCCTCGGCTGCAAGAAGGGGCAGAAATACGGCTTCCCGATGGTCGACCTCAAGGCGACGCTCTTGGACGGCAAGCACCACGAGGTCGACAGCTCGGCGGACACGTTCAAGCTCGCCGCCCTGGAGAGCCTGCGCGACGCCCAGGCCAAGGCGGGCCTGACGATCCTGGAGCCGATCATGAACGTCGTGGTCCACGCTCCGGGCAACTACCTCGGCGACCTGACGCGCGACGTCAGCCGGCGCCGCGGCGAAATCCTCGACACCAGCCTCGACAAGGGCCGCTGCGTCCTGCACGCCTATGTCCCCTTGGCCGAGCTGTTCGGCTACACCAGCGAGCTGCGCAACTTCACGAGCGGCACGGCGAGCTTCAGCATGGAGCCGAGCCACTACGCGGCCGTGAAGGAGGAGCTGGCGGATATCCGGGTGGCGGTGTGATTGTTTAGCCCCGGTTCGCAGAACCGGGGCGGACGTTGTCCCGAAGACAATAAAGCCCGCGAGACAACTCGCGGGCTTTTTCCTGCGCTACCGAGCTTTCACCACAAGTGCCAACGTCGAAATGTCCCCTATTGCCCGAGGCAACCGTTCGGGATGCGCGCTATTGACGAGGGAGCGACTCCGACGCGGCCAAGGAAGTTAGCTTCGTCCATCAGCCTGAGAGGCCACGGAAAAAAGAAGGGAAAAACTTCAGCCGTCCGAGGTGCGCGCTATTGACGAGGGAGGCAATAGATGGGTTCGGCCTTTTGCACTCCCAACACGTCAAGTGCCACTAGCCTTCGGCCTGCCGGGAAGCGTGAACCGGAAAACTGAGCCAACGCCTTCCTTGCTTTCGACGGTCACGGTCCCGCCGTGTGCCTCGACAAACGTCTTCACGATGGCGAGCCCCAAGCCTAATCCACCGTCGCGTTCCGGATCGGTTTCGAGCTTATCGAAGATCACTTGGAGCCGGTCTTCAGGGATACCAGCGCCGTTGTCACTGACCCAGCACTCCAGGCTGCCGTCCAGGCTGCCGTCCGCTTCGGTTTCTCGTGCCCCGATGACGACCTCACCGCGTGGGGTATACTTGATCGCATTCGCGACTAAGTTCTGAATCACACGCTTCAGCAAGCTCGCATCCGCGTGCGCCATTAGGTCCGCGGGAACCTTGTTGATCAGCTGCGTACTGGCGGTCCCAGCAACAGGATGCAGATCATGAATAAGGGCCTCGACAAGCGGCCACAAGTCGAACTCTCGACGCTCCAATTTCACGCCGCTCTCGGTCAAGATGTGATCGCTCTCTTTGAGCACCTTCTGAACCAGCGTTTCAAGCTGCTTCACGTTGCGGTGGAGAGTCTTTAGCATTTGGGCGGATTCCGCGCTCCCCCCAGAGGGCGTCAGTTCCAGGACTCTTCCGGCCAAAGAAATCGCATTCAGGGGCGTGCGAAGGTCGTGCGCCACAAAGGCCAGGTACTCTTCCCGGCGGCGTTGTACTTCGAGCGCCTGCTGTGTCGCAAAGGTCTGAACCGACAACCCGATGGCTTCGTCCAGCACGCGGTTCAGAATGTGGAATGCCTGGCCGGCAACGGTGATGCCATGGCTTTCGGCCAGATCGTGAATGCAGCCGCGAAGGATGTTGTACTCGGCGACGACTTCGACGATGTCGAAGCCGTCTTGTTGTCGTTGCCTGCCGTGAACCGGTGGGCTGCCTTCCAGAAGGGCTTGCGGAATGGTCTGGTGGGACGCCACGAGTAATTCATTGACCAGTTCGTCCAGCAGCGCGGGAACATGGTCGTTTAGGGCAGGCGTGTCAAGACGCTTGGCCGAGGGCAGCTGCCGCACTTGCTGCCTCCACCGCGAGAGCAACGCATCCTGCTCATGCTTGATGAGTGCTGCCAGCCGTTCAAGATCCCGCATGTTGATTGCCTCTTCGTGTTGGTCTGTCCCAGGCGGTTCCGGCCGAACGCCAACGCTCAGCAGCCCGGCACATCCGCAGCGACTTGTTCGGCTATGCCCACTGTTTCGCTGTGCGGACTTCACCCTGGACGAAACGGCCGGGCTGTTGCTCAGGGGACCTTATTTGCTTTGACTCCCTTGGCAGTCCACTTTCCGAGCGCCGCGTGACTCCCGGCGCCGACGTCCTTCCACTTGAATCCGGTCGTCTTGACTTCGACGACGGCGATCGTTCTGCCGGTGTAATCGAGCTTGACGTTGGGCGGGTAAGCGTACGGAATGGGGAAATTCGTCTCCCCTTGGCCGCCGGCGCCGTCGAATGGGCCACCTTGCTCGAAGATTTCCATTTCTGGGTTCGCCGAGCGCGGCAAGACAAATCGGTCGAGGGCGACGCCGATGCCGACGCCGACAACAAGCATCAAGAGCATCCCTGTCCAACGCAATCGGGACATCCCTGGCGCCGGTGACTCGGCGGACATCAAGATTCCTCCGCTCTGGCCGAACACCAAGGATCAGTTGCCGGGCCGGCTGCAAAGAAGTTGTGTCTCGAAAAGTGCTCTCGAACTGCCCGTGGCCTCACTTCTTTCTCGCTGCGGTGACGCCGCTGTAAGAGTAGTTGGCCGCCGTATCCCATGCGAGTTCCTGCAAGGAGCGGCTGAGCTTCTCGTCCCACGCCTCCCGCTTGGCCCGCTTGAGCACGCCGGGCATGGGCAGGCCGACCGGGCTGCGGTCGTACAGCACCGCGTAGTGCAGATAGGCGTTGAGCGCCTCCAGCGGGGCCGACGGGTGGCTCAAAAAGTCGTTGAACAGCTCCCCTTGTTTGGTCAGGCCGGGCGCCTCTTTGTGGGCAATCCGGGTCCGCAACGCCACCAGTGCCTGGGCGCTGGGCACCAGGAACAGCACCTTCTTGCCCCCGCCGTACTTCTTGTTGATGTCATCGGCCTGGCCCTCGGCCGCCTTGATGTTGCGCTCGTAGAGCTTCTTGAGCTGGTCCGGCGTCTTTTCGCGATCGACGATGGCGAAAGCGCCCTTCGGGAAGTCCTGGTTGTCGATGTCCGCGGCGCCCCAGGTGATCTGGACCAGGAAGCGCATGTTCGGGTTGTGCTCCAGTCCGAGCTTGACGAAGTTCTCGACGCCCTCATCAGGGAACTGGATCGGCGACATCACGAACACGTCCACCTCACCCGCCTTCAGGGCCTTCTTGGCCTGGTTCTTGTCCTCGGGCAGCTCCCAGTGCTGGAGAGTCTTGGAGGCGCCGAGCTTCTGGAGACCAACCGTTTTGTGGCCCTTGATTTTGGCCGCCTCGGCCAACTCGGCGACGGGATCTACTACAAACCACATACCACTGTGTGATGCGAAGAACACCCGCTGGCCCTTGGGCGGGTCGGCCGGTTCATCGCGCGGCTGTGAGCGAACCGGGACCGTCAGGCACCCCAGCGTCATCAGGGCCAGCGACGCCACTCGGATCATCGGACACCTCCCTCGTAGTCGCTCGTCAAGCGCACTCGCCGTACCATCGCCACTGCAGCCGAAACGAAATAGCTCACCTGCCCGGCGGGCGCGGGGACCGATGAACTCCAGAAAGCCGACATGCCCGCCGGGTCAGGTGCGGCGTCTGGTGCGGCCCCGCTTGGCGTCCTTCTTGGCGACCCCGTCCACAAAGGATTCGCTAGCCTGGCCGGTGGCAACAACCCGCCCGCAGTGGGTCAAGGCTCCGGCCCCGTGCTCGGTTTCCCACTTGCACCCAAGCTCGAAGCCGACGTACGCCGCCCCGTCGCGGGACACCGACAGGATATGAATGCGTGTCAGTCCGACGAGCGGGTGCAGCCCAGCCACATCAGCTACCTCCGGCAGTTCCTCCTGGGGGTCCTCCCCATCATAGGCGTCGTAGTACCCCTCCCGCGCTTCAGGGTAATAGTCGAGCAGCGCCCGCGCTACGGCCTCGGTGATGGCTACCTGGTTTTCCATCAGATCGCGGAAGGCCGCGGCCTGCTCTGCCGTGGGGAGCGCCTTGTCCTTGGCATGCACCGCCAGCAGATACGCTTTCATCCTGCCCATGAACCTTGCCCAGGATGGCAGCCGTACCTCACCGGACCACAGGCATCCGTCCCACTTCAGTGGCGGGAAGGGCGGGATGTGAATCGGCTTGTCCATCTGGCGCGCCCTCGTGCGGCCGAACAGTGATTGTAGCGTCTGCTGCAACTGATGGTTCCGTCGTCGGGCCAGGAGACGAGCTGCGGCAGTTGCGAAACGGTCGTCTCCTGGTCGAGGATGGGGCCGGAGCGAACCCACTTGGGCCGCATGTGCCAGAGGGCGCGCGGCACATCGCGGTAGCGCCACGGATTCTTCCAGAAAGCCGCGGGATCGATCTTCAGCTCGATGAGATGGCGGACGGCCTGCAGCATGTCGCGAAACAGGAAGCGCGTGCGCTCGATGGTCCCGAAGAGGTTGGAGACCATCGGAAAGCGGCAGCCCTTGAGGCGGGCGAAGAGAAGGGCCGGCCCGCCCGCCTGGTAGACGCGGCGCTGGATCTCGGCGGCTTCGAGATGGGGATCGAACTCGGCGTCGACACGGACGAGCTGGTGGGCGCGTTCCAGGTCGCCGAGGCATTCGCGCAGGTTGCGGTATCCCATCGTGCGAGAGGTGGGATTGGTTGGGTGGGGTACAAGAGCTATTATAGAGTCGCCCGGATTCGCAAAGTCCAGGGAAGAGCAAGATGATAGCGACCATACCAGGCACGCTGAACGCCGACGGGAGCCTCGAATTGGACGAGAAGCCGAATCTGCCACCGGGAAAGGTCATCGTGACGGTGGCGCCGGTCGCGACGCCACAAGCGCCGGGCGGATTAGCGGCGGTGATCGATGAGATTCGCGGGGACCAAGCGAAGCGGAACTTTCACGGCCGAGGCGCCGATGAGATCGAGGCGGTCAGGCGAGAGGGAGAGGCGGAATACGAGACGCGTCTCCAAAGCCCGGGCTCCGGGAGCAATTGATGCTCTATTACCTGGACACGAACATCGTCATTTACGCGGTCGAGGGGTAACTCGCCTTGCAACAGCGGGCGAGAAACCACATCGCCGCTCTGGAGAACGCCGGACACCGATTCTTCGTGGCCGATCTAACATGGACCGAAGCATTTGTGTGGCCGTTTCGATCGGGCGATGGATTTTTGCTGATGGATTATCACCGCTTCCTCTTGGGGCCGAACGTGACCACTCTTCCCGCAGGCCTCGCCCTGTATCGACGCGCGGCGATGATTCGTGCCAAGCACAGATTCGGCATCGCCGACTCACTTCACCTGGCCGCGGCGGTTGAGAATCGCCTCGACCGTTTCCTGACCAACGACAATCGCCTGGCTGCGTTTCCAGATATCTCGGTCGAGATCCTTCCCTGAAGGCGCCGCTCGGAACGCGAACGCCCGAAGGTCACGCAATAACCGCAGGTTCGGATCGCGCGTGAATCGTGGCGGTGTCCGTCCAGCGTTGAACCAGCGACAAGTCGATGGCGGCGCGACACCATGCCGAGGCCAAGAGTGCCGGGGTTGGGGGGTCAGGCCGATCGACCTCGTTGTAGTCGAAGACCCGGCTGGGCGCCGCTTCGCCGCGGCGGATGTCGCCAGCTTGGCGGATGCACTTGAAAGGGTGTCAAAGGCGTTATCTTCATGAACTCCTCGGGAACCTCATCGAGAACCGATCGTCGATCACTGTTTCCCTTCGGCCTCGGCCTGGTCATCAAAAAGCTCGCCGTTTTGCGCTTGTGGCGTTTTCAAGTAATCACGAGCAACCTGAGGTGTCGGGATCTCCTTTCCGCCCGGATCGACCATTTCTCCGAGTCGCCTTGCGGCGGGCAATACCCGCCTTTCCATCGATCCGACCGCTGAGTTGTAAGCCTTGACGGTCTTCTCAAGCCCTCCACGTAAGTCGCAAAAATGCTTCTCAAAGACGCCGACTCTCTTGTAGAGTTCTTTCCCGAGCTTGCCGATCTCTTGGGCCAGCCGCGCAATGTTCTCCTGACTCCAGCCATGAGCGACCGTTCGTAACAGTGAGATGAGGGTTGTTGGACTCGCGAGGACGATCTTCCGTTTCAGGGCATATTCGATCAAGTCAGCATCATGCTCAAGGGCGGCGCTGAAATACATTTCGCCGGGCAGAAACAGGACGACGAAGTCCGGGGCTGGCTGGACGTGTTCGGCGTAGTCCTTGGAGGCAAGGATGTCGACGTGCTGTCTGATCTGCCTCGCGTGGTCCCGTAACTTCTCCTTGCGGGTTTCCTCATCGGGCGCTTCCAGTGACTCAATGTACGCGAGCATGGACGCCTTGCTGTCGACAACGACGCTCTTCTGACGGGGCAGGCGAACGATCATGTCCGGCCGGAGGTTGCCGTCCTCCGTTTCGATCGTCTCCTGGGCCTCGAAGTCGCAATGCTCAACCATGCCAGCGAGTTCGACGACGCGCCGAAGATACAGCTCGCCCCATCGTCCTCGCACGGTCGGGGATCGGAGCGCTACAACGATGCGGGCTGTTTCATCCCGTAGACGTTGCTCAGACGTGAGTAAGTTATCCACCTTTTCCGTTAGAGAGCCGTATGCTTGTTTGCGCGTCTGCTCAAGCGTGATCAATGCTTCGTCCAACTTGGTCAGCGACTCGCCAATCGGCTTCACGAGTCGGTCAACAGCCTGTTGCCGGCCATCGAGGTCATTTTTCGACTCGGCGATGTAATTTGCTAGCGTGGCATTAGCGAGGTCGAGAAACGCCTTGTTGTTGCTTTGAAGGGCTTCACCCGCCAGAGCCCGAAAAGTGTCGTGGAACTCGTCTTTCACTCGTTTCTTTTCATCTAGCGATCTGGCCAGGCTCGCGATCCTTTCGCGCGCCATGGTAACTACCTGATGGAGTTCATCGGCCTTCTGTTCGAGTCTCTGCTTCTCCGACAACAAGCCGGGGATCTGAGACGCTTTCTCTTCCGCCGCTGTCTTCAGGATGGCTTCCTCCCTCGCCAGTTTTTCGGCCGCATCCTTCGCCCGTCGGGTTGTCGTGAGCTCTGCAGTTAGGATGGGAACCTGATTCGCCTTCTCCTCTGCAGTCGCGAGATTGGTCCGTGTTTGGGCGGTGGCTTGTTCTGACTCTTGCCCTATCCGTCGAGCCGCCTCCAACTCGTCAATCAGACCGGGGACTCGCTCTGCTTCCGCCTTCGCCGTAGCGTGAGCGACTTTGACGTCTTCTATCTGCCTCTGCGCCGTACGCAACTCGCCTCGTAGGGTCTCTACGTCTTTCTGCAGACCCGGAATGGCGGACGCCTTTTGCTCAGCTAACGCCTGTGCCTTCGTAGCATTGTTGGTTAGCTGCCTCAGTTGGTCCCTAGCCGTGACTGCGTCTCGGAGATTCTTTTCAAGGGACCCGACGGTCTCCTCCTTGCGAGTGAGCCGTTCCTCGAGGACCGCCGCTCGTTCGCTGATTTCGTTGACGGCCGCCTCGACGGCCCGACCCATGCGAAGGCGACCAATCCACAATAGAAACGGAGTCGTGATCGCAATGCCTGTCAGCACTCCAAGCAAAAGCGCGAGCGAGGCGTCCATAGCTTCTTACCTGCGGCAGGGAATCGAGTAGGCTGTTTCATGTATGAACCGGCGCAGGGAGATTTGCAAGAGAATTTGTAAATTGCGAAATAGGACCGTCGCGCGGGCCCCGAGGGTCGGCGATTCTACCACTCGTCACAGCCTAGCGACAACAATCTTCTCACTCGCCGCGCCGTGTTTCCAGTCAAACGTGATCCCCGCGTCGGCCTTCTTGACATTGACACCGGCGGGCCGGTGTGCGACGTTTCCGAACAGGCCCGAACCAGTGGGCAAAAGGCGGTCCATCGAGAGTGCAAAGTTGAAGCCAAAAAACCGGACGCGCAAGCCGCGCGCCTCCGTCGCGCCTTCGGAACTCGATACGATCGGCTCCAATTGCAAGACCTCTTCGTCCGTGTTGAACACGCTGCCGGGAGTCCCGGCCAGCCAATACAAGCCGGAGCCGCTCGGGAACTCTGCTCCCTTGAACAAGATGCGAAGCCAATCAGATGGCGGGCAGACCCCTTTCATGGTTTCACCAGGGCCTGCGCGAAAGTTGCCGCTATAAAGACCCCCGATGAATGTCTTAAGCATCCACCGTTCCAAAGCGTCGCCATCCACTCGCATGACGCGCTCTCGACGAGCAGGGTTCACCGCCGCACTGTTGAGGGCATCCATAGCGATGAACATCGCCAGCCCCGCGGAATCTGACTCTCGCCCTAGAAACTCGTTGTGCCTCTCGCATAGGATCTTCGCTTTGAGGTTAGCCACACCTTTAAATTCCCGCACGCCGAGCGGCTGAAATGCGAGCCCTCGGACAAGCACCGTGTTGTTGATTTCGCCGGCCTGCCCAAAGACGAGCTTCAGAATGCTCTCGGAGACATAATGCTCGTTCCTGATGGGGCCTTTGCAGTCACACAACGCCTGCGCGTAACACTCGGGGTTGCCCCGACGCTTGCGATCAGCGTCCATCCTTGCACTCCTAAATCACCGTGCGCAATCATGCAGCTGTCGCAGTGGCGGTTTGTCGTAGCGTTCGGCGGTTGCGTTTTCTCAGGTAGTAGCGAACTTCGCCCAGAAGTTCCGCCATACTGGCACAACGGTGGTTGCGCGTCACGTTCGCATGCAAGTCTTGCCAGATGCGCTCGATGGCATTGTCGTCCGGACTAAAGGGAGGCAAGAAGTGCAGCCGAATGCGCGAGGCGAAGTTCGCCAGAGCCACGGCGATGATCTTGCTGCTATGAATGCCATAGTTGTCCAAGATCACATGAATGATTTTCGCCTCGGCATACACGCGCGTCAGCTTGTACAACAGGTCCCAAAACAGCCAGCTGTTTTTCTGCTCCGCCTCCACCCAGTGCACTTGCCCGCTGCGCACGTCCAGCGCTCCGGCCAGATAACGCTTTTCGTTTTGCCCAGGCGTGATCGCGTCCTTCTGCTGTCCCAACCCCATCCAATCCAGGCCGATTTTGGGATTCAGATGAATATCGACTTCGTCTTCGTAGACGGCCACCTCGCGCGGGGGCAAGGTGGCGATCAGTCGCCGAAGGGCGTTGATTCGCCTGGTTTTCACTGCGGGGAACCACGGGCAGCGCACACGCGGACGAGGATTGGCTCGTCGGGCACGGATCAATCCCAGGGCTCGACTCATGGTCGCCACGTGGATGCGAACGCCGGTCTTGCGCACCATGGTTTCCACCAGGGTTTCGCGTGTCCAGGTTGGCCGGCGCCACCCGTGTTCTTGAGGATTCGACCGCACGACACGGTCCAGAATCGCCAAGAAATGTTCGGAGAGCTTCTCGGCGCCGTTATCCTCACGGCCATCCCAGAGCGACGCTTCGTCATGTTCTCGAAAACGCCGAACCACTCGATACACCGTGGTGTTATGGACCTTCAGCACCCGTTCGATTTCCCGGGCACTACGCCCGCTCCAGACATTGAGGATGATGAGATAGCGAACGCGCACCAAGGCCTGCCTGCACTTGCGGAAACGCTCGACGAACCTCTCCTTGACGAAGAAAGAAGGCTTCGGGAGAATAAGCGCCATGGGAATCCTCCTTGGGACCTCGTAGGCCCCGAGTATGTCGCTTGGATTCCCTTTTTTTATTCATCCGACCTTTCCTCAGGCACACGGCACACTTCTGCCGTGCAGCTGAATTGCGCACGGTGATTTAGGGGATTGTCACCTTAAGTTGATGCACGGCGCGTGGTATCGGGTTCGCAGTTGGCCCGGGGATTCCGCAGTGTTTGTTCTCGCGTGGTGGAGACCTTTGGGCAAGCGGCCTAATGCATTCCTCTGCGTCGTCTTCCCCACGCCGAGCGCCGCACCGCCTCCAACCAAAAGGGTCCTGACACCGTTTATTTCATTTCCCGTTGCGTGAAGCTTGGTTGGCCGGTTTTCAGAAGGTTGCCTGATGGCCTAGGTGTTGCGGGAGTTGCGGCACGGGGTGCCGATACGTCGCGATGAGTGGGTAGGTGTGCGACGAGATGCGACGAAACAGCAGTAGCGAAGGGCTTGATGGTGGTTCGTGGTTGTCAACGTCGGCTGGTGTCAAGGTTGGTAGCATCTATTTCTGTGTGTTCCCCGTGGGCTTTTCGGTCGCCTGGCCGCATTCATTGCAGGAACGGTAGCGCGCCGAAATGAAAGAAACGAAACACGCCGGGGAGGGTACGGGCGGCGTGGCGGTGATAGCGGGATGGCGTGGCGGAGGGAGTTGAAGGGGAGGTCAGGCCGAGAGGCGGAGGTTGCGTTCGCGCATGATGGCGGCGATGTCGGCCCAGCGGAGGACGAGGGAGGCCCAGGTGTAGCCGCCGCCGAAGGCGACGAAGAGGAAGTTGTCGCCGACGTTGGCGGGCTGGTCGCGGAGCATCTCGCCGAGGGCGATGGCGCAGGAGGTGGCGCCGGTGTTGCCGTGGCGGTCGACGTTGATGTACATCTTCTCGCGGGGGACGCCGAGGGCCTCTTGCGTGGCGTTGATGATGCGCAGGTTGGCTTGATGGGGGATGACGCAGCGAAGGTCGGCGACGGTGAGGCCGGCCTTGGCGAGGGCGTCGTTGGCGGAGTGGGTCATGGCGCGGACGGCGAGGCGGAAGACTTCGCGGCCCTCCATGCGAATGAAGTGGGCCCCTTCGTCGACGGTCTGGTGGGAGGCGGGGCGGGCGCAGCCGCCGGCTTCGATGGCGAGGGAGCGGTCGAGGTCGCCGCGGCTGCCGAGGACGTGGCTGATGACGCCGACGTCTTGATCGGTGGCTTCGAGGACGACGGCGCCGGCGCCGTCGCCGAATAGAACGCAAGTATTGCGGTCCTGCCAGTTGGTGAAACGGCTCAAGGTTTCGCCGGCGGTGACGAGGATGCGGCGATAGCAGCCGGCCTGGATGAACTGGGCGCCGACGGCGAGGCCGTAGATGAAGCCGGAGCAGGCGGCGTTGAGGTCGAAGGCGCCGGCTTTGTCGGCGCCGATTTCTTGCTGGATGAGGCAGGCGGTGGCGGGGAGGAGGTAATCGGGGGTGGTGCTGGCGCAGATGACCAGGTCGATGTCGTGGGGGGAGAGCTGGGCTTTTTCGAGGGCGTGGCGGGCGGCCTGAACGGCCATGCCGGAAGTGGTTTCGCCGGTGGCGGCGAGGTGGCGGTTACGGATGCCGGTGCGGGTGAGAATCCATTCGTCGCTCGTCTCCACGAACGATTCCAGTTCGTGGTTGGTCAGGACGCGTTCGGGACTGTGCCACCCCCAGCCGGTGATGGCCGCATGTTTCGACATCACCAACCCCACGATTCGGAGCAAATCCTCCGGAGGTTTGACCCTCCGGCTCCCTCTGGGCTGCGCTCGACTAGCAAACCTTAACGAGGATGCGGGCGAGGAACAAGGCGCACCGGGCAAAAAAGGAGGCGCCGGCCCGAAGGCTCAGCTTTTTTCTATGGAAATGTGGCCCCCCTTGCGGCTTTTTCCCGGTTTTCCAAAAAAAAGAAGCGTGAGCGACGGTGGAGCAAGACCGTCACTCACGCTTCCGGCTCCGAGAAGACAAGGCAAGCGCTTACCAGCGGCGGCCGAAAAGGCGGAAGCCGCTGCCGTAGCGCCAGCCGGAGGGGTTGGCGGCGGGGTCGAGGAAGGGATCGCGGGGCGGGCAGTAGCCGAACTTCTCGGCGCGGTCGAGGCGATCGAGGTAGTCCATCATGATGAGGTTGCGGGCGTCGTAGCCGGGGAAGAAGGCGGAGCCGTCGACGCGGTAGCCATAGCGTTGGGTGTAGGGCATGCCGTCGTAGGGGAGGTAGGTTCCGCCGCGGTAGTAGCGGTCGAGATCGGTGGGGACGAACGATTGGGCGTCGGCCAGGGGCGCAAAGAAAGCCAGGGCCAGGGGCGCAAGGGCCCCGAGCGTGAGCGTGAAGCGCATGGGAGATCCTCACGGTGAGAAAGGCGGTCGTCCGTGAGCGGAAAGGTGTCCTTCGGGCTACCGGAAGTATGCTCGCGGCGGCGCGGCGCGGCGGAGAAAAGCGGGAAACGGGCCGCGATTGTCGCCGCGACGCCGGAATCTGGGCCGGTTGAGCCGCCTTTGTCCGCGGCGCCGTGCGGAGCGGCAAGAGAAACTTTGCCGGAAGGCCCCCCCTGCTGGACGGGAGCGCCGCCGGGGATTACACTTGGAGGGGTCGCCAACATCGCTTCTGTCGCGCTTTGCGCCCCCATCCGATCCCAGCCCGGACGCGTACCCGGAGCTCTCGTGGCGCCTTTCTCCCGGATGGCGTGATGTTTCTCAAGAACCTGGGGCGGTCGATCCGGCTGTCATTGCCGCGGAAGCTGATCTGCGACCTCGTCCACTTCGCGCACAAGATCCCAAGTGTGCCGGTGCAAAAGGAGGTCAAGCTCGGCGACCTCGAGGAGACACGCGCCAAGCTGGCGGTGCGACCAAGCTGGGCCGCGATCTTCACCAAGGGCTACGCCCGCGTGGCGGCCGAGATGCCGGAGCTGCGCCGCGCCTATCTCTATTTCCCGTGGGCCCGGCTCTACGAGCATCCGATCAACGTCGCCTCGGTCGCCGTCGAGCGCGATTACCAGGGCGAAAAAGGCGTCTTCTTCGCGAAGATCACGTCGCCGGACCTCATGACACTGGCCGATCTGGACGCATGCCTCGACCAGCACCGGACGGAGCCGGTCGAAGCGCTCGCCTCGTTCCGCACGCAGATGCGCATCACCCGCCTGCCCAAATTCCTGCGCCGTCTCGCCTGGTGGTACGTCACCGCGGCGCGCGGCTACCGCAAGGCGAACTGGCTGGGGACGTTCGGCGTGAGCGTCTATTCGTCCCTCGGCGTCGAGTCGCTGCACCCGCTCTCGCCGCTGACGACGACGCTGAACTACGGCGTCATCCGCGACGGCGTCGCGCCGGTGCGCATCATCTACGATCATCGGGCGCTCGACGGCGCCATGGTAGCCCGCGCCCTCAACCGGCTGGAAGAGATCTTGAACACGGAGATCCTCAGCGAGCTGGCGGCGCTTCCTTGTAAAGCTGCTTCATCTTCCGAGCCAGCAGCCAATCGGTCAGGCGTGGAAACAGCTTGTTGAACCAGAGGACCCAGCGGGCCTCGCGTCCCATCACCGTCTCCGTCTTGCTCTTGCGCAGGCTCTTGATGATCCGCGCCGCCACCTTCTCCGGCGGCATACCCTTGTGAAACTGAATGTTGGCCCGTCCCTTCGCCTGCAAGAAGTGCTTCTGGAACTCGCTCTTCGTCAGCCCCGGCACGATAAGCAGCGTATCGACGTCGAAACGCGCCAGCTCGCCGCGCATTGCCTCGGTGAAGCCGCACAGGGCGTGTTTCGCCGCGGAATATTCCGACCAGCCCGGCATCGCCCGCCGGCCGCACATCGAGGAGACGTTGACGATCGCCGGCTGAACACCCTCGGTGAGCAAAGGGATAGCGAGGCGGATCAGCTCGACGGGGGCGAAGTAGCAGACCTCCATGACATAACGCATGATCTCTTCGGACGAATCGGCGAAATGAGCCCAGCTCGCGACGCCGGCGTTGTTGATGAGCACGTCAAGGCCGCCGAGTTTCTCCTGCACGTCAGCGATGGCGCGGCGGCGGTCCTCGTCCTTGGTGACATCGCCGGGAATGACAAGCGACTCGCCGGGGAGAGATGCCGCCACCTCGCGCAGCTTGTCTTCGGAGCGGGCGAAGAGGGCGAGCCGCGCCCCGGCCCGGCTGAGCTGAACGGCCAGCTCCCGGCCGATGCCTCCGGAGGCGCCGGTGATGAGAATACGGCGGGCGGTGAAATCGCGGCGCATGATGTTGATTCGCGTCGTCTTCGAAACGGTACAAGTTCTGCTCCATTATAAATCACAAGGACATGGTCCGATCTCTTCGGCGGCGGGAACACGAGTGTTTACAAACCCGCCTACAGCTATTAGGATTGTTGTTTCGGGATTTGACGTTTCCCCGGTCGCCCACGGCCCCTTCAAACGTCTTGTCTCACAGCGCCCGCCTGTCCGCCGGAGAATGCGATCATGGCTTTGCTGGTCGTTTGCCCGTCTTGTAAACAGCGCTTGACGTTTCCCGATCTGTTCGCCGGGCGGCAGGTGCAGTGCCCGGGTTGCATGTCCGACGTGCAGGTCACGGCAGATAACAAGGTACCGGACGCGCCGGCGAAGCCCGCCTCCGCGGCGAAAGGGCCCGCCAAGACCGATCCCGGTCGTGGCGCCGGCGCGGGAGCGATCAAAAAAGAGTCGGCGAGCCGCGCTCCGGCGCGGAACGGAAGCCGCCCGCAGGAAAGCGGTCGCGGCCCACGCTCCCGTTCGCGCGACAATCTCGAGGAGCTGCCGCTGGAGGAGTTGCCGCAAAATGAGTTTCTGGAGGAGCTTCCGTCTGAAAGGGACAACGATTATCGCATCAGTTCGCCCTATCTTCCGCGGCGCAAGTCAGGAGGCAAGGCCGTCTGGGTCACCCTACTTGTCATCCTGCTTCTGGGCGGCCTGGGCGCCGGCGGCTTCTTCCTGATCCAGGCCCTCAACAAGGAAGACCCGCCTCCGCCGATCGCCGCACTCAAGGACAAGGACGGCGACAAGGAGAAGAAGGACAAAGGCGTCGACAAGGACAAAACCCTCGACAAGGACAAGCGCAGCGACAAGGGCGGACTCACGGAGAAAGACAAGGCCGTCGCCACCGACAAGAGCCTGGACAAGGACAAGACTGCCCTCACGGACAAAAGTCTGGACAAAGACAAGATTATCGAAAAAGAGAAGGGGGTCGTGAGGGACAAGGGAGGCGTCCCGATCGTGGTCGGGCCCGAACCGAAGGCCGGCGAGCCGATCCCCGCCCATGCGAACATCAAGCTAGCCAAGCTGTGCCGCGGCCTCGTCGTCAACAAAGCGGGCACGGTCGCTTACGCCATGTGCGGCGACGGCACGCTCCATTTCATCGACCTCGAACGCGACGCCGAAACCGAAACGATCAGCTTCGGTGCCGATTTCAAGATCGAAACCCTGCTTGACGGCCTTGCGCTTTCGCCGGACGAAAAAAACATCGCGTTTGGCTACGACAAGAACTCGTTGTTTGTCATCGACCTCGACAAGAAAAGCGGCACGAAGTACACCCTTCCCGCCGACACCTTCGGCGTTCGCCAGCTTGGGTTTTCGCCCGACGGCAAGCACCTCCTCGTCCTGCACACGCCGCAGCGGCTGCGCGTCCTCGACCTCGAGAAGAAGAACTTCAACGAGATCATGGACGGCCTCTTCCCGATCCAGGCCCGCGGTTTCGTCTTTTCCGCCGATGGGTCGATCCTTGCCCTGGCCTGGGACGGCAACGACATGGCCTTTTTCGATGCCAAAGCGCTGCCGCTCGGCAAGCTCATCGCCAAGGAGAAGGCCAACCCCGAAGTACCATTTATCCCGCCGACCAGTTCGGAAACCGCTATCGCCGCCTCGGCCGACGGCGCACTCGTGGCCGCCGGATTCGAGCGCAACCTCCGCTTCTGGGAACTGCCGTCACGCAAGCAGCAGGCGCCGCTGAAACTCGAAGGCGTCAAGCCGGGCGACACGAGCCCGATGCCGTTCTCGGCCGCGTTCTACGCCTCCGGCAGCCGTATCGCCGTCGGGACCGACCGCGGCGCGGCGTACCTTTACCAGACGGCGACCGGGCAGCGCCGCGCGGTCCTGAATACGGGCACGACAAACCGCGTACTGAGCGTGGCCGTCACCGCGGGGGACAAGAAGCTCGTCTGCCGCAGCGACCACGCCGTGCACATCTGGGACCTGGCCAAGGTCCCGCTCGATCCGGAGGAGAAGACCGTCGTCCGAGTCGATCCGGGGAAGGACAAGAAGGTTGACCCCGTTGGGCCGACCCCGAAGGGGGGCAAGGGCGCCGCCGATGAGACCATCGCGCTCGGGCAGCCGCTGCGTAACTTCGCCCTGAACAGGGACGGCTCGCTCCTTTACTGCCTCGTGCTGGACGGATCCATCAAAGTGTACGACATGAAGGATCGCTCTTTGAAGGAGACGATCTCGCCGCCTCCCGGCCGCAAGATCCCCACCGACACGAACCTGGGCGCCCTCGCCTTCTCCCCCGACGGCAGACGACTGGCCAGGGGCATCCACAACGTCATTCTCGAAGTCATCGACCTGAACACGAAGATCTCCACTCAACTCTGCGATGAGAAGGAATCGTACGATCTCCGCTACCTCGCGTTCGTGAGCGACCTCGAACTCGCCTCCCGCTCTCACCTCGGCGTCACGCGCATCTGGGACCTCACCACGCGAAAGACCATCCTCGATACCCAGGACCTGTTCAAGGGTGAAGTCAGTACGTTAGCGCTCGCCGTCTCACCCGACGGCAGTTACCTCGTGATACCCAAAGGCAGTACGGTCCGCGTGCTGTGGAGCGATGGCAAGTCCTTCTTCACCGACAAAGTGACGGAGGATACCTTTGCCCGCAACGATGCCTCCGCCTTTTCGCGCGACGGAAAGCGTTTCGCCATCGCTTTTGGCCACAATCTGCACGTCTGGCATTTGCCGGGCAAGAAGGAGCGCGCTGTCAGCTTCGACCTGAAGGCCGGTCTGCCCGGCGCCCCATCGTCCGTGGGCGGCCCCCTGGCGTTCTTCAAGGACGGCAACCGCATCGCCGCCACGACCAACAACGGCACGGTTCAACTTCTCGACGTGCTCACCGGCCAGCGCCGCGCCAACCTCGAGACCGGCGTCGCGGGCGAGTCGCGCTGCGTCGCCGTCACCCCCGACGATCAACTGCTCCTGGTCGGAGCCGGCGATCAGGTCGCGGTCTTCAAGGTCGCGAGCATCGCGCTCGAGCCTGAGAATCCCGCGCTGGCCTCGATCGCCGATCCAGACCTGCCGCTCGCCAAGCTCGACCGCAAGATGCCCAAGTTCCCCTTGCCCAAGGATCCGTTCGGCAAGGACCCCCTCGGCAAGCTGCCTTTCCCGCCCAAGTTTCCCGTCGGCGGCGGTATCGAGGAGAAGATCACCTTCGCCGGCAAGGTCGATCCGCTCCACGGCGCCCTCATCGATCCGGACGGCAAGACCGCCCTGATCGTTCAGGCCAAGTCCGGAGTCAAGGTAATGTCGTATCCCGATTTCAAGCCCAAAGCCGCCTGGCGCCTGCCCGCCACGGTCCAGCGCGCCGTTTTCGATCGGGCCAAGGGGCTGATGTACGCTCTGGTCCGCGGCAAGGACACGTCCGGCAAGCGCGGCGGCGCCCAGATCATGGTGTTCGACCTGCGCGATGTCATGGACTCGAAGGTAAAGCCCACCCCATCCAAGGACCTGTTCAATCCCGTCCGCTCCTTTGATCTGCCCGCGTTCTGCACCCACATCGCCCTCTCTCCCGGTGGCGATTCGCTTTATTGTTTGGAGAACAAGCTCTCCAAGGCGGCGCGGGCGCTGCGCGTCGGCGTCGAGAAGGGCGAGGTGATGGCCGAAACGCCGTTGCATGAGCTTTCCGACGGCATGGCCCTCGCCCCCGATGGAAAACACCTCTACGTCATCAGCCGCACCGGCCCGCGCACCGGCGCCAAGGCCGGCGGCGTTACCGGCAAGCTGCACGTGATCGATACCGCGGACATGAAAGCGGCCGTCATCGAGATCCCGATCGATCCCAACGACCTCGACGCCAACAACGACGGTCTTGTCTTTGTCAGCGGCTATGCGGGCGCCCCGGTCGCGGAAGTGCTCATCGTCGACAGCAACAACAAGGACAAGGCCGTGGTCGCCACCTGGAAGGGGATTCCGGCGGCTTCCTGCATCCGCCTCGATGAGTCGGGCAGGCGCCTGTTCGTCCGCAACACGAAGAACGCCAAGGTATCCAGTGGAGCCGCCATCGTCCTACCGCCCGTTCTGCCCGACAGCGAACTGCCGCGCGCCACCTGGGGCCTCGGGCCGGCCACCGCCACCCGCGGCGAGTTCCTTCTCACGCCCGACGGCCGCTACCTGATCTGCGAGTCCGGGACCGTCTTCTTCATCGGCGTCCCGGAGGGCTTGCCGGGCCTGGGTGGCCTGGGCGGCTTCGGCGTGCCTTGATTAACTTGCGACCTGAGGCCGTCATCCGGCGCAGATTGCCTTTTCACACGGGGGCATTTCCCTGCGCGCCCGCCGTGAGCGCTTCCGCGGACCGTCTTCGTGCAGGTCGCTCGCTGTACACGTTCCGACCCGCGAAAGACTGCGGGTAGGAGGCGCCGACGGCGCCGATGCGGGAACCGCTGCTGGCTTTCTGCCTGGCGGAAGGGGCTACGGGAAATAGAACTCCACACTCCCAACACCCGTCACGCCCAACCCGTCAAGCACTTCCTTCTTCTCTTTCAACGGCTCTTTCGCGAGCGGCGGTCGTCGTGGACTTTGTCGTTGACCAGGAAACCCTTCTGGCCGGCGCTGCCGCCCCGAAGGCGACCGAGACGCTCGTCGCACTTCCCCCTTTTCCGCGCCGCCTGAAGACCGCGGCCACCGCTGCGCGTTTTCCTCGTGAGTGAAGGAGGGCGACCTGAAACTTCTTGTTCAGGGGGACAAGGACCGGTTCGTCACGGCGCCGCGCGACGGCGGTGAAGAGTTGGACTTAGCAGCTGGCGGCGCGGCAATCGAACAACCGAGCTACCGGATTGGCGCTGGTTGGGTTACGGTGGAGATGGGAAGGTTCCCTCCTTGGGCGTCGAGGCCGCGCGCGTTCGACGTCACGGTCACTTCTGCGCGCTTCTTGTGGAGACATGTCATGGACACTTCGCGTTTTTCTTCGAATGCGTTTGCGGCGAACGGGCATGCGGATGCGGCGGTGCTGCGCGTGTGTCAGGGGTTGGAGGAATCCGCGACTTCACCCCGCAGGCTCGAAGACTCGCCTGCGGGCTTGGACTCGCCTGCGGGCTTGGACTCGCGCGCGGGCTTGGACTCGCGCGCGGGCTTGGACTCGCGCGCGGGTTTGGAGGAGAAGGCGGGGCGTGATGAGGCGGGGCGGTTTGCCAAGGGTTGCAAAGGGGGGCCGGGGAACCCGTACAACCGACAGGTGGCGCTCTTGAAGCGGGAGCTTCTCGATGCGGTGAAGCCTGAGGACATTCGGGAGATCGGGCAGCGGCTGGTGGCGGAGGCCAAGGAGGGGAGCGTGGCGGCGGCGCGGATCTTGTTCATGTATGTGCTGCCGAAGAACGTGGAGCCGGACCGGGTTCACCTGGATGAGTGGGATGGGTACCGGAAGGAGAAGGGGATGATGTACGAGCTGCCGAACCTGCTGAAGGAGATGGAGCCGGATTTGACCCTGTCGATCTTCCGCGAGATGCGGCCGCACACGACGGACATGATGGGGGCCATGATGAAGCAGGCGGTGTGTGGTGGGGCGCCTGGTGTGGGGCCGCGGCCGGCGCCGGAAGGAGGAAAGAAGGCGGAAGCCAAACGGGGTAAACGGCGGGGCAAGCGCGGGAGGGGTTGAGAGGCGGGCTGGAGCCTCTGAACCCCGGGAACATGGTGCTGATCCCGGGGTTGAGGGGTGGACTTGGGGTTGATTGAGGATCGTGAAAGCGGCGCGGGGAGGCGTTGGCGTGGAGGGTGCGCGCTTTCGATTGTGACCGAATCGCGATTAGGATTACGATTAAGATTAGGATTAGGATTGGGATTGGGAGGGATGGGGATTCAGGAAAGGTCTTCGGATACCGGCGTTCGGCGTGTTGGAGGGATGATTTGTTCTTGCGGGGGGATGGAAGGATCGGCGGGGTGGTCGGGCTCGCGATAGCGGTGGTCCTTGAGCGTGCAGCCAGCCGCGGGGGCGGCCGGGAAAAGGCCGATGGCGCCGAGCATTTCGACGATGTGCTGCATTGGTTTCACCGGATGAGGAGATCGGGGCGCACGAACTCGGCCCCTTGCACCTTGATGCGTTTGAGGGGCCAGTTCTCGACGGCGGTCACCGATTTGGGGCCGTCTTCCGTGATCAGGAAGGTGTCACAGCTCAGGGCGGCGCCGATGCTGACGTGCCAGGTGATGGCCCAGTGGGCCTGGAGGAGGTCCTCGCTCGACGGCAGGAGGGGCGCTTCGACGAGGGCGTGGCCCGTGATGTGCCCCTGCGGGCTGAGCGCCCATTCGTGCTCGACGCCGACGATCTGGTAGATGCGCTGGCCCGTGCCGAAGATCTGCCGCGGCACGGAGTCCGGCCAGCTGCTGGCGACATAGGTCGCGCTCACCTTGCAGGCGGCGTCGTGCTCCTTGCGGAACAGGGCGTCGGGCTGGCCGAAGACGACGGAGCGGCTCGCCCGGGCGCACAGGCCATACTTGCGGGCGGCGACCGTCATGACGACATAGTTTTGGATCGGCGTCCCGGTGAAGCCGGTCTGGCGGTAGAAGCGAGACCGGCCGTCCGCGGCGATGGAGAGCACCACCGGTGTGGCGCCGCGGTGGATCAGGCGATGGCTGAGCTGCCCCGCCAGCTCGCGCTCCGTGTCCCCCCGGGCCAGCGTGCGGCCCGCGGCTTCGAGGGCGTGGCTCAGGATCTGGCCCAGCGCCCGGTAACAGGCCCGCTCGTACTCGGTCAGGACGAGACGGCGCCGTTGCAGCTCGGTGGCGAGGTGTTTGCACGCGGCAAACGGAACGTCGGCCGCGACGTTGCGTCCCTGGCACAGGTCGAGCAAGAGCTGCTGGCGGCCCCAGTGCCAGGGCCATTCCTTGAGTTGAAAGCCGAGGCCGTCGATTTCCTCGTCGAAGAGGCGCTGGGTGTCGACATTGCTGGCGAGAAGCCAGCGTCCTTCGGCGGTGTAGTAGAGGGCGGGGGTGGAGTCGTCGTCGACGATGCCGCGCGGCGTGGCGCCGGCGGTGAGCCAGGCGAAGTTGTCCGGATGCAGGACGAGCAGGCCGTCGCAGGCGTTTTCCTGGAGGATCTGGGCGATGAGCTGCTGCTTGTATTCGACGTCGGCGCGGCGGTCGGCCGGACCCGTGAGGCTCAGCTCGGGCTGCGACGGCGCGGTGACTCGGGAGTCTTCGCTGATGCTCATGGCAGGAGTCAAGAGTCCGAGGTCAGGAATCAGGAACCGGCTTGTGGGCTCCGTGTTTCCTGAGCCTGTTTCATTTCATCCAGGGCGGCGGGTAGGCGCCGCGCGTACCGTTGCGCCATCTCCAGGTAATGAGCGCAATCTCCCGTGCGGCTCGATCTCTTCCGGCTTGATCTCGCGCACCACCTTGCCCGGCGCTCCCATCACGACGCTGCGCGGCGGGATCCGCTTGCGTTCGGTTACCAGGGCGCCGGCGGCGATCAGGCATTCCTCGCCGATGTCGCAGCCGGTGAGCAGCCTGGCGCCGATGCCGATCAGGGAATCGCGGCCGATGCGCTTGCCGTGCAGCATCGCGGCATGGCCGACGACGACGCCCGCCTCGATCAGCATGGGGGCGTCGGTGTCGGTATGGATAATCGTACCGTCCTGGATGTTGGCGCGTGGGCCAAGGGTGATGGTGGCGAGGTCGGCGCGGAGGACGCAGCCGAACCAGATGTTGGCGCCGGGACCGAGCTCGACGGCGCCGCGCACCACGGCGTCGCCGGCGACATAGTAATCCTTGATGCTGAGGATCGTGGGCGTCATGCAAGACTCACGAGATGGCCGGGCGGCGCTCGCTCTTCGATGTTAACAGGCAGGGGCCGCTCATCTTACCCCATTTGCCTGGTCTCCGCGTCGGGCGGGGGACGATAGGGCGGTACAGACATCATAACCCGCAAGTTGCGAAGGCGCCGCCCGTCGCGAGCCGCCCCGAACAAAACGCGGTAGGTCCGGCGAGCCGAGCCGGACCTGGCGTGAACACTCGCGAAACGGTCGCTTCTCTGTCCGGCCCCGCTCGGCTCGCGGGGCCTACCTGCTGCGGAATCGCGCACGCTGATTCTTAGCGTTTGGTCCAGGTGACCATGAACACATCGGTGTCCGGCCAGGTGCCGAACTGGTCGGGGCGAGGCTGGTCGGGGCTGAGGCCGCGGACGATCTGCAGCTTGGCGCCGTCGATGCGGTAGATCCCCTTGCCGACCTCGTCCTTGCGGGCGCCGTCGAGGAAGACCATGTCGAGGCGCTTGGGGTCGTGCTTGGCGTCGAGGATGAGCTTGCAGCGGGCGACCGTCTTGCCCTTGATCTCGATGGTGTAGATATCGTCCTTGATGGTGAGGATGGTACCCTCGAGCTTGGCGGCGGGCGTCTCCTTGCCGTTGGCCTCCATTCCGGTCATGGTCCAGGACCCTTGGAGTAGCTTGAGGTCTTTGGCGGCGGCGACCTTGGCGGCGGCGTCTTCTTTTTTCTTGTCGCCGGCGAGCCGGGTGGCGTAAGCCCCCGGAGGGCAGCGGCCCGCGCTCAGAGCGAACAGAACGAGCAGCAAACCCGACGTTTTCATGGAGAGGCCTCATGCGGCGGCGAAGGTCATGCGTCGACGAAGGTCACGCGGCGCTCGAGCGCGTCCGCCAGACGGCAAAGATATTGCTCGCGCGGGATCTCGACAGCCCCCAGGCGCTCGGTGTGGGGCGTGAGCATCTGCGTATCGAAGAGCGCGAAGCCGCGCTGGCGCAGGCGGTTCACGAGGAAAGTGAGGGCGACCTTGGAGCCGTCGCGGATGCGGGTGAACATCGACTCGCCGGCGAAGAAGCCGTTGAGAGCGACGCCGTAGACGCCGCCGGCCAGCTCATCCCCGTGCCAGGCCTCGACGCTGTGGGCGATGCCGAGGCGGTGCAGGCGATTGTAGGCGGTGAACATGTCGGCGGTGATCCAGGTTCCCTCAGCTCGGTCGGCGCAGCCGAGCATCACCGCGGCGAAGGCGCGGTTGATGGTGCAGCGGAAACGGCCGGCACGCATGGTGCGGGCCAGGCGGCGCGAGACATGGAAGGCATCCAGCTCGAAGATGGCGCGGGGGTCGGGGGACCACCAGTAGATCGGGTCGCCGTCGTCAAACCATGGGAAAACGCCGCGCGTATAGGCGCGGACCAGCGTCTTGGGCTCGAGGTCGCCGCCGATGGCGACGAGGCCGGACTCGTCGGCGAAGTCGGGATCGAGAAAAAGGGCCATGCCGTCATTGTTCTGTGCGACGGCACGCGGAGCAACAGGAATCGGCCGGCTCAGCGGAGGGCGCCGTACTCTGCCGTCGGGATGCCGGCCTCGAGGAACAGGGCCCGGATGGCGCGCATCTCGTCGTCGCTGGGGAGGGTGGCGATGAACGGGCCGAGGCCCATGTACCGCTCGCGCGTGGCCGGATTGTCCGTGATGGTCCAGATGGCGAACTGCTGGACGCGGAACCGCTGTTTGCGGAACGCCGGATAGCTCACCAGCTTTTTCAGGTTGTCCGCGGCGGGGGTCTTGCCCAGGGCGAAGGTCTTGCTCGGGCTCGGCATATCCTTGTGCATGTTGACGCAGGCGGCCTCGATGACGACCGTCTCTGTGTGGCCCCGGCCGCGGAGCGCGACTTTTTTTTCCTCGCGCGTCACCATGTTCTGCGTGCGGTCCGAGCCGGCCTGAAAAAGAACGCCGGGGCCGATCGTCACCTCCAGCGGCAGATCGGTCGTGGAATCGAGCGACACCTTGATCGTTTCCAGGCCGTTGCCGGCGCCGGAGACGTTGACCAGACCTCTGGCCGCCGCTTCGGCCAGATCGATCTTTGGCACGGGTTGGTCCGAGCAGCCGCCGCAAAGCACGGCGGCCGGAAAGAGGAAGAGAGCGATGAGACGCGTTGACATGGCTGGGCTCCGGGAGAGACGCCCCGAGCCAGGGATTTGCCATACGGGCTCGGGCGCCTGTCATACCGATAACGAGCGTGGCCTGAGGTCCGGACAAGCCGGCGGCGACAAAGACCTAATTCACGAACACAAATTCGTTGAGGTTGAACAGCAGCCGGCAGACGTTCGCCATGCCGTGGGCCCGGGCGTGACCGGTCAAGATGTCGAGTTCGCGCTCCCGTGGCGGGCGGCCGAGCGCCAGCTCGAAGGCCCGTCGCACCTGTTCGGTCACGCTTCCCGCGGCGCTCACGCGCTTGGCGAAGTGTTCGCTCATGCGGGTCATGAAGGGGTCGTTGAGCAGGGCGAGGGCTTGCTGGGGCGTGATGCTGACGGCGCGGACGGCGGTGAACTGGGAGGCGTCGGGGCAGTCGAGGGCGTCCATGAACGGGTCGGGGACGGTGCGGAAGATGAAGCGGTAGACGCTGCGGCGCTGGGCGCCGGGGCTGTCCGGGTCGAACTTGTCGTACTCGATCTTGGGCGTGCGGTGGATGCCGGGGCTTTGCTTGAAGTGCTTGACCGAGGGGCCGCCCATGGTGAAGTCGATCTTGCCGCTGACGGCGAGGACCGCGTCGCGCAGCGATTCGGCGTCGAGCTTGGCCCGGTTCATGCGCCAGAGGAACGCGTTGTCGGCGTCGACCTTGGCGAAGGCCGCGTCGTGGCGGGAGGATTGCCGGTAGGCGGCGCTGGTGACGATGAGGCGGTGCAGCTTTTTCAGAGAGCCGTCGTTCTCCAGAAGGTAGCACGCGAGCCAGTCGAGCAGCTCCGGATGGGTCGGCCTGGAACCCATGCGGCCAAAGTCGCTCGGGGTGGAGACGATGCCGCGGCCGAAGTGATAGTGCCAGACACGGTTGGCGATCGATCTCCAGGTGAGCATGTTCCTGGGGGAAGCGACCCAGTCGGCGAAGGCGGCGCGGCGCTGGCCTTCGTCGGCGGGCTTGGCGAGCTTGAACGTCGCGTCGAGGGTGCTGACACAGGAGAGACCGCCCGGCTCGGCTTTCTCCGCGGGCTTGCGGATGTCGCCGCGCTTGAGGATATGGACCGGCCGGCAGCCCTTGGCAGGGCGGAAGGAGCCGTCGGGCGTGAAGTCCGGCGTCGCGGCGTAGACGAGCTTGGGCGAAGGCAGGGTGGCGATCGATTGATCGATCTTGCTGCGCAAGACAAACGCCGTCAGCTCGAGTTGTTCGGCGTGCGAGCGCGTGGTCTTGGCGAGGATGCGATCGATGTCGGCCGGGACGGGACTGAGAGACGGCGCGGGGGCGTCGGTGATCGACAGGCGGACGCGACCGATGAGGTGGCGCCCGCCATGCTGCTGGTGCAGGGTGACGACGATCTTCGTGCCTCTGGGCAGGGCCGCCGCCTCGGCGAAAATGAAGACGCCCTGGTGCGGCTTGCCGACCGCGGGATAGATGCCCCACGCCGTCTCCATCTTGCCGTCGATGGCCCGGCCGATGTCCCAGCCGTCCTGGTTGAAGTCGGCGACGGCGCGGGCGATCGTGAGCTTGCGCGGCGTGGCGCCGGGCGGAGCGATCTCGACGGCGATCTCGCTCAGGTGCAGGTTGCCGTTATCTTGCCGGCCGGGGCCCTTGTGCGGCAGGCTGTCGTCGGTGAGCGTTTCGAGACGCAAGGCGGTAAGCGCCGGCAGGGGACTGATCGCCTCGAAGCGGTAAACGTCTTTTTCGGCCGGTTTGCCGGTGAAGAGGACGGAGAGATCAGACTGCTTGGCGGCCGGAGTGCGTGCGTCGGAGGCGAAGAGAGTTGGATCGAGGACCGTCCACGCCTCCTTCTTGCGGCGCCGCTCCGCTTCCCAGGCCTGCACCTCCTTGATGACCGCGGCGTCCTTGGCGAGAGCGGCGAGCGCTTTCGTGCCGCCGTCGAGCGACTTCTTGCGTTCGGTGAGACGCCGCCGCTCGGCCGTGATCCTGGGATCCTCGTCGTAAACGCGGTTGGCCCGGTCGACGCCGGCGAAAACGGCCTGGAGGGCGTAGTATTCGTCGGTCGGGACCGGGTCGAACTTGTGATCGTGGCAGCGGGCGCACTGGACGGTCGAACTGAGGAAGGTGAGGGCGACGGTGGTCACCATGTCGTCGCGGTCGAGGTACTGGCCCATGGTTCGGTCGATGGTATCCTCGCGGATGTCGCGCAGCGAGCTTTCGTCCCAGGGGCCGGCGGCGAGGAAGCCGAGGGCGACGGTGGCCCAGGGATCGTCCGGGAACAGAATGTCGCCGGCGATCTGCTCCTTGACGAAGCGGGCGTAGGGCTTGTCGGCGTTGAAGGCGCGGATGAGATAGTCGCGGTAGGGCCAGGCGTTGTCGCGCGGGACGTCCTGGTCGTGGCCATGCGTCTCGGCGAAATGGATGACGTCCATCCAGTGCCGGGCCCAGCGCTCGCCGTAGCGGGGCGACGCGAGGAGGCGGTCGACGGCCTTTTCGTAGGCGTCCGGCGCTTTGTCGCTGAGGAAGGCGTCCATCTCGTCCGGCGTTGGCGGCAAGCCGGTGAGGTTGAAGGTGACGCGGCGCAGGAGCGTGCGGCGCTCGGCGGCGGGGGCGGGTTCGAGGCCCTTCTCCTTGAGCGTGGCGAGGATGAAATGGTCGATCGGGTTGAGCGGCCAGGCTTTGTGCTTGTCCCAGCCGACGGCGGGGACCGCGGGTTTGGCGAGGGGGCGGAGGGACCACCAGAGAGGTTCGTCACCTTTTGGCTGCGCCGAAATGGGGAGGGCAAGCAAGAGAACGGCGAAGCAGAGGCAGAGAGATCGCCTGGTCATCATGGTTTCAAGTCGTCTTTTTCCCCGGTCTCAATCCAGCAGATCGCGAACGCGCAGCGAAAAGCCAGGAAGGATCTCTCCTCCTTCGAGAAGGTCGTCCTCATCCAGCACGCGGGCCTCCTTGGCAGTCTTGTAAACGAGGATCTGGCGTGCCCGTGGATAGACCACCCAAACCTCCTTCACGCCGCATGCAAGGTACTCTTTGACTTTCTCCTGGATTTCCTCCGCCGAATTGTTCTTGCTCACGATTTCGACGGCCAGATCGGGAACCATCTCCCACGCTTCCGGGTCGCGCGGGACCTTTCGGTCGGGCCAGCGCTCATACGAGACGAACGCCAGGTCTGGTCGTCTGTCCTTGCGCACCGTCGGTCGCATGCGGAAGAGCATCTCGACGAACGGCTCTCCATGCGGAGGTTGGCCAAGCGATTCACGGATGCGGGCCGCGAGGAAGTTGGCCAGACTGATCTCCCAGGCGCTCACGTGGACCTCCACTTTGCGGCCATCGAGGATCTCGAAGAGCGCGGCGCCGTTGGACGGCGTGGCGCGGCGCGGTTTGGTCGGGACTTGTATGGTGGCCATGGCGTTCTCCGGCTCAGTCATTCTATGCTTGTGGTGTCGCCGGTTTTCGGCTGATCCCCTGCATGGCACTTCGTGGATCGTTTCGCGGGAACCGCCGAGGCGCCACCAGCGATGAAGCCGGCGATCGCTCCGATGCCGGTTCCCACGACGGCGCACACGGCCACCGTCAATTCGGGTCCACTTCCGACGCAGGTAGGATAGAACCAACAAGCGATTCCAGGATCCCGCCGGCCAAGGAGCCAACGCAAGTGCCGATCATGAGTCCAACAAGGATGCGCATGGCTTCTTCACGCCAGGATACCCGTCACCGGCTCCCCATCTACGATCGGATAGGGCCGGTGCGTCAGGTCGTGGATCAGCGTCTGCGGGTCGACGCCCATCAAGTGGTAGAGCGTCGCCATCAGGTCCTGCGGTGTGACGGGGTTGGAAGAAGGGTAGGCGCCGGAGCGGTCGGAAGAGCCGAACGCAAGGCCGCCGCGGATGCCGCCGCCGGCGGCGAGCACGGAGAAGCAGTTGGGCCAGTGGTCCCGGCCGCCGGCGCTGTTGAAGCGCGGCGTGCGCCCGAATTCGCCCATGACGAGGACGATGGTCTCGTCCAGGAGGCCGCGCTCGTGCAGGTCTTCGATGAGGGCGGCGAAGGCGGCGTCAGTCGGCGGGAGCAGGTCGGTCTTGGCCCATTCGAGGTGGTCGCGGTGGCTGTCGTAGCCCTGAAGGCCGGGGCCGTTGTCGTGGCGGACCCAGTTGACGTGGACGAGGCGGACGCCGGCTTCGACGAGGCGACGGGCCAGCAGCGTCGATTGCCCGAAGATGTGCCGGCCATAGCGGCGTCGGATGTGCTCCGGTTCCTGCTCAATGTCGAAGGCGCGCTGCGCCGCCGGCGAGGAGACGAGATCGAAGGCCCGCGTGAAGTACGGGTTGAGCGTCTGCGCGACGGCCGAGGATTCCAGATGGCGGGCCGAGCGGTCAACCTCGGCGAGCAGATGGCGGCGCAGATCGAGACGGCGGTTGGTGAGGCCGTCTCCCAACTCGAGCGAGCCGGGGGAGTACGTCGGCAGGTTGGGATCGCTGTTGACGCGGTACGGGTCATAGGCGGCGCCGAGGAAGCCGGCGTGCTGGCCGGGCCGCTCGGGACCGACGGGGGAGATCGCCTCGGGGACCATGACCCAGCTCGGCATCTGCCGCGACGCGGGGCGGAACTTCGCGAGGACGGCGCCGGGGTGCGGCCGGTCTTCGCGGCTCAGCGTGACGACCTGCGGCGCCGGCCGGGTCATCGGGCTGCCGACCATCATCCAGTAGGTGGCGGCGGGGTGGTTGCCGTTGCCGTGGCGCATGGCGCGGAGGATGCAATACTTGTCCGCGATCCGGCTCATGCGCGGCAGATGCTCGCTGATCTGAATGCCGGGGACGTTGGTCGCGATGGGCCCAAATGTGCCGCGGATTTCTTCCGGAGCGTCGGGCTTGAGGTCCCACATGTCCAGATGCGAGGGACCGCCGGAGAGGAAGAGGATGATGGCCGAGCGGGCGCGCGGCGTTGGC
This sequence comes from Gemmataceae bacterium, assembly GCA_046350295.1. GTDB lineage: Bacteria > Planctomycetota > Planctomycetia > Gemmatales > Gemmataceae > JAXMAR01. The sequence goes on from JAXMAR010000001.1 coordinate 324,910, forward strand.
GCGGAGGAGGCGCGGGCGCTCTGCAGCAAGTGGGGCAGCGTCAAACCGCCGACGCCCAGGGCGCCGATCTTCAGCAGCTCGCGGCGCGACAGACCGTCGCAATGACGAACGCCGTGCACCAGACGGAGTCCAAGCATGACAACCTCGCGAGGGAGAAGCGATGTACTCGAAGATACCAGAAATCGGGCCGCGGAGGCAGAAAAATCGGCGGGCGAGGTCACGTTTTCTCAACGTGCCTTGCCGCAACAAGCGCTTATCCCACCTCCGCCAGCTCGAGCGTCTTGCCGTAACGTTCCAGCACCACACGTCGGAGCGCCGCGTGCTCGGGTTTCTTCAGGCCCGCGTCCTCGGCGACCAGGCTGATCGCATCTTGCCGCGCGAGTTCCAGCAGATCACGATGGATCAGCGGATCGCCCACGCGAAACTCGCCCAGCCCGTGCTGCCGTGTCCCGAAGAATTCCCCGAGGCCGCGGAGTCGGGCGTCTTCCTCGGCCAGGACAAAGCCGTCCGCGGTTCGGCAAAAGATACGGAGCCGCTCCTTTGTCTCGTCGGTCGTCGCCTGTCCCAGGAGGTAGCATTCACCCGCAACGGGCCCGCGGCTGACCCGGCCGCGCAACTGGTGCAGCTGGGAGAGGCCGAAACGATCGGCGTGCTCGATGAGCATCATGGTCGCGTTGGGAACGTCGACGCCAACCTCGATCACGACCGTGGTCACCAGGAGATCCAGGGCGCCGCGGCGGAAGGTGTCCATCACCGTCTGCTTGGTCTCGTCATCGAGCCGGCCGTGCAACAGGCCGACGCGAAAATCGGCGAACGCGCCGTGGCGCAGTTCCTCGAACATCTGCTCCGCCGATTTGAGGGCCATCGTCTCGGATTCCTCCACCAGCGGATAGACAAGGTAGCCTTGCCGGCCTTCGCGCAGCCTTTGCCGGAACTTGTCGTAGATTCGCTCGCGCTGGCTCTCGGCCTCCCAGCGCGTCAGGACGCCTTTGCGGCCGGGCGGCAGCTCGCGCATGATCGTCACATCGAGGTCGCCGAAGACGGTCAGCGCCACCGTGCGCGGGATCGGCGTCGCCGTCATGACCAGGTAGTGAGGCTCCTCGGCCAGTTTGCGGATGCGGGCTCGCTGGGTGACGCCGAACTTGTGCTGCTCGTCGATGACGACGAGGCCGAGTCTGGCGAACTGCACGTCCTCCTGCACGAGCGAGGTGGTGCCGACGACGAGGTCGACCTCCCCCGCGCGGATGGCGTCGAGCGCGGCGCGGCGTTGACCGGTCGTCAGGCTGCCGGTCAGGAGCAGGCGGCGGACGCGGCTGTTGGCGAGATAGGTTTCAAGAGTGTTCCAGTGTTGGCGGGCGAGCACCTCGGTCGGCGCCATGATCGCGGCTTGATGCTTGTTGGCGACCGTGACGAGGAGGGCGTAGACGGCGACCGCCGTCTTGCCGGCGCCGACATCCGCCTGGAGCAGCCGTTGCATCGGCCGCTCGCTGGCGAGGTCCTTGCGGATCGCGACGACGGCGAAGTTCTGGTCGTTGGTCAGCGGGAAAGGGAAGAGCTTGCGAATGTGGTCGTCGATCGCCTGTGTCGTCGCCAACCGGGGCGCCTGCTGGCGATCGCGCAGCTCGCGGCGCGCAGGGCGAGCGCGACCTGGAGCACCAGGAACTCTTCATAGATGAAGCGGAACTTGGCTTGCCGGCCCTGCGCCATCGACTCGGGGAAGTGGACGTGCCGAGCCGCCTGGGCGGCGGGGGGATAGGCGTGCTGTTCGAGCAGCGTTTGCGGCAGGAAGTCGGAAACCTGCGCGGCATAGCGTTCGAGCGCCTGACGCAGCATGTGCCGCAACTGGTCGGCGCGCAGCTCTTCGGTCAGGGCGTAGACCGGGACGACCTTCGTCTGCTGCTCCTGCTCCTCGTCCAGCGCTTGCACGCGCGGGTGTTGCATCTGCCAGTGGTCCTTGTACCACTTCGGTTTGCCGCTGAACGCCACCTTCTTGCCGAAGCGGAACTGCTGCGCCATCCAGACCTGGTTGAACCAGACGCCTTCGACGACGCGGCCCAGCTTGTCGGCGATGACGATGCGGACGATCTTGCGGCCGTCGTGCAATTCGTCGCCGAGGATCTCGACGACCTCGCCGTGCACGGTTTGCAGAGCGCCGGCGACGAGCTGATCGGCGGTCCGCACGTCGCTCAGGTCATCGAAGGAGCGCGGCAGGTGAAAGAGCAGATCGCGGACGTTGAGGATGCCGAGACGGCGCAGGATGTCCGCGCGGCTGGGGCCGACGCCCTTGAGGAACTGAACGCTCTGGTCGAGGTCGCTGGGCATGGATGCCATCACGAATACCAGCGTCGACGCTGGCGCCGTCGGGTATTACACGGCCTTCCGGTCCCCGTCCGCGCCCTGGAAGAGACGCACGTCGACGCGCTGGGCCTTGGAGAGGTCGACTCGCTCGTCGGCAAGATCGAACTCAAGGCGCGGCTCTTCCGCGAGCTGGAGGGGCAGCCGGACGGTGAAGGTGCTGCCGCGGCCCAGTTCGCTTTGCAGTGTCACGTCGCCGCCCAGGAGCTTGCTCAACTCGCGGACGATAGAGAGGCCCAGGCCGGTGCCGGCGTGCTCGCGCGTCAGGGGATTGCCGGATTGGCGGAATTTCTGGAAGACCAGCTCCTGCTCCTCGGGGGCGATTCCGACGCCGGTGTCGATGACGATCAGCGTGACGAAGCGGGCGTCCGCCGCTGCCTTCAAGAGCACCCGGCCCCCCTCGGGCGTGAACTTGATCGCGTTCGACAGGAGGTTCTGGAGGATTTGCTGCAGCTTCCCCATGTCCTGGCGCAGGCTCGGCATGTCCGGCGCGACCTGGCTGTGCAGGTCGATGTTCTTCTTTTCCGCCAGCGGCCGAAACATGTTCAACAATCCCTCGCACACGTCCTGGAGGTTGAAGTTCTCGAGCCGCACCTGCATCTTGCCGGCCTCGATCTTGGCGAGATCGAGAATGTCGTTGATGAGGTTGAGCAGCTTCTGGCCGCTCGTCTGGATGTTCTTGACCCAGCGGTCCTGCTTGTCGCTCAGCTGAGCGCTGGAAAGCAAGACGTCGGAAAAGCCGAGGATGCTGTTGAGGGGGGTGCGCAGCTCGTGGCTCATCGTGGCGAGGAAGTCGCTCTTGACGCGGTTGGATTCGTAGAGGGCCATGTTGGCCTGGGCCAGCTCGTCGACCTTGCGGTCGAGGTCGGCGTTCACCTTGCGCCAGCGGTCCTGCATGCTGACGAGGTTGCGGAGCATGCGGTTGAAGGCGTGGGAGAGGTCCTCGAACTCGTCGCCGGTCTGAATTTCGCTCCGGACGTTCAACTCGCCGGAGGAGATGGCGTCGGAGACGTCCTTCAGGTGCTTGACGGGCTTGACGATGATGTAGCGAACGATGATCCAGCTCCCGGCCATGATCAGGATGGCGGTGACCAGGGCCGTCCCCATCAGGATGGCCCGGTTCCAGTGCACGCCTTCCTCGATCGCCTTCGTCGAGAGGCCGATGCGCATGAGCGCCATCAGGTCCCCCTCGGAAACCGGCCCCATTCCCTTGCGGCTTGCCGACGCCTGATGGCACTGCAGGCAGGAGCGCTCCGCCCGGATCGGCGCGTAGTAGAGGAGGGTGTGCTCGCCGCGGATGAGACGCGTGGCGCCGTCCTCGCCCGCCTCCCCCTTGAGCAGATCCTTGTGCAGGTCGCGCTCGAACGTGTCGCCCTGCTTGTTCTCCTTCACCATGGAGTAGAGAAACGTGTACAGGTAGTTGATTCCTTGCTCCTTGCCGAGGAGTGATTGCGACAGATCGAGCGCAGACTTCAGCGGTTCTCCTTCCAGCTTGGGCTCGTCCATCGATTGCATGCGCGCCATGTGGTGCTGCGCCAGGAGGGACGGGACCAGGAGCTTGGCCGAAGTCGTCGCCTGCTCGTAGGCCAGGTGCTCCGTCTGGTAGGCGTAGAGCCAGAAACTTAGGGTGATCAGGATGAGGATGCCAATGCCGAAGAGGAAGCGGCACTTCCGCTCCAGGCTCGTCTCTCCCAAAAGTCGCTTGAACGCCCGATACGACATCGCTTCTCGGTTTCTTGTCTTTGGTTTGCGCTCACGGCGCCAATCGTCTTCACCCGTTCGATCCGATTGTACCGAAAAACGCCCAAGCGCTACCGGGTCTTCTGGCACTTCGGGCAAAAATGCGTTGATCGCCCAGCCAGCCGGATGCCCGCGATCGGCGTGCGGCAGCGCAAGCACGGCTCGCCGTCACGGCCGTAGACCCGAAACTCGCGCTGAAACCCGCCTTGCAGCCCGGAGCCACCGACGTAATCGCGGATGCTCGAGCCGCGCAGGCCGATGGCGCGTTCCAACACGCGGACGATCGCTTGACGGAGCCGTTCGGCTGGCCTCGTCTTCAGGTCGCACGCGCGCAAGCGCGGATCGAGCTTCGCCTCGAAGAGCGATTCGTCCGCGTAGATATTGCCCACGCCGGCGACGACCGTCTGATCCAGCAGCACCGCCTTGAGGCAGCGCCGCGCCCGCGCGAGCCGCTCGCGCCAGTAGGCGGCGTCAACGTCCCAGGGCTCGGGCCCCAGGCCGCAGACGGAGAAGAAGCTCTCCACGGCCGCGGCGTCCGGAAAGAATGTGACGCTGCCGAAGCGGCGCACATCGCGAAAGCGCAGCTCACGGCCGCCGTCGTCGAGCCCGAAGACGACGTGCGTATGATCTTGACGTTTCTCCCCGGAAGAGACAACGGTGAACTGCCCCGTCATCCCCAGATGAACGAGAAGAAAGCGCCCCTCCAGGTCGATGCGAATCCATTTGCCGCGCCGGTCCACGGCGCGGACGGTCCGGCCCAGAAGGAGCGAGCGCCAGCGCGACTGGAAGGGACGCCGCAGCGCCCGCCGCCCGGCGAAGACCCCGCCGATGCGGCGCCCGACGAGCAGGGGCCGCAGATCGCGAACAACGGTTTCGACTTCGGGAAGCTCGGGCATGATCGGACAATCCATGATGACAACGGCGCGAAACGAAGACGTATCGCTAGAATAACAAAGCGACGCTGAAAAAACGGAACGAACATGACGCAGACCACCGTCCCCGATCCCCAAGGCCGCTTCGGATCCTACGGCGGCCGTTACGTCCCCGAAACGCTGATGTTCGCCCTGCGCCAGCTCACCGAGCACTACGACGCGGCGCGTGACGACCCGGAATTCCAGAAGCAGTTCCATTACTACCTCGACCACTACGTCGGCCGGCCCTCCCCCCTGTACTTCGCGGAGCGGCTCACCAAGCAGGCGGGCGGGGCGCGCATTTTCCTGAAGCGCGAGGACCTCAACCACACCGGGGCCCACAAGATCAACAACAGCATCGGCCAGGCGCTCTTGACGCGGCGGATGGGCAAGCCGCGCATCATCGCCGAGACGGGCGCGGGACAGCACGGCGTCGCCACCGCGACCGCCGCCGCCCTCTTCGGGCTCAAGTGCCAGGTCTACATGGGCGAGGAGGACGTGCGCCGGCAGAAGCTGAACGTCTTCAAGATGAAGGCGCTCGGCACGGAGGTCGTCACCGTCACCAGCGGCAGCCGCACGCTCCGCGACGCCATCAATGAAGCCATGCGCGACTGGATGGCGAGCGTCGAGCACACGCATTACATCATCGGCAGTGTCGTCGGTCCCCATCCGTTCCCGATGATGGTGCGCGATTTCCAGGCGGTCATCGGCAAGGAGGCGCGGGAGCAGAGCCTGGCCCAGATCGGCCGCTTGCCGGATGTTGTCGTCGCCTGCGTGGGCGGAGGCAGCAACTCGGCGGGCATGTTCTACCCGTTCGCGGCGGACAGGGAAGTCGACCTGGTCGGCGTCGAGGCCGGCGGTCGCGGCGCGAGTCAAGGCGAGCACGCGGCGACCTTGAGCCACGGCGCCCCGGGTGTCCTGCACGGTTCGTTCAGCTACGTGCTTCAAGACACGGACGGGCAGACCGCGGTCGTCCATTCGGTCTCCGCCGGCCTCGATTATCCCGGCGTCGGCCCGGAGCACAGCTACTGGAAGGACAGCGGCCGGGTGCGCTATACGAGCGTCAACGATCAGCAAGCGCTCGACGCGTTCGGCGTTTGCAGCCGGCTCGAGGGCATCCTCCCCGCGCTCGAAACGGCGCACGCCATCCACGAGGCGATGCGGCTCGCGGCCGGGCGCAGCCACGACGACGTCATTGTCGTCTGTTTCTCGGGACGCGGCGACAAGGATTGCTTCGAGGTGGCCCGGTTGCTCGGCGACGAGATTGAGTAAGCGACAAGCGACCGCACAGCGAAAGTTCAGACTGTTGAGCCCCAAAGGGGCGGCAGGCAATAGCCAGGGGCGTGAGCCCCTGGAAGGTCACGACGACGTGATCCGAGCCCCGAAGGGGCGACAGTGCCGGGGCGGTCACACGGGCACTGTCGCCCCTTCGGGACTTCCCTGAATCGTGTCGTCGCTTCCCCCAGGGGCTTACGCCCCTGGCTATTGGCTGCCGCCCCTTTGGGGCTGGAAGATGCCAACGCCATGAATCCAATCGACAACACATTCCAGGCACTGCGCGACAAGAAGCGCAAGGCGTTCATCCCGTTCATCACGGCCGGCGATCCCGACGTCGACACGACGGTCGCGCTCGCCAGAGAACTGGCGGCGCGCGGCGCCTCCCTCATCGAGATCGGCATTCCCTACAGCGATCCGATCGCGGACGGCAGCGTCATCCAGGCCTCGTACACACGCGCGCTCGACAAGGGCGTGAAGATCGACGCCATCTTGGCGGCGCTGCGGACGCTGACCGTGTCCCCCGACTGGAAAGAAAGCGGCGTCCCGCTGGTCGCGATGGTCTCGTTCAGCCTGGTGCACCACCGCGGCCCGGAGCGCTTCATTGCGCAGGCGCGGGAGGCGGGTCTGAGCGGCGCGATCGTGCCCGATTTACCGGTCGACGAGGCGGAACCCCTGGCGCGCGAGGCGGCCAAGCAGGACTTCAAGCTCATTCAGCTGGTGACGCCGACCACGCCGCGCGAGCGCGCGCTTCGCATCGCCCGCACATCCACCGGTTTTCTCTACTGCGTCAGCGTTGTCGGCATCACCGGCGAGCGGAGCGAGATCCCGCCGTCCCTCCTCGAACAACTGGCCTGGCTGCGCGGCCAGACGCCGCTGCCCCTGTGCGTCGGCTTCGGCATCAGCAAGGCCGAGCACGTGCGGCTGCTGCGCGAGGCGGCGGACGGCGTGATCGTCGGCAGTGCCATCGTCCGCAGGCTCGAGGAAATGGGGCGCCGGCCGGGCGCCGAGGTGATCGCGGAGATCGGAGCGCAGGTCGAGAAACTGGTCGCGGCGCTCCATGGGAAATGACCGCCGGTCAAGGTTCTTCACAGACGATCACCGATCCCCGCTCGACGCCTTTTGCATAGAGCGCCACGAAGTCGGGCCACCATTCGCTTGCGAGAGCGAGTTCCTCCTCACGATCCTCGTCCGTTCGCAGTTGATCGATGGGCCGAAGCGCGTCGGCGCTCCACTTGCTCGTGTCGACTGCGTCGAGGTACTCGGCGAGGAAGCGCATATCGTCCGCATCGTTCCAGCCGACGTGGAGCGGGCGATGAACGTAGGAGCCGATGCGGAGATCGCGGCTGCCGAAAAAGGCACGTTGGATGGGCGCCAGACCGCCTCGGTCGCCGGTGGTCCGTTCGAGGGACTCCGGGGCGAGAAACGCGGCAAGCGTCCGCGGATCGAGTGGTAGGCGAGGCATTGCCAGGGCCGTGAGGATCAGCGTCTCGCCGACGACGGCCTGAAAGACGTGCCGGTCGTAGGCGGCGCCAAGGGAGTGAACGAGGATCGAGTCGTTTGCGGCGGCGAGCGGCAGATGAGGCAAGAGGTTGCGCAGGAGCGCGAAGGATCTCCGCCGGCGGCAGGCGAGCATGCGCGCCGGCAGGAGAGTGTCGTGGAAAAAGGCGCCCTCCAGAACGTGGAAGTAATGTAGCATCGGCTGTCCCAAGGAGCGGCCCGGCACGCCCTCATTCAAAGGCGGCTCCAATCCGCCGCCGGATCGCCGCTCCATCGCGCCGCGCGTCGCGCTCCCTATTTGTCAGGGCCCGCCCGTCGTTGAACAAGAGCACGTACTTCTCCGCGCCGGCCGTGGCGTCCCAGAGGCCATCCTCCGTGTAGATGACATACCCGAGGACGCCGCTGTCGACAGGCATGACATGAACGTGGGCCACGACCCGTCCATCGTCGGCGTCCAGAAGATCGACCTCGCCGCGAATGCCGAGACTCCGGAGGAGAACGCCTCCCGGCAGTGGCGTGTTGTAAGGAGGGCTTTCGGACGAACCGCCGTCCCCCGCCATCCAGTCGGCCAGGATGTCCCCCTTGTCGGGATCGATGAGCAGGCAACGGCCGCGACCGTCCTGCAACACGAGGCGTTTTCGCTTGGCGCCGTGGACCTCCTGAACGTGCATGACTTCGCGAATCGGGAACGGCTTGCCGAAGCCGGCCTTGACGTGGTAGGTTCGCGCGTGGTCGTAGCCGGAGATGAGCCAGTCGCCGGAGAAGGCGAAGACACGCGGATAAGTCGCCTTGCCTTTCAACGAGACCCGCTCGATTTCCTTGGCGGTGGCGGCCTCGAAGACCAGCAACTCATTCTCGTGGACGAGCGCGATCTCGCGCGCGTCGGCGCTCAACGCGTGCGACATGCCGAGGAACGGGTTGCCCATGGACGGCGCCTTGCCGACGAGGGCGCCGTCTTTCTTTCGCAGGACGACGACGCGCCCGTTGCCCAGATCGCCGGAGATCGCGAAGTGCTCCGCGCCGGCGTCGGTGACGAGCGTGTGACAGGTTCCGGTGTCGCTCCAGTGCCAGACCGGCTTCTTCTCCCCCAGGCGGTGAAACAGCGCGTTCCCGTCGACGAGGACGGCCGTGCCGTCGTCGAAGAAATAGAGATTGCGGCGTTTCCGGTCGCCGATGTCCGACTCGAAAAGGACTTCCTTGCCGTCCAGGTCGCGAATGGTCAGCGGCTCGAACACCCGCTTGTAGAAAAGATGCCGCAGACCGAGGCGACCTTCCTTGTCGGGGCGCGTGGGGCCGAGGCTGGTCGAGCCGTCGCGGCGGATCGTGAGGACGGCCAGGTTGGAGCCGAAGCCCTTGCCCGACGGCGCCTGGAGCGCCAGCCGCAAATCGTCCTTCGTCACTTGCGACATGATCGGCGTGTAGTGATGGGAGGTGCGCTGGCTGACGGTCAGTTCCTTGAAGACGGCTTGTGTTTTCGCCTCGGCGAGCATCTTGGCCGTCTTCCCCTCGGCCGCCTTGAGCGCCTTGGGCGGCTCGTATTTCTCGAGATGAACCCACTTGACGCCCGCCTCGACCTTGACAATCGGCTTGGCGGCTGCCCCCTTGGGGAGCTTCGAGCCGAAACGGCCCGTGCTGGGCCCCGTGGCGACCACGCAGGCGCCGGTCTTCACGTTCAGACGCATGTCGACAGGAAAGATGACCGGCAGCATCGAGTAGGGGTTGCCGCCGGTACCGCGAACCACGGCCTCATCGCCATCGAAGGCGATGCACGATTCCAGAGCGCCGGCGACGACGATGGGCGTGGAGCGTTTCCATTTCCAGGCCCTTTCCTTGCGGTCGAAGACGCCCAGGCTGAGCATCCTGCCGAACGCGCTCGGCGCGTCGTCGTCGTCGTCGATCTGTCCCAGGGCGGCGACGAGAGCGCCGCCGCTCTGCACGGCGACGGCGGCAAACGAACCTGAAGCAAGCGTCTCGACGGCGCCGCTCTTGAGATCGAGCCAGTAGAGCCCGTGCTGGCCGCAGAAGCCCAGGCTGCGGTTGTCGGCGTCAAAGTCAAACGATTCGATCACGTCCGGCATGTGACGTTGGTAAATCACCTGCTTGGCGTTCAGATCGATGACGACGAGCAGGTGGCGCCAGGTTCCGGCCAGGAGCGCGACATGGGAGCCATCGGGTGAGAAGCGGCGATGAGCCGGATAGGCGTCAGGGACATCCTGGACGACGACGCGCGGAGCGGCCGCGGCAGAGGAAGCCGAAAACGTCGCGAGCGTCAACACGGCAAGATTGCGGACCATAGAAGCTCCAATGTAGCCGAAGTCGGCGGTGGCGAGAGCTCATTGGATAGACGAAAGCAGGGGCCGGATCGTTGGCTTCGACTCAGGTCCGCGGGGGCCGGTATAATGACGTCGTTGCCATTGCTGAAGGGAGCACGCGTGAGTACCGCGCAAGTATGGACGCTCGGCGCTTTGCTGGACTGGACCGCCAAGCACCTTGTCGAGAAGGGGAGCGAGTATCCGCGCCTCGACGCCGAGGTCTTGCTCGCGCACGCCGCCGGCTGCCGCCGCATCGACCTCTACGGCATCAAGCACGGCGAGGAAGCGAGCCCGGACGTGCGGCAGCGCTACAAGGAGCTGATCCGCAAACGCATCGAAGGCTGTCCGGTCGCCTATCTCGTCGGCAAGAAAGAGTTCTACGGGCTGGAGTTCACGGTCTCCCCGGCCGTCCTGATCCCACGGCCGGATAGCGAGCATGTCGTGATGGAATGCCTGAAGCTGGCCAAGGGCGTGGAGCAGCCGCGCATCCTCGATATCGGAACCGGCTCCGGAAACCTGGCGGTGACGCTGGCGAAGCAGTTGCCGCGGGCGCAGGTGACGACAATCGACAAGAGCGAGGACGCCCTGAAGGTGGCCCGTGCCAACGCCGAAAAACACGCCGTCGCCGACCGCGTCCGCTTCCTCCAAGGCGACCTGTTCGCCCCCCTGGGACCGGACGAAACATTCGACTTCATCGTGAGCAACCCGCCGTACATCGCTCGCGAAGATTTGGACAAGCTGCCGATCGGCGTCAAGCAGTACGAGCCGATTCTGGCGCTGGATGGCGGTCCCGGCGGGTTCGAAGTCTTCGACCGCCTGGTGGACGGGGCGCGAAAACACTTGGCGGCGGCAGGCTGGCTCATCGTCGAGATCGGCGCTCCGCAGGAACAGCGGGCCCGCGAGAAGATCGCAAGTTACCCGGGTTATGAGTTGGCGTCGACGGTGCGCGATTACTCCAATCATCCGCGCGTGTTGAAGGCGCGGCGGGCCAAGTAGAGCCATGGAGGGGCGATGCTCAAGAAGGTGACACTTCTGCTGCCGCTCGCGTTCAATGACGGCTCGGTTGTTCCGCAAGAGATTCTTGCTGCGATGCAGGACGAGATCTTCATCGCCTTTCGCGGCTGGACGATAGTCGGCGAGGTCGAGGGCGCCTACCACCGGCACATGAGGGAAACGGCCAATGAACCCGCCTGAACTCCTGCTTGCCGCGGAACAATTGGCTCGCGGCGCCGAATCCTGGGCTGACCTGTCCAACGCCCTCTACGATCCCGTTGATGGGCTCCTCGCGCGAGCTTGTCCCACGCAGGCCGAACGTGAGGCCCTCGTCGCCACGCCGGAATACAAGAGATCAAAGAATTGGTTGCCAAGGCGCAGGGCCGCTTCGGCCTGATCGTTGGCGCCACACCGAAGCGAGGGGTGAACCTCCTGGTCCGTTTGCCGCTCTCGCTACACGCCGCCTTGGAGCGCGAAGCCGCGGCAGAGGGCGTGGGCATCGACGCCCTCATCATGACCAAGTTGGCCGTGAAACTGCGAGCCACGATCGGCGCCTGATGGCCGCAACTCGAACTCTCGGCAAGCGGAGAACTAGCGAGCATGCTCCCGCGCGTCCTTGAACCCGAAGTCATGGACACGCCCGAAGAGGCGCGGGACTACGACGCCATGGACCATGGCGAGGTCAACCGCCTTTTTGCCGCCGATTTCCTCCGCGTCTTCACGCCGTCCCTCGCGTCGGCTATCCTCGACCTCGGCACGGGCACGGCGCAGATCCCCATCGAGCTATGCCGCCAGAGCCCGGCCGCGCGCGTTGTCGCTGTCGACCTCGCCGCCCACATGCTGACGGTCGCCGAGGAGAACGTGCGCCGCGCCGGCCTCGCGGAGCGCATTCGCCTGGAAAAGATCGACGCCAAGCGCCTCCCCTACGCGGATCACGCCTTCGCGGCCGTCATGTCTAACAGCATCGTGCACCATATTCCCGCTCCGGCCGCCGTGCTCGCGGAGGTGGCGCGTGTGACGGCGTTCGGTGGGGTCATCTTCATCCGCGACCTGTTGCGCCCCGATTCGTTGGAAGCGCTTCGCCACCTCGTCCGAACCTATGCGGGAGACGCGAACGACCACCAACAGAAGATGTTCGGCGACTCTCTGCACGCCGCCCTGACGCTCGAAGAAATCCGCGCCATGGTCGCCGCGCTGGGCTTGAACCCGGACCACGTGACGCAAACCAGCGACCGCCACTGGACCTGGGCTACTGTGAAAACAAAGCCGGAAGCGTAAGCGACGGGCAACCGTCGCTTACGCTTCCGGCTCCGACTTTAGACAGATTCGGAGCGAGGCATGGCCTGGATCAAAACCATTCCCCCGCAGAACGCCAGCGGCGCCCTGCTCGACGCCTATCAACAGGCCCTGGCCGGCTGCCCGCCCGAATACGCCGAACCCGTCCCCGCCCTGATCCGGCCCGACGGCACGGCCGAGCGCGTCGTAGCCTCCCATAGCCTGATCCCGGAGGCGTTGAGGCATTCGTTCGGCACGTTCGGCGCCATCATGAGCCCGGAGTTGCCGCTGACGCGCCGGCAGCAGGAACTGATCGCGGCGCTCGTGTCGGCCCTCAACCGCTGTTTCTACTGAGTGGAGAGCCACGCCGAGTTTCTCCGGCGCGTGTCGCTGGACGAGGAGCTGGTGAACGCCGTGCGCGAGGACTATCGCCGCGCTCCGCTGAACGAAGCGGACCGGGCGATATGCGATTACGTCGCCAAGCTGACGCGCGAACCGGCGCGCATGACGCAGGGCGACGTCGACGCCCTGCGCTGCGTCGGCTTCGACGACCGGGCCATCCTGCAGATCAACCTGATCGCCAGCTGGTTCAACTTCATCAACCGCGTGGCGGATGGACTGGGGGTAGGAAAGAGTGAGCAGAAGGTTTGACCGGGAATCGTTCGACGGGAAGTGAGACTGCCAACAAACCGTATGGCGTCTCGATGGAAAACCTGGACCCTTTCTGGTGGACGGCCGGGTTACTCTCCGCCTGGATCGGCGGAGCCCTTCTCGCCGCCACCGTCCTTGCGGCGGTGGTTTGGCTCGTCCGGCGCTCCACGGCCACGCTGGTGGTTTTCCTTGTGGCGTTGTCATGCGCAGCAACCGCTGGCTTGGTCTTCTTGTTGTCTCTTGTGTTAATGGAGCGCTGAGCCAAAGACAGGAAAACCCCTCAGGCCGCATCCGCCCGGAACCGGCTGCATCGAACCCAGGCCTCGGCTGTTGCCGTGCATGAAGTCGAGCATCTCCCGCGCTTACGGCGGCAGCATCTCCTTTTCGAGCAGAGCGACCGGCAGCGTCAGGCCCTCGCGGAAGACGATGCGAAAGGCGTGCTTGGCTTCGTCGATCTGGGCGTGCGTCATCCCCGCGCGCCGCATACCGATCAGGTTCAGGCCGCTCACCGTGTTGTGACCTTGCTGGATGACGAAGGGGGGCATATCCGTCGTCAGCGCGGACATTCCGCTCAAGAGCGCCAATCGGCCGATGCGGCAAAACTGGTGCACGCCGCTGTTGGCGGAGATGTAAACCTGATCGCTCACCTGGCAGTGGCCGCCGAGCATGCAGCCGTTGACGAAGACGCAGCGGCTGCCGACGACGCAGTCGTGGGCGATGTGGCAATGGACCATGAAGAAGTTGTGGCTGCCGATGACCGTCTTCCAGCTGTGGGTCGTGCCGCGATGTATGGTCACGTGCTCGCGGAAGATGTTGTGGTCGCCGATCTCCAGGCTGGTCGGCTCGTTCTGATACTTCACGTGCTGCGGCTTCTCGCCCAGCACGGCGCCGGTGCAGACGAGGTTGCCTTCCCCCATCGTGAGCGGGCCATAGAGGTAGGACGCGGGGCGGAGGATGGTCCCCCGGCCCACGCGGACCTTGCCTTCGATGACGGCGTACGCCCCGATCTCGACATCGTCCGCCAGCTCCGCTTCCTTGGAGACCACAGCGGTGGGGTGAATCCGTGCGGACATGCTCTTCCCTTCCTTGGGCGCCCCGTCCGAGGGGTCTGGGCTTTTGTGTCCTCTATCGGCTAGGAGTCCGTGTATACGTCAGGGCGGACGCGCAAAACCAGACCAGTTTCTGAGGCTCGCCGGCGCCGCGACAAGATGGAAAAGTGAGGCAAACTCATGCCGGAAGGTCCGCAGGAGCCAGTCAGCCCCCTTTTGCCGTCTTGGCTCAATCCCCCTGTTTCCGGAGAATGCCTGTCCTCAGCGCGTGAGCCGACGCTCCTCTCGCGTTCCAGTGCTATCCTTCCCTGTGGACACGAAGCCCGCCCGGCACGCCATTGACGGCCGCTCCCCGCGCCATTACAAGAGAACATGCGCCCGGGATCTTCACCATGAAGCGGCTCACCTACTTGACGTTCGCTCTCGCAGGCGTCGCCGCCTGCGCCGCCGCTGTCTGGGTCGTCGAGGCCGTCGCCATCCACGGCTATCTTTCCGAAGCGACGCCCGTGCCGCACGACTTGCCGGGGGTCGAAGAACAGGAGGCCTTGGTCGCCTTCCTGCCACCACTCGATCCACGCATCGCCGATGCCCGCAACATCCAGGCCGTCTGTTTGCTGCTCGGCGGCTTCGCCGCGGCGGGCGTTGTCTACTGCGTCTGGTGGCGCCGCACCCTGTCGTTCCTGGTCGAGTTTGCGGGCAGGTCCGTCGTCTTTCGCAAGGGAAGGATCGGCGGCGAGGTCGTCAGAGTTCCGTCAGTGTGTGAACGAAGCGGGCGTCGCGCGAGGCGCCATCTGGGGGCGAAGTTCGGCCACCGGACACGCCTCGGCTGCTCGCGTTCCATCCCGAAAAACGTACAACAACGCCTGCGCACATCTGGGCTCAAACAACCACGCCCGCGTCGGCCTGGCCAGACGCTGAACATGGTTGCGGTCCCCGTCCAAGGAAACGCCATCATGCTCCGCCGCGCCGCTCTTCTCGCCCTCCTCCTGCCTTCCCTCGCCGCCGCCGAGGTCAAGCTGACGCGCACCCCCGACCGCGGCATCCAACCGCAGGCCATCCGCGACGTCAAGGGCGTCCTGCACCTGCTCTACTTCAAAGGGGACCCCGCCGCCGGCGATCTGTTCTACGTGCGCCAGGAACCCGGAGCGGACCGATTCTCCGCCCCGACCAAGGTGAACACCGTGTCTGGCGCCGCCGTCGCTGTCGGTAGTGTCCGCGGCGGCCAGATGGCGATCGGCAAGGACGGTCGCGTTCACGTCGTATGGTCCGGCTCCCGCAGCGTGCCCTCCAAGGACGGCGCCGCCATGCTTTACACCCGGCTCAACGACAAGGGGACGGGATTCGAGAAGGAGCGCGACATGCGGCATCACACCGCCTTTCTCGACGGCGGCGGCACGGTCGCGGCCGACGCCTCCGGGAACGTCTACGTCGCCTGGCACTCCGTCCCGACGGGCGTCAAGGGGGAGACCGAGCGCTGCGTCTGGCTCTCCGTCTCACGCGATGAGGGCAAGACTTTCAGCGACGAGACGCCGGCCTGGGACTCGAAGACCGGCGCCTGCGGCTGCTGCGGCATGCGCGGCTTCGCGGACGGCAAGAACGTCTACTTTCTCTATCGCTCCGCGGTCGGCGGCGAGGACCGCGACATTTACCTTCTCGCCTCGAACGATGCGGGCAAGCGCTTCAGCGGCGCCCGCGTCCATCCCTGGAAGACGGCCACCTGTCCCATGAGTACGCTGTCGTTTGCGCGCGGGCCGGACGCCGTCGTCGCCGCCTGGGACACGGAGGGGGAAGTCTTCTTCAGCCGGCTCAGGGCCGGCGCTGCCGAATACGCCGCCCCGCAAACGCCGCCGCGCCCCGGCAAGGGCGCCAAGCATCCGGCCGTCGCCTTCAACGGCAAAGGCGAGATGATCCTGGTCTGGGCCGAAGGGGCCGGGTGGAACCGCGGCGGCGCTCTGGCCTGGCAGGTCTACGACAAGGCGGGCAGGGCGACGGCGGAGCGCGGCCGGCGCGACGGCGGTATTCCCGTCTGGGGGTTGCCGACGGTAGTGGGGACGGAAGACGGGTTTCTGATCATCCACTAACGAGAGCGCCGCTCAGAACCGGATCACCATCTTCACGAGTACGCTGTTGAAGTCGAAGCCGTGGGTCGACGCGATCGGCGTCGAATAAACCGCGCCCAGTTCCAGCTTGTTGCGGATCAGCACCGCGTTGGCGCCGACAGCCACCGTCACGAGGTTGCCCTGGCCGGAGAAGCCACTCAGGTCGACGAAGCCGCCGCGCGTCGGCAGGTCGTCGACGATGCCGGTGCGGTGGTAGATCCAGTTGAACTCGACGAGGGGGTAGAGCCAGTCGAACTGGCGGTCGATGTGCAGGCAGCCGTAGAAGAGGTCTGTGTCGGTTCCGCCCGAACCGGTTGGGAACTCGTAACCTGCCGTGGCCAGGACGTGGACATTGCCAAACGCTTTGCCCACGGTCAGGTAGGGGGCAAGGCGCACCGGGCCGATGCCCTGAAAAATCGCCTGCGATCCCACGGGCGCTGTCCAGCGGAGACCAGCGGTGGCAAGCGCCTGGCCGGGAACGTCCTCGTAGAACGTGTATTGGGCGAAGCCGGCGATGTTCAGCCAGCCTTCGCGCTGCCCCGAGAAATCGGCGCGGTTGCGCAACCGGCCATCACGGTCAAGGAACGTTCCCGGCGCATTGCGGCTGAAGTCGGCGATGGCGTATCCCCCCTGGCAAATGCCGACGGACAGCCGCTCAGACAAGGCGACAGTGAGCCCTGCCACGGGGGGGAGCCAGATATCGGCGTCCGGCAGGGCGCGGCTGCTCGAAGAATGCATGTAGCCCGTGAGGGGATACAACTCCGTCACGGCGCGCGGATCAATGTTGAACAGCGGAACGCTCATGAAGCCTATGAAGCAATCGAAGTTGTGGTTGCCGGCGAAGCGGTTGCTCGGCCCGCGTTCGGAGCAGGCGAACGGCGAGGCGCCGTTGCTTTCCCAGAGGACAGGCGCCTCTGGCAGCGTTCGCTTGATGGTGGCCGATTCCTGAGCGGAGACGACCGGAGAAGCCACGGCGGCGGCGAAAAGAGCGCAGAGCCAGCGCATTGGAATCCTTCCGAATAGGAGATGTGGGACAGGGTGTGATCCCATCGGTCTATCGGACCGTCCGCGGTCGGGCTGAAAGCGAATCGCGCCAAAGAGGAGATACCGTTGGCGGCAGAACGGAAAGGAAGGCATACGTCTCCCAAGGTAAGGCGCCGCGCGGTTTCGTCGCGCCCACCCGTCCGCAAAAGCCGCAAAGTCGTCAAACTTTTCCGGTGTTGCCAGCCGCAGCGCTTTGGCAGCGACATGCGCCCGCCAACTACAGCAGCGGGCCGACCAGGCGGGCCAGGTTCTCGCACACTTTCGAGGCGAGCCGCCGCTTCTCCCATGTTTCCAGAACGAGCAGGTCGCAGTTGGACCAGTTGCGCTCTTGCTCGGCGCGGAGGCGGGCCGTGACGCCGGCGTCGTAGACGAGCAGGCTCGCCTCGGCGTTCAGGGTGAACGAGCGCATGTCGAGGTTGCTCGAGCCGATGAGGCAGAGCGCCCCGTCGATGCTCAGGTGCTTGGCGTGGAGGAACTTGTCGCGGAAGAGATGAATCTTCACGCCGCAGTTCAAGAGCTGCGTGTAGTACGACCGCTGCGCCAGGCTGACGAGAAGCTGGTCGGCAATCTTGGAAACCGTGAGGTGGACCTCGACGCCGCGCAGCACCGCCGTCTCGAGCGCCTGGATCAAAGCGTCGTCGGGGATGAAATAGGGGGTGGTGAGGACGACGCGCTCCCGGGCGCCATGGATCAGGGCGACGATCAGGCGCTGCACGCTCGTGGTCGGATAGTCGGGACCGCTGGGGAGAAGCTGGGCGATCACGGGGCCGGCGTCCTCGGGCGGCGGGAAGAGGTCGGCGCCGGTGAGCGCTTCCTCGGTCTCCATGAACCAGTCGCCGGCGAAGACCGCTTGCAGTTCAAGCACCACGGGGCCGGTGACGCGGACGACCATTTCTTGATAGGTGATGCCGGGCTTGAACGCCGAGTAGACGAGGTTCTGCGAGCCGGTGTAGCCGACGCGGCCGTCGATGACGGCGATCTTGCGATGGTTGCGCAGGTCGGCGCGGGCGGAATGCCGGCGAAAGAAGGCGACGGGCAGGACGCGGTGGGCCGCGACGCCGACGGCGGCGAGCTTCGCCAGCGTCGATTTCGCCCAATGGCGCGAGCCCAGCGCGTCGAGGAGGACCCGGCAAGTGACGCCGCGGGCGACGGCCCGGCCCAGGGCGTCGATGACCTTTTGGGCGGTCGCATCATCCGCGAAGATGTAGTAGAGCAGATGGGCATGGTCGCGCGCCTGATCGATGTCCGCGACCAGGCGGTCGATCGAGGCGTCGTACTCCGGCAGCAGCTCGACGGTGTTGCCCCGCAGCGGCGCCAGATGGCCGAGGTTCTGCGCGAGCGTGGCCGCCTGGGCCAGGTTTGCGGGCAGGTCGGGGCGCTCGCGGCGCAAGTCGTCGGCGAGCCGCGCCCGGACCCCGGCGAAGGCGTCGGGCAGGCGAGTGAAGCGCTCATGCCGCCAGGCCGGGAAGGTCGGGCGGCCGATGAGCCAGTAGAGCACGAGGGCGGGCAAGGGGAGGAAGAAGACGAGGAGCAGCCAACCCTTGGCCGCCTCGGGCGAGCGGCGGAAGGGAACGACCACGACCATGATGATGCGGATCACCCATTCGGAGGCGAGGTACAGGAAAGCCCAGGTACCGCCGCTGGTGAAATCCATGATGCCGCTCGTTCGAGGAACAGAGTTGATCCTGGTCCAGGTTCCTAGGCGTACACCCGGTAATCGATCTCGGGGAAGAGGTTGTGCCGCCGCTCGATCTGGCTTAGCCAGGACTCGTCGATTTCGTTGCCGCGGATCTGCTCGTAAAGGTGGTGGAAATTGAGGACGTGAACGCGCGTCCGTTGATTGGCGTACTCGACCATCGTGCCGGTCTTCATGATGAAGGCCCAGTCACTCGATTGGGCCAGGAGTAGCTCGCGCGCGGCCTGGTTCAAGGCGCGGCGTTTGAGGCCGCTGCCGTTGTCTTGGTGCTGGCGGGCCAATTCGACCATGCGGTCGGCCCCTTCGTGCAGGTGGCGATAGATCCAGTCGTTGGAGCCTTCCAGCCACACTTCGCAGTAGCCCTTGTAGCCCCAGCTCGAGAAGGAGGGCTGCGTCACCTGGATGCGCTTGTGGCGGTCCAGATATTCCGGGATGGTGATGGTCTTCACCGTCTGCTGGTCCCAGTGCATCTTGCGGAACAGGAAGTTGAGCCAGTCGGGGCCTTCGAACCACCAGTGGCCGAACAGCTCGGCGTCGTACGGGGCGGTGATGAGGGAGGGTCGGTCCATCGAGCCGGCAAGCCATTCGACCTGCTTCTCGCGGTTGAACATGAAGTTGCCGGCGTGCTCGGCGGCTTTGTCGAGGGCGGCGTGCGGGTCGTAGGGCGCCTTTTGGTCGTTGCCGCGGCCGGTGATCTGGTAGTACTTGATGCCTAGGTTCGAGCGGATGCCGCTCTGGTGCAGGTGGGGCTTGAGGTATTCGTAGTCGAGGTCGAAGCCGACGTCGCGGTAGAACTCGCGATAGATGTAGTCGCCGGGGTAGCCTTCGATGGCGCTCCAAACTTGCTTGGACGACTCGGTGTCGCGCGCCACCGCCGCCACGCCGCTCTTGGGGCAGAGGATCGGGGCGTAGACGCCGTAGCGCGGCCTTGGCTCGGCGTAGAGGACGCCATGGGTATCGACGAAGAAGTAGCGGATGCCGGCGTCGCGCAGGATCTCGTCGACGCCCGGGGTGTAGCCGCACTCGGGGAGCCAGATGCCCTGCGGCCGCTTGCCGAAATGGCGCTCGAACTCGCGACAGCCGATCTCGACCTGGGCGCGGACGGCGTTCTTGTTGACTTCCATGAGGGGGAGGAAGCCGTGGGTGGCGCCGCAGGTGATGATCTCGAGCTTGCCGGACTGGAAGAAGCGGCGGAAGCCGTTGATGAGGTTGTTCTGATACTGGTTGACGAAGACCTCGCGGGCCCGGCAGAAGCGGGAGTGGTACATGTGGGCGAGGTGGTTGAACTCGGGCTGCCAGCGGGTGCGGTCGATCTCCTTGCGCGAGAGGGTGATGAGGTTGTCGATGTGGCGGACGTAGCGGTATTGCAGGAGCGGATCGGCGAGCATGGCGGCGAGCGTCGGCGTCACGGACATGGTGAGCCGCCAGTCGCAGCCGTCGCGTTCGAGGCCATCCATCATCTCGAGGAGAGGGATGTAGGTCTCGGTGATGGCCTCGTAGAACCAGTCCTCCTCGAGGAAGTCGTCGTACTCCGGGTGTCGGACGAAGGGGAGGTGGGCGTGCAGCACCAGCGCTAGATAACCAAGGGGCATCGGCGGCCTTTCGCTGTCGGCGAATCGTGGAGGAGAGGCTCTACTTTTGTTACGGTCGAGGGGGGCAAAGGCAAGGCGGGAGCCCGGCGATCCAGATGGACAAGCCTTCGTCCGGCAGGGTAAAATCGAAGGTAATGGCGCTCGCCCTGAACGACCGACAGTTGCTGTCCCCGGCATTCACGAAGCGTCTCTGGACGAGGTTGCAGAGTTATTCGGCCGATTCGATCGGAGCGATCGCCGCCTGACTCTGCTCGGCAAGCTACGGGAGTATGTCGCGGAGCTTCGCCGTTACGGATTGGTGACAAGCGTTATCCTGGACGGCAGCTTTGTAATGGGGTGCGTCGCAGAGCCGGAGGACATTGACCTGATACTGACCCTTCCTGAGAAGTGGGATGTCAGCGCTGAACTGCCACCATATCAATACAACCTCGTGTCCAAGCGGCGAGTGAAGCAGGAATATGGACTGGAGATAGTGGTGGTTGGTGAAGGCTCGGTGGACGAAGAGGAGTGGGTCGCGTTCTTCAGCGGGATCAACCTCAAGTGGCGTGAACGATTTGACTGGCCCATCGACGTTCGAAAGGGCCTTGCGCGGATCCGGCTATGATCAGAAACGACGACGAGTTGGCGTTCGTTCGCGAGCAACTCGGCCACATCGAGAAAGCGCTCGCCTCGCTACGCGCGCGTGTCGAGCCGCTCAACCCGCGCAATTACGAAGTCTTCGCCGAAGGCTACGTCGACCAGATCGCCGCTCTTCAGGCGGAGATCGACGCCTACGAGCGAAGCCGCGTGCAGCCCGCGCCTCCCGTAACCTCGAACGGGTCTGTCAACTTGGAAGAAAAGGTCGGTTAGCAACGTGGTCTTCGCACATTACCCGCCTACTCGAAAAAGGCGGCTATCTTCGCGCTGAAGCCCGGCAGGACGTCCGGCAGTTGCAGTTCCGCGTCGCGCTCGGGGAGACGCAGGTTGTGACCGACCAAGACTGGTTGACCCAATCAGACCCTTCACCAATGCTTGCCTGGCTTCACCAGCAAGGTAAGCTGTCGGAGCGCAAAGCCCGGCTCTTCGCGGTCGCTTGCTGCCGGCGGATCTGGCGCCTGCTGACGGATGAGCGGAGCCGGCAAGCGGTCGAGGCCGTGGAGCGGTTCGCCGATGAGCGGGCGAGCATGGCGGAGTTGATCAACGCCCTGAACGCGCACGACGAGACCGAGGCTTCCTACGAGTTCCCATCGGTCTTCTTCGCGGTCGCCTATTCGGCGTGGGTCGACGCCCGGTGGGACTATCGTCAGGCGGCGCTGGAGGCGGCAGAGGCGGCCGGGTGTGCTGCAACCACGGAGGAGGACACGGATGACACGGCGGGGCTGGTGCGCTGCGTCATTTTCCCTCATGAACGCGCGGCCCAGGCCGCGCTGTTGCGCGACATCGTGAACCCGTTTGCGCCGCATGACGCGCAGCGGATTTCGCCGTCCAACCCCGAGATTGTCACTCTCGCCGAGCAGATCTACGAGCGCCGCCTGTTCGATCAGCTGCCCGAGATCGCGGCCCGTCTTCGGTACGCGGGATATTCGGACCAAGAACTGCTGGACCACCTGGATTCGCCCGGGCCTCATGTGCGCGGGTGCTGGGCGGTCGACCGCTTGCTCGCGCGTTGAACGTTCGCCCCTGGCCAACCCCGCGAGTCTCCTTATCATGCTCTGCGTTCATCGACAGGTCCCACCCCGGCTGATTGGGGATGGGCGAAGAGGGAATACGGTGTGAATCCGTAGCGGGGCCGCCGCTGTAATCGGCCAGGGCCCGGACCACGAACGCCACTGAAACCGGCCCGGTTTCGGGAAGGCAGTCCGGGACCAGACGAGCCGTGAGCCAGAAGACCTGCCTGTCGAACCGTGTCACGGAGCTTCGGCCTCAAGCGTCCGACGGCATGGCGTTCCGCCTTTGGATCCGCGCCGTTGGGTTGGCCGATCTCCCCATGCCCGGCCCGGCAGAAAGGATCGGACCATGCCTCTCTCAGCGCGGCGCTCGCGCGCGCCCCATGCCTTCACCCTCATCGAGCTGCTGGTCGTGATCGCCATCATTGCGATCCTGATCGCGTTGCTCGTCCCAGCCGTGCAGAAAGTCCGCGAAGCCGCGGCCCGCACGCAGGGAGTCAACAACCTCCGCCAGCTCGCCCTCGCCTCCCACAGCTACGAATCGGCCAACAAGAAGCTCCCCCCGGCCGTCGACAACGCCGTCACCTGGCCGCAGGGACGTTACTGGTTCGGCTACACCGTGTCGCAGACTGTACCCCCCTTTGCCGTCGTCTCGACCGACCCGGCCAAGGGCATCCTGACGCCCTACTACGAGAACAACACGCAGGTCACGCGCTGCCCGAAGTTCGACACCTATCCGATCGCCCCGGTCTATGCCGGCCTGACCGCGGGCTATGCCTACAACTACTACATGTCGAGCAAGAAGCTGGTCATCCTCCCGACCAGCCAGGTCTACCTCTTCACGGAAACGACCTTCGTCACCTCGAGCGGCGCGCTGCAGGAGCCCTTCGGCGGCTACTTCAAGGCCCCGAGCGACTTCCAGACGCCGAGCCCCTTCGGCTTCGGCGGCTTCCAGCTCACTCACTTCCGCTTTACCAAGACGGCCAATGTCGCTTTTGCCGACGGCCACGTCGACAACATGCAGCCGGCCACCGTCTCGATTCCGGCGTTCGTCACGCCGGGGTTCAACGCCGCGATGACGCAGTACGACCTCGGCTTCTTGGCGGACAACGACTTCCCGTACAAGGGACAATGATCCGAAAAGGTGAGCGTCCAGGCTTGGGCTTGGCTTGAGCTTCGACGCCCACCATCTTCGGCGCTTCCTTCACCATTTGGCCAGCGCGCCTCCGATCACGATCAGGAGGAGCGCGAAACCGACCCACACTTGCCGCTCGTACAACTCCGCCAGATCCGCGACCGCGGCCGTCACGGTGGGCAGGCCGGCGTCCGCCTCGCGCCCCGCCCGGCGGAATGAGCGGGCGGCGATCAGCGTGAGGCCACCGATGACTATCGACCCAACTACCTGGAGGACCAGGAAACTCCCCTCCGACGGCGCGAGCCTGACCTCGTTGGACGCCACGCCGAGTGCGCCAAGCAGCCAGACGAGTCCCGACACCGCCCCGAAGAGCAGCTCGGCCCAGCCAATGATGGCCATCCACAAGCCCGCCGATCGGAACGTCGCACGCTGCTTCTCGGTCAATACGCCGGGGTTTTCGTTCGGTCCGCCGCCTGTTGTCACGGTTTCATTCTCCATTCGATCGGCCCTCGAAAACGAAGTCCTTCAGGCATTGTCACGACGTGGACGATTATTGTCTTGCCCTCCCTAGCCGCAGAGGAGTACGATGTCCAATATCCCACCCGCCAGGGCGTTTCCATGCTGCGCATCCTCGGCTCTCCGAAAAGACTCTGCGACGGCGTCTCGCGCCGCGATTTCCTCATTGCCGGCGGCCTGGGCGCCCTCGGCCTCGGCCTGGACAACTACTTCAGGATCCGCGAAGTACAAGCTGCGGCGCCGGCCCACGCGGCTCTGCCACGCTTCGGTCAAGCCAAGCATTGCATCCTTCTCTTCCTTTACGGCTCCCCGAGCCAGCTGGAGTGGTGCGACCTCAAGCTCGACGCCCCCGCTGAAATCCGCGGCGAACTCGGCGGCATCCGCTCCCGGCTTCCCGGCTGCGACGTCTGCGAGCTGTTTCCGAACATGGCTCGTGTCATGGACAAGGTCACCGTCGTTCGCTCCATGACGCACCCGTATCCGATCCACGGCGTCGCTTACGCCACCACCGGCATTCCGGCCATCGATGTCGCCATGGAGCTGAGCCCCCGCGACGGCCGGCACTGGCCCTTCGTCGGCTCCGTCGTCGACTACGTCGAGCGCAACGGCCCGGCCGCCGGACGTCGGCGCGACGTTCCCGCCAACATCGCTCTGCCGTTCCCGTTCAGCAGTCGGCGCGTCGGCGAAGTGCCGCGTGCCGGCCCCTACGCGGCGTTTCTCGGCGGCGGCTACAACCCACTCTGGACCGAGTTCCGCGGTGAGGCGAACCGCACTATCAAGAAGACGCTGACCGACCAGGTCTGGGAGGCGGGCGAGCCTTATGTCGGAATCACGCCAGAGAGCCGCTTCGAGCTCGCGGCGACCACCGAAGTCGGAACCAACCTGACGCTCGACCGTCTCGACCGCCGCCGCTCGCTGCTCGAGCAGTTCGACGACGCACGGCGCCGCGTCGACGCCAGCGACGCCACGCGCAGCCTCGACCGCTATCGCACGATGGCGTACGATCTCCTCGGCTCCACCCGCGTCCAGGAAGCGCTCGACGTCACCCGCGAGCCGCTCTCGACACGTCAGCAGTACGGCTTCACGCTTTTCGGCCAGGCCGGCCTCGCGGCGCGGCGCCTCGTCGAAGCCGGCTCGAAGTTCGTCACCGTCTTCTGGGACGAGTTTGGCCTTGCCGGCAGCGGTTGGGACACCCACTGGGAACACTACCCGCGCATGCGCAACGAGCTCTGCCCCGGCCTCGACCGGGCCCTTTACGGTCTCTTGAGCGACCTCGACGACCGCGGCATGCTCGACGAAACTCTCGTCCTCGTCATGAGCGAGCACGGCCGCACGCCGCGAATCCAGAGCACGCGCGGCGGCGGCCGCGACCACTGGTCGCAAGCCTACACCATCCTCATGGCCGGCGGCGGCGTCGCCCGCGGCCAGGTCGTCGGCCGCACCGACCGCATCGGCGGCACGGTCACCGAACGCCCCGTCTCGCCGAAGGACATCCTGGCGACGACGTATCATCTCCTAGGCATCGATGCCGAGACGCTCCTCACCGACCGCACCGGCCGGCCGTTCCCGCTGACGCCGGGACAGGTGGCGCGGGATGTGCTGGCCTAGTCAGAGTCTGCGCAGCGGTCGGTTCCCATCGCAATGATGCGACACCAAAGAACGACCTCCAAGAAATCCCTGGAGGCCCTTGCCGCGCTCACGCTGCTCCTTCGGTGGCGCCGTCTCGAACGCGGTAGCGATAGAGACCGTAGCCCGCCGGGATCGCCGTCAGCGCCAGCGCGACAGCGAACCACACCCACTCGTGTGCCGTCGGGGGCTCATCCGTGACCGACGCGAAGCGCGTCATGAGATGCACAAGCGCGTTGGTGAGGAAGTGGAGCAGCATGGGGACCCAGAGGGAGCGGGTCGCGAGGTAGGCCAGGTGCATGAAGGCGCCGATCACCAGGCCCAGGATGGCTTGCGGAACGTTGGCGTGAAAGACGCCGAAGAGGACGGACGTGAGCAGGACGCCCGGGATTACGCCGTAGCGGCCGATGAGCCCGCGGCCGAGGAAGCCGCGGAAAAAGACTTCCTCGTTGACGGCGGGTCCCACGGCGTGGACGAGGAGGCCGAACCACAAAGCGGAGCCGGCAAGGGTAGCGACCTCCGACGGGCCCGCGGCGTCGGGCGCAGGAGTCGCCAGATGGACGAGCCAGGCGGCGAGGAAAAAAACGGCGGGGAGGCACAGGACGGCGAGCAGGGTCGGGACCAGGGGCGGGCGCCGCAGGTTGAGCGTGCGCGTCCAGTTCGAGCCGACGCGGGCACTCAGGGCGAAGACGGCGAAGCCCAGCGCCATGATCTGGCCGCACAGCATGGCGTAAGGACTGCACGCGAAGAAACGCTCGCGGCCGTCCGGTTCGTCGCACACCGACGATGCCAGGATGAGCGGGGGGATGCAGTGGAGAACAAAGAACGCGGCCGCCCAGAGGATTGCCTCCACCAGGCCCAGGGGCGGGCGTGTCCGCGGAACCGCGGGGTCGGCGAATGCCGCGGCAGTGGCGCGGGTCGCGTGGTCTTCGACGTTGTCGTCCTCCCGATCCGGCGCGGCGTCCGGGGCGCTACTGTGGGAATTGAAGGGTCGTCGTGGGCTGAGGACCGAGGAAGACATTGGATTCTCCGTGAAGAGTAGTGATGAAGGCTCGAACCGGTGTTAGCCGGCCGGCACGTTTGAGGGCGCGGCGCCGAGTGCGAGCCATCGGCGCGGAGGCGGTGCGACGCCTCGTTTCCTCTTGGCCGGGGGTGGCTGCGTGTGACGGAAAACTGCCGGATTTTCGGGTCGCATCGAAAGGAGAAGCAAAAGGCAAG
>JAXMAR010000002.1:0-322152 GCA_046350295.1 Gemmataceae bacterium
TGCGGGATGGACCCCGCGGATTCAGACTCGCTTCCACGTGTCGAGTCCTACTCAGGAGCCGGATCGTCCGCTTTCCCCTTTCGCGTACGGGACTATCACCCGCTATGGTCCGACTTTCCAGACGGTTCCGCTAAGGTACTTGCTTTCTAAACACCGGTCCTACAACCCCGGACAGGCAAGCCTCTCCGGTTTGGGCTATTCCGCTTTCGCTCGCCGCTACTGACGGAGTCACGGTTGTTTTCTCTTCCTCCAGCTACTTAGATGTTTCAGTTCGCTGGGTTCGCTTCACACAGCTATGGATTCACTGTGTGATCATTCGGGTACCCCGGGATCAACTCGCGTTTGACCAATCCCCCGGGCTTATCGCAGTCTTCCACGCCCTTCTTCGCCTCCTGGCGCCAAGACATCCCCCACACGCCCTTAGTAGCTTGACCGCATTGATCCCGCCCTCGCTTTCGCTCGGTCGGCATCACCGCGACCGCTACACAAACCGCTCGCCCGGCCCCTGAACCTTGCAACGATCCATGGGCCTTATCGGAGTTCGCTTCGCGATTGCACAACTTCACGCCCGCCCGGTTCTGCGAACCGCGGCTAAACGTTTCGATCGCGCTCTCGCTAGCTCCCCGTCTCTTGCTCAGAGAGACGACGCTCCGTGGAAACGTGGGAACCGCTTCCAGCGGCGAACGGTGAGTAACGTTCTCTACTTCTCAGACATGCTGAGTTCTCAGCTGATCTCAAAAGAACACTCCTTCCGCCCGAGTTCCCCTCGCTCGACGCTTGCGCGCCGACTCCGGTTCCGCCCCTCATCGACGTTCGCACGCCGACTCGAAGCCCTCGAGCTTGGAAGCGCCTTCAATAGAAATCGTGAGGCAACTTCTTTACCGCTACCGAATTGTCAAAGAACAAAACCTTGGAGGCCAAGGTTTAGCCCGGTCAGCCTTTCCGACGATCTCCGACGGCTCACGCCGCCCGACTCGCCCTCTCGACTGGCCAGAAGCTGTCGCACTCGCAAATGCGGCGGCTTGCGGCCAGGTAAAATCGTGGCGGGAGAGAAATCTTAGGGCGGCGGATCGCCCAAGGCAATAGTCCGCCAAAAAAACTCATCACTTTTGATAAAAAAGCGAAGAAAACCCGGGATCGGCGAGACGGCGTCCGCCACAAGCCAGGTCATCGGCTACGTGTCTGATTCCAATAGTGGATCAGATCAATCCGCGTGACGATGTCCACCACCTTTCCGTCGTGTACGACCAGGACGCCCGTGTTTCCGGCCATCAACAGGCGGTAAGCCTCGTCCAGGTGGATGGTCGTCTCCAGCTGCGGTAGCGGACGAGCCATGATTTCTCCCACCGTCACCTGATCGGGATCACTGAGGTCGTGCAGGACGCGAGCCAGAGTCACCTCCTGAATGCTGCCGACCGCCTTGCCTTCCTGCAGCACCGGCAACTGCGAGAAACCGGCGGACTCGAGCAACTTGATCGCCTCCGTCACGGTCGATTTCGGCGATACGGTCATGAGTTGCCGGGAGCCGCGCTGCCGAAGCAGATCGCCGATGGAATGGGGGACTTCGGCCGTCTTTTGTAGCTTGTTCTCGGCGAGCCAGCGATCGTCGTAGAACTTGCTGAGGTAGTTGCGGCCGGTATCGGCACAGAGGGCGACGACCAGCTGATCGCCGTTGAGGCGACGAGCGTAGTGCAGCGCCGCCGCAACGGCCGTGCCGCTCGATCCGCCGAGGAGAATGCCTTCGCGCCGGGCAACCGCGCGGGCAATCTGGAAGGATTCGGCGTCGGTGATCCGGATCCACTCGTCGACAAGCTGGCCGTTGAACGTCTTGGGCACGAAGTCCTCGCCGATGCCCTCCACCTTCCACGGTTTGGGCGATCCGCCGGAGAGGACGGAGCCTTCCGGGTCGGCTCCGATGATGCGCACGTCCGGATTCTGTTCCTTGAGATAGCGGGCGACACCTGAGATGGTGCCGCCGGTACCGACGCCCGCGACGAACGCCGTGAGGCGACCCTCGGTCTGCTCCCAGATTTCGTAGCCGGTCTGGCGATAATGGACCTCGGGATTGGCGAGGTTGCTGAACTGGTTGGGCCGCCAGCCACCAGGGATCTCGCGCGCCAGCCGATCAGCGACGCCGTTGTAGCTGTCGGGTGAATCCGGGGGGACCGCGGTGGGCGTGATCACGACCTCGGCGCCATACGCCTTGAGCAGGCTGATCTTTTCGCTACTCATCTTGTCCGGCAGGACAAAGATGCAGCGATAGCCCTTCACGGCGGCGATCATGGCGAGACCGACACCCGTATTGCCGGCGGTCGCTTCGATGATGGTCCCGCCAGGCCGTAGAAGGCCGCGACGTTCGGCGTCGGACACCATGGCGAGGGCGACCCGGTCCTTGATGCTGCCGCCGGGGTTTTGCGATTCCACCTTGGCGTAAACGCCGGCCTTGAGCCCTTCGGCGACACGGCGGAGACGGACCAGGGGCGTCTTGCCGATCGATTGGAGGATCGTCTCTTGCATGTCTTGCCTCCTTTGCCGCGATAAGGCTTCCTTCGCTATTGTCCGTCAGAACGCTGTTTCCGGACAAGACGCGTTTTTCGGTCTCGATTGACCATCAAGGCCAAGGAGGGTTAAAGAAGAGGGTGCTCTCATTGGTCCGCCACAGATCCTTGCGAGGAGCGCAGGTGCAACCAGCGGCGCGAACACGACTTTCGGCGAGGCGGCGTCATCGTGGGCGTTCCGCGCTGCGTTGGGGCGTCGTCGTTTTCGCTCTGACTCAGCTCGCCTTCGCCTGGCTCGTCTTGTATGGGTGGCCCGAACTCCGCGACCCGGCTTTCGAGGCCCGGGTCGCTGCTTTTGACAAGAGGATGCACGGACGAACTGTCGTCTTCGTCGGTTCCTCTCTCACGCTGGTGGGCTGCCATGCTCCGCTCCTCGAAGACGTTCTGAGTCGAGACACCGGCGTCCCCTGGACCGCGTGCAACCTCGGCCATCCCAGCGCGGGACCGGTCACGCAGCTCCTCTTCGTCCGCCGGCTGCTCGACCGCGGCGTGCGGCCCGACCTCGTCGTCGTCGAATTCTTCCCGCCGATGCTCACCGCCCCCGACCGCCCGGCCGACCTCGCCCGCTGGCCGGCGTATCTCCTGTCGCGCCGCGACGTCCGTTTCTTGCAGCGCTACGGCGGCGCCGCCGACCTGGATCGCGACTGGTGGACCAGCAACCTCGTCCCCGCCTTCGGCCATCGCCGCGCTATCGTCAACCGCTGGGCGACTTTCCTCGTCCCCCCAGTCGAGCGCGACTATGTCTGGGGCACCCTGGCCGCGGGCGGTTGGCTCGCCTTGCCCGAGATCGCCGCGGAGCAGCTCAACGCCTCGCGCGACCGACCGCGCCAAGTCTTCGGCGACACGCTCCGCGTCTACAAGCCCGGCCACGCCAACCTCCAGGCCCTACACGAACTCCTGGGCCTCCTGAAGCAGCGCCAGGTTCCCTGCGTTTTGCTGTGGATGCCGGAGGGGCCGGGGATGCGATCTCTCTACACGCCGGAGGCGCTGCGAACGGTCGACGCCCTGCTGAGCGACATCGAACACGCCTACGCCATCAAACACGTTGACGCCCGCGCCTGGCTCCCCGAGGACCTTTTCGTCGACTCCTATCACCTCTCCGAGCGCGGCGCCCGCCGCTTCGCTCCTCGGCTCGCCACCGCCCTCGTCGCCGCCAGAGAGAAATAGCGGTTTCGACCTTTCCCGGCTTTGCCTTCCATTGGCCGCGTCTGGCACAATGATCGTACCGTAGATGTAGATGGATGGGGAACCAGTGGGTGGACTGGGAGCGGAATGCCCGAGGCGTGACTCAGGAACAGAGAGCCGCGTGATGCACGGCAACCAGGTAGCACGGGACTCATTGGCGCGGCGTACGTATGACGCCGTCGTCATCGGTTCGGGACCGAACGGGCTGGCGGCGGCGATTACGATCGCGAGGAAGGGGCGCACGGTCCTGGTAGTCGAGGCGGAACCAGCGCTGGGCGGCGGCGCCCGTTCGGCGGAACTGACCCTGCCCGGCTTCATCCACGACATCTGCTCGGCGATTCACCCGCTAGGCATTGCGTCCCCGTTCTTTCGCGACATCGCTCCTTTGACTCGATACGGGCTGGAATGGATTCATCCGCCGGCGCCTCTTGCCCATCCGTTGGATGACGGCTCCGCCGCGGTGATGGAGCGATCCATTGAGGCGACGGGCCGTACCCTCGGCGTCGACGCCAACGCTTATTGCCGGCTCATGGAGCCGCTCGTCCGGAATGCGACCTCACTGTTTGACGAGACGCTGGGACCGTTGCGGCCGCCGCGCCATCCGATCCTGCTGGCGCGTTTCGGGTTGCGGGCCATCTGGCCGGCGACGACGCTGGCGCGGCGCTGGTTCTCGGGGCCCCACGCCCGCGCGCTCTTCGCCGGTGTGGCGGCGCACTCGATCCTTCCCCTGGAACGGATGCTCACGTCGGCGGTGGGCCTGCTGCTGGGAGTCGCCGGGCACGCGGTCGGTTGGCCGCTGCCGCGCGGCGGGTCGCAGCGGATCAGCGATGTGATGGCGGAAATGCTCCGATCGCTGGGCGGCGAACTGACGTCGGGCTGGCGGGTCGAGTCGTTGCGTGAACTGCCGCCGGCGCGGGTGTACCTGTTCGACACGTCCCCGCGCAATCTGGCTCGCATCTGCGGTGACCGGCTGCCGTTCCGCTTCCGGCGCAGGTTGGAGCGTTATCGCTACGGGCCTGGTGTTTTCAAGCTCGACTGGGCGCTGGCCGGGCCGATTCCCTGGAGAGCGGCGGCGTGTGCGCGGGCGGCAACCGTCCACCTCGGGGGCACGTTCGAGGAGATCGCAGCTGGCGAGGAGGCGGTGTGGCGCGGCGAACATCCGAACAGGCCATACGTCCTGGTCGCGCAGCAGAGCCTCTTTGACCCGACGCGGGCGCCGGCGGGCAGGCACACCGGCTGGGCCTACTGCCACGTGCCGGCCGGTTCGACCGCGAACATGACCGCGGCAATCGAGAGCCAGGTCGAGCGCTTCGCTCCCGGCTTTCGCGACTTGATCCTCGCGCGGACCCAGCGTGCGCCGGCGGACTTCGAGCGGCACAACGCGAATTATGTCGGCGGCGACATCGCCTGCGGCGTCATGGACCTCTGGCAGACGTTCACGCGGCCGACCGTGCGGTTGGTACCGTATTCGACGCCGAACCCGAGGATCTTCATTTGTTCGGCCGCGACGCCGCCGGGGCCTGGAGTACACGGGATGGGCGGCTATTTGGCGGCGAAGGCGGCGCTGGGCGGAGTGCTGCGCTGAGGGTCGAAGCTCCTGCCCGGAAAAGCGCGCCGGACGTAGGTCCCTCGCCGCGACCCTTTCCCGCCCTTATTTTTTCGCTTTTCTGCCGTTTGCATCTTCCATTTGCGGATGGTGAGACAATAATCAAACCGTAGATGGATTCGCAGTCCTCGCGCAAGCACGGCGTCATGGCGTTACCGCTGCAAACTCAGGTCCTGCTCAAGGCCGCCCGCCAGCTCAGCGACGAACTTCCCGCGGACGCCATCCTTCTCCTGACTGAAACCGACCTCGATTGGGACGCGGTCCTCGATGTCCTGCCGGGTGAGCGCCTCCTGGTCGCCGCCCAGGGACGGACGCTGTCGCAGCATTTGCAGGCGGATAGCCGTGTCCAGGCGCTTGACATCGACCCCGGCCCGACACCGATTCAGGAGCGGATGAGCCTCGCCTTGCTGGAAGCCGTCGCCCAGGAGAAGCTGCGCGCCGGCGCCCACGTCGTCGCCCTCTACAACGGCATCGGCGTCGAGGAGCAGCATGACCAGATCGACAGCATCAGCGTCATCCATCTTGGCGAGCACCTCGAACGCCTCTCCGCCCAGGACCTCCGTCGCCTCGACCTCGATGTCCCGCTCGAAGTTCTCCGCGCCGTCGTCGACCTCGCCACCGCGATCGGCCGCGAAGGCCGCGAAGGCAAGCCGGTGGGCACCATGTTCGTCGTCGGGGATACGAAGAAGGTCTTGTCGATGTGCCGGCCGCTGAACTTCAATCCTTTCCGGGGCTACAGCCGGGAGGAGCGCGACATCCGCGACCGCCGTGTCCGCGAGCAGATCAAGGACATCGCGCAGCTGGAAGGCGCCATCGTGATCCAGCGCGACGGCGCCGCCGAGGCCGCCTGCATGTACATCGACGTTCCCGCCGACGGCATCACCCTCTCCAAGGGCCTTGGCACCCGTCACTGGGCCGCCGCCGCCATCTCGAAGAGAACGCGAGCCATCGCCGTCGCCGTCAGCCAATCCTCGGGGAGCGTTCGCATCTTCCAGAACGGCACGGTCATGCTCCAGATCGAGCCCTTCGCCAGGCCGATGATCTGGCAACAATTTCGCATGGATGGCGCCGCCGAGGAGGATCGGCCGCCGACCACGCCTGGGGCCTGAGGGCAAGCCGGAAGGATGTTCCGACCCTGGCGAAGTCCGCCCGCCTACGACGCCCACGGCGGATCGCCGTCCATGTACTCACGGAACTCCGCGATCTGCCCGTCGCGAACGATGAAGCACTGGATCCAGCGCAGCGCGTAGTCCCGGCGGGCGGGGAGGTAGTGCCCCTGCTCATGGGCGAAGACGACGACCACGTCCCCCTGCGCCACCAGCTGCTCCAGCCTCACCCGCTGCTGCTGGAACATCGCGAGATTGCGGGCCACGGCCGCCAGGAACTCCTCGCGTCCCTGCCATTTGCCACCGATGGGCGCGCTCGCCGGCCCCAGGATCTCCGCCTTGATGTTCTCGTGCATGAGCGCCGCGAAAGCCTGTGGCTCGCCGTCGACGATGGCTTCATAGGCGCGGCGGACGAGAGCGACGTTTTCCGCCTCCTGCCCCTTCTGACTTACGCCCGGGTCGTCAGCGTGAAAGGCTTCCTGAAACTTGCCGAGGAAGGACTGTTTGAAGAAGGCCTTGTCCATGGGCTCTCCAGGGTCGGGCTCCCGGTGGCTCAGGGTCACTCCCGTTCCTCGCGTGTCAGCTTTTGATACGCCTCGCGTAGCTTCTTCGTGATCGGCCCGGGCTTGCCGCCACCGATGACCCGGCTGTCGCAGCGGACAACCGGGATGACTTCGGCCGCCGTCCCGGTCAGGAAGCACTCGTCGGCGACGAACACGTCGTGACGGGTGAGCGCCATCTCGCGCACCTCGATGCCGGCCTTGCGCGCCAACTCGATGACGGCGTCACGCGTGATGCCTTCCAGGACGCCGGCGTCGATCGAAGGCGTCATGAGCACGCTGTTCTTGATCAGGAAGATGTTGTCGCCGGTGCACTCCGCGATCTCTCCCTTGTGGTTGAGCATCAGCGCTTCGAGGCAGCCGCCCTGGATGCCTTCGATCTTCGCCATGATGTTGTTGAGGTAGTTGAGCGACTTGATGCGCGGATTGAGCGCCGCCGGGTGATTGCGGATCGTGGCGACCGTGATGATGTCGAGCCCGCTATCGTAAAGCTCCTGCGGATAGAGGGCGATGTCGTCGACGATGACGATGACTTGCGGATCGCTCGTCTTGCGCGGATCGAGCCCCAGCGTGCCGGCGCCACGGGTGACGATGGGGCGAACGTAGCCATTCTTCTTCTTGTTCGCGTCGACCGTCGAGCGGATCGCCTCCGCCATCTGCCCCTTGCTGAGCGGGATCTCGAGATGGATCGCCTTGGCGCTGTCGAACAGGCGGTCGACGTGTTTCTTCAGGCGGAAGATGTTGCCTTCGTAGACGCGGATGCCCTCGAAGACGCCGTCACCGTAGAGCAGGCCGTGGTCGTAGACGCTGATCTTGGCGTCCTGCTTGTCGTAGAGTTTGCCGTTGATGTAGATGCGCGGTGTCATGACGGTCCTCGGTCCCAACTACTCGGGCCCAGGCTCTGCCTGAGACCGCACTGGCAGCAGGCTCTGCCTGCCGTTAAGACGGGAAACGGGAGGCGGAGCCTCCGGGCACGCGTTCCCAGGCGGAGCCTGGGAACGAGATTCATTCTACGGGAACGCTAGCCGCCGCGGCGAAAGGGTAATGGGGCGCCCGCTCCTTCTCGAGCTGGCCGTCGGTCATGCGGACTACGCGGTCGGTGTCGTGCGCCAGGTCCTGGTTGTGCGTGACCATGACGATGGTCAGCTTGTCGCGCTCGTTCAAGTCCCGCAGGAGTCGCATGATGTGGGCGCCGTTCGCCGAGTCGAGATTGCCCGTCGGCTCGTCCGCCAGCAGGATGCGCGGTTGGTTGATAAGCGCCCGCGCCACGGCGGCGCGCTGCAACTCGCCGCCCGACAGCTCGCGCGGCCGGTGCTTGAGACGATGGCCCAGGCCGACGCGGTCGAGCAGCTCCGCCGCTCGTTCTCTGAGAGCGCGGCGCCGGCCGAACCAGGAGAAGACGCCGTGCGAGATCATCTGCGGCACGAGCACGTTCTCGAGGGCTGATAGTTCGGGCAGCAGGTGGTAGAACTGGAAGATGAAGCCGAAGGTGCGGTTGCGGAGCTGATCGCGCTCGGCGCCGGACAGGTTGTCGATGCGCCGTCCTTCCAGGTAGATGCCGCCCGCGTCCGGCTTATCAAGAGCGCCGAGCAGGTGGAGCATCGTGCTCTTGCCGCTGCCGGAGGCGCCGACGACACTGAGGAATTCCCCCTCGTGAACGTCGATGTCGAGGCCGCGCAGCACCTCGATCTCTTGCTTGTACTTGCGATAGCTTTTCCTGAGACCCGTCGCCCAGAGAAGCGGTTGATCGGTCATGGCATTTCTCCTCTCGTTCCCAGGCTCCGCCTGGGAACGCGCCGCCCGGAGGCTCCGCCTCCCGGCTCTACTTCCAGGCAGAGCCTGGCGCCAGTGCGTTCCCAGGCGGAGCCTGGGAACGAGCATTTATTCGAAGCGGAGCGCCCTTACCGGGTGCAGCCACGCCGCCCGCAGCGCCGGCAGAATGCTGAACACCACCGCGATGCCTATGGCTCCCAGGTTGACGAAGAGCACCATCGACGTTTGCGTGTCGGTCGGAATCTCCTTGAAGTAATAGATGTCGCGCGGAAACACCTCCTGCCCGGTGACCTTGCTGACAAAGTGCTCCACCTCGTTGATGTTCCGCGTGATCGCCAGGCCAATGGCCGATCCCAGCGCGGCGCCGACCAGCCCGAGCAAGAGGCCATAGCCCAGGAAGATCTTCATGACGCCCCCATTGGAGGCGCCGAGCGCCTTCAGGATGCCGATGTCGCGCGTCTTCTCCGCCACGATCATCGTGAAGATCGCCAGGATGCTGAAGCCGGCCACGCCCACGATCAGAAACAGGAGGATGTTCAGGATGCTCTTCTCGACGCCGATCGCCGCCAGCAGCGGCCCCTGCTTGTCTTCCCAGGTGGCCACCTGAAGAAACGGGTTGTCCCGCGCCAGCAGATTGTGCAACGCGGCTTTCACCTGCTTCACTTCCTCGGCGTTGCTGTAATCCTTCAGCTTGATCTGGATGCTGGTCACGTTGTCCGGCGTCGTGCGCAGGTGTTGCAGATAGGAGAGCGGCACGAAGACGATGCCGTTGTCGTAGTCGCTCATGCCCGACTTGAAATAATCGATGACCACGAACCGCGCCGCCACCGGCTGCATCTTCTGGCCGCTGATCGTCGTCAGCACGATCGACTCGCCCACCTTCAGATGGGGGATGTCCTGCTCGACTCCGTTCTCGTCTTTCCGGCGCAGGTGCGCCATGATGTGCCCGACGATCACACCGCACGGCACGCTCATCTCCCCTTTCTCGTCGACGGGAGCCGGCGTCGGCGCCGGAGGCGGCAACTCCCCCTCCCCGAGCGGCGCCCCCAGCGGCGACATTCGCATGCGCATCTCCCGCTCGTGCATCTCCAGAAGCAGCCGCTCGCGCCTCTGATACGCCTCCTTCTGCTCCTGCGAAAGCTCGAACGAGACGACGGGCGCGTCCTTCTGTCGCTCCAGATACTCCTTGAAGCCGCCGATGGCGCTGCGTCCCTCCGGCTCCACGCCGATCACGCGCACCGGCCGGGCCCGTCCCCCCTCCACCTGGATCATGGCCGCGACTTCCTGCGTCGCCGTCATCGCCACCACGCGCGGCCCGAGGAATGGATCGCGGCGAATCTGCGCCATCTTGCCTTGCGGATCGTCGAAGCCCTCCATGCCCCACGATTCGACGACCATGTCCGAGAGCAAGCCGTGCAACCGGTCGCGCAGCTTCGTCGAGAACCCGCTCATCACGGAGTTGACGACGATGAGCGTGGCGACGCCGAGCATCACGCTGATGATGCACGCGATCGCCAGATAGCGAGTCTTGAGATAGCGCCAGCAGAGGAGGAGTTTGTACATCGGGCTTCCTTTCCGTTTAGCCCCAGTTCGCGGAACCGGGGCGGACAGCGTCCCACGCGGTTCTCCGAACCGCGGCTAAACGTCAGTGCGGGCGTAACAACGGGAACAAGATT
The DNA here is from genome assembly GCA_046350295.1 of Gemmataceae bacterium. Lineage (GTDB taxonomy): Bacteria > Planctomycetota > Planctomycetia > Gemmatales > Gemmataceae > JAXMAR01. The sequence goes on from JAXMAR010000002.1 coordinate 10,465, forward strand.
ACATCCCGTATCGTTTGCGTGTTCGTCAATAACATCACAAGTCTATCAATACCAATGCCCAAGCCGCCAGCCGGGGGCATCGCGTGTCTTAGCGCGCGGACAAAATCGTCATCCATCTTCGCCATCGAGTCCTCTTCCGCCAGCCCCGCGAGCTGCTGCCGGAACGTCGCCTCCTGTGTGATCGGGTCGTTCAGTTCGGTGTATGCGTTCGCCAGCTCCATGCCGTTGATGTAAAGCTCGAAGCGCTCGGCGATGTTCGGGTTGCCGGCCTTGCGCTTCGTCAGCGGGCAGAGCTTGGCCGGGTAGTCGTGAACGAACACGGGGCCGAGCAGGTGGCTCTCCACCTTGTGCTCGAACAGCTCGTGTACGAGGACGTCATGCTCCTTGATCGTGACCGTCCCCGTCTTTTCGTCCTTGAGGCCCAGCGCGATGTGGGCCGCCTCCGCTTTCTCGTGGACGCCCGGAACGTCATCCAGCGCCACGCCGACATATTGTTTGAACAGATCGGCATACAACGCACGCTGAAACGGTGGCGTGAAGTCGATCGTCTTCTCCCCGTAGGGCAGCGTCAAGCGCTCCGCCGCGTCCTGGTCGACCGGCAGCCCCTTCACCGTCTTCACCGCCGCCACGATCAGCCCCTCGGTGACGTCCATCATCGAACGATAGTCGCCGTACGCCTGGTACAGCTCCATCATCGTGAACTCGGGGTTGTGCTTCGGGCTGATGCCTTCGTTGCGGAAGACGCGGCCGATCTCGTAGACCTTCTCGATGCCGCCCACCAGCAGGCGTTTCAGGTGCAGCTCCAGGGCGATGCGCAGAAAGAGGTCGATGTCGAGAGCGTTGTGGTGCGTGACGAACGGGCGTGCCGCGGCGCCGCCGGCGATGGCGTGCAGCGTCGGCGTCTCGACCTCGCAGAAGCCGCGGCCATCGAGGTAGGAGCGGATGGCGCGGATGATCTTGATGCGCTTGAGCGAGCGATCGAGCATCTCCGCGTTGTAGACGAGGTCGAGATAGCGATGCCGCAGGCGGAACTCCACGTCCTGCATCCCGCCCCACTTGTCCGGGTGCGGCTGCAGCGACTTGGAGAGGACCGTCAGCTTCTCCGCGAAGATGGTCGGCTCCCCGGTCCGCGTCTTGCCGAACGTCCCGTCGACGCCGACCAGGTCGCCGAGGTCGAGGTTCTGCGCCAGCGCCCAGCCTTCGTCGCCGATCTGCTTCTGCCCGAGCATGACCTGAATCTTGCCACGTTCGCCGTCGCGCAAGGGGGTCGACCAGTCCCACAGATCGATCCAGTGAATCTTGCCACCGATGCGGCGCAGGACGATGCGACCCGCCACGCGCACCCGAGGCCGTTCGCCTTCAGGCTTGTCGCCGGGCAGCTTGAGGACGTCGCCGATAGGCGTGTGCCCATCGAAGCGGCCGCCCCACGGGTCGACGCCCATCTCCTCCAACCGGCGCAGCTTCTCCAGCCGGCTGCCTTCACTGCTGTCATGCGGATCGGACACGGCGGTCAACTTCTCGGATCGAAGGTTCTCAAGCTGTAAATCACGCGAGATATGGATTCTAGTCGATGGGCGGAGTCAGTCAATCGCAGCACGGAGTCGCTGGCACTCGCGCGGGATGGCGAGTTCACGGGACCGCCGATATGCAGGTCCGTGTGCTGGCCAAAACCCGCCTTTCTTTCCGTTCAGAGCCAGACTACTCCAGATCGATCCGGTAACTGATCATCCAGAGCTCAAGCTGTTCAAGCCGCTTCTTCCACTTCGCCTTGAACGCCTTCATCCACTTCCGGTTTTTCTGGGTATCGGGAAGATCGACGAGGATGCGGGACAGGTCGTCCTTGTAATGGACTCCTTCGTGCATCCAATGTCCCTCGATTCGCTGCGTTTCGAAGCTCACCGCGCCAAAGTGATCGATGATCTCGAAAATTGCTTCGCCGAGCCACTCCTCCGGGACCTTTCGCCCGTCATTGAATCGAAGCGGCGCCAGCACTTCGTAGCGCCGCCATTTGGTGCTCATAGGTCGCTTTGCCCTTCACGGTGAAAACAAAGTTCGCTTCCGCGAGAGCTTCCAATGCCGCCTCCGGAAGGATGAAATCGCCGCCTTTGATGACTCTTCCGGAGAACCGCCCGAGCAAGAAGCCCAGCGCTTTCTTTTCCGTCTCGCGGTCCGGGAAGTTGACGATAACCATTTTCTGTCCCTCGGGTGGAGCAGAATTGACTATACCAGGAGAGCGGCGCTACGTGAACCTCACTGCACTCTCAGCTTCACCGTCACCGGGAAATGATCGCTGTACCCGCGCGGCCCCTTCTCCTTCTCGCCGCCGAAACGCCACGGCCGGCCGATCCGGTCGCCCGGCTTCGTGAGCGTGCGGATCGGTTGCAGCGAATCGGCTTCGACCGCCCAGCCGGCGCCGTCGAGCATGCCGGGGGAGACGACGATCTGGTCGAAGATGGCCCAGCCGCTGTAGTAGTGCGTGCCGAAGCTGGACGCGTCCTTGCCGGCCATGAGGTTGAACAGACGCAGCGTCTCCTTGCTCTCGACAACGGCCTTGCGATCGCCGCTCGCGTGCAGGCGGTTGACGACCGCCTCGTCCTCCGGCGTGTCGTTGAAGTCGCCGCAGATGAGCACATCCGCCTGGGGGTTGCTCTTGTAGATCGCGTTGGTCACGCCGTAAAGCTGGTTGGCGTACTTGTCCCGGCCGGCGCCCCCCTCGGAACGCAGCCGCGAGGTCCAGTGGGACGCGAGCACGATGAGTTCATGCTCGTTCACCTTGATGCGGCCTTCGAGGATGCGCAGCCGCGAGCCGTGCACGCGCGTGCGATCCGCGACCACCGGCAGCCGCGTCAGGATGGCGGGAGCGATGTGCCGGCCCGCCGTAATCTCCTTCATGAGGACGTGTTGATAATGGAGGGCGGGATCGCTCAAGCGGTCGTTGAGAGCCTTCTGCAAAAGCTGCGCGGCGCGGACGCTCTCCACCTCGCAGATCGCGAGAATGTCCGGCCCCTTGCCGCCGTTCATCTTCAACAGCGCGTCGCTGAGATGATCGAGCTTCAGTTTCAGTATGTCGGGATGGTTGGCGAAGAAGCCGTCCATCTCTTTGTCCCCCGGTCCGGTGCGGCCGTCGTACTTGTCGTCGAAAAAGTTCTCGACGTTCCAGAAGCAGAAGAGGTATTCATGGGCGCCGGTGGGAGCGGATATGGCGATGTCGTCGGGCCGCTCGCAGGCGGTGAACAGGAAGGGGAGGAAGGCGAGGCAAACAGCGAGGACGGCGGCGCTCAGGGTAAGGCGGCGCGGCGGTGAAATACGCATGGGGTCATCCTTTCCGGGACAGCGGCCAGAACCGGCTCCCAGCCGGGTGGGGGATCATACCGGCCCGGGGACGCCACAGGCAATCCAGGGTTGTCCCGCGCCGGAAAGGATGCTATGGCCCGCCCAGGTCATCACGGAGGATGGGCCATGAAGGACGCGAGCCGGGTGATGTGGCTGCTGATCGGCGTGGCGCTCGGCGCCGTCGCCTGCTGGGGTTTTCTCGCGCCGAGCAAGCCGGCTCAGGCGGGGAACGACCGCTACGAGGACTACATCCTTTGCACCGGGCCCGTCGCCGTCTCCTTCGTGGCGCCGACCGACGGCATCTGGCTCCTCGATTATCGCGCCGGCAAGCTGCTCGGCACGCTGATCGACCGGGTCGCCGGCAAGATTATCAGCTGGGCCGAGGTCGACCTGGTGCGCGAGTTCGACATCGCCCCCAAACAGAATGTCCATTTCATGATGACGACGGGGACCGTCACCGCGGGACAGGCCGCCCTGTACGTCGCCGAGACGACCACCGGCAAGTTCGCCATCTACACCATGGGCCCACGCCCCGACGCTCGGCCCGGCGTCGCCATCCGCCGCCACGACGCGACCACCTTCCGCGCCGCGCCAAAGGGATAGAAGATCGTCGCGCCTGCGATGCGTGATGCAAGGAGCCGCGCACGCCGTAAGCGGCGCGGAAGCCGCTTACGGCGCCCGCGGCTCCTTGGAAGATCAGAACAACTGACCTTGGCGCGTCCCTTTCAACAGTCGTGCCAACCTTCGCTGCGGGCTGCTCAGCGGCTGCCCCTCGATCTCCTCCGGCGCCAACCATCGTGCCGCGACATACGGTCCCGGGCGGAACGCGCCGCCGCGATAACGCGCGGAAAACGCGTGCAACGTGATGCGGAAGCGCGTCACGCCATGCCGCAGTTCGCCCCACGATTCCTCGATCTCACCATCGATGCCCAGCGCTTGCAGCAAACGCCGGCCGGTTTCGGCGCGTTCCTCGTTCTCCGGCCAGACCGCGTGCGGAAACTCCCACATGTTCGCCCAGCGGCCTTCCGACGGTCTTTGCACGAAGAGAAATTTCTTCCCACGGCGGATCAGGAGCGCTATCTCGCGTACCTCTTCCACCGCCGCCCGCTTCGGCGGCGACGGAATCGTCGCTTGTTTCCCCTCGCGATGAGCCACGCAGAAGGCCCGCAAAGGGCAACGGCCGCAGTTTGGCTCCCGCGGGAAGCACACCGTCGCGCCCAGTTCCATCAACGCCTGGTTGAAGTCCCCGGCACGGCGTCGCGGCAACAGCTGCTCCGCCCACGACCACAACGTCTTCTCCGAGGCGCCCGGCTCCGCTTCGAGTCCGCCCAGCCGCGCCAGCACGCGCCGGCTGTTCGCCTCCAGGATCGGCAATCGCGTGTCGAACGCCTGCGAGAGCACCGCGTTCACCGTGTAGCGCCCCATCCCCGGCAGGCTTCCCAGCGCCGCCGGCTCAACCGGAAACGCGCCATCGTACCGCGCGACCAGCAGCCGCGCCGCACGCAACAGGTCGCGGGCCCGCCGATAGTAACCGAGTCCCTGCCACAGGCGCAGAACGTCGGTCTCGTCGGCGCCGGCAAGCGTCTTCAGATTCGGAAACGCCGTTAAGAAGCGTTCGAAGTACGGAATCACCGTGGCGACCTGCGTCTGCTGCAGCATCACCTCGCTGATCCAGATGGAGTAGGGGGAACGGTCACGCCGCCAGGGAAGGGGCCGGGCATGAAGATCAAACCAGGCGAGCAGGCGACGGCGCAAACGAGTCAGGCAAGGGGCAGAGAACGGAAGGTCGGTCATCCTTGATCCCGGCGGCGTCAGCGCAACCCTGGACTCGAGCTTCGGAGTTTGAGCTTCTTAGCTGCGGCCCCGCCGCGCGTATTTCTCGAGGATGGCCCGCGCCGCCACGTGCGCCGGATCCGCCTTCTTGTCCGGTTTGGCCTCGTCCTTCTTGTTCTGCGGTTTCGGCGTGCCTTGCTGGTCCGGCGTCGCCGTCTCGGCCGCTCTGCCTTCCTCGTTCTTGGGCGGGATCATGTCCATCACGGTGCTGCCGCTCGGGATTTGCTCTCCCAGCGCCGTCGACGCTTCGCTCGTCTCCTCTCCCGGCAGCGACAGGAGCATTGCGGCGATGTCGTCGTCCGCCGCAGTATCCGACGACGCCTTCGTCGGCTTGAGCCCCTCCGGGACCGTCTGCGGTTGCGGCGTCGGCTTGGTCGCCGCCCCCGCCTTCGGCTGGACCTTGGTCGCCTCGATCGCCACTTTGAACTGAAGGGGGCCGATCTTCAGGACGTCGCCGTTCTTGACGGCCACTTCCCCTTTCACCGGCTCCTCATTGACGCTGCTGCCATTGGTGCTGTCGAAATCCCGCAGGAACACCTCGCCGTCGCGGACGAGCAGGGCGCAGTGGCGCTTGCTGATGAGCGCGCTGGCCGGGCGAAGGTTGCACTGAGGATCACGGCCAATGGTGAACTGGGCGAGGTTGATCGGAATCACCTGCCCCGACGCTTTCCCCGCGTTCATGACCACGAGGCTTAATTTCATAGAGCGACCTCGATCTTCCTGATCCCGGCGCCAAGCGAGTCGCCTAGACCCTTCTCGCAAGTCTAGACCATGGTCCGCGGGATCGTTACGGAAAAATCTCACGAGGGCGAGTCTCACGAAGGCTTTATCTCTCAGCTCCCACGCCGCGAAACGCCAAGTTGCACGCGAGGTCGTCTCGCTTGGCTGAGGAACAACCTTCAGAGGATATTCATTTTAGAGCGGGTCCGGCGAGAACTGCAACCAAAAAAGCAAATTAGAAATGCGCGGCGGCAAGGGACATTCTTATGCCCCCTGGCGCCGATTGAAAATGAGAGAAAGACCGGCGCCTTCGACGGGCTTCATTTTTCGAGCGCCTCTCCGGCAACTCAAACCCGACGCGTTCGCGAAGGATCGCGCCTGCTCGCCGCGGGCCTGTTCAAAACGGGGACGCGACTCCTCAAAGAGTCGCGGTTTTTGAAAACAGCCTCTTAGCGCGCCACCCCGGCCGGCGCCGCGGCCGCACGCGAGGCGGCGTCCGTCAAGCTATCCAGTTCGCGCGACAGCGGGAACGGCGGCGACGGCGGTATGTACGTCGGCGTGTGCCGTAGATAATACGGGGAGGGCATCGTCACCCCCGCTTCCGGCACCCACGTCTGGCAGCCGCTCAGCATTCCCAGCCCCAGCGCCGCCAACCACAGCTTCCGCTTCATGGCCGTTTCCCTTCTCACCTCGCCTCTCACGCCGAATATCTGTTGTTATCGGCTCAACCGCTACACTCCTGTAGAAAAAAAACGCGACCGCTCTGAAATCCCTCAAGATCGATTCGACACCGTCGCCTTGGCCGGACACGGCGAAGGTCCCACAAACGCGCGAACCCCCTGGTAAACGCCCCCCGACTCGGGTATCCTGGCAACCGGCACAGAGAGAAAAGCATGCGGCCCACGTCATCCCCACCTGCCCTTTTTGTCCCCGCCCCGCTCAGCCTCCGCTGGGACCCGGCCGCTCCGCTGCCCACGCGCCTCATCTTGCCGCTCAAGCGGACTACCCTCCCCGCCGTCCTTGCCGCGCCGACGTGGATTCCCACCGGCCCCTGGGACCAGTCCTTCGACTTCTCCGGCCATCTGCGCCGCCTCATCGACGACATCGTCCGCCGCTGCTCCGAGTTCAATCACATCGACGCCAACCGCCTGCTCATCGGCGGCCTCCAGGCGCGGCACGCCAAGCCGCACGGCCTTCAAGCTCGCGTCACTCCTCTGCGCTTCCGCCGCGGCGCCCTCACCCGCCCGCGCCGCAACGTCCTCTACCAGGTCCAACGCTATTTCCACGGCGAGTGCGAGTTCCTCTACCTCGTCACCTTCTGCCTGCCGCGCTTCCTCGATCAGGACTTCGACGCCAAGTTCATCACCATCTTCCACGAGCTTTATCACATCGGCCCCCTCTTCGACGGCGACCTGCGCCGCCACCAGGGCCGCTGCCACCTGCACACCCACAGCCAGAAGCAATACGACCGCGGCATGGCCAAGCTGGCGCGCGAGTACCTCGCCACCAAGCCCGACCCCGCCCTGTTCGATTTCCTCCGCCTCAATTTCGCGCAGCTTTATCAGCGGCATGGCGGCGTCGAAGCCGTGGCGGTGCCGCGACCCAAGATCGTGCCGCTGCTGCACGCGGCGCAGCTGACGTAGTCGCTTGCAATCGCTCTGCTCCCCTTCGTATTCTGAAAGCTGCGAGACGACAGGAGCGAACTATGTCGACCGACCTGCTCGAAAGACCTTCCGCGCTCTACTCGGATCCCCAACCCCACCGTTGGACCGGGGAGGAAGTCTACCGCCTCCTCGAGCTCGGCTTCTTCGAGGGCCAGCGCATCGAACTCATCGAAGGGGAGATCGTCGAGATGGCCGCCCAGTCCAATTTGCACGCGATCAGCATCGAAAAGAGTCGGGAAACGCTGGCGGCGGTCTTCGGTGTCCTCTTCTGGATCCGCGTGCAAATGTCCTTGGACCTATCACCCCTCTCCATCATCGATCCGGACATTGCCGTCGTCGATGGCGCCGTCCGCTCCCACCTCGGCAAGCCGAACCCGACGACTGCTCGCCTCATTGTGGAAGTCTCGGAGACAACGCTCCGCTACGACCGCAAGACGAAAGGCAGCCTCTACGCCAAGGCCCAGATCGCGGACTACTGGATCGTCAACCTCGAAAAACGCCTGCTGGAGGTCTACCGCGACCCGCAGCCGGACGAGAAAGCGAAGTACGGAGCGGCCTACCGCAGCGTGACCCAGCTCGAAGCGCACGAAACCGTCTCCCCGCTCCATCTGCCGAATGCCGTTATCAAGGTCGCGGACCTGCTGCCGTAACGAGCCCGAATCATGCGCACCCTCTCCCTCGCGGCCATTCTCCTCGCCGCCCCCGCGTTCGCCCAGGACAAGTCGGTCCCCGGCCTCAAGGTCCCGCCCGGCTTTGTCGTCACGCAGTTCGCCGATCATACCCTCGCCAACGACATCTACTGCATGACCGTCGACCCCAAGGGACGCATCGTCGTCTCCGGCCGCGGCTACATCAAAGTGCTGGTCGACGATGACGGCGACGGCAAAGCCGACCGCGCCATCGACTTCGCCGACTCCCCCAAGGACGGCGCCATGGGCCTGTTCTGGGAAAAAGACACCCTCTATGTCACCGGCGACGGCGGCCTGCGCCGCTTTGTCGACAAGGACGGCGACGGCAAGGCCGACGGCCCGAGCGAACTGATCCGCGCCATCAAGACCGGCGGCGAGCACACCGCCCACGCCATCAAGCGCGGCCCCGACGGCTGGCTCTACGTCCTCTGCGGCGACCACGCCGGCATCGACAAGTCCTACGCCACCCTCCCCACGTCCCCCATCAAAGACCCCATCGGCGGCTGCGTCATCCGCTTCTCCCCCGACTTCAAAAACTCCGAAATCGTCGCCCACGGCTTCCGCAACGCCTACGGCATGGACTTCGACCGGGATGGCAACCTCTTCACCTTCGACTCCGACAACGAACGCTGCCTGGGCTTGCCGTGGTACGAGCCGACGCGCTTCTACCACGTAATCGAAGGCCGCTTCTACGGCTGGCTGGCCCCGCAGCATGCGACCTTCTGGCGGATGCCGCCGTACTTCATGGACGTGATGCCGCCGGTGTGCTACATGGGGCGCGGATCGCCGACGGGGGTGGTTCATTACAACAACGGCCATTTTCCGGAAAAATATCACGATGGTCTATTCCTGCTTGATTGGACCTTCGGCCGAATCTATTTCGCGTGGTTGACGATGAAAGGCTCCGCGTTCACGACTATTCCAGAAACATTCCTCGAGGCGAGCGGCGATAACGGCTTCGCTCCCACCGCAGCGGTTGTCCACCCCGCCAGCGGGGATCTTTTCGTTTCGGTTGGAGGCCGGGGGACACGGGGGGCAGTCTATCGAATCAGTTATCCCGAACGGCGAGCAGAGTTCCTTAAGAGCCCGAAAGCGCCGCCCAAGAATTTCTGGGGGGAAGGAGTACTGGAGCGGCATCCGGCGGAACATGTAAGGATATTGAACCAATGCCGCAGAGATTTCGCTCGAGGAAAAGAGAAGGACATCGAGGCCACGATAAAGCGCTTCTGGCAAAGCGAGGATCGGCAGGTGCGTTGGGGCTGCGCCCTTCTCTTGCGGGATGCCTGGCCTACTCTCCCCGCGGAGTCGCGGATAAGGCTCGCGGCCGCGGCCAAGAGGCCGAGGGAACGTTTGGTGCTGGCCGCGGCGCTTGCAAACGCCGAACCGGAGAAAGCGTACTCGCTCGCGCTCGACTTGCTCGACGCCGATCTGAATCGGCAGCTGGTTCTCGACGCTCTACGTGTCGTGCAAATCACGGTAGGAGACATTGGCAGTCGCCGAAAGAAAGGGACGTTCCAGGAAGGTTATTCGCTCGCCGCCGACATGCCGCCGCGGTTTCTACTCGACGAGGACAGAAGGCTAAAGGCGCTGAGCGAGCGCCTGTTCCAGTTGCTTGATAGCCGGGAACCAGATTGGGAAACGGAAATCGTCCGCGTATTTGGAATGCTCCGTTTGAAAGACGATCTAGCCCTGGCGCTCACCGGCGGGCGCCTGCATCTAAGGACTTCATCCAAATCCCAGGCCCATTTTCTAATGGCAGCGGCCGTCGCGGACCTCAATGTCAGTCTGGATATCGTTCGCTTCGCGAAGGAAGCTGAGGATGAACAGTTGGAACGCGAGTCGAACTGGATTCTACGCCTCAAGGAGGCATTCCACCATCGAGTGGATCGGGATCTCGAGGTCGGCTTACCGTATTGGCGCGCGCTTCTCTATGGAGGGGACCCCACTTTCGTATCGTTCCTGGAGACCGATCGCCTGCCCGCCAAGGAACTGGCGCGAACCCTCTGGGAGGAGTTTCAAGGCAACGGTAAGTATCCGTTGACGCCCGCTGTCCTGCGAATTCTGCGCGAACTCCCCGTAAAGGATGTCGGTCCTCTCCTCCGCAAACGCCTCAAAGAGCCCGGCGTCGCGCTCGCCGTACTCCCCATCCTCGCCCGCGCCCCGGAGATCAACGACTACCCACTCTTCCTCGACGGCCTCCAGCGCGGCGGCCCCGCCACTGTCGAAGCCGCCCTCGCCGGCCTCTCGCTCTTGCCGCCACCCAAGGAGGAAGCGGACGAATCGTTCGCCCTCCTGCGCTCCCTCGCCACCGTCTCCCCCAAGAACACCGCGACGCGCAAAGCCATCTTCGCCCGCCTCGCCGTCATCACCGGCCAGAAAGACATCGCCCCCGATCCTGCCCCGTGGCGCGCCTGGCTCCGCAAGACGCACCCCAAGCTCGCAACCAAGCTTGACAATCCGGACGGCGTCGACGTCGCCGCCTGGGACAAGCGCCTCGCCAAGATCGACTGGGACAAGGGGGACGCGGCGCGCGGCCAGAAGGTCTTCGTCAAGGCCAGCTGCGTCCAGTGCCACGGCGGCGGCGGCTTTGTCGGCCCCGACCTCGCCGGCGTCACCGGCCGCTTCTCCCGCGCCGACCTCTTCACCGCCATCATCCAGCCGAGCAAGGACGTCGCCGACCGCTACAAGGCGACGCTGGTCGAGAGCAAGGACGGCAAAGTCTACCAGGGCCTCGTCATCTACGAAGCCATCGACAGCCTCATCCTCTCGACGCGCGAAGGCACGACGGTCCGCCTCCTCGGCGGCGATATCGCGGAGAAACGCCAGCTCGACACGTCCCCCATGCCCGCCGGCCTCCTCGACGCGCTGACGGATGAAGAGATCGCCGATCTGTACGCGTATTTGAAGACGAAGAAGTGAAAACATCGGAGCCGGAAGCGTAAGCGACGGGCGCGGGATCCGTCGCTTACGCTTCCGGCTCTGACAGAGACTAGCGCCGCGTTGTCTCGATCGCGGGCGTCGCGCCACTGCCGGGTCGCAGCGTCAGCCGCACCGTCATCTCCTTGCCGTCGCGGACGACGTGCAGGTCGACTTCTTCGCCCGGGCGGCGGTCCCACAGGGCGCGTTCGATATCGAACGTGTTCGCGACGCCGACTGTGCCGACGGCGATGATGCGGTCGCCCCGGCTCACTGGGCTCGCCATCGACGGCTTGCATCGCTCGACGACGACCTTCTGCCGGTCCCCCGTCTCGCCCACCACTTCTTCCTTGCACACGAGGCCGAGGTCCACGCCCGCCACGCTGGCCGCGCTCAGGCGGCGCGACAGCAGCTTCTTCACCGTGTCGGCCTGGATCGCGAAGGCGATGCTCTGGCTGCCGTCGCGCAGGGCGACGTTGATGCCGATCAATTCGCCGTTGATATTGAGGAGCGGACCGCCCGAGTTGCCGGGGTTGATCGCCGCGGTGTGCTGGATCAGGCCGGTGAGGACGTCGCCCGTCGGCATCTCGATCTCGCGGCCGACGAAGCTGATCTCGCCCGAGGTCACCGTGTAGCGGTAGCCATAGGGATGGCCGATGGCGATGACCTTCTCGCCGAAGAGCAGGTCGTTGGTCGGGGCGAGCGGCAGCGCCTTGAGCGGCTTCTCGCTGTGCACGCGGATGACGGCGAGGTCGTACGCGGCCTCGGCGATGACGACGTCGCCCGCGAGCGTCGTGTCGTCGCACAGGTCGATCTTCACTTTGCGGGCGGCCCCGATGACGTGGCGATTGGTGACGATGTAGCCGCGCTCGTCGATGATGACGCCGGAGCCGATGCCGTCCTTGCCGCCGCCGGCGCGGGGGACGCGGACGACGACGACGGCGGGCTTGGTCTTGGCGACGGCTTCGGTGACGGCATTGCGGCGCGGGAACGGTGTGGTTTTGTCGGTGGCGGCCCCGGCGCTGACAAGGACGAGCCCGGCCAACATGGCCGCGGCCCAGGACGGGAGAAAACGCATGGTTCATTCCTTTCGGCAGCCTGGCGATCTCGCGTCGTCCTCCGCGAGACCCATGGCTTTCCGCCCCCGCCTCACGACGGGTTTAGCTTTGTCGAGGAACAGAAGTTAGGGGTGAGCATCGTGCTCTACAGGGTATCTAGCATGAAAATCACCCCAGGGTCGGGAAAAAGCGATTTTTCGGGTTGTAACGACGGGGCGACATGAAGGGGCAAGTAAGCCCGCAGGCGAGTCTTCGAGCCTGCGGGGTGACAGGACCTGTCCGCCTCGCTATCCTGAACGAAACCCCTCGTTCATGGAAAAGAGAATGGCCAATCCCGCGAAACTCGCTCTCGAAGACGGCACGGTCTACACCGGCCGCGGCTTCGGCGCCGCCGGCGAAACCCGCGGCGAGGTCGTCTTCAACACCAGCATGACCGGCTATCAGGAAGTGCTCACCGATCCCTCCTACAAGGGGCAGATCGTGACCATGACCTACCCGCTCATCGGCAACTACGGCATCAACGAAGAAGACCGCGAGTCACGCTCCCCGCAGGTCGAGGGCTTCATCGTCCGCGAATTGACGCGCGTTCCCTCTAACTTCCGCTCCCACGAGAGCCTGGACGCCTACCTCGCCGCCAACCGCATCCTCGGCATCGAGGGGATCGACACCCGCTCGCTGGTCCGCCGCCTGCGTGTCCGCGGCGCCATGAACGGCGTCCTTTCCACCACGGACCTTGACGACCTCTCCCTCGTCAACAAGGCGCGGACCAGCCCCAGCATCGTCGGTCGGGACCTCGCCAAAACCGTGATGCCCCCCGCCCCGTTCGCCTGGAAAGAAGGCTTCATCAGCCCGTTCGCCTCGCAGGAATTGCAGGGCGGAACGAAACGCCATCGCGTCGTCGCCATGGACTTCGGCATGAAGTGGAACATCCTCCGCTGCCTCACCCAGGCCGGCTGCGATGTGACCGTCGTCCCCGGCTCGACCCCGGCCCAGAAGATCCTCGACCTCGCCCCCGACGGTATCTTCGTCTCCAACGGCCCCGGCGATCCCGAGCCCCTCGCCTATGGCGTCGACACCCTCCGCCAGCTCATCGGCAAGAAGCCGATCTTCGGCATCTGCCTGGGACACCAGCTCCTCGGCCTCGCCCTCGGCGCGAAGACGTTCAAGCTCAAGTTCGGCCACCGCGGCGCCAACCAACCGGTGCTCAACAAGGTCACGGGCAAGGTCGAGATCACCTGCCAGAACCACGGCTTCGCCGTCGACACCGCCAGCCTCCCCGCCGACGTGGAAGCGACCCACGTCAACCTCAACGACGGCACCCTCGAAGGCATGCGCCACAAGCGCTACCCCGTCTTCAGCGTGCAGTACCACCCCGAAGCTTCCGCCGGCCCGCACGACAGCACCTATCTCTTCGACGAGTTTCGCAAGACGATGAGTTGATTTTCAGAGCCGGAAGCGTGAGCGACGGTGAGACAGAATCGTCGCTCACGCGTGCGGCTCTGACGAGCCCGGCGCGGCGATGCGCACGAAGATGTCGTGCAGCGTCGGATGCGCCAGCTCGAAATGATCGACCCGGCCCGCTTGCAAGAGGCCGGCGAGCAGCCGTTGCGTATCGGTTCCCGTCTCCAGGCGCAGCTCCGTCCATTGGCCGAAATCGGTCACCTTGACCACGCCCGGAAATCCGGCCAGCTCGCCCCGGCCCTCCCAGCGCACCTTGACCGTGTCCTGCCCGAACTGCCCCTGGATCTCGGCCAGCGTGCCGTCCAGCACCTTCTTCCCCTTGTAGATCATGAAGATGAAGTCGCACATCTTCTCCGCCACCGCCATGTCGTGCGTCGAGAAGATGACCGTCGTCCCCGCCTTGCGCAGATCGAGGATGGCGTCGCGCAGCACGTCCATGTTCACCGGATCGAGACCGCTGAACGGCTCATCCAGAAGCACCAGCTCCGGTTTCGCGATCACGGCCGCGATGAACTGCACCTTCTGCGCCATCCCCTTGGAGAGCGCCTGCACCTTCTTGCCCGCCCATTCCGGCAACCCCAGCTTGTCGAGCCACTCCATCACGCTCGCCTTGCTGTTCCGCATCCCCTTGAGCGCGGCATAGAACGTCAAGAGGTCGCGCACTGTCATCGACTTGTACAGCCCGCGCTCCTCCGGCAGATAGCCCACCCGGTCGTTCGCGGCCCCGTAGCGCTGCTCCCCCAGGACGGTGATCGTCCCCTGGTCGGGATGGAGGATGCGCATGATCATCCGCAGCGTCGTCGTCTTGCCCGAGCCGTTGGGCCCGATGAAGCCGTAGATGACGCCGGCCGGAACGACGAGGCTCAGGCCGTCGACGGCGACGTGCTGCACGTAGCGCTTGGTGACGTTGTCAATGGTGACGGCGGCGGATGACATGCGTTTCGACGAGCGAGGAAGCCGGCTTCTCGATTGGTCCGCGACAGACCGCTCTTACTCTATGGCCGCGTGCGGCATTCGCCAGTAGGTCCGGCGAGCCGAGCCGGACCGCACCGAGCCGGATGTAGGTGCGGCGCACCGAGCCGGATGTAGGTCCGGCGAGCCGAGCCGGACCGGCGTGAACGCTCGCGACAACCCCCAGGTTGCAAAGCCGGCCGTAGGGAATCTTTTTCGCTGAACATGGACGCGCCGCGGCCAGGCGGTTACGATCAAACCATGGCTCAAGACAACGCCAAGACCGACGATGGCGACGCCCGCCTCGTGCGGATGCGCCAGTACCTCGAACAGGCCCAGAGCGGCGACCGCTCCGGCATGGACTGGCTGCTCCTGCTGGCGAGCGAGGTCGTGCGCGAGCGGGCCCAGGCGCTGCTGAGCAAGAAGTTCCGCTTCCTCGAAGGCGTGGGGCACGAGGTCGACAGCGTCGTCTCCGATCTCTGGATCAAGCTCAAGCGCCATTTTCAGCAGAAGCTCCCCAACTCCCTGGAGCACCTCCTCGCCCTCCTCGCCCTCAGTGTCCATCACTTGCTGCTCGACAAGGCCAGCATCCTGCGCCGCCGCGAGCAGCGCCACGAGCCGATCGGCACGGACAGTTCCCCGGGCCAGCCCGCCGGCTCCGCCGAGAACGACCCGCAAGCCCTCGCCGAGTTCACAGAGTTCCAGGAGCAGCTCTGGAAGAAGCTCCAGACGCTCCCCGAGGATCAGCGCCGCGTTTTCGAGATGCACTATTTCCTCGGTATCTCCCAGGCCCGCATCGCCGAGGATCTGACCCTCCACCCACGCCAGGTGAGTCGCCTCTGGGTGAAGGCGTCCAACGCGGTGGTCCTCGGATGGAAGAACGCGTAGACGCCGGCGTTCCTTGCACTCCATGCCGCCAAATTCGGGCTACACTTTCCTATCGCCTTCTTGGTCTTGGCCGAGGAAACGTTGCCCGACTTCATCTGTCCATGCTGTCTACAGCCCGTCCGGCCGGGCGTTGATCCGACCAGGAGCTCCTGCGCCGGCTGCGGCCGTGCCCTGGCATTCACCGACACGCGCGTGACGGCGCAGCAGGATTTGACGACGGCGGCGATCCGGGCAAGTGCCGAGGAGTGGTCCGCCGCGACGACGCCGGGTGTCGCGCCCACGGTCCCCGCGACAGCCCCCTATGCGAGCTGGGATGAGTTCCGCGCCACGGCGCCGGCGGTTCAACACGCCCTCGCCGAGCTGGCGACCGAGGCGTTACCCGATCTGAGCATCGCGCCGCTCCGCTTGCCGCCGGCCCAGATCGACACGGACGACCTTGGCGCCTTGCAAATGTCCTTCACGGTCGACGGCGACAATGGACCGCTCACCTTCATTTCAGCCGCGGCTCTGGCGGCGGCCGCCCTGCTGATCCTCGGGCTCTCCCTCACCGCGGATGAACTGCCCGGACAGCCCTGGAGTCTGGCCCGCTTCTTTCTCGGCCTGCCCTGGGCGGGCAGCGCCGGCCTGTTCGGCTACTGGCTTGCTTTCGTGCGCCCGGCCGCGCCGACCGTCGATTACTGGCTCTTCGAAGACGGCATCCTGTGGCGCCGCGGCGGCGCCTTCGCCTCGTGCCCTTGGGAGAACGTGGAGGACGTGGATGAGCGGCCGCAAGGACGCGTCGCCTGCCTTCGCTTCCGTCCGGCCGCCGATTTCCATGCCGTCATCAGCGCCGCCGGCAGACCCGAGCGCCGCCCGGTCATCGAGTTTCTTGTGACGAAGCTGACCGGGGCGCGCTTTGTGCCGCTGCTTTGTCGCCTCTGTGCGGGCGAGCGCGTCTCTTTCGGCGCCCTGATCCTGGACCGCCAGGCGATCCGCGGACTGGGCTTCCATGAGCCGTGGTCGAACGTGGCCCGGGTGGTCAGCGACGACCGGCACCTCCTGGTCGAGCTGCGCGATGACCCGACGTGGCGGAGCGTTGCGCGGGACGCGATCTCCTCTCCGCGCCTGGCGCTGCTGCTGGCGCACATCCTCGTCGAGGAGGCCGGCCGTCTGCCGCCGCTCAGTCGCGAAAACGGACGACGATGGCCGTGATGTTGTCCTTGCCCCCTTGCTCGTTCGCGGCGGCGATCAGGCGAGCGCAGGCGTCAGCGGGGTCGGCCTCCTCTTCCAGGATCGTGGCGATCGTATCGTCGTCGATCATGCCGCACAGGCCGTCGGAGCAGAGCAGGAGGCTGTCGCCGGGGTCGAGGCGGAGACTGTGCATCTCGACCTTGACCCCGGGATCGGCGCCCCCCAGGACGTTGGTGATGACGTGCCGCAGCCGGGACGACGCCGCCTCGCGCGGTTTGAGCATGCCGCGCCGCACCATCTCGGCGGCCATGTTGTGGTCGTGGGTGATCTGCTGAAGGTAGCCGTCCTGCATGAGGTAGCAGCGGCTGTCGCCGACGTGGGCGATGAAGAGACTCCGCTCGTGGACGAAGGCGAGCGTCAGCGTCGTGCCCATGCCGCTCAACTCGGGGCGGCGCAGCGACTCGTCGATGATGCGGTCGTCCGCCTGACGAATGGCGCTCTGGAAATCGCGCAGCACCTGCTGCTCCTCGCTCCCCTTCAGCGTGCAGAAGCCGCGCAGCGTGTTGAGCAGGTAATCCCCGACCAGCTCCACCGACAGGGCGCTGGCCACCTCGCCCGCCTGGTGGCCTCCCATGCCATCGGCGACGATGAAGACGTGCCCCCGGCACTGGCTGTACTGCATCTTCTGCTGCGAGAAGTTCGCCTGGTGCACGCACAGGCTCCGCGCCAGCTCGGCGATGAGAAAGCAATCTTCGTTGCTCGAACGCACCCGGCCCTGATCGGTGGCGCCGTAGCTCTCGACGAAAAGCGGCGGCAAACGCAACGCCTGCGTCTCATTCGGATCGAGGTGAAGGTCCGGATCGGTCTTAGGCAGCGGCATTTCTGGTCCCTCCCGATATGAGGATCTGCGGGCTTTCTATTCTACGCACGCCGCCGTCCTCGACATAAAAAGAAGGGGCGCCGACACGCGGCGCTACTCTGTTTCGTGAGGTCGCCATGAAGCCGTTCACTCTTCCATTTCTGTGCGTCTTCCTCCTCGCGGGCTGCGGCTCGGGGGAGAAGGCCGGCGAGAAGTCAGGCGGACCGACGCCTCCCGGGCTGGGCTCGCTCAGCGATGCGCGCAAGGGCTTCGTCCCCAAGCTGGCGCGGCGGCGCGAGCGCGGCGGGCCGCCGGCCCTGGCCCCGCCGGCCGGCATCTTCCGCGTCGTCCACTATGACGCTCCACTCGGCAAGAACAGCGCCTATTTGACGCCGGACCCGAAAGACGGCATGAAGCGCCCGGCCGTCATCTGGATCACGGGGGGCGACTGCAACAGCATCGACGACGGCTGTTGGCACGAAGGCCCGCCGCAGAACGATCAGTCGGCGACGCCGATCCGCAGGGCGGGCATCGTGATGATGTTCCCTTCGCTGCGCGGCGGCAACGACAGTCCGGGGGAGAAGGAGGGCTTCCTGGGAGAGGTCGACGACGTGGTCGCCGCCGCGGACTTCCTCGCCAAGCAGGACTACGTCGACCCGAAGCGCATCTATGTCGGAGGCCACAGCACCGGCGGAACCATGGCCCTTCTCGTCGCCGAGTATTCGGACCGCTTCCGCGCCGTTTTCTCCTTCGGCCCGACGGACGACGTGAATCGCTATCCCGGCGAGTTCAAGGTGTTTGACACGACCAGCCGCAAGGATGTCGAATTGCGCTCCCCGATTCACTGGCTCGGCTCGATCCGCTCGCCGACATTCGTCTTCGAAGGCGCCGGCGAGGGGGGCAACGTGCTCGCCCTGCAATCGCTGGCGCGCACGTCGCGCAATCCCAAGGCGCATTTCTTCCTGGTGAACGGCGCCGACCATTTCAGCACGCTGGCGCCCATCAACCGGCTGATCGCGGCGAAGATCCTGCGCGACACCGGAGCGGAATGCGACATCGCGTTCACGGAGGCGGAACTGAACGGGCTGTTTGGAAAGTGAGAGGCTATTTCTTCTCCACCAGCTTGCTCAGGCTCAAGCGTATCTCACGCGTATCCGCCGCCTTGACGATGGCCCGGTTCGCGCGTTCCAGCAACTTCTCCTCCAGGCCCGGCTTCACTTGGTGCACGGCATCCATGACGAGGTCCCCCAGGACCTTGGCCGCCGTGCCGCCGAAGCCGGCGAAGTGCTCGACGACCAGGTCGTGGTACATCGTCTGCGCCTTGGTGACACGGATGCGGAAGAGGAAGTCGGGGAGGAACCCCTTCGTCTCCAGCTTCATGGTCGTCTCGCAGTCCATGAGGGCGGCGAACTTGAGGCGGGTCTTGGCGCTCGCGCTATAAAGACGCAGGCCGCGCTCCCAGACTTGCTGCTCCATTTCGACGCCGGCCTGGCAGGCCAGGTAGAGCTTGAAGTTGAGATGCTCCGCATCGGCCTGGCGGACGTCGAAAACCTTGGTGGTGAGAGAGGCCGGCCAGTTCCGCGTGTCGATGCGGACCTTGCGCCACGTGCCGTCGTTCTTGGGCAGCTTGGAGACGCGCGGCTTGAGGCCGTCCCAGCGCAGCGAATGAAAGGCGATCGTCTGCTTCCCCCAGTTCGGGCTCGCCTCGTAGAGCGGGTGCGGCACGGCGTCGATAAGGAACGGCCGCAGCGCGTCGAGGAAGCTTTGCAATGCCTGATCGGGAGGCGGTTCGTCGGCGCGGACGGCGGCGACGAGGAACAGGCAAAGCGGGCAAGCGAGGCAAAGACGCGGCAGCGGCATGGCGGCCCTCCGAAAGAGGCCGCGAGCATAGGCGAAGACGTGAGGCGCCGTCAACCCAGGAGGCCGATTGCCGCAACCATCGCAAGGCTGTATCATCTTAACCCACAACGTTACGTGTCAAACCGGTGGTGTGATGTCCGAAGAATCCAAGAAACGGGGGCGTAAACCCCTTGCTCGCCGAACGCCGCGTGAAGGAAAGCCTGTCGCTGGCGTCCGTACGAAACCCTCGCCAGAACTGGAGGCTGCCGTGCTACGCGCACAAAAGGGATTGATGGAACCGGCGCCCATGGAGATGACGACCGCGCAGGCAGCCGAGTTCCTGGATGTGTCCCGCCCATTCGTCATGAAGCTCGTCTTGCGCGGCGAACTCCCCTGCCGGATGGTCGGCAAGCGCCGCCACATTCCTACGGTCGCCTTGGAGAAATATCGCGAGAAGATGTTTGAGGACGCGAAAAAAGCGGCTACGGAGATGTCGCGGTTGTCGCAGGAATCGGGCGCCTACGATGATTCGAGAGCAAAATAACTCGACATGACGCCCATCGTTGCCGTATACGACGCTTGCGTTCTCTACTCGGCGTTCCTGCGCGATTTCTTCGTTTGGCTCGCGATCGGCGGGAGAAGAAACGGCATCTTGCGGGCAAAATGGACGGGTCGCATTCACAAAGAGTGGATGCGAGCTGTCGCCCGTCGAAGGCCCGAGTTGAGGAAAAACCTGCCCCGGACACGCCGCCTGATGGATCAGAGCGTGCGTGGCTGCCGCGTCCACGGCTATGAGCGCTGGGAGGCCCGCCTGCATCTGCCCGACAACAACGATCGGCACGTTTTGGCTGCCGCTCTTGCCTGTGTCGCAGATGTTATTGTTACCTTCAATACCAAGGATTTTCCCGAATCGGCGCTTCAACCCTTCGGTATTTCGGCAGTCATCCCCGACACGTTCGCTCTTCACCTCCTTGATTCCGGCATCGTTACCACCGCCGCGGCAGAACATCGCGCCTCGCTGCGGCGGCCCGCCTTGTCATCGCAAGCATACGTCGATGCTCTTCGACGCAACGGCCTGCCTGCTGCGGCGGACGCCCTTCCCATCGATCGTGTTTGAATGCCTATTCCGTCACCCCCACCTTCCGCGCCACCGCGTCGTCGTAGTCCCCCGTGAAAATCCACCAGTTCGTCACGCGCCGCTCCTTGAAGGTCAGCCCGTTGTCCAGCCCGGGGATGCTGCGCATCCAGTAGACGTACCACTTCATGTCGTCGCACTTCCACGTCTCGCAGTTGAGCTTCTTCTTGGCGCCGAAGCCTTCCGGACGCCAGTCTTCGATGTCGGAGTCGACGAAGTCCTTGTTGGCGTAGTCGTAGTCGCTCTTGGCGTTCGGCGGAAAGTGGCAGTTGCCCGCGCGCCAGGCGCCGGCTTTGCCTTCGAAACGTTGCCACAGGTCGCCGCCGTGCTGGCGCATCAGCGCTTCGATCTGGTGCAGGTGGTTGTGCACCGCCATGTTGGCCCCGCGCTCGTAGTTGTAGTGGTAGACGGTGTAGGTCTTGGGCAAGACGGGCAGGTCGAACGGGTCGCGGTGGCTGTTGGAGATGTCGCCGTGGACGCTGGCCATGTTCGACTCGACCGGTCCGATCTCCTTGGAGTGATAGCCCCAGATCCAGACCTCCTTGACGCCTTTCTCCATGACGTAATGCCGGATCTTGGCCCGCTCCATCATGCGGTTGTAGTCGGCGAAGCCCTTCTTGCGCTTGTCGTGCGGCACGGGCTCGAGATATTCGATCGTGTCGACGACCTCGTACTTGAGACTCGGTTTGGCGTCGGCGTTGCGATAGGCGCGGAAGCGACTGCCTTCCTCCAAGGCCTCGATCACCTCCCTGGTCATGGCGTCGGTTTTCTTGCGCATGGCGTCGAGCGGGCCGCCGACGTTGGAGGTGACCTTGCTGTCGATGCTCTTGCCGTCTTCGGTTATCGGGAAGTACTTGAGGACGAGGACGGGAATGGTCCACGGCGCCTTGCTCTCCTTGCCGGCGAAGGCGAGCGGGGCGGGGAGGAGGAGGATCAGGAAGAGAAGGGCGTGACGCATTGGTTATTCCGAGTGGGCAGTGGGCAGGAGCTTGCTATTGCTGCTTGAGATACGAAGTCGTCAGCGTTCGGGCCCAGTAGCGTGGTACGCCGTGATCCTTCTGCAGATGGGCGACCACGTCATTTGACTTTTTGGTCCTGGCCCCAAAGGCGTCGAGTACCTTCTTCCAGTGCGCGAGCGGCTTGCCTGTCTTCTCGACAACCTGCTCGTCGGTCACGTTCCAGTAGTCGGCTTTCATGGCGTCTGTCACCTCACGTGGTCGGCGATGCAAAACAGATGCTTCTCGCCGCGTAGAAAGATCGCGCCCCCGGACACCGCCGGCGAGGCGACGATCCCTTCCCCCAAATCGTTCTCCGCCAGCGTTTCGAAGGCGCGGCCGGCCTTCACGACATACACGACGCCCTCCTTGCTCGAAAAGTAGACCTTCCCATCCCCGGCCACCGGCGAAGCATAATACGAGCCGCCGAGCCGTTCTTTCCACACCTGCTTGCCCGACTTCGCCTCGAGACAGAGGACGATCCCCTTGTCTCCCGGCAGGTAGATCAGCCCATCGTAGCTCACCGGCGACGGCAGGAACGCCGCCGCCTTTTTGTTGGTCCAGACCACGTTGCTGCCGGTGATGTCGCCGGTCTTGCCGTCGAGCCGGATGCCGACGCTGCTCACGCCCGAGGTCGCGATCACCAGGTCCCCCGCCGGAACCGGGCTGGGAATGCACTGCTGGTGCAGTCCGTCGACGGACCACAACTCCTTGCCCGTGGCCGCGTCGTAGCCGCGCGCCTTGTAGGTGCCGAACGCGACCAGTTGCGTCGCCCCCTTCCCCTTGATCGGCAGCGGGCTCGTCCAGTTGACCGCCGTGTCCCGATCGGTCTTCCAGCGGTTCTTGCCCGTCTTGCGGTCCACGCCCAGGAGATACGACTGGCTCCAATGGTCGACCTGCACGATGAGCAGGTCGTCGACCAGGATCGGCGACGTCCCCATGCCCCAGCGGTTGCGGAACGGCCCGTATTCCTCGGCCAGCGACCGGACCCAGACCGGCCGGCCCTCCAGGTCGAGCGCGGCCAGATCGCCGGTGCCGAAGAGGACGTAGACGCGCTCGCCGTCGGTCGCGGGCGTCGGCACGGCCATGCCGCCCGGAGCGAAGAGGTCGGTCGGGGTCGTGCCGAGGAGACGCGTGTGCCACAGCAGGGCGCCGTCTTTCCGCGCGTGGCAGGTCACGTGCAGCTGGTCGTTGTTGCGGCCGGTGGAGGCCGTGAGGAAGATGCGGTCGCGCCACACGACCGGGCAACTCACGCCGGCCCCTTGGAGCGGGACCTTCCATTTCACGTTCTCGCCCCCCGACCAGCGCACGGGGAGGTTCCGCTCGGTCGAGACGCCCGCGGCGCCGGGGCCACGCCATTGCGGCCAGTCCTCGGCGCGAACGGCGAAAGGCAGAACAAGAACAAGGAGGAGGGAGGTGCGGAGCATGGTGGGTTCTGCCTCTTGTGTTGTGCGGCGAAACGGTGGGATGAAACGGCAAGCGGCCGATGCGCAGTCCTATTTCTTCTCGGCGGCGGGCATGGGGAGGCCTTTGCCGGACTCGTCGACGACGCGCAGGATGAATTCCCAGTTGGGCTCGGGGTTGGGGGCGGGAGTCTGACAGACCTTCACCAGGACGGCGTTCTTGCCGGCCTTCAGCTCGGCCGGGAAGCGATGGCGGTCGAAGCGGATGCCGTTGCGGTATTCCTCGAAGCCGAAGACGCGCTTGCCGTTGACCCAGACCGTGAAGTTGTCGTCGGCCGCGCCGCGGAACTCCACCTTCTGATCCTTGGCGACCACGATCTCCGTGTAGGCGAAGGCGACGGCGTCGTCCGCGTCCCCCAGCGCCCGGCTCTCGCGCAGGTTTACCAGGGCCACGTGCTTCGCGTTCACGCGCGGCGACGGCTCCTCGACCAGATACCTTTTCCAGCGCAGCTTTTTGCCGCCGGCTTCCATCTCGGCCGTGAGGTCGACGGCCTTCTCCGGCGGATAGCTGAGCTGGAAGCCCTTGTTCCCCATCGAGTCGAACGGGCCGATCAAATGCCAGTCCATGAGGAAGCCGAGATGGCGGGCGATGCTGACCTCGACGCCGAGATCCAGGAGGCCGGCCGCTCCCTTGCGCGCCTGTTCGATGTCGCGCGCGTTCTCGAATGCCAGGCGGAACTGCCGCCGTGCCCCGTCCTTTTTCCCGCTCTTGAGCGCCTTCTGCGCGGCAACGGCCGTCTGATCGATGGCGTCGGCCCGGAACTCCGGATCGTCCAGCCAGCCCGGCAACAGCTTGGCCAGCGTCCCGGGCCGGCCGCGCTCGACCAGGTCCATGGCGACGCGCCGCGCTCGCCCCTGCCGCTTGCTGTTAGACGCAAAGGCGAGCAGGCGGTCGAGGTCGATCTTGCCGACCCCCTCCCGCGCCACGATGCGATCCAGCGCGGTGACCAGCCAATTCACGCGCGCGGACGGCGTGTCCATCGCCTCGATCAGCAGCGGCGCGGCGTCCGGGCCAGACGCGGCGAGCCGGTCCAGGCGGCGCGGCCCTCCGCAGAGCCGAGGCCCGAGGCGACGGGCGTGTCGATGTCCTTGCGCGTCAGTTCCTGCGGACGCGTTCAGGGGGGCGAGCAGGAAAACGAAAACGGCCAAGCGCATTCGCGACTCCTTCAAAGCAAAGCCCCGATTGTCGCCTGCCCTTCCCCAGTTCGCAAGAGCCACTCAAAATGAAACGAACCCGAAGGGACGCTTCGGAGTTCGCGTGAAGCTACAGCTTGCCGGCGCGGGCTACCTCATCGGCGGCGGTCCGCCAGGCCCATCAGGCCGACCGCGGCCGCCGGCGGGGTGAGGATGTTGCGGACGCGCCGCTTCCAGCTCTCCACCCGTTTCGTGCGTTCGGCGTTGTTTTTATCGGCGCTGGCGCTATGGACCGTGAGCGCGCCGTCCGGCCCGAGGATCAGGGCGCGCACGTCCGTGTCCTCGATGAGCGGCGCGGCGCCGCGCACCACGCGCAGGTGGCCCCCTTCGAAGTCGACGAGGGCATACTTCTTGGCCGAGCCGCCGCCATGGCTGTAGTCCCCTGGAAGTCGACGCCGATGCCCGAAACGGCCCCACCCTTCTTCTTCTTGGCGGCGCCGGCACGCGCGACCAGCTCGAAGGCGTTATGCGTGTCCTTCCAGACCGGAACCTCCACCTGCACCGTCTCGCGGCCGATGTACTCTCCCTTGCGGATCAGCAGCCGCTCGGCGATGGCCCAGTCCCCGATCGTGATCCCATCGGCCTCCGGCGTCCAGCGGTGCACCTGCATGGCGATGTGCGTGTCGTTGGCCTTCTTGGTCTTCCAGGTCGTCGAGCCGTCCCGCACAAGCATCGGCGCCTCGTCGACGACGTAATAGGCGAACTCGCCGGGAACCGTGACCTCCACGGGGACTTCCCGAAGATCTTGCCGACGAGAAACCGACCGCCGCGGCAGCTCCTTGTAAGCCGATTCCTTCTCGTGCTTGTACAGCGGGTTGGCCATGCGGACCTGGATGTAGTACTTGTAGGTCTCGCCCGGCTTCACGTCGGCGTCGATGAAGCGGACCAGGGCGTCGTCCGGCAAGTCGCCGGCGCCGCCGCCGGCTGGCGCTTGCTCCGCCCATCGGGTCCATCGGGCCACGCTCGCCGGGACGCGGCGGTGGTCCGCCGATCTTCCGGTCCGCCGATCGGCCCGCCCATCGGGCCTTCGGCGCCGGCGCCCTTACCCGGATCGGCGATCCCGAGCAGTTCGAACTTGGTCGGGAACGGGTTGAGCTTGCCTTCGAAGCGGTCCTTCTGCAGCGGGAACTTGCTCCAGTCGACCGGCTCGGTCGCCACGCCCTCGGGCGCCGGATCATCCACGCCCCCCTTGGGCGGCGGCTTGCCCAGGATGCCTCCGGGACCCATCGGCGGCGGACCGCCCATCGGCCCGTCTTTCTTCGCGATCACGTCCCCCTTCCGCACCGCTTCATCCACCGCGATGCCGTTCAGCTTGATCACCGGCGGCTCGATGTTGGCGAACAGCGGCAGCGGCGTCATCAGACCGCCCACCACGTGCGGCGCGTACATGTGCGGCTCCACCGTGTCGAACATGCCGAACTGGAAGAACTCGCGCGTCTCCTTGAACGCCGGGTTGACGATCGGCTTGCCCGTGGACTTCTTGTCCTTTTCCTCCACGTCGTAGATCTTCACCGAGGTCGCCTTCGACCAGTCGCCGCTCGCCGGCTTCTTGGCCCGCCACACGATCAGTCCGACCGGTTGCGGCAAAAGCTCCGGCTTCTCCGTCAATTCCGCCAGCGCCGAAAAGCGCAGCGCCAGGCGATACTGCTCCAGCTGCTCCTTCATCGGGAACACGCCGGAGATCACCGCCATGCGCACCGGCTTGAACGTCTTCACGGGGACCAGGCCCGCATCGCCTCCGACTCCGCCCATCGGCATGCCACCCAGCATGCCTCCCATGGGCGGCCGGGGACCGACGCCCGGCATCGGGCCGGGACCGACGCCGGGCATGCCGGCGCCCCCCTTGAAAACGTCCACCTGGAACTTGCCCGGGTTGGGCGTGTACGCGAAATATCCCCCTTGCACGAAACCAACGTCGAAACGCTCCGGCCGCAGCGGCAGCACGAACGGATGACGCCACTTGGTGTCGATCTTCTCCGGAAGCTGGAACAGCGGATGGCCCAGGAACGTCGGCACCACCGGCAGCCAGTCGATCGGCCCGGATTCCCTGGCCGCCATTCTCTTCTTTTTCTCCTCGGGATCCGCGGAAGCCAGCGTCGTGTCCGCGGCGTTGTTCATGTTCCGCAGCTTCGTCGTTTCCGAGTCGTAGACCGACTGCCAGCTGGAGCCGGACGGCGGCTTGCCGAAGCTCAGCGCGCCCATGAAGGTGAACACGATGAGCAACAGGGCGATGCCGCCGCACACGCCCAGCGCCACCCGCTCCCCCTTCTCGAAGAGGAATTGCTTCACCTTGGTGAAGTCCATCTTGACCTTGACCTTCGGCATGACCTTCTCCTCCGCGGCCGCGACTGGAACGTGCCGCCGCTTCAAGAGTCCCAGACGAACACCTTCAGGAGAGCCGCCTTGGGGCGGGCTCGTGCGGCTTTACTTCGGCGCGCTGTCCACCTTACGCGGCGGATAACGCTCGTACAAGGTAATAATCCCGTAGAGCACGATCTCGACGTTCGACTCGAGCTCGTCGCTGGCCCGTCCGCCTTCCGGGTCGCCGAAGCCCATGCCGCCCATGGGGCCGCCGCCCATTGGCATCGGCGGCGGACCGCCCATCGGCCCCACGCCGCCCATCGGCCCAACGCCCCCCATCGGCATGGGTGGGGGACCTCCCATCGGGCTTCCCATGGGGCTTCCCATCGGACCGGGGCGCGGCGGACCGCCCATCGGACCAGGCCTGGGCGGCGGACCGCCGCCCATCGGACGACCGATCGGAGGGCCGCCGCCTCCCTTTTCCTCGGCCCCGCCGCGGCCCCCTTCGTTGAGGGCCGGGTTGAGCGAGAACGGATACCGGTTCAACAGGACCTGCGTGGTCAGGAAGCGGAAATGGGAGTTGGCGAACGCCGTCTGCACCCGGTCCACATGCTGCTCGTCCACGATGAGCGAGACAGCCACCGGAATGCGGCGCACCTGGTCGCTCACCTGGAGATAACGATCCTTGAGGCTGATGGCCGCCTTGTTGTCACCGCCTGCCTTCCCGGCCCCGGCGCCGCCGATCGGCGGCGGAGCGCCTCCCATGCCCATCGGCATCGGTGTGCCTGTGTCCTTCTTCTCTTCGTCCTTCTTCTCCTCGCGATAGGGCCGCAAACCGAGCGGGAAGGTCCGGTGGGAATGCGCCACCACGCCCCCGGCGTCGGCGCCGATCACGATCTCGTCGATCCGCTTGACCGCGGCGAGGTCCCAGGTGATCCTCTGCTCGACCTTCACGACGTCCCCCAGGTCGATGGCGTCGTCGGGGATCGTGAAGTTCTCCTTCGGCGTGAACGAGGCGTCCGCCCCGCCACGCGCCGCCCGGGGCGCGGCCCCGGCGACCAGGAACTCCACCGGTTCCTTGCTCGACTTGAACCAGACCAGGAGCCGCACGCCAAGCGACTGACGCCGGGCCAGGAGGTTCCGCAGCGTGATCCGCAGGTGGCTCTGGTCCACCCGCTCGAGCTCGGCGCGCCAGTAGGCGTTGTCGCCGATCCACGCCTTGGACGCGCCGCCGGCCTTCTTGGACGCGGCCTCGTCGTGCCGGAAGGCCCGGACGTAGCTGTTGGCCAGGTCGACGACGCGGAACGTCTCCTTGAGCACCCACACGTCTTCCTGCGCGATCCAGGCCAGCTCCGAGAAGTCCTGCACCGGGTTCCACAAGCCCTTGTCCATGTAACGCAGGAACTTGACGTCCGCCGGCGGCATGTCGCCGAAGTCGGCGATCGGCTTGTACGGCCAGAAGCTCTGCCCGTGCCGCAACTGCACCACCCCCTGAATCGAGTTGTCGTCGGGGTCCACGGTCAGCGGGTCGACCTGGCGGACGATGCTGTCGAACTGGGCGTAGTAGCTCTTGGCGAACTCGGTGCGCTCGCGCTGGAGCAAGGGGTCCTGGAAATAGTGCCCCTTGTAGAAGGTCACCGAGACGGCGTCCTCCTTGTCCAGGTCGCGCAGGTCGGCGAAGCGAATCTTCTTGCTGTCCCGCTCCACCTTGATGGCCGGGGTGTTGAAGAACGTCCGCGTCTCCTCTTTCTCCTCCGTCTTGGGCTCCTCCCCCTCCTTGCCCTTCACCGTGTACTTCACCTTCCCCGCCACCTTCACCATCACGTCGTCGCTCTCCAGCACCCGGCCCGCGAACGTCTCCGCCTCGGGCTCCGATGCGGCGGGTCCTTCCCCCCCCTTCGGCTGCACCGTGATGGCGGTGGCGAACAGACCGATCTGCCCGGAATCGCTGCGCGTGAAATGCCACTTCTCCTCCACCTCGGGCGCCCAGCGCGCGTACGGCTCCTGCTTCTCGAAAGCGTCGCGCCAGACCTTCACCTCGCGCGCCTTGCTCGCCTCCGCCTCCTCGCGCATGTCGTCGATCTCGCCGCGGGAATGGATCTTGGTGCCGCCCCGCGTCTGGAGATCCTTGAAGCCCTTCTCGACATCCTCCTTCGCCTTGTTGATGCCGCCGCGAACGGACGTCCGCAACAGGAAAATGGCCGCGATCGACAGGACGAACGCGCCCGCCGCCACCACCCAGTAGTGGTGCTTGACCAGCATTTCCTTGTCGAAGTTCATCTTCATGGTCACATTCCTCGGGCAGCAATCGCTTCGGACCTCGGGGCCACGCCTTCTATCTGCCGCACGCGCGACTCAGGCCACGCATCGCGTTTTTTCTTTTTTTTCGCGGTGGGGCGGACCGCCGCCCGTGCCGTCCCCTTCCCTAGTCCTTCGGTGTCGCCGTGAACTCCAGCACCGGCTCGTCCCAGACCAGGAAGATGATGAACTCGGTGCGCGGCACGACCTCTTTCTTCGTCTCCGCGGCTCCCTTCTTGTCGCCGCCCATGGGGCCCGGTGGGCGGAAGCCTCCCTTGCCGACGTCCGGCGCGACGCCGCCCCCGGCGCCACCCCCCTTGTCCGCCGAAGCCGCGATCTGGCCGATCGCTTGCCATTGCGAACGATCCGGCGCCGCTCCCTTTCCGTCGTCCTTGCCGCCCATGCCCGGGGGTGGGCCGCCCCCCATTCCCATTGGCGGCATGCCTCCCATCGGGCCTCCGCCGATGGGGCCTGCTCCCGGACCGCTGCCGCTGCCGCGCGGCGGGGCGCCGCCGGCGCCGCCCGCGGCGCCTTTGTCGCCGCCGATCAGGCCGCGCAGGCTGCTGCTGCCGATGATGGCGAACTGCCCCTGCTGCGGCTCCGTGATCGTGCGAATGTCGTACAGGAAAAGGAAGTGGACCCGGTCCTGGACCTCATCCTTGCCTTCGGTCTTGATGGTTTTCTGAAGAATGCGCTGCAACTCCTTGGGAGGCTTGGTGGCGAGCCGGGCCAGCTTTTCCAGGATCGTGTCCTCGACGAACTCAGCCTGCTGCTGATGGTAGGTGTAGCCGCGGATCTCCACGACCCAGCACTTCTCCGGCACGATGCGCTTGCCCGCCTCATCCAGCTCCTCGCGCTTTTTCCCCGAGCGCATGTCCTTGGCGAACACCTGCTCGCTCTCCTCCATGCCGCGGAACGTGTTCTCCTTCGGAATCGCCGCGAAGAAGGCGGGCAGGTCCTCCGTGTAGAGCGGCGTGACACCTTCGATATTGATCTGGATCAGGTGCTCCTTGATCTCCTTCTCCTCCTTTTGCAGCTCGTCCAGCTTCTTCGCCTTCTTGGGGTCCCCGCTCGCGAAGCGCCGCTCCTCGAGCAGCTGCAACGCCTTGCGCGACTTGTCGTTGATGTAGTCGCGCTGCACGTTGCGGCCAAACCGGCTCTTGTCCACCAGGTTCGAGCCGTCCGGCGTCGGCAACGACAGGTTGATGTACTGGTAGAACAGCCCCCAGTTGAAGCGCTCGTCCACCCCCGCGCTGATCCGCTTGATCGACAGCTTGCTGTCCTCGAGCTTCTGCTCCTCCGCCTTGAAATCGCTGTCGAGCTGGTTCGCCTTCTTCACCTCGTCGTCGGCCGCCTTCATGCGCGCGGCGATGGCGTCGTTCTTGACCGCGCTCAGCTCCATGCTGCTCGCGAAGGTGATCCCCGCGATCGCCAGGACCAGCGCCGCCACGGCCGCCGCCGCCCACGGCTTCTTGGCACGCACCAGCCGCTCGACGCGGATCTCGTGGGGCAACAGGTTGGTGTGGATCTCGCCTTGGTGAGGCCTTGCAGCCAGGCCGATGGCCACGCCGAAGGTCAGGATGTTCTCGGTGAACTGCGGCGCCGCCAGGACCTCGTCCCCCGACATGCGCGACAGCTCGCCCGGCTTGCGCACCTCGATCTGCAGCTTTTCCTGCAGGTATTTCTGCAGGCCCGGCAGGCGGAAAGCGTTCCCCAGCCCGAGCATGTACTCGATACGGGCCCCGCGGTGCGTGTTCGTGAAATAACCGAGGCTGCGCTGCACCTCCCCCACGAAGTCGTTCAGCACCGTCTTGAGCGAGGCCAGGATCTTCTTCAGGTCCGGCGACTTGATCGCGTTGCGTTTGAGGTGCTCCGCCTTGGCGAACGTCAGCTTCAGGTCCTTCGTCAGGGCGCGGGTGAAGTGGTTGCCGCCGAGCGGAATGGGCCGCTGCCAGATGATCTTGCCGCCGTCGGTGATGATGAGGTTGGAGTTGTCGGCCCCGATCTCGAGGGCGACGATGCAGCCGGTCTCCGCGGCCGCTTCGCCCCCTTCCTCGGCGCCCTTGCCGAGGAACTCGTAGGTGACGAGGTTGGCGAGCGCTAACGGCGCCATCTGCACGATGTGGACCTCGACCCCGACGTCCTTGAACTGCTGGATCGCCCGGTTCACCATGTCGCGTTTCATGGCGAACAGGCCGATCTCGGTCTCCAGCGCGAAGCCGTCCGTCACCTCCCCCGAGCCGATCTTCTGGAAGTCCCACACGACCTCTTCGAGGGGGAAGGGGATCTGCTGCTTGGCCTCGAACTTGACGATGTCGGCGATCTTCTTCTCTTCGACGGGGGGCAGCTTGACGAAGCGCGCCAGGCCGGTCTGCCCCGGCACGCTCACCACGACGATGTCCCCCTTCAGCTTGTTGCGCGACAGGAACTGCTCGAGCGCCTCACGCGTCAGCTGATCCGGGTCCGCGTCCGGCTGACTCAGGATTTTCGGGTGCTCGATATAGTCAAAGGCCGTCGCCTTGACCTCGCCGTCGATTTCCTGAAGCCGAATGGCCTTGAGGGCGCATTGACCCAAGTCGATGCCCCACACCCCGGGTTGCGGTGTCGCCATTTTCAAATTTCTCCCGCGGCAGCGTGATCAGAAAGGGCCGACAGGCCGTTGGCCGGTGACAGGAATGCAAGCCCGGCCGCAAACGAGAAATGCCGCCACTTGTCCAACCTAACAAAGCGTTCCGACGCCTGTCAACCGTCCTTGCCGGTTTTTCTGACAAGAGAAGCAAGGCGAGGTCTGAGGGCGCTGGAGACGCTGTAACCGGCGGGGAGACCGCGATCCACGAAGCGGAGCAGGCGTACGATGAGGATTACGATTATGAACAGGATGACGAGAACGAGGACGAGCACGAGAAGGAGCGCCGACGTTCGCGGCTCGGGTCCTACTCCAACTCGCAATCGTGCTCGTAATCATCTTCCTACGCACAATCCTCCTCTTACTCCTTCTCGTCAGCTGCGTCCGCAGCTGCGTCCGCGCCGGAGCAAACGCCATGAAGTCCTTCACCGACTACCTGACCTTCAACATCCCCTCGAAGATGGCGTTCGTCAACATCACCCCCCAGGTCGCCGCGGCCGTCCGCAAAAGCGGCGTCACGGAAGGGCTCGTCCTGTGCAACAGCATGCACATCACCTCGAGCGTCTTCATCAACGACGACGAATCCGGACTGCACCGCGACTTCGGCGTCTGGCTCGAAGGACTCGCCCCCTTCAATCCCGATCCTAACCACTACCACCACAACCGCACCGGCGAGGACAACGCCGACGCCCACATGAAGCGACAGGTGATGGGCCGCGAAGTCGTTGTCGCCATCACCAAGGGCAAGCTCGACTTCGGCCCCTGGGAGCAGATCTTCTATGGCGAGTTCGACGGCCATCGCCCCAAGCGGGTGCTCGTGAAGATCATCGGCGAGTGACTCCAAATGCCGGCGCATGAAAACGGCACGCCCCTTCGCGGAGCGTGCCGTTTCGATCCCCACTTGTCGCGTGGGTCAGTCGCCTTGCCTGTCAATCCTTAACGCACCAGGTACAGACGGCCGTCGCGGATGACGAACTCGTAGACCGGTCCGTTGTGCGGATTGTTGACGACGTTGGTGCCGACGTTGGTGTAGCGCATCTCATTGAAGGGGACGAGGTCCATGAATCGCATGGTGACGCGCGGGGCCGGGTCGGTCGCGTTGAGGATGTTGCTGAAGTGGGACATCGTTTCGCCGGGCCGCAGCACGACTTTCAGCCATTCGCCGCTGTTGAACTGCGACTCGTAGGTGATGGTGATCGAAGTCGAGTTGCGGATGACCACCGAGTCCTTCAGTCCCGTCTGGGCGCTCGCCAGACCGGTCGCGCTCAGCAGCACCGCCAGGGCCAGAATGGGGGATCGCAGGGACATGATGAAACTCCTATGAGGTTGAGCGAGCGGAGCGTTGCTCGTGCCGGGCCATCCGTCAGTCGCATGTCCGTCTCGTTGAGTCTCATAGTCGCGCCCGCGACGGCTGTTACAGCGTGCGCGGAAAAATCGGAAGAAAAGGTGAAGTTCGCATTTCGGGACTGTCTGTTCCTCGCCCGGAGGCTATCTCAGAGAGAAGGATGGCTTGTCCATGCCCCACCCGCCATCCAGCCAGGTTTGGAGATCGCGATGCGCCGCCTGCTCCTCTTTTGCGCCCTTCTCTCGCTCGCGCGCCCGTCGTGGGCCGGCGAAAAAACCCCGAGCCGGATCGGCTTCGGCTCCTGCGTCCACCAGGACGATCCGCAGCCGATCTGGGACGCGGTCGTCGCCGCCAAGCCGGACCTGTTCATCCTCCTGGGGGACAACATCTACAACGACGTCTACCGCGCCGGCGTCTCCAGAAAGCTCACCATCGTCGACCGCTACAAGACCCAGGCGGCGGTCCCCGGCTTCAAGAAGCTCAAGGAGACCTGCCCCGTCATCGGCACCTGGGATGACCACGACTACGGCAAGGACGACGCCGGCGGCGACTATCCGTTCAAGAAAGAGAACCAGCAGCACTTCCTCGACTTCTTCAACGTCCCCAAGGACTCGCCGCGCCGCACCCAGGAGGGAGTCTACAGCGCCGAGATTTACGGCCCGCCCGAGCGGCGCGTCCAGGTCATCCTCCTCGATACTCGCTACTTCCGTAGCCCGCTCGTCCGACGCAAGGTCCCGCCCGGCACGGGCCCCTATGTCGCCAACAACGATCCCAAGGCGACCATGCTCGGCGAAGCGCAGTGGAAATGGCTCGAAGAGCAGCTCAAGGTTCCGGCCAAGGTACGATTGCTCGGCTCCAGCATTCAAGTCGTCGCCGAGGACCATGGCTGGGAGAAATGGATGAACCTGCCGCACGAGCGCGAACGCCTCTACCGCCTCATCCGCGATACCAAGGCGGGCGGCGTCATCAGCCTGAGCGGCGACCGCCATCTCGCCGAGCTCTCTCTCATGGACGCCGGCATCGGCTATCCGCTCTACGACCTCACCTCGAGCGGCTTCACCATGGCGTCCAAGAGCTGGCGCTTCCCCGAGGTCAACCGCCACCGCGTCGCCACCATGAACTTCGGCAACAACTTCGGCTTCATCACGATCGACTGGGAACGCAAGGATCCCCTCATCAGCCTCCAGGCGCGCGACGAATCCGGCGCCATCATGCTCCAGCAGAAGATCCCCTTGAGCCTGCTGCAACCGGGCCGGATCAAGAGCAAGGCGGTGGTCGCGGCGCCGCGTCTCGACGGCAAGCCGATCAGCGTCGACCTGATCAAGGATCTCGTGAGCAAGGAAGTGAAGCTGGAAATGACCGTCGTCGCGACCGGCGGCACGAAGAAAGGGGACCTCGTCTTCCTCAACTCCGACGCCGAACGCGGCCCGGAGAACTTCACCGTCGTCATCGACAAGGCGGGGCAGGAATCGGGCTGAAGAAGGGCGGCGTCAGCGACGCGAGGAAACACTTCCTGGGCCGGTCGATCCGCGTGACGGGAACGCTGTCGCTGTTCCGCGATCAGCCGCAGATCATCGTCTCGGACGCCAAGCAGATTCAGGAATAAGCCGCTGACGCGTGGGGCAGGCCGCCCGGCCTGCCGGCCCCCGCAGGTCGCCTGACCTGCCAACCCGGCAGGCGAGGCCGCCTCGCCCCACGTTCTGAAAAACAATCGCACCGCCGCGCCGAGACGTTGGTGTTGCTGCCGCGTAGGATCAACTTACCGATCCCAAATCACCTCTGAGCGCGCAGTCGTCTTCTGAAAGGAGGACAAGCCATGGCCGTCCACTACATCCCCCCGGGCTATCACACGGTAACCCCGTATCTCGTGATCCACAACGTCGCCGCCGTGCTCGACTTCGTCAAGAAGGCGTTCGACGCCAAGGAGACGCACCCGGCCATGAAGCGGCCGGACGGCGCCGTCATGCACGCCGAGGTACAGATCGGCGACTCGCGCATCATGATGGGCGAGGCGTCCGCGCAGCATCCCCCCATCCCCGCCATGCTGTACCTCTATGTCCCCGATTGCGACGCGTGGTACCAGCGCGCCCTCGAGGCCGGCGGCGTCTCCGTGATGGCGCCCATGGACCACTTCTACGGCGACCGTTCGGGCGGCGTCAAAGACCCGGCCGGCAACCAGTGGTGGATCGGCACGCACATCGAAGATGTCTCCCCCGAAGAGATCCAGCGCCGCGCCAGTCAGGCCAAGGGGTAAGCCATGGTCCGCTTTTCACCGGCTTTCTTTGCCCTCCTCGCCATGCTGGCGCCGCTCGCCGCCGGTCCGGAGGACGGCAAAGGGGGCAGCTTCCTGATCGAGAGCGCCAGACCCCTTCCCGACGAGATCAGGCGCGCCTTGCCCCAGGACTGGCCCCGCGCCGTGGCGCCGGCGCTGCGCGGCGACCTGTCCGATGCCGACCTGGCGAAGGAGTTGGATCTCCAGCTCAGCGTCATGGCGTTCCGTTACAAGGCCTTTTTCGGCCCGGAAGGCCGTTGCCGCGTCTGGCTGGAGATCGAGCAGGGTGAAGTCGGCGACCCGCCGCTCAAGCGGCGCCTTCCCGAAGCGGGGGACGAGTTCGTCATCGAGTCGCCGGGCCGGGTCGGGCTGGCGCTGTGCCGCCGTTATTCGCCGCGCATGCTGAAGTTTCTCGAGAAAGCGGGAAAGAAGCCGGACACGAGCGAGAGCGAGGCGGTGGAACTCGAGCTATGGCATATAAGCTCGGACCATTGGGCCAGCGAGCACCGCCGGCTCGGTCCCCTCTGGTTTGGCATGAAGGAGAAGACCATCAAAGTGGACGCCGCCAAGCTCACCCGCTGGGGGCCGGGCGCCGAGACGGTCCTGCTCAACATGGAAGCCACCGAGAAGCGGACGGACGGCAAGACGCCGTGGCGTGTGCGGCTGACGCTCAAGGCGTCTCCCGCCCCGGTGAAAGAGGGCGCCCGTTGAGCGTCACGCGCCGGCGCGGCGCCCTGCGCGCCACTCGTTCAGCCCGCTCTCGCCGCTCGTGAAGATCATCTCGCCGTGCAAGACGCCTTTCGTCGCCAGCAGCTCATCCCCCAGTTGGGTGATGTCGTGCGCCGGCCCGCGCAGCACGCTCACTTCCAGGCAGTGCCGCTCGCCGAGATGGACGTGCAGGCTGGAGACGACCAGGTCGTGATGATGGTGCTGCTTGTCGATGAGCTTCGACGCCAGCTCGCGGGCGTGGTGATCGAAGACCATGGTGACCACCGCCACCTGCTCCCCCGATTGCTCCTTCGCCCGCTCCTTGATGAGCCGGTCCCGGATCAGGTCGCGGATCGCCTCGCTGCGCGTTTCATAGCCCTTCGCGGCGATGAACCGGTCGAACGCCTCCAGGAGCGGGGTTTCCAGCGAGATGCTGACGCGCGCGACTTCGGCCATGACGACCTCCTTGCGGCTATGGTAGCAGGAAAACCGTGCCCCAAGCGAAAGCCATGGTCATTCACTTGACCTCGACCCATTTCTCCCCGCCTCCTATTTTGGCGACCCGGTGCTTGCTCGTTCCTCCATAGCAAAGAGGTCCCGCACATGTCGTCGCGCCTTCGCTGGTCCGCCCCGGCCTGCCTCCTTGCCCTAGCTTCCCTGGCTTGCGCCGACGCCCCGATCGCCCTGGCGCTTCAAGGAGAAGGACCAGTTCTTCTGCGAGGTCCACAGCTGGGTCGGCGTTACCAGCCGGGCAGGATTCGCCTTCAGCGACGGCATGCACGAGCTGACGGTGGTCGCCCGCTTCAAGGTCCTCAAGGTCGAGGCCGGCGGCGACGTCGTCCTGGAGATGAACCCCCTCAGGGCGCGCTTCGTTTCGCAGGCCCCGCCTCCCTTGCTCCCTCCCGATCTCCTCGAAGGTTGTCTCCTCCAGGTCCGCCTGGACAAGGACGCGGTGTGCGTCAAAGTGGATGGCCTCAATCCCATCGCCCAGGCCCAGGCCGGCGCCGCCAGCGGACCGGCCTTCGACCTCGTCCAGGGGGAGCTGGAAAAGAGCGTTCGCTCCTGGGTCGGCACCATGTTCCCGCGCCTGCCCGCCAAGGCGATGAAGCCGGGAGAATCCTGGCGCCTGCCCGTCCGGGACGACAAGACCGGCCCCCTCATCCGCGCGATCGATCTCACCCTGGACAAGGCGCCCGCCGCCGCTGAAACGCTGACGTTGCGCACCTCCGGCAAGGTCACCCTCACCGATCCCCTCGTCCACCTCGCCCGACAACAGCTCGCGGGCCAGGTCGACTACGATCCCAAGCTCGGCCGGGCGACCTACTTCATCGCCCAGCTCGACTTCGCGATCGAGAGCACACAGCGGACCCCGACCGGCAAGGTGGATGTCTACCAGGAAACACATGCCCTCGAAGAATGCCGCCTCCACGCCGAGAATCCCCTCGACCGCAAGGTCCCTGACGTTTCCCCAAGAAAACTCGAACCCCGGAACAACTCCCTCGGCATGAAGCTTGTCCCCATCCCCGCCGGCCGCTTCACGATGGGCTCCTCGGCCGATCCGCGTAACGAGCAGGAGCACGAGGTCGTCCTCACCCGTCCATTCCTCATGGGCGCCCACGAGGTCACCATCGGCCAGTACAAGCGCTTCGTCGCGGACACCGGCTACCGCACCCGCGCCGAGTTGATCGGCCGCTGCGTCGGCTGGGACAGCGAACTCAAGAAGCTCGTGCCCGACCCGCGTTTTTCCTGGAAACACCCCGGCTGGGACGTGACCGACGAACATCCGGTCGTGAATCTGACCTGGGATGACGCCAAGGCTTTTTGCGAATGGCTCAGCAAGAAGGAAGGGAAAGCCTATCGCCTGCCGACCGAGGCCGAATGGGAATACGCCTGCCGCGCCGGGACGCGGACCCGTTTCCATTCCGGCGATGACCCCGAAACGCTCATCGGCTTCGGCAACATCGTCGACGCCCAGGCCAAGAAACTCTTCCCCGACTGGCAGGCGATTCAAGGCGACGACGGCTTCGCCTTCACCTCCCCGGTCGGCTCCTTCAAGCCCAACGCCTGGGGACTCTACGACATGCACGGTAACGCCCTGGAATGGTGCGAAGACTGGCACTGGGCCCCCGACCAGGGCCGTGTCGTCGATCCGGTCGGTCCTCCGATCGGCTCCCTCAAGGTTCAGCGCGGCGGCTCCTGGGCCGATTTCGGCTATCAAAGCACGGCGTCGCGCCGCGTCGGCTTCGGCCCCGAGAACTCGTGCATCAGCTCGGGGTTCCGGGTCGTGCAAGCGGACGGGCCCCTGCTCCCCAAGCGGACCCTATCCGAGACCTGGGCCGGCCGCAAGGTCCTGCCGCGCAGTCTCGACATCGAAGTTCTCGTCACGGACGGGCCGACGCCCCGCATCTTGCACGGGCTCCAGCATCCCGTCGTGTACGTGCTGCACGACGAGCGCGCCGGCCTGGTGAACGGCTTCGGCGCTCAACGCGCTCTCCTCGCCAAGAAGGACGTCGTCCCACTCGAAGAGGCGGTCGCTGTTTACAGCGACGCCATCAAGACCGATCCCGAGGCGGCCTCCCCCTATCGTCTGCGCGCCCTGGCCTACCGGGAACTGGGCAAGCAGGATGAAGCGGTCGCGGATCTTGAAACGGCCGTGAAGCTCGCCCCGAAGAACGCCTTCCTCCGCATTGACCGCGCCCGCGTCTTCGCCGGCCTGAAGGAATGGCGTCGTGCCCAGGACGAGTGGCAAGCGGCGGTGGAGATCGAGCCGAACAATCCCTGGGCGCATAACGGCCTCGCCTGGCTGCTGGCGACGTGCCCCGAGAAGGAGATCCGCGACGGCCCCAGGGCCGTCGAGCACGCCAACAAGGCCAAGGAGCTGATGCTGATCGCCGAGGGGAACATCCTCGACACTCTGGCTGCCGCCAACGCCGAAGCCGGCAACTTCGAGCAGGCCGTCCGCTTCGAGAGTGACGCCCTCGCCGACCCGCAATATCGCCTCATCTCCGGCGAGGGACCGCAGCGACGCCTGGAGATGTACCGCAAGGGTACGCCCTTCCGGGAAAAGTAAGATGTCGTAGACCCTGCGAGCCGGGCAGGCCCAGACGGGGATGACGACGGTTTCGCGCGTGTTCACGCCAGGTCCGGCTCGGCTCGCCGGACCTACTGCCGAATCGCAGATCCCCGAAGCGCCAGCACGCCATTTCGATCTGCTGTTCCCGGACATTTTCCGACAGATCGAGCTCCCCACGCGGCGTCATCACCAGGGGAGCGTTTTCAAACGCTCGCCGCTGGACTATGGCAAAACCCCAAGACGGCGGTTAAAATCCCAGAAGCCGTACGTGGCCGCGCGCGACTCGGCGCCAACCCGACGCGTAAGCGCGGGACGAGCAGTCACGCACGCCGATACCGTGGGAGCCCGCGTGTCCAAGCCCAACCAAGGGTCGATGGAGCCCAAGAGCGTTTCCGACTCCAAGGAAGCGACCATCGCCCCCGATGCGCTGCCCCCCATGCCCGAGGCCGTGAAACCGCAACCGCCGGCGCCCCAACTCCCCCAACCGGACCTCGTTCCCGTCTCGGCCGTCAAGACAAATTTCACCTTCCTTGGCCCCGCGCAAGCGTCCGACGAGGTCGGCCGGCTGGGGACAAAGTTCCGCATCCTGCGCCTGCTCGGCAAGGGGGGCATGGGCATGGTGTTCCTCGCCGAGGACACCGTCTTGCACCGCCAGGTCGCGATCAAGGTGATGCTGCCCGAGCTGGCGGCGGATCAGGAAGCCGCTGACCGTTTCCTGCGCGAGGCCAAGGCCATTGCCCGCGTCAAGCACGAGCGGATCGTCTCCCTCTACGACATGGACACCTTTAACGGTGTCCCCTACCTTGTGATGGAGCTCCTCGAAGGGCTCAGCCTGCAGGACATCCTGCGCCAGAAACGACGCCTGTCCCTGCCTCAGATCGCCCGCATCGGCCGCGACATCGCCGGCGGCCTGGCGGCCGCCCACCGCTGGGGCATCATCCATCGCGACATCAAACCCGGAAACATCTGGCTTGAAGCCCCCTCCGGGCAAGTGAAAATCCTCGATTTCGGCCTGGCCCGCATCCAGACCCCCGATCAGATCACGAGCGTCAGCGGCGGCCTGCGCGGCACGCCGGCGTACATGTCTCCCGAGCAGGCGCTGGGACGGCCGCTGGACGCGCGGAGCGATCTGTTCAGCCTCGGGACCGTCCTGTACCAACTGTGTACAGGGCATTTGCCGTTCGTGGCGAACACGCTGTTCGAGTTGCTGGAGGCGATCGCCCGCCTGCCGCACAAGCCGGTGTTGAACTGGAACCCCGAAACGCCCCAGCCTTTCGCCGCGTTGATCCACCAGTTGCTGGCCAAGGAGCCGGAATACCGCCCGCAATCGGCGCTCGTGGTCGCCGAGCGGTTGGACGACATTCTGCAATACTGGCCGCCGACGGCGCAGAACGTGAGCGTGAGCCGGATGGCCCCGCCGCCGCTGCCGGACATGGCGACACCGGTGGACGGAGTTGGGGACACGAACGCCCTCGAGCCCAGGCAGAATACGCCTCCCGTGCACGCCCTGCCGGTGGACGACCGGACCGAGCGCGCCGTGACGCCGACGCCTTATCCGCTGGTTGACGATCAGCCGCCCGTGCGGCCCAGACCGCTGCCCGATTTCACGCCGGCGGGACCGACGCCGGGGCCGCCGCCGCTCCCGCCCCCGATCCCCTCGCCGACGACCTCCTGGTCGCGCCGCCCCCCGGTGCGCGTGGGTGGACCGTTGGGCCTGCCGAAGCCGGTCTGGTTCGCCCTCATGGGGGCGCTGGGCTGCCTTCTGGCCGCACTGATCTTCGAGGCGCCGTTGCGGCTGCTGCTGCCCGCCTCGTCCAGCACCTCCGGCATGATCGGCCGGTCCGTGTTGAAGGCCGACGTCGTGTTCGTGCTCGACACCACCGCGACCATGGATCCCCACGTCGCGGACGTGAGCGACATGGCGGACCGCTTTCTGACCAATCTGAAGCGCGAGGAGATCGACGCCCAGATCGGCCTGGTCTATTTTCGTTTCCCGCCGGAAGATCCCAAGGAGCTCACGTTCGACGGCAAGCCGTTCACGAGCAATCCCGCGGTCTTCCGCCGCGAGGTGGCGGAGTTGCGCGGCGAAGGGGAGCTGCGCGTAGGGCACAGCAGCCTGGACGGCATGGATTACGCTTCGACCTTGCCGTTTCGCCCGGGTTCGGCCAAGGTCCTGGTGTTGATCACCGATGAAGGCCCCACCATCCCGGACAAGAAGAACGCCGACGAGAAGGCGCTCGCGGAGACCCTCAAAAAAGCGGGCATCCAGCAACTGCATCTCTTCGTGAAAAACAATCCCCTCCGCTACATCGCCCTCCAGCAACTGCTGGGGAAGGACGGCAAGGCCGCCGGGGAGATGTTCGCCCTGGACAACCTCCGCGCCGAGACCGGGCTGGAGGAGAAGATCGCCCGGCTGGCGCGGACCCAGATTCGCGTCCGCGCCCTGTGTGCCGAGGAGGAGTTCCGGGCGCTGGAGTCGGGCCGCCTGGTCGTGGCCATGGGCGCCTGGACGGCGGCCATCGCCCAGGGGTTGGTCCTCGCGCTCCTGTGCGCCGCCATGGTCTACCTGGGCCAGTCGCTGCGCCGCATTGTTTCCTTCGTCAACGCCTCGGTGAGCATCGTGCTCACGTTCGCCGCCGGCGCGCTGGCGCAAGGCTTGACCATCCTCCTCACCATCGGCGTCGCGTCCGGAACCCCTGCCGTCCTGCTCGATCTGCTCGCCAAGCTGCTTGGCTGGATGCTGGTGGGCTTGGCCGCCGGGCTGGTGCTGGGCTTCTTCATGCCGAACGTCTCCAAGCTCAAAGGTCTCCTGGCCGGACTCGTCGCGGGTCTGTTCGCGGGCCTCCTGTATGTCGTCCTTTCGGCCCTCTTCGGGTCGATGCTGGGGCGCTGGCTCGGCGCTCTTTTCCTGGGCCTGGGCGCCGGCCTTCTCGTCGCCTTCCTGGAGAGCGCCTTTCGTCGCTGGTGGTTGGAGATCCGCCGTCCTTCCGGTGAAGTCCGCACCCTCGCCCTGGGCGCCGATCTGGTCAGCGTCGGCAGCGATCCCGGCCGCGCTACCATCGTCCTCCCCGAAGGCCCCCCCATCGCCTTCCGCTTCTACCTCGACGGCGACAAGGTGATGTGCGAGGACCGCGGCGGCAGCTTCGAGATCTTCGCCGGCGATCAGCAGGAGATCAACGGAGTCTCCATCATGCTGTGCAACCCGGAGAGCGTCGGCCGCGTCGGCTTCGCTCTCGCCCTCTCCAACGGCCGCACCATCCCCTTGAGCGAAGGACTGCCGCTCACCGCCGAGGACCTGCCGGGACTGCACACAAGCTATCCCGACGGGATGGTCGCGCTGGTGAGTCCCAAAACGGCCGAGCCGGACCTGCTCCTGCTCTCCAATCGCTCGCAGCAGCAGTGGAAGATGACCGACGCGCGCGGCGCGATGCGCATCATCGATCCGGGCGTCGGCGTCACCCTGGCTTCCGGCACGCGCATCGACTTCGGGCGCATCGAGGGGCAGTTGGTCGAGATGCGGGCCGGAGAAGAGGCGTCGGTGGACGCCACCGTGTGACTCCGATCGGCTCCTCGCCGCCAACGAAGTCATGATGTGGCGCTGTCGGCGATCGGTTGGACGATGCGCAGGATCGGTTGCAACTCGGGTTCCGTCCACTTGCGGAAGGCGGCCCAGTAGCCGCGGTAGCGCTTCTTGCTCGTCTCCCGCTTTGCCGCCGGTAGCGATTCCATGTCGAGCATGTTGTCGACCAGGTCGGCAAGCTTGCAGGCCTTCACCTGCCAGGGAGCCGCGGCCAAACCCGCCAGGTAAGCTTCCTCGCGTTCGTGCTCTTCTTTGCGCTTGTCCTTGCTCAGAAGGGCGACCCAGCCGGCGATTCGCGGGCCATAGCGCTCGGCTAGATCGTCGAAGTCGGTCTTGGTGTCCTCGATCGTGTCGTGCAGGACGGCGGCGGCGAGGACGGCCGGGTCCTCGACTTTGAAAAGCTGGCGGACGATGAGGCAGACGCGGAAGACGTGGGCCGCGTACGGCGTGGCGTTGTCCTTGCGGCGCTGGCCGTCGTGGCTGCGAGCGGCGAACGAAACGGCGTCGAGAAAGGCGTATTCGGCTTGCATCGATGTACCCTATGCAACGGAGGGCCACGCTTTTCTTTGGTGGCAAGCCGCGTGCCAGGCGCTTGTCCTATTTCCGGACGATGACGCAGTTGTCGAATTGCACCACGCCGGGGTCACACAGGGTGCAGTGTCCCTCGAACGTGATCTCGGCGCCTTCCTTCAGGCCGGCGTCGGACGCGAAGTTCGCCATGATCTGGAGCGGCCGCCCGGTTTCGAGGAAAACCGTGTGGTAGGGAGCCCCATCGTCCCCCGCCACGGCGATGCTGCTCTCCACCTTGCCGCTCACCTCGAGCCAGCGCTCGAAGTACTTTCGCCGTGCCGCCTCGAGATCGGCGCCGACCTCCTTGGCGATGTCCGCCGCCGTCGCCTTCTCGACCGGCGTGCGCAGAAAGACCAGCGCCAGGACCACGCCCGCGCCGACCACGACGACGAAAAC
This sequence comes from Gemmataceae bacterium, assembly GCA_046350295.1. Classification (GTDB taxonomy): domain Bacteria; phylum Planctomycetota; class Planctomycetia; order Gemmatales; family Gemmataceae; genus JAXMAR01. Next base: position 53,802 of record JAXMAR010000002.1, read on the forward strand.
ACCCGCCAGCAGGAACCACTTGCCTTTGCTCATCGACACGCTCCACGCTGCGCGCCGCCGCCATGACGGCGGCGCGTTTGGGCCTGGTAGGGGCCGAGTGTCCACGGCCCACCGAGCCTTCGAGTATACTCGCCCAACCGGCGAAAGCGCCAGAAATATGACGGCGGGTCCATACCGCTTCGGCTGCCATCCCGCCCGCCCTACCGTATCATGTCTCCTGCTCAAGCAGGACGGACACCGTCCAAGCTTTCCATTGACATCGGCCCGAGGCCGAGGAACCAAATCGCAAGGGAAACATCATGGCCCGTATCGGCAGCAGCCTGTTGGTCGCCGGACTCTTCTTCACCCTGTCCGGTTGCGGCGGTGGCGGCGGCGGCAAATCGCCGGAGGACGCCTTCAACAACATGGTCGAGGCCGCCAAGAAGGAGGACATGCGCGCCTTCATGAGCAACCTCACCAAGGATTCGCAAAACATGATGACCGGCGGCAGCGTGGCCGCGCTCGTCGGCCTCAAGCAGGCCGCCGCCTTCATCCCGGGGGGCAAGGTCGATCCCAAGGAGATCGAGGCGATCCTGACCAAGCACGGCGTCAACGAAGGCAAGGCGATGGAATCGATGAAGGCCCTGGGCGGCGCCGGCAAACCCTCCTCCGCCGACATTCTCGCGGCGATGCGAACCCTGTCCACCTCCGTCAAGGACGGTCCCGCCTTCGTGGATGACTCCCTCAAGGCGCTCAAGAAGATCGGCAAGGGAGGGGAGATGAATCCCGCCGAACAGCTCAAGGGCGCCAAGATCTCCGACGTCAAGGTGACCGGCGAGAAGGCGACGGCCAAGGTGGAAATGGCCGGCAAGTCCGAGAACCTGCACTTCGCCAAGGAGGACGGCTCCTGGCGCATCGACCTGATCCCGCTCATCGAGGAGAAGATGGGAGGCAAGTAACGCCGGAGTGGCCTCGGATGGATGCGGAAAAAGCCGGCGCCAAAAACAGGGTGGGCCGGGTCATCGTCCACCGGGAGAGTCAATCTCCCGGTAGGCGCCGACCGCGGCCCACCTGTCTTTAGCTCGACGCACGCGTCACTTGTCGAAATCGCGATCCCCCAGCCCGGCGTTGAGGCGCAGGTCCACGTAGCTGAACATCTCGATCAGGTCCCCTTCCGCGGGACCGCCGGGGCGCGGCCAGTTGTAGTTCTCGGCGCGGATGGGCAGCTTGCTTTCCTGATCGACGTAGATCACCGTGCGGTAGCAGTAGTACTCCGGCCGCCGCTCCGTGCGCGTCGTCTCGATGCGGTAGCAGCGCTTCTTGTTGTACTCGTACTCCGCCATGTGCACCTCGGTGCGGCCGATGACGCGTTCCTGTTCCCAGTGCTTGATCGTCTTTTCGATCAAGAAGCCGATGCCGGCCTCGTAGATGTTGTGGCGGGTGCACTCGCGGATGCGGGCGTCGTCGACGTCGATGGAGACGAAGCCTGCCATGCCCTTGAGCAGGCCCTTGGCATGGACGCGCAGCTTGTTGCGGTTCTGGCCGTGGACGTAGGCGACCTCCTGCCCCTTGAACTTGCTCGGGCTCAGCCAGCGCATGTAGACGCTGTAGGGCGCCTGGCGGAACTTGAACTGGATGATGTTATCCTCTGAGTTGGTGGCCAGGCTCTCGCGCTTCACCAGCGTCGCCGAATAATCGCGCACGCCGGCGTACGCCTTCCGGGCTTCGTACAGGATGCCGAGCGGCTGATCGAGCGCGCTCGCCGCGACCTTCTTGATTTCCTGGCTCGCCAGCGGCCCTTGCAGCGCGATGGCCAATGCCGCCGCCAACAGGCCCGTCGCTTTGTAACGCCATGCCCGGCTGCCATGCGTCATTGCGTCTCCCTCCGCGATATGAACGAGCATTTCCCGGAAATCATCGACCGTCCCGGCGCCGATTTAGGGGGCAATTCTCGTACCGGCGGCCCATTTCGGTCCAGACCAGAATCCCCGCAGCGGCTGGAGAAAAGAGGCAAGAAGGGCAAGCGTCAGCCTCGACCCGCCTTGTATGATTTACAAAGACCCTGAGTAGCCGAAGCCGAAGTCGTGAGACTTCGGACGCGGGCGCCGGGCCGACGCTGTCACGACCTACGATGACCACCTTCTCCTTACGCACCGTCGTCTCCGCCCCCTTCGAGGAGAACACCTACATCCTCTGGCGGCCCGGCCGTTTCGACGCTCTCGTCGTCGATCCCGGTCTGGAGCCCGACGCGATTCTCGAAGAGCTCAAGCGCGAGGGCCTGACGATCGCCGCCATCCTCAACACGCACGGCCACGCCGATCACATCGCCGGCAACGAGGCGATGAAGGCCGCGTTCCCCGCCGCGCCGCTCGTCATCGGCGTCAACGAAGCGAACCTGCTGCTCGACCCGTGGGCCAACCTGAGCGCACCGTTCGGCATGTCGATCGTCAGCCCGACGGCGGATCGAACGCTGCGCGAAGGCGAGGTCTTCGAAGCCGCAGGCTTTCGCCTGGAGGTGCGCGAGATCCCCGGCCATTCGCCGGGGCACATCGTCTTCGTCATGCAGGAGGAAAAGCCGCTGGTCGTCCTTGGCGGCGATGTGCTCTTCCGCGGCAGCATCGGCCGCACCGATTTTCCGGGCGGCAGCTTCGAGACGCTCGCCGGCGGCATTCGCAGCAAGCTCTACACGCTGCCGGAAGACACCGTCGTCTATCCGGGGCACGGACCGGTGACGACCGTGGGCCACGAGAAGCAGTCGAATCCGTTTGTTAACGGCTCCGACACGTAGCCGAAGTTGTGAGACTGCAGGACAGGGCGCTGTGCTGAAGTCTCACGACTTCAGCTACGAGATATCGAGAAACATGCTCTTCGCTTTCGATCTTACCGATGTCATGGTCTACGTTGTCCGCGCCGGCGCGGCGGTGATCGGGTTGCTCATCGGCTGGTTCGTGGCGGGGCCGTTCGCGAACCTGTTGTCGCGGCTGGCGTTTCACCGGCCGGTCGCGCCGTGGCTGCTCGCCTGGTTCCGCGTCATCGGCGCTTTGGGACTTGCCGTCCTCTTCTTTTTTCTGGCGCCCGTCGGCTGGGGTCCCGGCGGCGGCCCCGGACCGGGCGGCGGGCCGGGAGCGGGGAAGGAAAAGGGGGGTGGGAAGGAAAAGGGAACGGTCAAGGGGGGCCCAAGCGAGGGGAAGGACAAGGAATCGAGCGGAACGGAAAAGAAACCGTTCGAGCCGCCGGTCGACCTGGTGCAGATCGAACTTCTGTCGGTTGACAAATACGCCGGGGACGATCGGTGGTTCCTTTTCCGGCGCGAGGGACCTGCGCTCGACGCCAAGGAGCTTCGCGCCCGGATCGAAGATTACCTCAAAGACAAGAAGCTGACGAGCGCGCGGATACAGATCGTCCGCACCCTCAAGAGCCTGGGGAAAGACCGGGAGCGGCTTTTTCCGGAAGTCGAACGGATCGCACGCGATCTGAAGTTGCTCATGGAGCCACCGATCACGCCGAAGCTGGAGGACGAGAAGTCCGACTCTTGATTGAAGCCTCTCCATCCGGGTTCGGCTTTCAACGCGCCATCATGAACGCGCTCACGCTGCTCCAGAAGAACATCGTCGCCTGCGCCAAGTGCCCCCGACTCGTCGCCTGGCGGGAAAAGGTCGCGCATGAAAAACGCGCGGCCTTCCGGAATGAAGAGTACTGGGGCAAGCCGGTCCCCGGCTTCGGCGATCCCAAGGCGCGCCTGATCATCGTCGGCCTCGCCCCCGCGGCGCACGGCGGCAACCGCACCGGCCGCGTCTTCACCGGCGACCGCTCCGGCGACTTCCTCTACGCCGCCCTCTTCCGCGCCGGCTACGCCAACCAGCCAACTTCCACGCATCGGGACGACGGTCTCCAACTCCAAGATTGCTACGTCGCCGCCTGCGTTCGCTGCGCCCCGCCCGCCAACAAGCCGACGCCCCAGGAACGCGACACCTGCCTCGATTACCTGATCCAGGAACTGCGGCTGCTCAAACGCGCTCGCGTCCTCTTCTGTCTCGGCGCCTTCGCCTGGGACGGCGCGCTCGCCGCTCTCGCCCGCGTCGGCCTCCGTCCGCCACGCAAGCCGCGCTTCGGCCACGCCGCCGCCGCCGAGGTCGGCCCCTGGCGCCTGGTCGGCTGCTACCATCCGAGCCAGCAAAACACGTTCACGGGCAAGCTGACCCCCGCTATGATGGACGCGGCACTGGTAATGGCGACACGCGCATCCGAGGCGTAGCGAACGCATTTGGATCGCCCAACGGCAGTGGAGAAAACGGTGAGTAGGCCCCCCACGTTCGCCGACGTTCAGGCCGCCGCCACCCGCATCCGCGGGACCGCTCAGCGCACTCCCGTGATGACCTGCGCCACCATCGATCGCCGCGCCGGCCGCCGGCTCTTCTTCAAGTGCGAGCAATGGCAGAAGGTCGGCGCCTTCAAGTTCCGCGGCGCCTTGAACGCCGTGCGCAAGCTCGCGCCCGACGAGGCCAGGCGCGGCGTCATCACACACAGCTCCGGCAACCACGCCCAGGCCCTCGCCCTGGCGGCGCGCATGCAGGGGATCGCGGCGACCATCGTCATGCCCTCCAACGCTCCGGGTGTGAAGCGCGAGGCGGTCGAGGGCTACGGCGCCCGTGTTGTCCTGTGCGAGCCGACGCTGGAGGCGCGCGAGACGACGGTGGCCCGTCTCCAGGCGGAGAGCGGCGCCATCTTGATTCCGCCCTACAACCATCCGGACGTCATCGCCGGGCAGGGGACCATCGCCCTGGAGTTGCTCGAAGACATCCCTGATCTCGACGCGATCGTCGCCCCGATCGGGGGCGGCGGATTGATCTCCGGCCTGTGCCTCGGCGCCAAGGGTGTCAAGGCCGGGATTCGCATCTTCGCGGGAGAGCCGGAGGGGGCCGACGACGCCGCGCGCTCCAAGGCCGCCGGCGCCCTGATCCCGCAAACGGCGCCGCGCACCATCGCCGACGGTCTCTTGACGAGTCTGGGCGATCTGACCTGGCCCTTCGTGCGCGACCAGGTCGAGCAGGTCATCACCGTCAGCGAAGGGGAGATCAAGGACGCCTGGCGCCTTCTCGCCGAACGGGCGAAGCTCCTGGTTGAGCCGAGCGCGGCCGTCGCGCTGGCGGCGGTCCTGACGCCGGGGTTTCGTGAGCTGGCCGGAATCGAGAAGGTGGCGGTCGTGCTGAGCGGGGGCAACGTGCAGTTGCCCGTCTTCGCCTAGTTGTGTAATGGTTGCTCGTCCGTGATTCCTTACCGCCTCTCATCCACCGCGGTGTCGAGCCACCGCACTCCAAAGGGCCGACGATGCCTTACCCGGTTTTTGAGCGCGGGCGCCTCATCATCAAGCCTCTGGCCGAACGTACGCATGACCTCGATCTCTCCGTCGTCCTGCCGCTCGACGCGCCGCCGCCTGATTTCCAGCATCCGTCCATCGCCATCCTCGGCCAGCGCCTCGCGCAGGCGAAGAAGAACGGCCGGGCGGCCATTCTGCTCATGGGGGCTCATGTCCTGCGCGCCGGCGTCTCGCGCTATCTCATCGACTTGATGGAAAAGGGCTACCTCAGCCTGATCGCCATGAACGGAGCGGGCCCGATCCACGACTGGGAGCTGGCGCTCATCGGCGCCACGACCGAGAGCGTCGCCCGCTACATCCGCTCGGGTGAGTTCGGCCTGTGGCAGGAGACCGGCCGCATCAACGACGCCATCCGCGCCGGCGCCACGCAAAACCTCGGCCTCGGCGAGGCGCTCGGCAAGGCCATCCACGAAGGCGCCTTCCCGCACAAGGACATCAGCGTCCTGGCCGCCGCCTACCGCCTTGGCGTTCCCGTCACCGTCCACGTCGGCGTCGGCTATGACATCATCCACGAGCATCCGAACTGCGACGGCGCCGCTCTCGGCCAGACCAGCTACCGCGACTTCCTCACCCTCGCCCACGTCGTCCGGAAGCTCGAGGGCGGGCTGGCGCTCTGCTTCGGCTCCGCCGTCATGGGCCCGGAGGTTTATCTCAAGGCGCTTTCAATGGCCCGCAACGTCGCCCATCAACGGGGCGAGAAGATCTGTCACTTCGCCACCGGCGTCTTCGACCTCGTCCCCCTCGATGACGACTACCGCCGTCAGGCGCCGAAGACCGATCCACGCTACTACTATCGCCCCTGGAAAACCATCCTGGTGCGGACGGTCGCGGATGGCGGCGAAAGCTATTACGTGCAGGGTGACCATCGGCACACGCTGCCGGCCCTGTACCATGCCGCCGTGCGCTCTGGGAACGCGTTAGCCCGAGGCTAACTCTTGACAGGGATTGTCTCACCCCCCACCATAGGAACTGTCCGATCAGCGAATCGCCAACAGGGGGGCGTTCCATGACGGCGCGACGCGAACACGTTCTTTCTCACCCACTTAGCCGCCGCGCCGCCTTGCAGGCCGGCGCCGTCGGCATCCTCGGCCTTGGCCTCGCCGAGCTGTCGGCATTGCGGGCGGCCTCCTCCGACCGCCGCTCCGGCCCGCGCGCCCGCTCCGTCATCTTCGTCTTCCTCACCGGCGGCCTCTCCCATCTCGATAGCTTCGACCTGAAGCCCGAGGCGCCCGATAGCATCCGGGGCGAGTTTCAGTCGATCGCCACGCGCACGCCCGGCATTCGCATCTGCGAGCACCTGCCGCTCCTCGCCCAGCGCACGGACCGCTACGCCCTCGTCCGCTCCGTCGGCACCAATAGCAGCGGCCACGAGGAAGCGTGCCACATGCTCCTCACCGGCCGGCTCGATCTGCCGGTCGGCTTCTCGACGCAGAACGTCCCGAATCCGAATGAGTGGCCGTCGATCCCGGCGCTCGTCAACTACCTGGCAAACGGCCGCGGCCGCAACAATCTGCCGCCGGCGATCGTGCTGCCCGAGCCGAGCGTCAACGAGGCGGGGCGCGTGCGGCCGGGGCAATACGCGGGGCGACTCGGTCCGCGCTGGGACGCCTGGCATCTGAACATGGCGGCGCGCTGCGCCCTGGGCAACGGGGCCTGCCCTCATTGTTTCCGTTTCGAGGGGACGCCGTTTCATCACGAGGCGGACTCGGTCTTCGTCACGCCGTCGCTGACGTTGCCCGAGGGAAGCTCGTTGCGTCTGACCGGCCGGGTCGGCCTGCTGGAGCACATCGAACGACAGCGACGCGACCTGGAAGCAAGCGCCGCCGGTCACAGTCTCGACCGCCATCGCCAGCAGGCGCTGACCGTGTTGAACGATCCGCGCACGCGCGACGCCTTCGAAGTCGCCAACGCCGACGAGCGAACGCTGGCCCGCTACGGCAATAACAAGTTCGGCCTCTCGCTGCTGATGGCGTACCGCCTGGTCGCCGCCGGCGTTAACCTCGTGCAGGTGAACCTGGGCAAGAACTCCTCCTGGGACACGCATCGTCGCAACTTCGTCAACCTGCGCGACAACCTCTTCCCCTATTTCGATCGCTCAGTCTCCGCCCTGCTCGACGACCTCCATTCGAGCGGCCTCCTGAACGAGACGCTGGTGGTCGTGACCGGCGAGTTTGGCCGCACGCCGCGCATCAACAAGGACGCGGGCCGGGATCACTGGGGCCCGGTGATGAGCCTGCTGCTGGCGGGGGGCGGCATCCGGGGCGGCACGGTGATCGGCTCCTCCGACCGCACGGGCTCGCACCCCGCGAGCGATCGCCAGACGCCGGAGAACCTTGCCGCGACTCTGTATGAATCGCTCGGCATCCCGCGCCATACTTCGTGGCACGACACCGACGGCCGCCCCTACGAACTCTATCGCGGGGCGCCGATCGCGGGGTTGAGGTAAACGCTTCAGTCGGTCGGTTGTTTCACGTCCGTTTTTTTCTCGGTCTTTGCTTTGTCCGGCTCCGCCGGTTACATTAGAGGCAATCCCACTCGCCCTCCGAGGCGTCTCTCATGGCTCAGCGTTGCCCCGGACCCATGGATCGCCGCGCCTGGCTCAAGCTGGGCGGCCTCAGCTTCGGCGCGCTTTGCGCCGGGACGCAGCCGCACTTGGCACAGCTTCTCGCCGCCGAGGAAACCCGGGGGCGCTCCGATTTCTCCGTCATCCTCTTTTGGGCCAACGGCGGGCCGAGCCACCTGGATACGTTCGACCTCAAGCCGGACGCGCCGGCGGAGATTCGCGGGCCCTTCCGGCCGATCCGGACCAACGTGCCCGGGATGGAGATCTGTGAGCTGTTGCCGCGGCTGGCGCGGCTGGGGCACAAGTTCACGCTACTGCGCAGCCTGCACCATGAGCGGGCCGAGCATTCCGGCGGGACGCACCGTTTCCTGAGCGGTCACTCCTCCATCGCCGCGAACCTGCCCAATGCCGAGAACCCGGAAATCGGCTCCGTCGTCGCCCGCCATCTGGACGGCGGCCGGCACGACATCCCTCTCTTCGTCGGCGACACGCAGTTCTACGGCGGCGGCCCAGCTTACCTCGGCAAGGCGTGCGCGCCGTTCATGCCGTATGCGAACAACCCGATCTCCGCGAGCGGCAACAACACGTACGACCCGATCCCGCTTTATCCGCCCGAGGACCGCAGCCGCGGCCTCAACCTGGAGGTCGACTCCACGCTGCGGCTGGAGCGGCGCGTCGGCATCGTCAACGAGCTGGACGCCTTTCGCCGCGGCGCCGAGCGCTCGGGCGCCATGGACGGCTGGGAGCGGAATCGGCGGCGGGCCGTCGAGATCCTGTCGAGCGGCCGGACTCGGAATGCCTTCGATTTCTACCGCGAGCCGGAAGCGGTGCGGCGCCGTTATGGGGACAACCACCTGGGCAAGAGCCTGCTGACGTGCCGGCGGCTGGTCGAGGCGGGAGTGCGCTTCGTGCAATGCCAGGCGAGCTGGCGGCTGCCGGAGAGCATCGGTCGGACGTCGAACTGGGACGATCACTCCGTCAACTCGGACATCTTCGAGGCCTACCGCATCAAGCTGCCGGCGCTCGACCAGGCGATGTCCGCCCTGATCGAGGATCTTTACGAGCGCGGGCTGAACCAGCGCGTCCTCTTCCTCTTCTGCGGCGAGTTCGGGCGCACGCCGCGAATTGAACATCAGGATGCGTCGCGCCGGCCCGGCCGCGACCACTGGCCAAGGGCGATGAGCGTTTTCGTCTCCGGCGGCGGCCTGCGCATGGGACAGGTCATCGGCGCGACGAACAGCGCGGGACAGCATCCCGTGCATCGCGCGATGGACAGCAACTGCCTGCTGGCCACGATCTATCGTCTCTTCGGCGTCGACTACAACCAGACGCTGAGCGATTTCGTGGGCCGGCCAATCACGATCCTACCGCGCGGCGAGCCGATTCGGGAACTGCTGGGATAACGACCTGCGTCGGAGACCGGAGCGTCGCCCATGAAGCTCGGCGTGGATCCCAAGGTCGACTACGCCTTCAAGCGTCTTTTCGGCCGTACGGAAAACCGTCTTCTCCTCATCGACGTTATCAACGCGGTCCTGGCGCCCAAGCGCGGCGCCGAAGTCGTGGAGGTGGAGCTTCTCAATCCGTTCAACGAGAAAGACCTGGAGGACGACAAGCTCTCGATCGTTGACGTGAAGGCGCGAGACCAGTCGGGTCGGCACTACAACATCGAAATGCAGATGCTGCCGGACCGATACTTTTGCAAGCGTCTCCTCTACTACTGGGGCAAGCTGCACACGCAACAACTGCACGAGGGCGATCCCTATGAGGAGCTAAAATGCACCATCGTGATCGCCTTTGTGGACGACCCCGTCTTTCCGCGTGAGGCCGCGCATCATCACGCCTTCACGATCCGTGATGAGACAAATCGCTTGATCTTTTCCGACGATTTCGCGGCGCATATCCTTGAGATAGGAAAGTTCTCGAAGCGAGCCGGCGAACTACAAAGCACGCTCGATACCTGGCTCTACTTCCTCAAGAACGCGGAGTCTCTTGAAACGACGAAGTTGCCGGCCGAGCTGAAGCGGCCCGCCATCGAGCGTGCTGTGAGGGAGTTGACCATGGTTACCCAGGCGGATCTCGACCGCGAACGTTATGAGGCGCGGCTCAAGCTGCAACGCGACGAATTATCGCGCTTGCGCTCGGCGAAGCTCGATGGCCTGGAAGAGGGCCTGGAAAAGGGTCGCGCCGAGGGTCGCGCCGAGTCGATTGTGGAATCAATTCTCGTGTTCTGCCAACTCCTGCGCCGTCCCAAGCGCAAAGAAGACTTGGCGGGGCTCTCCGTTGAAGAGTTGCAAGCGCTCCACGATCAACTCAAGACGGATGTCGCCTCCGCTCTGGCACGGGCGCAAGCGAACGGCAATGGCGCGAACAAATGAGCGACCGCGGCATGCCGGCAACGCCGAACGCAAAGTCCTACCTGAGAAAGACCGCATGAGCCGCGTTCAGCAACAGTATCGCGAAGCCTGTCAATACCTCGCCGGCGGCGTCTCGTCCTCGACACGCGTCAACAAGGCGCTTGGCCATGCGCTGCTCTTCGAACGCGGCAGCGGCTGCCGGCTTTGGGACCTCGATGGCCGGGAATACATCGACCTCTGCTGTAGCCACGGCGCCACGCTGCTGGGTCATGGCGATCCGCGCGTCCGCCGCGCCATTGATGAAGCGCTGGACCGCGGCGCTCCGTGCTCTTATGAGAGCGAGCTGCACACGGCGTTCGCCAAGCTGCTGTGCGAGACGATTCCCTGCCTCGAGCGCCTCCGCTTCACCTGCTCGGGTAGCGAGGCGACCATGCATTGCCTGCGCCTCGCCCGCGCCTTCACCGGCAGGCGGAAAATCCTCAAGTTCGAAGGCAACTTTCACGGCTATCACGACCAGGTGATGTTCGCCATCGGCACGCCGGCGGACAAGCTTGGCCCGAATCGGCTCCCACGCCGTATCCGGATCGACGGGCATGACGTCGGGCCTGGAAGACAACCTCGTCCTCGCCCTACAACCAGCCGGAAATCCTCGAGGACGTATTCTGCCGACACGCAGAAGAACTGGCGGCGGTGATCTGCGAGCCGGTCTACTACAACGCGGGCTGCATCGTGCCGAGCGCGGAGTTCATGGCTCTGTTGAGGCGGCTGACGAAGGAGAGCGGCGTGCTGCTCATCTTCGACGAGGTGCTCAGCGCCTTTCGCATGGCGCCGGGGGGAGCGCAGCAGTATCTCGTGGTGACGCCCGACCTGTGCACGCTCGGCAAGGCGGTCGGCGGCGGGCAACCCCTGAGCGTGTTCGGCGGCCGGCGCGATATCATGGATCACTTGATGCCACTGGGGGATTGTCAGCACAGTGGGACTTACAACGGCCATATTGTCGCCGTCGCGGCGGGTTTGGCGGCGGTCCGCGCCTACACGGCGCCCGGCTTTTACGACCACATCTTCAAGGTCGCCGAAAAGCTCTACGCCGGCCTCAACGGCACCTTCGAGCGGCATGGCGTCGCGGCGCGGGTCCAGGGGCTGGGCGCCCGTTTCGGCGTCTACTTCGGCGTAGCCGGGCCGGTGCGCAGCTATCGGGACGCCGTGAAGCATCAGCGCGAGCAGATGCTGCGCTTCATCCGCGCGGCGATCGCGCAGGGTGTCTACTTTCACGATTACGGCGGGGCGGCGTGTCATCACGGCTTCTGCGCGGCGATGACGCTGGCGGACGTGGACGACGCGCTGGCGCGGCTGGATCGGGCGGTGCAGACGCTTGCCGGCGGCACTTGACCGCCGCACTCCAGCGCGCTCACTTCGGCCGCATCAGCGTCTTCAGGTCGAGTCGCTGCGCTTCTGCCAAGGCCTCGGGCGTGCCAATGGGAAACCAGAACGAGGCGCGAACCGCTTCGCATCGCCCCTGCTTCGCCAGCGTCGTCACATAGTCGGTGATCTCGTATTCACCGCGTGGGGAGAGCGCCAACTCGATGTCGAAAACGCGACGCGGAAAGACGTAAGCGCCGGTGTTGGCCAGGCGTGGCCCGTCCAAATCGGGTTTCTCCACCAGCTTGTCGAGCGCGCCGTCCGGGCGGAGGAAGGCGATGCCGAACTTGCGCGGCTCCGCGACTTCGCTGACGAGGACGCCCGCTTCCGCTGAAGCCAGCTTGGCGAGGTCTGCGGCGCCGAAGAGGTCGTCGCCGTTCAGCACAAGGAAGGTCGGCGACTGGATGGCGCCCTGGCAGCGGCGCAGCGCGTCGCCGGTGCCGCGCGGCTCGCCCTGCGGGATTGTCTGCCAGCGCGGGAAATGGGTTTGCTCGGCCAGGTAGGCGTCGATCTGCTCGGCCAGGTAATGGGTGACGACGAGGACGCGGTCGACGGCTTTGGGCAGGGCGCCGAGAATCCAGTCGAGAATGGGCCGACCCTGGACAGGGAGGAGCGGTTTGGGCGTGGTCAAGGTTTGGGGACGAAGGCGTGTGCCCAGGCCGGCGCAGAGCAGGACCGCATCCATGTTGTGTGTTCCCCTGGATTTCGCAGGTTAACGGCTCTGACGCATTTTAGGAGTTTGCCTCAAGGAGCGATCCCGCCGGGGACGATGAAAACACCGAATTGGCGTGTGCTGCCGCGTTCTCCGGTTCAGCCGCCGTTCGCCGCGGGGCCCAAGCGGCTTGGTCATCCCCCTGTCGAGCCAAGCGAAAAGGAAGGAACCCATGCGTCGCGTGCTTTCCCTGATGGCGGCGGGTCTGCTCGGCCTTGCCGGTTGCTGCCACACCCATGGCGTGTGCGATTGCGAAGTGGACGATTATTGCTCCTCGCGTCAACCCTGGCTGGCTCATGGCCCCGTGACGGGGCTACCCGGGCCGCTGGCTGCTCCGGCCGGAGAAGCGCTGCCTTTGCCGCGCGGCGGGAAGATCGAGGAGAAGGGCCCGCCGCCCAAGTTCGACGACAAGACGCCGATGAAAACACTGCCACGCGAACTGCCTTGAGCGACCGGCAAGAAGAAGACCTGGCTTCGCCTCGATCCTGACCAAATCCGTCTTGAATCGGCAGACGTCGCCCTTCCCTCGGCGGCGTCTTTGCTTGCGCCGGCTTGCGCGTTCAACAAGCGATGGAGTCGCTGGTCGGGCGCGCCCACGCGCGTTCCAGTGCCGCGCGGACGGTTCGGCCGAGCGCGTTCCGCTCGAACGGTTTGGCGATGCAACCCGCGGCGGCGAGCCGCTCGACGGCGCGGCGGACCTGTGCCGTGGGATAGGCGGCGCAAAGCACCAGCGGCATATCGGGCGCGAGCTCATGCAGCTCGCGCGCGAAGCTGTCCGGGTCTTCGCCGGGCAATGTGAGATCGAGCATCACCAGGTCCACGACCTCGGGCCGGACTCGCAGCATCTCGAGAGCCTGCCCTGCGGAAGCCGCTCCCAGCACTTGATAGCCGAGGCTCTCCAGCATTTCGGCCCCGATGTTGCGGATCACGTCGTGGTCCTCGATCAGCAGGACCGAGGCGCCGTCATGCTCCTGCGCGCGAGGTTCCCATGCGGACGGCGCCCAGCGCGGCAAGAACAGAGCGAAGTCGAGGCCGTCGTCCGGTCCGGCCTGGCAATCCATCCAGCCGTCTTGTTCCTTGAGCAGGCCGTGGGCCATAGCCAGCGCCAGGCTCGCGCCCCGATGATGCGACAGCGGGGCGGCAAAGGGATCGAGCAGAGTGGGCAAGGATGCCGGCACGCGCACGCCACAGGTCACTTCGATCCGCACGCGCACGAACTCCCCTGGCCGGGCCTCGGAAGCGGCGACCGACTCCGTCTGGTCCGGCGCCGCGGCGTCGGCGCCGATATGCACGTTCACCGTCTCCAGGTGCGGCGCGGTCTGACATTGCATGGCCTCGTGCGCGAAGCGCAGCAACAGCTCGATGATCTGCGCCAGATGAGCGCGATCCACGCGGACCGGCCAGACGTCTTCAGCGAGACGAAGACGGAGAGGCCGGGTCTGGGCCAGCTCGCGCAGCAGGGTGTTGACGCTGAAGATCTCGGGATGCGGCTCGAAGCGGCGGGCGAATCCGAGCAGTTGGCGAGTCAACGTCGCCGCCTGTTTGCCGGCGCTTTCGGCCATGGCGAGCAGGCCGGGCAAGAGGCCGATCTGCGGGTCGTCGGGACGCATGGCCAGGTCGCGGGCCAGGGAGAGGTTGCCGAGGATGGCGCTGAGGAGGTTGTTGAAGTCGTGGGCGACGCCGCCGGCGAGATGGGCGACGGCGTCTATCTTCTGCTTGTGCCTGGCCCGCGCCTCGGCCTCCCGCAGCTCGGAGCAATCCCAGCAGGCGCCGGCGACACCGGCGATCCCCTGCGGGCCGAAGACGGGCGCCTTGCGGAAGCGCAGGATGCGCCAGACGCCGTTGTCCCGGTAGCGTTGCTCTCGTTCCAGCGTGATCCCCGACTCCAGGATCTTGCGATCGTCGACTTCGAGGCGTTCCGCGATCGGGCTCGGAAACCACGCCGCGTCCCGCTTACCGAGCACGCATTCAACGGCGCTTCCCAGGATGCGGGCGAACGCCGGGTTGGCGGCGACATAACCCAAGGTCGCGTCCTTCAGGAAGACCGGGAGCGGCACGTGGTCCAGCAACGCGCGCTGCCGGGCCTCGGCTTGCATCCGGTCCGGCAGTTCATCGAGCGAAACGAAGCGATCGAGCATAACGCCCCACAGGCCGGCGACAGGTGGCGGAGTTGGGCATGGACGGAAACGGCTTTCCGAAAGAGGGGGAGGAAAGCCATTCGGGCGGAGGGGCCTGGTTGGGCAGGCGGGCCCGTTAAGCAACTCTAGCTCAGCGGGCGGCGAAAGCAAACGTCAGCGCGAGGACGCGGGAACCGCGTTGATCTGAGCGGCCGGACTCGTCGCGGACCCGGCATCGCGCCGAAAGAAAACGATGCCGAGGAACATCACGAAAAGAATACCGAGCACCAGGGCCAGCTTGGAGTCGTTCGACATCGATGGCCTGTCCCCTCGGAGCACGCTGACCAGCCGTGCGGCGCCGGTCAACCGAGACAAGCTTATCCGCTGACCGGGGCGGGGGCGGCGAACTTGCGGGAATCCGGCGTTCCCCGACCGTCCCGCGCCGCTCGTTTCCCGCAAGACCCCGATGCTCCCACCCTTCGGCTTCATCGGCCGCTTCACCCGCTTCGGCCGCTTCGCGTCAACTTGCTCTGGCCTCAAAACGCCTTTCTTCGCTACCATCCCTTCGCAATATCCGCTCACAGGCCGCGTCCGCCAGCCGATGCCGAGAAAGGATGCTCGTCATGCGCGTCTGCTTGTTCGAAGATCAACCGCAATCGCTCGAACCGCTTACTCTCACCCGCCCGGTCTTCGACCTGCGCTGCGGGATCGCCACGCTGAGCGCGAAGATCTGGCGTCACTTCCAGGCCACCGCCCGCGGCGCCCTGGTGCGGCCCGCCGTCGCGGACATCTTTGCTTCGGAACAGGCGAACGTCGCTTGCAACGACAACTGGTGGCTGGGGAACCAGCCGACGCTGCTCGTCAACGGCCGCTGGCTGCCACCGGCCACCAAGACAACGCTGCCCGAGGGTTCTTGCGTCGGTCTGGTTGACGGGGAATTGGCGTACGTCAAGCTCAGCGCCGAACAGCTTCGCTTCGTCACTCTCCCACAACTGGCCGACTGCCTCGACCACTGGACACGGACGCTCCCGCCGCAAAACGCCGGCGGCGCCCTCGTCCGCTACCCCTGGCAACTAGTCGAGGCGAACGGACGCCAAATCATCGAGGACTTCGCCGCTTACGCACCGGCCCCCTCCGCGGTCGGCTCCCACGTCGGTCTGGTCGGGCCGCGCGATCAGCTCTGGATCCACCCCTCCGCCCGGGTCGATCCGATGGTGGTCGCCGATACGACGAGCGGTCCGGTCGTCATCGATCAAGACGCGGTGATCCATCCGTTCACGCGTCTCGAAGGTCCGTGCTACGTCGGGCCGGGCGCGCAGATACTGGGCGCCAAGATTCGCGCCGGGACGACGATCGGCCCCTGTTGCCGGATCGGCGGCGAAGTCGAGGCCAGCATCCTGCAAGGCTACGTCAACAAGTACCACGAGGGCTTTCTGGGCCACAGTTACGTCGGCGCCTGGGTCAATCTCGCCGCCGGAACGCACACCAGCGACCTGCGCTGCGACTATGGCGAAGTGACGATGACCGTGCAAGGAAGCCCCGTGCCGACCGGGTTGCGGAAGATCGGCGCCCTCATCGGCGACCACACCCGCACCGGGCTGGGCGTGTTGCTCAACACCGGAACCACCATCGGCGCTTGCTGTCTCCTGCTTCAGGGCGGCGGCTTCGCGCCCCGGCGCGTGCCCTCGTTCACGCGCTGGGCCAATGGCCGGCTGGAGGAGATGAAAGGCGTCGCCGAGCAGGCGGAGACGACGCGCATTGTCATGGAACGGCGTGGCCAGGCGCTCACGCGCTTGCAGCGCGACCTGCTCGAAGCGATCTGGAACGACACGGCCAGCGAGCGCAAGGCGTCGCTGCGGCAGGCTGAGCTGCAACGGCTGCGGCGCAGCGCCTGACAGGCGCCTGTCAATCCGTGTTTTCGAGCCCTTTCTCCAGCAACACATTATCGCGCGCGACCCAGCCCGTCTCGCCGCCGCTCAGTTCGATGAGCAGCCAGCCGCCGCGCTTTGCCACCGCATGAGCCTCCAGGCCGGGCGGCAGATACGGCGCCTCCGGATGCGCCGGATAGGAGGCGCCGTTTCCGGTACGCAACTGCACATCCTCCGCCGCGACCACCACCAGCGGCCGTTCGTCTCGAAGCCGACCGAACGCCACGATCTGCACGAAAAAGAGGACGGCGCCGGCTGTGGCCCAGACGAGGATTGCGGCGCGGCGGCGCGTGATTGCCAGGACTGCGCCGAAAAACACGAGGCTGTAGCACAACAAGGCGCCCAGCCGGAGGAGGGTCGGCAGCGTCGGCGCCCAGAGGGGCCAGTCGTCGCCCGTCTTGCCGCGCTCGGCCGGAGAATGGGGAACCAAGGCGCGCGCATAGCGGAGGCGCTGGCGGAGGTCGGCGTCGTCCGGATCGAGCTTCAGGCCCTGGCGAAATGCGAAGATCGCTTGCGGCAAACGCCCCCCGAGCAACTGCGCGGCGCCGGCGTCTTGATATGCGCCGGCGCTCGGGGCGAGATCGGCCGCCTCCTGGAACGCGCCGGCGGCATGGCGGAACTTCTCGCGCGCCTGCCGTGCGTCGCTCTTGAAAGCGGTCGCTTCATCGAAGAGCCGCAGCGCCCGGGCGCGAACGCCTTCGACGTCTCGGGAGGCGATCGCTGGGGCGGCCGGGGCATACGCCGTCCGGGACTCCACCCAGAGCCAGGCGCCGCCGGCCGCGGCGACGATCATCAACGCCAGGCTCAGGCGGACAAGCACGACGGGTCCTCCAGGGCAAGGATCATCCCCATCGCCTCGTCACGCAGATGATTCTGCTCAGGCCGCGATCGCGCGAAGCGTTGAGCGGCGCATTGCGCGAAGAAGGTCGCCCAGCGTCGCTGCGTCTCCTTTGGGGCGCCACGCCGGGCAAGGAAGAGGGCGACTTCCGGCGGCGTGGCTTCCAGCGCCGGAAACTCGAGGCGATCCCGCAGATAGGCGCCCGCCACCGCGCCGATCTTCTCCGCCTCGTCCGGCGCATCTTTCAGAGCTTGAAGCGCTAGCCGCGCCGCCCGGCTCCGCTGCCGTGCCCGCGCCTGTTCCGCATTGGGATGGCGCCGACGCCAGAGCAGCAACCCCGCGACACAGACCACCGGCGCCCCAACAAGCGCCAACGCCTCGAACGCACGCAGGGCGCCCGAGCTCCAAAACGAAAAGCCCGAATCGGATCGGGTCTGAAAGAAAACCTCCGGAGCAGCGACAACGTTCAGCTTCGGCTCAATCTCTTTGAGCTGAGCCGGCTTGACCGTGATGGGAATCGGATCGGCGAACGACGTTTGGTAGCGGCGCCGGCTGGGATTGTAGACGACGAGCTTGAGGCTCGGGATCGCACGGACTTCCGTCGCCTTGGGCCGCAGCCGGTACACGAATTCCCACACGCCCTTGTCCGGGTCGCGTTTCTTCAGTTCTGGCGCCGACGCAATGAAGAAATCCGTGTCGGCTTCGCCGGGGAATAGCCTGAGCTTCTCCTGCATCGGCTGCCATTCGGCCGGCCCACTGCCCTGGATGATGACCGTCAGCAGGATCGGCTGCTCGAGGTCGACCTCGGTCGGACGCGCTACCGCCTGGATGCGATACTGGCCGACGATGCCGCTGAAGTCCGGCGGGCGTCCGGCGACCGGCGGGTCGACAGTCTGTCCGGCGGCGGAAGCCGGGAGGCAGAGGCAGAGAAAGAGAACGATCCGCGACGGCATGTTTCACCAGTTCGGCACGCCGCCCGTCGACCTGGCGGCGGCGTCGCGCTCGAGCTTGCGTTCGTGAGAGATGCGTTCGATCTGGTCCGCGAGCAGGCGACGCATCTCGGCGGCCGGCAACTTTTTGAGCCCTTCAGCGTCCGGCACAACGAGGCGGGCGCCGGCCGCCTTCTCCTCGCCGTTCTCCTTCCCACCCTTTCCCAAATCCCCCTTCGTCTCTTTGCTGCCGTCCCCCTTTTCCCCTTTGCCGACCTTCTTGTCCCCTTCCTTGAGGCCTTTCGCCTCCTTCTCTTTTTTCGGTTCCGTGTCCGTGCTTCCTTTGTCCTCGGAGCCGTCCTTCGCCTTCGCCTGAGCGAGGAGCCAGAGGCGTTGCGCCAGCTCGAAGTTGTAGCGGGCGTCGTCTTTCAGGTTGGCGTCTGAGGGATCGAGCGCGAGGCAGGAGCGGAACGCGTCGACGGCACGCCGGAGCAGCGGAGCGCTGTCCCCCTTCGATTGCTTGAGAAGGGCGGCTCCGAGATCGTAGAACGCTTTCTGCCGCCGCTCGAGCGGCGCCGCGTCGTCTTCGAGGCAGCGCTCGTACGCGAGGGCCGCCTCCGCGAAACGCCCGAGACGATACAGTGTCGCTCCCTGGTTGAAGGCGACGAGGCCCGGATCGAGCGTCTTGAGCTCCGCCTTCCGATAATGCTCCAGCGCCTCTTCGTATTGCTGGTTGGTGAAGGCCTCGTTGCCCCGCCGGATGGTATCGTCGACCGACGGGAGCGGGGCGGCGCCGACGAGCAACGCGGCAGTCAGAGCGACGGGCAGGGCAAAGGGCAACATCCTCCGAGGGCTTACGCCGCCCGGCTTGCCTTGGGGAACGAGGTATGCGGGTATCGTCGTCATGGCTTCCTCGCCTCGCCGATGGATAGAGAAAGCGTCAGGCAGAGTGCCGCGGCCAGATAGAACCAGGCGTGGCGCGCCTTTGGTTGGAGCAACTCCGGATCGGTCTCGTCCTCGATCGCTTCGCGCACGCGCTCCGACTCGTCGATCTCCCCCATCAGCCTGCCGAGGGGGATCTGCGTTGTCGTCAGCGCGGGGATGTAGGCCCCGCCCGTTCGCCGCGCGATCTCTTGCAGCGTCTTCTCGTTCATCTTACTGACGGCCGACTCCCCGTTGCGGATGGTCTCCGGGACCGGAAAGCTTCGCTCGGGATCACCGATGGCCAGCACGTGGATGGGGACTTTGCGCTCGCGCGCCGCCTGCACGCCTTGCAGCCACTCGTCGTCCGACAGCGGATCGTCCCCATCCGAGACGAGCAGAAGCGCGAACGACCGGCTGCTCTTGGGACGCTTCAACTCGGCGGCCCGAGTCAGGCCGGCGCCGAGGCGCGTTCCGGAGACGGCGTCCGGCGTGCGCGGCCAAAGCTCGGGCGGCATGTCGCCGCGGCGGACGCGGTCGAGCAGCAGGTTGAAGTGGTCGTAATCCTGGCTCGGGGGCAGTTGCAGCTTCGGCTTGGCGGCGATCAAGACCAGGCCGACCCGCACTTCGCCGCGCTTGCGGTAGGCGGCGCTCAGGTCCTCCAGCGCCCGCAGGCCGCGCTCCAGGCGGCTCGGCTGCTCGGCCAGCATGCTGCGGCTGACATCGAGGACAACGACCAGTTCCTTGTACGGCGGCCGTGTCTCGACCTTCTCCTCCCCCCAGTGGGGCCCCGCCAGCCCGAGGACCACTGCGCCCGCCGCCAGCGCCGCCAGGGACTGTGCTATGCGGCGGCGTCCGGGCCGCAGTTCGACGAGCCGCTCGATGCGGAAGCGATTGCCGAGACGGTCCAGGGCACGGCGGCGGCGCCAGCGCGCGTAGGCCGAAAGCAGCCCGAGCGCGGGGACGATGAGAAGAACCCAGAGAACATTCGGGTGAAAGAACATTGCGCGGTCACGGCGTGCGCCGCCACCAGGTCGCCTCCAGGAATGCCAGCAAAAGGAAGACGCCGACAGCGACCCCGGCTAACCAGCCGTCCAGATCGAGGTAGCGGCGATACTGGTAGGTCTCGATGCGGTCGCGCTCCATCTGATCGATCGCGGCGTAGGCCCGCAAGAGGCCCGCCGTGTCCTTGGCCGAGTAGAACTCGCCGCCGCTGGTCTTCGCCAGCATCTGCATGTTCGCGCGTGCCTCCTTCCCCTCGTCCGGCAGCGATTCGTCCGGCAGCGGCTCGGCCTCGACGGCGTAGATCGGAACCTTCAGCGCCGCCGCGATCTCGGCCGCCTGCGCGGGGCTCAGGTTGTTCTCGCGGACGTTGTCCTCGCCGTCGCTCAGGAAGATGATGGCTTTCCGCCGCGTCGGCGCGTTCGCCAGAAAATGCAACGCCCAGGCAAGGGCGTCGCCCGGATTGGTCCCCTGCAGCCGGCGCGGCTCCTCCTCGTCGATGATGCTCAGGATCGCCTCGTGGTCGAGCGTGAGCGGACAGTCGGTTTCCGGCCGCCTGGCGAATGTCACCAGGGCGATCAAATCGTTGGGGCGGCCGGGGAAAATTTGACCGCCGACCTCGCCGCCGCGAATGAACAGGCGGGCCGTCTTTTGCACCGCCTGCCAGCGCGTCAGGACCTTCCCATCGTCGAGAAAGTCAGCGTTACGCATGCTCTCGCTGGCGTCGAGGACAAAGGCGATGCTGACGCCCTCGGTCGGCACGCGGCTGCCGGGATCGGGCCAGCGCAGCCCGGCGCAGGCGATGACCAGGCAGAAGAGAGCCGCGCCGCGCAGGATGAGGCCGCCGCGCCGCGCCTGCCTGGAGCGACCCGCCGGCAGGAACCGCACGAGGCTCAGCGAGGAATAACGCAACGCCCCCTGCCGGCGCCGGCCCCACGTCCACAGACGCCAGGCGAGCGGCAACAGCAGAAGCAGCGCAAGCGGATGGGCAAGATACGGCATGAGCGTTTCACGGCAGACGACTGTTCCGGCCCCGGTCGCAAAACCTGCGAGAGCACGCGGCGCCTACCGCGTCGCCTCCTTCACCTTTACCAAGGAACGCCGATGGGGTGAAGGCCCTCCCAGCCTACCCGTCTTCGCCAGGCGGATTTTTCCGAACCTGTTTTGCCGGGAGCCCCGCGCTTTCCGGCACAGCCCTCAATGCCCCTATAACCGTTTCCCGATGAATCCAAGGCGTCTCTATTCCCGCGTTGCCGGGCGGGCAACCCGCAATCCACGCGTCGCCTGGCCACGGAGGCGCGACTCCAACCGAGGTCACTCATGAAGCAATGGCTTTTCGGCGCCGCGTCCCTCCTCCTGGCCCTGGCCGGCGTCGCGCATGGGCAAGAACTCAAGTCCGTCGCTCCGGCGCCCACCAGCGGCCCCGTTTACCTGTCCGACGACGGCCTGCCGGTCGGCGCCCCTGCCACCTCCGAGCGTCCCCTCCGCCGCTTCTTCAACAGGATCGGCGTTTATTGCTACCACGACCGCGACGCCTTCGGCTGCGAGAGCTTCCATTCTACCATGCAGTTCATCTTCGGCTCCTGCCGCACTTTCTTCCGCGAGCCGTGCGATCCCAAGCCGTCCTGGGCGGAACGCAACGGCATCCTCGGCCGCGCCTCGGGCTGCACCAGCTGCGGTGATTGGTAGGCGTCAAAGCATGGTCGCGGATCGCGCGACTCGTCCCCGGACCTTACCGCGAACGATTCCGCATTAGCCCGACGCGTGAGCGAGGGCTCCCTCGCTCACGCGTCGGACTAGTGCGGCAGAATCGTGCTTGGCCATTTAGTCCGTTTGTCCATCCGCCGAGCGTCCGATCAGCAAGCCATAACGATCCAGGATGGCCCGCCGCTCGGCTTCCAGTTCGAGCCGGTCGTCCGGGCGGACCAGCATCGGGTCCGGCCGCCAGTTGAGGGGGCGGATGTCCTGCGTCCATTCCTCACCGCGTGCCAGCGCGTGCTCCTTGAGCATGGTGTTGAGTCGTTCGCTGCTGCGGAAACAGGAAATGTTCTCGAGCGCCCAGGCGCGCGGCTTGAATCGCTCGGCGTCGCGGATGAATTCGGTCAACTGCCAGGAAAGAAAGCGCTCGAGCAGAAAACGGCCGGTCTGCTCGTTGATGAAGACGCGCGAGCCGAGGTGGGCGCCGTGGAGAAGGGCGACCGGGGTGTCCGCGAACATCGATTCGGCGACGACGACGCACGAGCCCTCCCGCTTCGACAGCACCAGGCTCGTCTTCGCCTGACCGAACGCCTCGACAACCTTCAGGAACGGCTGGTTCGCCCGCAGCTCGAAGCGGTCCTCGACGCCATACCAGCGCGCTTCCTGGCGAATGGTCTCCGCCGTCCTTCCTTCCTGGTCCTGGCCGATGAGCAGGACGCGGAGGTCGCGCGGCATGTTCCGCAGCGCCCTGAACAGGATGTGGTGCCGTTTCACCTTGCCGAAGCTCGCCACCATGAGCAGGTCAAAAGGCCGGCTCGCCAGGGGAGGCGTCTGGAACAGGTCGGGATTGACCCAGTGGGACGCGAAGAGGGGGACGATCAACAGACGGTCGGAGACGCGCGGCAGCTCGACCAGGTCCTCCGGATTGCTGATGAGCGTGAAATACGGCTCCGGATAGTTGGCGGCGAACAGGTAGTTGACGAGGTTGTGCGGGCTGGAGCTGGGGCTGACGACCAGGGTGTAGCGGCTCGCGAAATCGCGGACGTCGCCATAGCGCAGCAGCTTGGCCCATTGCGACTCGAAGGAAACGAAGATCACCCCCTTCTCGCGCGGGCCGCGGTACGGTTTGAGTATCGCCGCCTTGACCATCCAGTTGCTTCCGAGCGCCGCTGCGAACGGGCCAAGATCGACCTTGGTCTGGTCGAGGGAGGCGACTTCGCGGCGGATACGTTCCTGAAGCCGGGCGATAGCGGCATCCGAGTTGGCGAGCCGCGCCGCGGCACACAGGCGGGCGACGACGTCGGCCCGCTGCTGCGGATCGCCGCGGCGCATCCAGCCGGCGCGCCAGGCCGTCCAGCGGCTGAGAAGGGCGCGTGACAGGGCGCCGTAACGGAACCGGTCGTCGAGTTCGCGGCGCCAGCGATTGAACAGGGTCAACATCCGTGTCGGCTCACTTCACTTTCTTGCCTGCCGCCAGCCGCGCCTGTTGCTCGATCTCGATCAGCTCGCGGGCGACGCGGCGCAGGATCTTGGACCGGTTCCGCGCGTCTTCGGTCGGGTCGCGATCCAGCTCCTCCTTCTTCTTCTGCAGGTTCGAGGCGTGCCGCTCGTTGGCCTTCATCATCCGTAGCGGCGTCAGCTCGTCCCCCACGCCGGCCAGGGTCTTCACGGCTTTGCGGGCGTCTTCGAGCCGCTTCTCCAGCTCGAAGACAGCGAGCTTGGGCCAGGTCTGGTAGACGAAGTCGCGCGCCCACTTGTGCTCCTCGCCTTTGAGCTGCCAGCGTGACTTCAACTTGTCGACGTGCTCCCGGACCTTGCTCAGCTCGGGGCTGACCTTCAACAACGTCTCGTAGAGTGAGATCGCCTGATCGAACTCGGCCAGATCCTCGTGCAGGCGGGCTTTTTCCAGGACACCCTTGAGGCCGAGCGCACTGGCGTCTCCGCCTTCCTTGAGGGCCGATTCGTAGCGTGCCGTCCGCGTCTGCATGTCTTCGAGCCGTTGCCGCAGCTCGGCCAGCATGGCCTCGCCGGGAGTCAGCTCGGCGGGGACCTTGAACTTGGCCGCGGCGCGCTGGATCTCTTGCCGCTCCTGGTCCAGCACGTCGATCTCCTTGGCGAGGCTCTTGCCGGCGTCGCGCGCCGTCTCGAGCGCCTCGGCGAACGAGACGACGATCTGCTGATTGATGTCCTTGAGCCGTTCCGTGCTCAAGCGCACGTTCTCGAGGAGGCGGCGATTCCACTGGCCGACGCGGTAGTCGAGCCCGGCCCGGTCCTCCGCCTCGGCGTCGCTGCGCACCAGGATGACGACGGTGCGGTCGTCGACGATGTTCACCGGGATGAGCTGCGCCCGGCTGCCGCGCGGCAACAGGACGAGAGCGAGGTTCTTGAACTCCTCCTTGAACGCGACCAGTCCGCTCACGTCGGCGCTGCGCTTGAGGGCCGCTTCCTTCTCCCCCGGATGAAGCACGTGGACCGCCAGACCCACCTGCGGCGCGAACGTCTTGTCGTCAAGGAAACGCAAACGCAGCGGCGCGCGCGCCGTCGGCAGCGCCAGGCAGCGGTAGGCGACGACCTCGGGGCTGGGCTGCAAATCATCCGCCGCGAACCGGCGCCACAACTTGCAGCGGACGTGTCCCTTCGCGCCCGTCCCGTTCATTTCGAGCGCGGTCCAGGGCATGCGCGTCGAGCGCAGCCTGTCCCCCTCCCGCGTCACCTTGCACACCGCGAAAACCTGCCCCTCCTGCAGCCAGCGCGACACGTCGGTCAGCTCGCCGCCGCGCACCGAGAGATCGACGATATCCCCCGCCTCTTGAACGGTCCCAACGAGGCCGAAGTCGGAGCGGATCAATTCGACCGCGACGCTCGCGATGCGGCCCAGGTCGTTGATTCTCGCCTGACGCGCTAGCGGTGTGGCCAGTCCCGTCCAGCCGTCGTGCTGACGGACGGACAGCGTGCAGCGGCCCGCGGCATATTCGAGGAGGACGAAGCAGGTCCGCGTCTCGTTCAACTCATCCCAGCGCTCGAGGACGGGCCCGAGGCCTTCCGCTTCGATGTCGGCAAGGAGACGGTGTGTCCGCGTAACCTGCACCTTGCCCAGCTTGCCCAGCGCCAGTTGCAACCGGTCGCCGATGTCCTTTTGCAGCTGCTCCTGGAACAGCGGCGTGAGGAAACGGTTCTCGACGATGTGCAGCACGACCTGGACGTTGTACGGCGTCTGCCCCGGCTCCGACTTCTCCTGCGCCGAAGTGCGACCGGCCAGAAGCAGCGCCGCGACAAGCGCAAGGCGAGCCGGGCGGCGTAAGCCCCCGGAGCGCCCCATCCCGAAGGTGGTCTTCATCGTCATCGCAGCTTGTCCAGTTCCTCGAAAAACCGCGGATACGTCTTTGCCACGCAACCTGGGTTCTTGATGACCACTCCCGGAACCTTGGCCCCAATGAGCGCCAGGCTCATCGCCATGCGATGGTCGTTGTACGTCTCGAGCGCCGCTCCGTGCATCGGCGCCGGCGTGACCTTCAGACCGTCGTCCTGCTCGTCGACGGTGGCGCCGAGTCGCCGCAGCTCCGTGGCAAGCGCGGCGATGCGGTCCGTCTCCTTGTGCCGGATGTGGGCGACGTTGCGTATCGTCGTCGGCCCCTCGGCGAAACAGGCCACGGCGGCGAGCGTCATCACGGTGTCGCTGATGTCATTCATGTCGACATCGACGCCGCGGAGGACGCCCCCTCGCGCCGTCACCGTCGTCTCCGTTATCTTAACGTCGCAGCCCATGCGCGCCAGCACCTCCGCGAAGCGAACGTCCCCTTGCAGGCTGCCGCGGCCAAGGTCCGGGATCGTGATCGTGCCGCCGAGGATCGCCGCGAGCGCCAGCCAGTAACTGGCCGCGGATGCGTCCGGCTCCACCTTATAGAGCGGCCGATGCCCCTGTTGATCGCCCGGAACTTCGAAGGCCGCCGCTTGCGGACGCTCGACGCGCAGCCCCCACTGCCGAAGCATCGCCAACGTCAGCGCCACGTATGGCTCGGAGACGAGGGGCCCTTCGATCTCGATGCGGGTGATGGCGCCCGGCGGTGTGCGGAACGGGGCCGCGAGCAAAAGACCGCTGACAAACTGGCTGCTGGTAGCGCCGCGGATGGTCACGCGGTCGGCGTGCCAGCCATCGGCCTCGACCAGGACGGGGGGACAGCCGTCAGCGTGTTCGCTGCGCGCCCGGACGCCGAACTGGGCGAGGGCGTCCAGCAAGTCGCGGATAGGCCGTTCACGCATGCGCGGCACGCCGTCGAGGCGGTACTGTCCCGAAGCGAGGCTGACCATGGCCGTGAGAAAGCGCATGCTGGTGCCGCTGTTGGCGACGAAGAGATCGGCGCGGCGCGCGGGAACCAGACGCTGCGGCTCGGGGTTGTAGACCGTGACCCGCTGCGTCGGCCAATCGACCGTGACCTGGTAAGCGAGGCGGCGCAGGCTGTCGATCATCACCTCCGTGTCTTCGCTTTCGAGCGCGTTGGTCAGGATCGACGGCCGACCGCGGCTCGACAAAGCGGCCAACACCAGCGCCCGGTTGGTGATGCTCTTGGAGCCGGGTGGAAGGACCTGGGCGTGCGGCGGCCGCTCGAAAGGCACGATCTCCAGGCGGTCGGGATAGGTTTGAGCCATGTATCGATTCGTGTCGGTGGCGATTCTTGCTCGCCTCTGTCACTCCGCGGCCCCTCGAAAAACAACATAGCCGCGGCGCTCTTCCGCCTCCACCGTGGTGAACGCGTGCCGCATCATCTCCGCGACCTGGTTGACCTGGCGCGTCACCACGTAGAGGACGCCGCCAGGTTTCAAAAACCTCTTGCCCTGATCGATGAACCGCTCCGCGATGCTGCTCTGCGCGAAGTACGGCGGGTTGGCCAGGACGACATCGAAGCTCGCGGGCGGAAAGCCTTCTCCCCGCGCGGAGGCGTGAACCTCGAAGGCGCCGATGCTGTTCGCACGCGCGTTCAACTCCGCGAGCGCGACCGCCCGTAGGTTGCTGTCGATGAAGCCGGTGAAGCCCTCGCCGCGCAAGAGGGCGGAGAAGACGCCGTTGGTCCCGCAACCGCAGCCCAGGTCGAGGACGCGCTGACCCGGGGCGAACGACGCCGCCTCGACCAGCGCCCGGGCGCCGTCGTCCATCCGGCCATAGGTGAAGACGCCGGGACGCGAGACGAAGCGTGCCGACATGGTCTCGTTGACGCGCACCTGGAAGGTGACCTCATGGCGGCGCCGCGGCCGATCGGCCCCGCGCTGACACCAGAGCAGCGCGTTGGCCCCTTGCATCGGCGCGTGCGCCTTGCCGAACACCTTCTTCAGCGTCTGTGGAAAGAGCAGGTCCTTCTCATAGGGGGACAGCACGGCCAGCAGACCGTGCGGCGCCAGCGCATGGTATGCCTGCTCCACCGTGTCGATCTTCAGGCTCCGCTCGCCCCCCTGGGGCACGGGATAGATCAGGGAGCCGAACGGCTCAGGCGTATCCCAAAGATCGGCCCCCGTGACGATCGCGGCTTGCGCGGCGCGTTCGCGCAGTTCCCCTTCCAGGCGCTCCGCTTGATACAGGTCCATCTGATAACAGACGACCGGCCCTTCCTCCAATCCCGCCGCAATCTCGGCCGCCTCGCGCGGCGAGCCGAGCAGAATGCCGACCGGTGGCCGCAACTTCCGGCCGACGGCGGTTTTGAGAACTTCCAGCAGGCGATCCCGCGTCGGACGATGCGTCATGACTTCCATAGAGGCGAGCCGGGCGGCGTAAGCCCCCGGAGGAAACAACCAGGGCTTGTACCTCTCAACCGCGTCGCTCGAACACGTACTCGAGCGTCGACTCCCAGCGGCCGCCGGGGTCGAGGACTTGCCAGCCGGCGTCGATGCCGCGCTCCTGTAAATGGACCGCATCGGTAACGCAAGTATACGGTTCGATGCAGAAAGCCTGCCGGTGCGGCGGATTGAAGACGACGACCTCGCGGAACGCGGCGGACGCCCACAAGGTCAGGCGTCGTCGCTGCTGCCAGTCATCGATCCAGCCGAACCGGAGGAGCCCCGCCGCGTTCGGCGCCGAATGGTCGAGACCGGTCAATACATCGTCCAGCTTCAGGCTGCCCACCTCGCGACCGGCGCGCAGGTCGCGCATCCCAGCGACCGGCGCCGTCGTCCCGGTCGGCAAGTTCTCTTCGAGCGGCCAGTAGCGATTCGCCGGAACGCCGACAATCGCCTCCTCCTTCCCGAACGAGGCGAGCGAGAAGTAGGGATGGAAGCCGAGACCGAACGGGAGAGGACGGTGGTCGGGATTGTCCACGACCGTTTCCACGCGCAACCGATCGACGCCGAGGCGATAGGTGAGGCGAACGCGGTAATCGGCCGGCCAATTCGCGCGGATGTCGGGACTGTCCTTGCTGGCCTGGAACTCACCGGTGACAAAGGCGCCGGTCGCGTCGGCGCCTTGGGCGACGACCCGCCACGGCAGCCGGACCGCGAAGCCGTGGATGGCGTTGCGGCCGTTGCCGTCGGTGGCCGGCAAGCGGTACTCCTGGCCGGCCCAGGAGAAGGAAGCGTCCCGGATGCGGTTGGGGAACGGAAACAGAATCGGATTTCCCGAGCGTGTCGGCCGCTTCTCGTCGAAGAGGGCCGGGCTGGCGTAGAACAGGTCCTGCCGGCCGCCATGCTCGACAAACCAGGAAAACGCGTTGAAGCCTTCCGCTGGCCAGATTTCCAGGCCGGCGCCCTCATCGTCACGCAGGACGAGCGTGTCGGCGCTCCGGCCGGAGGGGGAAAGGCGCCGTTCCGAGTGGATGTGATAAGACATGGCGGTTATCGGCTGTTTTTTCCCGGGGGCTCACGCCGCCCGGCGCGCCTTTGTCATGAATCTGTTTGTCGAGCGGATACACTGTATCCATAGTTGATCCCGGTCCCACGTCCAGGTACGGTTCGGTCATGGCCAGCGTTCTCGATCGCGAGGAGTACATCGAGCAGGCCTACTTTTTTCGCACCTTTCGGGAGCGGCTGCAGGAGAATGTCCCGACGCAGGAGATTCTGGGGCACGTGCACGAAGAGGTGCTGACGATCACCCGGCTGCCGCTCGCCATCCAGTTCCTGGCGACGGAACTCAAGCATACGGGACTTCTGGGGGCGGGGTTCGCCCAGTTGCCCCATTATTTCACGACGTTCCAGGCTTATTGCGTGGCCCAGGCGGAGGACGAGCGGCGCCGGTTTCCGATCGAGACATGCCTGTTGATTCTGGAACGCGAAGCGCACTATCGCGCCGGCCAGCCGACGCAGCCCGGCCTGTTCGTCTACCAGTTCGAAACGCTGAGCCGCAACCGGCTGGGCTACGACCAGGGCTTGGCGGCCATGCGCGAGGACGCGTTTTTCGATGACGATTGGCGCGTCTTCATCGACATGGTGCGGCGCCAGGTCGGCGTGGTGGATTTCGCGGACATCGTCTATGCCCGCTCGGTCCTGTACGTCTCGGAGCAGCGCCGCCGCGATCCGGACTACGAGCCGCCCGTGGCGCCGCTCTTCGGCGAAAAAGAAGGCAAGATCGCCCGGGCCAACCGGGGACGCGATCCGCTCTATCTGTTCGCCGCCTTGCAGCGACAGCTCAACTATCCGGAAGTTCCACGGCCGCGGCCGCGCGACGATGTGGAGGCGAAGCTCAACGCCCTCAAGGCGAAGGTGCGCGAGCTCGAACAGCGGCTGAAACTGGTGGAAGGGGAGGCGCGCGGCCAGGTGGATTTGAGCGAATTCATGAACCGCCCGGACCTGCTCAAGCGAAATGATGATGACGAATGACAGGAGGCTTTGCAACGCAAAAGGGGACTGTCCCTTTCGCTCGAGCGAAAAACCGAGTCCTTTGCCAGGTCGAGAGGGACTGTCCCCTTTTGCGTTGCAAAGCTAGTGACAGGAATGCGTCCCCGGCCGCCTCTTTCCCTTAGAATGGACGGCGACTCGCGCCGGGCGTATGCTCGCGTTGTTCCACGACAACACCGGTTTTCTTGAAAAGGCCCCTCATGTCGAGCGAAGGCGAAAAGAAGGACCCTTCCCAAGCGCAAGCGACCGGCGCCGGCGCGGCGCCCCAAGCGGGCTCGCCCCATCCGGAAAGCGGCGCGGAAAGCGGCGCGCCGACGGCGGCGTCTACTGAGGACAAGATCACGGCGCAGCCGCGCGCTCTCACCGGCTCGGCCGCTCAGGCGGACACGCCAAGCGCGGCGGCGCCCGCGGCGGAGAGCGCCGCCACGTCTCTCACGCCGGACCTGCGACCGCGCTCGCATCGCGGCTTCGATTTGTTCCTTGGCCTCCTCACGCTCACCCTTGTGTTCCTTCTCGGCTCGTTCCCGGTGCGCGACAGTGAGGTGTTGATGCACCTGGCCACCGGCAAACGCATCGTGCAAGGGGAGTATCAGTTCGGCGTCGATCCCTACAGCTTCGCCACGGAGGCGACCGATCAGGCGCCCGCGAAGACATGGGTGAATCACTCCTGGCTCTACGCAGCGATCCTGTACCTCGCGTACAACGCCCTCGGAGAGGGCGGCCTCGTCGTGCTGCACGCCCTGATCGGCGTCCTTCTGGTTCTGACGCTCCTCCAGGTACGCGCGCGCCGCGCGCCCCTGTTCCTGAGCCTCTTTTTCGTGAGCATGGCTTTCCTGGCGTTGAGCCCGCGCTTCCTCTTGTTGCCCGCGTCGATCTCCATGCTCTTCCTGGCGTTCGCCGTTTGCCTGCTCTATCGGGCGGGCGCTTTCGGCGGCATCGAGCCGGGGCGAATCCGGCCACGCTGCCTCTGGGGCGTGCCGCTCCTGTGCATCCTCTGGGTCAACCTGGACGCCTGGTTCGTCCTGGGACCGCTCCTGGTGCTGCTCGTCTGGGCGGGCGCCGGCCTCAACGCCTGGCTGGGAAATGAGAATGGCATCAAAGGAAAGGACCTTGGCCTGGCGTTCCTCGCCAGCCTCGGCGCCTGCCTGCTCAATCCCCATTTCCTGGCAGCGCTCACGCTGCCGCCGGAGTTGGGCTATCTGCTCGTGCGACTCGGCCTGCCCATCCCGCAAACGCTCGCTCCCGGCAGCTACACCTTGCGTGATTTGCAGGCGCCCGAGATCCTTTATGGGCTCCTGTCGCCGCTGAACAGCGTCTACATGGACAACGCCAATTTCGGCGGCAACATCGCCGGCTGGTCGTTGCCGCTCCTGGTCGTCCTGGTCTTTGTGACCTTCCTGCTGTGGGGCCTCGCGACGGCGCAGGCCGGTCGACTCCAGATCCCGATGACGCGTGCCGTGCCGCTCCTGTTCTTCGCGACTCTGGCGTTGCTGCAGGTCGCGTCGCTCGCCTGGTTCTGCGTCCTCGCCGGACCCATGTGCGTTCTCACCCTGTGGGACTGGCTCCAGACGCGCGAAGCGCAGGCGAAGCGCGAGCCCGGCCTGGAACGCCTGGCCCGGCCCGGCTGGTGCCTCCTCCTCCTCCTCGGCCTCGTCATGGCCTGGCCGGGCTGGCTACACGGCCGCCCCCCGGATTTCTCGGCGGCGCGCCGCGTCGGCTGGCGCTTTGATCTCGACCCGGCGCAGACGGCGCTGGCCCAGCGCCTGGCTCAGTTGCACGCTCAAGGGGAGGTGACCCGGGTCTTCAACACCACGCCGCGCTTCGGTCCCTACTGCGCTTTCTACGCGCCGGGCGTGCGCACGTTCGTCGACACGCGCTTCAACCTCTTCGCCGATCAGGCCGAGGGCTACCGGGAGTGCAAGGACAAGCTGTGGCAGAGCGGTCCCTATTTCCTCGACTCCCTGCAGCGCGCGCTGCGCGGCCAATCGGTGTCGTCGAAGCCGTCCGCCACGGTCAAGGTCTGGATGGACACGCTGCGGCGCCACGGCGTCGATCACATCGCCCTTACCGGGTCGCCGACCTCCGACCGCCTGGCGCCGGCCCTGTTCCGCATGTTCTGGCTCGATCCGCGGACGTGGACCACGCGCTTCGGGGGCGGCTCCGCCTTTCTCATCCGCTGGAACGGCCTCAAGGGGGGAAGATCCGAAGAAGACTATTTCGAGCGCCGCACGCGCGAGGTCTTCACCCAGGTCCCCGCGGAACGGCGCCCCTCCGGCAAGCCGCTGACGCTGCCGGGGAGCGTCGATACGTGGGACCTGTATGCGCGCGGAACGGAGGCTTCCTGGTATCGCTGGGACGGCTACTTCTTCCTCGATCGTTTCCGGGTCCAGTGGCTCACCGACGCCGTGCCTCCCATTCCGCCCGTGCTCATGAGCGTGGCCATGGAGCGCGTTTGCTGGGCGCCGTCGCCGGCGCCACCCTCGAAGGCGGCCCGCTCGACCTTGGCGTGGCGCTCCCGTTCGCCTACGCCGCCGACCTCGACTCCTCCATCAGTTTCATCTTCTATCCCTCGCTGCGCGGCGTGTTCCGTCCGGAGGACTTCGGGCCCCCGGCCATCCCGCACATGCTCATCCAGGATGCGCGCCGCCACCTGGCTGCCGAGCCGACTGTTCCCACGTACAGCCTCCTGCTCTGCAAGGCCTATGGCTTCCTCGACGAACTGCAGGAGCAGTACTGGACCAACTATCGAGAAGAGAACCTGGCGCCCCCCGTCGAGCAACGCTGGCACGAGTTGAACGCCAACCTCCGCGGCGCCAAGAGCCCCCTGCAACTTCTCGCGGATTTCGCCGCCTTTCGCCGCTCCTTCGACAAGGTCCTCAACCGCAAGTTTTCCAGCGAGGGACAGGCCGGCATCTGCACCGCCCGGCGCCAGCTGCGGCAGATGCAGATCAGCGCCTTCCTCAAATGGTCCACCGACCGCGCCGGGACACGGCCGGCCGAGGCCGCCCGCTTGCATATCGAGCTGGCGGATGAGTACTTCGCCCAGTATTTCCTCGATGCCGCACTGGAGGAATACCAGCAGGCGAATACCATCCTGAGCGGGCTCGGCGACAGCGCCGAACGCGAACGCCTCGACGCGCGCATCAAGATGCTGGAATCGATGGTTACCGAGCGCCGCGACGAGTTCGACCGCAATTTGCCCGGCCTCATGGCCGCCAAGGGCCTCCCCGGCCCCAAATGGCTCCTCCTTTACACCGCCGCCCTGAACCAACCCTATGTCCGCCACGGCCCCGGAGGCAAAGCCGACGTGGATTACCGCGGCCGCGGCCTGGCCTTGACCATGCTCGACCAATTCAAGAACTATCCGGCCTCGGAGCTGACTCCGGAAGAGATTCCCGTGTACGCCTATTTCCAGATCGATCTGATGCTGCGCCTCGGACGGATCACCGAGGTGGCCGATGCCATCGAACAGGAACCGCTGAAGTCCATGAGCCACCCCGTGATGGTGCGTGCCCGCGCCATGGTCGCCGCCATCCTGGGAGATTACGAGGCGTTCGACCGGCAAATCCGCGACCTGGAGCAGCGGCTCGACGAGGACCAGGAAAACGCCCAGCGCCGTTTTCTCCTCCTGCAAAGCGCAAGCGCGCTGACATCGGTGCAGCCAACGGCGCCGCTCGGCCTCACCTGGCCGATGGGCTTCCGCTACGCCGACGAGGCGGTTGCGCTGGCGTATGTCACGCCGCGCGTGGAATGGCGCGTGTTGCGCGGCCTGGTCGCCCTCGAGGCGGGTGACGGCGTGAAGGCGCGGCAGCTCTTCCGCGAGGCGTTCGAGCGTGCCGGCGAACTCCGCTACTACGTCGGCGCCTACCAGAGCGAACTGACCATCGCCCGGCATTACCTGACGTGGCTGGATCACTATCAGAAGGAGAAAAAGTAGCCGCCCTCGGGCATCGGGGCGGTTTTGAGCGTCTCTCAATGACGCCCTATCCCTTCGACTTCGCCGTCGGGCCGTTCCGGCTTGCCTTATAATAAAAAGGACCGATCGAGGATCACCCCGATGCCCGTGCATGACTGGACACTGGTAAGCGCCGGGACGTTCCACCATTTCCACACGACTTGGACCACGCACCTCTGCGACGCCCTCAACGAAGGTCGCTTGCCGGGCGGGTATTACGCTCTGGTGGAACAACATGCCGGCCAGATCATTACCGACATTCTGACGTTGCATCCGGACGAGGCCGCGCCATCGACTCCGACACCCGGGACGGTGGCTCTTGCACAGGCGCCTCCCAAGGTAAGCCGACGCCTGCGACCAAGCGAGCAAGCGTCGTTGCGGGCCAGCCGGCGCACGATAGCCGTGCGTCATGCGTCGAACCACCGTGTCGCCGCCTTGATCGAGTTCCTCTCCCCCTCCAACAAGGACAGGCCCGGTAGCGTGCAAGACTTTGTGGAAAAGACGCGCGCCGCGTTGCGGCACGGCTGCCACGTGCTGGTCGTCGACCTGTTCCCGCCTGGTCCACACGACCCGTATGGCATGCAGACCGCGATCTGGGAGGCCTTTGGGGAGCCGGAGGATCCGCCTCCGGACAAACCACTGGCCGTCGTCTCGTACATGGCGGGCGTCGTGGTCGAAGCGTTTCTCGAACCGCTCGGACCAGGGGATCCGCTGCCCGAAGCGCCGCTGTTTCTCGAGGCCGGGCAATACATCCCTGTTCCATTGGAAACAAGCTACGAGCAAGCGTTTCGCGGCGTGCCGGTACTGTTCCGCGCCGCGCTCGGCTCGTCGTGAGATCACGCGCGGAAGTGGTCCCGCGTGTTACCCCTTCGACTTCGCCGCCCGCTCCGGCCTGAGCGAGCGCACCACCGAGCCCGCCTGCCACATCTCGCTGTCGGCGACTTCCTTCAGCTCCTTCTCGAGCTGGGCGCGGTAGTCGGGCCGGCTGTTGGCGTCCAGGACACGGCGCGTCTCGTTGCCGTTCGCGACCTCCTGGTAGAGCTTCTCGAACACCGGCTTGGAGGCGTCGCGGAATTTCTTGAACCAGTCGAGGGCCCCGCGCTGGGCCGTCGTCGAGCAGTTGGCATACATCCAGTCCATGCCATTCTCGGCGATGAGCGGGTAGAGACTCTGTGTCGCCTCCTCCACGGTCTCGTTGAACGCTTCCGACGGCGAATGGCCGTGCTCGCGCAGCACCTCGTATTGCGCCAGCCATAGACCGTAGATCGCCCCCATGAGGACGCCGCGCTCGCCGGTGAGGTCCGAAAAGACTTCCTTCTGGAACGTCGTCTCGAACAGGTAGCCCGAGCCGATGGCGATGCCGAGGGCCAGGCAGCGGTCGAGGGCCCGGCCGGTCGCGTCCTGGAAGATGGCGTAGGAGGCGTTGATCCCCTTGCCTTCGAGGAAGAGGCGGCGCACCGTCGTGCCCGAGCCCTTCGGGGCGACGAGCATCACGTCGATTTCGGGGGGCGGGACAACGCCGGTCTGGTCCTTGTAGGCGATGGCGAAGCCGTGCGAGAAATAGAGCGCCTTCCCCTTCGTCAGGCGCGGCTTGAGCTTCGGCCAGTAATCCTTCTGCCCGGCGTCGGAAAGGAGGTACTGGATGATCGTGCCGCGCTCGGCCGCCTCGTCCATCGGGAAGAGGGTCTTGCCGGGGATCCAGCCGTCCTGCTGGGCCAGGTCCCAGCCGCGGCCCGTTTCGCGCATGCCGATGATGACGTTCAGGCCGTTGTCCTTCATGTTGAGCGACTGGCCGCGCCCCTGCACGCCATAGCCCAGGACGGCGACGGTCTCATTGCCGAGGATGGCCTTGATGCGTTCGGCCGGATAATCGGCGCGCTCGACGACGGTTTCCTTGCTCGAGCCGATCTGGATGTTTCGCATGGTGTCAGCCTCTTGGTGTTGAACGGCAATTGTAGCGAATGACTGTGGAAATGGTGAGGGGCTCGGCGCAGCCGTTCCGCTCCCCACTCACCACTCACCACCTGCGGCCGTATCATGAGAGGCGACGCCCACAATCACGAGGGAGGGAACACCATGAAGCGGCACGTTAGCGCAACGATGCTCATGATCGCCGTGATCGCCTGCCTGGCTCTGGGCCGGGCGGTGGACGGCGGCGACAAGGAGAAGGGAAAAGTCGTGGAAAGCAAATCGGGTCTCAAGTACACCGACGAGAAGGTGGGCGACGGCAAGGAAGCCAAGGCGGGCGACACCGTCGAGGTTCACTACACCGGCACGCTCAAGAACGGCAAGAAGTTCGACTCCTCCCGCGACCGTGGCCGGCCCTTCAGCTTCAAGCTCGGCGTCGGCATGGTGATCAAGGGCTGGGATGAAGGCGTGGCCGGCATGAAGGAAGGCGGCAAGCGGGCGCTGATCATCCCGCCGGAGCTGGGCTACGGCAAGCGCGGCGCGGGCGACGTCATCCCGCCCGACGCGGAGCTGCACTTCGACGTCGAGCTGCTCAAGGTCAAGTGATTGCGGCTGAACGCGGAACCAGCCCCGGAGTCCAGGCTCCGGGCGTCACCACGGAGGCGTGGCCGGCATGAAAGATCGGTTGCTGATCGGCGCTCTTCTCCTTGGCTTGACCGCCCTGGGCGGCTGCGGCAAAGGGGACGAGCCCGGCATGAAAACGTTGGATTCCGGCCTCAAGTACCGCGACATCCGCGAAGGAGCGGGGGAGCCCGCCAAGAAGGGGGACAGCGTCAGTGTCGTCTACACCGGCAGGCTGCGGAGCGGCAAGCAGTTCGACGCCAACGACGTCGACGACCCGTTCACGTTCGAGCTCGGCAAGAAGGTCGTCATCAAGGGCTGGGACGAGGGCCTGGTCGGCATGAAGATCGGCGGCACGCGTAAGCTGATCGTCCCGCCCGACCTCGCCTACGGCGACAGGGAGATTCCCGGCATCCCGGCCAACTCCGAGTTGATCTTCGAGGTCGAGCTGCTCGACATCAACGGCTCCAAGGAGCCGAAGCTGACGATCAAGGACATCAAGGAGGGTGAGGGACGGGCCGCCAAGGCGGGGGACACCGTCGAAGTCCACTACACCGGCAAGCTCGCCGACGGAACGAAGTTCGACAGCAGCCGCGACCGGGACAAGCCGTTCGAGTTTCGGCTCGGCGCGGGAAAGGTCATCAAGGGTTGGGACCGCGGCGTGGTCGGCATGAAGGTCGGCGGCAAGCGCGAGCTGGTGATCCCACCGGAGCTGGGCTACGGCAAGAGGGGCACACCGACCATTCCACCGAATGCCGAGCTCTACTTCGAGGTGGAGCTGCTGCGTTTTCGCTAGAGTCGATTGGGCCGAAGCCCGGTAGCTGATTTCACGACAGCCCGAGCTCTCACCCGAGTTCGGCTACACGTCCGTCCACGTCGAAACAATGGGTTCCGGAAGGCTTGGCGTGTACACGCGCATTGCCGTCCTTGGCGGTATTTACAGCAATTACCTGGCCCTCCGCACGGCCCTCGCCGATGCCCGCGGTCGGGGCGCCGAAGCGATCTTCTGCCTCGGCGATCTGGGCGCCTTCGGCCCCCACCCGGACCGCGTCTTTCCTCTCCTTCGCGACCACGGCGTCCAGTGCATTCAAGGCAACTATGACAACTCCATCGGCAACGACCTGCCGGACTGCCAGTGCGGCTACACCGATCCGCGCGACAACCATTTCGCCCGCCTCAGTTACGCCTACACCTTCGAGCACACCGCGCCCGCCAACCGGGCATGGCTGCGCGAGCAGCCCGCGCAGCTTCGCTTTCAACTTGGCAATTACCGGGCCCTGTGCTGCCACGGCAGCCCGCGCCGCCCGAACGAGTTTCTCTGGGAATCGACAACGTCTTCCGCTTTCCTCGACTCCCTGTTCGACGCGCACGAAGCCGACGTCATCCTGGCGACGCACACCGGCATCAAATGGCGCCGTTCCCTGGCTGCTATTTCGACCGGCAAACAGGGCCCGCTCCTCGTCGCTGAGCGCCACTTCGTCAACGTCGGTGTCCTCGGCCGTCCGGAGAACGATGGCCGTACCAACGTCTGGTATGCGCTCCTGACGGCACGACCTCATGTGGAAGTGGAATTCGTGCCGGTAACCTACGATCACGTCCGACTGGCGGCCGAGATGCGCGCGGAAGGCTTGCCGCCGGAGTTCATCGAGACCATCGAAACGGGGTGGTGGACGAGCTGCCTGGAAGTGCTGCCGGGAAAGGAGCGCCGTCGCGGCCGCTATTGACATACTTATTGAAGGAATCGTGTCGAGTCGTCTGGCGACGACTCGACACGTCCGGGACCGAGTCCTTGGATCAGCGCACCTCGATCTCGTTTGCCAGGATCGGCAACGCCGTGGCTTTCATGACCGCGTGCTGGGCGTGGTATGTGTGAAAGCGGCGACGCCGAGTCGAACCTGGTTGCCGCGAATCGCGACCGAGGTCGGGCGAATGTTGTCGTCGATGACGATCTCTTCGCTCGGTTTGCGACTGAGCACCAGCATCGTTCACGCTTCCTTAATGAGAACGAATCAGGGGGTCGTTCCTCACTTCGGCGGCGCTCGACGAAGACGTGTCGTTGTCAAGCCGCTCCGGGCGCAGCCGGGCGAGGAGCTTCGCAAAATCCCCGCTCACCAGGGCGCCGGGCAATCGGCCGATGTCCACCTCGCCCCAGGGCGTCGCATTCGGCGCCGGGATCGGTCGCGGGCGCCGCAGGCCAAGACGCTCCAGCACGCGCTTGACGACCCGCTTCGCCTGGCGCCAGCACCACGAGCGCAGTGCGCGCAGCCTCGGCGCCAGGCCACGCGGTAAGGTCGGCTCGAGGGCGCCCCGCTCCCGGTCCAGCGCCGCGAGCCAGTCCGGGCCCAGTTGCTGCGGCACGGCGTAATAAAGACCGTCGTAGGTGACGATGTTGTACATCCTGTTCTCGCTGCCCGCTTGGACGTCGCTCTGCTGCAACTCGGGGATCGCCGCGTCGGCGCGGGCGAAGCGGCACCGCACGCGGGCGCGCAGGTCGATCGTTCCGGCGCCAATGGCCACGGCGCCAAAGCGCCGCCCACCAAAGGCCTCTTCGAAGGCGTGCTTCTCCACCGCGTAAAGCTCGGTCTTGTCGGCGACGATGACCACGTCGCTCTTGAAGTAGTACACCCGCTCTTGCGGCAAGGCGCTGCCGGCTCGAAAAGCGAGGGCGCCACGCCGCGCCGCCTCGTTGTGCATCTCTTCCGGCTTCGGCTCCATCCGGCCCACACCGCCGCTGAGCGAGTTCTCGTTGGCGCCGCCGCTGCCGCCGGTGCGGCACTTGTCCCGCCCCTTCTGCACGTCTTCGATGATCCGGTGCGCCCATGCGCCCACCGGAAAGCCCGCGTCGTGCAGCGCCAGGGCCACGCGCTCGAACCGTTGCTTCCGCACGTTCTCGTCGATATAGGGCTCGACGCTGTACCAGCGGTCCGCCGGGATCGCACGCGGGCATTCCCGGTAGAGCTTCTGTTTGTCTTCGCGAAAGTGAATGCCGTGCTTCTCCGGCTCGAGCCAGTAGACGCTGCCCGTCGAGAGGATCAGCGGATTGATGTTGGCGAGTCGACCGATGAAGCGGCGCGTCTCCAGGATGAGCCCGATGCCCTCCTCGATATCCTGGTCGGTCTCTCCCGGCACGCCGATGACCCAGTTCACCTCGGTATAGATGCCCGCCTCCCAGCAGTCGCGCAGGTTCTGGCGCACGGTCGCTGTCGTGTACCCCTTCTTCTGCAGCTTGAGGGCGTTCTCCGAAAAGGCGTCGACGCCGAAGCGCAGGGCGACGAAGCCGGCTTTTCGCAGCTTGTCGAAAAAGGCCCGGTCGCATTTCTTGTGGATCCGCATGCCCCGTCGGCTTGATCTTCCAGGCCGCGCGCATGATCTCGTCGCAGATCGCCAGCAGCGCCTCCGGTTTGCCGTTGAGGTCGCTCTCGTTGAACATGAACAGCCGGCGGCCCTGTTCCGCCAGCCATTCCAGCTCGTCGACGAACGACTCGGCCGAGCGGATGCGCCAGTAAAAACGCTCCGCGCAGAACGTGCAGCGCGACCAGCGGCAGCCCCGGCTCGCAATGACCGGCGTCAACTGATAGCCGTTGTAGTTGCGGTAAAGGTCAAGGTCGTACCATTCGTAGCGCGGGTGCTCGAGGCGATCGAGATCGTGCACCAGCGGGGCCGGCAGGAACGGCTCCTCAGGGCGGTCGAAGCGCGACATGGCGCCGGGCGTGTTCGCCGGCCGCTCGCCGCGCGCCAGCCGCTCCAGGAGGGGGCCGACGGTCAGGTCCGCCTCGCCGATGCACATGTAGTCGGCGAGGGGAAAGGCGCGCATGCCGATGTCGGGGCTGTAGCAGGAGAAGCCGCCGACGAGGATGACGGTTTTCGGCAGGGCGGCTTTCACCCGCGCCGCCACCGTCGCGGAGAACTTCTCGCTGCACGCCTGGATGGAAAGCCCCAGCACCTTGGGCCGGGCGGCGATGAGCTTGTCGACGATCTCGCGAATTTCGGGCTCGAAGTAGGCGATGACCTCGTCCTCGGCCCAGAGGTCGTAATGCTCCGCTTGCCAGGGATCGGCCGGCAGCTCGCGGCCGCTCGGCAAGCGGATGACGCCTCCCTCGTCGCAGAGGCGGCGGATGTGAAAGCGATGGTAGAGGAGGATATCGAGGTCGCACGTTTGGTAGGAGACGTTGACCTGCTTGAGGGCATTGTGGACGTAGCCCAGGCCGTTGGGCATGAGGCCGAGGTTTCGAGCGGGGCAATCGATGAGGATGGCGTCGAGGTCCGGTCGGAAGACGATGTCGGGAACGTCGATCGGATAGATGATGTCGCGGGCCCAGGGCGCCCAGGCGCGGGCGGGGATCTTGTCGATGCCAAGATCGGGGAGGATGTCCGGGTCGATGAGCCGGAAACGCGAGGGGGTGCCGCCCGCCGAGCCGGCGGCGTCGGAGCCGCTCAACCACTGCCGCATGCGCAGGCGCGGAAGCATCCGGGTCTCGCACAGGAAGATCGTTTCCACGCCACAGGGGACCTCGCGTCCAAGCGCGACAGGAATGCCGCAGAAGTCCATGGCGCCGTCGGCCGGAACGTCTTCGACGATGACCGAGCGGATGCGCGCCGCCAGCGCCGGGCAATGTCTGAGCAGGTAGCGAAGAAAGGCGCCGTCGCCGTCGAGCGCCACGGCGAGCCTCGGCTGGGAAAACAAATGGGCGGCAAGCAGAGTGAGACAGGCGCGGTCGGCGGGGCCGTCATCGAAGGCGAAACACTGATGCGCGCTGAAGCGCACGCGCGTGCCGGCGACGCGGCGCACCGACCTGTCCTGCTCCAAGACGAGGGTGGCGCGGGCCATATCCATGAAACGCCTCCTTGCGCTCCGGAACACCGGAATTCACTCCGTCTCGCCAGGGATTTCAGGCCGGCAAGAGCGGCGCCTTCGCGCGTTCCAAAGTCTCGGAACGGACCATCTCGAAAACAGCCGCGGCGTCGAACGGCGCCGTCGTATCCGCCCGGTCGCGAAGCTCGGCGCTGACCTCGGCGGCGCCCCAGGCCGGCACGGCGATGACCGGCTTGCCATGGCGCCGGGCCATGTCCAGCTCGAGCTCGATCCAGGCGCGTACGCCCGGCTCGCGCCAGACGCCTTCGAGCAGCAAGACAGCATGGACGGGGATGATCTGCGCCTCGAGCGTGCGCTGGATGGTTTCTCTGCCGCGCGGCGAGCGCGGATCGATGGCCGGATCGTGCCAGGGCAGGCTGAAGTTGCGCCAGCCGTGGACGTCGTGCTCGTCCAGAATGCCTGCCAGCCGTTTCCAATCGTCATGAAAACGCCAGGCATGAACGAGGAATAGATCGCGAGCGCCGGCGTTAATCATGTGGGACCATTGAAAAGACGACGAATGAAGGCGATTCGGGGGCCTGGGTTAGCGAGAGGGTATCAGGAAAAGAACGAACCGGTCAACGGCTTCGACTTCTTGGCAGTCCGCGTGGGCTGCCGGCCAAGCGGTCCGGCGGCCCATCGGGGATGGCCCGCGCTTGCGTTGGGTCGCCGCGACGTTAGGATTGGGATGACGCATCGTTCTTAAAACAGCAACCGGAGACGCCGTCATGAAGCGTGCCGCTCTTTTCGTCTGCCTGGCCTTCGCATCGACCGGCCGGGCTCAGGACGCGGACATCAAGGCCGCCCTCGCCTCGCTCCACCGCGGCGAAACGGCCGCTGCCAGGAGTCTCGCTCGCCTCGGCGCCCCGGCTGTGCCGGGCGTGATCAAGGCGCTGAGTGACGAGGACGCGCGCATCCGCGGCATCGCCGCCCTCGCCCTGAGGCACATCGGCCCCGCCGCCAAGGACGCGGCTCCCGCCCTCGCCGAAGCCCTGCGCGACATGGACATCAGCGTCGCTTCCGAAGCCGCGCAGGCTCTGGGCGCCATCGGTCCCGCCGCCGCGCCGGCGCTCGCCGCCGCGCTCAAGAAGGACGCCTCGCCGGCCGTCGTCGTCCGCGCCTGCGAGGCGATCCGCATCCTCGGGCCCGCGGCCAAGGAATGCGTCCCCACGCTCATCGCCACGCTGAAGAAGCCGAAGGACCTGGAGAATGTCCTGCCGGTCCTCGAGGCGCTCGGCCGCATAGGCCCCGCCGCCGCCCCCGCCGCGGGGGAGATCGTGCGGCTGCTCCGTCCCGAAGCGCTGAAGGAGGCCAAGGCGGGCCCGCTTCTGGAAGATGGCATGCGCGCCCAGGCCGTCCACACCCTCGGCCGCCTCGGCCCCGGCGCCAAGGAAGCCGTCCCGGTCCTGATCGGCATCTTCAAGGACAAGCGCTCCCCCGGCGATCCGCTCGGCGTGCTCAGCCTCGATGCCCTCGCGCAGATCGGCGCCGCCAGCGAAGACCTGACGCCATTCCTGGTCGAGCAGATCGAGCGGGGGGCCACGCCCAAGCTCGTCTACTACCGCGCCCTCGCCCAGGTCGGCGCTCCGGGCAAGGCGGACATCGCCAAGGTCGCCGGCGGCATGCGGCACAAGGACGCCTGGGTCCGCCTCTACGCCGCCGCCATCGTCGGCAAGGTCGAACCGAACGACCCGGCCGTCGTTTCCATCCTCATCGAGTCACTCAAGGAGGCCGATCCCAAGATGCGGCGGCAAGCGGCCATCTACGTCGGCCTCGTCCGCCCACGGGATGAATCGGTCCGCGAAGCGATCGTGCAAGCGACGCGTGACATGGATAGGACCGTAAGCGCGGCCGCCAAAGAGGCGTTGGAAAAGCTGAAATGAGCTGGAGCGAAACCGATTATTTTCGCGCCAGAGCGGTCGTCGATTCCAACCGGAAGATGTAGATCGTGCCGTTGCTATTGGCCGTCGCGAAGTGCCGGCCGTCCGCCGCGAATGCGACGCCGAGGACCGGCCAGCGCAGCTCCCAGCTCCGCTGCGGTCGGTGCGTGGCGGCGTCCCAGTGCTTGACGAAGCCGTCCTCGCCGACGGTCACGAAGGTCTGACCGTCGGGAGCGAAGGCGATGTCGTGAGCCCCCTTGTCATGTCCCTTGACGCTGGCCACTTCGCGCAGCCCAGCCCCGTTCCAGACCCATTGCGTGACCGAGCCGTCCGCGCCGACGCCAATCAAGCGCTGCCCGTCACG
Organism: Gemmataceae bacterium; assembly: GCA_046350295.1. GTDB lineage: Bacteria > Planctomycetota > Planctomycetia > Gemmatales > Gemmataceae > JAXMAR01. The sequence goes on from JAXMAR010000002.1 coordinate 97,034, forward strand.
GTCGAACGCCAACCGGCGCAGCGCTCCGCGCTTGTGGGGGAAGCGCCGCGGCGCCGTTTCCGGTCGCTGCGGATCGGCGCAGCAGAGGTTCCCCGTCCGCAACGCCCAGAACAGGTCCCGGCCGTTCGGCGTGAAGGCGAGCGCGGCGACGTCGGCGCCTGCCTCCCAGACATGAAGGCGTTTGCCGGTGGCGATGTCCCAGAGGCGAATCTTGCCGTCGCCGCATGCCGTCGCCAGGCGATCTCCCGCCGGATGGTACGCCAGGCCGACGACCGGCCGCGGATGGCGCTCGAAGGCGCGTTGTGTTCGCGCGGTCACGTCCCAGAGACGCAGGACGCCGTCGGAGCCGGCCGTGGCGAACTGTCCCCCATCCGGGCTCACCGCGATCAGCGTGGAGCGGGCGGGGGCGCCGCCGAGCTTGAGCGGGAAGAGCGGCCCGCCTGTGCTCCAGGCCCGCAACGGTGTCTCCTCGCCGCCGGCGACCAGCCAGGAGGCGTCGGGCGCGAAGGCGAGCGTCCGCCAGGGCTTGCTGTCGCTCGCGATCTTCCAGGCGCCCAGGACGGCGACTACCTCGCGTGGCTGCCACTCGAATTTCTGCAGCTTGTCGATCTTGCTCCGGTCCAGGCGATCGAGCGGCGACGGCAATTCGGTCAGCAGGCGATCTGCTTCACGGGCCAGGGCATCGTTAAAATGCGCCGCCCGAAAGCCGACAATCTCCCGGCGCAGCTCGGCGCCGTCCCCTTTGTTCGCCCGCACCTTGGTTCGCAGCTCTTCGAGGCCGCGCGCCCCCGCATCCTCCGCGCTCAGCTTCAAGAGCGGCGGGCTGGCCTGCGGATAATGCGTGCTCATGGCGGCGAGCAGCATGCCGCAAATAAGAGCGACGCCGAGCGACACCAGAGCCAGCCAGCGCCGGCCGCGCGGCGGGATCTCCGTCGCCTCGTTGCGTTCCAGAGCCGGCTCGGCGGCAGGCGGTTCCACGGCAGAGCAGCCCGGCAGACGGCCCCACGGCAGGCGGCTTGCCCTGGCGTGACGAAGGGTCCGCGGCGGCGATTCCAGGGCTTGGGCGTCGCGCTTTTGTCGCTTCGGCTCCCGGCCGCCGCAGCGCGCTCCTTGAGGAACTCCGCCAGCGCCCGCCAACTCGCCTGGCGTCTGGTAACGGTCCTCGGGCTTCTTCGCCATCGGCTCCCGCAGGATCGCCGACACGGCTTCCGGGACGTGCGTCTCGGCCGACGAAGGCCGCCCATGCGCCCTTCACCCAATCCGGATCGAGCAGGCGGCGGCGCCGCGCCTCGTCCACGGGCTCGGCCTGGTCCAGCTGGTGGTGCAGCAGGCGCTCCGTCAAGGTTCCGTTGGGAAAAGGAGGCTGGCCGCTGAGAAGGAAATAGAAGGTGCAGCCCAGGCTGTAGAGATCGGCGCGGATGTCGCAGGCGCTGGAGTTGCGCGTCTGCTCGGGGGCGATGTAGTCGGGGGTGCCCATCACGGCGCCGAGCTGCGTCAAACGCGTGCGGTCGTTGTCCACGTCCGTCCACCGCGCCAGGCCCATGTCCAGGATCTTGATCAGCCCCCAGGGCAGGTCGCTCGCCGGCAGCGGGACCACACCGCTCGCCTGCGACACCGGCCTCGACGCCAGACCGCTCGGCCGGGGCTGCACTCCCGTCTCCTTCGCGCGGGCCATGATCGCGCTGGCGCGCGTCTCGCCGGGGCGGGTGAGGAACAGGTTGGCCGGCTTGATGTCGCGGTGGACCAGGCCTTGCTCCGCCGCGTGACCGAGGCCGAGCGCCGCCTGCCGGATGTAGTCGCAGGCCTGCGTCACCGGCAGCGGCCCGGACTGCTTGACCAGCCGGGCCAGGTCGATGCCGTCGATGTACTCCATCGCGATATAGCAGACGCCGTCGACGTGGTCGGCGTCAAAGGCGTGGACGATATTGGGATGGCGCATCTGCCCCAGCGCCTGCATCTCGCGCTCGAAGCGCTTGATGACCTTGGCGTTGCTCAGGCACTCGCGGCGGATCACCTTCAAGGCGACGACTCGCCCCAGGCTCCGCTGCCGGGCCTTGAACACCTGTCCCATGCCCCCTTCACCGAGCCGTTCCAGATAGACATAGGGGCCAAAAGCCAAATCGGCGCCGCGGCCGAGGAAGAGCTGATTGATCTGATAGGCGGTCAGCCAGTCGCGGCGCAGCAGGTCCTGGGCCAGCTCCCGCGCGTCGCGGTGCGAAGCGGCCAGCGCGAGCAGACGGTCGCGCGGCTCGCCATCCAGCAATTGCAGCTGGAGAATGGCTTCCGCGAGCTGGACCGGAGTGAACGGAGGCATCTTCACGGTTCCGGACGGGGGCGCAGGGTCCTCAGATCGACTATAGCTCACAAAATCCTCACCCTGCCCATTCCCGTCTCCTTAGACGCGGCGGAGACGCCGATAGTTCTCTTCACGTCGGCCTGGCTTCCATGGCGGTTTCGCGGGTAGAGTCCGCGGCGACGCCGGCGCCACTGGTCGCCGCTCATCTTTCTCGCTAGAATGCACGTTCGGGGTCGATCCAGGAAGCTCAGTGCAAGGAACAGAACATGTACGCGATCATTGAGGACGGCAGCCGGCAGTACCGCGTCGAGGAAGGCGACGTCGTCAAGCTCGACTACCGCCCCGCAGAGGTCGGCGCCAGCTTGGAGTTCGACCGCGTGCTCCTCTACCAGAACGAGGCCGATACCCGCATCGGCCAGCCCACCGTCGCCGGCGCCAAGGTCGTCGGCGAGGTCGTTGAGCATCCTTCCACCAAGCTCTACATCCAGCACTTCCGCCGCCGCAAAAACTACCGCCGCCTCCGCGGCCATCGCCAGCCCTACACCAGCGTCCGCATCCAGAAGATCGTCGTCGCTTGATGTATGGCGCTGACTGAGACGCGCAAAAGCTCGCGACCTGAGGTCGCGAGCTTTTTTTCTCGATGGACTCGCGCTAACGACTCGCTCACGCGTCGGGCTGTGCATGCGAATACGAGCGCGGCGCCGTCGCCCAGCGATCAACCAACTCCGGCCGCCGCCTTGCCACGGGTTCCCTCGGGCCGCTTCTTCTCGTGCCGCGCCCAGCGCCGCTTCGATGAAGCCGCGGAAGAGCGGATGCGCGCTTGGTCGGCTTCGACTTGAACTCCGGGTGGCACTGCACGGCCAGGAACCACGGATGGTCGCGTAGCTCGATCACCTCGACCAGCTTGCCGTTGGGACTCGTGCCGGAGACCAGAAGGCCGTTGGCCTCGAACTGGCCGCGGAACTGGTTGTTGAACTCGTAGCGGTGGCGATGGCGGCTCGGTCACTTCGGTCGCCTGGTACGCCTGATGCGCTTGCTCCCCGGCCCGAGGACGCAGGGATAGCTGCCCAGGCGCATCGTGCCCCCTTGTCCGTGATGGCGTACTGGTCGTCGAGCATGCAGACGACCGGGTAGCGGCAATTCTTGTCGAATTCGGTGCTGTTGGCGTCGTCCAGGCCTACGACGTTGCGGGCGAACTCGATCACGGCGCATTGCAAGCCCAGGCAGATGCCGAAGAACGGAACCTTCTTTTCGCGGGCGTAGCGAATGGAGTCGATCTTCCCCATGCTCCCGCGGTAATCGAAGCCGCCGGGGACCAGAAGGCCGTCCAGCCCGCTTAGCACCCGCTCAGCCCCTTCACGCTCCACCTCCTCGGCCTCGATGCGGCGGACGACGACGCGCGTCTGCGTCGCGATGCCGGCGTGGTCGAGCGATTCGTAGATCGATTTGTACGCGTCCTTGTGGCGGATGTACTTGCCGACGACGCCGATCGTCACCTCGTGCAGGGGGTTCTTGAGCCGGTTGAACATTCCCCGCCAGTCGCTGATGTCGAGCGGCTTGGCGTGCGTCAGCCCCAGCTTCTCGACGATCAGATCATCGAGCCTGTTCTCGGTGAGGCTCAAGGGCACCTCGTAGATCGAGAACTCCTTGTCGCGCTCCTCGATGACGGCCCTTTTCTCGACGTTGCAGAAGAGGGCGATCTTCTCCGCTTCGTCCTTGGCCAGTTCGCGCTCGGTGCGGCAGATGAGGATGTCCGGCTGGATACCGATCTGCCGCAGCCGCTCGACGGAGTGCTGTGTCGGCTTGGTTTTCGCCTCGCCGGCCGCCTTGAGGTACGGGATCAGCGTCAGGTGGATGTAGAGGCAGTTGTTCTTGCCGATGTCGAGGGCGATCTGGCGGATCGCTTCGAGGAAGGGCAAGCCTTCGATGTCGCCGACGGTGCCGCCGATCTCGGTGATGACGACGTCGACGTCCGGAGAGACGAGCTTCTTGACCGCGCCCTTGATCTCGTCGGTGACGTGCGGGATGACCTGCACCGTGCGACCCAGATAATCGCCGTGCCGCTCCTTCTGAATCACCGACTGGTAGATTTTGCCCGTGGTGTAGTTGCACTCCCGGCTCAAGGGAGCGTTGGTGAAGCGCTCGTAGTGTCCCAGGTCGAGGTCGGTCTCGCTGCCGTCGTCGAGGACGTAGACCTCGCCGTGCTGATACGGGCTCATCGTGCCGGGGTCGACATTGATGTAGGGATCGAACTTTTGCAGGCGGACGCGCAGGCCGCGGTGTTCCAGGAGCATGCCGATGGAGGCGCTGGTGAGTCCTTTGCCGAGGGAGCTGACCACGCCGCCGGTCACGAAGATATGCTTGGCCATCGATTCCGTTCCTCGAGGAGGGAGCGAGTCATCCGATGGGGTTATCTTATGGCACGGATGGAGCGGTGGGAGGGCCGAACTTCGCGTTCCTCTCTGTCCTCATCCTGCCAGGCGGCTCCCCTTCTCGTTCAGTTTGTGCGAACGAATGATCGAGTACGGCGGATCGGCGTAACTGACTGATGCGACGTTGCTTGGGACGCCGAACTCCTCCCTTCTTGTTCAGCTTGTCCCTGAGGCGGCGCTACGGCTAAGGTCGTTCATCGGGCAGCCCCGATCGCGTGGGCCGGAACAAAGGTGGCCGCCTATCTTCGTGTTCGCGAGGGCAAGGTGTTGAGACGAAGGAAGTCATTGAAGGGGTCGCCTTCGCGGACTACGGCGTGGATGGCTTTCTTCTGGGAATTGAGCTCCTGGCCCCGGTGTCCTGGGGAGCCACTGGTCAGTGCGCTTTCCGAGCGGGAACCGGAATCGGTCCGGAACTTCCTCCGCAACGGCGTTCGTCGCGAGATGGTCTATGCGTGATCCGCCTTGGAGCGAAGGCGGCCGCCCCTCACACCTCATCGGATGTGCCGCAACGTAGCTCGCAACGGCGCGCGGACGTGGGATAATCGAGATGGGTCCGTACGGCCAGTCGGGGCCATGGACCGGACTTGCCGATGAGAAAGCGTTTAATTAAACGGTGGCGGCGATGAACGGCTTCGCGCTCTGATTCGTCTTATTTCGGGCATCCCATTCGATCCAGCGTTCCGATGGAGGCCGTCATGCGCGTTCCACGACTCTCGCAGGCGACCTGTCCGATGACGCTCGGCTGGCTTCGCTCGCGCTGGGCCTCTTGCCGGGCGCGATAGCGCGGCCTGGGCCTTGAAGAAAATAGCGCCGCCCAAGCCGCACACTTTCACGATCGACCCGAAGACGCCCCTCGCCGACTTGCTGCCGCAGGGCCAGATCCGGCCGGTCCCTGCCCTGGCTCGTGGACGATCTGGCCAAGACGCCGGAGATCCGGTTTCAAAAAGTGAGTGTCGCTCCCAGGGAGACAGTGGACGTCGACAAACTGAGCGCGGAAGAGCAGCGGAAGCTCTTCCTCCGCCTTGCCGACGAACGGGACAAGGCCGCCGAGCGGATGGCCCACGGCATCGCCAAGGTCAACCACCTCAACAAGGAGGGACGCGACCATTTCCTGAAGGCGCTCCTGAAGAGCCGCCCCGACCTGGCCGGTCTACCCTTCGCCATGGAGGACGCCTGCCGCACCGGCAAGGAGGATGCGAGTCTTTCTCCGAATCGGTGGACGAAGTCCGCGAGGCTCTGACGTTCAGCGCGCCAAGGAAAGCAGCAAAGTAACCAAAGAGCGAAGGGCTGATGAGGCGGACGCTTTCTGGGCTTGCTATGGCAGGCATGCCGAAGGGCCTGAGCCCGCACCGGCCGATCAGCGCATCGCCGCCGTGATGCAGATGCTGGCGCCTGACACCCTCGAGAAGCCGCAAGGGCCTGGTTAGCTGGCTCGCCCGCCTCAAGAATCCGGAAGCGGCCAAGGCGCTGAGCGCGTCTCGCCGTCTTCGCTCCCGAGGCCGAGTTGCGCGCAGGCCGCTCTGGCCGCCCTCAAGGACCGTCGCGCCGAAGTCGATGCCGCTCTCTTGCTGCTCGGCCTGCGTTACCCTGGCCCGCCATCGCCAGGCAGGCCGCCGAGGCCGTCGTCGCCCTGGAGCGGCGCGACCTTTTGCCTGGAGATGGCGAGCATCCTGGACGAGCCTGACCCGCGCGCCCCGGTCGTGCGCGACCGCATGCGTGGTGCGCGGCGGTTCGCCTCAACCATCATCACAACTGCATCCTTTGCCACGCCCCCGGCAACACGCCGGACGTCGGCATCGATGATTTCGGCGCCTCAGAGAAGATCGCGGTGGGCGCCGTGTCGATTCCAGGCCAGGAGTTGCCGCCAGACCGGCTACAATCCGAACGCCTCGCCCGACACCTTCGTCCGCGTCGACGTGAACTACCTGCGGCAGGACTTCTCGCTCATGCAGTCCGTGAAGGACGCCGACCCTGGCCGGCCATGCAGCGTTTCGACTTCCTGGTGCGCCCGCGAGGAGGACAAGGAAGCCAGGGACTATCAGGCCTGGCGTGCCGAGCAGAGGCCGGACTACCATGGCGCCGAACCATGCCGAGCGCTCAGGCCGCGGCTCTGACGGGTCGCGATGCCATCGAGCCGACCGCCGCCGCTTGGCGCGGTTATCGAGCCGCTGACCGGGTGCGTCGCCGCTGTTGCTGTACCTCCGATTCCGGGCACTTGGCGCCATCTGAGAAAGGGGCCCTTATGCGAATCCTGCGCTGTTCCCCGGCGATCTGTGTTTTCGCCCTGAGTGTGCTCGTGGCCGCGCCGGCGCCGCCGGCCTGGGCCCTGAAGGAACTGCCGCTGCCCAAGCGCGACTCCGTCACCATCGACCCCAAGACGCCGGGCGCCGACCTGCTCCCGCCCGCCCCCGACGCGGCGCCGCTCGTTCCGCCGTGGCGCGTCGACGACCTCGCCACGGCGCCGGAAATCCGGTTTCAGAAGTTCGCCGTCTCCGCAAGGGAGGAACGGGCGAGACTCATTCGCAACATGACGGACGATCAGGACAAGGACGCCGAGCGGATGGCGCACGGGATCGCCAAGATCAACCACCTCAACAAGGAGGGCCGCGACCACTTCCTGCGCGTGCTGCTCAAGTCGCGCCCCGACCTGGCCGGCCTCCCCTTTGCCATGGACGACGCCTGCCGCACGAGCAAGGGGGACGCCGAGCAGTTTCTCCGCGCCGTCGGTAAGGTGCGCGGCGCGATGGTCGCCGACGGATCCAAGGAGGGGGGTCCGGAGGATCCGGCCAAACAGGCCGCCGACGAGGCCCGAGCCTTCTGGGAGCGCTACGAGAACCGCCTGAAGGAGACCGCAGGCGCCGTGCCCATGGGCCCGGCCCAATCCCGCGCCCGCATCGCCGCCCTCATGCAGATGCTCGCCCCGGACAGCGTCGCCAAGCGCGAAGGCCTCATCCGGCATCTCGCCGGTATCAAGGAGCGGGAAGCGGCGACGGCGCTCACGCGGCTGGCCGTCTTCTCCCCCGAAGCCGAGTTGCGCGACGCCGCTCTCGCCGCGTTGAAGGCCCGTCGCGACGAGGTCGACGCCGCCATCCTCCTGCACGGCCTTCGCTATCCCTGGCCCGCCGTCGCGAAGCAGGCGGCCGAGGCCATTGTCAAGCTCGAGCGCCGCGACCTGCTGCCCGAGGCGGCCAACGTGCTCGACGAGCCCGATCCGCGCGCCCCGGCGCTGCGCGGCGGCAAGCGCGTGGTCCGCGAGGTCGTTCGCCTCAATCACCATCACAACTGCCTCCTCTGCCACGCTCCCGCCAATACGCCCGACGTCAAACTCGATGAGCTGGGCCGCTCACGCGAGAACATCACGGTCGGCGCCGTCGCCATCCCGGGCCAGCCGCTGCCGGCGCCCTCCTTCGGCTACAACCCGGGCGCTTCGCCGGACACGTTCGTCCGCGTCGATGTGAACTACCTGCGGCAGGACTTCTCGCTGATGCAACCTGTGAAGAACGCCGATCCGTGGCCGGCCATGCAGCGCTTCGACTTCCTCGTCCGCACCCGCGAGGTGAGCGAGAAGGAAGCGAAGGACTACCAGGCGTGGCACGACAGCCAGGGGGCGGACTACCGGGCGCCCAATCAGGCGGCCGCGCTCCGGGCGCTACGCTCGCTCACGGGCCGAGACGGCGTCGAGCCGACGGCGGCGGCGTGGCGAAAAGTGCTGGAGCGATAGCCGGATTTCGGCAACTGTAGGCCCCGCGAGCCGAGCGGGGCCGGACAGAGTAATGACGGTTTCGCGAGTGTTCACGCCAGGTCCGGCTCGGCTCGCCGGACCTACTGCCGAATCGCGCACGCTGAGTTGGCCCATCTTTTTCCGCGCCCGGATTTCGCTTGTCCCGCGTGGTTCCTGGCGTCAAACTGCCATAAGCCCGTATCCCGCCAGGAACCACCCCATGCGTCTCATCCTCTGCGTTGTTGTGTTCGCGTTTCTGCCCCTCGGCCTCGACGCCGGCGAAAAAGCCCGGCCGATCAAGGTCTGTCTCGTCTCCGGCTCGGTCGAATACAAGTCGGACGAGACGCTGCCGATCTTGCAGAAGTATCTGGAGAGGGAAGGCGCCGTTTGCAGCCGGGCGTTTCGCAAGACCGACACCGACCTGCCGGGGCTGGAAAACCTCGAGACGTGCGACGTGATGGTGCTGTTCACGCGCCGCCTCAAGATCGACGGCGAGCAGCTCGACCGCGTCAAGAAATACTGTCTCGCCGGCAAGCCGATCGTCGCCCTCCGCACCGCCAGCCACGCCTTCCAGAACTGGCTCGCTCTCGACAAGGAAGTGCTCGGCGGCAATTACATGAACCACTACCCGGAAGGCCCGCTCTGCAAGGTGTCTATCGTCGAGAAGAACAAGGACCATCCGATCCTGAAGGGCGTTAAGCCGTTCGAGTCCAAGGGCTCGCTCTACAAGAACACCGGCCTGGCGAAGGACGTCACCGTGCTGCTGGAAGGCTCGATCCCCGGTCACACCGAGCCGATCGCCTGGACCCGCGACTACAAGGGGGGTCGCATCTTTTACACCTCGCTGGGGCATCCGGCCGATTTCGAGAACCCGGGCTTCCTCCGGCTGTTGGCGAACGCGGTGCGGTGGACGACGAGCAAGTGACCGGAGTCGATGTTGGGAAGGGAGAACGTGGCAAGACCTCAGGGCCCTTTTTCTTGGCCTGCCTCCGCGACCGCCCAGCGCTGGCTCCCGAACCGGAGCCGGGCCGCCGCCTCCCGGGCCGACAGCCACACCAGTTCGTGGTCCGGTTCGCCCGAGCCAACGTGCCCCACCACCTCGGCGAGGAAGAACGTACAGCGCTTGCGGTAATACACCCGCTCGTCCGCCGCGTACACCAGTTCGTCGGCCACGCCGATGCGATCGCCGAGGACGACCTGCAGGCCGCACTCCTCGGCCGCCTCGCGGATGGCCGCCGCCTCGGCCGTCTCACCGTCCTCCTGGCCGCCCCCGACAAGGACGAGTCCCGCCGGCGCCGAGACCGCGCCCACCGCCCCGTCCCTTACGAGGACCAGATACCCGCCCGGCCGCAGCCGGTAGGCCGCGCCGGGGGATGCGATGCCGAACTCGGGTAGGCTCTGCGTCACGTGCCGCGCCCTTCGTGCAATGAAAAGGGTCCTGCACCTTTTGGCTGCCTGGCGCCTTTTTAGCCTCCGGCGTCTTCGTCCGGCCAGACGATACCGAGCACATCGTCAGGGACAATCAACTCCTGACCCGCGCAGCGGGTCTGCCAGTCGGTGGGGATGAACCCATCCTCTCCCTCCCGGACGCCCGCCCCACAGGGTCGCGTGCATGGCGAACGCCACCGGGCCGACCCGCACGGAAGGTACCGGCAGCCTGCCCAGCCGCTCGGCGAAGGGCGCCAGGGCGCTGGCGTCCAGGCCTCCGGGCGAGGACTCCAACCAGAACCGGGCCTGCCTGCCCGGCTTGATGGCGACGACGATCGTCAGGGCCTGGCCCACACCGGGCGGACTTCGGACCAGTGCTTGCTACCCTCGGCGTCGATGCGCTTCATGAAATCGGCCACAGCCCCGATGGACATTGGCGTTCTCCTTCCGCGCCATTGTAACGCGCCAGGCGAACCGCCAAAGAGGGGCGAGAATCGGCGATTTTTTCCTACCCACGCCCCCTTGCGGTCGATTAATGTATAGGAACTGCCCTCCCACCCCCGCCTCGACCAGGATCCCACCCCGATGAGGCTCACCGCGGTTCTTCTCTTCCTTTTTTGGCCTGGCGCCCTGTTCGGCCAAGACACGCTTCGGCCGGTCGTCTCCGTGACCATCGAAACGGGACAACCAGGCGTCGTGACTTTGCGCGGCCCCGATTCCTGGCGGCAGCTTCTCGTCAACGGCACGGATGCGAGCGGCCGGCCGCGCGACCTGACGCGCGACGCGCGCTTCAGCGCGGCTCCTGCCGGTATCGTGCAAATCGATCCAAATGGGTTGGTAACGCCGCTGAAGGAAGGGAAGGCGACGATCACCGCGACCGTGGGCGACAAGACGGCGCGGGTCGAGATGACCGTCAGCCAGATGGAGGGTCGCGAGCATGTCAGCTTCGTGAATGAAGTCGTCCCGATCCTGACCCGTCTCGGCTGCAACACCGGCGGCTGCCATGGCAAGACCGGCGGGCAAAACGGGTTTCAACTGTCGCTCTTCGGTTTCGAGCCGGGGGACGATTACCACTGGCTGACGCACGAATCGCGTGGCCGGCGCGTGCTGCCGACGGCGCCGGAGGCCAGCCTGCTGTTGCGCAAGCCGTCGGGCGGGATGGCGCATGCGGGCGGACGGCGGCTTGCCGCCCGATTCGGTCTATTATCGATTACTGCGGCGCTGGATCGCTCAGGGACTGCCGGGCGAGCCTACGGGAGCGCCCGAAGGTGACGGGCATCGAGGTGCTGCCGCGCGAGCGCCTGCTGCCGCGTAACTCGGGACAGCAACTGCTCGTGCTGGCGCGTTACAGCGACGGATCGGTGCGCGACGTCACTCGCCTCGCGCAGTTCGAGGTCAATGAGAAAGCGCTGGCCGAGGTGGATGCGAACGGGCTGGTGACCGCGAAGAACGAGGTGGGGGCGGTCGCCGTGATGGCCCGCTATCAGACGCACGTGGCGGTGTTCCAGGCGCTCATCCCGCTGAAGACGGATGGAATGGCGCTCGCGGGATTGCCGCCGGTCCGCAATGTCATCGATGAGAAGGCGGCGAAGCGCTGGAAGGACCTGGGCCTGCCTCCTTCGACGCTCTGTGACGACCCGACCTTCCTGCGCCGCGTCACGCTCGACCTGGCGGGGCGTCTGCCGACGCCGGCGGAGGCGAAGGCGTTCCTGGAAAGCAAGGAACCGGACCGGCGCGACAAGCTGATCGACCGGCTGCTGGCGAGCGAGGACTACGCCTGGTACTTCGCCGGCAAATGGAGCGCGGTCCTGCACAACCGCCGCAAGAACGCGAAGGACGACGCGGCGGTGACCCGGGCCTTCCATAACTGGATCAAGGACCGGCTGCACGAGAACAAGCCGTTCGACGAGACGGTGCGCGAGCTCTTGACCGTGGCCGGCTTGCAGACGGACCACCCGCAGATCGTCTGGTATCGCGAGGTCAGCCAGATCGAGGAACGGGTGGAGGACGTGGCGCAGCTCTTCCTCGGTCAGCGGATCAGTTGCGCGCGGTGCCATCATCATCCGCTCGAGAAATGGAGCCAGGAAGACTACTGGAGCATGGCGGCGTTCTTCACGCGCGTCGAGTTCAAGGACCCGCCGCCGCCGAAAAAAGACAAAGGCGCCAAGGAGGCCCCGAAGAAGCCGCCCATGGAGGTGCGCTTCAAGCCGGGGAAGGCGGAGGCGGTGAATCCGCGCACCGGAAAATCGGTTCGGCCCGCCGGCCTCGGCGCGGCGCCGCTGGACATCCCAACGGACGTCGATCCGCGCGGCAAGCTCGTCGGCTGGATGATCGCGCCGGACAATCCTTATTTCGCCCGCGTCCTGGCCAATCGTTACTGGAAGCACTTCATGGGCCGCGGGCTGGTGGAGCCGGAGGACGATCTGCGCGTCACCAATCCACCGGCGAACCCGGAGTTGCTGGACGCGCTCGCCAGGTTCGTCGTCGACACGCGGTACGACATCAAGAAGCTGGTGCGGCTTATCTGTACATCCAGCGTCTATCAGCTCTCCTCGGAACCGAACGACGCGAACGGCGCGGACCGGCAGAGCTTCTCGCGTTTTCAGCCGCGGCGCCTGCCGGCGGAAGTGCTGCTCGATTCGATCGACGACATCGTCGTGCAGCGGACGAAGCTGAAGGGCGCGGCGCGGGCGGTGCAGTTGCCGGACAACCAGGTGGAGTCCTATTTCCTGAGCATTTTCGGCCGGCCGGATTTCTCGAGCGCCTGTGAATGCGAGCGCTCGGGCGATTCGACGCTGGCGCAGTCGCTCGTGCTGGTGAACTCCAAGGAACTGATGGAGAAGATCGCCAAGGGGCGAGCGGCGCAGATGGCCAAGGACAAGGCCAGTCATGCGGTCAGGATCGGCGCCCTCTACGTCGCCGCCTTTTCGCGCGAGCCCACGGTTGACGAGGTGAAGACGATTGTGGAATATGTGGAGCGCCGGCCCAACGTGCAGGCGGCGTATGAAGACGTGATCTGGTCGGTGTTGAACACGAAGGAGTTCTTGTTCAATCATTAAGGGGGGATTCGGATGCTTTCGTTCTTCGACACGAACAAGAAGGGCTCACGCCGCGAGTTCCTGCGCGTCGGCAGTCTGGCCGGGCTGTCCTTGCCGATGCTGCTCGGAGCCAAAGCCCAGGGCGCGGAGACCGGCCGCTCGCTGACGACCGGCAAATCGGTCGTCCTGTTGATGATGCACGGCGGGCCGAGCCAGATCGAGACGTTCGATCCCAAGCCGGATGCGCCGAGCAACACGCGCAGCGCAACCGGCGTGTTGCGGACCAGCGTCCCCGGCATGCAGTTCGGCGGCACGTTTCCGCGGCTCGGGCGGCTGGCGCATCGCCTCGCCGTCGTCCGCTCTTACGCCTCCGGCGACGGCAACCATGACATCAAGCCCGTCGTCAGCCGGCACTCGCTCGGCTGCAACCTCGGCTCGCTCTACGCCCGCGTCGTCGGCCCCCTGAGCGCGAGCGGCTTGCCCTCCAACATCGGCGTCTTCCCCAGCTCGGTCGACGCCGCCGGTCCGGGACCGCGGATGAACTTCGGCAACTTCCTCGCCACCGGCTCGCTCGGCGCCTCGTATGCCCCGTTCGTTCCGGGCGCCTCCGGGGAGATGCAGCAGAACCTGGCGCTCAACATCGCCCGCGATCGCGTGGACGATCGCCGCGCGCTCCTGAACGGCATCGACCGGCTGCGCCGCGACATTGACGCCTCGGGCGGCATGGCGTCCGTCGACCGCCTGCACGCCCAGGCGTTCGACGTGATCCTGAGCGGCGTCGCCCGCGCCTTCGACCTCAAGCAGGAAGACCCGCGCAGCGTCGCCCGCTATGACACGGCCCGCCACCTGCGCACGATCGGCTGGACCCACAAGAACAACCGCAACCAGTACGACGCCCACTCGAAGTGCCTCGGCAAGGAACTGCTGCTGGCCCGCCGCATGGTCGAAGCGGGCTGCGGTTTCGTCCTCGTCAACACCGAGTTCGTCTGGGACATGCACCAGGATGTGAACAACCTGGGCTGCGTCGAAGGCATGGACTACGTCGGCACGCCGTTCGATCATGCCGTCAGCGCCTTCATCGAGGATCTTGAAGTGCGCGGTCTCTCCGACAAGGTGCTGCTGATCGCGACCGGCGAGATGGGCCGCACGCCGCGTCTCCAGGACAACGGCGGCCGCAACCACTGGGGCCGCTTGACCCCGCTGCTGGCCCATGGCGCCGGCGTCACCGGGGGCCAGATCATCGGCCACTCGTCGCGCGACGGCGGCGAGCCGGCGTCGAGCCCGTTCGGCATCCCGAACGTGATCGCGACCATCATGCACACGCTGTTCAACATCGGCGAGGTACGGCTGATGTCGGGCCTGCCGGCGGACGTGAACCGCGTGATCACGGAGTCGGCGCCGATCGCGGGGTTGGTGTGAGACTTCCACGACGGAAAGCACGGAAGACACGGAAAAGAAAGAGCGCTTTTCCGTGTCTTCCGTGTTTTCCGTGGTTCAAAATCACCAGGGGCGCGCCCATTCCATCTTGTAGACGATGCCGCGCGCCAGGCGGTTGATGACGGCCTGCTCCGCGGTCGCGCGTGAGCCGCCCAGTTCGGGGACGAAGTCGGCGGCCGGCTCGACGAGGATGGGCGGGGGCGGTTTGGCGTCCGGGCCGGGTAGCGGCGCGCCGGGCGGCGGCAGCGGCGCGGAGAGGTAGCCGTAGCAGCCGGGCCTCAGATCGCGCCACGTCAGCTCGACGGCGATGCCGACCTCGGCGTCGCGCGTTTCATTTAGCTGGTTGCCGAGGATCACGTTCTTGCGCCAGTTGACGACCTTGCAGATTAGCTCGGTGTCGGCCTTGTCGCGGCAGGATACCACCTTGAAGGGGGTGTTGGCCTCGATCTCGCGGATGATGGCGCGCGTCAGGTCGAACTCGATGCCGCGGCGGAAGCTGACGTTGCCGCAGATCGGCACATAAACGGTGCGGATGTTCGGATCGTAGACCGGCTCGGTCGAGTAGCCGAGGATGGTGAAGTTTCCGTTCTGCGTGCAGGCGGGAAGGCTGAGCGCAAGGGCGCCGGCGGCGAGGAGGAGCAACAGCCGGCTGGGGTGCGTTGTCTTCATGCGAGGTCGTTCTCGGGAGGCGGAGCCTCCGGGCAGTGGGGTCCCAGGCGGAGCCGGGGACCGAGAGATCAACGCGACGGCGCGGCGCCGACTTCGGGCGGCAGGGTTCGCGGCGGCGCGGTCGGCGCCGGCACGGGCGCCGGGCCATCGGGCAGGCGCGTCGGCAGGTCGCTCGGGCGCGTCGCCGGCGACGGCAGCGCGGAGGCGGCATCGGCGCCGCGCTCGCGCTCGACCTGGCCGCGCAGGTCGGTCATGTGCTTCTGCGCCTTCTCGGAGTAGTCGGTGTTCGGATAGCAGCGGCGCACCAGCTCGTAATAGAAGTAAGCGGGGCCGGGGTGGCCGGTGCGGCGATAGAACTCGGCGATGTTGAAGTCGCGGTCGGCCTGCTGCAGGTTGACGGCGACCAGCTGGCGCTCGATCCAGTCCTGGTCGGTCTTCGCCAGAGTCGGATAGGCGACGGGAACGACGTCGAGCAGCTTGCGCGTCTCCTGCACCGTGCGGCAGTCGTAGCAGGAGCCGCCGGTGCAGATCTGCTTGCAGATGATGGCCTGCTTGATGGCCTTGGGCGCCAGCTTGCTGTTGGGATAGTGCTCGTAGAGCTGGGTGAAGAAGTAATCGGCGTCGCGGTACTGCTCGCGGAAGAACTTCACGGTGGCGAGGTAGAAGCAGGCCTGCTCGCCGTACTGCCCGCCGATGTCGTTGAGGCGGACGTCTTCGAGCGAGATGAGGGCGTGCCCCTCCACGTCCATGACGGGCATGTCGCGCGTCAGGTGGATCTCGAACTTTTTCGGCATCGTGAACCAGCGGTTGTGCCCTTCCGCCTTCGCCTGCATCTCCTGCCGCGTCGGCTCCAGCCAGTAATCGGCGATCTGGAACAGACGCGCGATCGAGTCCTGAGCGTGGGCGCCGTTGCGGTAGTTCTTCAGGTGCAGACGGAACGTCGCCGCGGCTTCGCGGTAGTCCTTCATCTGATACTGGCACTCGGCGCGGTAGTAGAGCGCCTCCTCGGAGACGTTGATCGGCAGCTTCTTCTCTTTCAGGATGTCGCCGAAGATCGGCTCAGCCTTGGCGTAGTCCTTGTTGAGGAAGTGGCGGTGGGCGGCGTCCATCAACGCCTGTTTTTCGGGGTCGAGAACGCCGTGGTAGCGCTCGAGGCCGCCGGCGCCGAGGACCATGCTGTCGCCGCCCGTGAGACCCTCGTGCGGGTCCTTCTTTTTTTGCCAGGGGAGGGAGAAGCAGCCGGTCGAGAGGAGACAGAGCGCGAGCGGCAGCAAGGCGGCCGCGCGGCGTCCCCGTGGCAAGATCGGCACAACCATGGTGGCCTTGGTCACGACCTGACTCCCCAGTAAGTCGGCGCCGCCCGAGGTCGAAGGACCTCGGCCCGGGCGCGGGCCGCCCCCGCGGCGCACGCCCGCCCATCCGGGAGTACCGGAGGTTTTGCGGGGCGGACTATACTGCGAAGATCGGGGAAGTCAAGCTCAGTTCAGGGCTTGGCGAACGCGGGCGTCACTCGCCTTTCAGCTCGACGCAATAGAGATGACCGTTGTCGCGCACGTAGAGCCGGCCGTTGGCGAGGGCGGGATGGGCCCAGGTCTTGCCGCACACGTTCGCTCTTGCCAGCTCGCGGTACTCCTTCGGGTTGGGGTCGAGCAGCACCAGGTCCCCCTTTTCCTCCAGAAGCAGCAGCTTGCCGTCCCCGGTGCGGAGCAGCGAGGCGTGATAGGAGCCGACATTCGGACGGCGCCACAGCGACTTGCCGCTCTTGACCTCCACGCAATGGAGCGTGGCCTTGGCGGAGAGGGAAGGCGGTGGGGTGCCGGCGACCAGGAAGACATGGTCCGTGCCGACGGCGACCGGCGTCGAGAAGTAGCAGGTGAGGTCCGTCTTCTCCCAGTCCTTGACGACCTTGTCGGCGCCTTCGACGTGCAGGCCGACCGTTCCGCGCGTGATGGAGCTGGCGATGATCGTGTCGCCGATCTTCACGGGCGTGGTGGAGCTTTCGGCCAGCTTATCCTCGAAGGGCAGGCGCCAGCGAATGGCGCCGTCTTTGACGGCCACCGCGACCAGGCCGGCGTGGGTCAGGAAGAGCGCCGTTCGCTCGGCCCCGGCGCCGTAGATGATCGGCGAGGCGTAGCTTGCCTTGTCATCCAGGCTTTTCCAGATCACCTTGCCGTCCGCCTTGTCGAAGGCGACGATCGAGGCGCCCTTGCCGCCGACGTTCATCAGCAGCTTCTCCTGATCGATGAGGGGGGAGCAGGAGACGCCGAAGAAGAGGTTCGCCGCCTTGAAGTCCTTGAGCGTGTCGCGCTGCCAGAGGATGGCGCCCTTGTCCTTGGCGTCGAGACACGTCAGGATGCCGGTGACGCCGAAGGTGTAGACCTTGCCGGCGTCGTAGGAAGGCGTGGCGCGGGGGCCGTTGCCGAAGATGCTGCTGAACTTGCCGCGCTTGTAGCTCTTCTGCCAGAGGAGGGCGCCGCCGCCGGCGTCGAAGGCGGACACTTCTTCGGTGTCGCTGCCCGGAGTGCGCGTGTGGAGGAAGACCATCTTGTCGGCGACGATCGGTCCGCAGTGTCCCTCGCCGACCTTCGCCTTCCACGCGATCTTGAGGCCATCCTTCCAGGGCGCGACTTTCTCGTCCGTGCCGCCGTCGCGCTTGGGCCCAAGCCATTGCGGCCAATCGGTCGCAGGCAGCGCGGGCGCCGCAAGAAGGCAAACGGCGAGCGTCGCGGCGTAAGCCCGACGTGCACAGCGAGCGGGAAGGCTGATCATGCGTCGATCTCCGGTGGCTGGTTCAGGAACACGTGAAGTGGGGCGTATTGCCAGGGGATATTATGCTCGACGGCCAGGGCCTTCAGCCGCTTCAAACATTTCTCGGTGATTTCGTGGCTGCGCGCCTGGTAGGCCGGATCGCAGTAGTAGACGCGGCAGCCGAGCGGCCGGGGCTCGCGCGCCGTGCACAGGTTGTCCTTCTGAAAGGGGCAGAAATCGGCCGAGACGGGCGCTTGATAGGAAGGGGCGGCGGCGAGCAGGACGGCGGCTTCGAGATTGCTGACGAAGAGCGTGTGGCCGTATTCCTTGAAACGGCAACACCGGCCGCTGGCGACGCAGACGGGCCCGGCGGCGGCGACTTCGCGGTCGGCGTCCTGGTAGAGCGTCAGGATTTCGAGGCGGAGCGAATTCATATTGTTTAGCCTCGGTTCGCAGAACCGGGCGAGCGGCCTACAGGCGGATCACCTTCATCCGGCGCGTGATCTCCTCGGCGCTGATCAACTCGCCGCGACCGGAGCCAGGGCAGATGCGCTGGGTCCGCTCCCAATCCTCTAGGGTCGCGATGTTGCTTTCCCAGAACGGCCAGGTCCGGCACTGGCGCGGGCGGACCGGGTAGATCGTGCAGCCCTGGGTCGCGTGCCAGAAGACGCAATCGCCCCGGTTCTTCTCGCGCAGGCTGCGCTTTTGGGCGATGCGGCGGGTGTAGAGGCTACGCACTTCCTCCGTCGGCTCGTTCAAGAACGTGGCGAGCGCGGCGATCTCCTCATCGTCGACCCAGACGAAGCCCGGTTCGCCCGTGCAGCACTTGCCGCAGCGCGTACAGTCGAAGCGCAGGCCATCGCGGTACCAGGGCTCGTCGGCCGTCGCGTCCATGAGGCTATGTTACGTCGGGCGCTCGCATTGGCGAAGAGGGCCCGAGTCGTAGACCAGCGGGCATGCCTATCTCGGTCATCATTCCGGCGTTGAACGAGGCGGACCATATCGCCGCCGCGATCGCGGCGCTGCGCCGGCAGGGGGACTGCGAGATCATCGTCGCGGACGGCGGCAGCGTCGATGGGACCTGGGACCTGGCCGAGGAGGCGGACCTGCGACTGGCGACCGAGAAGGGGCGCGCGGCGCAGATGAACGCCGGGGCGGCGCGGGCGAGCGGCGACATGCTCCTCTTTCTGCACGCCGATTGCCGGCTTGCGCCGGGCGCCCTCGGGTCGCTTGCACGTTGTCTCCGCAAGCCCGCCAGCGCCGCCGCCTGCTTTTCCATGCGCGTCGACGCTCCAGGCCTGGCATATCGAGCGATCGACTGGTGCGCCACGATGCGCGTCCGGTTCAGCGGCGTCATCTATGGCGATCAGGGACTCGGCGTGCGGCGCGACGACTTTGCGCGTATCGGCGGCTTCCCGCGCGTCCGTTTCATGGAGGACGTGCTCATCAGCGCCCGGTTGAAGAAGCTTGGGAGGATGGTGGTATTGCCGGAGCGGGTCGCGGTGTCGGCGCGGCGCTGGCGGCAATACGGCGTCGTGCGGCAGACGCTGCGCAACTGGGGATTGACGGCGCTGGCGCTGGCGGGGGTGCACCCGGATCGGCTGGCGTCATGGTATCCCGCTACCCGGGAAGCCAGCCGGCAAGTCACGGGCGGCGCGGCAGCGTCCGGCGCAGGAGCTGCGCTTCCTCGGTGATCCAGTGTTCCGGCAACCCGTCGGCGAGATCTTCGAGTTGGGACCTGGCGGAGGGCGTGGCGATCCAGTGGAGCGCCTCCATGCCGCGCAGCGCTTGCAGGCGCGACGGGGTCAAGGCTGCGGGGGCCAGGCGCGTCAGCAACCGCTCGACGCGGCGTCGGGCCTCCAGCGGCAAGTCGGGATCCTTGAGGGCGGCGCTGAGCAGCGGAGCGATCGCGTCCCCCAAGGCGGCCAGATCCGCCTGGGCTTTCTCGCGCATGCTGAAACTCGAGGCGTGCAGTTGGCGAATCAGCTCCGTCGCCTGTTTCCGCTTGTCCGGAGGCAGATGGGCGGGCCGAATCCGCTTGCGCAGGAAGGCGACCGATGGTTCCGCGTCACCCGCGAGAGCCAGCACGGCGGCGAAGGCGGCCTGCGCGTCGGTCTGGCTCAGCGCGTCCCACAGCTTGTCACGCTCGGCGTCGCTCAGGGCGCGACCACCCGGCCGCTTGGCCAACGCGGGCCGCAAGTCCTGGAGCACGATGTTGTCGGCGCGCGCCTGCGCCAGGCGCAGCCCGTCGGCGGAAAAAGCGAACGTGCCGCCCCCTCCGCCTGCGAAGGAAGCAAGGAGTTGGCCGCTGGCGATGTCCCACAGATGGATGACACCCTCGTCCCGCGCCCGGCCGGCGACGCTGCGGCCGTCGGGGGAGAAGACCACGAGGAAATCCGCGGGGCCGTGCTGGCCCAGTTCCTTGCGAACCTGGCCCGTGCGGACTTCATAGAGCCGAATCGCTTGACGGCCGCCGGCCCGGAACGGGCGCCCCTCGCCGGTAGTCGAGACGGCCAATGTCTTGGCGCTCGCGGAGAGAGCCATTGCGCTGAACATGGCGCCGCCGAACGCCCGGATCTCGCGGCCGGTAACGACGTCGAAGAGCTTGGTGGCGCCATCGTATCCACCGGCGAACAGTTGGCGTCCGTCGGGGGAAAAGGCCGCGGTCCCGAGCCAGAACTCACTGCCGCGCTGAAAAACGCGGAGCATTTTGCCGGTAGCGACGTCCCATTGGTGGACGCGGGAATCGGCGCCGCCGGTGACGAGGGAAAGTCCATCCGGCGCGAAGGCGAGCGTGCCGATGCCGCTTCGCTGCGCCTCCTGCGCCCACTTTTCCTCGCCGCGGGCGACGTGCCAGAGGCGGACCTTGCGATCTTGATGTCCCGAGGCCAGGTAGGCGCCATCCGCCGAGAAGGCGATGACCGACAGGGGGCTGCCGGGCGTGCGCCACGTTTGCCACGGTTTGGCCTGGTCTTTCTTCCACAAGTGGATCGTGTCTCCGCCCGCGGAGGCCAGGACATCACCCGAGGGGGAGAACGCCAGCCCGCTAACCGGGGCGCCGTGCTGCAAGGTCGGGGGAGACGCGGCCTTCTCCTGGGCGCTCAGCAGGCCCGGACCCCACAGGCCGAACAAAAGGATCCGCCCAAGACGGCGCACGATGAACCTCCCTCTTTCCGTACACGACGGGGCATGGGCCACGGCGGTTCTCCGCAGCGCGGAAAAAGACATCGACGATGTCCCCTTCTTTTCCCGGAGCACGAGCAGTTTTCCTTCGGCGTCCGTGGTCGGCAGTGCTACCATAGTCAAAAACTCGCCTCTCCGCATCCCGTCCCGACCCGCCATGAAACCTCGCAAGCTCTTCCTCGTCCTTCCTTTTCTTCTCGTCCCCCTCGCCCTCCGTTCCAGCGGCGGCGACCGTCCCAAGGCCTTCACGCCCCCGCCCACAACCTTCGAATGCCGTTTTGCCGACGCGCCGGTCAAGATCACCGGCAAGGGGACCGACCCGGCGTGGAAGAAAGCGCAGATCATCGACAACTTCTATCTCCCCTGGCTCGGCGCCAAGGCGCGGGCGGCGAAGACGAAGACCGTCGCCCGGTTGCTCTGGGACCGCGAGTACATCTACTTCTTCGCCGAGATGGAGGACAGCGATCTCTACGCCGACGTGAAAGAGCACGACGGCATGACCTGGGACAACGACGTCTTCGAGCTCTTCTTCAAGCCCTCCGACAAGCACGCCGGCTACTACGAGTTCCAGGTCAACGCCGCGGGCACGATCCTCGACATGTTCCTGCCCCGGCGCGGCGCCGGCGGCTACCAGCGCTTCGCCAAGGACGGCAAGTTCCATGTCGAGGCCAAGGTCCACCTGGACGGCACCCTCAACAACTGGACGGACAAGGACAAGGGCTGGTCCGTCGAGGGCAGGATACCGTGGACGGACTTCATGCGCAGCGGCGGCCGGCCGGAGCCCGGCGAATCGTGGAAGTTCGCCCTGTGCCGCTACGACTACAGCGTCGATTTCGAAGGCCCCGAGCTCTCGACCTGCGCTCCGCTGAAGAGCCTGACGCATCCCGATTTCCATCACCATGAAGACTATGCCACGCTCCGCTTTGTAGGCCCCGCGAAGAAAGCCGGCTTGCCGCCCGGCCTCAACGAGCGCATCGCGCTGACCACGTCCAAGGTGGTCGGTTTTCCCGATCCGCCGCCGCCGTATCGCACCAGGAAGCTTTTCCCCGACCTCAAGCTCGATTTCCCGATCTGTGTCGTCCGCCAACCGGGGAGCGATCTGCTGTTGACCGTGCATGCGAATCGGTCGTACGGGCCGACCAAGATCAGCCGTTTCAAGGACGATCCGAAGGTCAACAAGCTCGAGACGCTCTTTGACTTGACCGACACGGCTTACGACATCGTGTTCCACCCGAAGTTCGCGGAGAACGGTTACTTCTACGTCGGCAGCAACGGGGCCTCGGATCCCAAGGCCCCGAAAAAGACGCGCGTCACCCGCTACACCATGGATCGCAAGCCGCCGTATGCCGTCGATCCCAAGTCGAAAACCGTCATCATCGATTGGGACTCGGACGGCCACAACGGCGCCGCCATCGCCTTCGGGCTCGACGGCATGATGTACGTCACCGCGGGGGACGGCACCAGCGACTCGGACACCAACCTCGTCGGCCAGGACATGTCGACGCTGCTGGCGAAGGTGCTGCGGATCGATGTCGATCATCCCGACAAAGGCGAGCCGGGCGGCGTGAGCCCCGGAGAAACTACGGCGTCCCCAAGGACAATCCCTTCGTCGACCTCAAGGGCCGCCCGGGAATCTGGGCCGTCGGTGTCCGCAATCCGTGGCGGATGACGGTCGACGCCAAGACCGGCCATCTCTGGGTGGGCCAGAACGGGCAGGACCTCTGGGAGCAAGCGTTCCTCGTCAAGAAGGAGACAACTACGGCTGGAGCGTGATGGAAGGCAGCCATCCCTTTTATCTCCACCGGAAGAAGGGCCCGAACTTCTTCACGCCGCCGACCATCGAGCACCACCACTCCGAGTTCCGCT
This sequence comes from Gemmataceae bacterium, assembly GCA_046350295.1. Classification (GTDB taxonomy): domain Bacteria; phylum Planctomycetota; class Planctomycetia; order Gemmatales; family Gemmataceae; genus JAXMAR01. The sequence continues at coordinate 119,852 of JAXMAR010000002.1, forward strand.
CCCTCACCGGCGGCGTCGTCTACTACGGCAAGAAGTACCCCGAACTGGAAGGCGCCTATCTCTACGGAGATTACTCCACCGGCCGCCTCTGGGCCATGAAGCACGACGGGACCAAGCCGCTCTGGCACAAGGAACTGGCCCAGACGCGCCTGGCGATCACCGGCTTCGGCGTCGACAAGGACGGCGAGATCCTCGTCTGCGACTTCCAGGGGGAAGGCAAAGGCGGCGTCTACACGCTGGAGCCGACGCCCGATCCCGGCCCATCGACGTTTCCGCGCAAGCTCTCGGAGAGCGGTCTGTTCGAGTCGGTGAAGGGACACGTCATGAAGCCGGCGCTCATGCCCTACTCGGTCAACGCCGTGCTGTGGTCGGACGGCGCCAACAAGGTGCGCTGGCTCGGCGTCCCCGGAAACGCCAAGGACTTCAAGATCGATTTCCCCGGCTCGCGCGGCTGGAACTTCCCGGACGAAACCGTCATCGTGAAGTCCTTCTTCATCGAAGACGAAGAGGGGAACGCCGACAGCAAGCGCTGGATCGAGACGCGCTTCCTGACCCGGCAGGGCGGCGAGTGGTACGGCTACAGCTACGCCTGGAACGACGAGCAGAGCGAGGGCACGCTGATCGAATCGAAAGGCGCCGACCGCGCGTTCACCATCAAGGTCAAGCCGTCGAAGGAGCACCCGGATGGGAAGAAGACGCTCAACTGGCGCTTCCCGAGCCGGGCCGAGTGCATGGTGTGCCACAGCCGGGCCGCCAACTGGGTGCTCGGCCTGAACGAGATGCAGTTCAACCACGTGCACGATCACGGCGGCGTGAAGGAGAACCAACTCGCGACGCTCGAGCGTCTCGGCTTGCTCAAGCCGCAGAACTGGTACGAGCAGGCGAAGACGATGCTGCGCGACGAAGCCAAGGCCAAGGGCTTGAGCGACAAGGAAGCGGACGCGTACGTGAGCGACATGTGCAAGACACGCGATCAACGGCCGCCGGTCACGGCGTCGGCGCTGTTGCCGAAGAATCCGGAGAAGTACCGCAAGCTGGTCAATCCGCGCGACAAGACGGCCGACCTGACCGCGCGCGTCCGTTCCTACCTGCACGCCAACTGCTCGATCTGCCACGTCGAGGCTGGTGGTGGTAACGCCATGATCGACCTGGAGTTCACGACGGCGCTCGAGAAGATGAAGATCATCGACGTCGCGCCGCAGCACCACACGTTCGGCATCAAGGGGGCGAAGCTGATCGCGCCCGGCCGGCCGGAGAAATCAGTCCTCCTGCACCGCATCGCCCACCGCACCGAAGGCTTCATGCCGCCGCTGGCGACGCGGGTGGTCGACGACGAGACGGTTCGGCTTCTGGAGGAGTGGATCCGGTCCCTGAAAAAGTAGACGACGTCAGGAGAGCGCCATGAAGCGTTTTTTGGCGGCGGGGCTGATCTGCCTGGTCGGCGCCGGGGCTTACGCCGCGGGGGAGCGGCCGGACGGGTCGGCGATTCCGAATGTCGAGAAGCGGGACATTGCGGCGCGCGCGGACGGGAAGCCGCGGACGATCTCGCCGGAGGGCGTCGCCTACCTGGACAAGCTGCGCAAACGAACGCCGTTCGGCGCGAAGGAGTTCGATCTGGCGGCGCTGCGCGCCGGCATGGGAGGCCGCCGTGAGCCGAAGAGCAAGGACATCAAGCTCATTCGGGTCAAGGTGGGCGACATTCCCTGCGAGTGGGTGCTGGCGCCCGGCGCCGATCCTGACGTGAGGCTCCTGTACCTGCACGGCGGCGGGTTTGTGTCGGGGTGCGGCGGCTACTATCTCACGGTGGCGGCGCATCTTTCGACGGCGGCGAAGTGCGCGGTGCTCTTGCCCGACTACCGGCTGGCTCCGGAGCACCGCTTCCCCGCCGGCATCGAGGATTGCGTCCGCGCTCATGAATGGCTGCTCGCGAACGGCCCGTCCGGCCGGGCGCCCGCCCGCGTCACTTTCATCGCGGGCGACTCAGCGGGCGGCTGCCTTACGCTGTCAACGCTGCTCGCTCTGCGTGACCGGAAGCTCAAGCTGCCGGCCTGTGCGATTCCTATTTCGCCGGTCACCGACCTCACGCTGGCAAGCGAGTCGTTGAAGACCGCGCACGATCCGATCATCAGCGCGAAGACCATGCCGGTCTTCCGGGAGCACTACCTGAGCAAGGGCGATCCCCGGGACCCGCTGGCATCCCCGGTCTTCGGTGACTACCGCGGCATGCCGCCGCTTTTGATTCAGGTCGGTGAGCACGAAATGCTGCGCGATGACGCTGTTCGCGTCGCGCGCAAGGCGCGCGCGGACGGCGCGCGCGTCAAGCTCGAAGTCTGGCCCGGCATGTTTCACGTCTTCCAGTCCCACGAGCCGCTGCTGCCGGAGGCGCGCGAGGCCTTCGAGCACATCGCCGCATTCATGCGTTCGTCGACGCCGCCTTGAATCGGTTCGGGATTGGCTCCGGTGAAAGAAATGGCGGTTTCGCGACGGTTCAGGCCAGGTCCGGCTCGGCTCGCCGGACCTACCGCGAGGTCGCGCACGCTATTCCGCGTAGACGAACTCATTCAGATTGAAGATCACGCGGCACACCTGGGTCAACGCCTCGCACCGCGCCTGGGCCGCGCTGGCGTCCGGCGCCTCCGCGGCGAACCGTTTCGCCTGTTGGTCGAGGAACGCCTTGATGGCGGCGCGTTCCCGCGCGGACGGCAGACGCGCCAGGGCGAGGCGAAACGCGTGATCGATCTGCCGCTCTGGATCATCGCCGGCTTCCTTCCGCAGCCGTTCCGCGAAGAAGCGCGACTGCTCCTGCACGAAGTCGCCGTTGAACAGGTTCAGCGCCTGCGGGGCCACGGTCGTCACCAGCCTCTTGTCGCTGGAGCGCGTCGTGTCGCACACGTCGAGCACCTCGAGCATCGGCACGACCAGGGCGCGTTTGACGAAGGCGTACACGGTCCGGCGCGACGCTTCCTCCGGACTCGATACCTTCCAGACCTTTTCCAGGTCGCTGTTGCCCGCCAGCGCTTCCTTCGGGATCGGCAGGAAGACGCTCGGGCCGTACATCTTCGGATTGAGTCGGCCGCTCACCGCGAGGGCCGAGTCGCGGATCGCCTCCGCCTCCAGCCGGCGATAGGGGAAGCGCCAGAAGAGCGTGTTGTCCGGATCGGCTTTGGCGTACTCGGCGTGCGGCGCCTTGCTCATGCGATAGGTGTTGCTGGCGACGATGAGGGCGTGCAGCTTCTTGATCGACCAGCCGTTCTCGACGAACCAGCTCGCCAGCCAGTCGAGCAGTTCAGGGTGGGTCGGCGCCTGTCCCGCCGTGCCGAAGTCGCTCGGCGTCCGCACGATGCCCTGGCCGAAGTGATAATGCCAGACGCGGTTGACGATGACGCGGGCGGTCAGCGGATTCTCCGGGCCGGCGATCCATTTCGCCAACGTCAGACGACGAAGGCTCGTTCGCTCCGGCGCCGGGAATGTCGGTTGCTTGTCCACCAGCACCGCGGGAAAGCCCGGCTGCACCTCGGGCCCGGGCCGCGCCGCCTTGCCGCGCACGAGAAGATGCGTGACGGGGACCTTGCCCGGGGGTTCCGTCATGAAGTAGCCGCGCGGCAGATCGGGCGTCTCCTTCTTGAGCGCGGCGATGCGGGCCTCGAGCTCCGCCTGTCCGTCCTTGGGCGTGCTCTTGCGTAGCTCCGCGATGCGGCGATCGCGCGCCGCTAGCGCATCCAACTCCGTCCGGCCGCCGATGGGGGAGTCCAGCTCCGTCCGCCCGCTGCGCGGTCGCTGGAGCGGATCGAAGATCGCGACCATGCGGTAGTAATCGTGCATGGTCAGCGCCTCGAACTTGTGATTGTGACACCGCGCGCAGCCCATGGTCAGGCCGAGGAACGCTAGCGAGGTCGTGCCAATCATGTCGTCGAGCTGATCGAAGCGGTCCTCGGCGGGATCGGCCGGCTCGTCGTCCCAGGGCCCGAGGCGATGAAAGCCGGTCGCGATCAGCGTTTCCGCATTCGTGTCCGGCAATTCGTCTCCCGCGATTTGCTCGAGGATGAAACGATCGAACGGCTTGTCGTCGTTGAAGGCCCGGATCACGTAATCCCGGTAGCGCCAGACGTGGGGCTTGGCGGCGTCGCGCTCGTAGCCGGCCGACTCGGCGTAGCGCGCCACGTCGAGCCAGTGCCGGGCCCAGCGCTCGCCGTAGGTAGGCCGGCCAAGCAGGCCCTTGGCGACGGCGTCGAGGTCGGGGTTCCTGGCGAAGGCGTCCTGTTCCGCGATCGTGGGCGGTAAGCCGGTCAGATCCAGGTGAACGCGGCGCAGCAGGGTAGGCGAGGGCGCCGGCGCCGATGGCTGCCATCCCTTCGCCTCCAGCCTGGCGAGGATGAAGGCGTCGATGGGATTGCGGACCCAGGCGGCGTCCTTTACGGCCGGGACGACGGGTTTCGTCACCTTCTGAAACGCCCAATGCCGCCGGTGGGGAGGGCTTGATGCGGGCATCGAAGCGGGCGAGATCGATCTCGGGCTCCTGGCCCAGAGAGGCGGGCAGGCGAGGAGCGCGAGGACGATGCTGACGAGGGCGCGGCGGCGTGCGCTTCCCAGGGACGATGCGTTTTGGGACACCGTTGTTCTCCTTGCTGGAGATACGGGGACTCCGATCAGGATATCGCGCGGCGCCTGGCCGTGCACTTCCGCGCATGAGAAAAGCCGGCCGCATGTTTGCCCGGCCGGCTCGTGGTCGAGAAGGGTTTTCAGAACCACGTGGGGCAGGCCGCCTGCCCCACGTTGGGAATCCATCACTTCTTCTTCGGTGTGATCGCCTCGTACTCGATGCCGCTGCGCCGGGCCTGGAGGCGCAGGATGCCGAGCACTTCGTTCTCGAAGCTGGTCGGGGCGGCGAGCTTGGTGTCCTCGGCCATCTTCTTGGCGATGAACTCGTTGCGTTTCTTTTCGAGGTCGAGGACGCGCTTGCTCATTTCCTGGCGTTCCTTGTCGAGCTTTGCCAGAATTTCCTTCTGCTCGGCGAGGCTCTTGCCGGCCAGCTCCTTGGGCAGCTCCTCTTTCTTGATGTCTTCGAGCTTGACCTTGTCATCCTTGATGGCCTTGAGCAGGTCGTGGGCGGTGCCGCCCGAGCGGGCGAGGAAGCCGGCCCGGGGCGCGGCGGAGGCGCCGCCCAACGAATAAGTGACGCCGAGCGCCTTCGCTGCGCTGTCCTTCGCGGCCGGGTCGCCGTAGACGAGCGTCGTTTCCGAGAACTTGACGCTCAGCTCGGCCAGCTCCTTGTCGAAGGGGGTGGCGATGGCGACGACCGGGCCGCCGTCCGCCTCGATCTGAACGAACGAGCCCTCGGCCAGGCGGCAGATCTTGAGCCAGTGGTCCTTGGCGGTCGGGCTCGAGCCGCACAGGACGGTGTTGATGATGATGTCCCGCTTCACCGCTTCCTTGCAGGTGTCCGGGTACTTGACGTCGTCCGGATAGTCCATGTGAGGCGGAGCGTCGCCGACGAGGAAGATCATCTTCAGGGTCTTCTTGTCCTTGCTCCAAGTGATCTTGTGGACGGCGTCGTAGAGGGCCTGGTTGACGCTCTCGGGCTCGTCGCCCCCCTCGTCGGCCTTGAAGCCCATGAGGTGACCGTGGATCGAGTCGAGGTCGTCGCTCAGGTCGAAGACTTTGGTGATGTAGGAGTCGCCGCGGTCGCGATAGGCGACGAGGCCCATCTTGACGGCCGGGTTCGGCTTGCCGCTGGCGATCTGGTTGGCGATGGACCAGATCTTCTTCTTGGCGGCATCGATGAGGCCGCCCATGCTGCCCGTCGTGTCGAGGCAGAAGACGACCTCGACCTTCGGCTTGGCGGCCGGTTTGACCGTTTCCTTGGCGGGCTTGTCGTCCGCCCGGACGCCGCCGCCCGCGAAGGCGAGCAGGGACAGGGCGGCGAGGATGAAGAAGGACTTGCGCGTGGACATGAATTCCCTCCCTTTGGCTTTCAGTTGACGCCAGCAGTAAGACGAGAATGGGGCGGGGACGGTTTGCCTGCCCGAGGTAAGTAGGATCAATCGCTCTACCGCAGCGGCAGGTAACGAACTTGGCCTTCCCATTCGCCTGCGTGGCTGCAACACGCCAAGAGTAGTACCTCCTCGATGGCGTTCCCGATCGGGACGTGTCTCGCAATCTCGAAGACGTTTGGCATGCGCTTGCCCTCGCGCACACGATCCGCGGCGTAGCGAGTCATTGTGGCCACATCGTGCGTGAGCAACACCCGCTCGGCTTGCGCCGCCCACTCCAAGATCGTTGGATCGTCCTCGCCTGACAGCCCCACATCCTGCACGCGCGTGATATCAACCTCCGGCATGCGTCGGCGCACCCCACGGATGACGTCGTTGTTGAAGTTTTCGTCTGCGAGAAGAGAAGCATGGCGTCCACTACGCAGGCTCGAGCGTTACCAACTATCCTCTTCCTGCTCGCACGATAGAAGGAACTTTTATCCTTGACCCCGCCAAGCCAGAAGCCGCTCACGGATGCCAGCCGGATCAAAACGGGACTCGTTCTCGCGTCGGATCGTATCGGCTTGTTGTTGGCGGCTGCGGAGGTACTCGTCGACCTCGGCCTTATGGCTAAGGAAATAGCCGATGACGGAATAGAGTTGATCGAGGCGAAGCGAGGGGTACTGGTCGACGATGGCTTCCGGAGTCATGCCTTCGCGGTAGGCGGCGACGACGGTGTCCAAGGTAACACGAGTTCCACCTACGCGAATGACGCCATCGGCATCAGCGAAGAACCCGGGATCGGCGACGAGGGCCAAGGACATTGGGCATCCTCCGGTGAAGAGCTCTAACCATTGTAGCGAAATGCAGAATGACGAGTCGGCGGCGGCCACCATATCCAGCGGAGCACCAATGGGCCGAGGCATTTCTCGCTAAAAACGCGCGCTTTGGCCGCTGCGCGCCGGGGTGTACGAACCACCGTGGTTGGGGCTCAGCTTCTGGCCGGGTCGATGCACGGTTGCTTCGACGAAAGCTGCGGCGGGAGGCCAAGGAGCGCTTGTCGATGCCGAGGAAGAAGCGGACACGGCTCAAAGCAGGCCCAGACAGGCAGCAGGGCATGAGGAATCATTGCGGACGGAAGCGGGACGAGACAATTCCGTCAAGGGCGCATTGATACTACACTAGGACTAGGCCACGATACCCCGCAGGCTCGAAGACTCGCCTGCGGGCTTGGCCAGGTCAGGCCAGGATGTCGCCGCCACTTCGCCGTGGACGTCGGTGAGCGCGCGGCCCTGGAAGCGGTAGGTTAGCCGCAGGTGGTCGATGCCGAGGAGGTGGAGCATGGTGGCGTGGAGGTCGTAGGACGAGGACGATGTTCTCCGGCGGCGTTGTAGCCGAACTCGTCGATGGCGCCGTAGGTGACCTCGGGCTTGATGCCGCCGCCGGCGAGCCACATGGAGAAGCCCTTGATGTGGTGGTCGCGGCCGTCCCCCTGGGCCATGGGGGTGCGGCCGAACTCGCCGCCGAAGAGGACGAGGGTGTCTTCGAGGAGTCCGCGGAGCGGAGGAGCGCGGCGGCGGGTCGAGTCGACCTCACCGGCGCTGCCGGCGATCTGGGGGCGGATGCCGCCGTGGTGGTCCCAGTCGCGCGGTGGTAGAACTGGCGGATGAAGCGGACGCCGCGCTCGGCGAAGGCGGCGGGCCATGAGGCAGTTGGCGCCGAAGGAGCCGTCGGCGCCCGCGGATGCCGTACATCGAGGACGGATTGCGGCTCGGTGGCAGGGTTGCCGCTTGAGGGACGCTCGATTGCATGCGGAAGGCCATCTCGTACTGCGTGACGCAGGTGGCGATCTCGGGGTCGTCGACTTCGGCGTCGTGCAGGCGGTTGAGGTCCTGGACGGCGTCGACGACGTCGCGGCAGGGTGACGCCGGCCGGGTTGAGGTAGAGGACCGGATCACCGGTGCCGCAGGTGGATGCCCTGGAAGCGGCTGGGGAGCAGGCCGGCGTACTGCCGCTGGGCGATGGGCTGCGATTGGCCAGGCCAGCCGGTGCTGGTGAGGACGACGAAGGTCTTCGGCTTCCGTGCCGAGGCCGTAGTAGATCGAGCCCATTGCGGGCCGGCCGGAAATGGTCGTGCCCGTGTTCATGAAGGTATGGGCGGGGTCGTGGTTGATGGCCTCGGTCTTCAGGGAGCGGATGATGCAGATATCGTCGGCGACGGAGCCGATGTGCGGGAAGATCTCGGCGATCTCCTGGCCGGACTTGCCGTAGCGGCGGAAGAGGATGCTGCGGCGCGGCGAAGCAGCGGAGCTGGTAGCCTGGAGCTGGGCGATGGGCTGGCCGCGTGAGCAGATTCGGGCATCGGCTGGCCGTGACGTCGGGCCAGCTCAGGCTTATGGTCGAGATTCGAGGTGGGAGGGGCCGCCGGCCATGTAGAGGTAGATGACGCGGCCTTGGCGGCATGGTGCAGCGGATGGAGAACGCCGTCCCAGCGATCGACGGCGGGGCGGCCTCGGCGGCGGGGAGTAACCGCCGCGGGCAGGGACGAGCAGCGAGGGCGAGGGCGATGGCGCCGAGGCCATTGGCGGTGTGGTGGAGGAAGGTGCGGCGGGTGAGGGGGTGGTATTGGTTCATGGAAGGCTTCGTGGTTTCGTTCTTGTTTAAAGACACCGATCTCGATTGATTTCACGGAGACTCGGACTGTGGCGTCGGTGACCTCTTGGCCCCTGCTGCGATCACCGGATCGACTCAGCCCTGTGGTCACGATCGGCTCCCCTAAAAGCTGTAACGAGCCGCAACTTACGACAAGCTCTTCACTGTCACGAGATTCCTTATGCGGGCACCCGTATGCAGCTCTCGCCGAGCGCCAGCATATCACCCTTACTGGAGAACCGTTTGCTGGCTTATCCGCATCCGCTGCAAACCGGGAACGAACGTAAACGTAATCGTGTCCGACAAGCGGCATCGGCAATACATCCATCAAGGGCCGTTTGATGCTTTATTGCGGCCAGGGAGAACGAGTCGTAAGTGGCGGAATAATGTGCTTGGCGTTGTAAAATTAGGACGCCAAGGGCGTATGAAACATTGGCAATCCTTTGTCCCGGCGATGCACTAATACTCAGCCGAGGACTTGGCACCCTTGGACACATTGCATCGAGCAAGCAAGTGTCATGTTTCCGCTTACCGTATGGCCCCCGTTCCTGCAGGCTACCATGTGATCAAAATGCAGGCAGGCGTTGTGTGGGCTGAGCATCAACGACACGCCGCAATACGCAGGGTATGCTGGCGCAGCCTCTTGATGTAGTTGCCCTCAACAACCAAGTCGAAGGTATCAAGCTCCCCCTCATGTTCGCCAAGACCGACCGGGGCAAACGGGCGAAATAGTGTCCTCCAGGAGCTTTATTTCCCGCTCGCTGACAATACCAGTCCGTCAACAGATCGTTAACATTTGCTGGGTTACGGTGCTCGAAGCTGTCGAGGCATTCGTCACACGCTAACGGCCCAACGGCCTCCACCCAGCTGTTCGCCCGCGAGAACGAGAAGGCGGGCTGGACCGAGAGCTGCGAGACAAAGCCAGTCTTTCTCTATCCACAACGCGGGATGTTTCCGCGCGTGTCTTTTTCGATGCCGTGCCAATCGGCTGGCCAATCGTCCACGGCCGGCCATCGGCACGTCTTATACCAATTGTCGGGGTTGATGCCAAGCACGTCTCTTACCAGGCCGCGAAGCTCGTCTTGCGAGACAGAACGCGACCTGATGCAATGTCCCAAGTTTTCAACGACATGACGTGCCAACATCGAGGATCACGAAGCTGTGAGGCCGAGCGGCCTCCGCGCATTCTCTGATCGTAGCCGATCTAACGATGCAGGCGGACGGCATCGAAAGACATCGCCAGCGTTGCCCTTGGCTCACCTCCAGTGCCCATCAAAACGCATCGATCATGTACGCCCCCGCCGTGCTCGGGATTTCCGATGAGGCGCTGTCCCTTGGGATCGACCACAGGGAGCATTTCAGAGGCGGTTGACCGACAATCACTGGGTATTCATCGCCCGACTCGCCGACATCAAGTGGCACTCGCGATCGGCAATCGTGAAGCGGACAGCGCTTGTAAGTACCCATCGGGACTGGGCCGCCCAACGTGCGCGGGTCCGGGTCTTGGAAATGACGCAGGCCCAGGCCTCGATCATGCGGGATTTCGGTAGAAGCAAGGTGAAGGCGCCGGTGTCGACCAGCGCGTCGTTCACTTCCACCGCGGGCTCCCGCATCTCACCGCAGTCGGCGGAAGAGGTCTTCGATGTTCTCTATCTTCGCCGTGACGACGACTTTGCCCATCGCTGTCTCCATGTCCCTCCGACTCTGGCGTCGCGTCCGCCGCACTCTGCGAGTTGCGGCTAAACGACAGGCTCATTCGCGCGTGATGGTTTCGTGCAGGTTCAGGACGACGCGTGTCACCGACATCCAGGCGGCCAGCTCTGGCGCCGGGATGTCCTTCGCCATCGCGCGCTCGCCGACCCGGCACAGGAACTCGGCGGCTTTCGTGTCCCCCTGATACGTCAGGTGCTTGTCGAAGAGGGCGGCGAGGATCTTCGTCTCTTCCGGTTTTCGCGTCGCGATCCGGCGCCCAAACGGAAGGCGTGGTTGATGCAGCCGGCGTCGTCTTGCCTCCTTGATGGCGCGTTCGGCCAGGGCGGGCGGCTTCGACGTAGGTGGGGTCGTTGAGGAGGACGAGGGCTTGCTGCGGCGTGTTGGGCAGATTGCGTTCGACGGTGCCTCTTCGCGGCTCGGGGCGTCGAAGGCGAGGAGGCTGGGGTGGACAAAGGTCCGTTGCCAGTAGGTATACATGCCGCGGCGGTACTGGTTCTCGCCCTTGTCATGGACCCACGTGCGGGTCAGGAAGTTGAGGAACGCCCAGTAGCCGGCGGGCTGGTGGCAACTGACGCTCGGGCCGCCGATCTTCGAGGGCGAGCAGGCCGCTGACGGCGAGGGCGTTGTCGCGGACGGCTCGGCGTCGGGCGGAAGCGGGCCTGGCGGGCGTAGAGCAGAGCGTGTTGTAGGGTCGCGCGTTTTCCAGTTCCTCGCTGACGCAGGGTCTGGCGATGACGGACGTGGTGACGAGTGTGCGGATCGTCTTCTTCACGTCCCAGCCGTTCGCGAACTCGAGGAGCGGCCAGTCGAGCAGCGCGGGGTGGGTCGGCCATGCGCCCTGGAAGGCGAGGTCGTCCATCGTCGGCGACGACCACCTGGCCGATGAGAGCCCAGGGCGGTTGACGATGGCGAGGCCATGAGCGGGTTGTCTTTTTCCGGTGAGCCATGGCGAGGTCGAGGCGAAGTAGCGCGGCAGCTGCCGGTGTCGAGCGCTGGCAGCGGGCAGGGCGCCGGGGAGCATTACGGGGCCGGACTCGTCCGGGCCAGTTGCCGAGCGGGAGGCGGATGGTGCGCGGCGGCCGAGGCCATGGTGATGAGCGTGCTCGGGGCCTGGAGGGCCGTCTTCTCGCCTTGGAAGCTAGTGAGCTGGGCACGCGGGGCGGCGAGGAGAGAGCGTGACCAAGTGGAAATCCTTGGCGATGGCGGTCTTCTGCACACGGGTTGCGTTTGACGGGATCGGCGTTGAGGGCGTCGACGACGAGCCCCAGGCAGTCCCCTTGAAGCCGACTTTGCGGACCTCCGTTTCCCATCGTCCTGGGCCTTGGTCAGCTCGGGCGTCGGCGTGTCGAGGACCTTCTGTAGCGCGGCGGCTCCGGGCGTCGATGTCTGCCACGAAGCTTTCCTGGGCGGGCGTGAAGATCGAGGTCTGCGCTGCCGGCCGACGGAGGCTTCGGCGATGTCGGCGAGCGAACTGGTGAACTCGCGGGTCGTGACCGGGTCGAGCAGCAGGTGTGGCATTGCCCAGCAGCCTGGTGAGGCCGAGGAAGACGACGGAGACGTTGCGGACGCGGTCGGCGTAGTACTTGCTGATACTCCTTGGCCTGGGCCCCCCTCCTCGGTGGTTTGCGAAGTCGGTTGTAGCCGGAGGCGATCCTGTGCTCGTTGGTGGCCCCGGGCATCAGGTCGCCGTGCGCTTGCATGGTGGTGAACTGGTCGAACGGCAGTTCTTGTTGAAGGCGGCGGCGATGACCCAGTCGCGGTAGGGCCAGAGATCGCGGTGGTTGTCGCTGTGGTAGCCGCCGGTGTCGCCGAAGCGGACCTGGTCGAGCACCAAGATGGCGGGCGGCTCGCCGAAGTGGGGTGAGGCGAGCAGTCGATCGACTTGCTTCTCGTAGGCGTCGAGCACCATCGTTCGAAGGCGTCGACTTCCTCGGGCGTCGGCGGCGGGCCGATGAGGTCGAAGGAGAGCCGGCGGGAGCGTGCGGCGATCCGTCTCGGCGGACGGCGCTTCAGTCCCTCGGCTTCGATCCTGGCGAGCAGAAAGGCGTCGATCGGGTTGCGGACCCAGGCCTTCGCCTTCACGGCCGGGATCTCGTGCTTGACCGGCGGGATGAGGGACCAGTGCTTCTCGTATTTGCCGCCCTGAGCGATCCAGTCCCGGAGCAGGTCGATCTGCTCCTTGGTCAGGGATTTCTTGGACGATTCGGGCGGCATCCGCTTCTTGGGATCGGCGTGCGTGATGCGGTCGAATAGCTCGCTCTCGGCGGGCTTGCCGGCGGTGATGACGCTGAGGCCGCCGTGGACGCCGGCGACGTCGTCGCCGAGGTCGAGGCGGAGTTTGGCCTTGCGGAGGTTGTTGTCCGGGCCGTGGCAGACGAAGCAGTTGTTGGAGAGGATGGGGCGGATGTCGCGGTTGAAAGAGATCGTCTTCTTCGGCTGCGCGGCGGCGGCGCCGGCGACGAGGAACAGCGAAGCGAGGGCCAGCGTGGCCCGGCGGGAGAGAGACATCAGCGACCTCCGGAGAAGACGAGGAGACTTCGGCGGGATGCTTTGAATTTATCCGGAACGGGGGCAATTCGCAACAAGGATTGCAGACGAAGGCGGGCGGGTCCGTATGAAGAACAACGAATCGTCACACTCTCCAAAGGGGGCACAGCCATGCGTTGTTTGACGAAGACCCTGTTCGCCGTCGTGTTGACGGCCTGTCTGACGGCGTCGGGTCAAGCCGGCGACGACTTCAAGCCGGAGCCGGGGTACGTCAGCCTGTTCAACGGCAAGGACCTGACGGGCTGGAAGTATTACAAGGAGACGGACCTGAGCGGCAAGACGGAGACTTTTGACAAGCGCTTCCGCGTCGACGGCGGCGTCATCATCGCCGAGGAAGGGAAGGGGATCAAGGACCTTTACACCGTGAAGGACTTCAACAAGGAGTTCAACGTCAAGATGGAGTTCCGCGCCTCGCTGAAGTCCGATAGCGGCGTCTACGTCCGCGGTCCGCAGCTCCAGGTGCGCGACTTCATCCGCCGCGGCGAGATGAAGCAGCTCAAGAAGTTCAAGAACGACGACTGGAACGAGCTGGACATCACGGTGAAGAACGGCGTCGTCACGACGACCGTCAACGGCAAGGGGCTGACGGCGAAGGACACGCTCGAGCTCACCGTCAAGGACGGCATGCCGGTCGCCAAGCTCAACGGCAAGGACGTGCCGGTCAACAAGATCGAGGTGAGCGTCGGCGCCGTCGCCAAGTGTTTGTGCAACGGCGAGTTCATGGAGAACATGAAGGTCCCGCAGGCGAGCAAGCAGGGCATCGGCCTGCAGGCCGAGACCGGCAAGTTCGAGTATCGCCGCATCCGCATCAAGGAAATGCCGTGAGGGAGCGGAGAACGTGCAGGGTTTGCTGCTGTCGGATGATCTGATCTTCACGAGTCGCATCGTGGGGACGGCGCGCGATCTGGGCCTGGACGTCGTCCCGGCCCGGACGCTCGCCGATTTGGAACGTCAACTCGGCGTCGGGGCGCCGCGCTGCGTGATGCTCGATTTGCACCACGCGGACCTGAAGACGTTCGGTGCGATCCCGGCCATCAAGGCGCGCGGCGTCCGGATTGTCGGCTACGGCTCCCACGTCGCGGCCGACCTGCTCAAGGCGGCCCGTGACGCCGGCTGCGATGTCGTCTGGCCGCGCGCGAAGTTCGTCTCGGAGTTGGCCACCGCGGCGCGGACTGGCGTAGGTCCGGCGAGCCGAGCCGGACTGTTGGTAGATCCGGCGACCGAGCCGGACTGTTGGTAGGTCCGGCGAGCCGAGCCGGACCCGGCGTGAACACTGGCGACAGCGTCGTCGACGTCCGGCCCCGCTCGGCTCGCGGGGCCTACCAGTGGCGAGCGCGCTGACGTCTCATCCGTCGCGCAAGCGGTCAATCAACGCCTTTTTCACTTCCGGCGGCACGAACTTGTCGAGCTCGCCGCCGAGCCGCGCGATCTGCCGCAGCAGCGTGCCGCTGATGTGGGAGTACTCCTCCTTGGCCATGAGGAAGACGGTTTCGATCGTCGCGTCGAGCGCGAGGTTGGTGAGGGACATCGTGAACTCGTATTCCATGTCGCTGGTCGTGCGCAGGCCGCGGAGCATGATGTGGGCGCCGATGTCCCGGACGAAGCGCACCGCCAGGCCGGCGAGCGGCCGCACCTCGACAGTCGGGAGGGACCGCACCACTTCTTGCAGGATGCGGACGCGCTCGGCCTGAGTGAAGATCGGCGCCTTGTCGGGGTTCTCGCCGACGGCGACGATGAGGCGATCGAAGAGGCGGACGCCGCGGCGGATGATGTCGAGGTGGCCGAAGTGAACGGGATCGAAGACGCCGGTGTAGACCGCGGTGCGCATCATGACATGCTCCAGTTCTTGAGCCGCGTTTCCCAACGATCGCACACGGCGCGCGTCCGCTCGGCCGCGGCGCCGCGGTAGTTGGCCGGGTCGTCGAGAATGGCTTTCTGCACCGGCGTGAGCCTGGCGAGGTAGCGGTCGAGCGAGCGGGTGGCGCGGATCGTCTGCGCCAGCGTCTGTCCCGCCGCGCGAGCCTGTCGGGCCAGCACGCGCGCCTCCTCATGCGCGTCCGGATGACCCGCCAGGGCCAGCAGCACATAGAGAGGCTCGGCGGTCACCGGGTCCTTGCCTTCATCGAGAAGTTCCTTCATGCGCGCCGCGTCCGGCTCGATTCCGTCCAGGCTGCCGCTCAGCCGATGGACACCATAAGCGAACGCCGCGACATACTCCATCACAAAGCGCATGGAGGCCGAGTTGGTCAGGTCGCGCTGGTGCTCCGAGATCTGGTCGAGCAGGACGGTGAGGAAGCGCGGCACATACGCCTTCCACAGGCTCTTGACGTTCTCGAAGTCCTTGGGATTGACCTTGTGCGGCATCGTCGAACTGCCGACGACCGGCGAATTGGGATCGGCCGCCTTGCGGTCGCGGAGTTCGCGGATCTCGCTGCGCTGGAGGTGGCGAAAATCGTCGGCGACGTTGGCCATCACGCCCCAGGCCGCGGTGAGCGCATAGATAAGGTCGGCGACGTATTCGGGCTGCGCCACCTGACTGGAGATCTCCGGCGCGGCCAGGCCGAGCTTCGCCATCAGCGCGGCTTCCAGCTTGGCGGGGTCATGACCGGGAAGGAGCGCCAGGGCGTTGTAGGCCCCGACGGCGCCGGCGAACTTGCCGCTCAGCTTCCCGGCGGCGGCGGCGACGGCATCGATGCGCTGGCCCAGGCGCGACACGAACAGCGCCACCGCGAAGCCGAAGGTGATGGGGACCGCGTGCTGCCCGTGTGTTCGCCCCATCTGCGGCGTGTCGGCGTGGGCGCGGGCCAGGCGGATGAGACGCGCTTCGAGCTGCGCCAGGTCCGGCAGGATCACCTGCCGCGCGACCTCGGCCAGGCACAGGGCGCGGGCCGTGTCCATGATGTCGGCCGAGGTGGCGAACAGATGGACATACGGCTGCGCCTCCTTGCTGAGGGGACGCTTGATGCAGTTGACGAGCGCCCGGATGTTGTGCTGGATGCGCCGCTCTTCCTCGTAGACCTCATCCGGCTTCACCTGGCGGCAGGCGGCGGCGATCTCGGCCGCGATGCCGCGCGAGCAGACGCCGAAATCCGCCAACGTCTCCGCCAGCGCCGCCTCGACGCGCGCCAGGTAGCTGACCTGCGCCCCTTCGGAGACGAACGGATGGAGCCGCTGGTAAAAGCCGGCGTCGGCGAAGTAGTAGCGGGCGTCAAAGGGAGAGGCGGCGTCAAAGGGTGTCATGATGAATCGAGGTCCGGGGCTGAGGCTGAGATTCGTCCGTGCTGACTGTTTTATTGACGGTTGCGGCGCCAGCTTGACCGAATCATGGCGAGCCGGACGGCGTACGCCCCCGGAGGTCGCGCCACCCTCTACAATCGCATGATGCCAACCTTCCGCGCGAAGACCGCCCTCGTCACCGGCGCCTCCTCCGGGATCGGCAAGGCGACCGCCCTGCGTCTGGCCCAGCTCGGGGCCCGCGTCGCGCTAGCCTCACGATCTGCAGGCGCCCTCGAAGAGGTGCGGCGGCAGATCGTCGCGGCGGGGGGACAAGCGCTTGTCATCCCCACCGACGTCTCCGCATCCGAGGAATGTCGGGTCGCCGTCGAAAGAACCGTGCAGGCCTTTGGCGGCCTCGACATCCTCCTGTGCTCCGCCGGCCTGTCGCTGCGGGCCTATTTCGAGAACACGCGCCTCGATGTCCTCGAGCGCGTCATGCGCGTCAATTTCTTCGGCACGCTCTACATGACGCATTTCGCCTTGCCGCATATCAAGGAGACGCGCGGCTCTCTCGTCGCCCTGAGCAGCCTGACCGGCAAGCGCGGCATTCCGTCCTACGCGCTCTACGGCGCCAGCAAGTTCGCCATCCAGGGGCTGTACGAGGCTTTGCGCGTCGAGGTCGCGAAGGACGGCGTCCACGTCGGCGTCGTCTCCCCCGCGTTCGTCGACACGCCTTTGCGCGCGAACGTGCTCGCGGGGGACGGCAAGCCGTGGCCCGAACCGCCGCCACCGCCGTTCCGCATCTGGCCCGTGGAGAAGTGCGTCGAGCAGATCGTCAAGGTCATCGCGAGGCGCAAGAACGAAGCGCTCATCCCATGGTTCACGGGCCCGCTTCTTTTTCTCGACAAAATGCTGGGCTCGCGACTGGGGGACCGGATCCTGGCCAAGCGTTTTCCTCCCGAACAATAGTGTCGCCCTTGCCGGTCTTGCCCATTTTCCCGGATTCTTACGAATTTCTACTCTTCACAACCGCCACTTATGCCGTTATAAGGCGCTTACGTGTTTTTAGCGCCCGAGTCTCCTTCGAGGTCCGATCCATGGGCCGCCGCGCTCGCGCTCTGGCCTGGATTCTGCTCGCCTTCGCCGGCTGCAACAAGGGACCGGCGGCCACCACGTCGCCGGCCGAGAAGCCGCACGTCGAGGCCGACCTGTCGCGCACCTCCATCTCCGACAAGCAATACCAGAGTCTCGAGATCAAGACGCAGCCGGCCGGCCACGAGGAGGCGCAGGCGGAGCGCGCCTGCACCGCTTTCGTGACGGCTCGGCCGGAGGACAGCGTCACCATCGCCGCGCCGGTTCCGGGCGTCATCAACGCCGCAAGGAAAACGGCGTTTCCCGTTCCCGGCCAGAAGCTGTCGGCGGGAACAAAGATGCTCGAGTTGCAGCCGGTGGTCTCCCCCCTGGACGAGGTGCAGCTTGCCGTGCTGAAGCGCGGTTTCGAGAGCGAGTTCAAGAAAGCCGAGGAGAAGGTCAAGGTCGTGGCAAGCGAGGTCAAGCGGCTCAAGGAGCTGGTGGACCAGAAACTGCGCGGCAAGCCGGATCTGGAGGACGCCGAGGCGCGGCTGAATCAGGCGAAGGAAGACGTCAGCGCCGCCGAGTACAAGTTGAATCTCTTTCAGAAAGACAAGAAAGCGGGGTTGGAGCTGCCCGCGCTGTCGATCGATTCGCCGCAGGCCGGCGCGATCGTCGCGGTCCACGTCAGCCCCGGACAGTATGTGCCGGCCGCGACGCCGCTCGTCCAGCGTGATGAACCTGGACCAGCCGACATGGCCGCGTGCTCGTGCCGGAGGCGGACCTGGACGCGTCGATCGGACGGCGCCGTCGCGCCGACTCGCCGGCGAGGAAAGACCGACAAGAAGCTGAGCGTGACAGCGACGCCTGTGGCGGTCGTCCCTGAAGTGGACCGCCTCAAGCACACGGTGACGCTGCTTTACAGCTTCAAACGTCCCGCGGGCGCTGCTCGCGAAGGACCAGTTGCTCAGCGTCGGCGTGCCGCTCGACAAAGAAGATGGAGACGGTCGTGCCCTATTCGGCGATCGTGTTCGACGCATACGGCGGGAGCTGGGTCTACCTCCATCGCTTCAAGGAGGGGGACAAGACACACATTTTCGAGCGACGCCGCGTGGAGCTGGGCCCCTCGCTCGGGGAGCGGATCGTCGTTCGCCCGCCACTGGAGGCGAGCGACCAGGTGGTGGTCAATGGCGCCGGTGTCCTGTTCAGCCGCGAGTTCCACAGCCCGCCGGTCGCGAAGTGAATCCGGCGCCTTCGTTTAGCCTCGGTTCGCAGAACCGGGGCGGCAGCGGCGCCACAGACGATTGGGAAGAACTTCGCCCCACGACCGGGGCGCAAACGGAGGCGGTCGAGAAGAATGCTCAGCCGGCTGGTGTTCGCGTCGTTGCGCTATCGGGCGGCGGTGATCGTCATCGCGGGGGCGTTCCTCGCGATCGGCGTCCACGACGCCACGCGCACGCCGCTGGACGTCTTCCCTGAGTTCGCCCTGCCGCGGATCGAGGTGCAGACCGAGGCGCCCGGCATGTCGAGCGAGGCGGTCGAGCAGGCGGTCACCGTCCTGATCGAGAGCGCCCTGAACGGCCTGCCGCACATGACCGACCTGCGCTCCAAATCGGTGCAGGGACTCTCCGCCGTCGAACTGCGCTTCGAGCGCGGGACCGACATCTTCCGCGCCCGGCAAATGGTGGCCGAGCGCGTGGCCGAGGCGGCGACCAAGCTGCCGCGGCAAACGCATCCGCCGCTGGTCATGCCGCCGCTGTCGACGACGAGCCGCGTGCTGCACATCGGCCTGACGCCGAAGAAGCCGGAGAAGCTCAAGCCGGGCGAGCCCAAGCTGGACCAGACGGAGGTCTCGGCGCTCATGAAGTGGGTGGTCGAGCCGCGCCTGCTCGCCATTCCCGGCGTCGCCAACGTCTCGACGTACGGCTTGCAGCCCAAGCACTACCAGGTGTTCGTCAAGCCGGGCGATCTGCGGGCGCGGGGTGTGACGCTCGATCAGGTCGCGCTGGCGGCGAAGGACGCGGTCGTCTTCGGCAGCGCGGGCTTTCACGATACGCCGAACCAGCGTCTCGCCGTGCAGTACAAGACACGCGTCAAGGAGGTGAGCGACCTGGGGGAGGCGGTCGTCGCCTTCCGCGACGGCCAGCCGATCCTTCTCAAGCAGGTGGCGGAGGTCACGACGGGCGCCCCGGCCCCGATCGGCGAGGGCGTGATCAACGACGAACCGGGCCTGATGGTGGTCATCGAGAAGTTCCCCTGGGGCAACACCCTGGAGGTCACGGAGGCCATCGAGGCGGTGCTCGAAAACCTGAAAACGTCCTTGCCGGGCGTCGAGATCACCACCGGCATCTTCCGCCCGGCCAGCTTCATCGAGCTGGCCCTGGGCAACCTGCGTTACGCCATGATCCTGGGCTGCATCCTGGTCACGCTCATCCTGATCGCCTTCCTCTTCGAGTGGCGCACCGCCTTCATCAGCCTCACCGCCATCCCGCTCTCGATCGTCACCGCCCTGTTCGTCTTGAACCGGATGGGCGTTTCCTTCAACACCATGGTGCTGGCCGGGCTCGCCATCGCCATCGGCGAAGTCGTCGATGACGCGATCATCGACGTCGAGAACATCGTGCGCCGCCTGCGGCAGAACTTCGCCCTGAGCAAACCGCTGTCGGCGTTCCGGGTCGTCTTCGCCGCCTCGCTCGAGGTCCGCAGCGCCGTCGTTTATGCGACGTTCATCGTCGGTTTCGTCTGCCTGCCGATCTTCTTCATGAGCGGCGTCGCCGGGTCGTTCTTTCGGCCGCTCGCGCTCGCCTATGTTCTCTCGGTGATGGCGTCGCTGCTGGTGGCATTGACGGTCACGCCCGCGCTGTCGCTCTTGCTCTTGCCGCAGGCCGTGCGGACGCACCGCGAAGCGCCGCTGACGCTCCTCTTGCGCGGTCTGTATCCGCGGCTGCTCCTGCCTTGCCTGCGCCGGCCGGCGTTGACGCTCGGGGCCCTCGTCCTTCTGCTGGCCGGCTCGGTCTTCGCCTACTTTCAGCTGCGCGACGAGTATCTGCCGCCGTTCCAGGAGCGCGATTTCCTCATGCACTGGGTGGCCAAGCCGGGAACCGGCATCGACGTGATGCGGCAGGACATCGTCAAGGTCGGCAAGGAAATGCTCGCGGAGACGGCCGTCACCGGATTCAGCTCCCACATTGCCCGCGCCGAAGCCGGCGAAGAAGTGTACGGTCCGAACTTCTCTGAGCTTTGGGTCAGCCTGGGGGACTTTCATGGGGATTACGCCGCGGCCAAGAAAAAGATCGACGAGGTGATGGCGCGGCATCCCGGCTTCCAGCACGATCTGCTTACCTACTTGCAGGAGCGCATCAAGGAAGTGCTGAGCGGCGCCGGGGCCTCGATCGTTCTGCGCATCTATGGGCCGGAGCTCGACGTGCTGCGTGACAAGGCGCAGGAAGTCCGGCGCGCCATCGAGGGAGAGGACGGCAAGGGACGGGTCAAGGGGGTCACCGATCTGCGCGTGGAGGCCCAGGTGCTGGTGCCGCAGCTCGAGCTGGTCTTGAAACCGGACATGCTCGCGGCTTACGGCTTGAGCGCGGGGCAAGTGCTGGACAACCTGACCACGCTGCTCAACGGCAAGAAGGTCGGCGAGGTGCACGGGGAGCAGAAAGTCTTCGACCTCGTCGTCTGGGGACATCCGAGCGTTCGCGCCAATCTGACGGAGCTGCGCGAGCTGGAGATCGAGCTGCCGGGAGCCCCGGGGGCGACCGTGCCGCTGTCCGTGATCGGCGAGCTGCGGCAGGTCAATGCTCCGAACACGGTTCGCCACGACAAGGCGTCGCGCTGCATCGATGTCACCTGCAACTTCGACGGCCGGGACCTGAGCGGCGTCGTCGAGCAGATCCGCGAGCGCATCGCCGCGATTCCGTCGCAAGGGTATCGCATCGAGATCCTGGGCGAATACCAGGCCCGGCTGGAAAACCAGCGGCAGCTTCTCTGGCTCGGTCTGCTCTCGGTCGTCGGCATCGCGCTCCTCTTGTACCTCGATTTCCGCTCGTTCCGGCTGACGCTGCTCGTCCTGTTGACGTTGCCGTTCGCCCTGGTGGGAGGCGTGTTCGCGGCGTATTTGTCGAGCGGCGTGTTGTCGCTGGGATCGCTGATCGGCTTCATCACGGTGCTCGGCATCGCGGCGCGCAACGGCATCATGGTCGTCAGCCACTACCGGCATCTGCAGCGCGAGGAAGGGGTCCCATTTGGCCGCGAGCTGATCTTGCGCGGGGCGACGGAGCGCGTCGTCCCCATCTTGATGACGGCGCTGGCGGCGGGACTGGGCCTGGCGCCCCTGGCGCTGAGCGGCTCCAAGCCGGGATACGAGGTGGAGTTTCCGATGGCGATCGTGATTCTCGGCGGCTTGTTCACGTCGACCTTACTGAATCTGTTCGTGCTGCCGGTGCTGTTCGAGCGTTTCGGGCAGGCGCCGGAGACGGCGCTCGAGGAAGAAGATTACGCGACCTTGATGGCCTCACTGGCGGCGCCACCGCACAAGGAAGGTGGAGGCGGGGCATGAGATACAAAAGCAATGCCGTTCGCTGGTTGATCCTTATCACGCCCTTCTGGATTGCCGGCTGCGTCTCATCGTCGCGGCCGGCTTCCGTCGTCGCCCATCGCCTTCCCGTGGCCGATGGCCGCGGTCCGGCCACGGAGAGCGGCCCCGGCTGCCGTCTCGGGCTGCCGACGGTTGAAGTCGAGAAGATGACGCTCGCCGAGTTGCTGGAGCTGGCGTCGCGCCAGCATCCCGACCTGCGCATCGCCCAGGCGCAGATCGAAGCGGCGCGCGGCAAGCTGATCCAGGCCGGGCTCTACCCCAATCCGATCTTCACCTGGGAAGGGGACGAGATGAACTCGCCCGCCGGCCGCACCGGCACGCAGGGGCCGATCATCCAGCAGGAGTTCGTCACCGCCGGCAAGCGGCGCTACGCCAAGGCGGCCGCGGCACAGGGGTGGCGGTGGCGGACTCGGCAGGGCGCTGACGCGCTGGTTCGAGGTCAGCGGCCGGTTGCGTCAGGCCTATTTCGATGCGGCTGGCCGCGCGAGGAGATGCGCGTCAACGAGGATATCGTCAAGGCGGCCAAGGAAACCGCCGCGACCGCGGAGAAGCTGCAGAAGGCCGGCGTGGCCAATCAGCCCGACGTGCTCCAGGCCCGCGTCGAATGGCAGCAAAGCGAAGCGCGTCTTAAGGCGGCGCAGGAACGCAATGCCCTAGCGCTGCAGCAGCTCGCCACGGCCGCGGGCGCCGGGACGCTGCACGGCGAGCCACAAGGGACGCTGCTGGGGCCGGCGCCGGTCTACGATTGGGAGGCGATTCGGGAGCGGATGCTGACCGCCTCCTCGGAGATCCAGGAGCGACAAGCGTTTATCATGCAGGCGGAGCGGGCGGTGGAGTTGGCGGAGGCGCAGCGCGTGCCGAACGTCCTGGCGAAGGTGCGCCCGTTCTACTCGCACCCGGATCAAAGTTTCGAGATTAAGGTCGAGCTGGGCGCGGCGATCCCCGTCTTCAACCGCAACCAAGGGAACATCCGCACCGCCCGCGCCGACCTGGACCGCGCCCATGGCGAGCTGCGCAAGACGGAATTGACGCTTACCGAACGCCTGGCCGCCGCGTTCCGCCGGTATCAGGCTGCGCTGGCTCGAAGGGACGCGTTGGAGAAGGGGACAGGCACGGATGGCAAGGGAATCCTGGCGGACGCCGCGGAATCCCTGCGACTGGTGCGCCTGGGCTGGGATCGGGGGGATCCCAAGTACACCTACACGGCGGTTCTGACCGCGCAGCGCACCGACGCGGAAACGCGCCTGCTCTACGTGCAGAATCTCGGCGAGCTGTGGCGCGCCGCGAGCGAGATCATGACTCTCATCCAGGTTGATCCACCGCCGGGGGTCTCCTGTCGGGACTGACACTTCGTCTTTCTCATCAACGCGCTGGGTCGTGAAGACGGTAGTGCATTCGTCTTACCGACCCGTAATTTTTTCTTGTTTTTTCCCTAAGATAGATTACCTTAACGTAACCTTCATGGATCGAAAGGAAGTCCTTCATCCGGTGGTCGGCGTTTTGTCCGCCATCGAGGCCCGCTCATTCTCCAAGGTTGAAGGATGGTCCGATGAATCTTCGCGCCCATCTGGTATGTCTCGCCGCTCTTGGCGCCGCGCAGGCGCACGCCAGCCCGATCACCCTTGTCGACCAGCAGCAAACCGCCGTCAACAACGGCTCCAACAACTCGGGAGCGCAGGGCCTCGCCGCACGGAAGGGGCAATCGTTCACCCCGACCCTCCCGGGCGTTGACGCCGTGGAGATTTACCTGGACGGCAATGGCATCGCGGACGGCGTGCAGGAGCAGTTCCTCGTCAACATCCGCAACACGGACCTTTCCGGAGCCATCCTCGGTACCAGCTCGGTCACCACGCTCCCCGACGCGTTCGGCGGCGGCCTGGTGCACTTCGATTTTCCAGCTGTGGTGCCCCTGACGCCGGGCAACGTTTACGCGATCGAACTGGTTCCCGTGACGCTCGGCGTCAGCAACGTCTTCACCGTCCGGCTCGGGCTCAGCAACCCCTACCCGGGAGGTACTTACTTCACCAGCCCAGGGAACCCGGTGACTGCCGACGCCGTGTTTCGCGAAGGGCTGCATCAGGCCGCTTTGACCACACCGGAGCCAGGCAGCCTCTTGCTTCTGGGCGCGCTGGCCATCGGCGCCGTCATCGGGCGCCGTTGGCGCCAAGTAGACGGGGCTTGACATTACCGTAGGCAGCATCACGGCAGGTTTAGAGGCTGTTTCAAAACGGGGACGCGACTTCCAAGAACGCCAAAACACCAAGAGTCGCGTCCCCGTCTTGAACTTGGCGCTGAACCCTTAGCTGCTCGGCGGCATCATCACCTTCCCCGCCGGCCGCGCCAGGAAGTTAGCCTCGTCCATCAGTCACTCCCCCGGCTCTCGTCAAGCTTCGAGATCGCCAACGGGCCATGACCGCGCGGTCATTCGTTCTTGCTCGGCCGATTCGGCATCGGGAAACGTCCATCTATCCACGTTTGCCACAGCGGCGTCTCGCGGGCGACGATTCCAGCCGCCTGATCGCCATAGAGGTAGAAACTGAGCGTTACCATGACATGGCCGCCAAAGCTGACGGCGCCCAGGGCGGCGGCGCCTGGCCCCGGCTGGTCAAGGCGCAAGAGGGCGTCGCAGGGACTCTGGCTGGCGTGCTCCACCACGCCGCCCAGGGATGGGACGCCATTGGGGGCAGCGCGGCGCTGCCCGACGCTCACGCCTCTTAGCCCGAGCGCCGCAGTCAGCGTTTCCCAGGCCTCCGCTTTGGTTCCCGCAACAGGGGCCATGAACTGCATCAGCGCGGAGCGTTGGCCACGGAAGTGCGTGAGGTACAGCCGCAGGATGCGGAAGAAGGCGGGCCAGCCGGATTCGGTCCCCTCAAGCTGGTTGTCCCACTCGTCCGTGCTGGCGAAGAGGCTGTGCACCACGCGGACAAGGCAGACGCCTCCCGCGCGCGCTTCGACGCTCCATTCGGTGGCCATCGGCGGCGAGTTCGGGACCCAGCCGGGCGCTTCGGCCGCGTATCGTCTCGGCGGGTCCCAGGCGGTCACGACGGCACGGGACTCCATGCCGGGGCCAAAGTTCTTCTTCACCGCGACGGGCTTTCCGTCGCGCTCCTCGAACTCGGTGGGCACGAACCAGGACGAGATGCCGGGCCCGGTGGCGATGGCCTGCCAGACTTCCTCGGGCGTGCCAGGGACCTCGACCTCGACCTGCACCGAACGGCGCCCGGAGGCTTCCTTCTTCACGCTCATGATGGCTCCTTTGGCTCGGGCTGGTGCGGCAAGGGGTGGGCCACGACCACCAGGCGATGCGCGCGGCCGCCGGGGGCGGATTCATCGTGGTACTTCGAAACGAGCTTCGTGATGGCCTCGGTGAGCTCGTTGCTGAACGCCGCCCGGTCCGCCGCCGACCGGAAGCGGATCTCGGTATCCAGCGCGAGCGTCGCCAGGCCTTTGGCGGCCTCCTGCGCCCGGCGCAAAAGGTCGCCTACCTCGCGAACGACGCGCGCGCCCAGGGCGATGAGATAGCTTGCGGACAGCCGATCGGCGTCCCTGCTGGGATCGGCGGCGACCGGCCCCAGGGCGCTCGGCGAGACCACATAGGAAGACGCGGTCGCCACCAGCAAGCGTTCGGTCAGCCCCCCCCACTTGCGTTCCGAAGCCAGCCGCACCAACCCGTGCGTCTCCAGCGCGTGCAGGTGGTAGTTGACTTTCTGCCGAGCGAGGCCGACCCGCGCGGCCAGCGTCGCGGCCGAGGCGGGCGTCGCCAATTCGGAAAGCAGGCGACTCCGCATGGGCTCCAGGGCGACCGCCGCGGCCACCGGATCATTGATGACTTGCACGTCGAGCATGGGGAGATGTTAGCATTGACAATTTTTATTGTCAACAGAAAAACGCGGACTTTTTGTAAGAAGGCCCTGTCGCGGGGACTATCGGGCCGATGTCGGCAAACTCGGCGATCAGGAAGCGGGCAGGCGCCGCGACGGGGAGGCGACTAATGTGGGTTCGGCTCGACTACCTCGTCGAGTGGGCAGGGGCGGGCGTCCAGGTTGTTCTGCGTCTCGATCAGCTGAATGACACGCGCGGAGCGCTCGTCGACTTTGACCGCCATCACTCCAAGGTCAAAAAGCTTCGCGATAGATTTTTTCCACGTCTTCGACGCTCGGTGGCCGCGGATTGACGCGGACGATGCGGCGGATTCCGGCCGCTTTCTCGGCGAAACCGCGCAGCTGGTTTTCCTTGACGCCGATGTCGCGCAGCCGCTGCGGGATGCCGATGTCGTTGCGCAGGCGCTCGACCGCCTCGATCGCCCTCTGCGCCGCGTGGTCGGCCGGAAGGCCGGTCATGTCCACTCCCAGGAGGCGGGCGATGGTCGCGAATTCCTTCTCGCGGCCGGGCAGGTTGAAGCGCATGACGTAGGGGAGCAGGAGGCCGTTGCCGGCGCCATGGGAGATGTGGACGGCGCCGCCGACGGGGTACTCCATGGCATGCACCAGCGCGACACCGACGTTGGAGAACGCGAGGCCGGCGAGCAAGGCGGCGAGGGCCATGCCTTCGCGCGCTTCGAGATCGCCGCCGTGATCCACCGCGCGGCGCAGATAGAGACCGATGAGATGGATCGCTTTCTCGGCGGTCATGTCGCCGAAAGGGTGCCGGCCCTGGTAGACCGAGCGCTCCTCCGGCGGCAGCGGGAAGACGGCGTTGTCGACCGCGGTGTACGCCTCGATGGCGTGCGTCAAGGCGTCGATGCCGCTGTCGGCGGTCACCTTGGGCGGGCAGGAGACGGTGAGCAGCGGATCGACCAGGGCGACGCGCGGCCGCAGGTAATTGCTGAGGATGCCGACCTTGATGTGGTTGTCGGAGTCGGTGAGGACGGTGGCGGCGGAGACCTCCGAGCCGGTGCCCGCCGTGGTGGGGATGCAGATGAGGGGCGCGACGGGGCCGGGGATCTTGTCGTCGCCGACGTAGTCGCGCGGCTGCCCGCCGTGGGCCAGGAGGACGGCGCAAATCTTGGCGAGGTCCATGTTGCTGCCGCCGCCGAGGCCGATGAGGATTTCCGGCCGAAATGTGCGGGCCAGGTCCATGCAAGCGAGCGCGGCGCGGAAGGAAGGCTCCGGCTCGCCGCCGGTGAAGGCTTCGACGAGGCGTCCGCTCCGCATCAAGGGCGCCCGCACGCGCTCGAGAACGCCCGCCTTTTCGAGAATCTTGTCGGTGACGATGAGGACGCGGTTGCCGCCGAGACGTGCGGCGATGTCCCCAAGCTGAACCACCGCGTTGGCCCCGAAGACGATTTGCCCGGCGCTATGGAAGGTCCAGACGGTGCGCATGACGGCGTTTCCCGGAGAGTGAGAGTTCAGCGGTCAGGATAGCCGTGGCGCCGGGGAACGGACAGCGCGGAGGCGTGGGACGCGGTCCATCCCGGTTCTGCGAACCGGGGGCTAAACGGGGCTAAACGAGATGGCGTTCTTCACTCGCCGAAGAGAGTCCGGCGCATGGTGGCGACGTCCTCGTCGCGCCAGCGCGGATAGGGCCGCTCGACGACCTCGGCGATCTTGCGGACCATGCAGTCGGTGTCCATGCAGAAATGATGGTTGGCTTTGACGGCGAAGGCGGGGATGCGCTGCTCCTGGAGGTCGCTGGGCCATTGCGAATCGCAGCTCAGGGCGCCGTCGCCGAAGCGCCAGTACGTGCCGACGAGGCAGACGAAGCGGACGTGCTCCGGGACCTTCGCGGCGCGGCGGGCGCAGCAAAGCATGCGCTTTTGCGGCGTGAGCGATTCGAGAAAGGGCGCCTGCTTGTCGCGCGTCAGGAAGGGCAGATGGGCCAGGCAGCACCCCAGGTTCGGAGCGCAGACCTGGACCACGCTGGTGACGCCGCAATCGGGGCGGGCCTCGACGAAGTCCCGCGCGACGATGCCGCCGGCGCTGTGGCCGACCAGCACGATGTCGCGGTAGCCCATTTTCTTCAGGGTCGCGATTCCTTCGGCCAGATGTGGCGCCGCGCTGATCTTGTCGATCGTCGCGTTCTGGCCGTAAGAGAAGCCGTAGATGTCGCCGAGGGGCAGCAGCGTCGTGACGAGGGCGCTGTGCGGCTCCTGCCAACCGTCGAAGTAAGGGCGGAAGGCGGCGACGCCGTCGAAGGGATGGGCGCGGAAGCCGTGGATGAGGACGATGGCGCGGTCCTTGTCCGCGCTGCGCTGCGCTTCGCTGACGGGGACCGTCGAAGGCCGGATCTGCTCGAAGCGCGTGGCGATGCGGCCGTCTTCCAGCGGCGCCTCGTCGTCGCTCGGCTCTACCTTCAGCGCCGTGGAGCGCATGGGGAAGAACTTGAGCGTGAGCGAGGAGACCTGGCCGAAACGCAGGTTCACGAGGCCCTTGTCGAGGATTTCTTTGCTCAGATCGAGGCGCTTCAGGCCGATGTGATCGTGGTAGTAGAGGTCGATGTCCCAGACGTCGATCTCGAGCGTATCCCCTGGCTGGACCTTGCCGAAGAGGACGTTGTAGCTGTGCTCGAGGGTGTCGTCGGCGATGGGGGACTTGTAGACGTCGCCCGAGCGGAGGTTGCGGATGATGACCTGGAGGTCAGGCAGGCCGCCGAAGATATCCCAGGCCCGGCCGTCGGGCTTGGTGGGGCGGACAATCACGGTCCCGAGGGCCGCCTCGTAGGAGGGAGGCGGATCGCCGGGAGACGCCAGGGCGGCGCAGAGGATGAGGCGGGGCAGGAGGGAGATGTGCATGATTGGTCTCGGAAGAGCGTCTGGATCCCGAAAGAGTATTCGCGGATCGAAGCGACTTGTTTCATTTTTTCCTGTTCCAGTGAAAAGGCAAGCGGCCGGAATCGTTGTCCGTCTGTTTTTCACACATCGCGCTCGTTCTAGCGAGGCTCCCGCCGCCACCAATCACCAGCCACCAGCCACCACTCACCAGCCACCACTCACCAGCCACCAGCCACCAAGATTGTAACTTTTCCATCGTCCTTTGTAATTTGTGCCTTTTGTGAGCCGTCCGCAACTTGCCCTTTTTCCTTTCGGCGCGCTTTGCTAACGTCCCGCCGCGCTTGATGAGGACAGCATCAGGCGGCAGGCAGGACGCCTGCTTCGTTCGATTCCCCAGACCAGAACCGGAGGCCCCATGCGCAAGGAAGCGCTGGTGGGTTTGCTCGGGACCGTTGTTTGGCTCGCCTCGACCCCCGCACGCCTCGGCGCCGGCTGAACTCCCGCGGGATGCTCCCCCTTCGCCGGCAGTTGGCCGGCGTCCATGCCCGTCTACCCCGCCTCCGTCCCCGGCTATCCCGGCTACACCTCGGCGCCGGCCTCTTTTCCCGCGGCGCCCCCAGCGTTCCGCCCCGCGCCCGCCGTCAACGCGGCGCTGGCGACCGGCGTCGCGCCGGCGACCATGCCCGCGCCGAAGTTCCGCGCCCACAGCGCCGACCCGACGCCGCCCCCGCCGCGCCTGGTCTTGCCGACGCCCGAGGCGCTCGGCCTTGGAATCGCCAGCGTCCCTGCCGCGCCGGCGCCTCCGATGGGCGGCATCAAGACGATCGACTGGAACCTCACGCACGAGCGGCTGAAGCACCTGGGGGCGGTAGGCTTCCACGTCGACCAGCCGCGGCCCGGCCTGGTGCGCGTCACCTTCTGGTTGCCGACAAGTGAAGCAGGCCGGACGCAGCTGATCGAGGCGAGCGCCGGCAGCGAGGCGGACGCCGTCGACGTGGCGCTGCGGCAAGCGGAGACGACGCGACTGGTCCGAAAGTAACCTGAAGACCGAGCCCGACGAATGCCCAGGCGAGAATCTCGTGCCTGGGCATTCCCTCTTTACGGAGCGCGTTCGACATTTCGCAAGCCCTCGCCCATGGGCTGCTTTTGTGATAACCTTTCTCTTACTCGCTTTCCCTGTTGCTTCGCGTTCTTTTGCTCCCGGGAGCTGCCCACTCGCCATGCCCTCCTTGCAAGAAGTCGCCGATGCGGTGGTGCGCCGGGCCCAGCGCCAGGGGCACGTGGTGCCGCGACATCCGCGGCGAACTCAAGCTGGCGGGTTTGCCCGAGGACCAGTGGAAAGCGGTGGCGGCCCTCGCGAAGGGGGCCCTGAATTACCGGCAGGGACGCTACTACGCCGTCGCCGCCGTCAGTCCCAAGCTGCACGAGCAGCAGGAACAGCAGCGCCGCATCGAGAAAGCGGTCCGCCGCCTCATCAAGGCTTACAGGGACTCGGGCAAGGAACAGGAGCGACGCGGCCAGGCGCGCGTCGACTATGTCCAGCCGGTCCGCGTGCAGACCGACGACGGCAAATCCTTCAGCCTGCTCAGCCGCGACATCTCCCCCACCGGCATCCGCCTGGTCGGCGCCCGCCGCCTGCTCGGCCACAAGGTGCGCATCTTCTTGCCGGAGGGGGAGGACCAATCCTGTCAGTTGCTCGTGCGCATCCTGTGGACCTGCGCCCTCGGTGAGGACCTGTTCGAGAACGGCGGGACGTTCTTGGAGCTGGTCGGCGACAGTTAGATTCCATGGCGGAGCGCGGCGCGCCTGCTGGGTCCTCCTCTCACATCGAATTGACTCTCTTGCCCGTCTCCGGTTATCTCCACCCGACGCTTTCCGTACCGTCGGGGATTCGCGATGTCGTTGCCTAACCTGCTTTTCCCGGGTTTCCCGTTCCTCGTATTCTTCGCCGTCGTCTTCGCCGTGTACTGGTGGATCGGCCGGCATCGATTGCGGCTGAGCTGGCTGCTTCTCGCCTCGTGCATCTTCTACCTGAGCGCGTGCCGCGACCGTCAAAACCATGTCCTGCCCGCCCTGATCCTCCTGATCCTCTTCTCGGCCTCCGTTGACTATTTTGCCGCGAAGCTGATCGAAAACAGCCGGTCGCTGCGGCGCAAGACGTGGCTGATGATCGGCAGCATCAGCATCAACCTCGGCGTCCTCTTCTTCTTCAAGTACGTGAACTTCTTCTGCGCGACGGCTTCCGGCTTCCTCGCCTGGTTCAAGATCGAATGGACGCATACCCCCTTCGACCTGATCCTGCCGCTTGGCATCTCCTTCTACACGTTCGAGACCATCAGTTACATCGTCGACGTCTATCGCGGCCGGACCAAGGCCGTCAAGAATCCGCTCGACTACGCCCTCTTCATCATGTTCTTCCCCCATCTGGTCGCCGGGCCGATCGTCCGACCGCATGATTTCCTGCCGCAGGTGGAGCGCAAGAAGGTCTTCAGCTGGAACCGCATGTACCTGGCGCTGCGGCTGTTCCTGCTCGGCTTCTTCAAGAAGGCGGTCGTCGCGGATCACCTGGCCAAGGTCGTCGATCCGGTCTTCAAAGACCCATCTCATTATGCCTCGATCGCGATCTGGCTCGGCGTCCTCGCCTACACGATCCAGATCTATTGCGATTTCTCCGGCTATTCCGACATGGCGATCGGCGTGGCCCATGCGTTCGGCTTCAAGCTGCCGCGCAACTTCGATCATCCGTACATGTCGGCGGGACCTTCCGAGTTCTGGCGCCGCTGGCACATCAGCCTGTCGAGCTGGCTGCGCGACTACCTTTACGTTCCGCTCGGCGGCAACCGTCTCGGCGTGGGCCGGACCTATGCGAACCTGATCGTCGTCATGCTGCTCGGCGGCTTGTGGCACGGCGCCAGCTGGACCTTCGTCGCCTGGGGCCTTTACCACGGCGTCTGGCTGGCGCTGCACCGGGCGATCCCGTTGCCCAGCGTTTTGAAGAAGCCCGCGTTTCGGCCCCTGTGCATGTTGACGACGTTCCTGCTCGTCGCGCTCGGCTGGGTCTTCTTCCGGGCGCAAACCTTCGGCGACGCGGGCATCATGCTCGAGCGGATGTTCGTGCCGACGCTCGGGGAGAAGCTCAAGCCGGCGACGGCGCTGCTCGTGTCGATCTGCGTCGCCATCACGCTGATCGGCGGCTGGGTCGGCGTGACCCGCACCTTCGAGCGCGTCGAGAAGCGAATGCCGGCCCCGCTCATGGGAGCGGCGCTGGCGGCGTTCCTGATCCTGGCGCTGCTGCTGTACCCCGAGACGAGCGCGCCGTTCATCTACTTCCAGTTTTGAAATCCGAGCCGGGAGCGTAAGCGACGGTCTGCCGGACCGTCGCTTACGCTTCGGGCTCCGACACCCGCCGCTCGCCGCCATGGCTTCAACACGAAAACCCCGCCGCGGCCGCCGCGTCTTCCTCTGGATGCTCGGCGCGTTCTTCGCCGTGCAGATCGCCGCGGGAATGCTGCTCGACCGCGTCTGGCCGCAGCTTCGCTTTTCCTTCCTTTACAAGCAGCTCGACCGCCTGGAGGAGCAGCCGGTCCCGCCGACGGTCGTTTGCCTGGGCAGTTCGCGCTTCGGCTGCGGCATCGCCGGCGACCACATGACCGATTGGCTGCGGCGCCTCACCGGCGATCCCAACGTTTCCGTCTTCAATGCCAGCATTCCGGCGGGCGACCTCCTCGTCTCCGAGCTGATGATGCGACGGTTGCTGGAGCGCGGCGTCCGGCCGCGCTTCGCCGTCATCGAACTCTGTCCCGAGGTGCTCAATCATCGCAACGACTGGCTCAAGATTCACCTGCACCGTCATCTGGTGTGGACGGACGTGCCGCGTTACTTCACCGAGATCACGCTGACCGGCAACCTGATGCGGCTGCTGACCCACCGGCTCTTGCCCCTTTATCAATATCGCGAGGATATCTGCAAGGAGCTGGAGGAGAGCCTTCAGGCGAAGCTGGACGGGTGGATGGGCAAGACGAAGGAAGCGAGCGCCGGGCCGGGCGGACATCGCGTCATCGACTGGGACAGCCTCGTCGGGAACTACTACAAGAAGCTGACCGACGATCAGCGCGAGAAGACGAACATCGGCCTCTACGACGTGCGGCGCTGCTTGCGCTCGTATCAGGCCGGGGGCAATGCCGGGGCGGCGCTCGAGCGCCTGCTCAACACGTGCGCGGCGCATGGGGTGACGCCGGTGCTGATCGGCGTGCCGGTATCCGAGCCGCAGCGCCAACTATACGTGCCGGCGATCGAGGAGAGCTATCGGTCGTACGTTGCGGATGTCGTGAAGCGCCACGGTTGCCGTTACCTGGACATGCGTGACCGCGTGCCGGATGCGCTCTTCGTCGACAACCATCACATGGTGCACGAGGGGAGCCTGTTCTTCAGCAAGATGCTGACAGAGGAGGCGCTGCTGCCCCTGTGGCGCGCGGGGAAATAACGTGACCCGGCCCGACAAAAAACGCGGCGGCCGCATTGTCCTGACGATGGGACTCGTCTTCATCGCGGCCCAGGCGCTTGCGAGCTTCCTGTTCGACCGCGTCTGGCCGGAAGTTCGTTTTCCCTTCTTGCACCGCCGCCTCGCGAAACTCGATGATCTGCCCGCGCAGCCGGACATCGTTTGCCTGGGCAGCTCGCGCTTCGGCGCCTGCCTGCTCGAACGCGAGATGACGATGGCCCTACGCGAAGGGACGGGCGAAAAAGACGCTTTCGTCTTCAACGCCAGCGTGCCGGCCGGCGACCTGGTGGCGAGCGAACACGTCCTCTCCTGCCTGCTCGAACGCGGCATCCGGCCGCGCCTGCTCCTGATCGAGATCAGCCCCGAGGCGCTCAACCGGCACAACGGCTGGCTCGATTTTCACGTCGAGCGGCAGATCGGCTGGCGCGATGTGCCGCGCTTCCTGCCCGAGCTGGCGCGGGCCGGCGAGATCGAGCATCTGTGCGTGTGTCGCCTGCTGCCCCTGTACGCCTTCCGCAAAGGCTTTTGGAATTTCCTGGGCCAAAGCGCGCAGCGGCTGGGTGGCCGGGCCCTGGGCGCCCCGTCGCAAGGAGCGGAATGGAGCCGGGCCATCGGCATTACGCCGACCTTGAGCGCCGCGGAGAAGGCGGAGAAGACGCGGCAGGGATTGGAGCATGCGAAAAAATGCCTGGTGGACTACGAGCCGGGCGGCTTGCCCGTGCGGGCTCTGAAGCGGATGCTCGCGGACTGCGCGGGGCACGGTATTCATCCGGTGCTGCTCCTCGTGCCCGTTTCCTCGGCCCAGCGCGCCCTTTACGATGAGCGCATCGAGGCGGCGCTTGAAAGCGAGCTCAGGGAAATCCACGCCGCGTTCGACTGTCCCCTCTTCGATTGCCGTTCCTGTCTTGCGGACGAGCAATTCTACGACAATCACCATGCGTCGACGGAAGGGGGCGCCGCCTTCAGCGCCTGGGTGATGGACCGCGTGGTGACGCCGCTCTGGCCTACCGTGCCGCCGCGCCGCTGAGCACCGGGCTTCTCTTCCGCGTGCTTCGTTCTTCTCCTTCCGGCTCAACCGGCCGATTTCTCCCGGCCTTCCCAAGATGCGCTTTTGCGGCACGGCAGGTGCAGTTTGAAGGAGCGCGCCCGAAACGCCGCTGCGACCGTTTTTCATGCTTTGGGAGGTGTTCCATGGCTCTTCCTCTGCTCGAGCACATGGAGGAAATCGCTCCCCGAATCGAGCATGCGCCGTATCTGGCTTGCTTTTTCGACTATGACGGCACGCTGGCGCCGCTCATCGGACGTCCCGCCGCGGCCCGGCTCGACGCCGAGGGACGCCAATTGCTTCAAACGCTCGCCGATCGGCCCGGGACCAGCGTGGCCGTGCTGGCGGGCCGCAGCCTCGAAGATCTGCGGCGCCTCGTCGGGCTGGACGAGATCATCTATGTCGGCAATCACGGTCTGGAGATCCGCGGGCCGGATTTTCTGTATCAGCATCGGCTGTCCCTCGAGACGCAGACCGAGATGGTCGACCTGATGCAAGGGCTGGACGAGCGCCTCGCGTCCGTTCCCGGCGCCTGGATCGAAGACAAATACCTGTCGCTGACGGTGCACCTGCGCGGCGTGGCGCCGGAACGCCGCGCCGAAGCGGAGGGCCGCGTGCGCGAAGCGATCGCCTCACTGGCGCCCAACTTCCTGGGCACGGCGGGCGAAGACGCCCTGGAGGTTCGGCCCCCCGCCTTGTGGAACAAGGGGGCCGCCTGTCACTGGGTGCAGAAAAAGCTGGGCCGACGACGCATCCAAGCCATCTATGTCGGAGATGACGAGACGGATGAAGAGGCGTTCTCGATCCTGGACGAAGCGATCACGGTGAGGGTGGGGGGCGATCCGACGGCCACGCTGGCCCGTTACCACGTCGCGGGGCCGACGCAGGTCCGGACATTCCTGCACTGGCTTGCCGGGCGGCCGGCGCATACATCAGAGGCGTTGAGCACGCAGGCCGGCGTTGCAACGTAGACGAGGACGGCCCATCGGCCAAGGCCGGGGCGTGCGCGCGTGAAAAACGCGACTCCGTCCTGCGTTGTCAAGGCGCCCACCCTTGCATACGACCGTCAGGCATCATGCTCGATCAAGATCCGCTCTGGTACAAAGACGCGATCATTTACGAACTGCACGTCCGCGCCTTCTGCGACTCCGCCGGCGCGGGGATGGGGGATTTTCGCGGCCTGACCCAGAAGCTCGACTATCTCCAGGATCTCGGCGTCACGACCATCTGGCTTCTGCCCTTTTACCCCTCGCCGCTCAAGGACGACGGCTACGACATCGCCGATTACACCGACATCCATCCGCACTACGGCAAGCTGCGCGATTTCAAGCAGTTCATCGACGCGGCCCACCAGCACGGGCTGCGCGTGGTCACCGAGCTGGTGATCAATCACACGTCGGACCAGCATCCGTGGTTTCAGCGTGCCCGCCGCGCCCCGCGCGGCAGCCCGGAGCGCGACTTCTACGTCTGGAGCGACACGCCGGAGAAGTACAAGGAGGCGCGCATCATCTTCAAGGACTTCGAGTCCTCCAACTGGGCTTACGACCCTATCGCCAAGGCTTACTACTGGCATCGCTTTTATTCGCATCAGCCGGACCTGAACTTCGACAGCCCGGCCGTCTGGAACGCGCTCCTGCCGGTCCTCGATTTCTGGCTCGATATGGGGGTCGACGGCATGCGCCTCGACGCCATTCCCTACCTGTTCGAGCGCGACGGCACCGGCTGCGAGAACCTGCCGGAGACGCACCTCTTTCTCAAGGCCCTGCGCCAGCACATGGACCGGCGCCACCAGGACCGCATGTTCCTGGCCGAGGCCAATCAGTGGCCCGAAGACTCCGTCGCCTACTTCGGCGCGGGGGACGAATGCCACATGGCGTTTCATTTTCCGATCATGCCGCGTCTT
This sequence comes from Gemmataceae bacterium, assembly GCA_046350295.1. Classification (GTDB taxonomy): domain Bacteria; phylum Planctomycetota; class Planctomycetia; order Gemmatales; family Gemmataceae; genus JAXMAR01. The sequence goes on from JAXMAR010000002.1 coordinate 155,775, forward strand.
TTCATGTCGATCCACATGGAGGATCGCTTTCCGATCCTGGACATCCTGGCCCAGACGCCGCCCATTCCGGAGAACTGCCAGTGGGCGCTGTTCCTGCGCAACCACGACGAGCTGACGCTGGAGATGGTGACGGACGAGGAGCGCGACTACATGTACCGCGCCTACGCCGCCGACGCGCGGGCCCGCATCAACCTCGGCATCCGCCGCCGCCTCGCGCCGCTGCTGGGCAACAACCGGCGCCGCATCGAATTGATGAACGGCCTGCTCTTTTCGCTCCCGGGCTCTCCGGTCCTCTATTACGGCGACGAGATCGGCATGGGAGACAACATCTATCTGGGCGACCGCAACGGCGTCCGCACGCCCATGCAATGGTCGGGGGACCGCAACGCCGGGTTCTCCCGCGCCAACCCGCAGAAGCTGTATCTGCCGGTCATCATCGACCCCGAGTACCACTACGAGGCGATCAACGTCGAGGCGCAGCAGAACAATCCGAACTCGCTCCTGTGGTGGATGAAGCGCTTGATCGCCTTGAGGAAACGCTACAAGGCGTTCGGTCGCGGCACGCTGGAGTTCCTCCATCCGTCCAACCGCAAGGTGCTCGCGTTCTTGCGCCGCTATCAGGAGGAATCGATCCTGGTCGTCGCCAACCTGTCGCGCTTCGTGCAATACGTCGAGCTCGACCTCGCCGCTCTGGAGGGCTTCGTCCCGGTGGAACTGTTCGGGCAAACGCCGTTTCCCGCCATCGGCAAGCCGGCCTATCCATTGACGTTGGGGCCGCACGCGTTCTATTGGTTCGCGCTGGGGCCGCAACGGGCGCAGGTTGCGGCCAGGCGCGAGGAGGCGGGGGACGGGTGGCTGCCGCGCGTTCCAGTCGCCGGTTCATGGGAGGACATGTTCGCGCCCTCGCGCCGGCGGCGGCTGAACGAGGTGTTCGACGAATACCTGAAGCGGAGCGACTGGGCCAAGGGGGGACCGAGTGTCATCAAGAACGCGTTCCTGCGCGAGGCGTTTCGCCTGAAATACTCGGAGGGGACCGCCTACGTTTGCCTGATCGGCGCCGAGTACGAGGACGCGCCGCCCGGCGCCTACTTGGCCCCGGTGATCTTCGCGCAGGGCGAGGCCGCCGAACGCGTGCGGCGCGAGCACCCGGACGCGCCGGTGGCCCAGGTCGAGGGGGGGACACCGGGGCTGCTGGTCGACGCCCTCACTTCCGCGGCGTTTTGCCGCGAGATCCTGCGCGCGTTCGCCGGCGCCAAGACGCTTCAGGCCGGGCAGGGGGAGGTCGCGGCCGTCACCTTCGCCCCATTCCCGACGCTACAGATCGGGGACGAGCTCCCGCTGGCGCGCGTGCAACAGGAGCAGTCGCACACGTCTCTGGTCCTCGGCGATCGGCTCGTTCTCAAGGTCTTCCGCCGGCTCGAAGAGGGGGTCCATCCGGAGGTCGAGATGGGCCGCTACCTCACCGAGCGCGCCTCGTATCCCCACAGCGCGCCGGTGCTGGGGGTCGTCGAGTACCGCCGCGACGCCGAAGCGGTGACGCTGATGGTACTGCACGGCTACGTGCCGAATCAGGGCACGGCCTGGCAATACGCGCTCGATGAGCTGAGCCGGTTCTTCGAGCGGATGCTGGCGCAAGCGGCCGGGGAGCCGCAGGAGGCGTCGCTGGCGGCGATCAAAGCGGCGGCGGAGCGGGCCGTGACGCCGTCCGTTCAGGAACAGATGGGACATTTCCTCGATGAGGTCGCTCTGCTCGGCCGGCGTACGGGCGAGCTGCACGAGGCGCTGGCCGCGGAGCGCGAGGACCCGGCCTTCGTGCCGGAGCCGTTCACGCAGCTTTATCAGCGCTCGGTGTACCAGTCGCTGCGCAACCTGCAGCGGCGGGCTTTCGACCGTCTGCAGGCCACCTTGGCTCGTCTGCCGGAATGGCTGCACGAGGAGACGCGTGCGCTGCTCGGTCTTTCGGACCGGCTCCTGGAACGGTTCCGCCTGCTGCTCGGCAAGAAGATGACGGGCCAGCGCATCCGCTGCCATGGCGACTACAACCTGAGCGAGGTCCTTTACACGGGCAAGGACTTCGTCACGATCGATTTCGAAGGGGACGGCGCCCGCTCGCTGAGCGACCGCCGCGTCAAGCGGTCGGCGCTGCGCGATGTGGCCAGCATGGTGCGCTCGTTCCACTACGCAGCCACGGGCGCGCTGATCGGCGGCGGCGCCAAGGGGCAGGCGCCGGGGGTAATCCGACGCCAGGACCAGGCGGTGCTCGAGCCGTGGGCGCGAACCTGGTACGGCTGGGTGACGGCGGCGTTCTTGCAGGCTTACCTGGGAAAAACGCAAGGGGCGGCGTTCCTGCCGCAGAGCGCGGAAGAGTTCTGGCTCCTCCTTGGGCTGTACCTGCTCGAGAAGGGCCTGATGGAACTGTATTACGAACTGACCAACCGGCTCGATTGGGCCGTCATTCCGATCCGCGGGCTGCTGGCGCTGTTGCGGCCGTAGCATGGTGCGTCAGCGCCATGGTGCGTCAGCGCCATGGTGCGTCAGCGCCATGGTGCGTCAGCGCCATGGTGCGTCAGCGCCTGCCGGGGACGCTGCTGGGCTCGAAGAGCGTGGCGGCGCCGGCGCGGCGAGCGTTGGCTACGAGAGGCCCCAACTGCCGGTTTACGCTGAAAGTCATGAGCACGCAACTCTGGCCCATGCGCGTCGAGCAGTACCAAGAGATGATCCGTGACGGCATCTTGACCGATGACGATCCGATCGAGCTGCTCGAGGGCATCCTGGTTCAAAAGACGCCGAAGAACCCACCCAAGCGCTTGACCAACCACCGCCTTGCAGCTTGAGGGCAAAGCGGTGGCGATGCCGGTTCGCGAGTTTCTCGTAACAGCGTCGGGTTGAGTGATTGATCCGGTTTGGATCAACGGCGCCCGCGCCCGAAGGCCTCGCTCGCAGCTGGTGGTCTCAATACACTTCGTCGTGCGTTCCGACCGTGAGCAACAGGATCGCCTCCGCGCCCTCGTGCTGGATGATGTCAAACACGATCCGTAGGTCATAACCCGCGCTGCATGCCCACGATCCGGCCATGTCACCCGTAAGCTTGTGTGTCTTCAAAGAGGAATGAAAGGCGTCGTCCGCGAGCGTGTCGAGCGCTGCTTGGACACCTAATGCCGCAAGGGCGTTTTTCTTTGTCAGGCGCCGGGCCGCGCGGATGAACGCGGTGGATGGCAGGAGCGTGCGCCTCATTTCGAGATCTCATCCATGATCTGTTGTGGACTCGCGGGAGAACAACGACCGGACGAATGTTCCAGGCGAGCTTCCTGAATGTCGGCAACAAGGCGCTTTCGTGCCGCCGCCGCCAGACGCCGCTGCAAAACGGCAATCAGTTCCTCTTGCTCGTCAGCAGACAGATGGTCTGCGGCTTCCAGGACATCGGCGAACGGTGTGACAGGAGTCATTGGGTCAATCCTCTTTCGCTGCTCATGGCATTGTACCATTCACTTCGTCCACCCCGCGCTCTCATCCTTCAACTCGCGCCGTAGCCGCTCCAGCTCCGCTTTCAACTCGCGGACCACCGGCTGGTACTCCGCCTCGGCGTACACGTTCCGCATCATCTTCGGGTCCTTCTTGCGGTCGAACAGCTCCCATTCGGGCGTGACGTCCTTCTCGCGGGCGCCTTTCATGCCGAGGGCTTTGACGTAGTAGTAGACCAGCGTGTAGCGGTCGGTACGGACGCCGTAGTGGGCGGGGATGTTGTGGTCGCCGTCGAGGTTCATCCAGTAGCGATAGTACATCGATTTGCGCCAGTCGGGGGGCGTCTTGCCTTCGAGGATCGAGGCGTAGCTCTTGCCGTCGAACGCCTCCTTGGTCTTGATGCCGGCCAGATCCAGGAGGGTCGGGGCGTGGTCGATGTTGAGGACCATGTCCTCGCAGACGCTGCCGGGACGCGTCTTGCCGGGGGCGGCGACGATGAGCGGCGTGGTCAGGCATTCCTCGTAGATGAGGCGCTTGTCGAACCAGCCGTGCTCGCCGAGGAAGAAGCCCTGGTCGGAGGTGTAGATGATGATGGTGTTGTCGAGCAACCCTTCGCGCTCGAGGAAGTCGAGGAGGCGGCCGACGTTCTCGTCGACGGCGGCGACGCAGGCCAGGTAGCGTTTCATGTAGACCTGGTAGGCCCAGCGGCGCAGGTCTTCGGTGCTGAGGTCCTTGGGAATGGCGATGCCGCCGACGTCGTTCTTGTTGAAGTCCTGGCCGACGCGGGCCCGGCATTCGGCGATGACCTTGGCCCGGTCCTTGTAGTCGTCGAGCAGGTTGTCCGGCTCGGGGATCTTCTCGTCCTTGAAGAGGTCCTTGAAGCGCGGCGCCGGGTCCCACGGGCGGTGGGGGGCCTTGAAGTGACAAAAGGCGAGGAAGGGTTTGGTCTTGTCGCGCGTCTTGAGCCAGTCGAGGCAGAAATCCGTGACGACGTCGGTCGAGTAGCCCTTGTGGATCTGGCCGCGCATCTTGCCTTTGCCTTTCTTGTCGTCCTTGGTGTAGAGGATGGGGTCGTAGTAGCGGCCCTGGCCGGGGAAAATGATCCAGTGGTCGAAGCCGGCGGGGTCGGTGTGGAGGTGCCACTTGCCGAAGAGGGCCGTCAGGTAGCCGGCGTCGTGGAAGAGGTGGGCGAGGTGGCGCCGCATCGGGTCGATGGGATCGGCGAGGGTGTAGACGCCGTTCTTGTGGCTGTAGAGGCCGGTGAGGATGGCGGCGCGGCTGGGCGTGCAGATGGAGTTGGTGACAAGCGCGTTCTTGAAGAGCATGCCGCGCTTGGCGAGACGGTCGAGGTTCGGCGTCTTGGCGTACTTGCCGAGCCAGGATTTGTAGGCGCCGAGGGCCTGCTGGGTGTGGTCGTCGGCCATGATGAACAGGATGTTGGGGCGTTTGTCCTGGGCGAAGAGAGGGGCGGGGAGGCAAGTGGCGGCGAGGAGGGGGAGGAGGAGACGGCGTGTCATGGGGGACGCCTCGGTGTTGGGAGTAAGTGTTGGAAGCAATCACAAGGCGCGGCGGGACGAACGTCAAGCGAAATCCGAGACGACTTCGGCGGCAAGAGCGGCGAAAGGAATCAAGTGGGGCATGGCGATGGTGTATGCTCAAATGGCCCGAGACGGGAACGCGTTATTCAGTTGCGCTCCGACGCGAGCAGCCTCGCCAGTGTCGCCTGAATCTCCTCGAGCGGAACGACACCGGGGGGCGCGGCGTGGACGGGGGCGAAGACGCCGATGTCGGGCGCGGGGTCTGTGGTCTTCGTGATGCGCACGCCGCCGCCGCACTTGAAGCTCGTGACATGATGCGCGGGGATGACAAGCGTCATGACCGGCGTCTCTTCGTCCGGCTTGACCATCGTGGTCCGCACACCCTTGATGTGCAACCAGGTCACCTTCCCATTTTCCCAGGGAAGTGTGCGCACGGAAGCCGCGCCCGCAACCACCTCGAAGCGCGTATGGCCCAGAAGAACTCGAGATGACAGACCTGGCCAGAGGCGCGGCGACGGGCAAAGGAGGGCTCGCTTCCGCGAAGGCCATGGCGTTCGGTGAGTTGAAGGGGCGCCCGCCGTTCCAGAAGAGAAACTTGTGCTTCATGGATCGCCCTCGCGGTAATAGTGGCGTCGAACCCAGGGGCGGCCGCTACGATCTTGACCCGCCGTCCTGAGTGGTTGCAAGGCAAGAATCCACCGCGTTAGGCATGGCAACGGACCGCCTTTGCGGCTCAAGGCGTTCGCCCGATGCCGAGGGCGAGAAATGGCCGGCAAGAGCGGCCACTTCTGCGAGGCAGTTCTCGTTTCGCGTGGTTCGCGCCACTTTCTTTTGGCTCATCCGGGAAACGCGCGTTTTGGATTCCGGGTGGAGTCATTTGCCGGTATCCTGTTACGGGTTCCTCTTCTCTGTTCGCGTGAGCAGCAAGGCATGCCGGCCATCGACTTTCGCAAAGTTCGAGAGGCGGTTTCCATGGCGGATGTCCTTGGGCTACTCGGTTTTGAGGCTGCCCGATCCGCCGGAAGCCAGGTTCGGGGACCGTGCCCCCTGCATGGCGAAGAAGGCGGCAACCGCGTGTTTTCCGCTGCTGCTTCAAGTGCGGAGCCGCCGGAAACCAGCTCGACCTTTGGGCGAAAGCGACCAAGAAGTCGTTCCATGAAGCCGCCCTTGAATTGTGCGCTCGTCTGCATCGAGAGGTTCCCTGGCTGCACAAGCGAACAGAGAAGAGGAACCCGTAACGGGACAGCACGAGGCGATCGACGAAAACAACACGCGAAAACCGGATGAGCCTTCCTTTTGTTACAGTACGATTTCCTCACATTGCGCCTGCCGCTTGCGGTGGGGGCGAAGAGATCGCGAGGCCGAGGGCAAGCTGCGGCCGAAGTACTATGCGCGGGTCGAGCTGCGCGTATATGTGTCGGATGAAACCGATCCTGGGAAAGGGACCATGATTCCGGATGTTCGCCTGAGCGACACCGGCCGCGCCAACGGGCCTCTGCCTGTAGCAGCGACGGCGGCCGTGGCGGAGCCGATCGAACTGATCACCTTGATCGACGAGGAAGTGGAGGAGGCGTTTCTCGAGATTCGCGAGGCGGTGTCTCACGACGTCGTCACTGTGATCGAACTGCTGAGCCCGACCAACAAGACGTCCGGGGCGCGTGGGCGGCATAGTTTCCTCGCCAAGCGGCACGACATCCTTCGTTCCCCAGCCGCCTGAGTCGAAATCGACCTGCTGCGCGACGGACTGACCACGGTCCCGCGCGAACAACTCGACGGCTGCGATTATCTGGTGCACGTCTCCAAACCCGCCGACCGGCCGCGCGGGAAGGTGTGGCGGATCCTGTTGGAGCAGAGGCTGCCGACGATTCCGATTCCGCTGCGTGCTCCGGACCCGGACCAGCCGCTCGAGCTGCAAGCGATCCTGGAGCGGTCTTACGAGCGCGGGGCGTACGATCTTTCGATCGACTACCGAAGCGAGCCTGTACCGCCGCTGGAGGGGGAGAAGCGGGGCTGGGCGGATGGAGTGCTGCGCGCGATGGGGGCGCGTTGAGGAGGGTCTAGTTCCGGCCTCGCGGGGCGCGGATCAGGCGATTCGCCATTTTCCATGTCAGTTGGGAGGCGGGGGGCAGGGGCGGATTGGCCAGTAGGGTGGTCTCGGTCGACGCAAACGGAAGGAGCGTTTGCCTTTGCTTTCCTGTCACGTACTGGCCAACTGTTTTTGAGTTGGCCAGGACGGCGGGCACTTCCTCTTGGTCCTTTTCCCGCTTTTTTGCTAAAGTAAGAGTTTCCCCAACTTTCCAGTCCAGGCCGTGTCCGCCGGGCGGTTCGGGGAAGCAACGTCTAACCCACCACGCCGCCAGCGCAGTCTCACGGCGTGAAGGAAACGCACTGAATGAGCAATCGGAATCTGCTTCGGGAGTTTGATCCCACCGAAGAAGAACTGAACGACAATTTTGCGGCCGTCGAGACCACCTGGCTGCCCGACGATCAGCAACAATTCGAGGCGAACAAGATCGTCCGTGGCAAGGTCCTCTCGGTCAACAAGGACATTGTCTGCGTCGACGTTGGCTTCAAGAGCGAAGGTATCATTGCGCTCGATGAATGGCGCGATGAGGGGACCGAGGAGATTGCGCCGCCCAAGGTCGGCGACGAGATCCAGGTGCTGATCGAGGCGGGCGAGAACGAGGAGGGGACCATCGTCCTCTCCTATCGCAAGGCCAAGCGGCAGAAGGAGTGGGAAGACGTCATCTCCAAGCACAAGGAGGACGACGTCGTCAGCGGTCTGGTCACGCGCAAGATCAAGGGCGGCCTTTTGGTCAACATCGGCGTCAACGTCTTCTTGCCGGCGAGCCAGGTCGACATCCGCCGGCCGCCGGACATCGGCGACTACATCGGCAAGACCATCGAGTGCAAGATCCTCAAGATCGACGAAGCGCGGCGCAACATCGTCGTCAGCCGCCGCAAGCTGATCGAGGACCGCCGCAAGGAGATGAAGGAGAAGCTGCTGGCCGAGATCCAGCCGCAGCAGGTCCGCAAGGGCATCGTCAAGAACATCGCGGAGTTCGGCGCCTTCGTCGATCTCGGCGGCATCGACGGCCTGTTGCACATCACCGACATGAGCTGGGGTCGCGTCTCCGACCCGAAGGAGATGGTGCACATCGACCAGGAGCTGGAGGTGTACATCCTCTCCGTCGACCGCGAGAAGGAGAAGATCGCCCTCTCGCTCAAGCACAAGACGGCCAGTCCGTGGGACAACGTCGCCGACAAGTATCCGGTCGGTAGCCGGCATACGGGCGAGGTCGTGAACGTGATGAGCTACGGCGCCTTCGTCAAGCTCGAAGCGGGCATCGAAGGCCTGGTGCACATCAGCGAGATGAGCTGGACCAAGCGCATCAACCACCCGAGCGACCTGGTGGCGATCGGAGACCAGATCGAGGTGCAGGTCCTCAACATCAACAAGGAGAAGCAGGAGATCTCGCTCGGCATCAAGCAGGTGCAGCCGAATCCGTGGGAGAAGGTGGCCGAGCGCTATCCGCCGGGAACGCAGATCGAGGGCGTGGTCCGCAACCTGACCAACTACGGCGCCTTCATCGAGATCGAGGAAGGAATCGACGGCCTCCTGCACGTCAGCGACATGAGCTGGGTGCGGAAGGTCGGCCATCCGGGGGACGTCCTCAAGAAGGGGGACAAGGTCAAGTGCGTCATCCTGAACGTGGACCAGGAGCGCAAACGTGTCGCGCTGGGCCTCAAGCAGATGGCGAACGACCCGTGGGAAGGCGATATCCCCGGCCGTTATCACCCCGGCCAGGTGGTGAAGGGGAAGGTGACGAAGATCACGAACTTCGGCGTCTTCGTCGAGCTCGAGCCGGGCCTGGAAGGGCTGCTGCACATCTCCGAGCTGGCGTCCGACAAGGTCGACAACCCGAAGGAGCTGGTCAAGGAAGGGGAGGAGATCGAGGTGCGGGTGCTGCGCGTCGACGCGGCGGACCGCAAGATCGGCCTCTCGAAGCGCGCTCCGGGCGAGGAAGGCGAGGGTGGCGAAGCGGAAGGCGAAGCCGCCGCGGCGCCGTCCGGCGGCGCCAAGCCGCGCGAGCTGCGCGGCGGCACGGGCGGCGCGGCGGGTCAGTTGATCAACGTCCCCGAAGAGGAGTGATCATTGTCTTCGTTTCGTCGCGGTTCGCAGAACCGGGGCGGACGTCGCGATAAAACAAGGTGGTGAGCGTCTCGCACGCTCGCCACCTTTTCTTTTTGATGTCTACCGTATGGGCAACGCGAACGCTCCAACCGTAACCAACTTCGGCGGTAACGTCGTCTTCACGCCGGCGCGCCACTATGTTCCGCGCAACGAGAAGGAAGTACTGGCGATCCTCGATAAGCACGCGCGCGGGAAGGTTCGCGTGCTGGGCGCCCGGCATTCGTGGAGCGAGGCGCTCGTGACGGAGGACGCGCTCGTCGACATGCGCCGTTTCCGTCACGTGCGGATCGAACGCGATGCCGACGGAACGGCCTGGGCGACGATCGGCGGCGGCTGCACGCTCAAACGCGCCCTGGCCTTGCTGAACCGGGCGGACCTGACATTGCCGGCGCTCGGCCTGATCACGGAGCAGACGATCGCCGGCGCGATATCGACCGGAACGCACGGGAGCGGCCGGAGCAGCATCTCGCACTACATCGCTGAAGTTCGCGTGGCGGCGTATGACGTGGCGGGTCGGGCACGGATTTACGTCTGGAGCGCCGGGCCGGAACTTCGGGCGGCACGTTGTGCTCTCGGCTGCATGGGCGTCATCCTGTCCGTGAAGATTTGCTGCGTCCCGCAATACCTGATCGAGGAGAGCGTTCGTCGCTGCGAGCGCTTGGACGACGTGCTCGCCGGAGAAGCCGAGCATCCGCTCCAGCAGTTCTATCTCGCGCCGCATGCCTGGGTCTACTACGTGCAACAGCGCCGCGCCGCTCCGGCTCCGTCGCGTCGCAGCTGGTACGCCGGTGTCTATCGCCTTTACTGGTTCCTCATCATCGACCTCGCGCTGCACTGGACGATCAAGATCTTCGCCGCGTGGCTGTCGAGCCGGCGCCTCGTTCATTTCCTGTTCCGGTTCCTCTTGCCTCTCTTGCTGTGGAAGCCGCGCGGACTGCGGGAACGGAGCGACGCCGCGCTCATCATGGAGCACGAACTGTTCCGCCATCTCGAGATCGAGATCTTCGTGCCCGGCCCGGCGCTACGCCGCGCCGCCGACTTCGTACGCCAGGTGTTGGAGGTGTTCGACGGCAAAGCGAGCGTCGATCCGGCGTGGGCCGAGACACTCCGGAAGCATGACCTCCTCTCCCGCCTCCTCGCCGAGCGCGGCGTCTTCACGTTCCACTACCCCATCACCTTCCGCCGCGTTCTGCCCGACGATACGCTGATCTCGATGACCGCCCAGGCGAGCGAACCGTGGTATGCCGTGAGTTTCATCACCTACGTCGAGCCGCGCGACGCGTTCTACCGGCTGGCGCGGTTTCTGGCGGAGAGCATGACCACGCTCTTCGGGGCGCGGCTCCACTGGGGCAAGTACTTTCCACTGGACCAGGAACGGATCGCGGGCGGTTATCCGGGGTTGGCGGAGTTTCGCGAGATTTGCCGGGACACGGATCCGCGCGGCGTGTTTCGAAACCGCTATGTGGAGCGAGTCTTGGGCTATAATGCGCCCGAAGGAGTTCAATCATGACCCTGCCCGACTTTCTTGTCGCCGACGACGTAGGATACATCCATGTCGCCGGCCACCGCGTCGGCCTGGCGGATATCGTGTTCTTCTATCGCCAGGGAGACTCGCCGGAGATGCTACACGCCCGCTTTCCCACCGTCGCGCTGCCCATCTTCTACAAGATCATCGCGTTCTATCTGGAACACGCGGAGGATGTCGACGCATACTGCGCACGTGAAGCCGCGGAGATGGCCCGACAACGCGCGCAAGCTCGACAAGGCCCTAGCTTGGAGGAACTGCTACAGCGACGTGAGGCGAACCGGTTGGCGCAGGGAGCGTGACCGCCCATGCCTCTTCGTTTTCTCCTCGACGAGAATCAACGAGGCGTGCTTTGGCACGTTATTCAGCGGCACAATGCACGGGGCATCGATGTCCTTGACGCAGTGCGAGTCGGCGACGTGCCGGACCTTCCACTGGGCTCGCCCGACGGCGCGATTCTTGTCTGGGCTGAGCGCGAAGAGCGCATCTTGGTCTCGTTTGACAGATCATCGTTGAGCCGACACCTCGCAGAGCATCTTGCAGCCGGCCATCACTGTCCCGGGATCTTCTTGGTATTGACGGATGCAAAGCCGCCGGACGTGTTGGACTTCCTTATCCTGGCGGCTTACGCGAGCGATCCCGCCGAATGGAAAGACTGGATCAATCATGTGCAGAACGGGAGGACGTGATGGCGAGGAAAAGAAGCCCGTCCTTCCATGTCAGGGCGATCACGATTGTCTGCACGGATCGGTGGAAAACCGGCGCGTTCCATGAGAAGGTGCTGGGCGCCGTCCCAATACCGAAGGAAGAGGCCACATGCTTGTGGTATCGTCTCGGATCGTTCGAGCTTACGATGGTACCGAATGCGGACAAGCCAAGCCCTGCTTTCTTGGGTTAACACGCGACTATCATGCTTTGGCTCGAGGTAGATGACCTGGAACCGTGGCTCGCCATTTCGCGCGGCATAAGGTAGATATCATTCAACCGTCGGATGGTCTGACGACAATCATTGCGGATCCCGATGGCCTGTTGATTGAGGTTTGGCAAACGCAATCCAACGGATAGATGCCAAACGGTTCGCAGGAGAAATCAGATGCGTTCACCCGTCCTCATCGCCCTTCTGGCCTTGTCGTCGACGCCGCTCGCCGCCCACGCTCAGGACGCCCCCAAACCCGGCGCCGTCGTCCCGAAGCTTCGCCTCACCGACATCCGTTACCTCCCGCGCTCCCTCGACGACTTCGGCCCCAAGAAAGCCTTCGTCCTCGTCTTCCTCAATACCAGCTGTCCGCTCGCCGGCCGCTATTTGCCGACGCTGCAGGAGATGGAGCGCGAGTATCGAGCCAAGGACGTGCAGTTCATCGGTGCCAATGCGGCCGAGGAGGATTCCATCGTCGCGATGGCGACGCAGGCGGTGCGGCATGACATTGACTTTCCGTTCGTCAAAGACTTCGGCGGCGCCGCGGCTCGGGCGCTGGGGGTTCGCCGTACGCCCGAAGCCGTCGTCCTCGACGGCAAGCGCCGCCTCTGCTACCGCGGCCGCATCGACGATCAGTACCGCCTCGGCGGAGCACGGCCGGCGCCGATGCGGCGCGATTTGAAGGAAGCCATCGACGCCGTCCTCGCAGGTAAAGCGGTCGAGGTAGCCGAGACAGAGGTCGACGGCTGCCTCATCACGCCGCCGACGCCTCGGAAGAAAAAGGAAGTGACCTTCGTCGAAGCGGCCCCGATCCTCAAGAAGCACTGCTGGGAATGCCATCGCGCCGGCGGCTCGGCCCCCTTCTCCCTTACCGGCTACAAGGAAGCGTCGCGCCGCGCCGAGTCGGTCGCGGAAGTCGTCACCGATGGCCGCATGCCCCCCTGGTTCGCGTCGCATGACTTCGGCCCCTTCGTCAACCGCCGCGGCCTCTCCGACGCCGAACGCGACACCATCCTCGACTGGGCCTACTCCGGCGCCCCTCCGGGCGATCTGTCCAAGGTCCCGCCGGCCCCCAAGCCGCCCACGGACAAGTGGCAAATCCCGCCGCCCGACCTGGTCCTGCAATCCGGCGTCTTCGACATCCCCGCCAAGGGGGTCATCCCTTACAAGTACGCCGTCCTTCTCCACGTCTTCCTCGAAGACACCTGGGTCCAGCACGTCCAGATCGTCCCCGACAACCCCGCCGTCCTGCACCACGGCAACATGGCCTATGCCAATCTCGCCGAAGGCTTCAACGAGGCCAACTTCATCACTGGTGTCGTCCCCGGCGGCGAGCCCGCCAGCCTCGACGACGGCGTCGCCTTCCTCATCCCCAAAGGATCCGTGCTCGGCCTCCAGCTCCACTTCGTCACGACCGGCAAACCGGAAAAGTGCAACGTCGCCGTCGGCCTCCGCTTCCCGCGCGTCGTCGTCGACAAGCGGCTCCGCCACTACCAGCTCGCCAACCGTCGCTTCGCAATCGCGCCCGGCGCCCCGGCCCATCGCGTCACCGCCGGCCGGACGCTCGACCGCGACATCAGCGGCGTCGGCATGTTCTCCCACATGCACCTGCGCGGCAAGGACATGACCTTCACCGCCCACCTCCCCGGCGGCAAAGACGAGACGCTCCTGGTCGTTCCCAACTACAGCTTCTCCTGGCAACTCCCCTACCGCTGGGAGCCGGGCAAGATGCGCCTACCCAAGGGGACGCGGCTCGAATGCGTCGCCCACTACGACAATTCGCCGTTCAACCCGTACAACCCCGACCCGAAGGCCACCGTGCGCGACGGCCCGCAGACTTATCACGAAATGATGTACGGCTTCTTCTTTTACCTCGACGCGGCGGAACGGCTCGGGCTGACCGTCGATCCAAAGACAGGAACGGCGAAGTGAGACGCGGCGGCCTGGAAACGACCAACCCCCGATGGAGACTGCGGCGATGAAACGTCTTCTGTCTTTCATGGTTATCACCGCGCTTCCTCTGGCATTGGCCGCAGGCGAGCCAGTAAAGGGGAGCAAGGCTGACAGGGCCGGCCTGGGCCGCGGCATCAACCTGGGCAATGCCCTGGAGGCGCCCAAGGAAGGCGACTGGGGCGTCCGGCTCAAGGCGGAGTACTTCACGGCGATCAAGAAGGCCGGCTTCGCCACGGTTCGCCTGCCGGTGCGCTGGTCGGCGCATGCGGCCAAGGAGGCGCCCTACACGATCGACGGGAAGTTCGCCGAGCGTGTCGACTGGGCGATCGATCAGGCGCTGCGGAATGATCTCAACATCATCGTCAACGTTCACCATTACGACGGGATGGACTCCGCCCCGGACGAACACTTGCCGCGGTTGGAGGGGCTGTGGCGCCAGATCGCCGAGCGCTACAAGGACCGTCCGGCGCGCGTCTTTTTCGAGCTACTCAACGAACCGCACGCCAAGCTGACCGAAGCGAAATGGAACGCGGCGGCGCCGAAGCTCCTGGCCGCGGTGCGCGCTACGAACCCGAAACGGCCGGTCATCATCGGCCCCGGGCAGTGGAACTCGATCCGGGCGCTCGACAAGCTCGAATTGCCGAAGGACGACCACCTGATCGTCACGGTCCACTTTTACGATCCGTTCGAGTTTACGCATCAGGGGGCGTCGTGGGTGAAGGGCTCGGACAAATGGAAGGGGCGGAAGTGGGACGGAACCGACGCCGAAAAGGCGGCGATCACGAAGCAACTGGAGAAGGCGGCGGGATGGGCCAAGGCCCACGACCGGCCCATCTTCCTCGGCGAATTCGGCGCTTTTCAAGGGGCGGACATGAAATCGCGGGCGCGCTGGACGGCCTTCGTGGCGCGCGAGGCGGAGCGGCTCGGCTTCAGCTGGGGCTACTGGGAGTTCTGCTCCGGGTTTGGAGCGTACGACCCGAAGGCGGAGGCGTGGCGCGAACCGTTGAAGGCGGCGCTGGTACCGTGAGGTCTGTGGAACGGCAGGCCGCGGGCGACGCGATTCGCGTGCCGCGACGCACTTCAGGACAATAGCCCCCACCAATCCGCAGTCTCACCACTTCGGCTACCACTTGAGAGGCGCCTGATGCTCGAGTCCGTCGCTGAAGCCCTTGCCGACTTAAGCAGGCTGGAGAAGCGACTGCCCACGCTCGCTTCTTCCTGCGCCGTGCTCGGCGATATGCTCCCGGCCCTCTTCGGCGCCCCGATCCTCGATAAGCCGCCCGCGCTGGAGCCATCGGCAGTGGCCGCCAAGCTCGAGGAAGGCGTTCCCCTGTTGCAGCATGAAAAAATCACGCTGGACAACGCTTCATTTCAAAAGCGCTGGCTCGGTGTTTGCCGCGCCATTGCTCGCCAGAATCCGGACGCCGACGCCGTCGCGCACGGCTTCGTCTCCCTCGACCCGCCCGGCCTGCTCCAGGACGTCTTCGACGGGCGGCCCGAAGCCGTCGCGGCCCGCGCCGACGAGCGCGGCTTGAACGCGGCGCTGACGGCCACGGTCCTTCGCTTGACCGCGTTCCCCGTGCTTGTCCACTTCGCCGCCGGCTTGCAAGCGCAGGCCAACGCCTGGCGCCACGGTTACTGCCCCATCTGCGGCAGCGTCCCATTGCTCGGGGAGTTCCGCGGCCTCGAGCAGCTCCGCTTCCTGCGCTGCGGACTGTGTGCCGCCCAGTGGCAGTTCAGCCGCCTGCGCTGCCCCGCCTGCGGCGCCCAGGACCACAAGCAGCTCGGCTTCCTGCAGGTCGAAGGAGAGGAGAACCACTACCGCGCCGCGACCTGCGACGCCTGCCACGGCTACGTCAAGATGATATCGACCCTGGCCCCTCTCACCCCGCCGCAGCTTTTGGTCGCCGACCTCGCCACCCTTCACCTTGACCTGATGGCGCTGGAGCGCGGCTTCGGCGGCGCTTGACTTTGTCGACGTGCGCGCTTCGGCCGCACTACATTAGATCGGAGCGTGAGCGAGGGATTCGGCAATTCTCCTGCGGACAACTTCAATCAGAAGCTCGTCACGTCCCAGCGGTTCCGCGAGAACGAACGCGACCCCCGCGTGCTGATCCGCCAACCGCTCGCGCTGGCCCTCCAAATCGCGCCGCACGTGGATGCCCGCCGAGAGAAAATACGGCACGAGGATCACACGCCGCGCCCCGGCCGCCACGCAGCGCCGTCCCCCCTCCGCGATCCCCGGTTCCGCCAGCTCGAGGTACGACGCGACGACGGCGCAGTACGACCCGCCCGTCCGCAACTGGTCCGCCAGCCAGACGAGGTCCTCGTTGGCTTCCGCCTGCCGGCTGCCGTGCGCGATCAGCAAAAGGGCCGTCTCCGTCATCTTTTCCTCCCGGCTCCAGCATATCGTACACTGAAGTTGAGCCGCGACCCGTCCGGACGGCGCGGCCGTGGTCCCATCCGCCGAAAACACCAACAAGACGCGCTGCCCATGATCGGCGATCACCTCGGCAAATGGGTCATCTTCAAGGAAATCGGCCGGGGCGGCATGGGGCAGGTCTTCCTGGCCCGCGAGGAGATCGGCGGGCGGCAGGCCGCGATCAAGGTGCTGTCCGCCGAGCTATCCCAGGATCCCGGCTTTCTCCAACGCTTCCAGCGCGAGGCCGATATCCTCGCCAAGCTGTCGCATCCCGGCATCGTGCAGTTCTACGAGGCCGGCGTCGAGAACGGCGTCTTCTTCTACGCCATGGAATACGTCGAGGGCGAGAGCCTCGACGAGGTCCTTCTCGAGAAAGGCAAGCTTCCCTGGCCTGAAGTGCTCGACGTCGCCCTCCAGGTCTGTCCGGCCCTGCGGCATGTCCATGACCATGGCGTCATCCACCGCGATCTCAAGCCGTCCAACCTGCTCCGCACCGCCGACGGCAAGATCAAGCTCACCGATTTCGGCATCGCCAAGATGTTCGCCGCCACGCATCTGACCGCCACCGGCGGCGTCGTCGGCACGGCCGAATACCTCTCCCCCGAGCAGGCGGCCGGCAAGCAGGTGGGCAAACGCAGCGACCTCTATTGCCTCGGCGTCGTCCTGTATCACCTGGTCGTCGGCCGCCCGCCGTTCGAAGGCAAGACGATGGTCGACCTACTGCACAAGCACATCTATTCGCAGTTCGACCCGCCGCGCCGCTATCTCCCGGAGATCCCTTACGAGATCGACGAGCTGATCTGCCAGCTCATGGAGAAGGACCCCGCCAAGCGCCCCGCCGATTGCCACGTCCTGGGCAAGCAGCTCGAGCGCATGCGGCGGCGCCTGGACCGCAAGAGCCAGCCGACGCAGATCGTGCACGACGGGACGGTCGCCGACGCCCGCCGGACTCCGCGCGAGCCGGGCGGCCCCGGCCCCGCGACGCTGATGAGCGAGCTGATGCGCGACCAGGTGCGGCGCGAGGCGCACGGCGGGCCGGTCGCGCGTTTTTTCAATCGCTTCTGGGTCCTCTTCCCACTCTTCCTCCTCTGCCTCGCCTTCCTCATCTGGACATTCTGGCCCCTGAATCAGGAAACCCTTTATGCCCGCGGCGCCGCCCTCATGGAAACCGGCCGTCTGGCGGACATGGAGCGCGCCTGGCGCGACTACTTCGAGCCGCTTGATGAGCGCTATCCCGATCATCCATATCGGGACAAGTTGCGCGACTACAAGATCCAGCTGGAAACCGCGCGCTCGCCGCGCCCCAGTGAGGCGCAGCGCTTTTACCACCTCGGCGAGCGCCTGCTCGAGGAAGGCAAGGTGGGGCAAGCGCGCAAGCTCTGGAGCGACCTCATCACGGTGTTCGGCGCCAACGACGCCGAACGCGACTGGGTCAAGAAAGCGGAGCGGGGCCTCGACGAGTTGGAAAGCAAGGAACGGGTCGCCCAGATCTGGGAGGCGGCGCAGCCGGCCTTGAAACGCGCCGCCGCCCTGCGCGCGGCCGGCAAACGTGCCGAAGCGACGAAAACCCTTGAGGCTCTCGACGCTCTGTATCGCGACGACCCGGGAGCGCGCCGCGTCCTGATTGAGGTGGAGCGCCTGCGCGGAAAGTAGCTGACGGCCGCGTTGCCGCCCTGGGTAGAAGCTTTGCAGCGCTTCCACCCGCCCCGGCGCACTTACTTGATCGGGCCCGCGCGGTTGAAGGGGAAATAAACGGCGTGGGCGCGGCCGAGCATGAGGCGATCGGGGACGAGGCCCCATTCGCGGCCGTCGGAGCTCATCGTGCTGTTATCCCCCAGGCACATGAAATGACCAGGCTGGACGTAATAGCAGCGCGGCTCGAGGCGGCGGTAGGCGTCCCAGGATTCGCCGCTGACGATGGATTCGCTGCCGCGCGGCACGCTCTCGTCGCTGCCGGAGCCGCCGCGCGTGTAGTAGGTGTCGCGCCAGAGCCGCAAGTGCGTCACGCGAACGGCGGCGTCCTTGACGCCGATGCTGGCGGGCTCGAGGTCGTTGAGGGTAGGGCCGCGGCGGCGGGCGAGGGCTTCCGTGATCTGCGCTTCGGTCTTGCCGGTGAACTCGCCCGGTTTGGGGGCTTCGGGCGGGTCGTAGTCCGCGTGGCCCGGCTCGAACGGAATATCACGGTCGATCCAGACCATGAGTCGAGCGTCGAAGTTGGCGAACTTCACATTGTAGGTTCCCTTTGCCTTCATGCGCGTGTCGACCGTCGCGACCCCCGTCGTCTTGCGTTCCTTGCCTTCGCCGCTGACGCGGAGCAGCGTGCACTGGCCGGTCGCCAGATCGAAGCGGGCCTGGAAGCGGTCGATGCCGCGGCTGAGTTCCATCCAGAACTCGCCGCGCGGCTCGAGAACCTCGACGCTGCAGTCGAGCATCAGGTCGCCGGCCCAGTTGGGATAGGGCTCGCCGCGGCGGACGTCGTCGACGGCGTTGTAACCGTAGAAATCGGTGATGAGCTGCGGCCGGGGCGCGGCGGGCATGGCGCGCGGCGCGCCGCGGTCTCCCTTCACCACGAGATGTTGATAGCGCATCCAGGAGACGTCTTTGTCCTTGCGGGCCTCGGTGGAGAAATCGGTCGGGTTGTCGGCTTTCCAGGCGCTCTCCGGCGCCGGCTGCCAGCGGCGGAAGCGCGGCTCAGAGAGGTCCTTCGGCTGAAAATCGTTATCGAAGACAATGCGCCGCATCGCCAGCATCACTTCCGGCGGCTTGCGCAGGACCTTGAATTTGCCTTCGTTGAACCACTTCTTGGCCCAGGGGTGGTCTTCGTAGAGGAAGTCGAAGTCGTTATCGAAATCCGTCTCGTCCACGGTGCGGCGGAAACGCTCGAAGCGCGGGTCGCCCCATTTGTGCGCCAGGTCGAATTCGTTCACCGGCGGCCGGTGCTTCCAGCGGTCCGCCATCGGAATCGGCGTCAACTTCTCGATCTGGTCGTTGCCGAACTCTTCCTCGGCGTAGCGCTGGGGGCCGAAGCTGACGTGCTCGAAGACCGTTTTCTTGTCGTCCTTGGAAACGACAAAGCCCTTGAGCGTGCGGCCGTCCTTGGTGGTGAGGATCTGCGGCTCCGGGAAGAGCATCTCGCCGTCCTGCGCTTCCAGCACGAAGATGCGGCCGAAGAGCATGGCGAGGATCTCACCCGGCAGACCGAGGAGGCGCTTGATGTAGTTCTTGGGGACGCCGCGCTCGATGGGGCGGACGGGGTACTTGAAGACGACGACGTCGAAGCGGCGCGGCTTCGACAGGTCGGTGTCGTACATGCACTTGGAGACGAGGACGCGGTCGCCGCTCGACCACGGGCCTTGACCGCAGCCCGCGCTCAGGGCCGTCCACACGGCGAGCAGGAGATACCAGACGCGGCGTTTCATGGACCGGCTCCGGGCGGGGGGTTGTAGGCTTGGCAGTTGGGGCACCAGGAGCCGAGGATCTTCGAATCCCCTTCGGCCTCCGAGCTGGCGTTCACGACATACTTATAGCCGCACTTGTCGCAGGCGGTCTCCATGTGATAGCCGAGCAGGGTGGTGGCCATCGAGCCGGTCGGGATCACGAACGCCTCGGCGAGGAACGTCTTGAGGAGAAGGACGAGAACGACGACGAAAACAACCGTCTCGACGGTTTCGCGCACGCCACTGTCCCCCGTCTTGGGACGCGCGATCTCCGGCGGCCGCGCGTAGGGGGGCGGCGCGGCGCGACCCGGCTTGGGAGCGCCGAGGACAACCTCGTGGCTCCCTCTGCCCGGCGGGGCGCCGGATGCGATGCCTTCCTCAGGTCTGCCATCCGGCTTGGACATCTTTCACCTTTGATGCGTCTTCTTGCACGCTGAGAGCAGCCGGACCTCTTTGCGGCGCCGGTCAATGGTTCAGCACCCGGCCGATAAAGGCGTCGTGCGGGACGGCGCCCTGGTCCCGCCAGAAGCGGCTGTCTTCGGAGCGGCCCGAATTGTCACCCAGAACAAAATATTGGCCGGTACCCAATTGAACAGACCGGCCACGCACCGCGTTGACGCCGGCCTGGGTGTAATGCACGTCACGATACAATTTTACGCGGCGCACCTCCACGTCCGCGCCCTCCGCCGCGATGCCCAGGGGAAGCGTGACCGGGAGGCGTCGCGTCGCGGGGGGCAGATCGACCGGCTCTCCAACCGCGCGGCCATCGATGCGAACGAGGATTCGCCGGTCGACAAAGGCGAGATCGAGCGTGAAGGCGCCGGTCGGCATCGCGAAATCCACTTCGGCGAGCGTCTCTTTCTGTCGCTGGATTCGGACCGGGGCGTGGCCCGTAAGCGGAAGGCGAACGGAGACGATGTCTTCCCCGTCGTTAAGAGCGAACGTCACGGCGCCGGCTTCACTCCTGCGTAGGACTTGGGCGCTGACACTGAAGTCGTGGACGGTCTCCCAGTTGGCGTGCAGGGCGCCGTTATAGGCTTGTTCGTCGGTGAGCGGGAGGCATTTTGCTTCGGCGTAGGAAAAGTTGCGATAAGCGAACCGGGTTGCCCCTTCGAGGCGGAGAGCGGAGCCCGGAATTCGCGTAACGCCCTCCGCAATAAGCCGCGAAGCAATCGCGTTCTCAACTGGTTGGGCGCTAGAGTCTTTGGTTTGTTCCCAGCGCTCGCGCCAGCCATCGGGACCGGGAAGGTCCTGATCGAAAAGGGGGATGCGCAGCGCTTCGATTTCCTCCCAGCTCTTGCGCAGCAGGGCGCCGTCGATGTAGACGTCGCCGCCGCGCAACTCCACCTCATCGCCCGGGAGGCCGAGGACGCGCTTGATGACATATTCGCCGTTGATCCAGAGGACGACGATCTCCCAGCGCCGCGGCAGGCGCCAGAGATAGGCGAACTTGTCGACGAGGACGCGCTCGCCTGAGCGCAGGGGAGCGCCGGCCACGGGGATGCTTTCGCCGCACCAGGGACAGAACGCCTTACGATAGAAGCGCTCGGCGGCGGCCCCCCCCGCGTCCCCGGCGTGCTTGCCGACGATCACCTCGTTGCCGCAGCGCGGGCAGGAGCAGAGGCGATGCTCGCCGTGCAAGGTCGGGGCCATGCTGCCGGTGGGGACATAAAAAGTCTCGAAAACGAATCCGCGCAGGAGAACGAGAAGAACAAGACAGGGAATGGAGACATGGAGAAGGAAGGCAAGCGCGGGGCGCCGGGGGCTGTCGGGCGCCGGCGTCATTTTCTCTTGCGGGATCATGCCTGACCTCGAGGGAACAGGCGGCTCGTATAACGACTACCGCACCGGCCGGAAAGCCGGATTGGCCCGAACCCGCGACGCCTCGCCGGACCGCTGCGGGCGCTTCGACATGGCTGCGATGCTGGATTCGTCTCAATAACCGGATTCGTTCTCACGCCTTTCTTGAAACCCCGCGACACAAGCTCTTGCATTTCCCCAACTTAATTCGCCTCATCTCACGACCCCCTCACACCAGACTCCGGGGTGGCCACAGGACAAAGTCGCCTCGCCCCGGTTTTTTCGGCGCTGGTATAATGCGCCGGTTCGCTCGCCGCCCTCTCTTTACAAGGAAACCGCCGATGTCGCGCTCGAACCTCGCCTGGCTCGTTGTCCTTCTTGCCTTCGGTCTGGTCGGCTTGTCGATGTTCATGACGCTGCCGACACCGGCGAGCACGCTCCAGGAGAAGCACGAGAACTACAAGCTGGTGGTCGACATCCTGGAGGAGATCCAGCAAAAGTACGCCAAGGAGCTCAAGCCGGAGGACGTCCGCAAGCTCATCGAGAACATGGTGAACGGCGGCTTGCGCGACTTCGACCAGCACTCCTACTTCTACAACAAGCAGGATTACCGTGAGTTCAAGACGCAGAGCACCGGCCGCTTCATCGGCGTCGGCATCCAGATCGGCCTCAACAAATACGAGCAGCTGTACGTCATCTCCCCCGTCATCGGCTCGCCCGCGTACGAGGCGGGCATCCTGGCCGGAGACCGCATCGTCGGCATCGACGGCGCCAAGACCGAAAAAATGGACATCGAGGAAGCGAAGCGGCGCATCATCGGCGAGCCCGGCACGCAGGTGAAGCTGACGGTCCAGCACAACGGCTCCAAGACCTCGGAAGACAAGATGATCACCCGACGCGAGATCCACATCGAAAGCGTGATGGGGGACCGCCGCGATCCCGTCAACCTCAAGGAATGGGACTTCATGATCGATCCCAAGCTGAGGATCGGCTACATCCGCATCAATTCCTTCAGCGAGACGACCGCCGCCGACATGGTCAAGGTCGTCGAGTCGCTGCAAAAGCTCGGCATGAAGGGGCTCGTTCTCGACCTGCGCGGCAATCCCGGCGGGCTGCTCAAGGCGGCCGTCGAAGTCAGCTCGCTCTTTCTACCGGACGGGAAGACGGTGGTGAGCACCAAGGGCCGGACCAAGGCGGAGGACCACAGCTACAAGTCGAGTCCGCCGGTCCCCGGCTTCACGCCCCAGACCGACTATCCGATCGCCATCCTCATCAACCGCGGCAGCGCCAGCGCCGCTGAAATCCTGGCCGCGGCGCTTCAAGACTACTTCCGCGCGATCATCGTCGGCGAGCGCAGCTATGGCAAGGGAAGCGTGCAGAACATGATCCCGATGGAGAACGGTGAGTCGGCGCTCAAGATCACCACCGCCCTCTATTTCCCGCCCGGTCGCGAGGAAGATGGCAAGCGCAAGCCGCGCAACATCAACCGCGAGTCCCCGGTCTGGAACAAGGACGACAAGAAGGAATGGGGCGTGCATCCCGACCCGGGTTACGAGGTGAACCTGACGGACGACCAGTTCCGCGACTGGCTCATCTGGCGCCGCGAACGGGACATCGTGCATGACAAGGGCAAGGAACCCGAGGCCAAGGACGCCAAGAAGACCGAGGTCAAAGACGTCGTGCTCGAGAAGGCCCTCGATTACATCCGCAGCGAGCTGGGCAAGCGCGGCGCAGCCGGCGCGATCCGCCCGGCCGCCGTCGCGGAGCGTCCGGCGCCCATCCTGCTGCCAACCCTGACGATCGCGTCCCGGCGATAACCACGGAACACACGAAAGACACGAAAGAAACAAGAAAAAGAGGAAGAAAAAGCGAAGAGAGAGGAGGCCTTGTCTCCTCTCTTCTTTTCGTGCCTTTCGTGTGTTCCGTGGTTCCCCTATTTCGGCAGCAAACCGGATCGGACCTCCGACGCCGGGAGCGGCACGCCGATGCTGCGACCGAAGACGCGCAGGTCGGACGCGGACTTCAGCACGGGCTCGGGGGGTGGAATCTGGGCCGGCGCCAGGGGCACGCCGGTGTCGCCGCCGATGCGGTGCACGTCGCGCAGCGTGAAGGGCAGGAGGTTTTCGCTGACGAAATCGACGAGGAAGACGTCGTACCAGGGGGCCTTGACGTCCTGCTCGATGACGGTTGTCTGGTGGCCGTCCTTCACCAGCGTGAAGCGGTACTTCCCGTAGTAGGTGAACGGTTTGTCGACCGGCGTGGCGCCGAGGGGGTTGTTGTTCTCGTCGTAGACGATGGCGCCGGGCGGATCGCTGGTGATGACGAAGCGGCGCTCGACGCACCCCCCGGTGAAGAAAAGGAGCAGCGCGAGTCCGGCCCAGGCGATTCTTGCGTTCATTGGGAGCCTCCCCGTTCAGCCCCGCGGGTGGCGGAACCGGGGCGGATGCCGCCGGCCTGTCATCCGGGAAAAAGGGGGACATCGGATAACACGAATGGGCGTCGGCGTCAATTGTGCTTTTTGCGATGCCGGCACGTCGCGACGGGAACCCGCTCGGCGGCGCCCTCGTCCCAAGCTCAGGATCCCTCGGGCGTTGCGTCCCGCGCGCCAAGGGGCTTGCAACGCAAAAGGGGACTGTCCCATGCGCTGGAGCGAAAAACCCGGGGCTTTCGCCGGGTCGAGAGGGACTGTCCCCTCTTGCTTTGCAAAGCCCACCAAAGGCGCCGGGGAATCGTTGCAACCGGCGCCGGATCAGATAGCATTAAAGAACAGAGAACCGAGGAAGCTCCGGGGTCGCAGGGTGATTGGCTTCGAAGACATCGAGTACGCGAGCGCGACGGACGTCGGCATTCGCCGCAGCCACAACCAGGATGCCCATGTCGCCCTGCCGGCCACCGATACCGATCAGTGGCAGCAGCGCGGCCACGTTTTCCTGGTGGCGGACGGGATGGGCGCGCACGCCGTCGGTGAGCTCGCCAGCAAGATCGCCGTCGACAGCATCCCCCACATCTACGGCAAGCATGCTCACGACGGACCGGTCCCCGCTTTGCGCAAGGCGTTCACCGAAACGAACTTCACCATTCACACCCGCGGCCAGCAGAACCGCGAGTTCGAGGGGATGGGCACCACCGCGACCGCCATCCTGCTACGGCCGGAGGGGGTCTGGCTCGGGCACGTCGGTGATAGCCGGGCCTATCGCGTCCGCGGCGACAAGATCGAGCAGATCAGCTTCGATCACAGTCTCATCTGGGAGCTGGCGCGGCGGCAAAAGAAGGACCCCGAAGACATCCAGGGAGTGCCGAGCAACGTCATCATCCGCTCCCTCGGTCCGGAGCCGATCGTTCAGGTCGACGTGGACGGCCCCTATCCGATGCGCCCGGGCGACATCTACGTTGTCTGCAGCGACGGCCTGTCCGGGCAGGTGACGGACCGGGAAATCGGCGCCATCGCCCAGGCCTTGCCGCCGGACGAAGCCTGTCGCTTCCTGATCCACCTGGCGAACCTGCAAGGCGGTCCGGACAACATCACGGTCGTCGTGATCCGCGTGCGGGGCGCCGCGGCGGGGGCCCTTGACGCCGACACGCCGACGCCGCTCGCCCGGCCGCGACGCCGCCCGATCGATTGGTCGCAAGTCGTGCACCGCGCTCCCTGGCCGCTGGGGCTGCTCCTGGTCGGCATCCTGCTCGCGGGTCTAGCGATCCTCCTCACGTACAACGGCTGGCGCGGCGAGCTGATCATGTTCCTGTTCGCCGCGATCGTCCTGATCGGCGGCCTGGGCGGGCTGCTCTTCCAGAACTACACGGAAGCGGCGCACCCTCCGGTCGTGGAACCGCCGGCACGGCCGGCGCAGATTCACCGCACGGCGGATTGCTCGATCACGCCGGCGCTTCTGGCGCGGCTGGACCAGGCGCTGAAAGTGCTGGAGGAGCGTATCCGCGAGCGGCGCTGGGACGCGGACTGGGACGAATACCGCCGCCGCCTGGCGGAGGGAAAGGCGAAAACGGAGAAGGGGGACCTGGCGACAGGCTTCGCCGAGCAATGCCGCGCCATGATGTGCCTCATGGACGCGGTCGGGCAGCAGCGGCATCGGGAGGAGGCGTTCAAGCCTCTGTGGGACCGGACGCCGGCGTGATGGCTCGAGCGTGGAGGAGCCATGGGCTTGTGCGATCCGGCTGAAGTCGCTCACATCGAAGCGGAGTTCGCGCGAGACCGTCAACTCATGGCAGGACACGAAGCAGCTTCGTCGCTGGCGGCGCAAGAACTGCAGGGGACGATTTACCGCGTCGCGCTCTCGCTCGACGCCCTCCTGCTCAATGGCATTCACTTGGGAATTCTGCAGCAAGCAGCGGAGGGCTTTGTCGCGAAGTTAGCGAACAAGCTCTGCGATGACCTGGGAGATCTCGAAGAAGGCATTCAGACGGCCGGTAGTGACCCAATGGCGCGTGCGATCTTCGCGGCGTTGCGAGCCAAATGCGAAGAGTTGATTCACGTCGTTACCGAAATGGCGTCGTTCCGTAAGTGGAGTCTCGATCAAGTCCACAACGACGCAGCGAGCATCCTGTCGCTTCGCGCAGATTGTGTTGAATTGATCCAAAGGTTGGAGAACCATCTCGGAACGCCGAAGGCCTTCTATCAATCTCGCCCGCGCCAGTCGACGGAGGACGTGGACCGATTCCTGGCTGGTTTGGAGCAAACGTTCCAAGAGGAGTGGCGAGTCGCCAATCGGTAGCTCACGCCTCTCCGGATAGCGCGGCTTTGACCCGTTTCGCCGCGGCGTCATCCATCTCCGCCTTGCCAAAACCCCGCAGTGCTCCCGCCGCCAGCGCCTCTTGCTGCGCGTTCTCGTGATTCGAGATGAGCATCACCGGCGTGCGCTTCAAATCCGGATCGGCGTTCATGTGGCGGATGAGGTCGAGGCCGCGGCTGCCGTCGCGGTCGAGGAGGCGATTGACGAGGACGAGGTCGTAGCCGCCGCGTTTGAGGGTCTGGATGGCCTCGTTGGCGGAGTGGGCGGCTTCGACGTCGACTTCGAGGTGGGAGCGCAGGAAGGCGCTGATGCCGTAGTGGTCGGCGCCGCACTGGCCTACGGAGAGGATGCGTTTGCGAGACATGACATTCCGTGGTATTGAAGGCACGCGCTCCGTCGCTCGTTACGCCAAGGGGACGCGGCGCTGCTCGTGCATCTGCTCGCGCAGGTGGGCAAAGTAGGGGCGCAGGTCGACGTCGGCGCTACCGCAACCCGTGGCGCAGCCTCCTGTGGCGCAGCCGCCCGAGCCACACGATGAGCAGCCGTCCGCGTCGTGGCTGCCGCAGTCGGGCCGGCCGCAGCTTTCCTTGCCACTCGAGGGCATATCGCCGGCGAGGTTGTACAATCGGATGCGAAGGCTAAAGGTCGCCTCGAGTTCCGCCACCAGCGGCGCCGCGTCCACGTCGGCGGCCGCGACAACCAGGAGGTCGGCCTCGCTTTCGTCGAAGGCGAGGTCGACGTCGAGCACTTCGAACGACGCGGACAGTTGCGCGGCGCGCCTGCGGGCCTCGGCGAAAAGGCGGTCACTCTGTGCCCGCTGGGCGGCGACAACGGCGCTATCCCGCGCGGTCAAACGGCGCACCAGAGCGCCGCCGTGACCGATCAGACGCGACTGTTGGACGGAGGCGGGACCGAGCACGGCGCCGATCTCGAGCCCGCGGCCGGTGCGGACGAGAACAGGGTCGCCGCGGCGTAGGGCGAGCGGCGTCTCCGTCTGGAAGCTGGCTAGAGCCGCGCTTTTGCCGTGGGTGACGAGGAAATAGTCGTGCGTCTGGCCTGCCGGATCCGTTCGGGAGGAGCGCTCGTCGTCTGTCAGGAATGCCGGAGAGTCAATCATGTCAGGCCAAGCGTTTCGCGCATGATCTGGTCGTAGACCTCGACGCTCTTTTCCGAGGACAGGTCGAGGCGCATCTCGTTGATGACCTTGATGGACAGATTGCGCAGCCAGTATTCCCAGCAATCAGCGCAGACCTTGTCGTGGATCTGCCTGCCGAGCTCGTCGTTCATGGGCGGCTTCGGCAGCTGATGGGCGTGGGCTCCGGCGACGCAGCCGGGTCGCTGGCATCGAAAACCGCCTCCCGCCTCGGACGCCGCCTGCCGCCTTTTGGGCTCGGGGGCCGGCCGGCCAAGCTGGACGAGGAGCTTGCCCATCTCGTCGCGCGGCATGTTGTCGCCGCGCTCGTCGGCGACGGCGTAGCCTTCCGTGAGGACGCCGATGGCGTCGTCCTTGCGGCCGAGCTGGATAAGGCACTGGCCCAAGAACTGGAACACGCGCGAGAAATGGGGCGAGAGCTCGAGGGTGCGGCGAAAGGACGCGACGGCGTCATCCCATTGCCCCGCCTCCATGAGCAGCTGACCGAGACGGAAATGACCCAGCTCGTTGTCCGGGTCATCGTTGGCCATCTTGCGAAACTGGGCGATGCGTTCGTCAAGCTGCGTGTTCATGGATGCCTTCGCCGACCCTCTCCCCGGAATTGGGGAGAGGGGCTTGGGTTGAGGGCGGCCTCTTTATTGTACTACTTGCCGATGACGCTGGTCGCGTCGATGACGCGGAAGGGATAGCTCAGAGTGACGGCGCCGCCGCCCGCCGTGTCCTTGGCGGAGACTTCGACGGTGAAACGGCCGGTGCGGTTCAGGTAGACGGGGTAGCGCCAGAAGAGGAAGTTCGCTTTGCCGAGGTCGACATCGGCGGGAAGGTCCTTGGGAAAGCTCGCCTGGATCTTGCTGAGTTCCTTGCCCCCTTCGTCGAGGACGCGCATGAGGAGGTCGACCTTGCACAGCTTCTTGTCGTCGAGCTTCATGTTGACGAGCGCGAACTGCGTGTCCTGGTAGGTGCCGACCAGGCCAAAGGCGGGCGCGGTGAAGCCGACAATACCGAAGGCGGGCTCCAGCACCTCGAACGGATACTGGAAGGCCTTGGTCTCCTTGGCTTCCTTGTCGGTGACGGTCATCTTGATGAGGTACTTGCCCGGCTTCTGGGCGGGCGGAATATCGATGTTGATCTCGCCGGGGATCGTCGTGCTGCCGAGCTGCGGGATCAGCTCGTTGGGCGTGTCCTTGCTGAAGATCTGCTTGCCGTCGGGACCGATGAGCTCGAGCGTGCTGATGAAGCTGACCTTGCCCGTCTTGGCGCTGACCGTGAGCGCGTCGATGTCGTAGGTGATGAAGACCACGTCGCCGCCGAGGATCTTGAGGTTGGGCCGGGTGGCGCCAAGGAACGGCGGAGCGTAACAGTTGCGCACGTTCTTGATCTCGAGCGCGGAGGCGGGGGCACACAGACCCAGCAGAAGCAGCGTCGCGGCCAGCGTCAACCTTCTCATGAGCGTCGTCCCTTGGGGTGCGAGGGGCGTGAACGCCCCTGTGGGGAATGTCCTCTGTTTGCACGTCCGCGGGCTCTGCTAACAAAAGAGGGACAAGGTCCAGTCTCCTTTCTCATAGCAGAGCGGATCCATGAAGTCCCTATTGTGCCGAGACGCTCAAGGAAAGACCAGTGGAATTTCCGGCCGCATCCGGCGACAATCACAAAACGGGATCGATCTCCCAACCTTGGGTTACCGTCCTTGGTTTCAGAGGGCTTGGGCCTCGTCGGAGCGCCTGGGCGAAGGTGCGATATGGCCGCATCATGGTTTGTCATGCACGGCGACGACCGTAGAGGGCCTTACTCCGCGGAAACGTTTCAGAACATGCTGCGTGACCGCGTCATCCATCCGGACGACCTCGTCTGGTGCGATGGCATGCCCGATTGGCTCCCGGCCCGCAGCGTCATGCGGCCGGGCGAAGGGCCTTCCGAACGCATGCGACGCCGCCGACCCGCTTACGACGACGCGCCCTATCCCTCTGTCGCCGCGACCACCGGCCCGCCGGGGCAGTTTCCGGGCCGCCTGGTGACGCCGAGCTTCTTCCTGCTCTGCATCTTCTTCTTCTTTCTCCCCTGGATCGACATCCGCTGCGGGCCGAGCACCGTGGCCTATCAGAACGGGCTCCAGCTCTGCTACGGCGGCTTTGCCGAGACGATCAACGCCGAGATGGAGCCGGCGCTGCGCCGCGCCGGCGAGGACGGCAACGTCGCGCCGTCGTTCCTGGCCATCGGCTTCGGCGTGCTAATCCTCGCCGGCTTCATCTGCGGCCTGGCGCTGCACACCGGCGTCCTGCGCATCGTGCTGACCGCGGGGCCGGCGCTCGTGGGCATGACGCTGCTGCTCATCCAGTTCAGCATCGGTTTTCCGGTGGCAAGTCGCGTCGAAGCGGTCAACCTCAAACTGCGTGCCGCCGGTCCGGGAGCGATGCCGCGCCCGCCCATCATGTTCCCCGGCCCCGGCATGGGCGCGATCGACCGGCTCGATGTCTGCACGACCCCCTGGTTCTGGCTCACGATCGTTTTCGCCCTGTCTGTGAACGGCGCCCTGCTGATCGAGCACCTCGCGATCTTCGGCAAGACGAGTCACGCCGCGGCCGATCTCGGCTGGAACGAGTTCGACGACGATTACTGACGGTCTCCCCGGCGCCGCAATGACTAACATTCGGAATGATCGAACCACACATCTCTGGATGTAGCGATGGACGTCAAGCTCGTGATTCGCGCCGGAGCCGCCAAGAAACGCGCCTTCGTCATGAAAGAGCGGGAGATGGTGATCGGCCGGCAGAAGGGCTGCGGACTGCGTATTCCGGCCGCCGCGGTCAGCCGGCAGCATTGTCGATTGAGAATCGTCGCCGGCGTCCTTCAGGTGGAGGATCTCGGCAGCGCCAACGGCACGGTCGTCAACGGCGTCTCCCTGCAAAGCGCCGCGCTGCAGCCCGGCGACCGGCTTACGGTCGGGCCGGTGACGTTCGAGGTGCAATTCTCTCCGGCCGACCTGGAGCAAGCCGCGGCTCAGGAGGCGAACACCACGGATATGCCGGGGCTGGCGCCGCTCGACGCTCCGGTCGCGCAGGACATCCTGGCCGGTCTTGACGCGGACGCGAATGCGGCGGAGAACGTCGAGGAGGACAGGGAGAAGAAAAAGAAGAAAAAAAAGAAGGAGAAACGCGAGGCCAGTCCGGATTACAGCGTGATGATGAAGGACGAAGGCCCCTACCGGATGCCGAACCCGGAAAACATCCGCGACCTGCTGTCGCAGCTCGAGGATGAAGCCGAGTAAAGACTCTCGAAGATCCGCAATCCTTCAGGAGAAGGGCGGCACGATGCCCGCCTCGCCATGCCATCCGCGCGCACAACCCGGAAACTGCAGATCGCCTTCACGGGCAAATTGGCGTCCATGACGCGGGCCGAAGCCGCCGCCCTTGTCCACGAGCGCGGCGGCCTGTTCCAGCGCGGCGTCAGCCGCGATACCGGGACCCTCGTCGTCGGTCAGGAGGGCTGGCCCCTTCAGGAGAACGGCCGGCTCTCGCGCAAGCTGGAGAAGGCGCGGCGCTTGCAACAGGGGGGGGCCGCCGTCACGATCGTCACCGAGGAGGACTGGCTGGCCCAGCTCGGCCTCGAAGGTTCGACACGCGGCGTCCATCAGCGTTTCTCCCTCGCCCAGCTGTGCCGCCTTCTCAAGCTCCCGCGCGACCGGCTCCGCTCCTGGATGCGCGCCGGCCTGGTCGAGCCGGTCGACACCGTCGCCGCCATGCCCTACTTCGACTTCCACCAGGTCACCGGCGTCAAGACGCTCTGGGACCTCGTCCGCTCCGGCGTGCCGCTGGAACGGCTCCGCACGAGCCTCGAACAGCTCGCACGCTGGCTCCCCTCGCTGGGCCATTCCCTCACGCAACTGCAACTGCTCGAACGCGGCGGCCAGGTCCTCTGGCGCCTCGACGACGGCCAGCTCGTTGATCCCACTGGCCAGCTGCAGTTCGATTTCGCCGGCGACGACAACCCCGCCGCCGCGCTGGAACGCGAGCCGGCTTCGCTGACCGCCGAACGCTGGCGGCAGGAAGGCGTTTCTCTGGAAGAGCAGGGACAGGCGGCGGAAGCGGCCCATGCCTATCGCCAGGCGCTCTATGTCGGGGGGCCGAACGCCGAGGTCTGTTTCAATCTCGGCAACGTTCTCTACGGTCTGGGACAGCTCGGCCAGGCGGCCGAGCGCTTCTGGCAAGCGGTCGAGCTGGAGCATGATTTCACGGAGGCCTGGAACAACCTGGGAAACGTGCTCCTCGAGCTGGGCCAGGTCGACGAAGGGCTCAAAGCCTATCGCCAGGCGCTCAAGATCACGCCGGCCTACGCCGACGCGCATTACAACCTCGCCGACGCTCTCGATACCCTCGGTCGTCCTGGCTCGGCCCGGCCTCACTGGAAGGAATACCTGAGCCTGGAGCCGCTCGGACCGTGGGCGGACCATGCCCGGAAACGGCTGGCGAAGGCGCGCTAGGTCACAGTTGTCGATAGTCCCGCCGACGATTTACGCCGTCCGCATTCGCGACGCGGCCTCCAGCCCCAGCTCCGCGATGGCTTGCTCGCGCATGCGGAACTTCTGCACCTTCCCCGTCACCGTGGTCGGGAACTCGTCCACCTGCTTCCAGTAGCGCGGGATCTTGTAGGTCGCGATGCGGCCGCGGCAGAACGCGACCAGCTCTTCCTCGCTGAGCTGCGCCCCTGGGGCCGGCTTGATCCACGCCATCACCTCCTCGCCGTACTTCACGCTGGGCACGCCGATGACCTGGGCCGCGCTCACGCCCGGATGGCGGTGCAGGAACTCCTCGATCTCGCGCGGGTAGATGTTCTCGCCGCCGCGGATGATCATGTCCTTGATGCGGCCGACGATGTTGACGTAGCCCTCCTCGTCCATGGTTGCCACGTCGCCGGTGTGCATCCAGCCGGCGCCGTCGATGGCGGCGCGGGTCGCCGCCTCATCCTTCCAGTAGCCGAGCATCACGCTGTAGCCGCGCGTGCACAGTTCGCCCGGAACGCCGCGGGCAACGACGTGGCCCAGCGGATCGACGATCTTGATCTCGACGTGCGGCAGGACGCGGCCCACCGTGCCGACGCGGCGCGCGAGGGAGTCGTCGCGGGCGCTCATCGTCGAAACGGGTGAAGTCTCGGTCATGCCGTAGGCGATGGCGATCTCGGGCAGGTGCATGCGCTCCACGACGCGTCTCATCACCTCGATCGGACAGGGAGAACCGGACATGATGCCGGTGCGCAGCGTCGAGAGGTCGGAACCGGCGAAGTCGGGATCCTCCAGGATGGCGATGAACATCGCCGGAACGCCATAAAGCGCCGTGCAGCGCTCGGCCTGGACGGCTTCGAGCACCGGACGCGGCGCGAAGGCCTCGCCGGGGATGACCATGCAGGCGCCATGGGTCGTGCAGGCCAGATTGCCCAGGACCATGCCAAAACAATGGTAAAAGGGGACGGGGATACAGACGCGATCCGCGCTGGTGTAGCCCAGCGCTGCGCCGATGAAAAAACCGTTGTTGAGGATGTTATGGTGCGACAGGGTGGCGCCCTTCGGGAAACCGGTCGTGCCCGAGGTGTACTGGATGTTGATCGGGTCATCGAATTGCAGGGCGGCCTCGCGCTCGGCAAGGGCCGAGGCGGGGCTGGCGTCCGCGTGGCGCAGGAAGGCCGGCCAGTCGTCATCGAGGACAAGGGATTTCTCCAGCGCCTTGCAGCGCGGGCGGACTTCTTCCAGCATGGGGCGATAGTCCGTGTGGCGGAAACCGCGCGACAGGAAGAGGACGCGGACGGCGGATTGGTTGAGGGCGAACTCCAGTTCGGCGGTGCGGTAGGCCGGGTTGATGTTGACCAGGATGGCGCCGGCGCGAGCGGTCGCGTATTGCAGGATCACCCATTCGAAGCGGTTGGGCGACCAGACGCCGACGCGGTCCCCCTGGCGGATGCCAAGCGCGAGCAGGGCGCGTGCCGCTTGGGAAACCTGGTCCCAGAACTCCCGGTAGGTCGCGCGGTACGTTCCCGACGAGCCGCACGCGATCAGGGCGGGGGCGTCGGGGCAGCATTCGACCGTGCGGCGCAGGTTTGCGCCGATGGTTTCGCCAAGCAAAGGAAGCGAGGAGGGGCCATGAGCGTAAGAGGCGTTCATGGCAGGATCGTAACCGACGGCGCGGCACAGAGCCACTGTCTTGGTCGTGACCGCGTGACCGGCAGAACTGGTCGTAGCGTGGACTTCAGTCCACGCGGCCTGGAGAATCCGCGTGGACTGAAGTCCACGCTACGGTTGTGAAATCATGACGCGTTACAACGGATCGGGCCTGGAGTCTTCGGTTAGGTTCGCCTCGACTGTTTTGTTGAGGCAGCGCTGAATCTCGTCGAAAAGTTCCTCTTCATCGATCGGCTTGGTCAAGAAACCGGCGCAGCCGTGGTCGGCGGCCCATTCCCGCCCCAGGCCGGGGGAACCGGTCGTGATGATGATCCAGGGCTTCGGTCGGACGTTGAGCCGGTCAAACTCCTGCAGAAAGCGCCACCCGTCCACCTTGGGAAGCAACATGTCCAGAAGGATCACGTCGGGAGGCGACTGGTTGCGCAGAAGTTGTAACGCTTGTTGCCCATCTTCGACGGCCTCCACCTCGAAGCCGCGATTTCTGAGGATATCGGTCAGCGAGCGACGGGCGAACTTGTCGTCTTCCACGATTAACGTTTTTGCGGTAACTCGAGTCACTAGTCGCTCCCTCGGATTGGGACGGGCGCCCGTGTCTTAGGCGAGCGTCTTTCGGGCGAGCAAAGAACATGCCGCTCAGGCGCCGGTCGCGCTTTCGGCGGCTGTTATCGACCACTAAGATGGCGCTGCGGCGCACGCCTCGACGACGGCCACCACCAGCGCGTCCACCGTCGCGGCCCGGGCCTCGATCGCGACCGGAAACCCCAGTTCGCTGATGGCTGCGCTTGTGATCGGGCTGATGCTGGCAAGTCGGGTCCGGCCCAAATGGATGTGCTCACGGCTCGTCTCGTCCAGGCGGGACAGGAGGGCGCGGGCGATGTTCGAGCTCGTGAACGTGATGACGTCGATGTCACCGCGCCGCAACTGATCCAGCGCCGCGTGATTCTCCGGAATGGCGTCGACCTGCCTGTAAACGGCGATCTGTTCGAGGTCCGCTTTGGCATGGAGCGCTTCGCGCAGGATGTCGCGGCCCCGGTCGGCTCGCGCCAGCAGCACCCGATCGGCCGCTTTCAACAGCGGCGCCAGGCTCGCCGCCAGATCCTCGGAGTGATAACGCTGCGGCACGACGTCCGCCCGCAAATGGTATTCCGCCAAGCGCTCGGCGGTTCTGGGACCGATGGCGGCGATACGGATGCGGCCTAACGCACGCAGGTCCTTGCCGAGCGCGAGCAGGCGGTCGAGGAAGAACGAGACTCCGTTGACGCTGGTGAACACCAGCCAGTCGTAGTCGCCGATCCGCGCGATGACTCGGTCGATCGGCCCCCAATCGGAGGGAGGTCTGACCTCAACGGCGGGCAAGAGCAGCGGCGCCGCGCCGAGAGCGGCCAGGCGATCCATCAGGTCGCTTGCCTGATCTCTGGGCCGCGTTACGAGGATATGCCGGCCGCGCAGAGGCAGCTTGTCGAACCAATCGAGGCTCGCCTGTAGTTCGACGACCGGGCCGATGATGACGACGGCCGGAGCGCTGAGGCCGGCGGCGCGGACGGCTTGCGGCAGGTCGGCGAGCGGCGCGACGACCGTTCGCTGCTCACCCGTGGTGGCGCCTTGCACTACAGCCGCGGGCGTTCTGGCGGCTTTGCCACGCTCGACCAGGGCGGCGACGATCTTCTCCAGGCGTGACATCCCCATGTAGAAGACGAGCACGCCGGGAAAACGGGCGAGGCTGTCCCAGTCGAGCAAGGTCTCCGGTTTGGCGGGGTCTTCGTGCCCGGTGACGAAGGCGACGGCGCTGGCATGGGCCCGGTGGGTCAGCGGGATGCCCGCATAGGCCGCGGCGCCGAGGGCGGCCGTCACGCCCGGCACGATCTCGAACGGGATGCCAGCTTCGGCCAGGGCCAGCGCTTCTTCGCCGACCCGGCCAAAAAGAGACGGATCGCCCCCCTTCAGCCGGACGACGCGCTTGCCTGTCCGCGCGAGATCGACGAGCCTCTGCTGCACCGGCCGATAGCGCTCGGCATGATGAGCCCCGAACTCCTCGACCGAGATGCGCTCGATCCCAGCCGGCGCGTGCGCCAGCATGGCCTCGGGGACCAGCTTGTCATAGACGACGACCTCCGCTTGCCGCAGCAACTCGAGGCCGCGAAGCGTCAACAGGCCGGGATGGCCCGGCCCGGCCCCCACCAGCGCGACGTGTCCTTGGGTCATCGGATCATTATAAACGCCGCCCCGTTTAGCCCCGGTTCGCAGAACCGGGCGGACGACGTCCCTCCATCAGACGCAGGCGCTCACGCCGGCTGCCCGGCGTCGCTCGCCGCTTCCTGGACGGCCGGCCGCTTCTCCTTCTTCGGCTTCTCTTCCTTGAAGTCGGCGACCTCGTGGAAGAACTGGGCCAGCGACGCGGTGAGCTTACGGAAGTCCCCGGCGTCGAGACTTTCGTTGGGAGCGTGGGCGTTGGAGCGCGGGTCCTCGATGCCCAGGAGGATGGCCGGGGCGCCGCCGAAGAGCTCGGCGAGGGGGCCGACGAAGCCGATGGAGCCGCCGCAGCCGATGGCGACGGGCTTGGCGCCGTACCCCTTCTTGAGCGCTTTCATGGCGGCGTCGAAAGCGGGCCCCTTGGGATCGGTCATCCACCAGCTGACGCTGCCCGCCGGCTTCACGGTCACCTTGACGCCCCACGGCGGGTCCTTGGTCAAGATGTCTTTGAGCTGCTCGTAAACCTGTTCCACATCCATGTCGGGGACGATGCGACAGCTGACGATCGCCGACGCTTTGGGGAGGACCTGGTTCGACGCGTTCTTGATCGAGCTGGCTTCCTGGGCGATCACGGTTACCGAGGGGCGCCGCCAGGTTTGCTCGTGCGGATGGTTTTTGCCTTCGAGGGCGAACTTCACTTCGGGCAAGACGCCCATGTCGGCACGCCATTTCTCCTCCGTGCCGGGCAGCTTCTTGAAGGCGCGGCGTTCCGGGCCCGTCAGCTTGCGGACGCGGTCATAGAATCCGGGGATGGGGATCTTGCCGTTCTTCCAGTAGAGGCGGGAGAGGATCACGTTCAGAGCGAGGGCCGGATCGGCGAGCATGCCGCCGGCCATGCCGCTGTGGTTCGGTTGGGTCGCGCTCTGGACCTCGACCTGCGCCGCCACGATGCCGCGCAGGGAATAGGTGATCGACGGCAGGCCCGTGTCGATGTTCTCGGTATCGCAGACGACGATGACATCGGAGAGGAGACGCTCGCGGTTCTCGCGGAAGAAGGACTCGAGGTTGGTGGAGCCGACCTCCTCCTCGCTTTCGCACAGCATCTTCACGTTGACCGGCAGGCTTCCCTTCGTCTTGAGCCAGGCCCCGATGGCCCCGAGCTGCACGGCGATGGCGCCCTTGTCGTCCGCGGCGCCCCGGCCGAAGAAGCGGCCGTCGCGCTCGGTGAGCGTCCAGGGATCGCTCTGCCAGTCCTCGCGGAAGTTGACCGGCTGGACATCGTTATGGGAGTAGAGGAAAACGGTCGGCTTGCCGGGAGCGCCGAGCCATTCGCCATAGGCGTAGGGGCCGGAGGCGCCGGCGCGGAGAACCTGAACGTTGTTCAGGCCGGTTTGCCGCATGAGGTCACACGTCAGTTCGGCACACTGTTCGATCTCTTTCTGGTGTTCCCCATCGGTGCTGATGCTGGGGACGGCCACCAGCTTGGCGAGCATGTCGACCAAATTCGCATCGTTGTCGTGGAGCCAGCCCAGCACGCTTTTCATCGCAGGTCTCCTTGAAGTGGGGAGGAATACGGGATTATTTACGAATGCGGGCGCGCCGTGGCCGGGAATCCCGCGAAAAGGGAGTGAAACGCGCTACGAGGAGACGGCGCGGGACAACGTGTGCCGGCTTTGGAGGATTTGCTGGAGCGCGGGGAAAGGTGAGCGCATTATGGAGCTGGGCCACGTTGCTTCCCAGCCAGCGCCGCACGGGTTGGACCGGAAGGCGTTCTATGAATCCTCGCATCCAGTAAAAGGAGAAGCCATGCAGTCATTTCGTTTCCTGGCGTTCGTCGGGCCGGTGGTCTGCGTTTTGGCAGGCCCGTCGCTGGGGGGCGGTAAGGAGGACGAAAAGGACTTCGTCCGTCTCTTCAACGGCAAGGACCTGGCCGGTTGGAAGACACACCCCGGAGCGCCGGGGGATTGGAAGGTCGATCAGAAGATCCTGATCGGCAGCGGCAAGCGCTTCAGCCACCTCTTCACGGTGAAGGACGATTGGAAAGACGTGCACGTGCGCGTGGAAGCGCGCATCAATGCCAAGGGCAACAGCGGCGTGCACGCGCGGGCGCCGTTCGCGGCTCGCCTCGGCGATCTCGGTTACGAGGCCCAGATCGCGGACAGGGCCGGTGAGCGGACCGGGACGCTCTTCATCCATCGCGCCCCCGCGGTCGTTGTGAACGACGAACTGGCTCCGCCGAACACCTGGTTCGTGGAGGATTTGATCGTGCGCGACCATCGCGTCATCATTCGAGTGAATGGCAAGACGGTGGTCGACCATGTCGACAAGGAGGGCGTCTGGAAGTCCGGGCACATCGCCCTGCAGATGCACGATCCGAGCACGTTCGTGCAGTTCAAAAAGGTTCTGGCCAAGGAGCTGCGCTAGTGGTCAAGGCCGCGACCATTCCAACTCCTCGGACAGGCGCTCCAGCGCTTCGCGGACGTGGTAAGCCAGCTCGGCGTTGGGGGAATCGGCGAGCCGGTCGAGGTCAGGCCAGAGAAGGAAGAGGTTCTCCGAAGCGATGGCCTGCACCGCTTCGTGAACGTAGTGCACGTCCTCGCCGGAGAGGCCCTGGCGGAACCAGTGCAGGGCCTGGCGCTCGCCAAGCCGCGCGAAGGCCGCGCGGGCGGCGGTGCGGACCTCGAAGCTCGGATCACGGCGGCCCTCGTCGAGGCACTCCTGCACGACGCGGCGATCGATGGGCTCCCACCAGCCCAGGCTCCCCAGAGCGGCGACGCGGTAGGTCGGGTCCCAATCGCGGCTCGCCAGCGCCAGGAACCTCTCCGTTTGCGCCGAGGCGTGGCCGCGCAGAGCGCGCAGGATCATGCGGTAGGGCACATCCGGAGGCAACGACGGGCGCCGCGGCGGCATGGAGCGGCGCCGGCTGCGGGCGCGCCGATCCATGGGTACCAAGCGGCGCGCCTCTTCCCGTAGCCACGGGCCGACGCGCTCGTCTTTCGACCAGGTCAGCGCGGCGATCGCTTGCTCGCGTTGGACCGCGCTCAGGCGCGGTAAGCGCGGCAGCAAGCGGTCCGCGGCGTCGATGCGCAGGTCTTCGATCGCGACAAGGAGATCGGACAGATCACGCTCGGCGCCGCGGTCCAGCCGCCGCAGCAGCGCCTTGGGCGCGTCGGCGAGGTATTCCACCACCATCGGCTCGATGGCGCTCAAGCGATGGATTTGCCAGTCGAAGCCCTCCTGCTCGGCACGGTCCTCACTGAAGATGCGGCGGGCGTGCTCGGCGCGGCGCAGGAAACGGCTCGTCTCCCAGGCGACGCGCGTCAGCAGCGGATGCCCCGGCGCCCCGGGCTGCTCCCAGAGCCGCTCCAGCACCTCCCCCAAACGGCTTTCGATGACGACGATCGGCTGCAGCCCATAGCGAAGCCCTTCCAGCGCCCGGTGCAGGAGCTTGAGAGCGGCGCGGCCGCTGGGGCTGTCGAAGTCGCGCAGGTAGCCGCCGAAGCTGAGGAAACAGACCGTTTCGGCGGCAAAGAAGTGCCCGAGCGGGGCCTCGGCGGCGGCATCGGCGCAGCGGAGCAGATGGGGCAGGCTTTCTTCGCGGTGCAAGGAGCGGAGACTGTAGGCCAGGTCGATCCAGTACCAGGCTTGCTCCAGCTTGTCGTCGCTGAGGCGGCGCTCCAGCTGGCGCTCCAGAATGACGCCGCAGGTCTCGGTACCGATCTCCGCCAGGGCCCGCACCTGGAAAACATAATGCATGCCCGGACGCAGGCTCGCCTCGACCGTCGCCACGTCCCCCTGCTCGAGCAGGTTTTGAAAGCGCGTCTTGGCCGCGGCAACCGCCGCCTCGTTGACGTGACCGCTCTGGAAGATCTCGAAATGTTGCCGCGTTACCGGCGAAAACGACTGCCCCCAGCCCGGCCGCTCGCGCCAGCTCCGTCCCAGCAGGAACGCGCCCGCCAGGAGCAGCGGCAGCAGGACACCCAGGATCAGGGCCAGGAGCAACATGCGTCTTTGGACCCGTAGCCGAAGTCATCCGACTTCGGAGCGCCGCCAGGGACTGAAGCCACGCGACTTCATCTAATCCAGACCGGGCTGAAGCCTTCTCAACCGCAGCCAGTCCATTCCATCTTCCGCTTTCACACCTCGGTTTTCAATTCCTATTCCCGAATCTGGCCATCCCCCCAGATGAGGTACTTGTAGCTGCACAACTCCTGCAAGCCGCATGGGCCACGAGCGTGGAACTTGTCCGTGCTGATGCCGATCTCGGCGCCGAGGCCGAGCTCGAAGCCGTCGTTGAAGCGCGTGCTGGCATTGACCAGGACGGCGGCGGCATCGACCTCGCTCAGGAAGCGCTCGGCCGCGAGCAGATCACGCGTGACAATCGCCTCGGTATGGCCGGAGCCGAAGCGGGCGATGTGCGCGATGGCCTCGTCGATGCCGTCGACGACTTTCACGGAGAGGATCAGGTCGAGAAACTCGGCGGCGTAATCATCCTCGGTCGCCGCTTTCGCCTGAGGGAGCAGGGCGCGCGTCCGCGGGCAGCCGCGCAGCTCGACTCCGCGGCTTAGCAGCAGTCCGCCGGCGCCGGGCAAGAACGTCTCGGCGACATCCTGATGGACGAGCAGGCTTTCGGCGGCGTTGCACACTCCGGGCCGCTGGCATTTGGCGTTGACGATGATCCGCGTCGCCATGTCGAGGTCGGCGCTGCGATCGACGTAGACGTGGCAATTCCCCATGTAATGCTTGAGAACAGGCATCGTCGCTTCGGCGGCGACGCGGCGGATCAGGCTCTCGCCGCCGCGCGGAATGGCGAGGTCGATGTGCTGATTGAGGCGCAGCAACTCGCCGACCACGGCCCGGTCGGTCGTCGTCACCAGCTGGACGGCGTCCTCAGGCAAGTCGTTCTCGCTCAACGCCTGAGTCAGCAGCCCGGCCAAAGCCGTGTTCGAGTGCAGCGCCTCCTTGCCGCCGCGCAGGATGACGGCGTTGCCGCTCTTGACGCACAGGGCGGCGGCGTCGACGGTAACGTTCGGCCGGGACTCGTAGATGAAGAGGATGACGCCGAGCGGCACGCCGACCTTGTAGACGCGCAGGCCGTTGGGGCGGACGCTGCCGGAGAGGACGGCGCCGACCGGATCGGACAGGGCCGCGACCTGGCGCATGCCGACCGCGGCGGCTTGAAGGCGAGCGGGCGTGAGACGGAGCCGGTCGACCTGGGCCGCGGTCAGCTCGTACTGCTTGGCCTGGTCGAGGTCACGCTGGTTGGCGTCGAGAAGGCCGGCGGAGCGGTCCTCGAGCGCGTGAGCGGCGGCGAGCAGCCAGCGGTTCTTCTGTTCCCCCTTGAGCGTGGCGAGGCGACGCGACGCGGCCCTGGCGCGGCGGGCGATTTCGGCGGCGTAAGCGGCGGGGTCCATGTGATCGGCGCGTTCCGGCGGAAACCGTGGCACAGGCGGCCTCGCCTGCTGGGGCCGGCAGGCCCGGCGGCCTGCCCCACGCGGTTTTGCAACGGTCTCCGACGCGGTTACTCTTTCCTCGATACCGGCTCGGCGCGGATGGCCCCGCGGTCGATCTCGTCGAGGTAAAAGGCGATCACGGGAGAGCTGTTGCTCAACAGCGTGAAATCCTTGGGTAATTGTAGACGAACGGGCTCCAGATTTCTGCCGCGCGAAAGCGAAGCGCCGTTCAACTCCACGTAGGCGAGCACCGGCGGTCGCTCGTCCGACGAGGGGCCGACGATGCGCACCGAGATCTTGCCCGCCTTGTCGTCGGCGAAGCGTGGCCGGTAGGGGAACTCGGGCGGGCAGAGGAATAGGACGGGGACATCGGTGACTTCGTACGCCTTTTGTTTCGCCACCACGGCGCAGCGAAAGTTCACCTGCTTCGGATTGACGGAAACCGGTCGGCCGTCGATCTCGCTCACCAGGGCCACTTTGCCGCGCACGAGCGGATCGGCGCCGGAGGGCGGCTCCAGAGCGCAGGGCTGCGTGCTGATCGCGACCGCCTTGTCGAGCACTTCTTGCGGGCCGCGGACCTGCACGGTGGCCGGCTCGACCTTGATCTGCGACACCTTCAGCTCGCCGGCATATTCCAGACGCACCGGCAGGACCCGTTCGCTCATGCGCTGGAGGTTGATGCGGCAGGAGCGCGAGTTTTCATCGAGGTCGATGTGGACGCCGGGGGGCGCCTCGATGTGCGTCGGATCGACGCGGATGCTTTCGGTCCAGGAGAGATCGTTGAGCTTTTCGTCGCTGACCGTCCAGACGACGCTCGCCTTCACGAGCCCGCGCTGGAGGCGTTTCTTCAGTTCGCGCAGGCGGGAACTCGGACCACTGAACGAGGCGATGATGTGCGGATCGCCGACGACTTCCATGTTGAACAGCTCGCGCTGGCCCGGAGCGAGCTGAATCTGCACCGGGATCTTCTCCTGGTCGAGCGTCGTCTGAGCCCGGCTGTGCATGTAGAGCCAGATGAGAAAGGCGAGGCTGAACGCGACGAGCATCTCGAGCACGAGATGGCGCCAGCGAAGGGTGGCTCCGGTTTTCGGCATGAGCGCCTCCGCATCGGGGGGTGCGTTCTGGGTGCGTTCTGGTCCACCGGGAACGTGGGCCATACCGTTTCGGCGGGCTCGAATCAAGCCGCCTTGGCCGTCGGCACGGGCGCGCTGACCAGGTCGGCGAGGCGGCGGGCCAGGTTCTCCCGGGCGACGGGCTCCATGCGTCCCCCGTGGCAGAGCGTGACCCGCCCTGTTTCTTCGCTGACGACCAGGACGATGGCGTCGGTCTCCTCACTGAGACACAGCGCCGCGCGGTGGCGCATGCCGATCACGATCTTCTGCGTCGCTTCGGAGACGCGCTCCGTCGAGCGCATCGGCAGCTGACACGCGGCGGCGACGATCCGGCCCCGGGCCAGGATCACCGCCCCGTCGTGCAGCGGGCTCTTCGGCGCGAACAGGTTTCGAATCAGGCGCGCCGAGATCTGGCTGTCGATCTTTTCCCCGGTCTCCGCGTAGGGGTCGAGCGG
Source organism: Gemmataceae bacterium (assembly GCA_046350295.1). Taxonomy (GTDB): domain Bacteria; phylum Planctomycetota; class Planctomycetia; order Gemmatales; family Gemmataceae; genus JAXMAR01. Next base: position 198,297 of record JAXMAR010000002.1, read on the forward strand.
CGTCTCGCGCTGGATGCAGATCAGGGCGCCGACGCCGTCGCGCGACATCGCCTCGGCCGCGTTCGCCAGCGGATCGGCGATCGAGTGCCGCATGGGGGACCAGCCCTTCCAGATCTTGCTGCGCCCCAGCATCATCAGGCCGCGCCGCAGCTCCGGCTGAAAGATGATGATGAGGCCGAGGAGGGTGGCGGTGAGGAGGTAATCCAGGACAGTGGAGAGTTCGGGGAGGTCCAGGGCGGCGATGATCACCTGCATCAGCAGGAAAAGCCCGACGACGCAGATGCCCAGGCCGCGGCCCAGGGACGAGGCGCCGGTGGACGACTTGCTGAGGAAGCGCAGGAAGGCGAAGAGGACGACCGCCAGGATGGCGATCTGCACGAGGTCGCTCAGACCGAGCGATTCATAGACCTGTGCCAGGCGATAGAGCATCCTGCTCCCCCCTCCACTCGTTCAGCGTCGCCGCGATGCGAACCACGTCGCGCGTCTCTCTCACGTCGTGCACGCGGACGATCTGCGCCGCCTCGCGCGCCAGGGCGTCGGCGACGATGGCCAGGGAGCCGATCAGCCGCTCTCCTTCCGGCCGGTCGACCACCTTACCAACAAAGCCCTTACGAGACACCCCCAAACAAAGCGGCCGGCCCAGCGAGCGGAACTCGGCAAGGCGGGCAAGCAGTTCCAGGCAATGCTCGCGCGTCTTGCCGAAGCCGACGCCGGGATCGACGGCGATGTTGTCGCGCGGCAGGCCGAGCGCGACCGCAGCATCGACGCGGTCCCGGAGATAGTCGCGGATATCGCGGATGACATCGTCGTAATGCGGCGCGATCTGCATCGTCCGAGGCGTCCCTTGCATGTGCATGAGGATGACGCCCGGCTGGAATCGTTGGATGACGGCCGGCATGTCGGGATCGCCGGTGAGAGCGGTCACGTCGTTGATCACTTGAGCGCCCAGCGCAAGACACTGGCGGGCGACCTCGGCCTTGTAGGTGTCGACCGAGATCGGGGTTTCCGTCCGTTTCCGCAGCTCGCGCACGACGGGGACGACGCGACGCAGCTCCTCGTCGAGCGGCACGGGCTCGGCGCCGGGACGGGTCGACTCGCCGCCGATGTCGAGGAGGTCGGCGCCTTCGTCGACGAGCGTCAGCGCATGGGCGACCGCGGCGTCGGTATCGAAAAAGCGGCCGCCGTCGGAGAAGCTATCGGGCGTGGCGTTGACGATGCCCAGAATGAGGGCGCGATGGCCGATGTCGAGCGAGCGGTCGCGGAGGCGCCAGAGCATGGTGCAGTCGTTGGCTGGGGCTCGGCGGCAATCGTCGTGGCCGGGGTCGAGGCTTGGCCAGGCCCCGGCCACAACGTTATCCGTGTCAGTTCAGTTCCTTGACGTAGATGTTCTTGAACCAGAGCCGATCACCGTGGTGCTGTAGCTCGATCGGTCCCTTCGACGGCAGGGCCTTGCCGCGCTGCCAGTAGTTCTCGAGGGGCACCTCGTCGACGACGCGAACGCCGTTCAGATCGACAGTAACCTTGTCCCCCTTCATGACGATGTGGAAGGTGTTCCACTCGCCGGGCGGGTTATCCGCTTTCTTGGTCGGGTCCTTGGCGTGCTTCTGGTTGTTGAACAGCCCACCGGAGCCGACCTTGTTGTCCCAGATCTGCACCTGGGGGTTGCCGCGAAGGTAGATGCCGCTGTCGCCGCCTTTGCCGATCTTCCAGTCGACGAAAAGCTCGATGTCGCCGTAGTCCTTGGCGGTCTGAAGGCTCTGGCCTTTGCCGTCGTAGACGAGGACACCGTCCTCGACTTTCCAGTGGGGCAGGTACTTCGCGTTCGCCTTTTTGATGGCGTCGGCGTACTGCTCGGGAGTCATCTTGGCCCGCTGGGGCAGTTCAACCAGGCCTTGCCAGTTGGTCAGGTCCTTGCCGTTGAAAAGAGCGGTGAAACCGGGGGGTGGGGTGTTGTCTTTCTTCGCCCCTTTTTCGCCGGTGGTCGCGGGCGCCGTCAGGACGAGAAGGGCGGCTCCTAAGAGAAGTGTCCGCATCGGAGAGTCTCCTTGGTGAAAGCTTGTGGGTGTGAACCCTTGTTATCGCGCCGCCGCGACCGCTTGGCAAGCGAAAAGGCGGACGTGGCCGCATGTTTCGAACGTGCCGGCGAAAGCGCCTGACGGAAGCCGTTACCCTCCACACGTTGAAAACGTGTGGCCACAAGAATCCCCAGCCACTTTTCTCGTCACAATCCCCCGCCGCAAGACCATGGGAGGGTGTAAGCGACCGAAGCGCAACCTTGAAGCCGCGAGGAGACGACCATGAAGACCCAAGTAACCAACTTCGAACAGCTCGATAGCGTTACGGAAGAGATCGGCGAGGCCGTTGTGCTGCGGCTTCTGGGGCGGGCCACGGCGGGCACGCTGGACTACCTCGAAGAATTGCTGCGGAACATCTTGAGCGGACGGCCCGCGAAAGTGGTGATCGAGGGGAGCGAACTGGCGGAACTGGCTTCCGTCGCCGTCTCGGCTCTCATGCGCTTCGGCCGCGAGATCGCTCGCTTCGGCGGCGAGACACGCATGATTTCCCTCCCTCTTTAGTTTGAAAACGGGGACGCGACTCTTGAGCCCCGTCCCAGCGAATACCCGATCCCAAAAAAAGGAGACCCGGCCCCCAGGTGAGGCCGGGTCTCTGGGCTTTGATCGTCAATGGGTCGAGACCTCCTTTCCGCTTTCGGAATGGATGTGGACAACGGCTCTGATTCGCGGCCGCGGTCCTTCGCGTAGCGTGTATCGCCCCCGGCGGGCGCCTTACCGCCCGGGGTAAACCGGAGCGTAGTTCGGCATCGGGTAGGCCGGCATATAGCCCATCGGGACGGGGTTCACCGGCATGTAGCCATAACCCATCGGGTAGGGATAGTAGCCCTGATAGTAAGTCGGGTAGTACGGATAGGGTTGGTAGCTGGCCGTATAGACGCCCGGCTGATTGGCCATGGTGACGGCCGGGGCGGCCACGGGCGGCGGCGCGGTCGGCATCGGGAACACCGGCGCCGGACCCATGACGGGGGCGCCACAGGGGTCGCCGCAGGGAGAATAACCGGCGCCGCACCAGGGTTGGAGGCTCGGCAGCGCGGCCGGGGCGCAACACGGGGATGGGCAGCAGCCATCGCACGTGATGTTGCCGTAGCAGATCGGCGTGAAAGCGTTATAGGGTCGGCAAACAATGACGCTCTGGTAGCGGTTGCAGCAACCGCGGCAGCCCAGGCAGCGGTGGAACCAAAACGCGGAGGCGTCGGACACACACAGGGCGATGACCGCCACGCTCAGCGCGCCCAGGGCGAGAAGCTTCTTTTTCATGGTAATGTCCCTTCATGGGTCGAGGCCGGGAAGCCGGCGCCTTCCTGACCGCCGGTCGGCGCGTCGTTGCTGGAACTCTACCACGCTTCGAGGGCTGGCAAGGCGGCGCCGGCGGAAAAAGGCGGTGGCGCGGCGCGGCGGGAAACCGTAGAAAAGGCAGCGCAGGCGCTCTCGTTGAAACGCGCAGACTTTCTCGATAATTGGGCAATGCAGGCGCCTTTGACTCAAGCGAACGCGCCGGCCGGCCGACGATGGCGCGCCTCGCGGCCCGGCCAGACGTGATGGCTCTCACGGCTTGGTCTCTTGCTCGTCGCCGCCGAAGCGATCGAACAACTCGTCAACACCCGGCTCGTTTTCGACGGCGCGGAATTGCTTCAACCAATACGCGGTATCGGCGGATGGCTCCTTCTCCTTCGGCGCCGACTGCGGCGCAGGGGGGCTCGACGCCGGGGGCCTCCTTTCCAACTCGTCGAGAAACGCCCCACAATCGAGAAAACGCACGTCGCGCCGCTGCGCCGCCTTCTGCAAGCGGCGATCGCTCGAAACCAGCGTGAGCTTGCTGCCGCGCGTCGTCTGCGCCAGCAGGTCCTCGATCAGATCGTCGGCTTCCGGGCGGCCCTTGGCGAAACGGACCTGGAGGCCGCGATGCTGCATCTCGGAAGCGCGGCGAGCGGGAGCGCGGGCCGCGTCGAACACGACCAGGACGCCGCCGGCCTCGGCCTCGAAGCGGTCCGCGAGGAAATCGAGCAGGAAGAGGCGATTTTTTTCGAGGCCCGACGCCCGAGCTTGCCCTGAATCAGGCCGAACGCGCCCAGTGTTGGGTAGCCGTCGATGAGCCAGCGCATCGGGTCATTGTCGCGCAGGGGCGGTGTGGTCCGCAAGAGGCCGTTTTCCGACCAGCCCCGTGAGCTTCAGGCCGCCGCGCCTAGATGCCGCCCGCAGGCGCGTTCCAAAAGGGCGAGAGGACTCTGATCGGGCAGCGCCAGAACGGAGGGCGGGACGAAGAACGTGTGCTCCAGGGCGAAGCGGCCGCGCAGCTCGGCGTGACAGATGCCGTCGGTGAAGGCGAGCCAGGCCTCGCCGGGTTGGAAGGAATAGAGACGGCGCACGGCGCGCTCCTGGTAGTCGTCGTTGTTCTTGAGGCAGTGGTGCAGCCGCAGCATGAAAGCGTCGTAGTCGTTTCGTTCCGCCGAAGCCGCGGGGCGGAACAGGCGGAGCAAGGTATGGCCCCAGCGCCGCGTCCACGTGGCGCCGCCGTGCGGCAAGCCGACCTGGTCGCCGAATTGAGTCAGGACCTCGGCGAAGCTGTCTGAAGTCGCCCAGACCCGCGGGTCATTTGGGTGAAGGTTGACAAAAAGCCGGAGGATGCGTGCCCCGTGGGTCGGGCGCACCGCAAAAGCGTCGACGTGCAACAGATCGCTGCGACTCATGGTGGGCAGGCGCCGCGTCGCTTCTTCTTCCGTGCGCCAGGTCACCTGCTCAGCGGACCAGGAGCGGGCATAGTCCGGCAGCACCTCGCCCAGCCAGGAACGCGCCGCCGCCGAGAATTGATCGAGCGCCTGAACCAGGCGGCCTTCCTGAGCGGCACTGACGCGCACGGCGCCAACGAGCCGGGTCGCGTCCGGCAGATAGCGGATGTACTTATCCTCGCCGCTGGTTCGTTGCTCGAAGAGAAAGTGACGGGTTGCTTCGTCGGGAAGCGCGAAGGGACACCCGGCGAAGCGGACGATCTCGCCCGCTTCCAGGCGCTGCGTGAGAGGGTGCATCGGTCGGACGCCTTTGCCTGCGGTTGGGCCGCTTGGGGGGCGATCCGCCGAAATCCCGTCGGCGGCTATGCAGTCGGCTCTGAACATCTAATGACTGCCGTTGAGCGCTTCCTGGTAATGGCCGTTGCCATTCACGGGCGCCTTGTCGATAACCTCCCAGTCCGGAAGCGTCAACACGAAGCGGGTCCGTTCCTGCTCGATTCCTTCAAAGCGCACGTCACCCCCCTGCTGCCGGGCCAGACGCCAGGCGGTCGGCAAACCCAAACCGCGGCCCCGCCCGGCCGACCGGCCGGAGAAGAACGGGTCGAACATGTGCTCGAGCGCCAGGGGAGTCGGCCCCTGCCCGGTGTCCTCAACGACGATGCCGACACAGCCCGTTCGCGCCTCGGCGCGGAGGCCGGCCCAGCCCTCGGGGGGCGCCGCCTCGATGGCGTTGCGCAGCAGACCGGCAAGCGCCGTCCGCAGCTGCCCCGGGTCGACGTGGATGTGCCAGTTCTCCGGCGGCTCGACACAGACGAGGCGGACCTTGCGCTGCTCCGCCAACGCCTGGCACGAATGGGTTACGTCGCGCAAGACATCGGCGAGCCGCGTCGTCTGCCGCCGCGGGGCGCCGTCGCGCAAACTGGATCAGGTCCGTGAGAACGTGATGGATGCTGCGCCTGGCCGACGATCGCCTGGAGCGACCGTTCGACGCCGCCGCGGCAACCTGCGCAGGACGGCCAGCGCGCCGAATCCTCGACCAGCTCGCTCTCGGCTTTCTGGAGCTGCTTGAGCGCGTACTGCGCCTGGCCGGAGATGACGGCGAGGGGATTGTTGATCTCGTGGCCTGCCCCGGCGGCAAGCTTCGGCCAAGGCGGACAACTTGAGCGCTTGCAGACGCTCGCGTTCACGCTCCTGCTGCTCCTCGAGGGCGAGCTGGAGCTGGTCGACATCACGCTGCAGACGCTCGATCAGGCCATCGTCTGCGCCGCGCCGCGTCTGCGCCGCCAGAGCCAGGAGATCGGCAAGCAACGGCTGCTGCGCCGGATTCTGCCAGTGGCGCCGCAGCCCGAGCAGGCCGTCGGCTTCTTCCCGCGCCTCCGCCTGGATGCGCTCCAGTTGCTCGGCCGAGCCGTGCAGCTGAGGCGCTTCCTGCATGCGGGTTCCACGCGCGAAAGGGTGGCGCGTCGTCAAGTCGACGGCGAGCTGCACCACCTGAAACAGGCGTGGCTCCGCGCCCAGCCGCTGCGCCACCGAGACGTGCAATCCCAGATGACCGATGACGGCGCTCAACCAGTCGGGCAGATCCCAGAGGCGGGACAAGCGGCGTCCGAGGGAAGCGGCCTCTCCATGATCCAGCGAATCACCGTGGAGGACATAAGCCGCGAACTGGCCGAGGGAGGCGAGGAGACCGCCTACCCAAGCGCGATCCGCGTCGCAGCCGGGCGTCTCGCGGGCCAGACGCTGCGCCAGCGCCGCCTGGTAAATGGCCCCGCGATACGGCATGGCCGCGTCCGCCGCCGACCAGTCGACCCAGACGCTTGGCGGCTGAAGGAGGGAATGGGCCAGCTTGAGGATGTTGGGATGATCGAAGAGGGAGGGGAAGGGAACGGCGACACCCGCCGCGGAGCCGGTCGCCCGCATCACGAGCAAGACGGCGCCGGGATCGGTTCGCACGCGCTGCCAAGCGGCCGGACCATCCTTGGCCAGGCTCACGAGGGAGGACGCGCACGGGCAAATCCACGGCAGACTCAGCGCCTTATCGCCTACCGCCTTCATGGGAAATCCGATGGTTCGCCCCGGCCGACCGCTCGCGCTCCTCATGCCGTCCTGGCATGCCTTTTTAGGACCATCTTCCCCTCCCCGGGAGGCCGGGGAGGGGCGGGTGGGAGGAACCGAAGCGGCGGCGTGATCTCGACAATCAGGCCGTGGTCGCATCCATCGTTTCGATTTCCAGCATGCTGCACATGCGCTCGATCAGCTCCTCGATCTCGAAGGGCTTGTGCAGGAAGTCGTCGCGCCGGCCAACTTGAGATCCTGGATCTTGTCTTCCTCGATCATGCCCGAGATGCACAGGATGCGAACCTCTTCGAGCGTGTTATCGGCACGCACGCGGTGGCACACTTCCTTGCCGTTGATATCTGGCAGCATCACGTCGAGGACGATCATGTCCGGCCGGTATTCCTTCACCATCATGCCGGCGTCGAAGCCGGTCTGAGCGACGCGGACCTCGAAGCGGCCGTCTTCCTCGAGGACCTTCGTCATGAGTTCGACGAAACTCGGTGTCGTCGTCGACGAGGAGGACCTTGCGTTTGCCGCTCTCGAGGGCGTCCGTCGGGATGCCGTTGTCCTTCATGAACTTGTAGAGCATCTCGCGCGGGATGCGGCGGAAACGGGAGCCGGGCACGCGGAAGCCCTTGAGCTGTCCGTTGTCGAAGCAACGGATGATGGTTTGCTGGCTGACCTTGCAAATCTTGGCAGCTTCGCCGGTCGTGAATACGGTTTTCATGGGTTCTCCACCCTAAGCTGGCGGTTGGCCAGTCTTACCCGTGGTCGGCGTTTTCTCTGGCCGCCAGAGATGCCCAACCACCATCGTCCTTGATTGCGCCTCGCACTCGGCTCGCGAAAAAAGGTGTCCGACCCTTTCCGGCAGGATCAGAATCCGGGCTTAGTCCAGGATCGGTGGCGCTGCCCGAGATGGTCAGGCGCCTTCTTTCGCGAGCCCGTCCCGATGGGTTACCGTGGTCGGCCTCCTTCGCCCCAACGCCTTGGCTGACGCCGGTTTTCAGGGCTTGAAGGCCTTTCCGATTTTTCCATCGGCCGCGATTATACCGGAGACCCCAATTCGGTCAACGCGAACCAAACCCCCGGATTTCCTCGCAAGCCGTCCTTTCTCAGTCCGTTACGCCGACGCCGCAAAAACTCGCCATTCGGTAAGATTTGGCCTTTCGGAGACTATCTCCGACCTGAAAATATCTTAGCCTATTGCCCAGATCATGGAGAAGTCCTATCTTGCCCGTTTTTATCGGAATTGACGCCGGGAAATCTTGCGTCAATTTTCTCCTCCGCCCAATCCGCTCACTTCCGCCATTCTTCGCCTCTCCGTCGCCTTATTTGAGCCCGGCGACGCGCCACGGCTGCTTGTCGCGATCGCGCGGCAATTCATAGATGACGACGCGCGCTTTCTCGGCGTCCGCCTTCTCGGGCCAGTGGAAGACAATGCCCGCTTTGAGCCGGCGCAGCTCTTCCTCCCGCCCCTTACGAACGTCGTCGACTTCCTTGACGTTGGAACGCGTCATCACCACGTAGCACTTGGGAGCGTAGTCCGGCTTGACGTCCGGCTCGCGCCCTTCGACGAAGACGCGGCCGGCGTAGTAGTGCGACCAGCAGTGATCGTCCTCGATGAGGTCGCCATCCTGCATACGGTCGCGCAGCCACAAGCCGGCGACATGATTGCCTGCCCGGTTGTAGTGGACCGGCTCGAGCGTTTTGGGGAGCGAGCAGAGGGCCAGGCCGACGAGAAGATAGGGAGCCGGAGAGGAGCGGGCGATGAAGGGACTGCGCCGCGCGATCGCCTGGCCCCACGACGAGGCGACGAACCTCGCGCGCAACCGGCGCGCGAACTCGATGATGCCGGCCGCCATGATCGGGCAGCCAGGCAGGATGATGACCATGGTATGCCGGTCGGAGATGTAAAAGAGACGCACCGCGAGCAACAGTAGCGCGGCGGCTTGCAGCAGCATGACCCCGACGATGACCCAGAAACCGGGTTGCCGCGCCAGCCTGCCGCCGAACCACCAGAGGCCGAGAAGAAAGCCGATCGCGCCGACGTAATGGAAGCCCTGCATGAGTTCGAGCGCGAGCGCTCGGGCGCCGCGCGTCAGCCGGGTCGGATAGTCCTTCGCATGCGGAATGAACGAGGCGAAGACGGCGCCGCCGCCGTCGAGGCCCCGTTTGGTCCTGGCGTCCTCCGTCTCGGCCCCCTCCTCCCTCGGGCGATCGCCACGCAGCGCCAAGCTCTCCATGCCCGCAATGAACTTCGGCGCCAGCTTGCGCGTCAGGGAACCGGTCGCCAGTATGTACAGGCCGACTGCGGCCAGCGCCGGCAGCGACAGGCACAGGCCGCCCGCGACGCATTCGCGCCAGGACACGCGCCAGCCGCGAACCATCTGCCGCCCCAGCAGTACCACGCCCGCCGCGGCGATCACGAACGCCCCTTCCGGCCGGGTCAGGTACGCCAGGCCGCCGAAGACCCCGGCAAGGAACAGCGCCCGCTTCGGCCGGGCGTTCGGCTCGGCAGCCGGCTGCTCGGCAACCGGCTGCAAACCAACCGCGGCTTGCCACAGGGCGGTGGTCAACAGCAGAAAGAAGAGCGGTTCGGAAATGCCGTCGGCCAGGTGATGCGCGCTCACCGGCATCACCTGAAACAGCAGCGCGCCCCAGAACGCGGCCCGTGCCCCGACCAGCCGCTTGCCCAGGAAAAACATGGGAAAGATCAGCAACAGGGCGGCAAGCGCGGAAACGGTCTGGGCCGCGACCCGCATGATGTCCGCGTCCACTCCGCCGTGAAGCGCCCGCAGCGGCATGGAGACGAGCCAGATGCAGAAAGCATAGCCGGGGTGTTGCTCGTGCAGGCACATCGCGTCTGCCAGCCGCATCTGCTCCAAGTGCAGCGCGTAGCGGATGTAGCCGATCGAATCGCGAGCGGCCACTTCGGTGTTGCAAAGCAACCATGCCTTCAACGGCACAAGGAGGATCACCAAGGCGAGAAGATAAAAGCGATCCGAGCGCTCCACGGCGGACAGGGGCGGTATCGCGTCGGCCTTGGCGTCCATGCTTGGCCCTCGATCGGTCAGGCGCTTGATGTCTTACCCAGGGCGCCAAATCTATCGCGTTGGCTTTTCTCCGGTCAAGTTGAACGGGGCCGGTCAGGGTTCCGGTTGACCGGCTTGACGCGTTAAGGGACCATCTCGGCACGCTGAACTTCTTCCCCAGCCGGCCCTTTCTCACGGCAGCCCATGGACGCTATTCGGTTCATTTTGACTCCAGGACTCTTCCCGCAGGAGCTTGATTATCACCTGGTCACCGATCGGGAGTTCGTACCCGAGACCTTGCATTTTCTCCGCGCCTTCGCCCCACGGACGCGCTTCCTGGGCTCGGCGTCTCCCTGGGCCGGTCGCGGCGCCGGGGAGGGCGCGCTGGTCGTCTCGTCTCGCTCCTGGGAGCCGGTGGTCACCCGGCTTTTGCAGCAGGGGATCGAGCCGCAGCGCATCGTCGTCCTGCTCAATCCCGATGACTATTGCTGGGGCTGGCTGGCCCTCGGCCGGGCCTGCCTGTCCCACCTGCGCGAACTCGCCGATCCGTCCGTGCCGTTGCCGCGAAAAACCAAATGGCTCCGGGATTACTTGCGCCAGGTCGGCCTCGTCTCGTTCGAAGGAAGTCGCCCGAGCTGGTTTCCGAACTGCTATTTTAACGTCTTCCGCGACAAGGTCCGGGCGAACCTCGCCACGGTCGACGACATGACACGCCGCCTCGCGGACAGAGAGAGTCGCGACACGCTGCGCCTGCTTCTCTACGGCAGCCCCGAAGACTACCTGCGGCACTTCTTGGACCACGCCTTTTTCACGCAACAGTACACCGACCTGATCCAGCTCGAGCCTGGCGACAACATCGTCAACGCCGGTATCGCCTCCGGCTGGGACATTCCGCTCTTCCAGGCCCTCACGCGCAATCGCGGCCGCCATGTCCTGGTAGAGCCGGCCGAGACGCCGGAGCGATTCCGACAGCCCCCGTTCGAAACGGCGCCCTATGCCCTCTGGGACAGGGAGGAGACGGTCGCCTTCCGCTTCCTGGAAGCAGGCATGGTGGGCTACGGGACAGGCGATGCGGCCGGCGGCGGCGATGGCCCGCGCGTCCGCTGCCGGCCGCTCGATCACATCGTCGACGAGCTCGCGCTGGAACGGGTGGCCTTGATCAAGGCGGACATCGAAGGGGCCGAGCCGCGCGCCCTGGAGGGAATGAAGGCGACCCTGCGGACGCGGCGCCCGCAAATCGCCCTGGCGATCTACCATGAGCCGGAGCACATGTGGGAGCTGCCGCTCACGCTAATGAACCTGCTGCCCGACTACAGTTTCTTCATTCGGCACTACGGGCTGTGCCGCTTCGAGTGCCTGCTCTACGCGATACCCAACGAGCGTATGCCGGCGTCGCGGACACAGGCCGGCAGGCCAGGCATCCGCCCGGCCTGGCCGACGAACCCGCCGCATCGAGCCGCGGCGCCGGGCATTCCAGTCAATAGGGCTTCTCTGCCAGGCTCCTCAGTGGCGGCGTGCTGATCCCTCAGATCGGCGATTCTGACGTGATTACTTCTTACCACGCAGCTCCAAGATCGCATCGGCGAACGCGCGGCCGATGTGGACCATGGTCTTGGCGCTGCCGAGGTAATGGTAGGGATAGTCGCTGCCCACCTTGTTCCATTCGGCGAGGTTCTCGCGCCAGCCCTTTTTGAAGACGGCCTCGGCCTCGGTGTCCCAGAAGACGTCGGTCTGAACGAGGGCGACATTGCCCTTGAACCGGGAGACCTTCATGACGGCGGCCTGGGCTTCCTTGAAGCGTTTGACGCCGCCGTCCGCCTTGGGGCCGCCGACGCCCATCGCGCCGATGACGAACGGCAGCTCCGGCGCCTTGAGATCCTTGCGGACGTCGTCGATGAAATGTTCGAGGTTGGCGGCGTACTCGGCCGTGTAAGTCGCGTTGATCATGTCGTTCCAGCCCTGGAACCAGACGAAACCGGCAATCTCGTATCCCTCACCGGCGTAGTCGGGAAAGTGGGATTTGAGGTCGGCAAGGGAGCTGTTGACTTCCTCGAACATGGCCCGGTACGAGGCGCCGTATGGCTTCTTGACGTCGTCGAGCGTCGTTTCCGGCTTCTTCTTTTTCTGGTCCGCGAGCAGTTTCTCCAGCGTCGCGGCGGCCGGGAAAGCCGCGCTGGGGGAGCGGAAGTCGCGGTAGAGGCTCCGGCCGCCCCAGGCCGATTTAACGAGGAGCACCCGGCCGTAGCGATCCCCCATGCGGATGCCGAACTCGAGCTCGGGGCCGATGGACTTGGGGGAGCCATAACCGACCGTGAGCTTGCCCTTGTGGTCGTGGTAACGGATGGCCACGTCGTCGCGGACGATCCACTTGCCGTCCTTTTGCAAGTGCTTGAACAGGTCGCGCGTCGCCGGCTGACCGAGTTGGTATTCCAGCAGGGAGACCTTCGCCTTGCCTTCCATGTTGGACTGGCCGGCGAGGATGAAGACCTTGATGGGCGCCGGCCTGTCGGCGGCTGGAAGGCAATCGGCGAAACCGACGAGAAGGAGGGCAATAGAGAAGATGCGACTCATGATGATTGGTCTTGCTACCAGGGGAATGAAAGGCGCCGCAACCTGAACGACCTGTTTTGCGCGGGGTCCGGTGATGCTCAGCGATCGGTGGCTTTGCGGAGGAGGTCGACGACTTCTTCGACGGAAGCGTCTTGCAGGCGCTTGCCGCGGCCCTTGAGGGACTCGGAGAAGTGGATGGCGACGTCCTGCATCTTCTCGTGGGTCTCCTGCGAGCCACCGACGAGCAGCATCTCCTCGGAGCGGGTGATGCGGTGCTCACCGTCGTTGTTGTCCAGGCCGACGCCCAGCAGACCGACGACTTCTTGCTTTTTCTTGGCTTTGCGGGGCACGTTGGCTCCTCTCTTGTTCCGCGTTTGCTTATGTTGATTTAACTATAACCGGCGGCCGGCCGTCAATAACCCAGAAGAAGAAGAACGCTCTTTCGCGAAGCGCCAGGCGACCAACCGCATGCGCGGACTATTCATCATCACCGTTACGCTCGGCTCCGCCTTGTTGTTCCTTGTGCAGCCGATGTGCGCGCGGTTCCTGCTGCCGCTCTTGGGCGGGACGCCGGCGGTGTGGACGACGTGCATGCTCTTTTTTCAGGCGGGGCTGCTGGCGGGGTACGCCTATGCGCACCTCCTGCCGGGCCGCCTGGGTCTGGGGGCGCATGCGCTGTTGCACTGTCTGTTGCTCGGCGCCGCCGCGCTGCTGCTGCCTTTCAACCTCACGGAGACGACGCCGGGCGACTGGCCGGTCCCGTGGCTTTTGTTGACGCTGGCCGTCGCCGTCGGGGCGCCTTACATGTTGCTGGCGGCCAACGCGCCGTTGCTGCAGCGCTGGTTCGCGAAAAGCGGCCGCGACCCCTATTTCCTGTATGCGGCGAGCAATATCGGCAGTTTCGCGGGGCTGCTGGCGTACCCCTTTCTCCTCGAGCCGGCGTGGGGCTTGCGCGAGCAGGCGCTGATATGGGCCGGCGGCTTCTTTGCGCTGACCGCGCTCACGGTCGCGTGCACGGCGCTTGGCGCCTGGAAACACGCCGCAGCGCCGGTTGGCGCCGGGAGCGGGGGCGTCTCAGGCCTCGACGCACGCGCTGAGGAACGCGGACACCTCGGCTGGCAGCGGCTGCGCTGGCTGCTGCTCGCGCTCGTGCCGTCCAGCCTCATGCTCAGCGTCACGAGCTACCTGACGACCGACATCGCTCCGCTGCCGCTGTTCTGGGTGATCCCGCTCGGGCTTTACCTGCTGACCTTCGTCCTCGCCTTCTCGCGGCGTACGCTCGTCGCGCAACGGGCGCTGGTGCGCTGGTCGCCGCTCGCGGTCGTGATCGCGGTGTTGATGATCCTGCGCGAGGCGAACGAGCCCATCCTCCTCGTGCTCGGGCTGCACGTCGCCGTCTTCGCCATGCTGGCGCTGATGTGCCATGGGGAGCTGGCGCGAACGCGGCCGCCTGTCCAGCGCTTGACGGAGTTCTATCTCTGGCTGGCGCTGGGAGGCGTGCTCGGGGGCCTGGTCAACGCTGTCGTGGCGCCGCTGCTCTTCAAAGGACTCGTCGAGTATCCGCTGATACTCGTGCTCGCCATGTTTCTGCGCCCCCGGGCGGCGGACCTGGACCGTGCGCGCGTGGCGCCGCCGTGGGAGACCGCGACGCGCCTCGACGTCGTCATCGGCTTGACGGTCGGCGCCTTGTCGCTGGTCCTCGTGCTCGGCGGGGGACTTTTCGGCATGGAGGCGGACCCGCTCAGCCTGGTGGTGTGCTTCGTCGTGCCGCTGATCGCGACATACGCGTTCCACGCCTACCCGGTCCGTTTCGCGCTCGCGCTGGGCGGCATCGTGGTCGCCGGCTCGTGGTATCCGACCGTGCTCGGCACTGTCGTCCTGCGCGAGCGCAGTTTCTTCGGCGTCCACCGCGTCGCCGAACGGGACGGCCTGCGCTGCCTCATCCACGGACACATCCTGCACGGTTGCCAGGATCCGGAGCGGCCCCGCGAGCCATTGACGTATTACAGCAAGACGGGGCCGGCGGGGCGTTTCTTGCTCGCGCTCAAGGGGGACGACCGGCTGCGGCACGTCGGCCTGGTCGGATTGGGGACAGGATCGCTGGCCGCATACGCCGAGAAGGACGATGCGTGGACGTTTTTCGAGATCGATCCGACGGTCATCCGCATCGCCCGCGACAGCGGCTGGTTCACGTTTCTGGCCGATGCGCAGAGACGCAAGGCCCGGATCGACATCGTCCCCGGCGACGCCCGACTGGCGCTGCGGTCTTTCCGTGGAGACAAGTTCGGCGTCCTCGTCCTCGACGCCTTCGGTTCCGACGCCATCCCGACGCACCTGCTGACGCGCGAAGCGTTCGAGGAATATCGCGGCCGGCTACGTGACGACGGCTATCTGCTCATCCATGTCTCCAACAACTATGTCGATCTCAAGCCCGTGCTCGCCAACCTCGCCGGGGACCTCAAGGCGCAGTGTCGCGTGTTCGACCAGGGAAAACTCTCGGCAAGCGAGGAGGCGAGCGGGAAGAAGCCGTCGGTCTGGGTCGTTTTCTTCTGGCCGCCGGCGGCATTTCCGGAAAGCCTTCTGGGCTGGGACCGGCCGGCGCCGCGCCCGGACCTGGGCGTCTGGACGGACGATCGGGCCAACCTGCTGCCGCTGCTGCGCTGGACTTCGAGCGAAGAATAGACGGGCGGGGGCGCGGCTGTTATCATCGTCTGCGTCTTGGCTCGCGCCATGAAGCGAAACACGGAACAAGACCCTCGTAAGCGGACATACTCCATGCAAAACGTCTTGAGCTTGATCCTGGGCGGCGGCCGCGGCGCTCGCCTCTATCCCCTCACCATGCTCCGCTCCAAGCCGGCCGTCCCCCTGGCTGGCAAATATCGCCTCATCGACATCCCGATCAGCAACTGCATCAACTCCGGCTGCAACCGCATTTACGTCCTCACGCAGTTCCTCTCCGTCAGCCTGCACCGGCACATCGGCAACACTTACAAGTTCGATCCTTTCAGCCGTGGCTTCGTCGAAGTCCTGGCGGCGCAGCAGACGCCCGAGAAATCCGACTGGTACCAGGGGACGGCCGACGCCGTGCGGCAAAACGCCCGTTACATCCACGAAGACCCGTGCGACCACGTGATGATCCTTTCCGGCGATCAGATCTACCGCATGGACTTCCGTCACCTGCTCGATCTGCACAAGCAGACGGACTCCGATTGCACCATTGCCGTCCTGCCGGTGCACAAATCCCAGACGGCCGGCTTCGGCCTGTGCAAGCTCGACGACGACGGCAAGGTGGTCGACTTCATCGAGAAGCCGAAGCAGGAAGAGCAGCTGGGGCCGTTCGTCACCAGCGAGGATTGGATGCGGAAGCGCGGCATCGAGGCCGCCGGCCGGCCCTACCTGGCGAGCATGGGCATCTACCTCTTCAAGCGCGACGCCCTGTTCCATCTGCTCAACTCGCCGCCGCTGGCGACCGACTTCGGCAAGGAGGTTTTCCCGCGCAGCATCAAGACCCACCGTGTCACGGCATACCTCTTCGACGGCTTCTGGGAAGACGTCGGCACCATCAAGTCCTATCACGAGGCGAGCCTGGCCTTGACCGGCGATGCGCCCCCGTTCGATTTCCACACGCTCGAAGGCGTCATCTACACGCGCATGCGTTATCTCCCCGCCTCGCGCATCAATGCCGCTCGCCTCGATCAGTGCCTGGTCGCCGACGGCTGCGTGATCGGCGCCGGCACGACCATCACGCGCTGTGTCATCGGCGTGCGCACGCAGATCGGCCGCAACGTGACGCTGCGCAACAGCGTCATCAGCGGCGCCGACCGCTTCCAGACTCGCGCCGAGCGCGCCGAGAAGCGGCACGGCGGCGTGCCGTGCCTGGGCATCGGCGACGGCACGGTGATCGACAACGCCATCATCGACAAGGACGCCTCGATCGGCGCGAACTGCCGCATCATCAACCAAGACCGGCTCACCGAGGCGGACGGGAAGAACTACGTCATCCGTGAAGGCATCGTCGTCATCCCGAAGGGGGCGGTGCTGCTCGATGGGACGGTGATTTGAGCGGGCTCCTACGGGTTTTGTCCCAAGGCCCGCGGTGTGGTAGCGGCGTGAGACGAATCGACACCTGGATTTGAGGAATGACCAACTGGACCTTATTCTCACCTGGGATGAAAGTGAGATGAACGCATGAAAACCGCGACCGCGACCAAGCTCAACGGCATCAGTTCCGAGGCGGTTTGCACGGCGACCGGCAAGACGTGGGACGAATGGCTCGCGGCGCTCGATGCCGAGGGCTGTCGCACGATGACTCACCGGGAGATCGTGGCGGTCGTCGCCGCTAAGTTCGACGTCGGCCCGTGGTGGCGGCAAATGGTGACGGTCGGCTATGAGCAAGGCCGCGGGCTGCGCAGGAAGCATCAGAAGCCGGACGGCTATCAGATCAGTCGAAACAAGACGCTGGCGGTCGACGTGGGGGAGGCGTTTGCCGCGTGGAAGGAACCGCGGAAGCGCAGACGTTGGCTGGCCGACGCGGAATTCACGGTGCGCAAGGCGACCGAAAATAAATCCCTGCGCCTCACCTGGGTGGATGGCACGACGACCCTCGAAGTGAACTTCTATGTCAAGGGGGCGGGAAAGTGCCAGGTGTCGGTGCAGCACAACAAGCTGGGAGGCGCGCGGGCGGCGCAGAAGATGAAGGCGTACTGGGGCGAGCAACTGGAGCGCTTGAAAGAGACGATCGAGGGATGATTAACAGGACCAAAATGCGACCGCGCGCCATCTTCTTCGATTTCGACGGCACGCTCGCCGATAGCTACGAGGCGATCGCGGCGAGCGTCAACCATGTGCGGCAGGCCTGGCGCTTGGCGCCGCTGACCGTTGACGAGGTGAAACGCCACGTGGGTCGGGGGGCGGATCAGCTTCTGGCGGAAACCTGTCCGGAGTGCGATGTCGCCGAAGGCCTCGCCTTGTACCGGGCCCATCACCCGTCCGTCATGCTGACCGGGACACGCCTACTGCCAGGCGCGCGCGCGGCGCTCGAAGCCTTGCACGCTGCCGGGATTCGTCTTGGCATTTGCAGCAACAAGCCGCGCGCCTTCACGGAGCGGATCGTCACCCATCTGGGTATCGCCGAGTTTTTCGCCGCGCTTCTGGGACCGGAAGACGTGCGGCACATCAAGCCGGCGCCCGACATGCTGCTTACCGGCATAAAGCGGCTGAACGTGTCGGCGGCCGAGACGCTCTACGTTGGGGACATGGTTGTCGACATCCGCACGGCGCGGGCGGCGGGCGTTCGCGTCTGGGTCGTGCCGACCGGGTCCGATTCGCGGGGCGGCCTCGAGTCAGCGGCGCCGGATCGGTTGATTGAAAACCTCGCGGTGATCCCGGGCCTGATCGCGTCGGAGCCCTAGCGAATCGTCGCCGCATTCCATAGCTTCTGTCGTACGCGGGTTGGGCATGGCTACCACGGGTGGCACGCGTGCCACCCAACGAAATCCGAACGCTGCCGCTAGATCGTTGCCAGGGTTCGTGTCTGTTCGATCAGCCGTCGCGCCTCATCCGCCGCCGGCGCCTCGGCGATGATGCGGACGATGGGCTCGGTGTTGCTCGGACGCAGGTGGACCCAGCGGTCGGGCCAGTCGAGGCGGAGCCCGTCGAGCGTGTTGGCCTTGGCCTCGGGCCAGCCGCTTGTCAGGCGGCGATAGGCGTCGGGGAGCCTTGCGGGAGCGATGGCCGCCTTGTCTTTCACGATCACATAGCGCGGCAGCTCGCTCACGATATGCTCCAGTGACGTCTTTCTTGCCACGAGCAAATCGAGCGTCAGCGCCATGCCGATGAAGGGATCGCGGACCCAGCCGATGCGCGGGTCGATGACGCCGCCATTGCCCTCGCCGCCGATCAGGGCGTTCACCTCGCGCATCTTGGCGACGACGTTTGCCTCGCCGACGGCGCTGCGATGACAGGGAACGCCGAAGCGCGCGGCCAGATCCTCGATGACGCGCGACGTCGACATGTTGATGACCACGGGGCCTTGGTCGACGCGGAGACGCGCCAGCACGGCCAGGGCCAACGTCAACTCCTCACCGAGGTAGCGGCCGGCGCCGTCGACAAGCGCGAGGCGATCGGCGTCCGGATCGAGGATAAAGCCGAGATCGACCTGGGAACCCTTCACGGCTTCCAGCACGTCGCCGACGTTTTCTTCGAGCGGTTCAGGGGGGTGCGCGAAGCGGCCATCCTGGTCGCCGCCGATGACCTGGTTGTTCGTGTGAAGCGATTGAAGCAGGCGCGCGCCGAGACTGCCGCCGGCGCCGCCGTTGGCGTCGAGGAGGACGCGGAAACCGCGGGCCTTGATGCCGCCGACATCGACGTGGCGTAACACGCGCTCGAGGTGCCAGTCTCCCGCCCCGGCTTCCTCACGAAAGCCGCCCAGCTTGTCCCAGGGCGCGAGCGACGGGCCGGTGTCGTAGAGGCGCTTCACCTCGGCGCCGCGCTCGGCGGAAAGGACCGCGCCGTCGGGGCCGAACAACTTGAGTCCGTTCCACGGGGCCGGATTGTGGCTGGCGGTGATCTGGACCGCCCCGCTCGCTTTCATCTCGCGCACGGCGACACCGACGGTAGGCGTCGGCAGGATGCCCAGGTCGACAACGTCGCAGCCGGCCGCCTCGAGACCGGCGATGACGGCGTGACGCAGCATCGGGCCCGAAGGCCGGCTGTCTCTCGCAAGCAGAACGGGACCGCCGGCACTTCCCACAGACTGGCCAAGGGCGGACGCGAAGGCGGTTGCGACCATTGGGGTGAGGCCATCGCCGATGATGCCGCGGACGCCGGAAACGCTGACGATCAGGTTAGCCATCCGTTTTCGCTCAACTTTAGCTCAAGTGGGGCCGATGAAGACGAAACGCGACTCCACGGCCGCGCAATCGGCAGAATCCCCACGGTCCCTCACAATCTATGAAGGCCCGGCAAACAGCGGCATCTCGGCGAAGGCAAGGCGGCGCTTTGGGGGCCGTCATCTTCGGCCCGCTGCGCGGCCTGCCCTTGCTCGCCGGGCTGTTGTTGCTGGGCGGCTGCACGGGGGAACGGGCGGCGGTCGAGCGCAAGCTGCTGGCCGACAAGGGAGACCCGATGCGGCGCGAAGGGGTGTTCGAGCATTATGTGGTGCAGTGCCCCGATGTGATCGAGCTGCGCGTGTCGTTTCGTCCTGAGTTGAGCAAGAACTATCGCGTGGCGGCGGATGGCTGCATCGATCTGGGGGACTATGGCAGGCTGCGCGTGGAAGGGAAGACGCCGGCGGGCATCGCCGAGGTCGTGGCCCGGCAGATCGGCGCCGTCGCGAACGACATCCGGGTCCGCGTCGCGGAGTTTCGCAGTCAACACCTGCTGCTTTTCGGGCAGGTGGTCGGCTGGCAGCGAACGGTGCCGTATCAAGGCCAGGAGACGGTGCTCGATGTGTTGCAGCGCGTCGGCGGCATCACGGCGGGGGCCGAGCCGCGCGAGGTCTACGTGGTCCGCACGCATGTGCTCGACGGCGCCCAACCGGAGTTGTTCCAGATCGACCTGGACGCCATCGTCGTCAAGAAGGACATGAAGACGAACATCCGCTTGTTGCCGTACGACCAGATCTACGTGGGGGAGACAGTGCGGTCACGCGTGGAGCGGAACTTTCCGGCCTGGTTCCGGCCCCTTTTGCAGGTGTTCTGGGACACCAAGCCGGCGGAGGAAAAGGGCGAATAAAGGGAATCGGGCGCAAGTTCCCCGCGGAAAGCGCCTCACGTGTTGGCGGTCCTTCGAGGGCTGGCGCTGACCGGCTCCCTGTCGACGTCCAGTGCCCGCCGGTCTTGCCCAGAGCGCAGAGGCGGCATCCCCTGCCCGTCGCGCGAATCCGACCAGCGATTCCCGCCGATTTTCCTCAAGTCCGTTTGCTCGCCCCGGCTTTGGGGCGCATGATCCTTACGCACGAGCATGATTGAGCGAGCTGGTAAGACGCGGCGACCCCGGAGGCTTACTGCCTCCGCGCTCGCCTGAGCTTCCCGCCATCCCCTTGGACCGCACTTGCAAAGGAACGACACCATGGTTCGTTCACGCTGGGCCCCCCTCGCCCTGGCCGGCTGCACGCTGTTCTTTTCCGGCTGCTCCAGCTGGAGCGAGAACGGCCTCTTCAGCCGCTTCCGCACGACCTCGATGATGCAGATCGCGGCTGCTGCGAAGAAGCCGCCCCCGATTTCGACGCGGCGCCCCTGCTCACCCCGCCCACCGGCTCGACCGTCGCGCCGCCCTGGCCCCGCCGCCGCGCATCGTCCCCATCCCGCACGCGGCCCCGTTGCCTTACACGCCGACGGGGCGAATCGGACGGTAAGTGGCGCCGCCAGACTGGGTAGCGGAACTCGCCAGAGTTCCGAGGCCGCGGAAGTCTTGGCGAGAGGAAGCGGAAGTCTTGGCGACTTCCGCGACCATCAGACGATCTCCGCGACCACAAGGACTACTTGCCCTTGACGAGCGTGCGGAATGCCGCGCAAAGGAGCGGACCGGTATCCGGTCCGAGGCTGTTCACCTCGCCGTACTGCGCTTTCTTGAGACCGTAGCAGAACGGCGCCTTCTCGTCCCACTGGCGCTTCGGCAGGATGTAACCCAGCTCATCGCTCGCCAGCCCAAAGATCATCTAGTGCTTGGCGGCGAGCTGGTCGTAGATGGCCGGCTCGATGGCCGCGTCCGGAAAATCGGCGCCGGGGTCGGGCGGATCCTGCACCTTGCCCAGGACCAGCTCCGGATAGATCTCGCCGGGAATCGCGGCGACCTGCACCTCGCCCAGGCGAAGCCAGGCCAGCTCGGAGCGAATGGCGAGGCGCGCCATCTTGGGCAGCGTGTCCGGCGCCTTCTCCGCCCGGTCTGAGTTGCCCGTCCAGAGGAAGGCCTCGCGCTTCAGGACGCCGAGCTTCCAGCCGACGACATAGAGGGGGTTGTCGAGCGGCAAGAAAACATCGCGGCGGCGCACCTCCAGCGGCGTCATTCGAACGGGCCCCGCTTTGGCGAGGGCGGCGTCCGCGAGCCGGCCGACGCGAACGCCATATTCGCGCGTCTTCTCGAAGGTGCCGTCGGCAAGGTCCTTCCCCGCATCGTCCTTGATCGGGACGTGAAGCGACGTCATCAGACCGCCGACCGTGCCGGTGAGGTAGACGACCGGGCAGTCGTGCTTCTTCTGCAGATGATCCACGGTGGCGGACGTGAAGTCGGCGCTGAGGAGCGTGTTCTTGTCGCTGAGCGTCTCGGGGTGGCAGTTCCATTGCACGATGAGGCCGGCGTTCTTCCCCTTCGCATCGGTGAGCAGGATGGCGACCAGCTCATCGTGCTTGACGATTGGCTTGCGGCCATCGTGCAACAGCTCGGGACCGGTCGCCGTGCCGATGCGCGGCTGCACCGCGGCGCGTTTCTTGTCCGCCTGCTCGACGGCGCGGACAATGCTCGCCCTGACCTGTTCGAGGTAATCCGGGTCGACGCCGCTCTGGAACGGATTGGGCCCCCAGAGGCCGAGGGTGTCGGGGCCTTCATGATTGTGGGTGCTGGAGACGAGGACGTGGGCGAAGCCGGGCAGCTTCGCCCGCACCCTCTCGACTTCGGGCAGGAACAGGCCGACCACGTCGACGGAGACGAGCGCGAGCTTGTTCTTGCCGTCATCGAGGACGACGGCGCGGGCCATGATCGGATCGTGGACGCCGGTGGCCTTGCGATTGTGGCCGAAGCCGGCCAGATAAACCGGCTTCTTGGCGGTGAGCGTCGGCGTGATGTCAACGGCGCCGAAGCCGGCGCGCAGGCCCTCCTGGGCGGCGAGCGGGGCCACGCCGCTCAAAAGCGCCGGAATCAGCCAGAGGCGGTGGAGATTCATAAAATATCCTCATCAGGTTTCATCGCGGACGATCCCCAGGCGTCTCGGCGAGATTGCGAGGCAGCATGCAAGGATCGAAGACGCTGGATCGAGTCACGCAGGTCGTCACCTATCTCGAGAAAGCCATCCAGGCCGGCGAATATCGGCCCGGGGATTCCCTGCCCCCTGAGCGCGAGATGAGCAGCCGGCTCGGCGTGAGCCGCAGCGTCGTGCGCGAGGCGATCGGCCGGCTGGCCAGCCTGGGCCTGGTGCAGAGCGTACACGGTTCGGCGACGCGCGTCCAGGCGCCGACCAGCAAGCCGATCGTGCAGGGCTATCGCCGCCTCCTGCAAGGAAGCAGCGCCAAGTTGGACCAGCTGGCGGCCGTGCGGCTGCCTCTGGAGACGACGATCGCGGAGCTGGCGTCGCAACATCGCAGCGACGAGCAACTGGAGCGGATGGAGAAGACGCAGGCGATTCTGGCGGACGCCCAGGCGTCGCTCGAAGCGCACGTGAAGGCGGACCTCGAATTTCACGCCCTCCTGGCAGAGGCGACGGGCAACCCGCTCTTCCATGTCGTCCTGGCGCCCATCCAGGAACTGCTCATCAAGAGCCGCCGCCTCACCCTCGGAAAATACGGGGCGGACATCGCCGTCGCGCATCACCGCCTGATCCTCGACGCCGTGCGGCGGCGCGACAGCGCGGCGGCACGGGCGGCGATGCTGCAACACATGCGGCTGAACCTGGAGCACTTGCGGCCGGCCGAAGGCGACGAGTTGACCTTCGAGCTTTGATGGCGACCCCTCTCGACCCGTTTCCCGCCGCCTGTTACGTTAACGTCAGACTCGCCACGCCTTCACGCAAGGGACGCGGAGGATCCTTGGCTATTTCGCTTCTGCCTCCCGAAACGCCGATGCCTGAGCCAAAGCGGCGCCGCCCCTGGGGCGACAAGTTCCGCGATGCGCTGCGCGGTCTCAAGCTGGGGATTCGCGGCCACAGCAGCTTCGCCGTTCATTTCTTTTTTGCCGTCCTCGTGACGATCGCCGGCATCGCCCTTGGTTGCGGCGTGGAGGAATGGTGTCTGCTAGTTCTGGCCATCGGCATGGTGCTGACCGCCGAATTGTTCAACAGCGCTATCGAGACGCTCTTCCGCGGCCTCGATCCGGACACCAAGGAGCGCTCGTGGCCGGCGCTCGATATCGCCGCCGGCGCGGTTTTGATGGCGAGCTTCACGGCAATCATCATCGGCGCCGCCGTCTTCATTCGCCGCGTCCTCGCGTTATGGGGTTGGTAGATTCCAGCGCGCGACAAGATTTGCCGCCAACCGGCTCTTGCAACCGCGTCCGGCCTCCCGCACAATGGCGATTCAGACATCTCGAACTCAAGCGCCGGATTTCGCCATGAACGACGACTTGAAGACGCTCGGGGCCGACGCCGCCGAGCCCATCACCCAGGGCACCTCGTCCATCTTCCGCCTGTTCGAGGCGTTCATCGGCCTGCGCGAGAAGAACGAGCGGCAGCACAAGCTCTTCGAGCAGACGCTCAACCGCACGCGCGACGCGCTCCAAGCGAGTTTCAACACGTTCGCCGCGGACACGCAAAAGGCGTATCAGCAGCTGCGCCAGGACATCCTGGGGGAGAAAAAATTCAGCCTCAATCTGCTCAATGAACTGCTCGACCTGGCCGTGGAGCTGGACCACATCGTCGTCTCCCGGCCGGGCGTCACCTGGACCGGACCGGAGGCCGAACCGGTGGAGCGGTGGATGGAGGCGATCGCGATCCAGAACCGCCGCGTGCAGGACGCGCTGGCGAAGTTCGGCGTCCACCCCTACGACGCCGTCGTCGGTTCGCCGTATAATCCGTCGCTCCATGAACGAGTCGGCACGCGGCACGTGGAGGGGATGGACGCGTTGCGGGTCGCCGAGCAGAAGGAGCGCGGCTACTCGAGCCAGCAGCCGGAGTTCATCCTGCGCAGACCGAAGGTGATCGTGACCGAGTAGCGACGTGAAAAAAAGCTCAGCCACAAGCGAACAGAAAAGAGAGGAACCCGTAACGGGACTTCGCGAGGCGACCGGCGGGAACAACACGCGAAAACCGGGTGACCCTATTTGGCGTGGCGCGTCGTTGAGCGGGCGCCTCGCACGTCGAGGCGCCCGTCCCGTTGAAAAAGAATCATGCTCATCCTCCCGGTCCTCGACTTGCTGGGCGGTGTCGTCGTCCGTGGTGTCGGCGGCCGGCGCTCGGAGTACCGCCCGATCGTGAGCACGTTGACTCGGGCGACCGACCCGCTTTCGATCGCGCGCGCCTTTCGCGACCATTTTGGCCTGACGACCCTCTATCTTGCGGACCTGGACGCAATCGCCGGCAAGCCGCCCGCGTTCCCCGTCTACACGATCCTGAGCGAAGATGGTTTCCGGCTCTTTGTCGATGCCGGGCTGCGCGCCGCGTCTTCGGCGGTTCCCCTGCGTGACTGTGGCGTCGACACGATTCTCGCCGGCCTCGAGACGATTCCGGGGCCCGATACCTTGCTCGATATTGCCGACCTCATCGGTCCGGAAAACGTGATCGTGTCGCTCGACATGAAGGAGAACCGGGTCCTGACACCCTATGCTCCCTGGCACGGCGCCGATAGCGCCGGCATAGCGAGGGAAATCGTGGCGTTGGGCTTCTGGCGCCTCCTCCTCCTTGATCTCGCCCGCGTCGGCATGAATCAAGGGACAGGCACGGACGAGATCGCCGCGTCCCTTCAAGGCCGTTTCGGCGCGACCGTGGAACTCTTCGTCGGCGGCGGCGTACGCGGTCCCGGAGACGTGCAGCGGTTCGGGCGAATGGGACTCGCCGGCCTGCTGGTCGGGTCCGCGCTCCATGACGGAAAACTGACGCGGGACGATCTTTAGTCTAGTCTTCAGTCCTCTTCCACCCGCAACGAGGCGCAGATCGCGCGCAGCACCGGCTCGTTCGTTTCCGACTCCAGGTCGTTGAGCTGCCACAGGAGCAGAACCGTGCCGGCGCCGCTGTAGAAGCTGCGGACGACGCACGTGTTGGTCAGGTCGAAGCTAAAGAAGCGGATGTCGTGGCCGACGGCGGGCTGCGCGGCCACCGTTTCGAGGGCGTCCTCGGCCTCGAGGTCCTTGTATTCGCCCTGGAGAGCTTCGAGGGCCGTGCGCGCCATCTCCTCCGGCTCGGGCATCGACTCATCGTAGGTGAGCATGAGGAAGGCGGTGTCGGGGCTCTGGAGCGACACCGTCCAGCCCGACTCCGCGTCGCCGGTTTCCAGGCTCCAGTTCTCGGGATACTGAAAGCGGATCCCGTCCCGCTCGAACACGCCAGGCATGAGAGGTTTCCTCGTCCGGGTTGGGATCATTCTATCCGGACTCGGCAAGCCGCGGCGCCGGCGGTTACGCCGCCTTCTTCTTGGTCGCGATCGTCAGGATCTGGATGATGCGGTCGCGGTTGTTGTTGATGGTGATGCGGGCCCGCGCTTTGCCGGTCCCGAACATCGGGTTCCTCAGGCCGTCCTCGATCGGGCTATCCAGCTCGAACTTTTTGGTGTCCTTGTTGAATTTGCCGTTGGCAATCTTGACGTCCTTGCTCACCTGGAAGGTCATCTCGGGGTTGGTGGTCCCCTTCTTGATGTTGCGGACCGTCACCATGTTGCCGTCGACCTTCAGGATCGTGACGGTCAACTCCTCGGCTTGAACGAAGCCGATGGTGAGGCAAACCAAGCTCGCGGCGATGGCGAAGCGTTTCATGGTCTTTCCTCCTTCGGGTTAGCGGGGGGGCACAAGTCTTCGCCGCCCAACAACTCGCGATCCACATCGAAGCACAGAGCTGGAACCGAATCTGCTACGCCAAAATCTCGCGCACCACCTCGCCATAGACGTCCGTCAACCGGAAATCACGGCCAGCATGGCGATAGGTCAGCCGCTCGTGGTCGATGCCGAGCAGGTGCAGGATGGTCGCGTGCAGGTCGTGGACGTGCATCTTCTTCTCGGCGGCGCGGAAGCCGAAGTCGTCGCTGGCGCCATGGGCCATGCCGCCTTTGGCGCCGCCGCCGGCTAGCCACATCGTGAAGCCCCAGTGATTGTGGTCGCGCCCGTCGCCGCTTTCCGACGTCGGCGTGCGGCCGAACTCGCCGCCCCAGATGACGAGCGTGTCGTCGAGCAGACCGCGGCGCTTGAGATCCGCGAGCAAGGCGGCCATCGGCTGGTCGATGTCGCGGCACAGAGCGGTCGTAGTGGCGGTGTGGTTGCGATGCGTGTCCCAAGGCTGGCCGTTGCCGTAGTAGACCTGGACGAAGCGAACGCCGCGCTCGACGAGGCGCCGCGCCAGCAGACAGCCGTTGGCGAAATGGCCGGCGCCGTACTCACTGCGGACACGGGCCGGCTCACGGTTGAGGTCAAAGGCGTCCGTCGCCGCGGTCTGCATGCGGAAAGCCGTCTCCATGGCGCGGATGCGGGCGTCGAGGGCCGGGTCGTCCTGGTGCTCGGCGAGGTGTTCCTCGTTGAGGCGGCGCATCAAGTCGAGCTGACGCCGCTGCTCCTCAGGCCGGATGGTCGTGTTCTCCAGGAACGGGATCATCCGCCGCGGGTCGAGGTTCGTGTGGTTGATGTACGTCCCCTGGTGGGCCGCCGGCAGAAAGCCGCTCGACCATAGCTCGGCGAAGCGGACCGGCCGGCCGGGACAGAGGACGACGTAAGCGGGGAGATCGGCGTTCTCCGTGCCGAGGCCGTAGGAGAACCAGGCGCCCATGCTCGGCCGGATCGGGGCGATCGAGCCGTTGTTCATCAGGAACAGGGCGGGGCCGTGGTTCGGATTGTCGGTGTGCAGCGAACGGAGAACGCAAAGGTCGTCGGCGTGCCGCGCGAGGTTCGGCAACAACTCGCTGATTTCCAGCCCGCTCGCTCCATGACGGCGATAGCGAAACGGGACCGGCATGAGGCCGCCTGTCTGATTCTCCGTGCGCAGGTTGACGGCGTCCGGTCGCTGTCCCGCGTAGCGATTGATCGCCGGCTTGGGATCGAGCATATCGGGGCCGAAGGGGCCGCCGTTCATGAAAAGCTGTATGACGCGGCGGGCGCGGGGGGCGAAGTGGGGCGCCGGCGTCGAAGGAGTAGCGGCCGCCCGCTCGGCGAGGAGACCGGCAAGGGCGATGCCGCCGACGCCGCCGCCGAGGGCGCCGATCAATTGCCGGCGGGTCATTCGATAAAGGTCGGGCATGCCAGTCCTCGTTTTGCCGCTCGCGTTGAGGGTTCCGACACCGGTCGCGTCCGCCCCGGTTCCGCGAACCGTGGCTAAACGAAGGCCTTCAATCGATGAACAGGAACTCGTTGCTGCCCAGCAGCGCTTGCGCGTATTCGCGCCACGCGACGTCCGTCTCGGCGCCGAGAAACTCACGGCCGAGACGCAACTGCCCGTCGTTCGGCCGGCGCCCATAGAGAAGACGATAAGCCGCCACGATCCGTTCAGCGACGCTCTTCGCTTCTTTCGACGGCCCGCGCCAGCGCCTCCGCCTGTTGCTGCATGAAGGGGCTGTTCAGCGTGAAAAGCTGCTGGAGCGGCGTCACGGTCGGCACGCGGTGGGAAGCGTGAGTCGTCGGATCGGGGAAGTCGTGCAGCCTCAGGAAGTCGCTCAGCTCGCGCCGCTTCACCGTGCCGTAGATGGTGCGGCGCGTGTTCTTGGCGTCTCCCAGCTCTTGGGAGGCGCCACCGACCGTATCATCGAGTTTGCCGGACGCACTGAGGATCGCGTCGCGCCAGGCTTCGGCATCGAGCCGGCGCGGGTTCATGCGCCACAAGAGGCGGTTCTCGGGATCGAGGGACTGCTTGGCCTTGTCGATGGCGCTCGACTGCCGGTACGCCGCCGACAGCATGATCTCGCGGTGCAGCCATTTGAGCGACCAGCCGTTGGCGATGAAGCGTGCCGCCAGGTCGTCCAACAATTCCGGATGGCTGGGCCGCTCACCCTGGGCGCCGAAGTCGCTCGGCGTCTCGACGAGGCCGCGGCCGAAGTGATGCGTCCAGACGCGGTTGACGATGACGCGCGCCGAGAGCGACGCCGCCTCGCCGACAATCGCCTCCGCCAGCTCCAGCCGCCCGCTGCCCTTCGTGAACGTTCGCGGTTCACCGGGGGAGAGCACGGCGGGGAAATGCCGGGGCACGACGGCGCCGAGGGTCGCCGGGTTGCCGCGCATCTGCATCGGCACGTCGAGCGCCTCGCCGGGCTTGTAGACGAGCTTGGTCTTGTGCGGGCCGTCGGCCATCACGTGCAGGCTTGACTCCTCGATGGCGACGACCAGCGGCGTCTCGAAATGCGGCGTCTCCTTGCGGATCGTCTCGACCTCGCGTTTCAGTTCCTCCGCGCGTTTGACCTTCTCCGGCTCCTTGGCGCTTTTCAGGCCGGTGATCTGCTGCTCCAGCTCTTCGACCCGGCCACGCGCCTTGCGCACCGCGGCATCCTCTTCCGGCGTCAGCATCGTCCGATCGGCCGGCCTGATGCTGGCGAAAACGCCGGCCAGGCCGTAGTAGTCGCGCATCGTGATCGGGTCGAACTTGTGATCGTGGCAACGGGCGCAGCCGATGGTGAGGCCGAGGAATGTCGAGGAGACGGTGTGAATCCGCTCCTCCCACTCCTCCGCGACGACGGTTGAGATCACATCCGGGGCCAGCTTGAGTTCCTTCCAGTAGCTGGGGCTCAGGCCGATGAAGCCGAGCGCCGCCAGGTCTTCTCCGGCGACGGGGCGGAACTTGCTCGGGCCCTTCGTGCGCGGCATCAGGTCCGCGGCAAGCTGCCGCTTGACGAACTCGTCATACGGCATGTCCTCGTTGAACGCCTGGACGACCCAATCGCGGTAGCGCCACGGGGCGCCTTTGGTCTCCGCCCAGGGCTCGCCGATGTCGCAATAGCGGGCCAGGTCGAGCCAGTAGCGGGCCCAGCGCTCGCCATGATGGGGCGAGGCGAGCAGCCTGTCGATCAGCTTCTCGTAGGCGTCGGCCGCATCGGAGGCGAGGAACTCGTCCATCTCTTCGGGCGTCGGGGGCAGGCCGAGCAGGTCGAAATAGGCGCGGCGGATGAGGACGCGGCGCTCGGCCTCGGCGGATGGCGCCAGCCCCTTCTTCTCGAGCGCCGCCAGGAGAAACGCGTCAATGGCTTGCGTACCCAGTCCTTTCGCTTGACCGGCGGCGCGCTTGTCCGACGCACCGGTTGAAAAGACCAGAACTTCCGTCCCTCGGCAACGTCGACACTCGGCCGCGTCAGCTTCTTTCCCGTCTCGGGGTACGGCAGCCCGCGCCGCACCCATTCCACGAGGATAGCGCGCTCGCCGTCCGGCAGCTTGCCCGTCGGCGGCATCGACAGCTTCGGGTTCTTGTGGCTGATCGCCTCGACCAACCGGCTCTCGTCCGGCTTCCCCGCCGTCGCGATCGGCCCGCTGTCGCCCCCCTCCAACACTCGTTCGCGGCTATCGAGGGCGAGGCCGCCGCGCGTCTTCTTCGCTTTCGTCGAATGGCACGAGAAGCAGCGCTCCGCGAGGATCGGCCGCACCTTCGCTTCGAAGAAGGCAAGATCGGCCGGTGCGGGAGGGCGGCGTTCTTGCGCGGCGCCGGCGGTCGAACAGGCGAGGACGATGACAAGGCTGAGGCAGAAACGCATCTGGCGGACTCGATTCGAGTACGTGGGCGTCGGCCCGGCGGGATACAGACGATTATGGCGGCTCGGCGGGAGTTGGACAACAGGTTTCCCGTTGTCCTCGCCGAGCCACGACGTCAATTCAACGTCCGCTCCATCGGCCCCGCCAGGCGTTTCAGCTTCTCCATCAGCTTGTCGAACGCGGCGAAGTCCAGGGTTTGGGCGCCGTCGGACGCCGCGTGATCGGGGTCCGGGTGGACTTCGATCAGTAGCCCGTCGGCCCCGGCCGCGAGAGACGCCAGGGCCATCGCGGGGACGTAGTCTCTCTTGCCGGTGCCGTGGCTAGGGTCGACGAGGATCGGCAGGTGGGACAGCTTCTTGGCGGGTGGGATGACGGAGAGGTCGAGGGTGTTGCGGCTATGGTCGGAGAAGGAGCGGATGCCGCCTCGCAGAGGAGGACGTTGTAGTTGCCGCCGGCCATGACGTACTCGGCGGCCATGAGCCATTCCTCGAGGGTGGCCGACATGCCGCGCTTGAGGAGGACCGGTTTTTTGGCGCGGGCGACGCGCTTGAGGAGGCTGAAGTTCTGCATGTTGCGCGTGCCGATCTGGATGATGTCGGCGGCGCCCTCGACGGCGTCGGCGTTGTCAGTGTCCATCAATTCGGTGACGATGCCGATGCCGGTCTTGTCGCGTGTCCGGCGCAGGATATCGAGGCCTTCGAGTCCCATGCCCTGGAAGGCGTAGGGGCTGGTGCGCGGCTTGAAGGCGCCGGCGCGGAGGAGACGGACGCCCCGGCTCATCAGGAATTCGGCGGTCCGCATGACCATCGCTTCCGTCTCCACGGAGCAAGGGCCGGCGATCATGGTGAAGGTTCCTGGGCCGATGGTCACTTCGCTTTTGAGGGGGATGCGAACGGTGGTATCGGCGGGGCGCATCTCGCGGCTGGCGAGTTTGTAGGGTTTGGTGACGCGGATCAGCTCGGAGACGCCGGGGAGCACTTCGAGCGTGCGCGGGTCGACGGCGTTGACGTTGCCGGTGATGCCGATGGCGGTGCGGGTGGCGCCGGGGAGCGGGTGCGGCGTCAGCTTCATGTCGCGGATCGCTTGCAGCACCTGCTCGATCTCTTGCGGACTGGCATGCGACTGCATGACGACGAGCATGATGCGGCCTTTCTCTTTCCCGTTGCGGGTCCGGCATGGTAGGTTGAGCGGGGCGACGTCCTCCTCAGTTTGGCAGATGACGACGCGAGCGACACCGGGAATCGGGCGGAAAAAGAGCGAATGACGTTTCTGCGAAGCCTGCGCAACTACTGGCTGATGTTTTCCTGTCTTCCCCTGGGCGGGCTGCTCGTCGCGTTGCTGATCTACACCGTTTGCGCCGTCATCTTCATCGGCTGGGATGAGGCGATGCTCGGCGCGGTCGCCTTGATCGCCGTCTTGTTCCTCACGCAGTGGGCGGGCCGCTGGCTGAGCTTTTACTCGCGCGGCACGCGCGCTTTGTACGAGGGGAATCCTGCGGAGGCGCTCAAGGAGTTCGACGCCGGCCTGGCGCTCAAGCGCTGGCGGGCCGGCGATCCGCGCCGCGCCATGTTGCTCTTGGGCCGGGTCAACGCATTGATGGACAGCGGCGCCTATCCGGAGGCGGCGCCGGCGGCCGAGGAGTGCGTGAATGCTTTCCAGGCCGCATGGGGCGCGGAGCATTCGTACACGCTCGGGGCCTTGCTGGCGAAGGGGCACGCCGCGATCTACCTGGCGGATTTCGCCGAGGCCGAGGCGATCTGCCGCCGGGTCTGCGAGGCCAAGCGGGCGCGCTACGGGCCCGAGCATCCGGACGTGGCGTTGTGCCTCGTCAGCCTGGGCAAGCTGGCGTCGGAGCGTCGCGAGTTCGCGGAGGCGGAGCGTTGCTATCGCCAGGCGCTGGAGGTCTTCCGGCGCGGCCTGAAAGCGAATGATCCCCAGACCGGGATGGCGCTCAACAACATCGCGTACGTTCTGGTCCGGCAGGGGCGAATCGAGGAAGCGGAGTCCCTGGCCCAGGAGGCGCTCGAGATCGCGCGGAAAGCGCTGCCGCCGCGACATTACGGGCAGGCGGCGTTCTGGAACACGCGCAGCCTCATTCACGTCAAGAAAGGGGAGTTCGTCCAAGCGCGCGAGCTTCTAGTGGAAGGCGTCAAGCTGCTCGAAGAGCGCTACGGTGATTTCCATCCGCAGCTGGTCCATCACCTTTCGCTCCTGGCCGAGATTCACCTGGCCGAAGAGCGCTATTCGGACGCCGAGACGCTGTGCCGCCGCGCCGTGCAGATCGCCGAGGAGCGACTGCGGCCGCGGCATCCGGACCGGCTCGAGGCGCTCGAGCTGTACGCGCGGATCCTGCCGGAGATGGGCCGCGGCGCGGAGGGAGCGGCGCTGCGCGAACAGATCGAGCAGATCAAGAATGCAGAATGAAGAATGCAGAATGAAGAATGCAGAATGAGGAATGCAGAATGAGGAATGCAGAATGCGGGCGTTACTTCGGCTTCTTGCTGTGCTTGTCGAAGAAGTCGAAGATGCGCGGCAGGTTTTGAAACGCGACGTCGACGTGACCGCCGCCGGGTACTTCGATGTATTCGTAGGTCATGCCGCGGCTCTTCATCCCCTCGGCCCAGGGACGGACCTTCTCTACCTTGACCAGCTTGTCCGCGTCGCCTTGCACCAGGATGACCGGGATGTGCTTGATCTTGTCCAGCGCATCGGGGCTGCGGAAGATGGCCGGGGCGATGGGGGCGAGGGCGGCCCAGATGTCCGGGTGCTTCAGGCCAGACACTGCAGTTCCCATCTCCCCATGGTGTTCTGATCCAGTGTGGTTTCTTCCGTGTTGAGCTCTTTGGGACAGTGTGGGACATTCTGGCATCTTCCTCATCAGGATACACTTCAATTCTCAATCATTCTTCTTGTTCTGATCACCTTCTGCTGCATTGTTGAGGACATTCCTTCCTGTCAGGGCATGATCTTCAGCTGCCATCCCTCATGAATCATTGTTTCAGATTATGAATGACCTTCTTCTGCAGTGCTTCCCATTGACCATTCCCAGGCAGTGATTGAAACATCTTCCCTTCTCACCTCTCATGCCCCTGATGAGGACCTTATAAAGGTATGCTCCTCCCACAGCATCTGCAGTGTCATCATTCACTTCTGAATGCAGCTAGTCATCTTCTTCATCATCTAAACATGGCTGAAATGAAGAACAAGGAAGACTGAAATGGGATGAAAAAACGCGTGACTGCGGAATGCGGCCCGGTGACGGTAACGAATTCTCCTGCACCGGCCGACAGGTTGCGAACAGGTACCGGGGATCCTTTTTGCCGAGGACGGACGTATCGTCCACCAGACAGCGCGGCTGCTCTGGGGCTGGCGAGTGGCCTGCGCCTCTGGTCGGTGGATCGGCCCCTGAAGGACGCTAAAACCGACGCGCAGGAAGCGGCGTTCGATCCGCCGGGAAAGGGCGAAGCCGACCGGCGCCGCCACCCCTTCATGACTCATGAAGAACGCGCGACTGAACGGTTTCAGGTTCGGTGACTCATCAGACGGATTTCCGGATCGGCAAACGGCATGGTGTCGGTCACCGTGAAAAATCGGCATCACGTTCGTGACATTCATCACAGATGGCACCGTTCGGACCGCCGCAGGCTGTTCGCTTCAGGTAGGTTTATCGATGATCCCGGTACGTAGCCAGCAGCAGTGTCGTTCGGCACCATAAACGGCGTTGGCTTATCCCTGATGGCGCCGCCAGAGCCTGTTGATGGGCAATTTCACCTGACGCTTTGCCCGTTGCGCTCGTTCCTTCCGGTTTGCGGCACCGCATCGACTCAATCAGAACATGGCGTTTCAAAGGAGACCACGCTGAGCAGGCACCTTTGTCCCCCACCGTAATCGTTCAGCTGCCAGCTTCGGAACGTGCCCCGTTGCCCGTTATCACCCCGCCAGACCGTAGCGTTCGGCCGTATTCAGACGCGCGGGCGAGCCGTGACCTCAACCGCTTCGCCGCTGAGCTTCCAGCCCTTCCATGGTCTGGCGGATAGACCGGGGCGAAGGGAGGAACGGACGTGCATGAAACATCTTCCGCTTTTCGCTGCTTCGGCGACAGGATCGATGACGAGACGTGACCTCTATCGACTCACAGGAAAGAACCAGACCGGCTCCGGCCCCGGAACGACATGAGGCATTTTGCCTGGTGAACATGGAATGATAGATGCTGAATATCGTATCGGCTGAACGATCGGCTTTATTCCAGCGCTGCTCGCCCTTCTTGCGCGGTCGCGCTCGTCCTGCCGGCTGATCAGCAGGCCCATGTCGCCGGGCGAGGGCGCCTTGTTCCAGCAACGTCGATCGATCGAAGACCAGCATTCCCGAGCAGGCGGTCGCCAGGATCACCGGGATGATCTCGGGCGGCGATCTTGAAGGCGGCTGTTGCCGGCGGATGTCACCGGCACGGCCGGCGCTCGGTACGATCAGCGCTCGAAGCAGGCTTGGCCGGCCTGGAACAGGGCTGGGCCGGTCGTCGCCGGCGGCTCGCGCCGGCATCGATGATCTTGCGGCGGCGTTGCGCTTTCCGGCGGCGATCACCACGCCGGACTCTTGCGACGTGGACAGCCCTGGTCGCGCCGGAGGATCTTGCTCGTCCAGGGCGTGGCGGCGGCGTCCTCGTCCGTTGTGGGCTTGGCGCCTTGTAGC
The DNA here is from genome assembly GCA_046350295.1 of Gemmataceae bacterium. Classification (GTDB taxonomy): domain Bacteria; phylum Planctomycetota; class Planctomycetia; order Gemmatales; family Gemmataceae; genus JAXMAR01. Next base: position 232,935 of record JAXMAR010000002.1, read on the forward strand.
CCGGCTGGTTCGGCGTAGGCCAGGCTGTCGACGTATCCAGGCCGTGCCCAGGCCAGCAGCAGCGGAACAGCGGCGTGCCCCGCCGGCCTCGATGTCGGGGCCAGGTTCTTGATCAGGCCGACCAGGCCGGTGACGATGTTCTTGGTATCGCGGGCGCCCTTGTGCCGATCAGCCAGGCGGCGAGGTCGGAGAAGGTCATCACCGTTGCCGCCTTCTCGGTGGCGAGGACATCGAGCAGCAGGTTGCCGAGGCTGAGGACTGGACATCGATGCTGGTCCATCGGCGCCGACGTCGGAATGGCGCTGCGACGGCCTCGTCGAGACCTCCAGGAAGGCGTACAGCTCTTGAAGATGTTCGCCACCCATCGGCGCCTTCGTTGAACTGGGGCTGCAGCGCCCGCGTTGGCGATCACCGAGGATGCCGACGGGAGGAACAGGGATCGAACAGCCGCGCTGTCCTCCTCGGTCCGCAGCAGGTAATGAATCCGGATGTCCGACGGCGACATCGTCCGCCGAGGATGAATGCTGCCTTCAGCTTGTGAGAACGATGACTTCTTCACTCCTGCTGGAATGACACGAGATATTCTTCACCATTAGCGTTCTTCAGCTGAGGCAACAGGCTGCCGGGTCGCGGTCGGCGAGGCGGACGCCGGCGAGGTCGAAGATCTCGCGCGCCCTGGAAGCGCACCTCGGTACAATCGAGCCCAGGGCGGGCTCCAGGGTGGCCACGCAGCGCCGAGCAGGATGGCATCGAGACCACGTAGGCCTCGAGGCGTGGCGGCGGCGAAGATCAGGTCCAGCGCGGCGACTGTATCGGCATCTCGTACTCGATGAAGCGCAACTGGTTTTCGGCATCGACGGCATCTCGAAGGCCTGGTGCGTCGACGGATGACCTCGGGCATTGCGGCCACCGTCCTCCAGGGTTGCGATGTCGAAGGCGTCTTTCTCGCGTAGGATGCGCGGTTGCAACAGGAATGCAGGCGGCACAGGCCGGGCAGGGCGGGAACTCCGCCTTCTGGTTGACGGTGACAGAATACACTTGATAGGCTCAATCGAAGAGGTTTCGCGTTTCATGTCCATGAACCATCTCGTCCGGAGGAACCGTCCCATCGGCATCCGTCGCATCGCTTTCGTCGCCGCGGCTGTCCGTTCTCGTTTTGCGTGTCGCCGCGTTCGGCCAGGAGGAGGTCATGCTCGACGGCGGTCTGGGCAAGATCGAAGTAGCCGAAGACTCTGACCGAGCGGCCACCAGTTCGTCAAATGGGCCAGGGGAGGAAGCGCTTGCCCAAGCGTGCGAAAGCGGACGTGGCCGACGCAGACGACGAGATTCTGGACAAGTTCGCCAAGTGGCATATCTGGCGTCTGGCCGAGAACGGCGGGACCGCGGTCAGCCGGGCGCGCGTGATCAACGAGTTGGAGACGCAGGTTATCACCAAGGAGGTCCTGGATAAGCTCAAGGAGAACAAGGAGTTCGTGCGGCGTTTCTCTCCGCTCCTGGTGAAACGTCTCAACGACATCTTCGCGACGCTCGACATGTCGAAGAACACCCCGACCATCCTGTATGCGGGCCAGATGTTGCCGGCGATCGCCAAGCTCAAGCACGAATCGATCGGCGACTATCTTGTTCACCTGATCAAGGACGACAAGTATCACCCGCTGGTGCGAATGTACGCGGCGCGCGGCCTCAAGGAGTTCATGCCGGTGCGGCACTATGTCTGGGACCTCTTCCCCGACGAGGACCGGCCAAAGAAGGCGCGCGACATCGAGTACATCGAGACGCTCAGCAGCCGCATCGAAGGCAAGTGGCCGCGCGCCAAGATGGACGACAACGCCATCCGTTACATCCGGCGCGACCTGATCGCGGCGCTGGCGGAGGCGCAGGAGCCGGCGGTGGCGGCGTTCAAGGAGACGCCCAAGAAGGGAGGCTTCGGCGTGGCGGAGGGGAGCCCCGTGCCGACACTGATGCGCGTGCTGACGCCTGGCGCCATCGATCCGCCGCCGGACTTCTTCGAGAAATACGAGGCGGCGAGCGGGCTGTGCCGGCTCTGGAGCGTCGAGCATCGGGGCCGCGACGGCCTCGGGGTCCCAGCGGTACCTGACTACATGCCGGAGGCGGGGATCTACCTCGTCGGCCGGTTTCTCGTCGAGCTCAGCGACGCCTACAGCAAGGAGTTGAACGAGATCGCCGGCCCGATGAAGAAGCTCTCCACCGTGCCGTGGAAAGTGTACGCGGAGAATTTCAAGCACGTGAGGGACGCGAAGCTCAAGAACGACGCCAGCGGCTTGCTCGAGGATCTGCAGGAGCGGATGAACGGCCCGGAGCCGCATCAAAAGGCCGCGTACCTGAAAGCCAAGGGGCTGGCCACCGTCGCGGGCCCGGTGCTGCACGGCATGACGCAGCACGTGACGGTGATCGAAAGCAGCCGCGAGCTGCGCGACTACGTGACCAAGCTCCGGCCGAAGATGGATGAAAAGACAGGGGAGTTTCAACTCTTCAAGAGCGTGAAGGGGCCGAGTCTGAAGCTGCCCTGATCTGCCTGACGCAGATTCTGCGTGGGGCAGGCCGTCGCGGGGCAGGCCGCCTGGCCTGCCAATCCAGGCAGGCGAGGCCGCCTGCCCCACGGGAGAATCCCTCGTTCATGCCTCAGGTTGTTTCGTCAAGCCATGCGCTCTCGGCGTTGTAATGACGCGCGCAAAGACTAAAACAATCTGAAACCACATTCCATCTTCCGGATCGAAAGCATGGCAACGGAAGTCAGCGGCGCGACTGGTTGGCCCGTCCTGAGTCAGATCGAGCGCCGCATCCTCGGCGTCCTGGTCGAAAAGGCGAAGACGACGCCGGACGGCTATCCGCTCAGCCTGAACGCGCTGACGACGGGCTGCAACCAGAAGTCGGCGCGCGAGCCGGTGATGAACGTGAGCGACGACGACGTGCTCGAGGCGCTGCCGGTTCTGCAAACCAAGGGGCTGGTGACGCGCATCCAGGGGGGACGCGTCGAGCGCTATCGCCACAATCTGTACGACGTCTGGGACGTGTCGAAGATCGAGCTGGCCATCCTCGCCGAGCTGCTGCTGCGCGGGCCGCAAACGGAGGGGGAGCTGCGCGGCCGGGCGAGCCGGATGGAGCCGATCGACGACCTCGACATCCTGCGTGCGGCGCTCAAGCCGCTGGCGGAGCGCAAGCTCGCGGTATTCCTGGGCGAGGCGGGCCGGCGCGGCACGCTGATCGCCCACGGCTTTCACGACGCCAAGGAGCTGGACGTCTTGCGACTCCAGCAACGGCATGATTCGCCGACGCCGAGCGCTCCTCCTACCGGTGGCGCGGCCAGGGGGGAAAACGTCGAGACGCTGCAAATGCTCATGACGGAAGCGCGCGAGGAAGTCGGGTCGCTGCGTCTGGAGGTCAAGGAGCTGCAGTCGACGGTGCAGCGCCTGGGGGACGATCTGGCCGCGCTGAAGAAATCGCTCGGCGCTTGACCAGGCGAGCGTCGAAGCGTCAGCCCGACGTACCTGATATTTGCCTCGCCTCGCCCGGAATCGTGCCATGGACCGCCTCAACAAATACCTTGCCCACGCCGGTCTCGGCTCGCGCCGCCATGTCGAAGATCTGATCCGCGCCGGCCGCGTCGCGATCAACGGCGCCGTGGTCCGCGAACTGGGGACGCGCGTTGAGCCCGGCCAGTCCGTCGCGGTCGACGGCGAGCCGATTGGCGCCGAAAAACTCGTCTACTGGCTCATCAACAAGCCGCGCGGCTACCTGTCGACCAACTACGACCCTTCGGGCCGGCCGCGCGTCATCGATCTCGTGCCCGACGTCGGCGAACGGGTCTACACGGTAGGCCGGCTCGACGAGGACAGCGAGGGGCTCGTCCTTCTCACCAACGACGGCGAGCTGGCCCATCGCCTGATGCATCCGCGCTATGGCGTCGACAAGACCTACCTCGTGCAGGTGGCGGGCATTCCCAAGCGCGAGGACATCCGCAAGCTGCTGCAGGGGGTTTACCTCAGCGAAGGGCACGTCCGGGCGACGCGCGTCAAGATGCTGCGCAAGCAGGGGGAGAGCGCCTGGCTCGAGATCGTCCTGCGCGAGGGGAAGAACCGCGAGATCCGCCGCATGCTCGCCCGCCTGGAGCACAAGGTGATGCGCCTCAAACGCGTCGGCATCGGCCCGCTCCACCTCAGGGGCGCCGCTGTCGGCAAGGCGCGGCCGCTGAAAGCGCGCGAGGTCCGTATGCTCCGCCAGGCGAGCCGGCGCAGTGACAAGGAAAGCGTGGAGTAATTTCGATCCGTCCCTGCGCCGTCAACCAACATGCCTGAAGTCATCCCCCCCTCCGCCCATTGCCGCCTCGGTGTCGCGCGCTGCGACATCACGCCCCCGGTCGGCATCTATCACCGCATGTGGGGCGCCGCCACGCACGATCGCGCCACCGGCGTTCACCAGCCGCTCACCGCCTCCGCCGTCTGGCTGGAGCCGGTCGAGCCCGGGCAAGGGGCGAAGGTGATCCTGGCGATCGATCACTGTCTTTCCTGGGGCCCGGTGCTCGACGGCATGCTCGATCGCCTGCAGCGCGAGACCGGCCTGCCGCGTTCGGCGTTCGCCGTCACGTTTTCGCACACGCATGCCGCCGGACTGATGGACCCGAACCGCACGGATCTGCCCGGCGGCGACCTCATCCCGCCCTATCTGGAGGCGCTGACCGACAGCCTTGTCCGCGTCACGAAGGAGGCTCACGACAACCTTCAACCGGCCTGGCTCACCTTCGCCAGCGGCCGATGCACGCTGGCGGGGCAGCGCGACTTCTGGGACGACGCGAGCAAGCAGTTCGTCTGCGGCTTCAATCCGGACGCAGCGGCGGATGACACGGTCCTGATCGGCCGGGCGACGAGCGCGGAAGGCAAAGCGCTGGCGATCCTCGTCAACTACGCGTGCCATCCGACGACGCTTGCTTTTCAGAACACCCTCATCTCCCCCGATTTTCCGGGCGCCATGCGCGACCTCGTCGAGAAGCACGCCGGGGCGCCTTGCGTCTTCCTGCAAGGGGCGTCGGGGGACCTGGGGCCGCGCGAGGGCTTTGTCGGCGATCCCAGCGTCGCCGAGCGCAACGGCCGCCAGCTCGGCTATGCCGTGCTCGCCGCGCTCGAGGCGCTGCCGCCGCCGGCGCGGCGTTTCGTGTACCAGGGGCCGGTCGTCTCCGGGGCGACGCTCGGTCTGTGGGATTATCAGCCGCTGACGGCGGGGCAGATCCGCGAGCGCGAAGCCTTCCGCTGGGAGGAGGAGACGGTTCCGCTGCGGTACCGGCCGGACCTGCCGTCGCTGGAGCGCGTGCGCGCCGACCAGGAGAGCTGGCTGGAGAAAGAAAAGGCGGCGGCCGGCGACGAATCGGCGTATCGCGACGCCCATGCGATGGTGGAGCGCATGCGACGGCTTGACACCCGGCTGGCACAACTTCCGGCCGGCGCCGATTTTCCCATGCCGGTCAGCCTAGGCCGGGTCGGCGCCTCCCTGTGGTTCTTCGTGGAGGGGGAGCACTACCAGTGGCTGCAGCAAACGCTGCGCGCCGCCGTGCCCGATCGTCCGCTGTTCGTCGTGACGTTGACGAACGGCTGGCGCTGCAGCTATCTGCCCAGCACGGCGGCGTACGGCAAGGGGATCTACCAGGAGACGGTCGCGGTGCTGGCGCAAGGATGTCTGGAGCGGCTGGCGGAAGCGGCGGCGGCGCGACTGGCGGCATTGAGCGCGAAAGTGTGAAGGAGAAGTGAAAACGGCGGGACGAACTGGAAGTGAAAACGAGTCATTCCTGCCTTCTCGGGATCTCTCACCGGCATTTAACGTGAACTATCCTAGGGTAGCCTCGTCTCGTGGTGGAAGAGTCTTCGCCTGTCCGCCCCTGGGAATCGCGTGATGTCGTTCACGGAACTCAAGCCTCTATTTCCAACATTCCTGTTTCTGGGCGGCGGTTGCTTCTTGCTGCTCGTCAGTGCCTTGGGCAGCCGGGCCGGGCTACGCCGGCTCGCCGGCTGGATGGGCGCTCTGGTGATGGGAGGCGTTGCCGTGTTTGGCGCGGTCGCGTTGTGGCTCGACCTGGAAGCGATCTTCTGGGTTCCCTCTCTTCTCCTCGCGGCCCTTTATGGCGTCTTCTGTGTCCTTCCGTCCCAAGCGTTCGGCACGCTGGTTTGTGCGGCGCGGACGCGTTTGTCCCCGCGCTGGCGCTGCCGACTGCTGCTTCTCGCGTGCGGCGTGGCAGCCCTTGTTTCTCTCGTCCCGGTCCTGACCGACGACGGCTCCCCCGAGGTCATCGAGTTCGCGGGTGGAGTATCCCCCGAGAAGGTCACGCTCGATCTGGTGGACTCCGTGGCCGCCTTCACCGATCGGGGCCATCGCGTCACGCTCAAGACGAACAAGGATTTCAAGCTGGATGCCGCCACGCTGCAGCGTCAAAGCGAACACCTGGCCCGGCAGAAGCTCCACGATCACGTTATCCACGTGCTGTCAGGCTGGGAAAACTGCAATTGCCATGGATGGGTGTTCACCGGTGGCCGGTTCTGGGTGCTCGGCAGTGATGTCGACCAGATCCTGGATGACAACGGATATGCGCCCGTCATCTCGCCGCTGCCCGGCGATGTGGCCGTTTATCGCGATGGCGCCGAAAAGGTGATCCATACCGGCATCGTCCGCTGCCTCGACCCGGACTCGAACCTCATCCTGGTCGAAAGCAAGTGGGGAGGCCTGGGCCGGTTCATCCATCCGCACGATGTCCACGGCTATGCCGCGGAAAGCTGCGTCTTTTACCGCAGTTCCCGGCCCGGGCATCGCCTGCGCGGTATTCCCTTCGAGAGTCATACGACGCCGGAGCCAGCCGCCGACTATGTTCCGGCGCGCCCGATGCCCGTGCATTCCTGATTCTTTTGCGCCGCGCAAATGCGATTGTTACCTCCTCCCGCTCGTCTTTATAATGGGAACATTGGGACGAGCTGGAGGAGCGACCGTTATGGCGACGGACCTAGAGCCGAGGACGGCGGCGGCCAAGTATGACGCTTTCGTCGGCAAGCAGGTCGGCGACGTGCAAGCGCGGATCCGCCGGCTCGACGTCGTCCGCTCGTTCCTGTGGCTGGGGGTCGCCATTCTCGGCTATGGCCTGACCATGGCCGTCTTCGATCTCGCTGCCGGTCCGCGCTCCACTCTGAGCGGTCCGGTCCACCTTCTCTCCTTCGTCGTGTTCCTCGGCGGCGCCGGCTTCTTTCTGGGGCAAGGCGTTTTCCGCTTCTATCGCCGCATCAACCCCTATTACGCGGCGAAGCAACTCGAAGAGACGATCCCGGAGGCGAAGAACAGCGTCATCAACTGGCTCGATCTGCGCGATGAGGAGTTGCCCGGCGCCATCCGCGGCGCCGTCGGCCAGAAGGCGGCCAAGGACCTCAAGCGGACCGACTCGGAGAAGGTCGTCAACCCGCGCTCCAACTGGCTGCTCTTCAGTATCCTTGCCGCCCTCGTGCTCGGTGTCCTCATCCTGCTGGCGACGCGGCCGAACCAGTTCTCGTCGCTGATGAACCGCGCTTATGCGCCGTTCCTCGACCCCACGCTCCGGACGCAGACGGAGATCACGATTCTCGAGCCGAAGGGGGGCGACGCCACCGTGGCGCCGGACAAGAGCGTCACCATCCGCGCGCGGATCACGGGCCGCTATCCCGGCGTCAACGAGCCGGGCGCCCCGCGCTTGCTTTTCCGCTACAATCCGGCGGATAACTTCGTCGCCGTCCCCCTGGAAGAGGAAGGGGACGGGGGCTGGGCCATCCTGCGCAAGCCGGACCAGGTACGCACCGGCTTTTATTACAAGGTCGCGGCCGGTGACACCGAGACGGGGGAACATCAGATCATCGCCCGCGGCGACCCGCGCCCCGAGCGCTTCGAGGTGACGTACAAGTTTCGCCCCTACCTGCGACTGGCGGAGCGGAGCGAGTTGTTCCCCAACGACAAGATGATCGAGCCGCGGATCCAGGGGCGGCGCGGCACGGAGGTGAGTGTCACGGTCTTCACGAACCGGAAGCTGAAAGCGGGCGAGATCGTCCTCGAAGCGGGGGGGGAGAAGCTGACCTTCCCGGGCCGGGTGTCGGACGACGGCCGCTCGTTCCGCGCCCACTGGGTGCTGGAGAAATCGGGGACCTTCCGCGTCGTCTTCACGTCGACGGATGACGAGCCGAACAGCAGCGCGGCGCTGTACACGGTTCTCGTCGACGAGGACGCCGTTCCGCAAGTGGTCCTCACCGAACCGGGCAAGGACACGAGCCTGCCCGCCGACGGTACGCTCAACCTCGCCGGTTACGCGACCGACGATCTCGGCATCCGGTCGCTGACGCTGCGCCTCAAGGTGATCGAAGGGGCCAAGGCCGATCTGGCCGGCAAGCCGTTCCGCGGCGGCAAGGACTTCAAGTTCGAGGATGGCGCCTATCCGGACAAGGTCGAGTACCGCGATTTCCTGGCCCTGTCGAGCCTGAAAACGCCGGACGGCAAGGCGTTCGCCGCGAAGCCCGGCATGGTCCTCGAATACTGGCTGGAGGCGCGTGACAACTCCGACTATCCGCGGCCTGAAGGGAACCTCGGCGTCAGCAAGTCGTTCAAGCTGAAGATCGATCCGCCTTCCGGCGACGAGAAGAAGCGGAAAGAGGAGCAGGACCGCGCGGCGGAAAAGCAGAAGCAGTTCGAGAAGGAGCAGGATCAGAAGCTCAAGAACGAGCATGACAAGACCGGCGGTGGCGGCGGCGCCAAGGACGAGACGGACGATCTCAAGAACAAGGCGAAGGAACTGGCCAAGAAGATCGAGAAGGACCGCCGCGACAAGAACCCGGGAGAAGGCAAGGGGGAAGAAGGAGCCGCGCCCAAGAGCAAGGAAGGGGAGAAAGGCAAGGAAGGCGCCGAGCCCAAGAGCAAGGAAGGCAAGTCGGGCGAGAAAAAAGACACGGCGGCGAGCAAGGGAGAGGGGACGAAAGCCGGGTCGCCGCCTCCCGCCGAGGCGCGCGACAAGGGGGAGGCCGGCAAAGACAAGACGGCAGGCGCCTCGCGCGACAGCGGAACGGGACCACCTCCGACGACGGCCAAGGGGAGTGACGAGAAGACCGAAAAGAGCGACGCCAAGGGAGGCCCGGGCAAGATGGGGCCGGACAGCTCAGCGGGCGAGCCGCGCGGCGCCGGCGACAAAGGGATGGAGACCAAGGCGGGCGACGCGCGAGGCGACGACAAGAAAACCGAGACGGCCGGCGCGCCGAAGACCGGCGAGACGGGCGGCATGGACGCGGCGCGACCCGGCGTGAAGGATGCGACCAAGAAGGACGGGGACAGTCCACCGGCGACGGCGTCGAAGGGCGGCCCGGGCGGCGACATGAAGAGGTGACCAAGGGTCGACCGGGGCAGTCCCGCCAAGACGGGGGTCGAGAAGCGTGTCGATGATACGGGTACCGCGAAGGTGGAGGACTTCACGCCGCGCTGAGGAAAAGCGGACGCCAAGGGGGACACGCCGCCGACACGCCAAGGGGGGCAAGATCGGGCCCGATGAACTCAGAGCCGGGAGGTCAAGAAAGGCCCCCGAAAGGCCGGGGCGCCGAGCCGCTGCGACGATGGCCGGGCCAAGGCGGGTCCCGAAGGACCGGAAGCTGACGCCCGAGGACATCGCCAAGCTCAAGGACTTGCGCGTGCGACGCGGGCCGGGCAAGACGCCGCGCGCCGGCTTGCGGGACATCGCCGGCGGCGAAAGACGCCGAGCTGCGCGACGCCGCGGAGAAGGCGTTGAAGAAAGACGGCCGGACGGTGGGCAGCCCCGGCCGCGCCACGGACGGAAAGGAAAAGAAGATCGAGCCGGACGAGACCGGGTCAGCGAAGAAGGGGCCGGACCTGAAGAAGAAGAAGTCGGACCCCGGCAGGACGGTCACCGGCGATCCGGAGAAGGGTGACGCCCTCGCCAAGGGCGCCGGCGACGAGGAAGGGAAGACGCCGCCGAAGAAAGACGAGATGGTGAAGGGGGAAGGCAAGACCGGCGAGTTCGGCCCCGGCGCCCGCGGCATGTCCGACAAGGACCTCAAGGCGATCAAGGCCGTCGAAGATTTCCTCAAGCATGGCGGCGATCTCCAGCTCGACGACTTCGCCACCTACCTGAAGAAGTTCGCCACCGACAAGACGCTGAGCGACGCAGGCTGGAAGAAGGAAGACCTCGACCGCTGGCTCAAGGCCGCGGCCGAGCACGACGCCCGGCTGTCACGGGAGGCGGCCGTCGCCGAGCGGCGCAAGAAGGACCGGGAAAAGACCGCGAGCGGCAGCGTCCTGCCGGGGACCCGGATCGACACCGGCACATCGGCGAGCGCCACGCGCGACCCGCTCGACGCCCGGCGTCCCCTGCCGCCACCGGAGTTCCGGGACGCGCACCGCGTCTTCTCCGGCACGGAAAAGAAATAGTTCTGGGACGATGACGATCCAAGGGGTCGCGCACGCAGTAAGCGGATTCGTAACGCCGCTTACTTCGTGCGCGGCTCCTTGGGGCGCGACCAAACGGGCAGGTTCCCTCGCGCCGGCCGCAAAAAGAAATCGAAGGTTGACTCAACAATCGAGCGCCGACTAGAATCCCCTCCCGGCCGACAGGCTGTTCCGGGGGAAAGGTGAGCGGCCCCGGCCCCAGCGCAACGAAGACGACCAGACCGAGCGGTTGCGAGTCTCAATGTCGCGGCGAGCCGGGCGGCGTAAGCCCCTGGAGGCCGTTGGCGCAAGACGCGTGGCAAGGATGCTCGTTCGCTACCATGGAGGGTAACCGTGAACCGGCTGCGCGTCTGTGCGCTCTTGCTCGCTTTTCTTGCCGTCTGCCTGGCCTGGAGCTACTGGCCCACCTTCGCCGACATTGTCGAACGCTGGTCGAGCGACCCGTCTTACTCCCACGGTTTCCTCGTCCCCCTCTTTGCCGCGTATCTGCTCTGGGTGCGGCGTGCCCGCTTCGAAAAGGACCGCCTGCAGCCAAGCGTCTATGGTCTCGGCCTCCTGGGCGTCGCCCTGGGGCTGCGTCTCGCGGGCACGTATTACCACTTCGGCTGGTTCGATCAACTGTCGCTCGTTCCCTGCCTGGCCGGCGTCGTCTGGACGATGTGCGGCCGGCAGACGCTCGTGTGGGCCGCGCCGGCGCTGGCGTTTCTCTTCTTCATGATCCCGCTGCCCCACAGCCTGGCCCACGCCCTGTCCGGTCCGATGCAAACGTTCGCGACCGTCTCCAGCACGTTCTTCCTGCAAGTGCTCGGCCGGCCCGCGCTCGCGGAAGGAAACATCATCCTGCTCAACGATGTCGAGCTTGGCATCGTCGAGGCGTGCAGCGGCCTGCGTATGCTGATGGTCTTCTTCGCTCTTTCGACCGGTGTCGCCCTGTTGCTCAAGAAACCGCTGTGGGAGCGCCTGCTGGTCGCCGCGAGCGCCATCCCGATCGCCCTCGTCACGAACATCCTACGCATCACCGTCACCGGCCTTTTGCACGACACCGTCGGCTCCGAGATGGCCAACGCCGTGTTCCATGACCTCGCGGGCTGGCTGATGATGCCGGTCGGTCTCGCGTTCCTCGGCCTGGAGCTGCTCTTGCTCAAGAAACTGCTGATCGAGCCTGGCCCTTCGGCCCCGGCCCTGGTGCAAGTGACGCAGCAGCGCGTCGGCGCGAATCCGCTCTCGCTCTACGGCCGGCCAAGCGCCCCGCGCCGGTCCAAGTCGCCCGCGGTCATGGAGCCGGTCCAGACCGCTTCGCCGGCGTCGCCGGTAGGCCAAGACGCCGAAAAGGTCGCCCTGGAAACCGCATCCAAGTAGCGCCCGGGCGCAAGGCACGCATTCTCGTCACGGGGACCCCGTCATGGCAGCCAACCTGAATTCCGCCGGCGACAATTCCAATCCCGCCGTGCCGCATCCTGCGTCCCGACGACACCGCCAAGGAAGGCCGCAAGTCCGATTGGTCGCTGCCCAAGCCGCCGGCCCTGGCGAACGGCCCGGACGCCAACGCCCTGTGGAAGGGATTCTGCCGGCGCTGGCCGCTGGCGCTCATCCTCGGCGTCTGCGCCGGCGGCGGTCTGCTCGCGCTGGTCCTGTTCCTGATCCCGGAGAAATTCAAGGCCTTCGCCCTGTTGCAGGTGTCGTCCGCCAAGCCGACGCTGGGCTTCGAGCGTGCTGATACCCGCGCCGATTTCGCGACCTATCTGAAGACGCAGGCCGCGCGCATCAAGAGCCGCGACGTGCTGATGAAGGCGATGAACACGGACGCCGTGCGCAACCTGCGCCTGGTGCAGAAGCACCCGGACACGCTGAGCGCTCTCACCTGGCTCGAGGAGAACATGAAGATCGAGGTCCAGGACGGCTCCGAGTTGATGGAGGTCGGCGTGTTCGGCGAAGACCCCGACGAGCTGGTCGTCCTCGTGAATGCTCTCACCAAGTCTTATCTCTCGATCATCGGCAGCTACGAGAAGTCGGTGAAGAAGGACCGCGTCAGCAAGATGAAGATGCTCTACGAGCAGGCCAAGGACAAGTTGGGAGAGATGGTCGCGGCGCGCGAAGCCATCCTCGCCGGCTCCGGCGTCAAGGACGCGACCGCCATGGCGAGCAAGCAGGCCTTTCTCCTGGGCCAGAAGAACAAGGTCGAAGACCAGCTCGCCATGGTGACGCACGACCTGCTGCGCCTCGATTTGCAGCTTCAGGCCCTCGAAGCGTCCCGCAAGAAAGCCGAGGTGTACAAGCTCCCCGATGCGGCCGTGAAGGAATTGCAGGAAAGCGACCCGCTCTTGCGGCAGGACCTCGTCCTCTTGCGCGGCATCCAGAAAACGCTCGACCGGCTCGAGGCCGAGGGGCATCCGCCGGGGGATTTCACGGTGCTGCAGATGAAGGCCAACACGGCGCGGACACGCAAGCGCATCGACGACCGCACCAAGGAGCTGATCGCCGACTACGAGCTGCGCGTAAAGACGCGGGGGGACACGGACCACGCCGTCGTCAAGGAGCGGTTGATGATCGACAAGATCCCGCTCGATTCGCGCAAGGCCGAGCTCGAGAAGAGCCTCGCCCGTCTCGAGAAGGAGACGGATGTCGTCAACACGCAGACGGCGAAGAAACAGCTGCTCGACGCCGAGATCGCCCAGGCGGAGCACAATGTCGCCGAGCTGGACAAGGCGCGGACGAGCCTGATCGTCGCCGAGGAAGCCGAGAGCCGGGTCGCGCCGGTGGGCGAGGCGGAGTATCAGAAGCTGGCGTCGAAAAAGCGGATCCTGCTGATCATCATGGCGCCGTTCCTGGGCCTGGTGCTCGTGTCCCTCGCCGTGGCGTGGCGTGAGTCGAGCGCCCGCCGCATCACGAGCGTGGAGGAAGTCGCGCAGGGGCTGTCGCTGCGGGTGGTGGGGACCGTGCCGGTCCTGCCGCAGGGGGACAAGACGGCGGGCGCGGAGCCGGGCCATCATCTGGTCGAATCGATCGATGCGATCCGCACCATGCTGCTGCGCAGCGCCCGCAACGACCTGACGCGCGTCGTTCTCGTCACCAGCGCCGTCAGCGGCGAAGGCAAGACGACTTTGGCGAGCAACCTTGCCGTCAGCCTCGCCAAGGTCGGCAAGAAGACGCTGCTCATGGACTGCGACCTGCGCGGCCCGGCGGTACACCAGCTCTTCGAGCAACAGCTTCAACCCGGCTTCAGCGAAGCGATCCTCGGCGAAGTGCCTTTGCCCGATACGTTGCGGCAAACCCCGGACCCGAACCTCTGGGTCTTGCCCGCCGGGCACTGGGACCGCGAAGTCATCCAGGAGCTGGCGAAGAACGGCCTCGAATCGATCTTCGAGCGGCTCAAGGAAGAGTTCGACTTTATCCTCGTCGACTCGCATCCGATCCTGGCCGCGAACGACGCGCTTCTCATCGCCCAGCAGGTCGACGCGGTGATCCTGTCGCTCATGAGCGAGCTGAGCCAGGCCGCGGACGTGTACTACGACTGCCAGAAGCTGGCCGCCCTCGGGATCGACGTGTTCGGCACGGTGATCAACGCGGTCCCGGCCAAGGATTTCAACAAGAACAAGTACAGCGCTCAACCCCAGACGGTGAGCGCGTAGATCCTCGAGGGTGGGCCGCGCAGACGCCGCCCGCTACCGGAGGCAGCATCGGGAAACGCCATATGAAAACCGTCCTTCTTGCCGGCGCGGCCGGCGTCATGCTCCTGGCCGCCGGCGTCGTCCACGGCGTCTGGTCCGATCGCTGGAACGACGGCGCGATCTCAGCGCCGTGGTATGCAGCGCAAGCCGCGCCTCTACTCGGCGGCAAGGCAAACGTACCGAGCACGTCAGCGACCGCGCAGCGGGCTGGCCGGCTCGGCGACGTTCCTGTTTCAGCACAAGAAGTCGGGCAAGATGGTCACCCGTCTTGCCTGCGGCCGACCGGGCCCGGTGTCGGTACATACGCCGGACGTCTGTTATGCCGGAGCGGGCTTCGAGGTCGAGCGTGCGGCGCCCTTCAGCTCGTCGCGTCCCGGCCTGGCGGGGCAATCGTTCTTCACCGCGCGCCTGGTCCGCAAACGCGCGACTGAGCAGACGGCCCAGCGCATCTTCTGGGCGTGGCATGGCGCGCGCGGCTGGGAGGTGTCCGACAACCCGCGCGTGTCGTTCGCGGGTCGGGGCGCCCTGTTCAAGATGTACGTCATCCGCGAGGTCACCGGGCCGAGCGAGTCGCTGGAAAACGATCCGTGTGTCGAGTTGATGGAAACCCTTCTTCCCGCCCTGGAGAACCGTGTTCGGCTGAAGAGCCGCTTGCGCGTGGGGTGTGGCCGCGTCTTCCGGGCCTGCTCCGCCTTTGATCTGGTTCTTGCATGGAGGTGAAAACCATGGCGAAGGAGCCGAAAGGATGTCGGCCCGCGATCCTGCGCACGCTTCGGCCCGCCCTGGCCGAGGTTGACGTTGGGGAAAGCTTCCGATTTCTTTCCGCCCGGTTCCCCTCGCCCTGGCAACGCCTGTACCTGCCCCGCCGCGGTCTCGAATGGCTGACGGCGCTGGCCTCTCGTCCTCACGGCCCCGGCGGTGCTGATTCTCGCCGCGCTCGCCGTCCAGCTCGCGCGGCCGCGCCTTTACACGCAGACGCGCGAAATCGGGCCGGCGGCCGGCTCTTCACGATCCTCAAGCTGCGGACGATGATCCACCAGTGCACCTCACTGGCCCACGCTGGTGCATCCCCGGCGATCCACGCATCACCCACGCATCGGCTTACCTGCTCCGCCGCACGCACATCGATGAGCTACCGCAGCTCCTCAACGTGCTGCTCGGCCACATGAGCCTGATCGGCCCGCGCTCCGAGCGGCCCGAGTTCGTGGTGCAGCTCGAGCGCGCGATTCCGGGTTACATCGCTGGGCGCGGCGTCCGGCGGCATCACCGGCCTGGCCCAGGTGCAGTTGCCGCCCAATACCGAGGTGGACGACGTACGCGAAAAGGTCGCCCTATGACCTTTACTACCTCCGTCATGCCGGGCTGTGGCTCGACCTGCGCGTCCTTGGCGCCACGCTGACCCGGCTGCTCGGCTTTTCGTTCAGCCTGTCGCGCCGCGTCTGGGGACTGCCCAATCCACGCCGGATCGAGGAAGCGACGATGCGGCCTCTGGGCGCCGTGGACACGTGGGAAGCGCGGCAGGCGGCGTGATCACGTTTGGCCCAGGGAGCCAGGACGCACCAAAGAGATGAACCATGGGCTTCGCGCTTTTCATTCTCGTCAACGCCATGCTGTTCATCCGGCCCGGGAAGCCATGCCCTGGCTCGGCGAGTTACCCGTCTATCTGATGGCGATCGTCGCCTGCCTGTTCGTCTCCATGCCGGCGATCCTCGAGATGTGCAAGCAGCGCCGCCGCGCCGTGCCGCCGATCCTCCTGTGCGTCGCCGGCCTGCTGGTCGCCATCCCCGTCAGCGACATGGCGAATGGCAAAGGGGACGAGGTCATCGAGCACACGGTCGAGTTCTTCAAGGTGCTGATCTACCTCGTGCTCCTCGTCAGCCTGCTGCCGCCGCACGCATTCGCCGCTTTGTCGCCTGGATCGGCGGCGTCTTCTCGGCCGTGACCGCGGCTGCTGGCCACGGTGCAATACCTGCCCATCGAGATCGCCGAGGCCAACGCCAGCATGCCGGAAACGCCGAAGGCCGAGGAGACCACGGTCAACAAGAAGCCGAAGCAGCGGCGCCTTCGTGCAGGAGAAATACAAGGACCCGGAGACCGGCAAGATGGTCCCGGTGCAGCGCATCTGCGGCACTGGCCTCTTCAGCGACCCGAACGACCTCGGCCTCGTCCTCATCACCGGCGTGCCGATCGCCCTTTACTGGATGGCGCGGCGCGAGACCGGCGGCAAACGCTGGCTCTGGCTCCTTCCCCTCGCGGTCTTCTTTTACACGCTGATCCTCACCTCGTCGCGCGGCAGCATGCTTGCTCTCATGGCCGGGCTGGGCGTCCTCTTCCTCTTGCGTCACGGCAGGCGGCGCAGCGTCATGGTCGGCCTGGCCGTGTTCCCGGTGTTGCTGATCGTCTTCGCCGGGCGCATGACCGACTTCACGAGCAGCGAGGGGACGGGATCGGGGCGCATCCAGCTGTGGAGCGAGGGATTGTGGATGTTCCGCGAGGCGCCGCTCTGGGGCGTCGGCATGAACGAGTTTCGCGATGCGGCCCGGCTCGTCGCCCACAATTCGTTCCATCCACTGCTACGCCGAATTGGGGCTGCCAGGCGCACGCACGCTGTTCCCTCAGCCTTCGTGCTCGCTGCTCGCCATGATTCGTCTGTCGCGCGACCTGGAGCGCATCGCCGACCCCGAGCCTGCAAGCTGCACCCGTTCCTCATGGCATTCTTCGTCGCTTTCCTGGTCGGCATCCCCTGTTCCTGTCGCGGGCCTATGTCGTGCCGACCTACACCGTGCTCGGCCTGATCGTCGCCTATTTGCGCGTCGCCACCGCGGCGGAGTCGGAGCCGGTGGCGACCGAGCCGAAGCGCCGGCGGCTCTTCGGCGGCCGCTCTGGACGCTCGCCTGCGCCAGCATCGGCTTTGATCGCCGCCGAGGCCTTTTGCCGCACCTTCCACGTGGGGAAATGACGATGCCGAGATCGCGCCGCCTGCGCGTGCTGCACCTGACGCAGGGGCTGGACATGGGCGGGCAGGAAAAGCTGCTGGTCGAGTTCGCCCGCCACGCCGACCGGGATCGCTTCGACCTCACCTTCGCCAGCCTGAGCGGCAAGGGGCCCTTGAGCCGGGACATCGAAGACCTCGGCTGGCCGGTCGAGCGCTCGACGCGGCCTCCGGCTTGCGGCCCTTCTCGCCTTTCGGCTCGCGGCGCGCAGCGCTGGCCGATCGACGTCCTGCACACGCACAACAACCGGCCCCTCGTCTACGGAGCCGCCGCGGCCCGGTTGGGGGCGTGCGCCCGCTTCATCCTCCACACGCGGCACGGTCAGAGCCGGCAGCACGCGGCGGCAACAGCGGCTTGTCAGCGTGGCGTCGCGTTGCGTCGACGCCTTCGTCTGCGTCTCGGAGGACAGCGCGCGGTTGAGCGTCGCGCAGAACATCCCGGCCTGATCGTAGCCGCCGGATCTGGAACGGTATCGACACGCGGCAGCGCTTTCTGCGCCGGCCCGGGCGGATGGTCCGGCGTTGATCGTCGCCCGCCTGAGCCCCGAGAAGGACATCGAGACGCTGCTGCGCGGCGCGGCTCGTGGCGAGCGGGATCCGTCGTTCCGCCTGGAGATCGCGGGGACGGTCCGTGTCCGCCAGCTCGAAAGGCCCTGCGCGCGGCTGGGTCTGCGCGGCGTCGTGCGTTTCCTGGGCATGCGGGACGACGTCGCCGACTTGCTGAAACGGGCGCGGCTCTTTGTGCTGTCGTCGATCTCGGAGGGGGTGTCGCTGACGCTGCTCGAAGCGATGGCATGCAGGTTGCCCGGTCGCGACGCGGGTGGGGGGCAATCCGGAGGTTGTCCAGGACGGAGAGACGGGAATCCTGGTTCCCGCACAAGCCGGAGGCGTTGGCGGATGCGCTGCTTCGCCCTTCACGGCGACATTGAGTTGCGTGAACGGTTCGGAAGAGCAGGAGGGCGCCGCGTCGAAGTGGAATTCGACATTGGGCAAATGGTGAGAAAATATGAGGCGACCTACGCGGGCCTCTCGGGGCAGAAGAATCCTGTCGGAGAAGGCGGCTCCGGCGTCACTGTGGACAGGTCTGACCGTGCTTATCCGGCTCGCTATCTTCGCGGCAAGAGACGTTGAGCGCGGAGCCGAAGTTCAATCGGACTTGGCGGTGGCGCTGCGATTCCGCGATGAGACGAGCGCTGCTCGTCGTCGATTTCCGCGCCGATCTCCGCCTGGTGATCGAAGTAATACGCGAGCCGCGGAATGCACCTCGGCGGAGCTAGATGCGGATAGTGGATGACGATCTCATCCGCCGAGCAGCCGTGGTTGAGGTAGTCAACGACGATCTGCGACACGCGGATGCGCGGCAGACGGGACAAGCGGGCCGGCCCGGCGTCGATCTTCTCTATGTGGGGATATGAAACCGCTGCGCTATCATCACGTTCCGAAGGCCGCGGCCAACGTCGCAACGAAGCTGATGATCTTGGCATACGCTTTGGAAGTTCAACGCAAGCGACCTTCCGCGACAACCCGAAGAAGGGCAGCACAGCAGGAATCGAGCCCTCACAGGGTCGGGCGTAATCACACTCTACGCCTTTTACCAATTTTCCGCCTTTCCGGCTTGAGGGAAATCGCGTCCTGCGCAGGTTTCCTTGCCGCGCAAGCTTTCCGTCTCCGATACGTTCCTCAGCGTCGGTTGGGTTTGACTGGTCTTTTTCCCGCGCTTAGAATTGAAAGGAGGCCAGGGACGGCCCGCCGCGTGAGGATTTCGCCATGTGGTACTACAATTCCGACCACCCACTTCGCCGCTATTTCTCCGGCTTGACCGAACAGGCGTTCATCGAGGGGGTCGGTATGGCTGACCCCGAGGTCATTGACTACCTTTCACTTCTCCTCGCTCGCTTTGTTCCACATCGACGCGATCAACCGACTCTGCACTCGCAGACGGGTCGCCGTCTGGAGGAAGTGGCCGACATGCTGCTGGAGGCGGAGGCGATGCCCCCCGCGAGCCGGACAAGCCGCGAAGTCCACCGGCACATCGGCGACTACACGCTCTTCTGGACCGGCGTCTATCCCGAAGACGCTCAAGCGGCTGCGCGCTTCCTGGCAGAAGGACAACTTCATCGATTACTGTCAGCAGGGCAAACGCTCCCTACCTGATCGCGGAGCAAGTTCGAGGACGATCCGTACAAGGAAGAAGCCCCGGTGCTCCGGCGCCTCAGCGAGCAATTCGAGGTCTGCGGCTATGGCCTGACCCAGGTTCGCAAGGAGTGGGAGAGGGCGCGGGCGAATCCACATCGCTTAGAGTGACATTCACCTGTCAAACGGCTCGCGCTCGGTTCGATCATGAAGCCCATTCTTCTCGGAGGTCGAGCAGCGTCGGCCGAAAACCGAAGACATGCTCCGCCTTGCCCAGGTCCCAGCGCCGGCGCCGCGCCGACCTGCGTCACGATCCGAAGCCGACGCCTTCCGCGAGCAGGGCGCCGCGGTAGCCCTCACCAGTTCAGGAAAAGGGGCGGTCGATCGGCTTGGCGATACGCGAGAGGCCGTGATTGCGGGCGAAATGGGCGCAGGCAATCTCGGCCAGGCGCTTGGTGACCACACGCGAAAACCGGATGAGCCTCAATTGTCCCAAGGGGCCTGGCGACTTGCGAGGTCCGTCGCCGGCAAATCCGTCTCGCTGCGCTTGCGTGGACGACGGTCGCGTCCTTATGATGGCATGCGTGTTTTTCCCGGTTCCGGGCCCACTCCTCCCGAGGATCAACCGTGAAGAAGCCCATCCCTCTCCTTTCTCGCTGATCCTGCTGGCCTGTCTCACTCACCTGTCCGCAATGGCGGCGGCTTCCCGGCCGGCGGCGGCGGCGAGCCGCGCGCGGCGTCGCGCCGGACGGCTTGCTATGGCGCCGCCTTCGACGCCGAGCTGAAGAAAATCGGCCAGATCTCCCCCGAGGACTTCCGCCCGCCGCTACCGCGCTTCAAGGGACTACCTCCCCGGGCTCGACTGGGATCCGCCAGCGCTACCTTTTTCGATCGCTTCGATCTCGATCCCAACGCCAAAGACGCCAAGGTCCGCGCCCGCGGCGACGAGGAGCGAATGCTGCCGCGAGGCGGGCGCGCTCTCGGCAAGCCGATCGCGGAAGGGGAGCCGGATCTATGTATCGCCGCATGCCCGCTTCGACTTCCGGCTCACCAAGAACGAGATGGACAAGTTCAAGCGCAACGGTTTCGTCGTCAGCGAGCCGCCTCGGCAGCCGGGCTCACCCTGCTTCTACCGCCTCTACAAGCGGAAGCCGCGCCTGCCGGTATTCATCAGCAGTGACGCCGTCCTGCACGCCTGGCATCGCAGCTACGACGCTCTGCTCGAGGAGATCGGACGTCGATGCTCATCCCCGCCCTCGACGAGATCCGGCCGCGATGGCCGCCAAGGTCGAGGACGCCCGCCGCGGCGATCGCTCCGCCTGCCGGGCGCCGCCGACGCCGACGCTTCACCTCGCCGTCGCCCGCTCGCTTCTGGCCAACGCGCCCGTCAAGACCGTCCTGGGCGATGATGATCAGGGTCACGCGGACCCTGGACGCCTGCCGCTCCCTCAGCTTCATGGACGTCGATCTCTTCGGCGCCCAGGCGCAGTTCGACTTCTCTCAGTTCAAGGTCCGCGGCCATTACGAAAAATCCGAGGAGCTGAAACGCTACTTCAAGGCGATGATGTGGTGCGGCCGCGTCGGCCTCACCGTCGACGGCGACCAGCGCCAGCTTCGGCTCCGCCCTGGTCACCTGCACGACCTGCTCCAGCGGCTCCGGCGGCGCAGCTTCGAGCGTTGGCGCCAGTTCGACGCCATGATCCAGACCTTCGTCGGCGGGCCGACTCCCTCACCTTCGCCCAGTTCCGGCGAAATGCTGGCCAGCGCCGGCTTCCGTTCCCCCGCGGAATTGGGCGATGAGGCGGCCCTCGGCTGCAACTGCGGCTTCGCGGCAAGACCGGCGCCCCCGAGGATCCGGGATGAGGCGGGGTGTCGCCGCCGCTCACCTTTTGGGCCAGCTTCGTCGTCGATAGCTGGGCCACGTCCAAGGTGGTGTACGGCGATATCAAATGGAACGAGGACTACGTCCGCCCCGCATCCGTCCTGCCTCGACGTCAGCTTCGCGCGCGCTTGCCAACGATCACACCGTCCCGCTGCTCGTCGAGCCGCATCACGAACCCGACCGGCCGCAAGTTCCGCGACGGGCTCAGCTACCAGCACAACCGCCGCCGTCCGCGAAACGCTCGACGCCAAGCCTCCGCGGCATTGGCATCGAGAACCTCTACACCGGCTGGCTCGGCTGCCTGCGCCGTCGCCGCCGACCACCGACACGAAGTTCCCGCAGGCGATGCGCACGCGCGAATGGGCCATAAGAAGACGCTCCAACACGCAGCACCCTCCTGGACACGCAGCTACGCCACGATACCATCCTCTACGTCAAGCAGTCCTACACCCGTCCCCGGCTGTTACACCCGGCCGGCTTCGTCGAGCCCGTGCCCGCATTCGGCAGGCGATGGAAGACATGACGGCCCGCGCTGCGGCTTCATCGAGGAGACGCCTTACCCGCAGCGGCGGCCATCCGCGACCGGCAGGCGAAGTTCCTGCGCGGCTTCAGCACGAAGATGACCACCTTGCGCGGCATCGCGGAAAAGGACTCCGCCCGCAGTCCTTGAGCAAGCGCGAGGAGACCGCCTTCCGAGGACGTGATCGAAACCAGTCAGCCGCCCGCTTCGGCTCCGGCTCCATCCTCGTCTATCAAGGCTGGTACCCCAACCTCTTCTATCTCGGCGCCAATGACTCGCTGAAGTGGGACGCCCTCGTCGCCGACGTCCCACACCAATCCCCCCTTCCCCGCTCGACGGCGACCCCGCTGCGTGCTGCACCAGGGGGTCGGCAGGTCGACCTCCTCCTCGTCGCCGTCGATAGCGGCAAGGACCGCATGGTCTACGCCGGACCGGTTCTCAGCCATTACGAGTTCGAGATGCCCGGCGTTACCCGCAAAGCCGACTCCGAATGGAAGAAAAGACCTGCGCGACGGCCACGCCCGCCGCCCCGAATGGACCGCAGGCTACCTTGTGCCCGGTATAACAGGGAAGCCAAGTCGGTATCACGACTGATCGCGATGGATGTGCAAGTCTGTAACATATTAGTATGGAACGACTTGCGTCAATAAGATTCCGAGGGAGTTTTTTGGTCACGGGGACGCGACCGGCGACTACTGGAAGGGAGTGGCCTTTTTCTCTCCCCCCCCTTTCGGAGTCCTGCCATGTGCTGCATCGCTTTTTCTTCGTCGGGGCGCTCTTCGCCCTCGCCTTGTTGCTGTGCACGGCCGGCGTTTCCTTTGCCGATTTTGCCGCCATCGCCCTATTCGCCGTCGACCGGCCGTTACGGCTACTCGTATGGTCAGCCGACACGAGGAGTCGCCGAGACGGTCGCTCTAGGATCATTGCAACATGTCGGACGCTCGCATCGTTGTCTGGCCGAGAACGGTTTCGTTGCCCTGGCACTGGGGGACACCCGCGGCGCCTACGGCTATGGTTGGAGCACGGTCAGCCGAGCGGCGGCGGAGCGGATCGCCCTCAACCAGGCACGGGGCCGGACCGGCGGCGTCTATGTCGCGGCGTGGGCCTACTCGGGCGAATAACGCCCTCGCCGATTCGATAGGATACGGGATGAATCGTTAACCTTAATTGTCGACCTCGCGCCCGACGTCGCGTTATTCCGCGGCCCGGCGCCGGAGGGTCGCCCCTTTTCGCGCTTACCACTCGTGAACTATCCCCACCGCATCCGCCTTCGCGCGCCCCTGGGAAATGCCTTCCCGAAGAGACCATCGATCCGGAGCGGACCTTGCCCGCTGCCAGGACGGTCACGATGCCGGGAACGCTCCACGAGCAGGCTGACCGGCTTCACGGGCAAGGCTTTGTGCGCCGCAACTTTGGCTATCCCGGCCGCATCGATTCCGCAAGGAACGCTGGCTCACGATGGACGACGTCCGCGGGCGCCCGCGGACGTCGCCTCAACGGTCACGATCTGGGGCGAGGAGTCACTGGCCGGGCGGCTTACGACGTCACGCAGATTCTCGGTCCCGCGCAATCGTTTCGGAGATAGAATCTGACCGCGAACGACGACACCGCCGGCCTGGCGGGCGAAGCTGGTGGAGGAGTGCGTGCCCTCGCCTATCTCGCGGACGTCGAGGCACGGCGTCTCGGCCAGCGTCGAGGTTACCGGGGGCGTGGAAGGGGAGAGTGCGGAGCCGCTCGATCTCTATGCCCTGATCGACCGCCGCAATGTCCCATTATCAGACGGTCTCGGCCGGAGAGCGGTTTTCTTTTTCAAAAAAAAAAAAAAAAAAAAAAAGCGCGCAAACAGAAAAAGTGTGGTAGTCTGGCGCTCCCAGATCTGGTACGCTGTCGAGGTCATCGGTATTCCCTGGCCGATCAGCTTGCTCGTGAACAAGTTTCCACAGTCAAAATCCAACACGCGGGCAAAACCGCCTTGGGCGGGTTCTCGTCGTTGTACGGTGATACGGCTCCTTCCAGAAAGGTGCAAGGTTGGGCAATGGGTTCTCTCACGATGCGGCCTCGCTGGCTGCTGACCTTGGCGGCGGCTTTGCCGCTTCGGCCGGCTCGCCGCGGCCTGCTGCTACTTCTCCGCCAAGAACGCGGATGTATTGCAGCCGGCCCAGAAGGTGTTCCTCAGCTACGACCCGGCCGAGAAGGTCGAGACGTTCACCGTCCAGCCGAAGTTCGAAGGCAACGCCCTCGACTTCGGCATGGTCATCCCGACGCCGACGCAGCCCAAGCTGCACGAGATGCCCAAGGAGTTCTTCAAGCACCTCGCCATTTACACGATCCTCAAGAAACGCGAGTTCGCACAGAGCAGCAAGCTGCTGCCCATCTATCCGCGCGGCGGCGGCTTCGGCCGCGGCGGCTTCCCTGGCGTCATGCCCGCCATGTCGGCCCCCGCCGACGCCAAGTTCGCGCCGCCCGCCCCCCCGCCCGTCCGCATCCTCGACGCGGGCGTGGTCGGCTCCCTCGATTACAAAGTCCTCGAAGCCGACCGGGCCGACGCCCTCTTCGACTGGCTCAAGGACCACAAGTACCAGTACTCCGGCGACGAGGCGACCCTCGACTACTACGTGAAGAAGAAGTGGTTCTTCACCGTCATGAAGATCGACACCATGGCGATGAAGAAGAACAAGGACGGCAGCTACGCCGGCGAAGTGACGCCGACGCGTTTCCAGTTCGCCAGCGACAAGTTCATCTACCCGCTCAAGATCACGCAGATCAGCGTCAAGGACAAGACCGAGGCCCTGATCTACGTGCAGGCGCCCCACAAGGTCGACCTGCCCGGCGACTGGACCTACCAGTACACCTGGCTGCCGATGTTGCAAGCGGCGACCGGCTGCACGCCCGGCGGTATCCAGGGGGGCGGCGAGGAGTGGGTCAAGGCGCTCGGGGCGCAGGTTCCGGTCCTGCTCAAACGCGCGGGCGATCTGGGCTTCCGTTTCATGCCGGGACAGCGCCCGGCGCCGAACGCCAAGGGTCACATCCCGACCACCATGGAATGGGCGCGCAAGCTGACCGCGAGCGATATCAAGGTGCTCAAGGGGGAATCGCCTTACAGCGAGAAAGTTCCCGACGTGGATGAAGGCTTCACCCAGGCCGACATGAAGGATCCCAAGCGGTCGGCGGCGATCACGAAAATCATCCAGGCGCGGCTGGCCAGGGCTCAAAAGGAGCGACCCTTCGGTTTCGCGGTCCGGCATGTTCCCGACGAGGACGTGAAGGGCCTGACGCAGCTCGCCGGCCACCTGCAGGACGGCCTGTTCATCACCAAGTTCCGCAAGATCTTCTGCCGGGACGAGATGAACGACGACCTCGTTCTCGTGCCGGCCCGCGAGGGGGAGCAGACGGATACCTCCGAATATCAGGAGATCCTGCCCACCTCGCCTCCGTGAGCACGTAGCCGAAGTCGTGAGACTTCGGCTCGTTGCGCAGAGCCCCGTTCACCGCGCGGGGCGAATCGATACCGCATAAACGAGTTCGACAACTTTCCGGGAGTGATTCATGCGAATGCGATTCTGGCTAGGCGCGATGGCCCTGTGGGCCCTCGCCACGGCCCCGTCCGCTGAGGCCGCCTGCTGCTACTTCTCCGCCAAAAACGCGGACGTATTGCAGCCGGCCCAGAAGGTTTTCCTCTCCTACGACCCGGCCGAAAAGGTCGAGACGTTCACGGTCCAGCCGAAGTTCGAAGGCAACGCCCTCGACTTCGGCATGGTCATCCCGACGCCGACGCAGCCCAAACTGCACGAGATGCCCAAGGAGTTCTTCAAGCATCTCGCCATCTACACGATCCTCAAAAAGCGCGAATTCGCGCACAGCAAGCTGCTGCCCGTCTACGGGTTCGGCGTCGGGGGCGCCGGCTTCTTTCCCCCCGGCGCGCCGCGCGCCGCCCTGGCCAACGGCGCCAAGGGCGCGGGCGCCGCTCCGCCCCCGCCTCCCGTCCGCGTCCTCGAAGCCGGCGTCGTCGGCTCCCTCGACTACAAGGTGCTCGAAGCCGACCGTGCCGACGCCCTCTTCGACTGGCTCAAAGACCACAAGTACCAGTACTCCGGCGATGAGTCGACGCTCGACTATTACGTGAAGAAGAAGTGGTTCTTCACCGTCATGAAGATCGACACCATGGCGATGAAGAAGAACAAGGACGGCAGCTACGCCGGCGAAGTGACGCCGACGCGTTTCCAGTTCGCCAGCGACAAGTTCATCTACCCGCTCAAGATCACGCAGATCAGCGTCAAGGACAAGACCGAAGCCCTGATCTACGTGCAGGCGCCCCACAAGGTCGACCTGCCCGGCGACTGGAGCTACCAGTACACCTGGCTGCCGATGCTGCAAGCGGCGACCGGTTGCACCCCCGGCGGCATCCAGGGAGGCGGCGAGGAGTGGGTCAAGGCGCTCGGGGCGCAGGTTCCGGTCCTGCTCAAGCGCGCGGGCGACCTGGGCTTCCGTTTCATGCCCGGTCAACGTCCTCTGCCCAACGCCAAGGGGCACATCCCGACCACCATGGAATGGGCTCGCAAGCTCACCGCGGACGATGTCAAGGTCTTCAAGGGAGACGCGCCCTACAGTGAAACCGTTCCCGACGTGGACGAAGGCTTCACTCAAGCGGACATGAAGGATCCCAAGCGGTCGGCGGCGATCACGAAGGTCATCCAGGCCCGTCTGGCCAAGGCGCAGAAGGAGCGGCCGTTCGGCTTCGCGGTCCGCCACGTTCCCGACGAGGACGTGAAAGGCCTCACTCAGCTCGCCGGCCACCTCCAGAGCGGCCTGTTCATCACCAAGTTCCGCAAGATCTTCTGCCGCGATGAGATGAACGACGACCTCGTCCTCGTGCCGGCCCGCGAAGGAGAGCAGACGGACACCTCCGAATACCAGGAGATCCTGCCGACCTCGCCTCCGTGATCATGTAGCCGAAGTCGTGAGACTTCGGATCTGAACTCTCACGAGTTCAGCTACGCGGTTTTCGTTTAGCCCCGGCTCACCGAGCCGGGGCGTATCTTCGACCGAAGCCCGATAGACCTTTTCGGTATCCGTAGGAGCACCCCATGCGATCGAAACTCTGGCTCGGCGCCGTCGGCCTGCTGGCGCTCGCCACCCCATCGACTCAGGCCGCCTGTTGCTACTTCTCCGCCAAGAATGCGGACGTGTTGCAGCCGGCCCAGAAGGTCTTCCTCAGCTACGACCCCGCCGAGAAGGTCGAAACCTTCACCGTCCAGCCTAAGTTCGAAGGCAACGCCCTCGACTTCGGCATGGTCATCCCGACGCCGACGCAGCCCAAGCTGCACGAGATGCCCAAGGAGTTCTTCAAACACCTCGCCATCTACACGATCCTCAAGAAACGCGAAGTCCCGCATTCCAAGCTGCTCGTCTATCCCCGGCCGGGGTTCGGCTTCGGCGGCGGCGGTCCGCCGATGCGCGCCATGGCGCGGGACGGCGCCCCCGGCCCCGACCACGCCGCTCCGCCCCCGCCGCCGGTGCGCGTGCTCGAAGCCGGCGTCGTCGGCTCCCTCGATTACAAAGTCCTCGAAGCCGACCGTGCCGACGCCCTGTTCGACTGGCTCAAAGACCACAAGTACCAGTACTCCGGCGATGAGTCGACGCTCGACTATTACGTGAAGAAGAAGTGGTTCTTCACCGTCATGAAGATCGACACCATGGCGATGAAGAAGAACAAGGACGGCAGCTACGCCGGCGAAGTGACGCCGACGCGCTTCCAGTTCGCCAGCGACAAGTTCATCTACCCGCTCAAGATCACGCAGATCAGCGTCAAGGACAAGACCGAGGCCCTGATCTACGTCCAGGCGCCCCACAAGGTCGACCTGCCCGGCGACTGGAGCTACCAGTACACCTGGCTGCCGATGCTGCAAGCGGCGACCGGTTGCACGCCCGGCGGCATCCAGGGGGGCGGCGAGGAGTGGGTCAAGGCGCTCGGGGCGCAGGTTCCGGTCCTGCTCAAGCGCGCGGGCGACCTGGGCTTCCGTTTCATGCCCGGTCAACGTCCTCTGCCCAACGCCAAGGGGCACATCCCGACCACCATGGAATGGGCCCGCAAGCTCACCGCGGACGATGTCAAGGTCCTCAAGGGTGAGGTCCCCTACAGCGAAACCGTGCCGAACGTGGACGAAGGCTTCACCCAGGCCGACATGAGGGATCCCAAGCGCTCCGCGGCGATCACGAAAGTGATTCAGTCGCGCCTCGCCAAGGCCCACAAGGAACGCCCCTTCGGCTACGCGGTCCGGCACGTGCCCGAGGAGGACGTGAAGGGGCTGACGCAGCTTGCCGGCCATCTCCAGGACGGGTTGTTCATCACCAAGTTCCGCAAGATCTTCTGCCGGGATGAGATGAACGACGACCTCGTCCTCGTGCCGGCCCGCGAAGGGGAGCAGACGGATACCTCCGAATACCAGGAGATCCTGCCCACCTCGCCTCCGTGATCGCGTAGCCAAAGTCGTAAGACTTCGCCGTAGACCGTTGTTGTTTCGCCCCGGCTCGCGGGAGTCGGGGCGATGTTCACCTCGATCTGAACCATGTCTTTTCGGAGCCACTCATGAAACCGATCCGCTGGCTCGGCGCCCTTGGCCTCGCCCTGGCGATTCCCGCAACGGCGCCCGCCGCCTGCTGCTACTTCTCCGCGAAGAACACGGACATCCTTCAGCCGGCCCAGAAGGTGTTTCTCACCTTCGACGCCAAGGAGAAGGTGGAAACGTTCACCGTGCAGCCGAAGTTCGAAGGCAACGCCCTCGACTTCGGCATGGTGATCCCCACCCCCGCCATGCCGAAGCTGCACGAGATGCCCAAGGAGTTCTTCCGGCATCTGGCGATGTATACGATCCTGCGTAAACGGGAATCGCCCTATTCCAAGCTGCTGCCGCTCACGTATCCGCCGGGAATCTTGTTTGGAGCCCCGGCGCCGGTCGCGCAGGGCGCCAAGGCGGATGCCGGCGGCTTCGGCGCGCCGAAGCTACCGCCCGTGCGTGTGCTGGAGACCGGCGTGGTCGGCACGCTCGATTACAAGATTCTCGAAGCCGATCGGGCCGACGCCCTCTTCGACTGGCTCAAGGAACACAAATACCAGTACTCCGGCGACGAGGCGACGCTCGACCATTACGTCAAGCAGAAGTGGTTCTTCACCGTCATGAAGATCGACACCATGGCGATGAAGAAGAACAAGGATGGCACGTTCGCCGGCGAGGTTACGCCGACCCGCTTCCAGTTCCCGTCCGAGAAATTCATTTACCCGCTCAAGATCACGCAGATCTCGGTGAAGGACAAGACCGAGGCCCTGATCTACGTGCAGGCGCCGCACAAGGTCGACCTGCCCGGCGACTGGACTTACCAGTACACCTGGATCCCGATGCTGCAAGCCGCGACTGGCTGCACCCCCGGCGGTATCCAGGGAGGCGGCGAGGAGTGGGTCAAGACGCTCGGCGCCCGCGTTCCGGCCTTGCTCAAACGCGCTCAAGACCTCGGCTTCCGCTTCATGCCAGGGCAACGTCCGGCGCCGAATGGCAAGGGGCACATTCCGACGACCATGGAATGGGCCCGCAAGCTGACGGCGGACGACGTGAAGATCCTCAAGGGGGACGCGCCCTACAGCGAAAAGGTCCCGAACGTCGATGAGGGCTTCACCGAGGCCGACATGAAAGACCCCAAACGCGCCCAGGCGATCGTCAAGGTTATCCAGGCGCGGCTGGCCAAGAGCCAGAAGGAGCGTCCCTTCGGTTACGCGGTGCGCGAGGCGCCGGAGGACGAGATCAAGGGGCTGCGCAACCTGGCGGGCCACCTTCAGGAGGGCCTGTTCATCACGAAGTTCCGCAAGTTTTTCTGCCGGGACGAGATGAACGAGGACCTGGTGATCGTGCCCGCCCGCGAAGGGGACAGCGAGGACACCTCCGAGTACCAGGAGATCCTGCCGACCTCGCCCCCATGATTTGAACCCGATTGTCGTTTCGCCCCGGTTCCCGGAACCGGGCAATCCTATCCTCGAGTCGAACCACCGCACTCTCGGAGCGAAACCATGAGACCGATCCGCTGGCTTGGCCCCCTCAGCCTCGCCCTGGCGCTTCCCGGCGCAACGCCCGCCGCTTGCTGTTACTTCTCTGCCAAGAACACCGACATCCTCCAGCCGGCGCAGAAGGTCTTCCTCACCTTCGATTCGAAGGAGAAAGTGGAAACCTTCACCGTGCAGCCCAAGTTCGAAGGCAACGCCCTCGACTTCGGCATGGTCATTCCGACCCCGGCGAAACCCAAGCTGCACGAGATGCCCAAGGAGTTCTTCCGGCATCTGGCGATGTACACCATCCTGCGCAAACGCGAGTCGCCCCACTCCAAGCTGTTGCCGGTTATTTATCCTCCAGCGCTGCCCGGCGCGTTCGGCGGTCCGGTTCCGACCTCGGCCGCAGGCGGCGCTGGCGGACCCGGCCTGGCGCCGCCTCCGCCCCCGCCCGTCCGTGTGCTGGAGACGGGCGTGGTCGGCACGCTCGACTACAAGATCCTCGAAGCCGACCGCGCTGATGCCCTCTTCGACTGGCTCAAAGAACACAAGTACCAGTACTCAGGCGACGAGGCGACGCTCGACCATTACGCCAAGGCGAAGTGGTTCTTCACCGTCATGAAGATCGACACCATGGCGATGAAAAAGAACAAGGACGGCACGTTTGCCGGCGAAGTCACGCCGACCCGCTTCCAGTTCACCAGCGAAAAGTTCATTTACCCGCTCAAGATCACCAGATCTCGGTGAAGGATAAAGACCGAGGCCTTGATCTACGTGCAGACGTCCCACAAAGTCGACCTGCCCGGCGACTGGACTTGCAATCACACCTGGATCCCGATGCTGCAAGCCGCGACCGGCTGCACCCCCGGCGGTATCCAGGGAGGCGGCGAGGAGTGGGTCAAGACGCTCGCAGCCCGCGTTCCGGCCTTGCTCAAATGCTCAAGACCTCGGCTTTCGCTTCATGCCGGGGCAACGTCCGGCGCCGAATGGCAAAGGGCACATTCCGACGACCATGGAATGGGCCCGCAAGCTGACGGCGGACGACGTGAAGATCCTCAAGGGGGACGCGCCCTACAGCGAAAAGGTCCCGAACGTTGACGAGGGCTTCACCGAGGCCGACATGAAAGACCCGAAGCGCTCCCAGGCGATCGTGAAAGTTATCCAGGCGCGGCTGGCCAAGAGTCAGAAGGAGCGTCCGTTCGGCTATGCCGTGCGTGAAGCGCCTGAGGACGAGATCAAGGGGCTGCGCAACCTGGCGGGGCACTTGCAGGAAGGGCTGTATATCACGAAGTTCCGCAAGTTTTTCTGCCGGGACGAGATGAACGACGATCTCGTGATCGTGCCGGCCCGCGAAGGGGACAGCGAGGACACCTCCGAGTACCAGGAGATCCTGCCGACCTCGCCGCCGTGATCGAGTCCCTGCTTTTGATACAGCCTCTAAAACTGAAGGAGAATCATTTCATGAAATCGACCCGTCGCTGGCTCGGAGCGCTCGCCCTCGCGGCCGGCTTGGCTGCGCCGGCAGCCTCCGACGCCGCCTGCTGCTATTTCTCGGCCAAGAACACCGACATCCTCCAGCCGGCGCAGAAGGTCTTCCTGACTTTCGACGGCAAGGAGAAGGTGGAGACGTTCACCGTGCAGCCCAAGTTCGAGGGCAACGCTCTCGACTTCGGCATGGTCATCCCGACACCCGCGAAGCCCAAGCTGCACGAGATGCCCAAGGAGTTCTTCCGGCATCTGGCGATGTACACGATCCTGCGCAAGCGCGAGTCGCCCCAGTCCAAGCTGCTCCCCGTCACTTTCGGGCCTTTCGGTGGTTTCGGCGGCGGCCTTGGTGGTTTACCGGTACCGGCCGCTGCCCCGGCCGGCCCCGGTGGCGGCGGCCCGCCCCCGGCGCCCCCGCCCGTGCGCGTCCTGGAGACCGGCGTGGTCGGCACGCTCGACTACAAGATCCTCGAAGCCGACCGGGCCGACGCCCTCTTCGACTGGCTCAAGGAGCACAAGTACCAGTACTCCGGCGACGAGGCGACGCTCGACCACTACGTCAAGCAGAAGTGGTTCTTCACCGTCATGAAGATCGACACCATGGCGATGAAGAAGAACAAGGATGGCACGTTCGCCGGCGAAGTCACACCGACACGCTTCCAGTTCACCAGCGAGAAGTTCATTTACCCCTTGAAGATCACGCAGATCAGCGTCAAGGACAAGACCGAGGCCCTGATCTACGTGCAGGCGTCCCACAAGGTCGACCTGCCCGGCGACTGGACCTACCAGTACACCTGGATCCCCATGCTGCAAGCCGCGACCGGCTGCACCCCCGGCGGCATCCAGGGAGGCGGCGAGGAGTGGGTCAAGAAACTCGGCGGCCAGGTCCCCGTTTTGCTCAAACGCGCCCAGGACCTCGGCTTCAACTTCATGCCCGGCCAGCGGCCCACCCCCGGCGTCAAGGGACACATCCCGACGACCATGGAATGGGCCCGTAAGCTGACGGCCGCCGACGTCAAGATCCTCAAGGGGGACGCGCCCTATAGCGAGAAGGTCCCGGACGTGGACGAGGGCTTCACGCAGGCCGATATGAAGGACCCCAAGCGCTCAGCGGCCATCGTCAAGGTGATCCAGGCGCGGCTGGCGAAGAGCCAGAAGGAACGTCCCTTCGGCTATGCCGTGCGTGAAGCGCCGGAGGAGGAGATCAAGGGCCTGCGCAACCTGGCGGGCCATTTGCAAGAAGGCTTGTTCATCACGAAGTTCCGCAAGTTCTTCTGCAGAGACGAGATGAACGAAGATCTGGTGATCGTTCCCGCTCGCGAAGGTGACAATGAGGACACCTCCGAATACCAGGAGATCCTGCCGACCTCGCCTCCGTGATCGATATCGTCCTGTAGCCGAAGTCGCGAGACTTCGATCCGGCTGAACTCTCACGAGGTCAGCTACGTCTTGAACTGACCGGACAGGCCCCCGACCTTTCGGGGGCCTGTTTCGTCTTATTCAGTGAAAGGCCGGCGCGATACAGTAACCCGGTCGCCTTTCCCTCACCTTGTGCCTCGCTATGATGCGCTATCTCTCGCTTTGCCTTTTCGCCTTCCCCATCTCCATCCATGCCGGCGAAAAGGCCGCCTTCATCCCCCTGCGTTACGAAGGGCTCAACGAAACCAAGCTGCTCCGCCTCAAGGAGGTCCTCGGCCATCCCGAGATGACGGCGCCGGTCGGGCATACGGCCGTCCTCTCCGCCGACGGCAAGCTCGGCCTTTTCGTCGGCGGCGGCTCGAGCGACGCCGACGGCCGCACCGACGAGAGCTTCCTCTCCCTCTGGGACGTGCCTGGGGGACACGCGCTCAAGGAAATCCGCATCCCCGGCAAGGCGGTGAGCGCCCTGGCCCTCGCGCCCGACGGCAAGACGGCCCTCACCGGCCTCTATGGGAACGACGGCAAGGGAAACGAAACCACCGACCTGGTCTTGTGGAGCTTTGAGACCGGCAAGGCGCTCCATCGCTTCGAGGCGCCCAAGCGGAAAGAGAAGGAACAGCCCGCGGTCTATATCGCCGTCGCCTTCGCGCCGGACGGCAAGCGCGCCCTGGCGTCGGTGACGCGCGGCGGCGTGCAGCTCGTCGATCTCGAGAAGCGCAAGGTCGCGGCGACGCTCCTTCCCGGCAAGGAGGAGACGGGCCCCGCCCTGGCATTGCTGTTTCCCTCGAACGAACACGCGGTCGTGGGCTGGGGCGCGGAGGTCCACCTCTGGGACCTCGCGAAGAACGTCTCGCGCAAGAGCTTCAGCGGCAACAAGGAGCCGGTGCTGAGCGTCGCCCTCTCCGCCGACGGCAAGCGGCTGGCGACCGCCTCGGTGGAGGGCGTCGTCCGCTACTGGGACACGTCGACCGGCAAGGAACTGTCCAGCCTGTCGCGCGAGCCGAGCAACAACCCGCTCGTCTCCATCGCTTTCGCCGGGGCCAATCTGCTCACGGTCTGGACCGGCGCCGATCCCGCGACCGGCCTGCCGTCCCCCGGATCAGTCGCCCTCTGGGATCCCGAAGCGAAGAAGGAGATCTGGAAGCGCAAGGCCACGCTGCACGGCCTCGTCCCCATCGCCGTGACCGGGACCGAGGCGACGCTCGGCGGCGGCGCCAACATCTTTTGCCGCTGGGACATGAAGGCGGGCGTCGAGCAGAAGATCTGGGGCGGGCACAAGACGCCCGTGACCGCGGTGGCCGTCTTGAAGAGCGGCCAGGTCGTCTCCGGCGGGCAGGACGGCGTCCTCAAATACTGGCACAGCGCCGCCCGCTCCACCTCATCGGCCACGCCGACGCCGTCTCCGTCCTCCGCGGCGGCGACGGGGACCGGCTCCTGTCCGGGAGCGCGGACGGCACGGTCAAGCTCTGGAACATGAAGACCGGCGAAACCCTCAAGACCTTCAAAGGGCATGAAGGGAACGTGACCGGCGCTGTCTTCGGTCCCGGCGGCAAGTGGATCGCCTCGGCCGGCGCCGACCGCGTCATCCGGACCTGGGACGTCGAGACCGGCAAGCCCATCGCCGTCATCTCCGGCCACAGCGAAGGCATCAACGGCCTCGCCATTTCCCCGGACGGCACGACGCTGGCGACCGCGAGCGACGACAACTCCGTTCGCCTCTGGCCCGTGAAAGACGGCATGCTGGTGAAAGGCGCCGACGTCGTCGTCCTGGAAGGGCACAAGCGGCAAGTGATGTGCGTCGCCTTCACGCCGGACGGCAAGCGCCTGCTCTCGGGAAGCCAGGACAAGACGATCCGCGTCTGGAACATCGACAAGGAGCGGACCGAGAAAGTCCTGGAGGCTCATCAAAACTGGGTCAGCTCGCTTCTCGTCTGGAACGATAGGGCGATCTCGGCCGCGGACGATTTCCGGGTGATCATCTGGGACCTGAAGAAGGGGAAGGTGGAAGACGTGATCGACCTGACCCCGTACGGCGACGTGCCGCGCTGCCTGGCGCTCGACGCCGACGCGCACGGCTTCTGCGTGGGGACCGGCAGCTGGGTGATCATGCGCTTCGAGGAGCTGGCAAAAACGAAATGACCCGGCCTCTTCGTTTAGCCCCGGTTCGCAGAACCGGGGCGGACGTCGCCCCGAAGTCGGAAACGCCCAAGCGCCCGTCGCTACGCCTGCGGCTTCCACCACGGGCTGATGCGTTTGATCTTCGTCAGGATCGCTTCCTTGTCGCCGGAGGTCTTGGCGCTCGCCAGCTTGTCCTTGAGCTTGTTCAGCTTCTCGTGACGCGAACGCCGCCGCCGCAGCTCGATCTTACGCTCAACCATGACGGTTTCCTCTTTCGTAATCGGTGTTGGAGAGGTGTAATATAGAAGCTCGGTCATGGCCGCGACAAGCCGGAAGGCTCTTGCCTCTCTGTGCCGCCGTGCCTCCTGGTTAGAAACAACGGGGTCTCCCATGAAAAAAATCGCGTGGATCATCGGCGGTTTCGCCCTCGGCATCGGCGCCTCGTTCGGGCTCATGCACTTGAGCCAGTCGCAGGCGCAGCTCTCCGAGCGCCCCGGCCATTCCACCTCCAACCCGATCGATGAGCCGCGCGACCTTTCCGGGCTCTCCATCAAGAACCCGCGCGTCCGCGTCGTCCACACCACCGACGCCAAGTACGAAGGGGGCTCGATGTACATGCAGCAGGCCGACCCCTGGCTCGGCTACGAATGGGGCCGGTCGCTGAGCCAGCGCAACTTCCGCGAGCGCGACGGCGTTTACGGCGACGCGGGCAAGATCGAAGGCATGCTCCTCGCCGACTCCACCACCAAGATGATGGACCGCAGCCACACCAACTCCTGCGCCATCTGCCACAACAACCCCTACCGCGACGCCGGCGCCGGCATCACCATGGCCAAGAACGGCGGCTCCGGCCGCAACACCCCCCACATGTTCGGCGACGGCCTCGTCGAGATGATCGGCCTGCAGACCCGCCTCAAGCTCCTCGACCTGGCCGACGAGAACCGCGACGGCTGGATCTCCTTCGAGGAGATGAAGAAGGCGCCCAAGGCGATCATCTACAACCTGCCCGAAGGCATGCCCGGCCGCGTCGCCATCGACCTGGGCAGCTTCGACGACGTCGACGGCAAGGGCGTTCCCAGCCTCAACGCCCTCGTCTGGCCCTATTTCGTCGACAGGAACGGCCTGCGCATCGCCACCGCCAAGAACCTCCACTCCCCGGACGTCGCCGGCTACGGAATCGAGGTGCAGATCTTCGGCTTCGGCCACCTCTATCTCCCCTATCGCCCGCCGGTGTCGACGACGCTCCGCTCCTTCACGACAACGCCGTTCGACATCCACATGGGCCTCCAGGCCCACGATCCGACGACCTACTCGAGCCCGAAGCGCGACGGCCTCGCCCTCGTCTCCAACGCCGGGGCCCAGCAGTTCATCTCGGCGGCCGGCAAGGACCGCGGCGGCGTCCGCGCCCCGACCAAGAGCGGCTGGCCGGGCATCAGCCTCGACGACCCGGACCGCGACGGCTACTGCGAGGAGATCTCCGAAGGGGAGATCGACGTGATGGAGTGGTACTTCCTCAACCATCCCTCCCCGACGCGCGGCAAGATCACCGAGGACGTGGCCGCCGGCGAGAAGCTCTTCACGAAGATCGGCTGCGCCAACTGCCACACGCCCGATTGGCACATTTACCCGCACGACAAGGACAACCCGGACTACACCAAGCGCTACGACGGCGACCGCCGCTTCTTCGACCTGCAAGTCGCCTGGAACGACAAGAACGACCGCCTCGAAGGCAAGGTCGTCTACCTCGCCGACAAGAAGGGCGGATTGACGACGCCGCGCCGCGGCGCCTACACGGTGCGCGGCGTCTACTCCGACTTCAAGTACCACGACGTGGGCGAGGACTTCTGGCAGATCCAGTACGACGGCAGCATCATCCGCAAGTGGCGCACGCCGCCGCTCTGGGGCGTCGGCCACACGGCCCCCTACGCCCACGACGGCGGCAGCCTCGATCTCCCCGCCGTCATCAAGCGCCATGGCGGCGAGGCCCAGGAATCGCGCGACGCCTTCGCCGCCCTCTCCGCCCAGGAGCAGAAGCTCGTCGTCTGCTTCCTCCAGAACCTGATCCTCTACCAGACCGATCAACTCCCCTGCGACATGGACGGCGACGGCAAGATCAGCAACCACTTCAAGGTGCAGGGCGTCGACACCGGCGTCGAGCGCTTCAACCCCGAGTGGCTCTTCAAGGTCCCCGTGAAGATCGAGGGCTACCTCAAGAACGTGCAGGGTATCCGCATCCTCTCCGCCGCCCCGCTCAACCTGCGCCAGGCTTACGGCCTGGATCTGGAGTTCCTGCGCGATACCGACGGCGATCTGTTCCCGGACGTTATCGATCCCGATCCACTCCGGCCGGGGTATCGGGATGGAGTGCGGTGACGGGCCTCAGATTCTGGTCACGACGGCCAAATCAGGCATCTACGTAACTTACAACCCCCTTTGCTCCTGCGATCATGAGGCGGTGAAGGCCAAGCGAAGTGAACCTTGCTTCCCTTCACGCTCTCATTGATCTCAAGGCAGAGGCGCGTCGCCCCAAGATTCCGCAAGGAAGACAGGACGGCAGATTGCGATGAACGTGGGCAAGTCTGTTCGAAAGGCCATTGACGATTGGGAACTTGGCGATCTTGAGTCCGCCATGTTGCACGCTTGCAACGCGGTGGATGGTACCGCGGCGAAGGTGTACCCAGGCGTGGGTAGTAACGATCGCTTTACGCGACTTGTGCGCGAGAACTATCACATCTTTGGCCCGATGGCACTTCCGGGTGTCGACCTGCAGGCTACGCGGTTTCCCGTGAAGGTGCCGAAGCCAAAAGCTCCTGGTGGCAAGCCCGATGTCGCCGACCTGATTTATGGGGTTCACAGGTGCGTGCATGGACACGGTGATGAACTGCCAGATGGATTTGATCTTCTGCCTGACGCACCAGGGCCCACCAGGCATACGCGGACAACGGTTGCAAGAGGCAGGGTACGCTTAAGTGATCGAACCATTTCCGGGCTGCTCGCAATTGCCGTCCTTTCTCCCGCCAACATCGGTCAACGCGTACCGGACACATACTATCTGAGCTTTGAGGAGCGGCGATTCTTGATCAACGAGTGGTGGGGACGGGCGGCTAACTTTGCTGACGTTGTAGCTCAGACCACTCTGCCGTGTGTCAAGTTGGAGTTTGGAGATTGGATGGATGAGACAAACAAGCTCGGCTGACGGCCGACTCGGCGCTGCCGCTACCTTCTCCGATGCCTTTCCTCGCTGGATGATAACCACCTATATCCAGCGCCGCGTCCCGACCCCGATCCGCTACAATTCGGGTATCGGGATGGGATACGGTCGATTGCTTGCGTGCTGCGACAGGTCTCACGCCAGATGGTCACCGGCGCTGGACGCGAAATGCGTCGAAGTCGTAGCCGCTATCGCGGAGGTCCCGCCCCGCCTGAGCGGCGGCCTCCCAGTCACCGGTTCCGGGACGTATGACCGTGGCCTCAGCCGCGCGGACCGGCTCGACGCGGACCCGGGCCCCCTCAGCAAGGCAGACCGGCTCATCAAACACGACAACGCCGTTTTCCACGTGGCCTGCGAATGACATGTCTTTTCCTCGGATGTATTCTACTGTCCGGCGCCGTGACAGTCGACATGCGGCCTCCACGCAACTTGTCCTGTTCCCCTTGTTCCTGCGCTTGCGGCTCCGCCGTTTGCCTGCGTCTTTTTCGCGCTTGGCGCCGCCCGGGGGTGTGTTACAATCGACAAAACGTATACGGGATCATCACCATGGCCGCGATCATCCATGCCCGGTTGGATCCTCAGACGGCGGCTCTGTGCCGGCGTCTGGCCAAGCAATTCGGCTGGAGCGACTCGAAGATCGTGCGCGAGGCGATCCGGGTGCTGGCGGCGCTCGCCCCTGGCACAGGGCCGCGGAAGGTGATCGGCCAGGGGAAGTTTCGCTCCGGCCTTGCGGACCTCGGCTCCAATAAGCGACATCTGGATGACTTCGGACGATGAAACCCGTGTTGCTCGACACCGGCTGCATCGTGGCGTTGTTGGACGCCTCGGAGAGATACCACCAAGCCTGTGCCGCCGCGATCGCGGGCCTGGCGGCGCCACTGGTCACGTGCGAGGCCGTCGTCGCCGAAAGCTGCCACTTGCTGGGCAGAAGCCGGGGCGCCGCCGCCGCGGTGCTCGAGAACATCGAGCAGGGCGTTTTTCTTGTGCCCTTCCGGCTGGTCGACCGCGTGAAGCCCGTGCGCAAGCTCCTCGCCAAGTACGCTGACGTGCGGATGGACCTTGCGGACGCCTGTCTCGTCGATCTCGCCACTCAAGTGGGCAGCGGCGACATCCTGACCCTGGACCGCGATTTTCAGGTCTATCGCTGGGACAAGAAACGACCATTTCGCATGTTGATTGAGCTGGACATGGAATAGCTGCGGCGCATGCATGGACGGCCGCCGACTCCATAGAATGCCTCTATCCCGCCTTCCCTCCTTCCTCGCACACGGCCCACCATGCGAACTCTTCTTTGCTGCGCCCTTGCCCTGCTCGTCATGCCCCGGTCGCTCCGCGGCGACGACTGGCCCTCCTGGCGCGGCCCCACGTTCAATGGGGTCGCCGCGACGCGGTCCGTGCCGCTCGAGTGGTCGGAGACGAAGAACATCGTCTGGAAGGCGCCCGTCCCCGGCCGCGGCCACTCGTCGCCGATCATCTCGGGAGAGCGTGTCTTTCTTTCCACGGCCGACGAGGGGCGCAACGTCTTCTCGGTCCTCTGCTACGACCGGGGCAGCGGCAAGCAACTCTGGCGCAAGGACGTGCTCGAAGGAAAGTCGGAGGGCCGGATCCACGCGAAGAACACGCGCGCCTCGTCCACGCTGGCCTGCGACGGCGAGCGCGTCTACGCCCTCTTTCACAAGGGAGACGGCATCTGGGCCACCGCCCTGGATTACTCGGGCAAGCAGATTTGGCAAAAGAAAGTCGGCGGCTTCGTCTCCCACTGGGGCTACTCGGCTTCCCCCACGATCTATCGCTCCTCGCTGATCGTCGCGACCGACCACAAGGAAGGAGGCGCCCTGCACGCGCTCGACCTGCGCACGGGAGACGTCCTCTGGGAAACGCCGCGGCCCAAGGCGCCGACCTATGCTTCGCCCGTTGTCCTCAAAGCGGGAGGGAAGGACCAGCTCGTCATCGCCGGCGCCGAGAAGGTCATCAGCTACGATCCGGCCAGCGGCAAGGAGCTCTGGTCGGTCAAGGGGACCAGCGTCGAATGCGTCAGTTCGATCATCGCCGAGGGGGACCGCATCTTCGCCACCGGCGGCTTCCCGGACAAGGAGACGCTCTGCATCCGCGCCGACGGCTCAGCCGAAGCCGTCTGGCGCGCCAAGGTCGGCGATTTCGTGCCGTCCCAGGTCCTGCACAAGGGCTACATCTACTCGGTGCTGGACAACGGCGTCGCCCTCTGCCTGGACGCGGCCAGCGGCAAGGAAATGTGGAAGGACCGACTGCGCAGCAACGCCTTCAGCGCCTCCCCCATCGTGGTCGGCGACAACGTTTTCATTCCGAGCGAGACCGGCGTCACGCACGTCTTCCGCGCCAACCCGAAGAAGCTCGATATCGTTGCGGAGAACCAACTCGGCAAGCAGGCGTTCGCCTCCCCCGCCGCCTGCGGCGGCCGGCTCTTCCTGCGCCTGGTCGGCGACGCGCGCCAGGAGTGGCTTTATTGCATCGGGGAGGGCGCGGGGGGCCGATAGCAGGTCGACGCCGTTAGCGGCAACGACCTGGTACCGATGCGTCGCCGCGCCGACGACCTCTGATGCTTTGGCGGCAATTGACCGGACCAACGAATCCCGGTAACTTCGAGGATATGAGCCACACGCTGTCGGTCCCTGTTCCGGACGACCTATATCGAGCGCTCGAAGCATGTGCTCGTCGCGAGAAGCTGTCTATCGAGGAACTCGCTTTGCGCGAGATGACTCGGGGGCTTCGCCAAGTTTCGGACGTGAGAACGGAACAGGAAAAAGAAGCGGCGCGACAAGCCTTGCGGGCCCACTTCGGCTCCGTATCGCTCGGCAAGCCATCCATCGACAGCAACGAGGCGCTGGACAAGGTCCTCGGAGACGAATACGCCAATCCGCACGATGCCCATGCTCCTTGATACCTCCGGCCTCTACTCTCTTCTTGTCGTCGAGGAACGTTTCCACATCAGAGCCGTCGATCTTCTGCGTGGCCCCATCAACGGTATCACGCACAGCTACATCCTCGCGGAACTCGTAGCCCTCTGCTTGGCGCGCGGCGTCGGATTATCGAAGACTCTCGATTTCCTTCACGACCTCCATCTCGATCCCGAAATCTCCGTCGTCTGGGTGGATCGCGATCTGCACTGGGACGCCGAAAACCTTCTCTCCAAACGTCTCGACAAGACTTACTCCCTTTGTGACGCTGTGAGTTTCGTTCTCATGCGCCGTCTCGGCATTCTCGAGGCGCTGACGACCGATCACCATTTCGAGCAGGAAGGATTTGTTCGCTTGCTCAAGTAGCCTTGCCGCCGCGTCCGGCACGTTGAAAACGTGCCGCCACATCTGGGTGGCGCCTTTTCACCTGTCCATCGTCGCCCGGGAAGGCTCGGACCTCAATCCAACGCCGTTCACCGTGATGACTTGATAACGCCCGCCGGGCGCCCGGTCGACGAAGCGCAGCGCCGGCAGCGGCCGCTCCGGCGTGTCGTGGTAGGACATCGTCTGGAATAGCGGGCGGCCGAAGCGGCCGACGGCCTTCTCCGGGACCTGTCCGACTTCCTTGCCGTCGCGCAGGATGATGAACGCCTTGATGCCGCTCTCGAAGTCCGCCGCGGCGTCCCAGGTGATTTCCGTGTCGTCTCCTTTCTTCCGGACCTTGACAGCGAACGGCGCGGGCGGCGGCGTCTTGTCGTCGACGGCGCCCGTCTTGACGTACTCGCTCCACGCCCGGGCCACGCGCTCGTCCGGCAGCCAGACCGCCTCCGCGACCTTGCCCTTGTAGGAGCCCGCCGGCTCGGCCGTGTCGCCGAGCGGCGCCGCGAGCCAGGAGGACTTCTGGTCGATCGCCTTGAGCTTGTTTCCCTTTCCCGGAAGGCGCAGCGCCAGGCAGGCGTCGAAGAACGGGATGGCGAGGTAGCGTGAGTCGCCGCATTCGTGGGCGGTGCGCGGGTCGGGGGCGAAGCCGATCGGGGCGCCCTTGGCGCGGTAGGCCTGGAACATCGCGAACGTCCCGGTCCATGCGCCGTTGAAGCGTTTGTCCCCCTTTTCCTTCGCTCCCGGATTGCACATCATCGGGATGGCGTAGGCCGCCTCGGGGATCTTGGGCCGGTCGATCTCCCCCTTTTCCCAGGAAGAGAATGCCGTGCCCGAGCGGAACCAGATGGCGACGATGCGCTCCGGCTCGAGCGTCTGCATGATGCTGGCCCAGAAACCGCCGCCGGAATGGCCCCACAGACACCAGGGGGCGGTTTCAATCTCCGGATGCTCCGCCTTCACCGCCAGATCGTGCAGCGCCTGGAGGAAGGTCTTGTGGGAGCCGTTGCGCGGGTCGCACCAGAGCCGGCAGTTCTGCTTGTCCTCCTGGTGATAGGAGGGGCCGAGCAGGGCGCAGTCCCACTTCTTTGCCAGCGCTTGCCAGTGCAGGTCGTACGCCGCGGTCTCGCCTCCCTTGCAGGCGCCCGAGCCGCAGCCATGCTGGTGAACGATGACGCCGCGCACGCGCGTGACGCCCTCGGGCAGCCAGAGCGTGTAGGTCACGCCGAGTTGAAGGGCACCCGGCTCCTTGCCCGGCGGATAGCTGACCTCGAAGTAGCGCCCCGCAGCAGGCGCGACGGAGCCGAGAATGAGAACAGCGACAAGCGAAATGAGACGCGGCATGGCAAACCCTCGGTCGGTGGGGGGTGGTGCGACATGGCGATGCCGCTCTGGATTTCTAAGCCGAAGTAGGGCGTTGGCAAGGCATGATTTGGAGTGCGGTAATTGATTACCGCTTTTCTGAAAGGTCGCTTTTCTGAATCGCCGTTGCCGGAGCGCCCCGGCGCTCTCGAAAGCTGCTCGATGATGGGACCGCCGCGCAAGCTCGCGGGCCCCGTCGATCAAAAGCGGTAATCAATTACCGCACTCCAAAGATCGTCGCGGCGGTCGAGCGGCTCGACTCCCTTCTGTCGAATCCATAAACCAACGGCTGAAAATCAAGAAAAACGCCGGGATCGCGATGACGCTCGAACACGTGCTGCTCCTGGGCCTGATCCTCGTGCCGCTGCTGGCGGGCATCGCCTGCGCCTGTCTCGGCGCGGCGCGCCGCGACGCCATTCGCTGGCTCGCGGTCGGCGCCTCACTTCTGACGCTCGTGATGTCGCTGGTCCTCGCGGCCCGGTTCATGGAGCTGCCGCGCGAGGATGTGAAAACGGGGATCGTCGGCAAGCGTGCCGCATTCCAAACCTTCCAGCCCGAGTTTGTTCCCGGGGCGCCGGCGATCTACAAGAGCCGCGGCGTGGCCGAACTGGACCGGACCGACCCGCACGGGACGACCTGGGACCTCATCCCGCT
Source organism: Gemmataceae bacterium (assembly GCA_046350295.1). Taxonomy (GTDB): domain Bacteria; phylum Planctomycetota; class Planctomycetia; order Gemmatales; family Gemmataceae; genus JAXMAR01. The sequence goes on from JAXMAR010000002.1 coordinate 276,180, forward strand.
CGGCAAGGGCGCCATCCAGTTCTACATCGGCATCGACGGGCTCAACATCTGGCTCATCGTGTTGACCGCCGTCTTGATGTTGCCGACGGTGCTCATCTCCTGGAACGCGATCAGCGAGCGGGCCAACGAGTTCTACGCCTGGCTGCTCGCCCTCAAGGCGGCGATGATCGGCATCTTCCTGTCGTTCGACATCGTTCTCTTCTATGTGTTCTTCGAGCTATCGCTGGTGCCGCTCTTCTTTCTCATCGGCATCTGGGGCGGCTCCGAGCGCCGCTATGCCGCCCGCAAGTTCTTCATTTACACGCTGGTCGGCAGCCTCATCACGCTCCTGGGCGTCCTGGCCATCGTCTTCCTGAACTATCGCGAGACGGGCGTCCTCACCTTCTCGATCCCGCGCCTGGTCGACAGCATTCAAGCCGCCGTCGCGACGCCGAACTCCATCTGGACGACGGAGCTGCAAACCTGGGTCTTCCTGGCCCTCATGCTCGGCTTCATGATCAAAGTGCCTTTGATGCCGTTCCACACCTGGCTGCCGCTGGCCCACGTCGAGGCGCCCACCGCGGGCTCCGTCGATCTCGCCGGCGTGCTCCTGAAGGTCGGCAGCTACGGCTTTCTGCGGCTCTGCATCCCGCTGGTGCCCGACGCGGCCGTGACGGTCGGCGTACCGCTCATCACGTTCATCGCAGCGCTCGGCATCGTCTACGGCGCCCTGTGCGCCTTCGCCCAGGACGACATGAAGCGGATGATCGCCTATTCGTCCGTCAGCCACCTCGGCCTGTGCATGCTCGGCATGTTCGCCCTCAACAGCGCCGGCATCGGCGGCAGCCTGCTGCAGATGATCAACCACGGCCTCTCCACCGGCATGCTCTTCCTCATGATCGGCATGCTCTACGACCGCTACCACACGCGCAAGATCGCCGACTATTCCGGCATGTCGGCGCGGTTGCCCCTCATCGGCGCCTTCTTCGTCTTCACCGTGCTGACGAGCGTCGGCCTGCCCGGGCTCAACGGCTTCGTCGGCGAGGCGCTCTGCCTCTTCGGCGTGTTCAAATGGGAGCTGGACGCCGGCGGACAGCACGCCGGCTTCCCGATTCTCGCCCTCATGGGTTGCGCCGGCATCATCCTCGGCGCCTGGTACCTCTTCACCCTCACCCGCGCCATCCTCTTTGGCCCCGTCAAGGAGCCGCACCACGACGAGCACGAGCCGACGCGCGACCTCACCGGCCGCGAGGTGGCGATCATCGTTCCGCTCGCGGTCCTGTGCCTGATTCTGGGCGTCTATCCGCAGCCGGTGCTGGAGACGGCGACGCCGGACATCAATCGCGTGGTCGACATCGCGGAGCGCGCCCGCGAGCGCGGCGAGGCGACAACGACCGCGGGATTGGCGCCATGACGGAGCCCAATGGCGACGTGGACCGAGATAAGCCGGGACGCTTTGGCCCTCCGGGATCGAGAACGTTTTTCCCGGGATCGATTTTTCCTGGCCGAAGCGACACCACCGGTCAATACGTGTCCGGCCCGACGCGCTCCGGCAAGCCCCGGAAGCCGTGGCCGATGGTCACGTACCAGAAGGCGATGGGTTGACCGTCCTCGTTGTAATAGATGCGCCGCCCCTGCTCGACGCGGTCGAAGACGTTCAGCACCTGGTACTCGGCGACGCCCACCATGATAAAGGTGCGGCCCTTGTAGCGTTCGACGTCGTCGATGGGGTTGGGCCGCCACAGGTCGTACTGGCTGTGCCGGTCGCCGAGGCGCGAGCCGAGGCAATAGACGACGGGATGGCCGGGCGTGTAAAAGGCGATCTCGCCGGGAAGCCCCCAGTGCCCGCTGGCGAGGATCGGCTCGACCCCCTGAGCGCGCAGCTCGTCGGAAAGGACGCCGAGCTCGCGGGCCAGCGTGTGCCAGCCCTTGAGGCGGCACGTCGGATCGAAGCGGCGCAGCGGCGTCGGCTCCGCGTCCGTCGGCGCCTGGGCGAAACGTGCGAGGAACGGACGGATCAGGCGGCTGTCGTGAACGACGATCGACAGCGCGACGCCGAACAAGGCGAAGAAGACGACGAAGGCGAGGCTGGCGTAGCGGACCATGGGCCGCGGCGAGGCGAAGATCCGGGCGAGGTACGGGACGATGAGGGCCATGCCGGCGATGTAAGCGGCGACCGGCCAGTTCGCTTCGCCGCCGCCGTTCTTGAAGCTGAACAGGGCGAAGAAGACGAACATCGGGACCGACATCCACCAGAGATAGGCGAAGGCGCCGCCGGCGCGGCCAGGGCGATAGTGCCAGACGGCGGCCGCCCAGGCGACGAACCAGTAGCCCAGGAGGAGGGCGAACTGCAGCGCCAGGTAATGGAGCGGGCCGAGCCAGTGAATCGCCGGCCCGTGCTGCAAACCGACGTGGCCGCGCGTATGGGCCAGGGTGACCCAGCCGTTGTTCATGTTCCAGAACAGGATGGGCAGTCCGCCCAGGGCGCCGAGCAGCGTCATCGTCCAGAAGCCGGGCCGGAGCAACTCGCGGCGGCCGGCCCCGTTTAGCCCTGGTTCGGAGCACCGGGGCGCGTCTGCGTCTTCAGACGGTTCGCTGCGTTCGTTCGGTCGGGTGAGGAGGAAGAGGCCCACCATCGGCACGAACAGCACCATCGTGTGCTTGGCAAGGACGCCGACGGCGACGCACAGGCCGGCGAGGATCCAATCGGGCATGGATCGGCTCATGAACAGCGCGCGGTGGACGAAGACGAGGGCCCAGACCCAGGCGGCGGTGTAGGGCGCGTCGATGGTCATGAGGGAGGCGCCGGCGGAAAGGATCGGAAGCGTCAGCGCCAGCAGAACGACGCTGAACCCCCACTTCGAGTTGCCGTGGACGTCGACGGTCAGGCGATAGAGCCCCCAGAGGAGGAGGCTGCCGCACAGGATGGCCGGGATGCGAACGGCGACCATCTCGCTGCCGGTGAGGGCGACGGACAGGTCGCCGAAGAGCCAGCAGCCGGCCCGGATGAGGAGGGCGACCAGGGGGCCCTTGCTGTAGTAGCTCCAGTCGAGGTGGCGCGACCAGTCCCAGTAATGGGCTTCGTCGGGAGCGAGATCGAAGGGACACCAGAAGATCAGCCAGAGAAGCCGGCCGGCGGCGGCGGCCAGGATCAGCAGCCCCGCGGCGCGGCTCCAGCGCGAAGATAGACAAGAAGGAGAACAGGCGCCGTCCATGCCGGTTTTTCCGCCTCCTGAGGGAGCGTTGTGGTACCAGAAACATCGGTCCGGGGAAAGCGCAACATCGGGCAAACGGTTCGCTCCGTTATCCATCTTGTGCGGACGACGCCGGATTTCCCGGTCGGACAAGCTTCGCGTTGACGGAGAGAAAAAAGCGAATCGGGGGGGGCGAGATTCCCGGCACTTTGTGTCTGGCTAATGCGCATCGAGGGATAGTCGGTGTTTGGAAAGGACGGCGCAGGCAGGCCGGCACGGGGCTTGACCGGGGCGAGTCGTCGTCCTAAGATCAGCCGCAGCAATTGTTTCTCAACACCAAGCCGCAGCGCGGGGACCGCATGAAGGCGGAAGAACGCAAAGAGCTGGAAACCAACGTCCTGGCCGATCGCGTCGGCAAGATCGTGCAAACCGTGAAGTCCGGACCGAGCCGCCGCTTCGTGCTGCTGCTCGTCCTGGCCGTCGTCGTCATCGCCGGCGTCCTGTTCTACATGCGCTCCAAGCGGCTGCAGCGCGAGGAGAAGGCGGAAGGCTGGTCCCTTTTGGCCCTGACGCGGGGCATCTCCCCGTTCGACGACTCGCATGTGCGCTATTTCCAGACCGTGTTGCAGAAATACAAGGAAGAGAAGTCCGGGCTTGCCGCCCACGTCGAGATCGCCTGGATGCAGGCGCTGGAATCGATGCGGCAATTCCGTGCCAAGCCGGTCGAGTCGCTCATCGAGCTGACCGAACACGCCTCCCGCTTCGACGCCCTCAAGAAACGCTGCAAGGACGACCGCTCGCTTCACCCCGAGGTCCTGTACGATCTGGGCGTGATCCACGAGTATCGCGCGGTTCTGGATGAGTTCGACTTCTCCAAGGTCAAGGCGGCCAAGACGCTCGAAGCCCTCGGCAACGTGCCCGAGCAGAAGTACCTCGACAAGGCCAAGGAGTACTACGAGGCCGTCGTCAAGGAATATAAGGAATCCGGCTACGCCAAGATGGCCGCCGACCGGCTCAAGGCGTTCGAAGAACGCGGCGACGAGATCAAGGCCCTCAACCGGTTCTTCGTTGGTGGCCCCGAGTTCCTGTCGGAGGGTCCGGAGCCGCTCATCTTCGCCATCCGCAAGCACGAGTTGATGCTGCTGACCAAGAAGGCGGCCGGCCCGGTCGAGTAACGCCGGCGGGTCGGCTACAACGTCGCGCCCTTTTGCGCGCGTTCGTCTTCTTCGAAAACCCCTCGGACCGTCTCGTTTTCTGGTACCATGGAGGCGACTTTCCCTCCGAGGCTTCGCCATGCTTCTCCTGGGTCAGGGCCGGCAGCGAACGTGCAACGGCTTCTCGCGCCGCGAGTTCCTCCAGATCGGCGGCTGCTCGTTGCTCGGCCTGAGTCTTTCAGGCTGGCTGCGCGCCCGCGCCGAGCCGAGCTTTGCCACAGGCCGGGCCCGCTCGGTCATCTTCCTCTGGCTCTGGGGCGGGCCCGCCCAGCTCGACACCTGGGACCCCAAACCCGCCGCTCCCCTCGAGTTCCGCGGCCCGTTCGGCACGATCGCGACCCGTCTTGCCGGCGTGCGCTTTGGCGAGCTTTTCCCGCAGATCGCCAATCTCACGGACAAGATCGCCGTCCTCCGCTCGCTTCACACGGCCTCCAATGACCACGGCGTCGCCGGCACGGTCGGCCTCACCGGCAGCGACGCGGGCGCCGTCAACCTCGGCGGAGCGGTGGCGGCCGGCTCGGCCCGACCCGCCATCGGCGCCGTCGTCGCCCGCGCCCGCGGCCTCGCCGGCAACCTGCCCCCCTTCATGGTCGTCGGCGGCCGGCTGCACCAGGGCAAGCGCCCGATCATCGGCGAGGGCGGCGGCCCGCTCGGGCCCCTCTACGATCCCTTCCGCCTTCAGTACGATCTGGAAACCGGCGCGACGCACATCCCGGCCTTGCAACTGCCGCCCCACCTGACGCCCGAACGCCTTCACGATCGCGCCGCCCTCCTCGACGCGCTGCATGGCGCCCGCCGCACGGTCGAACGCTCCGGCCGCTCCATCGATGACTATCGCGCTCAAGCCCTCGCCTTGCTCACCCGCCCCGAGGCGACGCGCATGTTCGACCTCACCCTCGAGCGGCCCGAGGTGATCGATCGCTATGGACGCACGCGTTTCGGCCAGTCTTGCCTCCTGGCCCGGCGGCTCGTCGAGCATCATGTCCCCTTCGTCCAGGTCAACTGGAGCGACCACGTCGAAGCCGAGGAGGACTCCGGCGACGGCGGCTGGGACCACCACTACCGCAACTTCCAGCTCATGCAGGACCGCCACGCCCCCTGGCTCGATCAGGCCTACTCCGCCCTGATCCGCGACCTCGACGAGCGCGGCCTCCTCGCCACCACGTTGGTGGTAGCCGTCGGCGAGTTCGGCCGCACGCCGCGCATCAACGACAAGGCCGGCCGCGACCACTGGGAGCACTGCTACAGCGCCCTTATCGCCGGCGGCGGCGTGCAGGGAGGCCGGGTCATCGGCGAGAGCGACGCCCGCGCCGAGAGGCCGCGCGCCCATCCGCTGACCCCCGGCGACCTGGCGGCGACGGTGCATCAGGCGGTCGGCGTGACCAGCGAGACGGCGGCGACCCTGGGGGTGGTGGTGAACGGGCGGGTGATTGAAGGGTTGTTCTAGGCCAAATCAATGGTAGACTGCCGGTACGTTTTTCCTTGAGCAACAGGCAATGAGCGAACGCCCAAAGGTGGACCAGGTGATCTGCAATCAACTGCCACGATGGCGCGAGAAGGCGGCGGCGCGGCGCAACCTGGAGCGATTGGTCGAGGAGAGCCTCAATTCGCCGACAATACGCATGACCGAAGAGCTTTGGGACGAGAAGGAAAGGCGCATCAAGGAACTGCATCCCGAGCTCAAAGACGAATGATACCAGCAATCGACATGGCAGTCGCGACATCGATACCGCCATGAGGGCGGGGAGCGGATCCGCGAATCATGCCCCTGCACGACTGGAACAATCGCGGCGGCTGGGACGGCGTCCACCACGTGTGGATCACGGAACTGCTGCGCAACATCAAGCCGCAGCTGCCGCCCGGTCTTCGTGCCTACATCGGCACGGCGCCGGCCCTAACCATCGGCGCTTCGCTCGAAAAACCCGACGTCTCCGTCCGCGAATGGACGCAAGACGCCGCGCTTCCCTCCACTAACGGCCCCGCAGGCAAGCCGGCCGAGGCGCCGGATGAAGAGATCGCCGTCGCCACCCTCGAACCGGCGAGCGGCGTCTATGTCGCCCTGGAAAACCGCCTGATCGCCGCCGTCGAGCTGGTGTCGCCGCGCAACAAGGACCGGCCGGCGTCGCGCGACGCCTACCTGGCGCGCTATCTCGGCTATCTCCTGGAAGGCGTGCACTTGTTGCTGGTCGACGTCCATCGTCGCCCGCTCGGTTTCTCCTTTCCGGGCCGCCTGGCTCAGGAGATGAGCATCCAGCAGCCCGAGTTACCCGCGCCCAATGCCGTGAGCTATCGCGTCGGCGAGGCGGCGGCCGCGGGTGGCAGGATGCTGGCAATCTGGCGGCGGACGCTGACGGTCGGCTCCCCCTTGCCGAGCGTTCCGCTGGCCCTCTCCGTCGAGACCGCGGTCAGCGTCGATCTGGAGAAGACCTACCAGCGTGCCGCGGAAGACGCCTATCTCTAGATCGCCGTGCGTGATTCTGCGGTAGGTCCGGCGAGCCGAGCCGGACCTGGCGTGAACACTCGCGAAACCGCCGTCCCTCTGTCCAGCCCCGCTCGGCTCGCGGGGCCTACGTGCTCCCGGATCACGCAGGCAGACCGCTGTTGCCCCACCTGCCGTTTCATACACTCAACACATCCAGCCACACGGAGAGACCCATGCCGCGCGTCGGCCGCGCCGCCGAGGAGCTGCGCCCCCTGTCGTTCAAACGCCGCTACACCGGCCAGGCCCCCGGCAGCGTCCTCGTCCGCCTGGGCAAGACAACCGTCTTGTGCACCTGCTGTATCGAGGAGATCGTTCCCCCTTTCCTCAAAGGGACGGGCAAGGGCTGGCTCAGCGCCGAGTACGGCATGCTCCCCGGCAGCACAGGCACGCGCAAAAGCCGGGACCGCGGCGGCAAGATCGACGGCCGCACCGTCGAGATTCAGCGACTCATCGGCCGCAGCCTGCGCGCCGTCGTCGCCCTGGAAAAGCTGGGGGAGCGGACGCTCTGGCTGGATTGTGATGTGTTGGAGGCGGACGGCGGCACGCGTACGGCGAGCATCAACGGGGCCTTCGTCGCGCTGATCGACGCCCTGAACAGCCTGAAGCCACTCCTGCCACCGCTCGACACCGTCGTCAAAGACAGCGTCGCCGCCATCAGCGTCGGCCTGCTGGACGGCGAGACGCTGCTCGACCTGGAATACGTGGAGGACAAGGACGCCGAGGTGGATTTCAACCTGGTGATGACCGGCGGCGGTGAGTTCATCGAGGTGCAGGGGACGGGGGAAGAGGCGACCTTCAGCCGGGCCCAGCTGGATCGCCTCCTGAAGCTCGGCAAGGTCGGCGTCGACGCGATCACCCACGTTCAGAAGAAGGCGCTCGGCGCCTCCTGGCCGTTTTGACCTGTGGCCACACGTTTTCTAACGTGTGCGGGCGCTTTGCTAAGGAAGTAGGGCGCCTCAAAGGCGCCGAAGCGCCAGTGGTCTTGTTTTCGGCGGGGACCGGTGCGTTTCACGCACCCTACATCCGCCGCCGTCTTTTAATAATTCGCTTCCCCAACGCCCCGGGGCGATTACAATAGGCGCTGTCTCGAAGAAATCCGGTATTTTTGCCCCGGCGACTCGTCATTTCTAAGGATGGAATCCCGGCCGCGCTGGTCGGGACGCCTCGCCGATTTTCCTTGCGGAGATCCGTCATGCCTCGAGCTCGTCAAGCCGCCGCCTCCCTCGCCGCTCTCGCCCTCGGCTGTCTCGGCATTGCCGGCCTGAGCGTTGGCCAGGAGCGGACCAAGGCGCCCGTCAAGGTCACCGTCGAGGCCGCCAAGGAAGAGCGCGTCGACGCGGAGCTTCCCGTCGACCCGGCCCCGCGGCTGCAGCTCCGCAACTTCGGCGGCAACACCTTCTCCGTCAACATCTTCGACGAGGGCAACCGCCGCCTCCACCTCAACCATTTCCCGACTGTCAAGATCGACGGCGCCGTTACTATCCCCGGCGGCGGCGGCATCTTCCGCACCACCAACGCTCCTCTCCCCAAGAAGGGGACGAAGGCGCGGACCGGCTACATGAACGTCTGGGAAATGGGCGAGCTCCGCTTCACCCAGGAGGTCGAGCTGATCCCGAGCAAGGCCGTCGACGGCAAGCGCCGCCTCGACGCCGCCTTCATCCACTACACCGTCGAGAACATCGGCAAGAACCCCCACAAAGTGGGCCTGCGCACGGTCATCGACAGCTTCCTCGTCACCACGCGCAACTGCAAGTTCGCCGCCCCCAACCATCCCGGCAAACTCCTCGACGGCATCGAGCTCAAGGGCCGCGACGTGCCGTCCTACGTCAAGGTCCTCCAGCAGCCCGATCTCAAGAACCCCGGCATGGTCGCCCACGTCGCCTTCAACCTCGGCAGCGGCATCGAACGCCCCGAACGTGTCCTCCTCACCAGCGCCCTCGGCCGCCGCGATCTCTGGGACCTCCCCGTCATGCCCGGCGGCGCCGCCTCCCTCATCGGCTTCTTCTGGGAGCCCGAGGACATCCGTCCCGGCGGCCGACGCGAGTTCGGCTACGCCTACGGCACCGGCCTGGCCGACAGCCTCAGCCCCGACACCAACTTCAAGATCGACCTGGGCGGCTCCTTCGAGCCGGGCAAGACCTTCACCATCTCCGCCCTCGTCACCGACCCCGGCGAAGGCCAGACCCTCGAGCTCGAGCTGCCCAAGGGCCTCGAGCGCGTCGAGGGCCGGCAAATCCAGCCCGTCCCCGTCAACGTCGGCGAGGAGCCCTACAGCCTCGTCCTCTGGAAAGGCCGCGTCACCGAGTTCGGCCGCTTCCCCATCCGCGTGCGGGCCAGCTCCGGGATCACAAGGACGAAGATATTGACGGTGGCGCCGGGGGAGGGATGACACGGTTCGGGAGCATCGTGGGCGGCACGCTCTCTTCGGCCTGTGAAAGGGCCTGCAATGGATTGCAGATCGGCTGCAATGAATTAAGCCCAACGCGTGTCGCACGTTGCGCGAAGCCGTGAAAATGCGTTGCGGAGCAGGGGTCTGGGTCTGAATGCAATGAATGGCGTCAGACCATCCGAAGACCGTCCCCGTCGCCCGCAAGCAAGAAGCCAATGCGTGCCGCCCGCTCGCGCAGCGCCAACGACGCCTCCGCCACGCGCAGCACGTTGAACCCCTGTTCGCGCAGCGCCGGCAGTTCCTCTACCGCCCCCGCCGCCTCGATCGCGCGCGGCTCGAATGGCTTGCCGTTCAGGCGCCAGCCGGCCGCCGTCTTCTTCAAGGAAAAGAGCGCATGGACGACAGTCGCCTCCGCCAGCTTCGTGTCGCCGCGCAGCCATTCGATCTTGCCGCTGTAAACAAAGGGCGTGTCCGGCTCCCACAGGCTGGGCTCCGGGATGAGGAAGTGATACGTCGCCGTCCCCGGCTTCTTTCGCAGCGGGTAGGCGATCTCGATTGTCGAGGCGTGGCGGCATTGCGGGCCGACGAGCTTGCCGCGGACCTCGTCCCCAGGATCGAGGGGCCAGGGGCCGAGGTCGACGGCGATCTCGGCGCGAACCGGATCGAGGGCGACGGTCCGGAGTCGAATATCGGTCACTTGGCCTCCAAGGCGTCGAGGGCTTCCCTGCGCTCCGAGACCCACCGGGCTGCCAGGGACGCCTGCACGCTGTCTTTCAGCGTCGCGGCGTAGAAGAACTTGCCCGCGGCGTTCTTCCTGCTCCGCTCCGTGTAGATGGCGCGGATCAGTTCCTCATCGCTCAGTTTATCCACCGTCTTCGCCTTCAGCAGCGGCTTGAGCGTCGCCGGTTCGCGCCACTTCTTCGTGAACTTGGCCGTGCCCGCCTTGAGTCCCTTGAACTCGCTCGGGTAGAAACGCTTGACGAAGGCGTCGGCGACGAAGGCGTCGGCCCGCCCGGATCGTCGACGCCGCTCGATACCGTGCCGGGCCCGCGTTTCCCGGATGAGCCAAGAAACGCTTCGGGCGGTCCCGGAGATAGTCCGTAGCTTGATGGATTACCGTTTCCTACATGGCAGTCTTTTTTCCACGCCCCTTCTTCCCTTCCTCCACCACGTCAAAGATCATCGGCGCCCGCCCCTCCGGGTCGCCGTTGTAGTTCACGGTGATCTCCTCTCCGGGCTGGATGTCGCGCAGCGCCACGTAGCTCATCGCCATCTGGCCGTGGCGGTAGACGGCGTTGGGGGTGTACGAGTGGTTGTAGAGCGAGCCGTAGCCGAGGGTGAGGGCGGCGTGCCCGCGGTTCCATTCGTAAAAGTAGTGGGCCAGCTCCGGGTTCTTCTTGCCTCCCACGATGTGTTTGAACGGAATGAGAAACACCGGCACGCGCTCGATGACCTCCCCCTTGGCGATCAACTTGCGGGCGAACACGCCGCGGCCTTTTCCCGGCGAACGCTTGACACAGACCTTCTCTGAATGTTCCATAGTCGCTTCTCCCTGGTGCGCAGGTCGCGGTGTATGATACGGCTGATCGACGTTCGGCAAGGGAAAAGGAGACGGCAAAATGACAACGACTCGCCTGCTCGCCATCGCTTTCCTCTGGCTCGGCTTCACCCAGCCCCGCGCCTCCGCCGACGCCGCTCTCGAAAGCCGCGTCCAGGCCCTCGTCAAGGCGCACAAGGGCAAGGTCACCATCGCCGTAAAGCATCTCCTCACCGGCGAGACGCTCTATATCGACGCCGACGACTTGATGCCGACCGCGAGCCTCATCAAGTTCCCAGTCATGCTCGAGGCCTATAAGCAGGCTGCCGACGGGAAGATCAACCTGGCCGACAAGGTGACGCTGCGCGACAAGGACAAGGTCCCCGGCAGCGGCATCCTCACCTACCACTTCAGCGACGGCGCCAGCTTCTCCGTGCGCGACGCCATCCGCCTCATGATTGTCTACTCGGACAACACCGCCACCAACCTCGTCCTCGACAAGATCTGCATCCCCGCCACCGGCAAGCGCATGAAGGCGTGGGGCTTTCCGGGCACCAAGATCCACGCCAAGGTTTTTCGCGGCGACACCACCTCCATCGACCCGGAAGGGACGAAGAAATACGGCCTCGGCTCGACCACGGCCCGCGAGATGGCCGGCCTCTTCGAGAAGCTGCACGAGGGCAAGCTCATCAGCCCGGAAGCGACCAAGGCGATGCTCGATCACCTCAAGAACTGCGACGACAAGACGAAGCTGAAGCGACTACTGCCCGCCGGGACCGTTGTCGCGCACAAGACCGGTTCGGTCAGCGACGTGAAGACCGACGCCGGCATCATCTACGCCCCGTCCGGCCCGATCGCGATCTGCGTCCTCACCTGGCACAACACCGACCGGCGCTTCGTCGACGACAACGCGGCGAACGTGCTGATCGGGCGCGTGGCGCGAGAGGTGTTCGACGCCTGGGGGAAGAAGAAGTGATCCGTGGTATGATGACGGACAGAAGAAGACGCGACCATGCCCCTACGCGACCACTTTCGACCTCCCCTCGATGACCAGCGGCATTGGGAGGGCTTTCACGCGACCTGGCCGGTGATGATCGTCGCGGCGCTCCGCAGCCAGCTACCGCGCGGCTATTTCGCCGAGCCGCGCGTGCATCTGGGCTCGACCGCCGAAATGCCGACACTCTCGATCATCGCGAATTTGCCCGCTCAGGATGAATACGAAGTGCTGGTGTACGACGAACGGCGCCACATCCGTTTGGTGGCTGCCGTCGAGATCGTCAGCCCGAGCAACAAGGACCGCCCCGAGAATCGCGCGGCTTTCATCGCCAAGTGCCTCGGTTTTTTGCGGCAAGGCGTTTCCGTCGTCATCATCGACGTTGTGACGACGCGCACGCAAAACCTATTCGGGGAACTGCTGGACCTGCTGGGGTGTTCGCAGGAGAGCGTATCGGACCAGCCCCTCTACGCAGCCGCTTGCCGGATCACGCAACGCGAGGACGAGTGGCGCCTCGAGGCATGGCTGCATTCGCTTGTTCTGGGCCGGTTGCTGCCGACGATGCCGCTCTGGCTGGCCGCCGATCTGGCCATTCCGCTCGAACTGGAGGAGAGCTACGAACAGAGCTGTGGGATTTTGGGTATCCGGTAAGGCTTGCGACGAGCCATGAAGAGCGTATTTCTTGACGAGGGGGCCAATAAATGTGTTCGGCCGGGCCTACTTCTTGACCTTCTTCAGCACGAACAGCGAATACTTGTCGCGCTTGCTCGCCTTGAACTCCGAGGGACGCATTGCCGTCTTGCTGCCCCGACTGCCGGCGACGACGCAGACCGTCAGTTCCTCCCCGTCGAGCTTGTAGATGCCCTCGGACGCCATTGGACTGCCCATCTCGATGTCAATCGCTTTGGGCTTCTTCGTGGCGTCCAGCCTGTACTTCATCTCCTTGCCTCGGTCGTCCTTGTCCTTGCGGATGACGAGGTGACCGCCTTTGAACTCGAACGTGAAGTGTGCGATCTCTTCGGCGGGGGCAGCTTTCTCGCTGTGGTCGATGAATCTGGTTACCTGCCATGTGCCTTGTAGCTGCGTTGTATCATCTTTGGCGGCGTGCTCCTTCGGCGCCTGGGCGGCAAGTGTGGCGGTGAAGGAGACGACAAACACAGAGGACAGCAACGCTTTGACCCTTGTCATAGGACTCCCAAGCAAAGAAACGCGCAGAAGTGAAGCATCGCCGGAGCCGCGCGCGCAACCCCGGCGCTCAGATCCCTCAACTCTCCAGTTCCTCGATGGCCCGTCCTCCCTCCGTGACAATCGGCATCGGCCGCCCCGCCGGGCTGATCCAGGAGGCGTCGAGGGGGATCTCCAGGTGGCGGAAGACGGTCGCGGCGAGGTCGGAAGGGGTGACGCGGCGCGAGCGGATCTCGCCGCCGCGCGAATCGGTGGCGCCGATCACTCGGCCGTGACGCAGGCCGCCGCCGGCCATTACCATGGACATGACATTGGTCCAGTGGCCGCGGCCGCCATCGTTGCTCAGGACCGGGGTGCGGCCAAACTCGCCGAGCATGAGCACAAGCGTGGAGTCCAGCAGGCCGCGGGCCTCGAGGTCGGTGACCAGGGCGAAGAGGGCGCGGTCGACGGTGGGGAGGATCGGGGTGAGGCCGCGGAGGATGCCGCCCCATGGGGGGACGGTGTCGCCGTGGTGATCGAAATAGCCCCAGCGGCCACTGACGAGAACGAAGGTCGTCCCCGCCTCGACGAGGCGCCGGGCCAGCAACGCTTTTTCGCCGACGCTGCATCGGCCATAGCGGTCGCGCAGCGTTTCCGGCTCCTTGTCGATGTTGAACGCTTCCCGGACGCGCGGCGAGGTGACGATGTCGAGCGCCATCGCCCCGTTGCGGTCCATGCGCTCGGCGTTGGCGGCGGCATCGAGGTCGCGCCTCATGGTGTCGAACCGGCGCCGCAGGTCGGCGCGATCTTGCAGGCGGGGGACGTCGCAGCCGGCGGGCATGGCGAGCCGGCCGGGCAGTTCCACGCCATTGACCGGCTCATAGGCGGTTCCCATCGCTCCGGCGCCCCAGACGTCGGCCCGCCAGGAAGGGGCGAGGCCGACGAAGGCGGGCATGCCGGGAGCATTGGCGCCGCGGAAGCGGGCGGCGACGGAGCCCATCGAGGGATAGCCGGCGCCGTCGCGGCCGTCGTCGGTGCGGCGGGCAAGCGGGTTGCCGGCCTGCATGGTGATCGGCGTGTGGTTGCTGGCGGAGCAATCGACGGCGCGGAGGATCGTCAGCCGGTCCATAATGCTCGCCTGGAGCGGCAGGTGCTCGCAGAAGCGAACGCCGGGGACGCGCGTGGCCATCGTGCGATAAGGGCCGCGAATCTCTGGCGGCGCGTCCGGCTTGGGGTCCCAGGTGTCGATCTGGCTCGGGCCGCCGGAGAGCCAGAAGAGAATGACGGCCTTCGGGTCGCGCGAGACGCTGGGAGCGGCCTGGAGACGCAACGTGTCGGCAAGGGTCAGGCCGGCAAGTCCGGCGAGGCCGGTCTGGAGGAACCAGCGGCGCGAGCCGACGCGGAGCAGGTCTGGACCGGGCGGGAGGAGGCGGGTGATCGAGGACTGAGCGTTGTGCTGGGCTCGATGGCTTTGCGGCATGGAGGGCCTCGCCTTGGATACGGTCTAGGCCAAGTATAACCCCGCTCGGTCGCCTCGGCCAATAGATAACCGATCAGCCGCTCTTCGCGAACGCTTCGACGGGGCCGCGGTAGACGGCCGAGATGGGAATGGCTTCGAGGCGGTTCTCTTCGTGAACGAGGCAACAGACGGACGTCACCTTGCCGCGGGCGATGAGGTCGGGGCCACGCTGGAAATCGATGGCGTAGGTGACCGATTTCTCGCCGAGGCGATCGACCCGGAGGCTGATGTCGAGCACGTCCTCGAAGCGCGCGGGCCTGATGTAGTCACAAGTGGCCGACACGCGCGGGAAGCCGATCTTGCGGCCGTCGGCTTCCATCTTGACATTGAGGCCGAGTGAGCGGAGGAACGCGACCTCGGCGAACTCCATGTAGCGGAAGAAGTTGGCGAAGTGAACGATGCCGGCCATGTCGGTATCGCAGAACTCGACGCGGCGCTGGACGCGAAAGACGCTCATGGCTGCTCCGTTCTCAGAAAACCGGCGTACCAGGCGACCGTCTCGCGCCCCATCACCGTCGCATTGAAACGCCGGCCCACCGCGTCATGGCCTCGTCGGCCCAGGTCACGCGCTCGCTCGGGCTGATTCATCAAGTCGCGCAGTGCCGTCGCCAGGGCCTTCGGATCTCCGGGCTCCACGAGCAGCCCGCCGCCGCTCGCCTCGACCAGTTCGGGAAAGGAGCCGTGCCGCGGTTGGACGACCGGGACACCGTTGGCCCATGCCTCCAGCACGTAGAGGCCCTTCGGCTCGTGATAGACGGTCGGCACCGATAGCACATCGAGGCTCTGGAGGAAGCGCACCTTGCTGACGTGGTCGGGGCACTCGAAGTGCTCGAAGTCCTCCAGCAAGCCGCGCAAGCGCAGCTTCTCCTTTTGCTCCTCGAAGTAGTCCTTGTTGTTTTCGCCGAGCCAGCCGGCGACGCGCAGGCGACAGGGCAGGGGGCCGAGGCGTTTCAACTCGATGAAGGCGTCGACCAGTTGGTGCAGTCCCTTCTCGGGGCAGATGCGGGCGAAGTAGCCGATGGTGAAGGGAGCGCCGTTGCGGTCGGCGCCGCGCGGGGCGTGTCCCTTCAGCTTAAGACCGGGATAGATCACCGCGATCTTGTGGCGGGGCAGGCCGAGGTAAGGCGCCATGAAATCAGCGTACGAACGGCTGGTCGCCATGAAGCCGGCGGCGTTCGCGCAGTTCTGCCGTATCAACGCGATCGCCTCGGCGCGACAATCTGCCGGAAGCGACTCGAGGAAGATGTCGTCCCCTTGCAAGGTGGCGACCACGGGAACGCCGAGCGCCTGGCGCAGCGGCTCGATCATGCCCGAGAGGAGAACGTTCGTGAGGTTGATGATCTGCGGCCGGATATCGTCCTTGAGCCAGGCGCTGAGCTTGTCGATTTCCTTGCGCTGAAAGCCGTGCTCCCCTTTGAGCATCGAGATGGTCAGCTCGCCCAGTTCCTGGGCTTGCGTCTTGACGGCGAAGCGGGAGACCCAGCGGAGGAGGGGGCGGAAATCGAGGAGGCGGTCGAGGAACCACGGCGTACGCCGGAAGAGCCGCGACTTCTGCTGGAGATAGACGTTGATGCCGCCAAAGAAGACGCGCGACTGGCTGACGTCCTTTTCATCCGTGCGAATGGGGGTGTAGGTGGGGACGAGAAGCGCGTCGTGCCCCTGCGCCGTGAGCTCGGCGACGAGGGTGTTGTCATGCATGCAGCTGCCGCAGTACATGCCCGCGGCGCCGGCGGTGATGTAAGCGATTCTCATGTCAGGCGGGATTCGTCCGGTGCAGTCATGATAACGGGCGGCGTCGCCAAGAAAAGGCGCCGGACGTTCCGGCCGCCTAAAGGCGCCGATCTGGTCTTGTCCCGCCCTGACTGTTTTGTGACCATCGACGGCACGGAGGCGCCATGCCGTCGTTCACGATCATCATCGTTTCGCACAACAAACCGAGCCTTTTGCCCGAGGCGGTCGAGAGCGTTCTGGCGCAGACCCACCCGGACTGGCAAGCGCTCCTCATCGACAGCGGCACGCTTCACGATCGCGGCTTCTTCGACGCCTTTCACTGGAACAGCGATGCGCGGCTGCGCATCATCCGCTCGCACGAGACGCGCGCCCTGCGCCGCAAGAAGGCGATGGCGCCCTGGTGCTTCAACGAGTGCTTTCGCCGCGGCTGGGTGGCGGGCGACCTCGTCATGTATCTCTGCGACGACGACATCCTCTATCCGAACGCGTTCGCCACGTTCGCGCACGCCTTCACGGACCACCCGGCCGCGATGGCCATGTACGCCGCGCAGGACATCGGCTGGATCGGCGCCGATGGCGTGGGGCGAATCATCGGCGAGCGCCGCGCCCTGGCGCCGGGCGGAAAATGTTGCGCCGGCCGCATCATGGACGGGCAGGTGGACTATCTGCAACTCTGTCATCGCCGGGCCGCCCTGGACGCCTTCTCCGGAGACGAGTACTGGCCGGAGGAACGCGCTACGGGGGACCACGCGGACGGACTATTCATGGAGAAGCTGGGCCGGCTGTATCCGATCCTGCCTTTGGATGTGAAGGTGAGCCAGAACCGGCGGACGCCGTGGAGCGTGAATCTGCCGGCGGCGCCAGCGGAAAACGCCCGCGAGACGCCGGTACACGAGACGATCATGGACACCTGGACCGCGCTACGCGCGCGGCTCGGGTCCGGTGAATCAGGCGACATGCTCGAAGGGGAACTCAACGTGTTTCAGGCGGAGCTGCGCCGGTTGTGCGAGCAGGACTACGCCCAGCGGCGCCGGCTCGTCTCGCGCCGCTACCAACTCGCTGACCGGCTTCATGGCTTGCTGGCCGGCGCGGCGGCGCTGGGAGAGCGGGCGACAAGCCTTTTCACGCGGGACAGGGCCCGCCGCAGCCAGGATCGACGCGCCGGCGGAGCCGCGCCTGCGTCCGGGGAGAGCCCCCGGAGCGTTTGACGCGTTTTCGCGATCAGATCGCGCCGCTCCGGCGCCGCGAGCGTGGCGGCGCGGCGGGCCAGGATCGTGGTTCCGTGCGGCGCCTGACCGCGACCCATGGTGTCGGTCTCCAGGAGTTCCGGGACGAAGCCGGCGTCGAGCAACATGCGGGTCAAGGCGTCGAGCGTGGGCCAGAATGACCAGGCGGAGAGCCCCGACAGCGGATCGGCGAAGCCCGCTTCGTGCCATTTCTTGCCCGCGTAGCCGCCCAACCGCATCTCCACCTGACTCAACGGGCAGTAATGCGTGTTGATGTAAACCGTGTCCGTGACGGCCTCCAGCTTGGCCAGGAACTCCCACGGCGCCGGCAGATGGTAGAGAAGGCCGACGCAGTAGACGGCGTCGAAGCGTCCCAGCGGCGCGAAGTCGAAGGATTCCAGATCGGCCTGAAGGAAACGGACGTTGGGGACGTTCAACGCCTGCTGCACGAAACGCGCCTTGGCGAGGTTGTAGTCCCGCCCCTCCAAGGCGACGACTTCTTCCACGCCCGGCCGCCTGGCCAGCTCGAACGTGCCACCCCCCTGGCAGGAGCCGACCTCGAGCAGGCGCCGCGGGCGCCGGACGAGGCGGAAGAACTGCGACGGCCGGACGTCTTCGCGGTGGTCGAGGCCCGAGCCGAACGCCGCGCCGCCGATGATGAACGTCGCCATCCAGGGGAAGCGCTCTCCCAGGCGGTCGAAGCCTTCGCGCACGATGCTCAACGGCAGAGTGACAGACATGACGTGCCCTTCAGAATAGCCGGCCGATCTCCTTGCCGACGCGGCGCAGCGCCCGCCATGGCAACCGGTAAATGGGCTCAGCCGTCAACCGGCCGAGGAACGTCCGCGGCAGCGTGTGATAGTGGTCGACGAGCCGCTTCACCCCATGGGCGTGCAGGGCGTCGTACAGCACGCGGTAGCCCTTCCTTTTGTCGGATTCGAAAAAGCCGTCCTCCGTGCGCAACGCATACCAATGGCGGCGATAGCGGAAGAGGTTGAACCCGCGGTATTGTTCGACCAGCACGGCGACTTCGTCCGCGGCCGGCGCCGCCTCGTAGCGCCAGTCGGGCTCCGCGCGTTCGGCGAGCAGCCGCACCAGCTCCGTCGCCGTCGGCTCTTTCCCTTGCCGCGCCTGGCGAATCCAGGGGTTTTCGAGCGCCGGCTCGACCCGGCCGCTGTCGCGCGCTTCGAGGGCGCGCAGGGCCATGCCGCGGCCGTCGTTCGGGCCCTGGTAATCCGCCGGCCCCCCCTCGTTGGGGTGCCAGACGTGGTAGAGGTACTCGTCACGGAGCCAGCGTTCGGCCAGGCCGTGGTTGACGAGGCGAAACGTCATGTCGTAAGGACCGCACATGTAGCCGAGGTAATCGATGTGCTCGTCGGCGCCGCCGATGGCGATAAGGTCGGTCCGGGCCGCGGCCATGCAGGCGCCGTAGTTGGCGGAATGGATCATGTCCGGGTTGTTCTCCGCCAAGCCGCTGGAGACCCCACCGTGCCAGTTGATGCAGCCCGGGCCGAGAATGTCTTCGATGGCGGGATAGGCGAACGGATGGAAGCGCGGATCGACATTGCGGACCTGATCGACGTGGATCACGGCCCGCGGCGTCTGCATAAAGGCATCGAGGACCTTGGCGACGAAGTTGGGGGTGAAGATGGCGTCCGAATCGCAGACCACGCAATACCGGCCCTGCGCCAGCAAGAGGCCGAGATTGTAGAGGCGATGCTTGTTGAAGATGACGTCGTCCGGATAGCCGGCGACGAGCCATTGATCGACGAGCGGCTTGTCCGGCCCGTCGCGAAAGACCATGTCGCAAAGCCGCGCCGGCTTGCGGTCGTAGAACTCCAGCCACAAAAGCTCGTACTGGTCGCGCGGCGCCGTCTGCTCGTTGAGGTAGCGGAGGCTGTGGAAGCTCTCGCGCACGCCCCAGTCGATAAGGATGACGCTGAGGCGGCACTCCGGCGTGGAGCGGCGCAGGACGAGTTCCGGGGTCGGCACGGTGTTTCTTCCTTCGGGGCGCAGACTTGTCAGCCACATCCTTGTCGGCCACATCGAATCGTGACGCAGGAGGCTAACAGGAACGCGGCAGGTGAGTCAACGAACCGCCTCGCGACAAATCCGGCGCCACAATCGGCCCATCGCCCCAAAATGCCTTGACCTATTCTGCCGCTCCATGCCAGAATGCCCGCTCACAAGAGCCACACACACGCCGGCCCACGCCGGCCCTCGCCCGGAAGGATTCCGCGGCGCCTCCACCGGCAGGTCAAGGATGATCATCTGTCGCACGCCGTACCGCATCTCGTTTTTCGGGGGCGGCACTGACTATCCCGCCTGGTATCGCGCCCATGGCGGAGCCGTCCTGGCCGCGGCCATCGACAAGTATTGCTACCTCACCGTCCGCGAGTTACCCCCCTTCTTCGAGCACAAGATTCGCGTCGTCTATCGCAAGATCGAGACGTGCCAGAGCGTCAAGGACATCGAGCATCCGGCCGTGCGCGAGACGATGCGTCACCTCGGCTTCGACGACGGCCTCGAAATCCACCACGACGGCGACCTGCCCGCACGCAGCGGCATGGGCTCCAGCTCCGCCTTCACCGTCGGCCTCCTGCACGCCCTTTACGCCCTGCGCGGCGAGACGCCGGCGCCCCTGCAGCTTGCCGAGGAGAGCATCCACATCGAGCAGCAGCGCCTGGGGGAGACGGTCGGCTCGCAGGACCAGGTGATGGCCGCGTTCGGCGGCTTGCGCAGCGTGCAGTTCCACCGCTCGGGCGAAGCGGGCTGCTCCGGTCCGCGCCATGCGATGACAGTCGATCGCGTCCCGCTCACGCCGGACCGGTCCGCCGAGCTACAAGCCCACCTCATGCTCTTCTACACGGGCATCCCGCGCACCGCGTCCGATGTCGCCCACAGCTACGTCGCCAACCTCGACGCCTGTCGGCCTCAGCTCGAAACGCTGCGCCGCCTGGTCGATGAGGCGACCGACCTGCTCGTGAGCCGGCTCGATATCCGCGGCTTCGGCGAACTACTGCACGAAGCCTGGCAGACGAAACGTTCACTCAGTCCGCTCGTCTCCAACGCACGCATCGACGCCCTTTACCGGCGGGCGCTCGCTGGGGCCGTCGGCGGCAAGCTCGCCGGGGCCGGCGGCGGCGGCTTCCTGCTGCTTTTCGTACCGCCCGCCAAGCAGAAGCGCGTCCTCGCCGCCATGGCCGACGTGCTACACGTCCCCTTCGCCTTCGACACCGAAGGCAGCCGGATCCTGTTCGAGGAAAACCCCAGCCCGAGCCGCTCGCGCACGGCCAGACGAAGTCCCCGCGGCGCCTGGCCGTTTGACGTTGGAACTACCGTGAACGCGCACTCCCGTATCTACGTCGCCGGCGCCGCCACCCCTTGGGCAGGACGCTGCGCCAACGTCTCGCCGCCGAGGGCTTTGACCTCTTGGACGCGCCCGGCGAACCGAGCCTGACATCGTCGGAGCAGGTGGACGACTTCTTCGCCGCCGCCCGTCCGGAATACGTCTTCCTCGTCGCCGGGGAATCAGGCGGCATCGCTGAAAACGAGCGGCGGCCCGCGGACCTGATGCTCGACAATCTCCTGGTCGCCGCCAACGTGATCGGCGCGGCGTGGCGTCGCGGTGTCGCCAAACTTCTCTATGTCTCCAGCTCCTGTGCCTATCCGAAGGACGCGCCGCAACCGCTGGCTGTCGCGTCGCTCCTCACCGGGCCGCTGGAGCCGACAAGCGAAGCGTACGCTCTCGCCAAGCTCGCCGGCTGGAAGCTGTGCGACGCTTTCCGCCGGCAATACGGCGCCCGCTTCATCACGGCGTTTCCCGCCAATCCCTTCGGCCCCGGCGACGACTTCAGCGCCGGCGGCCACGTCATCCCCGCCCTGATGCGCCGCGTCCACCGCGCCAAGGAGGACGCCGAGCCGGCGGTCACGATCTGGGGCAGCGGCGCCCCACGCCGCGAGTTCATCTATCTCCCCGACCTCGCGGACGCCTG
This sequence comes from Gemmataceae bacterium, assembly GCA_046350295.1. Lineage (GTDB taxonomy): Bacteria > Planctomycetota > Planctomycetia > Gemmatales > Gemmataceae > JAXMAR01. The sequence goes on from JAXMAR010000002.1 coordinate 297,604, forward strand.
CGTCTTCCTCATGCGTCACTACGACCGCGCCGCGCCCATCAATGTCGGCGCCGGCAGCGAGCATTCCATCGCCGAGGTCGCCCGCGCCGTCGCCCAGGTCGTCGGCTATCGCGGCCGCCTTGTGTTCGACACGAGCCGGCCCGACGGCGCCGCGCGCAAGACCCTCGATTCCACGTCGCTACTCGCCCTGGGCTGGCAGCCACCAACGGGCTTCCGGGCCGCCCTCGAAGAAATCTACGCCTGGTTCCTGGCTCACGGCGCGAAGGAGGAGCAGCATGCTCGAGCGGCTGTATAAATCGCTCTATCGCATTCGCCGCCTGGAAGAGGAGATCGCCCACGTCTACCCGAGCGATCGCATCAAGAGCCCGGTACACCTCTCCATCGGGCAGGAGGCGGTCTCGGTCGGCGTGTGCGAGGCGCTTGAACCGGACGACGTCGTCTTCGGCACCTACCGCGGCCACGCCCTCTACCTCGCCAAGGGAGGAAACATGCGGCGAATGGTCGCCGAGCTCTATGGCAAGGCGACCGGCTGCGCGGGGGGCAAGGGGGGCTCGATGCACCTCGTCGATCCCGAGGCCGGAGTGATGGGAATGTCGGCCGTGGTCGGCTCCACGATCCCGAACGCCGTCGGCTATGCCTACGCATTGCGGTACTGGCGTGACAGCCGCGTCGTCGTCAGTTTCTTCGGCGACGGCGCCACGGAGGAAGGGGTGTTCGCGGAGAGCCTTAACTTCGCCGCGCTCAAGCGGCTGCCTGTCCTCTTCGTGTGCGAGAACAACCGTTACGCGATCCACACGCACCAGAGCCGCCGGCAGGCGACGCTCGACATTTGCGCTCGCGCCGCGGCGCACGGCGTCCGCGCGGAGCGAATCGACGACAACGATGTGCTCCGCCTTTTCGAGCGCACGCGCGAGCTGCTGACGCGATTGCGATCCGGCGACGGACCGTTCTTGCTCGAAGCGATGACCTATCGCTGGCAGGAACATGTCGGCCCCGGCGAGGATTTCCGCCTGGGCTTTCGTGCGGAAGAGGAAGCGCGACCCTGGAAGGACGGGGATCAACTCGCCCGGCTCGCCGCGCTGGTTCCCGAGACGGAGCGCCGACGGATCGAGGCGGCGGTCGAGGAGGAGGTTTTCGCGGCGTTTCAGTTCGCCGAGGCCTCCCCGGAACCGGACGCCGCCGCGCTTTACAGCGATGTCTTCGAGGAGGAGCGCTCATGCGCAGCGACGTGATGACGCGCCCCGTCGCGCCGCCGCAGGAGACGGCGCGCTTTCTCTCCTACGTCGAGGCGATCCGCGAGGCGACCGACCTGGAGATGGCCCGCGATCCCGCGGTGCTCCTCTTCGGTCTCGACGTGGACGACCCCAAGGCCGTGCAGGGTACAACGCGCGGCCTGGCGGAGAAATACGGCCCCGAGCGCGTCTTCGGCACACCCCTTTCCGAGGAGGCGATGACCGGGGCGGCCGTCGGCATGGCGCTTGCCGGACTGCGGCCTATCCACGTCCACATCCGCATGGACTTCCTGCTCCTGGCGATGAACCAGCTCGTCAACGTCGCCGCCAAGAGCCGCTACATGTACGGCGGCCGGGTCGCGCTGCCGTTCGTCGTCCGTTCCATGATCGGCAAGAGCTGGGGGCAGGGGGCGCAGCATTCGCAAGGACTGCACAGTTTCTTCATGCACGTGCCGGGCCTCAAGGTCGTCGCCCCGGCGACGCCGCATGACGCCAAGGGCTGCTTGAGCGCCGCGATCCGGGACGATAACCCGGTGCTCTTCGTCGAGCATCGTCTGCTCTACTCGCAGCGCGGGCCGGTCCCGGAAGGCTCCTATCAAGTCCGACCGGGCAAGGCGCGAATCACGGCTGGCGGTCGCGACGTCACCATCGTCGGCATCTCGGCGATGCAAGGCGAATGTCTCGTTGCCCGGCGCCACCTCGACGACGTCGGCCTGAGCGCCGAGGTCATCGATCCCGTCTGGCTCAGCCCGCTCGATATCGACACGATCGCGGAATCCGCCGAGCGGACCGGGAAGCTCCTGGTGGTCGACAACGGCTGGACCACGTGCGGCGCCGGGGCCGAGATCGTCGCCCAGGTGGCGGAGCGGCTGATGGCGATTCGCGACCTGCGCGTGCGCCGCCTCGGCTTCGCCCCCGTGACCTGCCCGACGGCGCCCGCCCTCGAGCGGCTGTTCTATCCCAACGCCCAGACCATCGCCGCCGCCGCACGCGACCTGGTCGAGGGCCGCCCGACCGGCTGGCTCCCCGAGGCGAAGACCGAGCCGGGGGCTGACTTCAAGGGGCCATTCTGATGAGCGCCAATGCGCGAGCGACCGAGAAGCTCGATTGGCCCCTGATGAAAAACAACATCAGCCGGGCCGATCTCGACGACGTGATCGCCCTCTTGCAGGCCGACGACCCGGTGTTGACGCAAGCGCGAAACGTCCGCGCCTTCGAGGAGGAATGGTCGAGCTGGCTCGGCGTGCGGCACAGCGTCTTCGTCAACTCCGGCTCCTCCGCCAACCTCATCACGCTCGCGGCGCTCAAAGCCCGCCACGGCGGCGGTGAGATCATCGTTCCGACCATCACCTGGGTTTCCGACATCGCCGCGGCGCTGCACTGCGGCTTCGAGCCCGTTTTCGTCGACGTCGATCCGCGCACGCTCGGCATGGACAACCGACAGGTGATCGAGAAGCTCACGCCGCGCACGCGCGCCGTCTTCCTCACCCATGTCCTGGGCTACAACGCTCTGGGCCGCGAGCTGCTCGACACCCTCGCCGGGCGCGGCATCCCGCTGCTCGAGGACGTCTGCGAAGCCCACGGCGCCTGCTGCGACGGCCGCAAGCTGGGCACGTTCGGGCTGGCCTCGAACTTCTCCTTTTACTACGCACACCACCTGAGCACGATCGAAGGTGGCATGGTCTCGACGAACGATACCGACCTCTACGAGACGCTGCGGATGCTGCGCGGGCACGGCATGGTGCGCGAGGCGGACTCCGTGAGCCTGCGCCGCGACTACGCCGACCGGTTTCCCGATCTCAATCCCGACTTCATCTTCGCGCTGCCGGCGTACAACGTGCGCAGCACCGAGATCAACGCCGTCATCGGTCGGTCGCAGCTCAGGCGGCTGGACGAGGGAATCGCGCGCCGGACCGAGAACCTGCGCCTGTTCCTGGCCCATCTCGACCCGGAATCCTATCAGACGGATTTCGCCGTAGAGGAAAGCAGCAACTACGCGTTCACCCTCGTGCTGCGGCCCCCCACGGCGCCGCGCTCACAAGACGCCGTCTCCCAACTCGAGCGGCGCATGAAATGCGTGATGGTCGCCCTGCGCGGCGCCGGCGTCGAGTTTCGCCGTGGCACGTCAGGGGGCGGCAATCAACTGCGGCAACCCTATTTGCGGCGTCTCTTCGGCGACGCCCACGCCGCGCGCTTTCCGCACGCCGACCACGTCCATTTCTTCGGCATGTACATCGGCAACTATCCGACGCTGGAACGGGACAAGATCCTGCGCTTGTGCGACCTTTTGAACCGTGTCGCATGGGAGGGCGCCTGATGGACATCGTCCTCATCAATCCCTCCAGCCGGCGCCAGGTGTATCAGGCGCTGGGCACGGAGCTGGCTGCGGTCGAGCCGCCGGTCTGGGCGGCGCTGCTAGCCGGTCATTGTCGCGCGCAGGGCCTCGCGGTCGCGCTCATCGACGCCGAGGCGGAGGAACTGAGCGCCGCTGACGTCGCCGCGCGGGTGCGCGCCATCAAACCGCGCCTTGCCGTCGTCGTCGTCTATGGCCATCAACCTTCGGCGTCGACGCAGACGATGAGCGCCGCCGGCGCCACCTGTTCCGCCATCAAGCAGACGGCGCCTGGTCAGAAGGTGCTGCTCATCGGCGGACACGTCAGCGCCTTGCCCGAGCGGACGCTGCGCGAGGAGGATTGCGATTTCGTCGCCGCCGGTGAAGGCTGGCACACGCTGACCGCCCTCGCCGCGATGCTCAAGAGCGGCGACGTGGAATTGTCTAAGGTCCCCGGGCTCTGGTACCGGGATGACGACTGGCCGCGCTGTGTGCCCGACCGGCCGCTGCTTGTCGACCTGGACTCGACCGAGCCGGCGTGGGATCTCTTGCCGATGTCGCGTTACCGGGCGCACAACTGGCACTGCCTGGACGGCGGCGCGCGGCAGCCGTACGCCGCCATCTACACCACGCTGGGCTGTCCGTTTCATTGCTCGTTTTGTTGCATCCAGGCGCCGTTTCGCAGCGGCGAGCGGGCCGCGAAGCTGCGCCCGACGACCAACAGCTATCGCTACTGGACTCCCTCGGCAGTCCTCGCGCAGATCGATCTCCTGGTGGAGCGCTACGGCGTCCGCAACATCAAGATCGCCGACGAAATGTTCATCCTCAATCGACGACACGTGCTCGCGCTCTGCGAGGGGATCATCCGGCGCGGCCACGATCTCAATCTCTGGGCCTATGCCCGCATCGACACCATCAAGGAAGACATGCTGGAGACGCTGCGCGGCGCAGGCTTCCGCTGGCTCGCGCTCGGCATCGAAGCCGGGGCCGAAAAGGTGCGGGCGGGCGTCGACAAGGCGTTTCGCCAGGATGAGGTCTTCGAGGTCGTCGGCCGCATTCGGACCGCGGGCATCCATGTCATCGGCAACTACATCTTCGGCCTGCCGGAGGACGACGCGGACACGATGCAGGCGACGCTCGACCTGGCGACCGAGCTGAACTGCGAGTTCGCCAACTTTTACTCGACGATGGCGTATCCCGGCTCGGCTTTGTACGACCTGGCCGAGCGTGAGAACATTCCGCTGCCGGCGCGGTGGACGGGCTACGCGCAGCACGCGCGCGATTGCCTGCCGCTGCCGACGCGCCACGTGACGGCGCGCGCGGTGCTTCGCTTCCGCGACGACGCCTTCCAGCGCTATTACACGAACCCACATTACCTGGCGCTGATCGAAAGACGCTTCGGCGCCGCGATGGCACGCCACATTCGCGCCATGACGGCCCAGCGTCTCGAGCGCGACCTCCTGAGCGGGGCGCTGCCGACCAGCGACGCTCTCCTGCCCACGCCGCGCCGGGCGACCCTTGGATCCACCCTGGAGAGGACATCCGCATGACGAACATCCTGGTCACCGGCGGCCTCGGCTATCTGGGCAGCATCCTGTGCGAGCATCTGCTGGCCGCGGGGCATGGCGTCCTCGCCGTCGACAACCTGATGTACGGCGCCGGGCAACAGGGCTTGTTTCACCTCTGCGCCAACTCGCGTTTCCGCTTCGAGAAGGGGGACGTGCGCGACGAGACCCTCATGCGCCGCCTGGTCCGCCAGGCCGACGTCGTCATTCATCTGGCGGCCGTCGTCGGCGCGTCGGCCTGCGACCGCGATCCGCTGCTCGCGGAGAGCGTCAACATCGGCTCCGTCCGCCTGCTCGACCGCCTGCGCAGCCCCAGTCAGCTTGTCCTCTACCCCAACACCAACAGCGGCTACGGCGTCACGTCGGGCCAGTCGTTCTGCACCGAAGACAGTGCGCTCCGGCCGATCTCGCTTTACGGCCGCAGCAAGTGCGAAGCGGAGCGGATCCTCCTCCAGCAAGGGAACACCATCGCCTTGCGTCTCGCGACCGTCTTCGGCATGTCGCCGCGCATGCGGCTCGATCTCCTGGTCAACCACTTCGTCTACTCCGCATTCAAGGAGGGCTATCTCGTCATCTTCGAGAAGGACTTCAAGCGCAACTTCGTCCACGTGCGCGACGTCGCCGATTGCATGCTGCACTGCCTGAACAACGCCGGACGCATGGCGGGCCGGGTCTACAACGTCGGCCTCGACGACGCGAACCTCTCCAAGGAAGAACTGGCCGTCAAGGTCAAGGAGCATGTGCCGCGCTTCTACCTCCATTTCGCCGCCATCGGCGAGGATCCCGACAAGCGCAACTACGTTGTCTCCAGCGAGCGGCTGCGCGCGGCGGGCTTCGTCGCGCGACGGTCGCTCGACCAGGGCATCCAGGAGCTCCTCAAGGGCTACGCGATGGAGGGGCGGCCGCTGTTCCGCAACGCCGGTTGAAGCGAGGCCAGCAATGTCGACATCCACGAGAGCGGGGCGACCGACGTCCTGCGCCGCCGACCTGTCCGGGATCACACCGGCCATCCTGGCCGGCGGCCTGGGCACGCGCCTGCGCCCCGCGCTCGGCGATCATCCCAAGGTGCTCGCCGCCGTGGACGGCCGGCCTTTCGTCGCTTACCTGCTCGACGTCCTCGCGGCGGCGTCGCTGCCGCGCGTGATCCTGCTCACGGACACGGCGGAGCCGCAGGTGGAGAAAACCCTCGGACGCCGCCACGCCGGCCTGGAACTGGTCTATTCGCCCGAGCCCGCGCCGCTCGGGACGGCCGGCGCGTTGCGCGCCGCCCTGCCCTTGATCTCGACGCCGACGATCCTGCTCTTGAACGGCGACAGTCACTGTCCGGTCGACCTGGCCGCCTTCGCGCAACGCCATCGCCGCGAAAGAGCGGACGCGAGTCTGGTGCTCGCCTGGGTGGAAGAAGCAGGTCGGTTCGGTCAGGTCGAGCGCTCGCTGGGCGGTCGGGTCACACGCTTCACCGAGAAGAGGGGGCACGGGCCCGGCTGGATCAACGCGGGCATTTACCTCATCGAGCGCCTCCTGATCGAAGCTGAGTCGGGCCAGGCGCCCCTGTCGCTGGAGCGCGAGCTGTTGCCGCGCTGGGCTCGCGACCGGCGCGTCTTCGGCCACGCCGCGTCCGGTCCGTTTCTGGATATCGGCACGCCGGAGTCGTATGCCGCGGCAGGAACGTTCCTGCACTCGCTCGGGCAAGAAAAAAGCGGGAGGCGGCCATGAGTTCCGCGCCGGATCCGGTTCTCGGGGCGCCCCCCGCCGCGGACGCCGCGGCGCTTGGCCGGCTGGTCCACGACTTGAACCAGCGCTACCGGCGGGAGTGGGGCCGGGCCGAGCGGCTCCAGGCGGAGTTGAACGATATCCGCCGCTCCCGCGCCTGGCGCGTGCTCGAATGGCTGAGGTCCTGGAAACGCCGTCTGCTGGGCCGCGTGCCTGTCCCGACCACGGTCGGCGCGGCGGAGTTTCTCGTAACCGTCCCGCCCAGCGCTATCGGCCGGGTCAGCATCGTAATCCCGTTTCGTGACCAGGAGGGCTTGCTGCAGAACCTCCTGCGCAGTCTGCGTCTCACGTCGTATCGGCGCTTCGAGCTGATTCTCGTGGACAACGGCAGTTCCTGCCCGCGCGTTGGTCGCTTGCTGAAAGCGTTGCCGAAGCGCCGGCGGGCGCGTGTCGTCCGCATTCCCGGCGCCTTCAACTTCGCGCGGCTGTGCAACGCCGGAGCGCAACGGGCGCGGGGTGATTTTCTCCTGTTTCTGAACAACGACACCGAGGTGATCGAGCCCGGCTGGCTCGGTGAAATGCTGCGCGTGGCGGCACATCCCGAGGTCGGCGTCGTCGGCGCCACCCTGCTCTATCCCGATCGGACGATCCAGCACGCCGGCATCTTCCCGCAAACGGATGGGACATGGTCGCACGTGTATCGCCACTGCCGTGCCGACGATCCCGGAAACGGTGGAGAGCTGCGGCGAATCCGCGTCGTGCCTGCGGTGACCGGCGCCTGTTTCCTGATTGCCCGCCGCCTGTTCGAGAGCGTCGGCGGCTTCGATGAAAGTCTGCCGCTGACCGGAAACGACGTGGAGCTGTGCCTGCGCGTCGGCCGGCTCGGCTATCGAACCGCGATCACGCCCGAGGCCCGGCTGTTGCATTTCGAGTCGCTCAGCCGCGGTTACGCGGTCGAGCCCGTTCCTGAGGGACAATCGCCTCGGTCGAGTTGCGGGGAAAACCAGCGACCGCAACGTTCAAGCCCGCTTTGAGAGAAACGCATGCGACGCCGTCGTACGTCCTGCTGCCGTTCCGGACGATCCGGCGTGTCAGGGCGTTGTTCTCCCGCCTCAAGCTCATCTTCCTGCTGCGCGCGCCGGTGGCCCGGTGTCTTGTCAAGACTGGCCCGCAGCGTCTTCACGCGTCTGGCGCGGAGCTGCGGCCTGTCTTCCTAGCGCTTTGATCAGCCCGTCGCCGTCAGGCAGCGATTGACCGCGTGCCAGAGTTCGTTCATGCGGAACGGCTTGCGCAAGAGGTCGCTCGCGCCTTCGCGCAGCATCTCGCCTGCCTGATCGGCCTGCACGAGGCCGGTGCAGAGCAGGATCGGGACGCGCGGTAGCCGCTCGCGCAGCGCCCGGAAGTTGCTCAGGCCTTCCTCGCCCGGGATCATCAGGTCGAGAATCGCCATCTCGATGGCGGCTCCGTTTTTCACCAGCGCGAGCGCCGCCGCGCCGCTGCTCGCGGTGTGGACCGTGTGGCCGGCGATCTCGAGGAAGCGGCGCACCACGTCCAGGACCGCCTGCTCGTCGTCGACCAGCAGGATGGAGCGGGCGGCGCTGGCTTCCGGCTCCAGGACCAGGGGATGCTCCGGGACGCCGTTCGCCTCGCCCGGAGCTTCCGCGAGCCGGGGCAGAAAGATGCACACAGAGGCGCCACCCCCAACCTGGGAGTCCAGGGTGAGAAAACCCTGATGGCCGTGGATGATGCCAAAGGCGACGGGAAGACCGAGGCCGGTCCCCTGGCCGATATCCTTGGTGGTAAAGAAAGGATCGAAGGCCTGGGCCATGACGTCGGGCGACATGCCGCGTCCCTTGTCCTCGACCTCGATGACGAGGTATTCGCCGGCGGGGACATTCTCCGGAAAGGCCGCCAGGTTGCCGACAAGGCGGCGCCGGCTCAGCCGAAAAAGGACCACGGATGCGGGCGTCTCGGCCATGGCGTCGCGCGCGTTCAGCGCCAGGTTGATCAGCACCTGCTGCAGCTGGTTCTGGTCCGCGAGCGCCATGTGGTCATCATCGGCGGAGTCGATCTCGACGCGGACCTCGACTTTGAGAGTGCGCTGCACGAGGTTGGCCGTGCCGTGCAGCAGCCGGGAGAGGGACGTGGGGGCGCGGGTCAGGGCAGGCTTGCGGGCGAAGGCGAGGAGCTGGCGCGTGAGGTTCGCGGCGCGGTCGGAGAGGTCGACGATGAACTGGAAGAACTCCAGCGCCTGCTGCGGGACCCCCTTCTCGCGCAAGCCGAGCGTGGCGTAGCCCTGGATGCCGGCGAGCAGGTTGTTGAACTCGTGGGCGACGCCGCCGGCGAGCGTGCCGACGCTTTGCATCTTCTGCGCCTGGAAGAGCTGCCGCTCCATCAGCTTCCGCTCGCTCACGTCCCGGTAGATGGCGACGAAGTTGGTGAGCTGGCCGCGGTGGTCCACGATCGGCGAGATCGTACACGACGTCTCGACCAGCGTTCCGTCCTTGCGGCGATTGACGATCTCCCCCTGCCAGCTCTCGCGGTTGAGGATCATCTGCCACAGCGTGGAGTAGAAATCCGCGTTGTGCAGGCCGCTCTTGAACAGGCGCGGCGGCTGCCCGATCAGCTCCTCGCGGCTGTAGCCGAGCATCTCCTCGAGCGCCTGGTTGACGTAGAAGATGGCGCCTTGCAGGTCGGTGATGAGGACGCCGTCGCGGGCCGATTCGAGCGCCTCGATGAGGAGGCGGTTGACCTGCAGGAGGCGATGCCGCGTGACGGATTCGCGGACGCGCTTGGGCAGGTCGGTGAGAAAGGTGAGGGCGCGGTCCTTGACGACGTAGTCAAGGGCGCCGGCCCGCAGCACCTGGGCGGCGAGATGCTCGTCGCCATAGCCGGTGACGAACAGGACCGGGCTGGTGAAACCTTCGCGGTTGAGCGTTTGCAGCAGCTCCAGGCCGGCCATGTCGGGCAGCCGCTGATCCAGGAGCACAAGATCAAAATGGGGGCTATCAAAATGGGTGCTCCCCCCCAGGACGATGAGGGCGTCGGCGGCGGCATGGCACACGGTGACCTCGTGCCCGTCGCGCTCGAGGCTCTTGCGCATCAGGTAGGCGAAGTCGTCGTCGTCCTCGACCAGGAACAGGCGCAGCGTTTCGGACATCGGGCCGATTTTCCCCTTCACAACTTGGCTTGCCTCGCCCCGTTCGACGATTGGCACCGAGCCTCCTTGCCGGGCGGTTCCCCTATTTTCCGCGAGCCTATTGGTCTTTGACAAGGCCGATTGGCCCCGTTAAAGTCCGGACATGAGACACTCCATCCTTGCCTTCGTTGCCGTCCTCCCCCTTTTCGCCCAGCCCGCCGCCGCCCAGGAGAAGAAACGCCTCCCCGGCGATGAGATGATCGACAAATACCTCGCCGCCGAGACGGACAGCTTCGCCAAGAAGTTCCTCGGCGGCGCCAAAACCCTCGCCGAATGGAAAGAGAAGCGGCCCGGCTGCACCGCGAGTACATGGACATGCTCGGTTTGTGGCCGCTACCCGCGAAGACGCCGCTCAAGGCGACAATCACCAAGACGTTCGAGCATCAAGGCGTGGTCATCGAGTGCCTGCACTTCCAGTCGATCCCCGGCCTCTACGTCACCGCGAACTTCTACCGCCCTGCGAAGGCGTCGCCCGCAGCGAAGCTGCCGACGATCCTCTATGTCTGCGGCCACAGCAACAAGGGCCGCGACGGCAACAAATCGGACTACCAGGACCACGGCATGTGGTTCGCTTCCAACGGCTACAACTGCCTCGTGCTCGACACCCTTCAGCTTGGCGAGATCCCGCGGTTCACCATGGCACTACGGCCGCCCCTGGAACCATCTCAAAGCCTACGAAAAAGACGATCCGAGCCGCGAGCGTAAGCGACCGGAAGACACGACGCGCTGGTGGTGGCACTCCGCGGGCTACACCCCGGCCGGCGTCGAGTGCTGGAACGGCGTCCGCGCCATCGATTACCTGCTCACGCGCAAGGAGGTCGACCCGGACCGCATCGGCGTCACCGGCATCTCCGGCGGCGGCGCGGCCACCTTCTGGATCGCCGCGGCCGACGAGCGCGTCAAGGTCGCCGTCCCCGTCAGCGGCATGAGCGACCTGGAGAGCTACGTCAAGAACAAGGTCGTCAACGGCCACTGCGACTGCATGTTCCTTTACAACACCTATCAGTGGGACTGGACGACCATCGCCGCCCTCGTCGCCCCACGGCCGCTCCTCTTCGCCAACAGCGACAACGACCCGATCTTCCCGATGGACGGCAATCGCCGCATCATCGCCAAGCTGCGGCAGATCTACGAGATGTACGGCAAGCCTGACCTGGTGGACGACTACGTCAGCAAGGGGGGCCACGCCTATCGGCCCGACCTGCGCATCGCCGTCTTCAAGTTCCTCAACAAGCACCTGAAGGGGGACGAAAAGGCAGCAGTGAAGGACGTCGCCTTCGAGAAGATCGCCGGGAAGGACCTGCGCGTGTTTCCGACCGACGCCGACGTGCCGAAGGACGCGATCAACCAGCGCGTGGATGAGGTCTTCGTGCCGCGGGCGAAGGTGGAGCTGCCGGAGAAGGGGAAGTTCGAGGAGTGGCGGAAGACGATGTTGCACGAACTAAAAGCAAAGTGCTTTCGCGGCTTTCCGGAGCGTGTCAAAGCGGCCAGCCGTGTGAAGACCGATCAGGATTTGCCGGGGGCGTTGTTGGAAACCGAAGAAGGCATCAGAGCGCTCCTGATGGACGGACGGATCGACAGGGTCGGTGATGAGGACGCGCTGAAAAAGCTGCCCTTGGTCCTGCTTGTTTCAGATGTCAGTCATAGCGACAAGAAGGGGCTGGCCTCACTCAAGCTTCCAGGAAGCGCCGATTGGCTTATTCTCACCCGAAGGGTCTTTGATCCTTGGTCAATGAAGTCGCCGCCCAACTACGTGGAGCGCTCGCATATTCTTCTCGGTCAACACGTGAACGTTGGTCGAATCCGCGACATCGTTGCCGCTGTGCGGTTTGCAGAAGAGCTGGAGCCGACGCGAAAGGCTCATCTCTGGGGCCACGGCGAGGCCGGTATCCTTGCCGCCTACGCCGCCCTGTTCGAACCGTCCATCGAGGAGGTCGTGGTCATCGACCCGCCCAAATCGCACAAGGGCGGCCCACACTTTCTCGGCGTCCTGCGCGTCCTCGACATCCCCGACGCCCTTGGCCTCCTCGCCCCGCGCAAGCTCACGATCATCGGCGGCCGCGACCCCGCATTCGACCGCACCGAGGAGATCTATCGCCGCGCGGGGGCCGCGGACAAGCTCGTTCGGAAGTGATGGACTTGTGACTTTTCGCCGCGGTGGGATAATGATGGAGTTTCAAGGAGGGTCGAGAAATGGTCAAAGCATTCGTGCACAACGGCGTGATTGTCCCGCGTGAGCCCCTGCCTGAAGATTGGGCCGAAGGCGTGGAGGTCGCGGTGGAAAGAGTCGCTGAACGTGAGGCGTCCGACGCAGGCGACGCCGACGCCTGGATGGATGCCGTTGAAGCGATCGCGGCGCAAGGGGATCCGGCGGACGATCAACGATTGGAGGCTGCGATCCGGCAAATACGGCATCGCGAGAAAGAACTGGCCCGCAAATCGTTGCCCTTGGAGCCATGAGAGGTTATTTGCTCGACACCAATCACCTGAGCCGTGCGATTCGCGTGGTTTCCCCGCTGCGCGATCGACTGCGTCAAACACATCGTCAAGGATTTCGGTTAGTCACCTGCTGGCCGGTTCTGTGTGAGTTGGAGGAGGGCACTGTCTTCACGGCCAATCCGGCTCAGTACCGCCGAGCGCTCACGGCCATGATGACTCACATTCGCGTTTGGCCCAAGGACTGGCGCCTGGTAGAGCAGTATGGGGTCATCGCCAAACTCGCCGAGGAGCGAGGCCGCGTCCTCTCCAGAACAGACATGATCCTCGCGGCGTTCGCTCGGAGAGAGAACATCGCCCTACTCAGCGCGGACCGAGATTTTGAAGCCTTCCCCGAGATCAATACGGAGAATTGGACGGCCGACATGTGATTGTCCGCATGTCCGTCTTGTCGTTCCCCGCCCCGCCGCATGCGTTTCACCATTCGCTACCAGTTGCTCCTGCCGCTCGGCTTGCTGATCCTCGGCATCGTCGCCAGCAGCGCCTGGACCGCCTGGTCGTCGGCGACGCGGGCCGCGGACGAGATCGAAGGGCACATGGACGCCGTCGCGGCGACGGTCCGCAAGGTCACCTTCCCGCGTAACACACAGACGCTGGAGCTGATGAAGAGCCTGTCCGGCGCCGATTTTCTCCTGTGCGACAAGCGCCTCGAGCCGCTCCGCGATTTTCAGGGGCGGCCGATCATGACGCTGACAGCGCTGCCGGACGATCTGACGGCGGCGCGCGACGCGCCCGGGCTCGGCGCCCCCGTCGTCGTGCACGGCGCGAGCTATTTCTGCCGTGCCGTTCCCCTCGGGGCCGAGCCTTCCGCGGGCATCGTCCTGGTGCAGTTCTACCCGGAGGCCGTTTATCGCGACGCGGTGTGGCAGGCGATCCGGCCGGCGCTAACCCTCGGGGCCGTGGGAGCGATCGTCGCCGTCGTGCTCACCCTGGTCGTGACGCAGCGGCTATCGCGCCGCATCCAGCAGCTCGAACGCCGCACCGCGCTGATCGCCAAGGGAGATTTCAGCCCGATGCCGCTGCCGCACCGCAATGACGAGCTGCGCGACCTGGCCGGCTCGGTGAACGACATGGCGCAGCAGCTCGCCCAGTATCAGGAGACGATGCGGATCACCGAGCGGCTGCGGCTCCTGGGCCAGGTGAGCGGCGGGCTGGCGCATCAGCTACGCAACGGCGTCGCCGGGGCCCGCCTCGCCGTGCAACTGCACGCGCGCGAGTGCGGCGCCAAAAGCGACGGCGAGGCGCTCGATGTCGCCCTGCGGCAACTGGCCCTCGTCGAGATGCACCTGAAGCGCTTCCTCGACCTGGGCCGGGCGGACGAGATGAAGCGGGCGCCCTGCGACGTCGTCGCGCTCGTGCAGGAGACGATGACGTTGCTGGGGCCCAAGTGCGCACATGCCCACATCGACCTGCGCTGGCGCGGCCGCGCGGCGCCGGTCGCCCGGGTCATCGATGGCGACGCGGAGCATCTGCGGCATCTCTTTCTCAATATCCTCACCAATGCGGTCGAGGCTGCCGGAACGGGCGGCTCGGTGGAGGTCGCGGCCGAACGCGGGCCGAACGACGGCGTGGCGGTCGAGATCGCCGACTCGGGACCGGGGCCGGACGCGGCGGTGGCGTCACGGCTGTTCGAGCCGTTTGTCACGGGCAAACCGGAGGGGGTCGGCCTCGGCCTGGCCGTGGCGCGGCAGATCGCACAGGCGCACGGAGGGTCGATCACCTGGCGGCGTGACGAGGGCCGGACGACGTTTCGGATCGAGCTGCCGAGGTGCGGCGTCCGGGCGGAGGAGCGAGGCGCGGCGATCGATGCTCGCGCGTCGACGCTGCTGAGGTCGGATCGATGAGCGACATCCTGATTATCGACGACGAAGAAGCGGTCTGTTGGACGCTGCGCCGCGCGCTCAATGGCGAGGGGCGGCGCGTGGCCGTCGCAGCGTCGGCCGAAGAGGGGTTGGAGCTGGCGGCAAAGAAGAAACCCGACGCCATCCTGCTCGACGTCCGGCTGCCCGGCCTTGACGGCCTCTCGGCCCTCGCCGAATTGCGGCGCCGCAGCGGCGACGCGCCGGTCATCGTCATGACGGCGTTCGGCAATCTGAACACAGCGGTCCGGGCGGTCGAAGGGGGCGCCTTCGATTACCTGACGAAGCCCTTCGATCTGGAGCAGGCGCTCGAGACGGTTCAGCGGGCCCTCCAGCAGCGCAAGGCGGCCGGCGAGCCCAGCGCCCCGCCTCCCGAGACAACGGCCGGCGAGGACATCGTCGGCGCCAGCCCGGTGATGCAGAACGTCTTCAAGCGGATCGCCCTGGTGGCGCCGCGCGACTCGTGCGTCCTGATCACGGGGGAGAGCGGCACGGGCAAGGAGCTGGTGGCGCGCGCCGTCCATCGCTTCAGCGCCCGGCGCGACCGGCCGTTCCTGCCCGTCCACGTCGCGGCCCTCAATCCCAGCCTGGTCGAGAGCGAACTGTTCGGGCATCTCAAGGGAGCGTTCACCGGCGCGGCGCAGGCGCGGCCGGGCCTCCTGTCGCTGGCCGAGGGAGGGACGATCTTCTTCGACGAGATCGCCGAGATTCCCGCGGCGGTGCAGGTGAAACTGCTCCGCGTTCTTGAACACAACGAGTATTTCCCGGTCGGCGGCAATCAACCGCAGAAGCTCGACGTGCGCGTCCTGGCGGCGACGCACCAGAACCTGGAGAAGAAGATCGCGGAGGGCAGCTTTCGCCACGACCTCTTCTTCCGCCTCAATGTCTTCCAGGTCCACGTCCCGCCCCTGCGCGAGCGGCGCGAGGACATCCCCCTCCTGGCCGATTTCTTCCTGCGGCGCCTGGAGCCGCGCTGCTTGCCGCTCCCGCCGCCGACGGTGCAGCACCTGATGAGCCAGCCCTGGCTGGGCAACGTGCGCGAGCTGCGGAACGCTCTGGAGCACGCCGTCATCATGGCACGCGGCGGGCCGATCCTGCCCGAACATCTGCCCAGCGCGACGACGCTCACCGGCGCCGGCCCGCGCGAGCAGCTCGCCGCCGCCGTGCTGGCCTGGCTTCAGGAACGCATCCGGCAAGCGGCGCCGAGCCCGCCCGCCAACCTTTACGACGAGCTGCTGAGCGTCATCGAGCCGCCGCTGCTGGAGGAAGTGATCCGCCGCCTGCAAGGCAACCGCTGGGTCGCGGCGCAGTGGCTCGGGCTGAACCGGGCGACGGTCCGCAAGAAACTGCAAGCGTATGGCCTGGCGGAGCTGTTCCGGAACGGTCGCGACGACGAGGAGGCGGAAGAGCAGCGCTCGTAGACTGTGGGGCAGGCCGCGTGGCCTGCCTCTGCGCCGGCAGGCGAGGTGGTTTGCCCTACATTACCCGATATCGACAACCGACCGTAGGATTTCGCGCTTCCATTCCAGCTGGTGCACCGGCCAGCCTTGCACGGTCCAGCCATCCGCCTGGAGGCGGCACGGTCGGCTGTTGGCATTGACATGGCGTTGACACTTCTCCTCGATCGACTCCAGACGTTTGCGCGTGGGCCAGGCGTTGCTGCGGCGCCGCGTGATCTTGCCGTTGTCGAGGATGGTGATGATGCACGGCTCGGGCAGGTCCAGCAGGCGCAGGGCGATGACCTCGTGGCTCGAGGTCGCGTAGCGTCGCTTGAGGGCAAGGAGGTCCCAGTCCTCGTCTGGGGCGTCGCTCGCGAGCCAGATAGTGGGGACGAGCAGACGGTGGGCGAACAGGTTGGCGAGCGATTCGCCCGTCATCCGCCCGGTGCGCTCCGGGTCGAGGCCGAGCCGGGCGATCAGTTCGCTTTTGAAATGCTCGCCGATCTCATGGGCGACGGTCCATTGATGCCGCTCCTCGGTGGGCTCTGGGCGGAGGAAGATCTGCTTGCGGCCGGCACTGCGCTGAGCGCGGCCGCGCTGCCCCTGGCGCTTGTCGAGCAGCACCGCCATGCCGAGATGTCCCTGCGCCAGAGCGATGGCGTCCACCGGCGGTTGCTCGACCCGCGCGGCGCGCAAGAGTTCCGCGACCAGACGGTCGATGGTGTCGAGAACGTCCGCGCGCTCGAGGTCGTCTACCATGCCTCGCATCTCCACTAGGCAAAACGTGTATTTTTGTTCACGTCCAAGCGAAAGTCAAGGTTCATTCGTCGGAATCGACGAATACCCGTCCCGACCCGGAACATTGACAACGCGCCCCAAGCGGTTACGATTGGGCGCGGCGTGGCAGAACCGGGCGACACAACCAAGGAGATAACGTATGCATCGCCTCATCCCAGCGCTCTTGTGCGGACTGCTCCTCGTGGGCGGCGGCGTCCACGGCGGCGGCAAGGACAAGGCAACAGCGGAGAAACCGCGGGAAACCGCCATCTATGATGTCCACGCCTCCGAGCTCGCCAAGGAGTTCGAGAAGAGCCCGGCCGACGCTCTCAAGAAATACCAGGCCCCCAAGAAGGGCGTCGGCGGCGCCCTCATCAACATGCACGGCAAGGTGCTCGACGCGAGAGGAAAGACCGCGACGTTCGACACCGGCTCCTCCATCCAGATCACCCTTGCGGTCGACTACATCAGCTGGCCGGCCGAGAAGGGGAAACGCATGACCTTCGATGTCACCCACGCCAAGGTCGTCGACTTCAGCCGCAACACGATTGTCCTCGAGGCGGAGCAGGTCGTCATCGGCAACCTGCCGGACGGGGACAAGAAGGAACCTGCCAAAGAGAAGAAGTGAACGGCTTACAGTAGGTTGCCCAAAGGCTTCGCAAACGCAAAAGGGATCGTCCCTCTTGGCAGGGATAGTCCCCTCAGGCGTTGCAAAGCCCCGCCGAAACGCCGGTCCCCACTTTCCGTTTCGCGCGGCTGAGCCGACGCCCCGACGAAGTTCATCGATTTCTCAGGATTTTTTTCTTCCGTCTCGGCGCAAGTTCTCTTACGCTTTTTGTTAGGATGTTGTTAGGATGTTGTTAGGGCGCTAAGTAAAAGCGGCAAGCGAAGCCGAGAGGCCTCATGAAAAGCCCGACTGTTCCTGAGCCATTTCACCCGGTGCGCCAGCTGGTCCGAACCTTCGGCCTCCTGGAACGGGTGATGCGCCCCTATTTCGCGCGCTTCGGCATCAGCGGCTCGCAATGGGGCGTGCTGCGGAACCTGCGCCGGGCCGAGGAAGATGGCGTCGAGGGCCTGCGCCTGACCGAGTTGAGCGAGCGGCTGCTCATCAAGCCCGCCAGCGTCACCGGCCTCATCGATCGCCTGGAGCGCGCCGGCCTCGTCGAGCGTTTCAGCTCCCCGACCGACCTGCGCGTCACCAAGGTGCAGTTGACGAGCGAAGGGCGGGACATCGTCGAGCGCATCCTGAACGTTCATCCTGAGAAGCTCGCGGACCTGATGACGGGTCTGAGCGGGCCGGAACAGAAGGAGCTCAGTCGTCTGCTCGCCCGCTGGTGTCAAAACCTCGAAAAAAGCCTGCACAGCGGTGTGCTGGAACCGGCCTCCGTCGGATGACGCTTGCCGGGCGCCGGCCCGGCCGTTTTCTCTCTGGGTGAAACATGCGCAGAATCATCTTCCTGATCGTCGTCCTCGCCGCCATCGGCGGCGGCATCGGCTACTGGTACTGGAACGCCAACACGCACAAGCCGCTCAACTACCGCCTGGCCCAGGTGACGCGCGGCAAGCTCATCGCCACCATCGGCGCCACGGGCACCATCGAACCCGAAGAGGTGATCGATGTCGGCGCCCAGGTCGCGGGCCGCGTCGAGCGTTTCGGCGATGATCCAGCCAAAACCATGGGCTGGGGCACGGTCGTCGACAAGGGAACCGTCCTGGCCCAGCTCGACGCCTCCCTCTATTCCGCCCAGGTCGACGCGGAGAAGGCCAACGTCGCGAAGGCGCAGGCCGACAAGCTCCAGAAGGTGGCCGTGCTCGAGCAAGCCAAGCGTGACTTCGACCGGGCGGAGAACCTCCACAAGACGAAGTCGATCGCCCCGGCCGACTACGACCTCGCCAAGACCGCCTTCGACTCGGCGAAGGCCAGTCTGGCGCTCAGCGAGGCGCAGATTCTCCAGGCGACCGCCGCGTTGTCCGTGGCGACGACAAATCTCGAATACACGACCATCAAGTCCCCGGTCAAAGGGACCATCATCGACCGCCGCGTCAACATCGGGCAGACGGTCGTGGCCAGCTTGCAAGCGCCCAGCCTGTTCCTCATCGCCAAGGACCTGTCACGCGTCGAGATCTGGGCGTCCGTCAACGAGGCGGACGTCGGCAACATTCACGTCGGCCAGACCGTGCGCTTCACCGTCGACATGGCGCCCGGGCAGCAGTTCGAAGGAACGGTGCTCAAGCAAGGCGACTACGCCGCCCGCTTGAATGCCAGCATGACGCAGAACGTCGTCACCTATACCGTGGTCGTCGGCACCAAGAATCCGGAAGTCACCTTGCCTACCGGCAAGAAGCAACTGCTGTTCCTGCCCTACCTGACCGCCAACCTGAAATTCGTCATCGCGGAGAAGACCGACGCACTGCTCGTTCCGAACGCCGCCCTGCGCTACCGGCCCAGGGCCGATCAGATCGCTCCGGAGTATCGCGCCAAGGCGGGCGGCAAGCGGAAGCCGAGCGAGGCGCCCGCTCCGGACAAGAGCGGATCGGAAAAGGGCGGCTCGGACAAGACTGGCAAATCGCCCGCCGAAAGCGCCGCCCATGAATTCGGCACGGTCTGGGTCAAGGATGGGGATTACGTCAAGCCGGTTCGCGTCCGCATCGGCTACACCGACGGCATCGACACGGAAATCCTGGGAGGCGATCTGAACGAGACCATGGAGGTTATCATCGGCGAGGGCCGGACCGCCCCGCAAGCCCCCACCGACGCCAATCCGTTCGGTCCGCCGGCCTTCTTCAAGGGCAAGAAGAAGGAGTAACCCGACGACGCTTCGCCCGTGAACCGAGTGTTCTCGGCCACGGGCGGAGCTCAACCGCCACCGTGGGCCGCCCAAGCCCAACCCCGGGTCCAACCGGCCCACCTAACCGCAACCAACCATGGACCTGATCGAACTCAAAGACGTTCGCAAGACGTATCACCTCGGCGAGGTCGACGTGCCGGTGCTCAAGGGGGTTTCCCTGACCATCGGCCGCGGCGAGATGGTGGCGCTCATGGGCGTGTCCGGCTCGGGCAAGAGCACGCTCATGAACATCCTGGGCTGCCTGGACCGCCCCAGCTCCGGCCAGTACTGGCTCGACGGCGAGGAAGTGTCGCATCTCGACCTGAACCAGCGAGCGATGATCCGGAACAAGAAGATCGGCTTCGTGTTCCAGAACTTCAACCTCCTGGCCCGCACCAGCGCGCTGGACAACGTCATGATGCCCCTCTCCTACACCGCCGCCCACATCAGTACCAAGGAGGCCAAGGAGCGGGCCACGCAGCTCCTCGATCGCGTCGGCCTGCAGGGACGCTTCGATCACCATCCGTCGCAGCTCTCCGGCGGCCAGCAGCAGCGCGTCGCCATCGCCCGCTCGCTCATCAACAATCCGCCGCTCCTCTTCGCCGACGAGCCGACCGGCAACCTCGACTCCAAGACCAGCGAGGAGATGCTGCGACTCTTCCAGAAGCTCAACGCCGAAGAAGGCATCACGATCATCCTGGTGACCCACGACAACGAGGTCGCCCACCACGCGCAGCGGATCATCCACATCCGCGACGGCCTCATCGAGCAAGGCGCCTTCGGCGAAGAGCGCCCGCTCGTGGACCGGAGCACCGAAGTGGTCGCGACCGCGGCATCGTAACTATTTCATAGAGCAGGCGCGCCGGGCGGCGTTAAGCCCCCGGAGGAAACGGAAAGGACAGGACCCATGCTCGGCTCCTTTCGCACCTTCAAGATGGCGTTCCATGCCCTTAGGCGCAACGTCATGCGCTCCGCGCTGACCACGCTCGGCATCATCATCGGCGTGGCCGCCGTCATCGCCATGACCGAGATCGGCCAGGGGACGAACCGGGCGGTGAAGCAGACCATTGCCAGCATGGGAGCGAACAACCTGCTCATCATGCCCGGCACGGCCACCTCGGGCGGCGTCAGCTTCGGCTCGGGCTCCGTCATCACCATGACGCCGCAGGACGCGGACGCCATCGCGCGCGAGTGCCCGGCGGTGGACGGCGTGGCGCCCATCGTGCGGGCCCGGTCGCAGGTTGTCTATAGCGGCAAGAACTGGGTCCCCATGTACATCTACGGCACGACCCCTTCGTACCTCACCGTGCGCGACTGGGAAGAGCTGGATCGCGGCGAAGTCTTCACCGACCGGGACGTGCGCAACTCGACGCGCGTCTGCGTCCTCGGCCAGACCCTCGTCAAGGAGCTGTTCGGCGACGAGGACCCGATCGGCAAGGAGATTCGCATTCAGAACGTCGCGTTCCGCGTGATGGGCACCTTGACGCGGCGCGGCGCCAACATGATGGGCATGGACCAGGACGACATCGTGCTGGCCCCCTGGACGACCATCAAGTATCGCGTCAGCAACTCCACGCTCAGCAACGTCAATCAAAGCTCCGCGACCGCCGTCGATACCACGCAGAAGGTGAATACCCTGAGCCAGATCTACCCCGGCGCCTCCGGCGGCCTTTATCCGGCCCTGTCCGCGATCCAGGCCGCCGACACGCCGCAGCCGATCCGCTTCACCAACATCGACCAGATCATCGTCCGCGCCGCCTCCACCGAGGAGATCGGCGCCGCCATCAGCCAGGTCACCGATCTCCTGCACGACCGCCACCACATCAAAGCCGGACAGCCGGACGACTTCAGCGTCCGCGACATGACCGAGATGACCAAGGCCATGGGCTCCACCTCGGAGACGATGACGCGCTCGCTCCTCTTCGTCGCCCTCATCTCCCTGGTCGTCGGCGGTGTCGGCATCATGAACATCATGCTCGTCTCCGTCACCGAGCGCACCCGCGAGATCGGCCTGCGCATGGCCGTCGGCGCCCGCCCGTCCGATATCCTGCGCCAGTTCCTCGTCGAGGCGGTCGTCCTCTGCCTATTGGGGGGCCTCATGGGCATCTTGCTCGGCCGCGGCGTGGCGGAGCTGGTCCATTACTTTCTGCGCTGGCCGACGGAGATCTCGCTCCTCGCCATCTTCGCGGCGGTCGGCGTCTCCGCCTTCGTCGGTGTCGCCTTCGGCTTTTATCCGGCCTGGAAGGCGTCGCGCCTCGACCCGATCGACGCCTTGCGCTTCGAGTGACGGCCGGTGAACGCGGTCGTTCGGTGACGAGCCTCGGGGGCCGCGGCGAACCCGGTCATTCCGGGCCAGGAGTAACGACACGCTCTCTTCCGTGTGCAAAACCCAACCCGCTTTGCGATACATCTTCGGGCGTCTCGAAGCCGATCCTCTGGAGTGGGGTGATCCTGAATACAATACCGTCAAATCCGGTGGGACGGTTTGCCACGCCATCCGCTCGCCATTCCTGGTGCGTTACGTGGTCTATCAAATAGAAAAGGTCGTATGCATCTTGAACTTCACGTTGGTCCCTGGGAAGTCCGCGGCTCCCTGACTGGTCCTCTCACGCCGCCCCGTTCGCATCTTCCTTCTTCCCCCGCCCTATAATGCTCCCATGAGCATCCCCCAAGTCGCCATCGTCGGCCGTCCCAACGTCGGCAAGTCGTCCCTGTTCAACTGGCTGACCGGCCGCCGCATCGCCATCGTCGATCCGACGCCCGGCGTCACGCGCGATCGCATCATCGCCCCGGTCAACATCGACGACCGCTATTTCGAGCTGGTCGACACGGGCGGCATGGGCATCCACGACAAGGACAACCTCACCGAGGACGTCGAGCGGCAGATCGCGCATGCCATCGAGCGGGCCGCTCTCGTTCTCTTCGTCGTGGACACCCGCTCCGGGCTCGTCCCGCTCGACGAGCACGTCGCCCACCGTCTCCGCGGCGTCGACAAGCCGGTCCTGCTCGTCGCCAACAAGACCGACACCGACGGCTTCATCCCCCACGCCCAGGAGTTCCACGGCCTCGGCTTCGGCGACCTCATCCTCGTCTCCGCCAAGCAAAACCGCGGCAAGGGGGAATTGCTCAAGCAAATTCTCAAACGCCTCCCCGCGCCGACCGAGGAGCCGGCCCCTTCCGAGCCGCAGCTCAAGCTCGCCATCGTCGGCCGGCGCAACACCGGCAAGAGCACCTTCATCAACCAGCTCGCCGAGGAGGAGCGGACGATCGTCAGCGAGGTGGAGGGGACGACGCGTGACAGCGTCGATGTCCACTTCACGAAGGACGGCCGGCACATCGTCGCCATCGACACGGCCGGCGTGCGCTACCGCGGCAAGGTCAAGACCGACATCGAGTTCTACAGCCTGGCCCGGGCCGAGCGCTCGATCCGCCGGGCCGACGTGGTGCTGCACTTCTTCGACGCGGCCAAGAAGGTGAGCCTCGTCGACAAGCAGCTCGCGGGTTATGTGCTCGAGCAATACAAGCCGTGCATCTTCGTCGTCAACAAGTGGGACCTCGCCAAGGAGCGCCACGTCACCGAGGAATACGGCGACTACTTGCACAAGGTCTTCCCGAGCCTCGATTTCGTCCCCATCGCCTTCATCACGGCCAAGAGCGGCAAGAACACGCAGCTGGTCCTCGACCTCGCCCAGAACCTGCACAAGCAGGCGTCGTCTCGCGTCGGCACCGGCGAGCTCAACCGCGTCGTCACCATGGCGACCACCGCGCAGCCGACGTCGATCCGCCAGAACCGCCAGGGTCGCATCTATTACTCGACGCAAGTGGCCGCCGAGCCGCCGACCATCGTTCTTTTCACCAATGGCCCGGAGCTGTTCGACAATACCTATCAGCGCTACCTGCTCAAGACGTTCCACGACCACCTGCCGTTCCACGACGTGCCGATCAAGATGTACCTGCGCAAGCGCGTCCGCAGCGAGATCGCCGCGGAAAAGGATGCCGCGCCGACCAAGGCGAAACGCATCACGGCGAAGCGGCCGAGGTCCAAGAAGAAGGCGCCGGGCGGGGTTTGGCAGGATGTGTGAGGACACGGTGGAGTTTGGCGGTTCACCGAAACGACCGAAACACCGAAACCGTTGTGTCGTTATGCACGACAGCCTATAATGCGCCGATGATCATTCTTCGCTTTCCCGACGCCGCCGCCGAGCGCAAGGCCCTCGGTTTCCTGGCTGGACGCTTCTCCTTCACCACTTGGAAGTCGGGCGAGTTGATGATTTCCGAGACGGCGCTTCCCGCCTTGGCCCGGGAGGGCATTGCGTTTTCCGTCGAAGGGCCCGCCACGTATGAGCAACTTACAGCGGCGGTACGAGATCCTTCTTCCGCGGCGGTTCAACGACAATAGCCCGGTCCCGGACGAGGCTTTCGCGGATACTCTTCTTGAATTGCGCGCTCGTTTCGGCGCCGTCTCCAGCGAAAGCCAGGTCATTCAGGGCGCCTGGGAGCATGGCGAGCAAGTCTATCGCGACGAGCTCATCCGTGCCTTCGTCGATGTCGACGACTCGACGGAGAATCAGCAGTTCTTCCGAGGTCTCAAAGAACGATTGAAGGAACGGTTCAAGCAGATCGATATTCGGATTACCACTTATCTCGTCGAGGTCTATTGAGGGATTGTCGACAATAGACGCCCCCCGCCGCTCCCTGCTATACTGCCATTCGTCGCCCATCCATTTCCCAGAGCCGGAGCGACCCCATGACGCCCAAGCTCGCCGCACTCCTCGCCGCCCTCGATGACCTCCCCGACCGGCCGCCGCTGGCCCGGCTCACCGGTCTGCTCGAACGCTCCGGCATCGGCTGCGACGACGTCGCCGATCTCATCCGTTTCTCCGATAACGGCTACGCCAAGAACACCGTCAAGGCGACGCCCAGCTACCACGCCTGGGTCCTGTGCTGGAAGAACGGCCAGCGCTCCCCCATCCACGACCACCGCGGCTCCTGCTGCGCCGTCCGCGTCTTGCGCGGCACGTTGACGCAGACCTTCTTCGAGTTCGCCCCTAACGGCCACGTCAAGGCGACCGGCTCCAAGGACTTTCCGGTCGGCAGCGTCATCGCCAG
>JAXMAR010000003.1:0-310140 GCA_046350295.1 Gemmataceae bacterium
GGGACAGGCCGGGAATTGCACTCTCGGGCGCAGCGCATCATCGTGTGCAGTCTGCGTCATTGGTTCGGCCGCCCCGACTTGATCTCCCAGAGCTTCACCACGCAGCCGCGTGCCGTCGGCTTCGAGAATGTTCTCACTGCGGAAGCGCTACGGACTTTCGTTCCTTCTTCACCAGCCTGGCGGCCGCGCCGTTCGCGCGTTTCGCTGGGAGACGCCGCCGATCGCCACCGCGAACGCGGACCGGCCCTTCGAGTTCGGCCGCCTGGATAGTCCGGGGAGGGACGCATTCCGGACGCCGAGGCCTGGCCGGGTATCTTTCCCGGAACGGCGCCCTGGGCTTTCTTGTTCAGGGCCCCAAAAAC
Source organism: Gemmataceae bacterium (assembly GCA_046350295.1). GTDB lineage: Bacteria > Planctomycetota > Planctomycetia > Gemmatales > Gemmataceae > JAXMAR01. The sequence goes on from JAXMAR010000003.1 coordinate 363, forward strand.
CCTGTCGCCGTCTGCGCCGAACGTTTACAATCAGTCGTCAGCCCAGGACCGTTCCAAGGGGAATCGCCATGCGATGGATCACCGCTGTTCTCGCCGCCTTGTTTCTGACCGGCCAGTCGCGCGGCTATGTCGAGGCGCCTTATTCGCTCGGACGGGTGTTGAACGAGTCGACGCATGTCGTGCTCGTCGAGGTGAGCCGCGTCGACAAGACGAAGGGGCTCGTCGTCTACAAGAAGGTGCAGGACATCAAGGGCAAGCACCCCAAGGACGAGATCAAGCATAACATCGGCAAGCGCGGTTTCCACCCGCGCGAGCCGCAGAACATCCTGGACTGGGCCGAGCCGGGCAAGCGGGCGATGGTGTTCCACAACGGCAGCGCCAGCGAGACGTGCATCGGCGGCTACTGGTACCAGTGCTATCCGGAGGGGCCGGAGTGGTGGGGCATGACGCACGCGGAGCCGTTCATGCTGCGGACGTTCTGCGGGGACGTGGACAAGCTAGCGGCGGCGGTGACGCAGATGCAGGCGGGCAAGGAGGTACAGGTGTCGTGCTTCGCCGATCTGAACCGGGAGCAGCTGCACCTGAAGAAGGGGAAGATGCAGACGGTGTGGGCGAGTCTGAAGCGGATCGAGTGGAACCCGAAGCGGGACTTCGTCGGCTGGGGCGGCGACGGCGTGGAGGTCCAGGAGTTCAAGACGGTGAACCTGTTGCCGGAGGGGGCCGAGTGGCGCTTCCTGCCGGAAAAGAACGTCAACGAGAAGGGCTTCGGCTGGACCAAGCCGGACTTCGACGACCGGAGCTGGAAGAGCGGCAAAGCGCCGATCGGCTACGGCGAGGATGAGATCGGCAAGCGCAAGGGGACGACGATCGCCGAGAAAGGCTGCAACTTCGTGTTCCGGCGCACGTTCACGGTCCCCTCCGAGCTACTGAGCGAGAAGGCGGCTGTGTTCCGGTTGAACGTCGCGAGCGACGACAGCGCGATCGTGTTCATCAACGGACAGGTGGCGGACAGGGACCCGGAGGAGGACCACGAGTTCGCCTACTGGAACCGCGAGGTGGATTTGAACCGGGCCCTGTTGCGGCCGGGCGTCAACTCCGTGGCGGTGCTGGTGAAGAATCACCTGGGGAGCTCGGATCTCTACCTGGACATGGAAATCTCCGTGATGATTCCGCTGCCGAAGAAGGCGGCCGTGAAGAAATGAATGTGCGGCGGCCGCCAAGAGAGGAAGCGCGCAAAAAAAATCCGGACCCCCTCGCGGAGGTCCGGACTACCAGACGTACTTACGGGTCCCGTCCATCCCTTCGGTAGCCTGGCAGCCTTATCCGTCCCCCCTCGGACGGTTAAGAGCCCATAGCTTTGCGTCCCCGCCTCACGACGGGTTTGCCATTGTCGAGGATGGCCTCAACATTTCGAACTTTTGTCGGCGGACGCGACAAAGACTCGTGCCCGCCGACACTTGAAACTTAGGTCAGGAATCTCCGGATGCAAACGAAACGCGCGCTTTTTTCCGAAGGCGCGGTTTGCGCGGCGTGGGCGACGCGTGCGGTCCGGCTTCCCATCAAAGGCCGTAGCCCGCGGTGATGTCGATCGTTTGCCCGGTAATGTTGTCGCCGGCGGGGGATGCGAGGAAAAGGACGGTATCGGCGATGTCTTCCGGGCGGGTGAAGCGTCCCAAGGCGCTGGCGCTTTTCATCCCCGCCTCGATCGTCTCCGGGGCCTGTCCCGTGTGCTCGCCGTTCCGGTCGATCCATTCCCGCAGCCGATCCCCCTCGACCGGACCGGCGCAGATGGCGTTCACCTGAATGTTGTGCGTGCCGACCTCCTTGGCCAGCGTTTGCGTCAGGCTGACGAGGCCGGCCTTGGAAACGGCGTAGGGGGCGCCCAGCGGGTGGGCCTTTTTGGCCACGGTCGAGCTCATGTTGACGATCTTCCCGCGGCGCCGCTCGATCATCAGGGGCAGGACGGCCTTGCAGCAGAGGAAGGCCCCGGTGAGGTTGACGCTCAGGACGCGGTCCCAGTCGTTCCTCTCCACGCGGCCCACAGGCGCCACCGGGCCGAAGATGGCCGCGTTGTTGACGAGCAGATCGACGCCCCCCATCTCGGCTATGGTCTTGCGCACCATATGCTGAACATGGTCTTCCCGGCTCACGTCGACCTGGAGCGGCAGGCTGCGCCGGCCTAGCGATTTCACTTCGAGCGAGACGACCTGCACATCGTCCGCTTCGGGACTGACGACGGCGATGTCATAGCCTTTTTCCGCGAGGCGCAGGACGATGGCCCGGCCGATGTTGTGGGCCCCTCCGGTGACGATGGCAACGGGACAACTCATTGGCAGACCAGACCTTACCAGGCTTGCGAAAAGCGAAAAGCGTGATGAGAATAGGGCAGGCGGGCAGCGATCAAATAGGCGCGTAGCCCAGAAACCTTAGAAAAAATACCAAAGAAAAAAGGAATAAACAATGAGTGATGAGAGACTGAGGACTGCGCTGCGCACGCAACTGCGCGACCTCGAAGCGCAGGGCCTCTACAAGCGCGAACGCCAGCTGCAGACGGCGCAGGGCTCCGCCATCCGCGTCGGTGACCGCGACGTCATCAATTTCTGCGCCAACAACTACCTCGGCCTGGCAAATCATCCCGCCATCCTCGCCGCCGCCGAGGAAGGGCTGCGCCGCTTCGGCTACGGCATGGCCTCCGTCCGCTTCATCTGCGGCACGCAGGTCATCCACCGCCAACTCGAGCAAAACGTCGCCCGCTTCCTCGGCAAGGACGACGCCATCCTCTACTCCTCCTGCTGGGACGCCAACGGCGGGCTTTTCGAGACCATTCTCGGCGAGGAGGACACGATCCTTTCCGACGAACTAAACCACGCGAGCATCATCGACGGCGTGCGGCTGACGAAGTGCCAGCGCTATCGCTACAAGAACTGCGACATGGGCGACCTGGAGAAGGGGCTCAAGGAGGCGGCGGGCAGCCGGTGTCGCATGATCGCGACCGACGGCGTCTTCTCGATGGACGGCTCGCTGGCGCCGCTGCCCGATCTCTGTGCCCTGGCGGACAAATACGCCGCGATCGTCATGGTCGACGACAGTCACGCGACCGGGATTCTGGGGCCGGGAGGGCGCGGCACGGCGGAAGCTTTGGGTTGCCTGGAGCGGATCGACATCATCACCAGCACGCTGGGCAAGACCCTGGGTGGCGCGGCGGGGGGATTCACCTGCGCGGCGCAGGAGGTGGTGGATTACCTGCGGCAGCGGTCGCGGCCTTATCTTTTCTCGAACGCCGTGCCGCCGCCGATCATCATGGCGGCGCTCAAGGCGCTGGAGCTGGTGAGCGGCTCGGGCGAGCTGCGCGAGCGGCTGCACGGCAACGCGCGCTTCTTGCGCGCCGGGCTGGAGAAGGCGGGGTTTACAATCAAACCGGGGAACCATCCGATCCTGCCGGTGATGATCGGCGACGCGGCGCTGGCGGGGCGGATGGCGGACCGCCTGCTGGAGAAGGGCATCTACGTCATCGGCTTCTCCTTCCCGGTGGTGCCGCCGGCCAGGCGGATCCGCATCCAGCTTTCGGCGGCGCACACGCAAGAGCAGCTGGAGCGCGCGGTGGCGGCGTTTGCGGAGGCGGGGCGGGAGGTTGGAGTGTTGACATGAGGCGTTGGTGAGGGTCTGGGGCTTCTTCGCCGGATAACCTGCCGGGTGATCAGACGCTCGGTCGTTACAATATGTCATGCACATCGGAGGCGAAAATGCAGACAACCTATACTGCTACTGCGGTAGTCCAAAAGCATGATCCCTGGTGGATCGGCTGGATCGAAGAGATTCCCGGCGTGAATTCCCAGGGCGTCACGCGCGAGGAACTTCTCGATAACCTGCGCGACGCCCTGCAAGAAGCGCTCGAGATGAACCGCGCGGACGCCAAGGCGGCCGCGAGCGGCGCTTACGAGGAAGTGAGCATCAGCGCGTGAGACGCCACGAACTCATCGCTCATCTCCGCCGCCATGGCTGCGGCTTGATACGCGAAGGGCGCCGCCATTGATGGTGGGGAAATCCGGCTCAGATTAGGCGATCCGCCGTCCCGCGTCATAACGAGACCCCCGATCCGTTGGCCCGGAAGATTTGCCGCGACCTCGGCGTCCCGGATCCCTGAGATCAAGACCGATGCTTCAGCACGCTTTCAAGGAATGGGCCGTCATCTGCAAAGCCCTCGCGCTCGGCAAGCAGAGCATCCTCCTGCGCAAGGGGGGTGTCGCCGAGGACTTCGAGGTCGAGCACACGCGTTTCTGGCTGTATCCGACCTATGTGCATCAGCAGGAAGGAGGAATCCAGGCGGAGGCGCGACCGCTGCTGGAAGAGGCGAAGCGTGAGAGGCCGGCGCCGGGGATCGTTCGCCTGTCCCACTGGGTGGAGGTGACGGGAATTTACAAAGTTCATGACCTGATTCCGGCCCTCTTGCTATCACATTTGCACCTATGGTCGGATGAGACGGTGGAGAAGCGTTTTCGCTATCGCACGCCGGGAATCTATGTGTTGGCCGTGCGCGTCCACGAGGCGGAAAAAGCGGCTGACGTACCCGAGACGGCGGCCTACGCGGGCTGCAAAAGCTGGGTCGAACTGGACCAGTCCGTGTCGACGGCGAGGAGCCGAGCCGTTCTCAGCGACGAGCGCTATGCCGACCTGACGGGGAGCCTCGATCTCTTATTGCGGCCGACGGGGATGGCGTGATCTCCGTCGAAGCCGAAAGCGTAAGCGACGGTCGAAAGTCGTCCCCCACGCTTGCGGCTCTGTGTTGGGCGCTGGACAGCTCCGATCGCACGCGGCACAATAAGGAATCGCCGGCGCCGCTGAACCGTCGTTGCGGAACAGCACAAGGAATATCAATGAACGCCGCATCGCCCCACGCCCCTCAACGGCGGTGGCCGCTCTACACGCTGGGCGCCCTGTGCATCGCGGCGGCGATCGCGGTCGGCGTGCTGGCATGGCCGCGCGGGGGCGACGCGCCGACGCCCGAAGCGCCTTCCAAAAAGGACGGAGACGCCGCCAGTCTGATCTTGCCCGAGACGCCCTGGCTGACGCGAGACAAGGAGGACGCGGTCCACAAGGCGATCGAGCGCGGCATCGCCCATCTCAAAGATGTGGTCGCCAAGAAATCGTACCGCTTGGACAGTGGCCCCGTCTTCGTCGGCTTCACTCTGCTCCACTGCGGCGTCTCCCCCGATGACCCGGCGGTGCAGGAGGCCATGGAACACCTGCGCAAGAGCATCGCTCGCGACAGCTTCACCTACAAGATCGCTGTCTCCATCCTCTTTCTCGATCGTTATCACGCGGCGCGCCCGAGCCCCGAGAACATCCGCATGATGAGGACCCTGGCGCTGCGCCTGATGGCCGGGCAGGGTCAGGACGGTGGTTGGGGCTACAACGTCAACCTGCGGCCCACGGACAAGGACGAGGACGTCTTCTGCGGCCTGGTGCGCGGCTGGTCGCTGCCCGGTCCAGAAGCGCCGAAGGAAATGGCCGCCTGGCCGGTCCTTCAGTTCACGAAGGGGATGAAGCCGAAGGCGCCCGGGTTTCGCACCGATAATTCCAATACCCAGTTTGCCACGCTGGCCCTGTGGGTGGCCAGGCGGCAGGACATCCCCACCGACCGCTCTCTCGCCATGGTGGACGCTCGGTACCGCATGTGGCAGAACGGCGACGGCAGCTGGGGCTATCTCTACACCGACAGCAGCCGGCGCGACGCTTTCGCCTGCGCCGGCCTGCTCGGGCTCGCCACCGGCCATGCCATCGGCCTGCGCACCGAGACGTGGGATAAGGACGAAGCGGTCCTCAAGGCCCTTCGCTTCCTCGGCAAGAATGTCGGCGCCAAGGCGCGACGCGACCGCCCCGGCAGCGGGCCGATCCTTTCCATCGAGACCACCGCCCCGGTCTGTTACCTTTATTCCGTCGAGCGCGTCGCCATGCTCTACGGCCTGCGCACCATCGAAGGCAAGGAGTGGTACGCCTGGGGCGTCGATCTTCTGTTGCCGACCCAGAACAAGGACGGCTCGTGGAACGACAACTGCACGCCGGACGCGGACACGTGCTTCGCGCTGCTATTCCTGCGCCGTGCCAACCTGATCCAGGACCTTACCGATCAGCTCCAACGGCGGGCCAAGTCCTAGAAGTGGGGTCGAAGCGACGGCGCGGCGGCGTCGCTGCCGTGTCCGGGCCCGACCCGTCTTGGGACCGGCGATGAAAAAAAGTCGGCGCGCCGCGGCGTCGGCGGGAACATACTCATGTGGCGAGGCGCCCGCAGCCAACGGAGCAAGACATGTCCATTGTTCAGACCACCCTGAGGGACGTGCGGCGGGTCGCATTTCGGGAACACGCCGCGGCCATGAGCGACGGGCAGCTTCTCGAGGAGTTCAGCGCCCGCCGTGACGAAGCGGCGTTCGAGGCGATCGTGCGGCGCCACGGGCCGATGGTTCTCGGCGTGTGCCGTCGGATCCTGCGGAACGCCGCGGAGGCGGAGGACGCTTTCCAGGCCGCGTTCCTTGTCCTGGTGCGGAAGGCGAGGTCGGCCCCGCGGCCGGCGCTGGGGGCATGGCTTCATGGGGTCGCCTACCGCACGGCGCTGAAGGCGCAGTCGCAGGCCATGCGACGGCGGGTCAGGGAGGCGGAGGTGGGACGGATGCGCCGACAAGAAACCGTTGCTGACGGCGCCCTGGACGACTGGCAGCCGCTCCTGGACGAGGAACTGAGCCGGCTGAGCGAGCGGGCCCGCGCGGCGGTCGTCCTGTGCGACCTCGAAGGAAAGACGCGGCGCGAGGCGGCGCGACAGCTGGGCATCCCGGAAGGCACGCTTTCTGGGCGATTGACCACGGCGCGGCGGCTGCTCGCGCAGCGGCTGGCGCGGCGCGGCGTGACATTGGCCGGTGGCATCGGGGCCGCGTTCCTGTCTCAGAGCGCGGCGTCGGCGAGCGTGCCGGCGTCGCTGATGCATGCCACGGTCGGCGCGGCGGGGCGCTTGGCGGCGGGAGAGGCGGCGACGCTCGTCGTCTCCGCAAAGGTGGCTTCTCTAACCGAAGGGGTCGTACGCGCGATGTTCATCAGCAAGCTTCGAGTGGCGGCGGCGTTTCTGCTGGCTTTTGGCCTGATGCTGGGGACGGGCGCGTTCCTGCACAACTCTTTCGCCGGCGCCGAGGCCGCGCCTCCCGACGGCCGCGTGAAAGAGACGCCCGTGTTCGCGCCCGCCAAGCCGGAGGTGGTCGGCAAAGCGGCGGCCCCCGTCAAGGCCGACATCGGCAGAGAGATCTTCACGCTCACCGGCCACAAGCTCAACGTCTCCAGCCTGGCCTTCAGCCCCAGCGGCAAGCTGCTCGCCACGGCGAGCGCCGACGGCACGGTGAAGATCTGGGACGTCCTCAACGGCAAGGAGCTCCGCACCCTGCGCGCCCACAACAAGGTCTGGCGCGTCGCCTTCAGCCCGACCGACGACCGCGTCGCCTCCGGCGGCGACGACGGGACCGTCAAGATCTGGGACGTGGCGACTGGCAAGGAGCTGCTCACCTTCACCGGCCACCAGCGCTTCGGCAGTTCGGTCCACGCACTGGCGTTCAGCCCGGACGGCAAACGCGTCGCCTCGGGCAACGCCGCCGCCGCCGTCCTCTCCGTGATCATCTGGGACTCCGCCACCGGCCGCCAGGACCTCGCCCTCGGCGGCTTCGGCGGCATGATTACCGGCCTGGCCTTCAGCCCGGACGGCAAGCGGCTCGTCTCGGCCAGTGGCGATCGCAAACTAAAGCTCTGGGACACGGCAAGAGGCATCGAGCTGGCCGTCGTGCACCAGAAGGACAACCTCTTCAACAGCGTGGCTTTCAGCGGCGACGGCGCCCTGCTCGTGACCGGCAACGACAACCACACGGTAACCGTCTGGGATGCTCCAACCCTGAAAGAGCGGATCACCATCAAGGCGCACAGCCGCGAGGTGACGACGGCGGTCTTCAGCCGGGATGGAAAGTTGATCGCCTCGTCCGGCTTCGACGCCGTGGTCAACCTGTTCGAGGCGGCGACGGGGAAGCTGCTGGCCAGCCGCCGCGGCCACAACCGCGAAGTTCACGGCGTCGCCTTCAGCCCGGACGGGACGCGGTTAGCCTCGGGGGACGCCGAAGGAGTCGTGAAGGTCTGGGAGATCAAGTCGGGGCGGCCGAACCAGTGACGCGGGCTGCACACGATGAGGCGCTGCGCCCGAGAGCGGATTTGCCTCGTTTTGTCTCGTTTCGTCGCACACGTCTCACGCTTTTTGGCACACATGCAAGCCACCCTTCGTCCGGTTCTTCATCCAAAGCGGCAAAAAAGCCCGTCTTGACAAACGTCCCGGTTCCTCTTATTGTCCTCGCCCCAACCATCCATCTTGAGACAACCAGGCGCTCCCGCGCGAACGCGAACCGCTCGCGCGGTCCCGCGCCGGCGCGGACGGCGCCGCACCCGGCGCCCCTTGGGAGAATGCCCATGAAGGCCTCGATCCCGGCACTTGGCTTTGCCTGCCTGCTGCTTTCGGGCTGCCTGCATACCGAGTCCGCCCTCAAGGCGGAGCAGGAGGCCGCCAAGGAGAAGGACCTGGCGATCCGCATGGTCGGCGATGTCACCGAGCTGAGCCGCGTCGGGCCCTGGCAGGTGACCGGCGTCGGTCTCGTCACCGGCCTGGCCGGTACGGGGGACGCGCCCAAGGGGAAGCTCCGCAATGACCTGGAGCAGCAGCTCCTCAAGCAGAAGGCCGAGCACGTCCAGGCGATGCTGGACGACCCGAACAACTGTCTCGTCATCGTTACCGCCTCGATCCATCCGGGCGCTCACAAGGGCGACCCGCTCGACCTCGAAATCACTCTGCCGGCGGGCAGCAAGGCGACCAGCCTCCAGGGCGGCTACCTGCAAGAAACCGTCCTCTACAACCACGACACCACCCGCCACCTGAGCCCCGAGTACTCCGGCGGCGACCGCTGGATCAAGGGCCACGCCCTCGCTCGCGCCAAGGGCCGGCTCCTGGTGGGCCTGGCGAACCCGGGCGAACCGGGCGAGGAGCGCCGCGGCCGAATCTGGGAAGGCGGCGTGAGCCTGGTCGACCGGCCCTTTTACCTGACGCTCAAGAACGACGACAAGTCGATACGCATCGCCAACGACGTGGCCACGCGCATCAACTTCCTGTTCCAGGACGACGCCAAGAAGCGCGAGGCCGTGCTGCGCAATCGCCACCTGCTCCTCCTCGACGACGTGACGCACAAGCTCAACGGCGAGAAGCGGACCGACATGGCGCGGGCCGTCAGCAAGGAGCGCATCGACGTCTACGTGCCGCACAACTATCGCCTCGACCCGGAGCGCTACCTGCGCGTCGTCCGCCTGATGCCGCTCCGCGAGGATCCGGCCAAGAGCGTCGCCTACCGCAAGCGGCTCAGCGAGATGCTGCTCGAGCCGCACGACGCGGTGCGGGCGGCGCTGCGGCTCGAGGCGCTCGGCACGGAGAGCGTGGCCGTGCTCAGGAAGGGACTGACCAGCCCGCACCCGATCGTCCGCTTCGCAGCCGCGGAGTCGCTCCTGTACCTGGACAACATGGCGGGAGTGGACGAATTGGCCAAGCTGGCGGAGCAGTATCCCCTCGTGCGGATGAACGCCCTGCTCGCCCTGGGCAGCAGCGAGGAATCGATCTGCAAGCAGAAGCTGGCCCACATGCTGGCCAGCCCGAACACGCCGCTGCGCTGCGGCGCCCTCTGGGTCATGCGGCTCAACCGCGACATGATGGAGGAGACCCCCGAGTTCCGCAACCCCTACCTCAATACCGAACCGATCGGCAAAGCCTTCTGGCTGCACAAGCCGGCCCCCGAAGCGCCGTCGCTGGTGCAGGTGACGGTGAGCGGCCGGTCCGAGGTCGCCCTCTTCGGCGCCCCGGTGCGGGTGCAGGCGCCGCTCCGGCTGTCGGCGGGGTCGGATTTCATCGTTTCCGTGGAGAACGGGGACGAGCTGTGCACCATCAGCCGCATCTCGGCGCGGACCGGCGTGCGCCGCGAGCAGTGCAGCCTCGCCCTGGAGGATGTGCTGCGGACGATGGTGACGCTCGGCGCCGGCTATCCGGAGGTCGTCGACCTCCTCCGCAAGCTCGACGCCCGCGGCGGGCTGCCGTGTCCCGTGGCGATCAACGTGCTGCCCGAGCCCGTGCCGCTCGACCGGCTGATCAGCGAAGGCCGCGAAATGGGCAAGGAGGGGACGGCGGCGACGGCGGCGACGGCGGCGAAGTGAGACGCATGAAGCCGTCCCTCAGCGATCACTGCATTGTCGGCGTTTGGTAGTCGCACCCGGTTCACTCATCTGCCCTTGATGCGGCGCGACCGCTTCTCGATCACCGTGATGCTGTTCGCAAACGACGAGGCGTCCCGAGCTCGGCGCCGCCTGAACGAGCGACAATCCCAACCATCTCCCACCTGCAAAGGTCCACTCGGTTTCGCGTCCAGCGTCCCTTCCCGTCGCGCCGTCCCTCGGCAAGCCGCGCCAACCCGTTTTTTTTTTCCGGCTCTTCGTGAAGTCGAGTGGGTGAATTTTACAGTTTTGGCAGCATGCAGGTGAGGATTTTCAGGCGCAGGTACTCCTCATCGCGGAAGCCGAAGCGCGTCTTTGCAGGGGCGGATCTTGTTGTTGAGGCCCTCGACGAAGCCCAGGGCGACTTTGTTGTCCGTGTGGCAGTAGGCGACGATGCCGTCCCAATGGGCCTCGATCATGGCGGCGAACTTCTCGTAGGGTTCGAGCCGCTGCCATTTGAGCGCGTCGCGCCAGTTGGCGAAGAAGCGTTGGGCCCAGCCCGGCGTTTCGTAGTCCCAGAGTTGCTCGAAGGACTCTTTGAGAAGGTAAGCCGTGTTGAGGCGTTTGTTGACTTTGAACAGCAGTTTCAATGCTTTCTTCCCCTTGAGGGTGAGGTTGCGCCAGCGTGACAGCAGCGTGTACTTCTGGCCCTTGATGAAACGGCGATCCTTCCCGGTCAGGCGGGCGTATTCGCTCTGCGCACCTGATCCAAGGCCGTCTGCAAATGACGCAGCACATGAAATTTGTCAAAGACGATCTCGGCTTGCGGGGCGTTCCCCTCCTTGAGGGTGGAGTTGCGAAACGCCTTCCACATGTCCATGACGGCCAGGCGGATTTTGCTGGATTTTTCGCGGCCCAGCCAGGCGTAGAAGGCGTCCAGGCCCTGCTCGGAGCGGGTCTTGGCCGCCGAACCAGATGGGCCGGCAGCGGATCAAGTCGCTGACGACAATGCGGTAGGAGTGGCCTCTGCCAATGGCGATCTCGTCGATGCCGATGGCCCTCGGTGTCGGGTTGCCGGCGCGGCGGAGTTGCTCGGCCATGTACTGCTTGTCGAGTTCCTTGACCGTATGCCAATCGAGGAGCGCTTGTCGGCCACGGCCTTGATGGAACTGTCCCGGCAGCGACGTCCCACGAAGAAGGCGAAGCGTTTGGTGTAGAAGGGGTTGTTGGCCAACCAATCCAACCGCTCAGTCTTCACGGGCGCCGCACCGCCAACAATCGACCCGACGAATGGCGAAGGCGAGATAGACGCGTTTGTCCCCACAGGCCAGGTCGCGCACTTGACGTGGCCTCTGATCGTAGAAGCTTGCGAACGAGTGGCCGCAGAGGCCGCATGCCGTTTTTTTCGTCGCCGCTTGAGGGTGAGGACGACGCGCGGGAGTCGCCAAAGAGTCCGCGCACGCTGGCCAAGGGCTCGAAGCCAGGGAAGCGATAAGCGTCACGGAGTTGTCGTCGAGTTGGCATCGACTCATCGTGACAGGTTTCCAAGGGAAGGAAAGCGCCATTTTGCCAGTAAATCACGGGGCGAAATGGCTACGAGAGGCGAAAAACCACCCACTCGACTTCACGAAGAACCTTTTTTCCTTTACCCTGTCACATCCTCCCGTTAAGAGGGGGTGAAGGGGGAAGGAATGCGCCCATGCCCGACGTGAAATCGGACTCCGAACGAACATTGGCCTTGCTCGCGCAAATCGCCGCCGGCGATCCGCAAGCGCTCGAACAACTGCTGGCTCGCTTCCAACCCGATCTCGTGGCCTTTGTTGAATGCCGTCTGGATCCGCGCGTGCGCGCCCGCTTCAACGGCTCCGACGTCGTGCAGGAAGCCCAGCTCCAGGTAGTGCGGCGCATGGACGATTTTCTCAAACGCCGGCCGATGCCCTTCCACCTGTGGGTACGCAAGACCGCCTACCAGCGGTTGCTCAACCTCCAGCGCGATCACCGGCGCCGCGCCAAGCGGTCGGTCGAACGCGAAGTGGTCCTGCCCGCGACGACTTCCTCCCGGCTGGCTCGGCCGTTGCTCTGCAAGCAGCCATCCCCCAGCGCGCACGTGGCCGCGCGCGAGCAGGCCGAGCGCATCGGCCAGGCCGTCACCAGGCTCGCGGAGAGCGATCGCGAGATCCTGCTGATGCGGCACGTGGAAGAGCTGCCCTATGAGGAGATTGGCTGCCTGCTCGACATCGAGCCGGCCGCCGCCCGCCAGCGCTATGGCCGGGCGCTGATTCGACTGCAACGCGTGCTGAACGATTCCGGCCTGCTGGAGTGACATGCCATGCCCACCGGCTTGACGTCCGACGGCGTTTCCCTGGACTCCCTGGTCGCCGGCGTCGTGGACGATTTTCGCGAACGGCAGAAGCGCGGCGACAAGCCGGACGTGGAGGAATACGCCACCCGCCATCCCGAGGCCGCCGACCTCTTGCGCAAGGTGTTGGCGGCTTTTCAGCTTGTGGACGGCTCGCCGTCCTCCTCCCCTCTCCCCCTGTACTCAGGGGGAGAGCGGCCGGGGGTGAGGGGGGCGCCGGCGTCAGCCCCCGACGACGTGCCACTGTCCGGCACACTCGGCGATTTTCGCCTCATCCGCGAGGTGGGCCGCGGTGGCATGGGTATCGTCTACGAGGCGGAGCAGATCTCGCTCGGCCGACGTGTCGCCTTGAAGGTGCTGCCGTTCGCCGCCACGCTCGACCCGCGGCAGCTGCAACGTTTCCACAACGAGGCCCGCGCCGCCGCCAGCTTGCGGCACGAGCATATCGTTCCCGTCTTTGCCGTCGGCCAGGAGCGTGGCATCCATTTCTTCGCCATGCAGTTCGTCGATGGCCAAACCGTCGCGGACCTGATCAGACAGCAAAAGGGAGGCGCCACGCCGGCCGCCTCCGACGCGCCCACGACGGGGCCCGGCCAATCTCCCGCCCCGTCGGCCGACACGGAACCCTTGGCTGCCAAAACGACGGAGCCGATCCCGCGCGATGCGGTGTACTTCCGCCGCGCCGCCGAGTGGGGCATCCAGGCCGCCGAGGCCCTCGAACACGCCCACAGCCTCGGCATCGTCCATCGCGACATCAAGCCGGGCAACCTGATGATCGACGCCCACGGCCAACTCTGGGTCACCGACTTCGGCCTGGCGCGGCGCGCCGCCGAATCCGATCTGACGATGAGCGGCGACTTGCTGGGCACGCTGCGCTACATGTCGCCGGAGCAGGCGCTGGCCAAGCACGACCTCGTCGATCACCGCAGCGATGTCTATTCGCTCGGCGCCACGTTGTACGAACTGCTGACGCTGCGCCCCGCCGCCGAGGGCAAGGATCGCCAGGAGATCATCCAGCACATCACGCAAGCCGACGCGACGAGCCTTCGTCGTCACGATCGCCGCATCCCCGCCGATCTTGAGACAATCGTGCTCAAAGCGCTGGCGAAAGAACCGGAGGGGCGTTACGCCACGGCGAAGGAGTTGGCGGAGGATTTGCGGCGCTCCTTGGCGAGCGAGCCGATCCGAGCCCGGCGCCCCTCGCTGCGCCAGCGGCTGGCCAAATGGGGGCGACGCAATCGGCCCGCCGTGATCGCTGCTACCGTCGCCACCTTCGTCATTACGAGTGTCCTGGGCGCCGCGGCCGGGTTCGCGTATCAAGCCGAGCAAGACCGGGCGGAGCGCGAACAGGACAAGCTTCAGGCTCAGCGCGACCAACTGACCAAAGACATGAACCGACTCCTCGACGACGCGGAAAATCGCCGGCAGGAAATCCACGCCAAGCTTGCCGATCCGATCAAGGCCAGCCAGATCGTGAGCAAGATCGACGATTGGAAAGGCAAGCTCGCGCAAGCCCGCGCAGCTCTTGGCCAGGCCAAGACTCTCGCCGCCAAGAATGAGGACTTGCTCACCGCCGATTTGTCGGCCCGCGTGCAAAAGCTTGATGAACAACTTCTTCTCGACGAAAAGGAATGGCAGATAGCCAAGGAGCTGGACGACATGCGTCTCGGCTCGACTACGCTGGTTAATGGGGTATGGGCTCCTGGGCAGGTTGGGAAGGGCTTTGACAAGGTGTTTCGAGGCCTGGGAATTGATTTTGCCAATAACCGTCCTGCGAAACACGCACAGGTCATTGAACGTTCCAATTTGCGTTTTGTACTCGTCGCCGCACTGGATTACTGGGCCACAATGACGGACGACAGGTCGCGAGTCGGAACGCTCTTGGCGACCGCCAGGCTGGCCGACCCCGACCCCTGGCGCGACCAGGTTCGAACCGAAGGCAATTGGACCAAGCCAGAGGTATTGCGGGATCTCGCCGAGAAAGCGGAGTTGAGTCGACATTCCCCTCACGTAGCTGAGCTACTGGTTCATTGCCTGTTGAAGAACAAGATCGATCCGACACTGCTCATCCGCACGAGTTTGATGTGCCACCCACAGGATTTCCTGCTTCACATCGAGGCCTGTGAACATTCGCGGACCTTTGACGCCAGGGTAGCACATTATTATGGCGCGTTGGCCATTCGAGGCGACAGTAGTCCCATACATAACAACCTGGCGCACGCTTTGATGAAAGTCAGGGATCTTGACGGAGCTATTGGCCATTTTCGCCGAGCTCTCGAATGCGACCCTCTGAATATTCTGGCCCATCTTGGCCTTTCCCAGGCCCTGTGGCAGGTGAAAGATGTGGAGGGCGCAGCCAAGCATTTTCAACTAGGTTCTGACCTCGCCAACAAGTACGCGTCGACTCGCGATGTTTTCGAATGTCAGCACATACACTTCTACGCGGGCGTCGTTGCCGAGCAACAGAAAAAACCCGAACGCGCGATCCCGCACTACCGCAAAGTTCTTGAACTGGATCCCCGTCATGTTCAGGCCGACCGCAACATGGCGCGTCTAACGAAGGATGGCAAGCGACTGTTTGAGTTGTCGAAAGAAAACGCGCACGCGCGAGTCGACGATTTTCCGACATCAATGCGACGAACCGAAACCGCCAAAACCGCGATTCTGGCTTCGGGAGGTCAGGACGACAAGATCACGGAGGCGGATAGACGTTCCATGCGAAAGCTCGCGCTCGATGAGATGCGAGCGAATCTGGATTTCTGGCGCGAGTATTCCAGGAAAAACCGCCCTTCCGCGCTCATCGACGTGGGCTTGCTTCTGTTATCCTGCCAAAAGACCCCGGACTTCGCGGAGGTTCGCGAGGAAAAGCACGTTGCAATGCTACCAGAACCGGAGCGCGTATCCTGGCAAACGCTCTGGGCCGACCTGGAAGAAGTAAGGAAGGAAGGGCAGGACCGGTTCAAAGGAATTAGTCGCGTCTCCGGGATGATCAGCGGTACCCCGGGCGAGTTGATGCATAAGGAGACACTTCAAGCAGGGAAGACTTACGTTGTCGACGTGGAAACCTCGGCCTTCCGTCTCTACCCTGTCCTGCGTGACGCCCGCGGAAAAATCTACCGCCACCAGTCCGTGCATACCACCCTCGGGATGCCCCGGCTGATGTGCCTGATTTTCGCGCCATCAAAAGACGGGACCTATTGGGTGTTAGGCCCGGAATCATTGGAAAATACCGGCCCCTACACGCTGACGATCCGCGAATTTGTTAAGTGAGCAGACCGCAGCCGCGAATCGATTTCGCGGCGCCCTCGTCTCTTTTGGCCTTTTTTTCATCTCTCCGTCACACATCTCCGGCGGCGGTGGGTGAATACGCAGAGCCGTATTCACCTCGGCCTCGCCCTCATCTCCGTGGCTCCGGCGCTGAGGTTCTGGGGCCGTTCCCCGGCTCGCCCGCCGCGCCGGTTGTTTCCGGTTCGGCAACCGGCACAGGAATAGGCAACCGGCGCGGCGAAATAGCTCGATGGCCATTGTTGTTTTGCGCCAGAGCCTGTCGAGCTACTCGCCTGTTCGGCCAAGAGAGTCCGGACACTCAACGGGGAGACGAAGATGAGCCGAGTCCGCGTTCTGGTGGGGACACGCAAGGGGGCATTCATCCTCACGGCGGACGGCAAGCGCCAGCGGTGGGATGTCAGCGGCCCTCACTTCGGGGGCTGGGAGATTCACCATATCAAGGGCTCGGCCGTTGACCCGAACCGGCTCTACGCGTCGCAGTACACCGGATGGTTCGGGCAGGTCATTCAGCGTTCCGACGACGGCGGCAAAACCTGGCGCCCACCTGCTTCGCCCAGCAAGTCAACCACTATGCCCGAAGCCTCGGTCCAAGGGCAGAGCCCCCTGATAGGCGAGATCCTCACGGCGGCCAGGCAGAAGGCATGTGGGTCGGAGACGTCCCGGGGGGAGAGCAACCGCTTCGTCTACGATGCTTCCCCGGGAACCGGCAGGCCGCTCACGGCACACCCGATCTGGGATGGCACGGTGCGCCCCTGGGAGTTCAAGCGTGTCTGGCGTCTCGAGCCGTCCCCCACCGACCCCGAAGTGGTCTACGCCGGCGTCGAGGACGCCGCCCTGTTCCGCTCGACAGACGGCGGCCACACATGGCGGGAATTGCCGGCCCTGCGCGAGCAGTACGGCGCCGCCATGATCCCCGGCAACGGCGGCCTGTGCCTGCACACCGTCCTCTTCGATGCGGGCAAACCGGACCGGATCGTCGTCGCCATCTCCGCGGCGGGCGCCTTCCGCACCGACGATGGCGGCCGATCGTGGAAGCCGATCAACCGGGGATTGAGCTCCAACTTCCTGCCCGACCCCAAGGCCGACATCGGCCACTGCGTCCACAGCATCGCCCGTCACCCGTCGCGGCCGGACGTGCTCTTCATGCAAAAGCACTGGGACGTCATGCGATCCGACGACGCCGGCGAGTCGTGGCGCAGGATCAGCGGCAACCTGCCGACCGACTTCGGCTTCCCGATCGTGGTACACGCCCACGAGCCGGACACCGTCTATGTCGTGCCGATCAAGAGCGACTCGGAGCACTACCCGCCCGAGGGGAAGCTGCGCGTCTTCCGCAGCCGCACCGGCGGCAACGAGTGGGAGCCGCTGACGAGGGGGCTGCCGCAGGAGAACTGCTACGTGAACGTCTTGCGCGGCGCGATGGCCGTCGATGCACTGGATCAATGCGGCGTGTACTTCGGCACGACTGCCGGGCAGGTGTACGCATCGGCGGACGCAGGGGACAACTGGACGCCGATCATCCGCGACCTGCCGGCTGTGCTGTCCGTGGAGGTGCAGACGTTGTCATGATCCGCGTGGCGCCCCAGCATCTGCGGGCGCTGGCGAATGTCGGCCGCCATACGCTGACGATCCGCGAATCGGTCAAGTGAGCAAAGGCGGCCGCGAATCCGATTTCGCGGCCGCCTTTGTCTTTTTTTCGCCTTTTGTCTAATCTCGGTCACACATCTCCCGCCGCGGTGGGTGGACACGCAGAGCTGGTAATCACCTCGGCGTCGCCCTCGCCTCCGTGGCCCCCGGCGCTGAGTGATTCTATTGAGAGTCCGCGTCCTAACCCGGGAGTCCCCTCATGCTGTCTTCGCTCCTGAGCTGGTTTCGTCCCCGCCGCGGCGCCGTTGTGAACCGGGGCGCTGGTCGCAAGAGGGCGAGCTGCAAACTGTTCCTGGAAATGCTGGAGGATCGCTGCGTGCCGAGCACCGTCCAGGGGCACGTCTTCAACGATGCCAACGGTAACGGCGTATTCGATGCGGGCGAGTCCGGGCTCGCCGGTTGGAAGGTCTTTCTGGATGGCCCCCAGTCGCTGCCCTTGGCGCCAAGCAACGTGCTCAATCCTGGCGAACCATTCTTGGTAACGGACGCCAACGGGGCCTATAGCTTCACGGATCTGCAGTCAACTTACTACTCGATTTCGCGCGTGTTGCAGCTTGATCAGCCGGGCGTCCCTGGGCGCTGGGTGGACACAACGGTGAGCACGCGTCGCAATCCGTTGCCCGCTTCGACCACAATCACCGGCGTCGATTTCGGCGTCCGCTACCAGCCCTTTGTGGGTGTCGCGCCGGCCGGGCCGGAGACGCTGGTCAACCAGACGACCGCCGGGCAACAGGGAGCCGGAACCTTCGGGGGTTACGAAACCGGAGTTGATTCTGTCTCGGCGGATGCGGCGGGAGACTATGTGGTTGCCTGGCGCACCGTTGTGCCCGGGGGAATGGACACGATCTTCGCCCGCGTTTTCAACGCTGACGGCACAGCGCGCACCGGCGATGTCGCCGTGGCGACGTTCGCCGACAGCGCAAATTCGGGCGCCATGCCCAAGGTCGCAATGGCGGGCAACGCTGCCGACGGTGGCCGATTCATGGTTTCGTGGCAAACTCGTGACGATGCGATAGGGGTCAATTCGATCTACGCGCAGACCTTCAGAGCCGACACCGGCGCCCCCGTGGGCAGCCTAATCACGGTGCTCGCGGGTAACGCCAGCACGACAGGCGGGCTGTACGGCATTGCCGCCGATACCTTTGGGGACTTCGTCATCACTTACCGCATAGAGACCGCAAAAGGGGGACGGGGGTTTGGGCCTCCCACCCTGATGGCGCAGCGCTATACATCGGGAGGGGTCGTCAATGGGTCCGCGATCACGTTCGCCACTCCCGGTTTGGAAAATGGGCTACAGAGCGTGGCCATGGCGGGCGCCGGCAACTTCGTGGTAGTGTGGGACGATATTGTCGGCAACCGCGGCGGCGTAGCTTCCACAGCCGTCTTCGCTCAGCAGTACACCTCCGCGGGCAAAGCATCCGGCAGCAAGATCACCGTCGCGACTGGGGGCACGACCGCCGCCACCGGGGAAACCTTGTTTTCGTCCGTGGCGATGAACGTGAATGGCCGGTTCGTTGTCACCTACGACCACAGCACTTTAGGGGGACGAGCCCAAATCTATAACGCGAACGGCACGCTCGCTGTCGGACCCGTTAATCTCGGCGATGTCGCGTTTGGGCTGCCCGCTTCGGTTGCCATGGACGCGGACGGCTTGGGGAACGCTACTTTCGTGTGGACCACGGCGCCGGGTGGATATGGACACCCCTGGGATGGCGAAGTGCATATGAGGCGTCTGCCCGCCGGTGCGACGACGCCGGATCCCGTGACGATCGCGAACAGGACGACGCAAGGCCCGCAGTTCTCTCCAGGCGTGGCCGCCACCGGGAGTAACAGATTCGTTGTCGCGTGGCAAGGCTATGGCCCCAGTGATGACGCGGGAATCTACGCCCAGCAGTTCGCACCCGTCGCATCGTATGTTGCGCCATCCGCCCCGCAGATCGGCTCCTTCGCGGCTGACGCCAACCCCACGGCGGGGGTACCGGTGACGCTCACGGTCTCGAACATCACCGACGCCAACCCCAACAGCACCATCACTCAGGTCGCCTTCTACGAGGACACTAACAACGACGGCGTTCCAGACGTTCTGCTCGGCTATGGAGCCCAGACCAGCCCGGGCGTGTGGACCTTGAATTTCACCTTCTCCACCTCAGGCGCCCACAAGCTGTTCGCCCAGGCCCTGGATAGCTATGGGGTTCTCAGCGATCCGCTGGCGCTTGACCTTGACGTGGTTTGAGTTTCGCGCGGGGTTGTGCGGACAACCCCGCGATTCCCCACCCAGGCGCCGACAAAACCCCAGTCACGTCCGGTCCAAGCCTCACCGGGACTCCGAAAGAGCTCGCTTGATGATCTCCCAACTCTCGTCTCCGCCTCCTCTCCGTCTCCGCGGTGAGAAAAGCGAGTTCGTTGGAAGCGGGCACGGGCCGTTCGTGACCGGAACGGCGATGCGCGGCGTGCAAGCCCGGTTGGGGACACAGTTTGCGCCTTGTCACGTACTGGCCAAGCGTTTTTGAGTTGGCCAGTACGGGATTGATCGAGCAATCCCTGTGTCCGGGTTCTCTGCGTTCTCAGCGGTGAGAACGCGCGCCAAACCTTTTGAGCTTCCAGGAGGCGCCATGTCTCGCACCTCGATCGCTGCGTCTCTTCTTGGCGGTGGTTTGGTCCTGTTCCTTCTTTACCGTGGTTGCGGTTCCAAGCTCGATCCCAGGTCCGGATTTCCGCTGAAGGATGCCGACGAGTGGCATGAAGCGCTCGACGCCGGCGGCCCCTGGATCGTTCGCCGCGGTCAGCCCACCGCCGAGCATGAGGTGATTTGCAAGAACGGCGTCCGCCTCTGCGCCATCACGGTCCTTCGCTACTGCGAACATCCCTGGCATGTGGAGTACACGCCCGCGCCGCGCTGGACGCTCGACCGCCTGCCGCTCGTCGCGTCTTTCGACGGCGGTCGCTTGACGCTCTGGAGCGCTGCGACCGGAGACCAGGTCTGGCAAGGTGCGCATCACATCAACGACTGAATCGGCGTGCGCGAATCTGCTGTGGCGGAAGTCGCCAGACTTCCGCCTGGCATTCCGCCTGACACTCGGAACTCTGGCGAGTTCCGCTACGCCTCGCCGCCAAAGACGAAGGGCCGCGGCATCGCGCCGCGGCCCTCATCGTTCGCGTCGTCGGCATTACGGAATTGCGTTTCTCCGTCACGCCGAACGACTTTCGATGGCCTCATGGAGCAAGTCTTCCACTTCTTCTGGAAAAGGCCCCTTGACATGGACGGAAAAGACTCGGCCGGAGGCCGATTCCAATAGCTGGGCTTGCTTTTTTTCTACCGCGGGCGTTTCTTGCCATTGCAGCAGGTCGAGCAGTTGCGACACGCAGCGCAGAAACTCCTGACGCTGACCCAATTGCGAAAGCGCCTTCGCCTGGCCAGTCAGACCCTCGATCAACAGTTGTCGTGCTCCCGTGACGGCCTCCGAAAAGAACTTGACGGAGGCGCGAGGATCGTCTTCCACCGAGTCGGCGAAATGGCCAAGCTCGATCGAGGCGGCGGGAGAACAAGGTGCGAATTCCGCCGCTTGCCCCAACGCCTTTTTCGCATCGTCCAACGTGTGCATTGGCGTCTCCTGCAGTTGGACGAGGCTCGCCCACAAGATATGCAAGTGGGCGTTTCCGGGCCACGCTTCACGCATCCGATCGACTTCGGCAAGGGCGTGGTCGTAGTCTTCCTTTTCCCAACGACGTGAAACCGTTGCCAGACGTTGCTTGAAAGTACGCGCGTTGCTCATGACCTTCGTCCCTTTCCTTTCTGCCGCAGCCGCTGTGAATTCTCAATCAGTTTTTTCATCTGCCGCGCCTTGTTGTTCGGCGGCTTGGCGGCCGCGAGAGCTTTGATCTCTCCGTACGTCTTCGTGCCATAATCGGCGTGATACGACCGCGCCCTTTTGAGGCTGCCGGAGATCAGATCGTCAGCGATGTCCGCATCCTGTGGCACGTTTTATCCTACCATGGCTTTGCCCTTTCATGACCGCCCGATCCTAGGGCTCACGTACGTCGGAAGGGGGCGCCTTCCACAACAATCTCGCCGCGTGACTCCCGTCGAGCAGTCGTCCGCGGCAGACCCGTCCGTCAAGCGCGGCCGTGTCCACCAGCCTAATCCTTCAACTCCCGAATAAACAGATTCGCGAACTGCACCGCGTCCCCATGATGCTGCAGCGCGATCGGTCCGCGCGGCGCCACGCCCGGCAGCTGGGCGTTCTCGATCACCGTCTTGCCGTTCAAGACTACTGTCAACCGGTCCCCCTTCATCGTGATGTGGAAGCGGTTCCACTGGCCGAGCGGCTTGTCGGCCCGTTCCTTCGGCGTCACCCCCTTGCGGACCTCGGCGGACATCTTCGGGTCGGTGCGGTAGCCGTAGACTTCACCCGAGCCGATGGGCCAGCACCACATGTTGACCTGGCTCTTGGAGCTGCCGCGCAGGTAGATGCCGGAGTCGCCCGCGTCGTCGACCTCCACCATCTTCGGCTTGCCGGCGTCGTCCTTCGCCTCCTCGCCGCTGGGGAGGATGACAGGCCGCAGCGTCTTCTTCGGCTTGGCGGGGAAGCGCCAGTCGACGATCATCTCGAAGTCGCCGTATTCCTTTTCGCTCCAGAGGTCGGTCCCCTTGCCGTTGTAATCGAGCATGAAGTCGCGCGGGTTCCAGGCGCCCTTGTTCTTCGGGTCGGCCTTCCAGCCGTCGAGGTTGAGGCCGGTGTAGATGCTCTTGAAGCCCTTGTCGACGTCCGCGATCTCCTCTGGCCGTGGGTTCTTGGTCGGCAGTTCCTTGATCTTCAGGTTCTTGAAGTGACATTCGGAGCCTTCGGATTCGAGGGCGAGGTAGCCCTTGCGCGGGTTGCAGCTATGCACGCCGCTGACGATCTTGCCGTTGACCGCCAGCTTGATGGCGCCATCGTTCCCTTCGACACGGTAGTGGTTCCATTCGCCGGCGCCCTTGGTGCGGTTCTCGCTGGGGAGGCAGCGGTCCCAGCCGTTGGGATGGGGGCGGTCCGGTTTGCACTTGGCGCCCCAGATGCTGAAGATGTCCCCCTGGCTGGTGTAGAAGCCGGGCTTCTCCAGGTTCACGAGCACCTGCACCTCGATGCCGCGCGTGTAGCCGGTGCCGACCGCGGGGATCGGGTCGCCCCACACAAAAAGTCCGGAGTTGCCAACCGCGGTGATCGGCTTGGGCATGTGCTTCCACTCGAACTCCATGATGAAGTTCTCGTACTGCTTGTCCGTCCGCAAAAATCCGGTCGGGCGGCCCGTGGTGATGATCATGCCGTCGCGGACGAAGAAGGTGCTCTTGTCGCAGTTGACGTTGACCCAGCCGGTCAGGTCCTTGCCGTTGAACATGTCGCGGAAGCCTTCGTCGACGTCGCAGCAGGTCGGGTCGGCGTCCTGCCAGCGCTTCCAGGCCAGCCCGGGCTTGTCGACGCGGAATTGCACGAGGCGTTTGCCGTCGACCTCGGTGACGTAAACCGTGCGCCCATCCTTGCCGCCGAAGCAGATGTTGGACGGCTTCGTGCCCAGGACGTCGATCTCGCGCAGCACCTTGCCTTCGGGAGAGAGGACGGCGACCGTTCCCTTGCCGTGCCGCGTGATGTAGAGGTTCCCCTCGACGTCGGCGCGCATGCCGTCGAAGCCATGGTCGGGGAACTTGGCGAGGAGGCGCTTGTCCTTGATGGAGCCGTCTTTATCGATGGCGAACGCCCAGACGTTGCGCTGCACGCTCTCGTTGACATAGAGCGTTTTGCCGTCCGGGCTGACCTCGATGCCGTTGGTCGTCCCCATGTCCTTCGCGATGAGGTGCGTCTTACCCGCCTTGTCGATGCGCCAGAGCTGGCCGGTGCTCTTGGCCCAGCTCGGATCGCTGGCGTAGAGGTCGCCATTGGGATGGATCGCGAGGTCGTTGGGCTGGTTCATGCGGTCGTCGTGGGCGTAGACGCTGATCTTCTTCGTTTTCGGGTCGATCTTGAGGACGTTGTGCCCGACGTAATCGGCGACGTACATGAAGCCGGCGGGATCGAAGACGATGCCGTTGCCGGTGCTCTTGCCGGGGAGGGTGACGAAGACGGAAGCGTGACCATCGGGCGTCACTTTGCCGATGGTCTGCTCCTTGTCGAGGTTGACGGCGTAGACGTTGCCGTCCTTGTCGCAGTTGGGCCCTTCGATGCCGGGGGTCCAGATGTCCTTGGTGAACGGGGTGGCGACGAAGAGCTTTTCCTTTTCGCCGGCGAGGGCGGGAGCGGCGAGGAGCAGGGCCAAGAGCGGCAGGGAGCGCATGGGGGTGTCCTCTCGGATGACGTTTGCGGTGTAATCCGCAGGGTACGGCAGCGCATGGCCCAGGGCAAGCGTTTTGTAGGGAGGGAGGACGTTGCGTTCCCGGTAAGTGCGACCAAGCGAGCTTTCCACTTCAGCCCGGGCTTAGCTTCCAATGAAAAACGCGCTCGACGCCGCAGCGTGTCGAACGAAGATTCTCGGGTTTTTTGTTTTTTCTAATTGACAGGCGCCATCAAGGCGTTTAGCCTGTGCGATGTATTAGGATTTACAAATCTTTTTGCGTTCCGGAGTCAGTGAATTAGTAGGTTTATTCATTTGTGTCTTGGGGATATGGGTTTTCTAAACGCGAAAACCTGAGTTCTCATGATTATCGGGCCTGTGGTGAGGCGGCGTCCGCCACAGTGTGGTCTTTCTCATTTTTTCTGGAGGTTCTCATGGTCAGTCCGTCACGTCGACGAAAGGGCTTCACCCTCATTGAACTTCTCGTCGTGATAGCGATCATTGCTATCCTGATTTCCCTGCTCGTTCCCGCGGTGCAAAAAGTCCGCGAAGCGGCGGCTCGGACGCAGTCTCTGAACAACTTGCGGCAGATCGCCATCGGCCTGCACAACTACCACGACCAGCGTAAAGCCTTCCCCCTGGCGTTCAACAACACCGGCGTGGGCGGCTCGAACAACTGGATCCGCGCCATCCTGCCCAACATCGAGCAACTGAAAACCACGCCGTCCAACACCATGCTTACGGTGTTCATCGATCCGGGCGATCCCAACAACGGCAAGGTCTACTCGAACTCCTACGGCCTCACCAGCTACCTGGCCGTGGTGGGCAACGGCAACAACACCTATTCCAACCGGGGCATCATCTGCTCGACCAAGGTCGCCATGGCTCACATCACCGACGGCACGAGCAACACGCTCATGGTCGGGCCCAGGCCTCCCACCGCCGACAGCTACTGGGGCTGGTGGGATTCCACGGCGTTTCAGGACGTCGCGCAGTCGGTGGGGACCGGCGCCACGTACGGCTATCATCAGGGCAACCCGGCCAGCACCTCCGACATTTACGCGTTCTGGCACTACAGCCCCAGCGGCGGATGTTGGGCGCTTGGCGACGCCTCCGTGCGCATCATCTCCTACAACGCGAGCGCATTGCTTCCAAACGCGGCGACGCGAGCCGGCGGCGAGGCGAGCGTCAACTTCGACAATTGACGGCTGGCAACGGGAGGAGTGGCCCTCCTCCCCTTCTTACCCGATCTTTGAGGAGGCACGACTGAAGCCGATAGCACGAACCGGATCGCTCCCGACTACAACGCCGCCGGGCCGCTCGTGAGACTCAAGCGCAACGCAGCAGCCTTCATCACTTCTCATTTGGCTATGGTGCCAATTTTTTCGCTTTTTCATTGACAACCGCTTTTTGCCTTTGTACGATCCTCTCCATCGGCGAATTGATCTAAGAATCCTCTCCTAATCTAGATCGTTGGAAGCCGTTCCACGGCTGGATTTTCATCGACTCTTCACAGAGTGTGTTTCCTCAGGTTACGCGTTTTTTGCCCGGGCCGGATGGTTTTCCCTTTCGGCTTCTGGGTATTCTTTGTTCTTCTTCTTGGAGGTTCTCGCATGAAAGGTTCGTTCTTTCGACGACGGGGTTTCACCCTCATCGAACTTCTCGTCGTGATCGCGATCATCGCCATCCTGATCTCGCTGCTGGTTCCGGCGGTGCAGAAGGTCCGTGAGGCTGCCGCGCGCACGCAGTCTCTGAACAATCTGCGGCAGATTGCCATCGGCCTGCACAATTACCATGACCAGCGCAAAGCCTTTCCGCTGGCGTTCAACAACACCGCCGTGGGTGGGTCGAACAACTGGATCCGCGCCATCCTGCCCAACATCGAGCAGCTGAAAACCACGCCGTCCAACGCCATGCTCTCGGTCTTCATCGATCCGGGTGATCCCAACAACGGCAAGGTCTACTCGAACTCTTACGGTCTCACCAGCTACCTGGCGGTCGTTGGCGACGGCAACAATACCTATTCCAATCGCGGCATCATCTGCTCGACCAAGGTCGCCATGGCCCATATCACCGACGGCACGAGCAACACCCTCATGGTCGGCCCCCGGCCTCCGACATCCGACAGCTACTGGGGCTGGTGGGATTCGACGGCGTTTCAGGATGTCGCGCAGTCGGTGGGGACCGGCGCCACGTACGGCTATCATCAGGGTAACCCGGCGAGCACCTCCGACATTTACGGCTTCTGGCACTACAGCCCTAGCGGGGGCTGCTGGGCCCTGGGCGACGCCTCCGTGCGCATCATCTCCTACAACGCCAGCGCTTTGCTCCCGAACGCGGCATCGCGGGCGGGTGGCGAGTCTTCCGTGAATTTCGACAGCTAAGAGCAGACGCCACGACGTCGAGGACGAGGGCAGCCTCGTCCTCGCTTGTTTCACCTCCACTTCCACGAGTTCCACATGCCGAGCCCTACTCGTCTGTTTCTTCTCGCTTTCTTTCTCCTCCCGAGCCTGTGCGGTTGCGGCGGAGGCGCCGGGAATGTCTCGGGCTCCGTCGAATACAACGGCAAGCCCGTCAAGGTCGGGGAAGTGAACTTCTACGGCGCCGACGGCGTGCCTCACGGCGCCAAGGTCGATAGCGACGGCAAGTACGCCATCAAGGGCGTGCCCACCGGCAAGTGCAAGGTCGTCGTCATCGCCCTCAATCCCAAAGACCTGCCTTCGGGCATCCGCGACGGCAAACGCATCGGGCCCGACGAGGCCGATGTCAAGAACTGGCAGGCGCTGCCGAAGAAGTACGAAGATCTCGCGACTTCCGGCCTGGAGTTCGACGTGAAGAGCGGCGACAACACCATCCCCATCAGTCTCAAGTAGCAGGGCCGTCCGCATTCAAGAGCCGCAGCACTTCCTCGTGCAAGAGCCCGTTCGTCGCCAGCACGTCGGGCCGCTCGATGTCGCGCGCGCCGTCCCAGGCGGTGATCCGGCCACCCGCTTCCTCGATGAGCGGGACCAAAGCCCCCAGGTCCCAGGCGTGCACGCCTTGCTCGAGCATGATGTCGCCCGAACCCTGCGCGACCAGCACGAAGCCGTAGAAGTCGCCGAAGCCGCGCTGCCGTTGCGTCTGCGCCGCCAGCTGGAGGAACGCCTTCTCGACGCCGGCGCGCGTGAACCACGTGATGCTCGAGTAGAAAAGATGCGCTTCTTTGAGCGTGTCGACCTTCGAGACATGGATCGGCCGGTCGTCGCGGAAGGCGCCGTCGCCGCGCAGCGCCCGGAACGTCTGACCGAGGGCGGGCAGGTAGGTGACGCCCGCGATCGGCTCCCCCTTGTATTCCAGGCCGACGAGGGTGGCCCAGAGCGGGACGCCGCGCACGAAGCTGCGCGTGCCGTCGATCGGATCGATGATCCAGCGGAAGCCGGACGACCCGGCGCGGGTCCCGGACTCCTCGCCGAGGAAGCCGTCGTCCGGGAACTTGCCCAGCAGCGTCGCGCGCAACAGCTGCTCGGCGCCCTTGTCCGCGAGGGTGACGGGGGAGTGGTCGGCCTTCCACTCGACGGCGACGTCGCTATCGAAGTAGCGCAGGGCAAACTGCCCGGCTTCGCGCGCGGCGTCGAGGGCGACATGGTAACGGTCTTTGGCGGCGGGGTTCACGTGGGGCGCTTTCGTCAATAGCCGGAGAGGACCCAGATGGAGACGAGCTTCCTGTCGGCGGCCTGATCGAATGTGAAGTACCAGAACTCTCTCGAATCGCCGAGGCTCCTCACAATGGTTTTCGTCTGCCGTAGCTCCTTCGGGAAGATGTTGGGCATCTCGCTCATCTTGCGGCCGAGCGCGATGGTGGTGTTCTGAAAGCAGACGGCGACGATGTCGCCCTTGTTATCGTAGCGTATTTGATCCCTTGTCTCCCGGGCGTGGGCGCAGGGCGCCACGGCGGTCAGAAGGAGGAATATGCACGCCAGTGAGGTCGGTTTTGTAACCATCTCGCCTCTCTGATCATGGGCCGCCATTGCGGGTGGAGTTTTGTTGGTCAACGGCCTTCGCCAGAATTGCCTGCGCCCAGGCGGCATCCTCGGCGGAAAGGGGCGGCACGGCCGGGCGTGAGTAATCGATCAGCAAATACAGGCGCGCCACGTCGTAGATCTGATCGAGAATCTGCTGCAAGGACACGACAACGTCGCCGTCCGCTGGGACCAGGGGCACGGCGATATTCGGCAGTGGATTGCGAACCGAGATCGGCCAGACCTGACGCGTGTCGGCTCCCGCGCGGGCAAGGCAGACGAGATAGTCCCAGGGAGTGTATTCCGTCAGCTCGTCGAGCGACGCGGCCACCGTATGGCAGCCGTAGCGGAGCAGGTCGATCTCCAGCAAGTTCGTGCCCGAGGCGAGCATCATCTCCTGTTTCTTCGTGTACTGGGCTCGGCCATCGGACGACGGCTTCTTGTTGCTCGGGCTGAGAACCTCGATGCCCGTGACGATGCGACCCGGTTCCTTTGGCTTGATGATTTCGATATAGGGCTCGCGAATTTCGCGCTCCTTCGCCCGGATGTTGACCCACGGCGCCACGACCAGACCCGCGCCCGAACTCCTGGGCCCCGGCTTCGCCTTCTCGGGCGCCGCCTGCAACACGCCGACATCCGGCAACCCTTCTTGCCTGGGCCGCTCGACGACAAGCCGCTCCTGCATCACCGCGACATAGTGCGGCGGCATGTCCCGGTTGAGAACGTCGGCCAGGGCCGTGATCAGCTTTTGATGCACGTTCTGCCAGCGCGCCGGCTCTTCCAGCCACGGATCCATGCCCGGAAACGGACTCGGCATCGTCACTCCTTCTTCTTCGGCAGCCCCAGCGCGTGGTACGGCACCGTGTTCTCCGTCACCATCGGCGGCTCCTCGTAAGGGAGCGACTTGAGGAACTCGACCAGGTCCTCGAGTTCGTTCTTCTTCAGGTGGCTCGTCTTGCCGTGCTTGTCCTCCTTGTTGAACACGGTGAGCACCTCCATCAGCGTCTTCGCCTTGCCGTGGTGCATGTAGGGGGCGGTCCGGTAGATGCCGAGGAGAGTCGGCGTGTCATAGGCCGGGCCCATCTTCTCGTTGGGGTCGATCTCCTTGGACCAGGAGCCGACGTCGTGCAGGTTGAAGGGCTTCTTGAGGCTGGAGTCGGTGTAGTAGGGCCCGCTGTGGCAGCTGGCGCAGTTGACCTCCTTGTTGAAGAAGAGCCCCTTGCCGCGCTGCGCCTGCGCGCTCAGCTTGCCGGGGGCGGAGATGTGCGGCGACAGCGGGAACTCGAAGGTATTGCAGTAGATGGCGATGGCGTCCAGGTCCTTGGAGCGGCCCGAGGTTTTCTCCTCGAGCTCGATCTTCTCGAAACCGCGCTTGAGCTTCATCGTCCCCTTGATGAGGCCCGGCCCCGCCATGAGCCGGCTGCGGATCGTGTACTCGAAGTCCTGCACCTCGTCGCGGTCGGCGGACCAGTGGAGCGGATGAGTGTGGGCCAGGCCGTAGAGGGCGGTGGTCTTGCGCAGGCCCTCGGGGTTGCTCCAGGCGCGGGCGTCGTGATGGCCGTCGGGGTGGCAGGAGGAGCAGGCGATCCAGCGGGCGCTCGTCATCGGGAAGTTGGCGGTGTTGAAGAGGACCTTGCCGCGGATCCATTCCGGCGTCTTGGCCGGCTCGCATACCTTGATTTTCCCCTTCACCGCCATCGTCTTGGCGTCATGGACCGAGACCTCGAAGTCGAGGAAGTTGTAGATGTAGACCGCCTGGCCGTCGGGGCTGACGCGCACCGCCCGCGGGTTGGTCCCGGTGCGCGACGGCAGGCTGATGCGCGATACTTCTTGATAGTCGTCATCGACGACGTTGCACATGTTCATGTCGTTGGTGCCGGCGTAGATGATGTAGAAGCGCTTGCCGTCGGGCGCGATGTCGCTCTCCCACGGGTTGGTCACCACGTAGACGCTGTTGAACGTGTCCATGCCGATGGAAATGCGTCGCTTGCCCGGCCCCGCCTTCAAGTCGCAGATCGATAGCTGCGGGAAGATGGAACCCCGGCCATCGGTGATGTGGATGATCGAGCGGATGTGGGCCAGGTAGGCCTTGGGCCGGGTGGGGTGCAGCAGGACATGGCGGGCAAGGTTGTCGGTGCTGTGTCCTTTCCAGGATTCGACGACTTCCGCCTTGCCGAGGTCAACCGCGTTGAGGATGCCGGAGTAGAACTCGCTGACGTAGACGCGCTTCTCATCCGGGGCGAGGGCGATGCCGCGGACGTGGCTGCCGGCCGGAATCTCGCGGATCACTTTGCGGGAGGCCGTGTCGATCTCACTGACCAGGCCGGGGTATTCATGCGTCACCCAGGCCCGCGTGCCGTCCTTGTTGACGACGACGCCGTACGGCTCCGCCTTCGTCGTGACCTTTTCGAGAACCGTGCCCTTGTCGGCGTCGATGAAGACCACCGCGCTGCCTTCGTAAAGAGTGACGACGGCGGTCGGGCCGGCGCCGATCCACGAAACACCCTCTGGCTTCTTGCCGACCTTGATCTCGTGGAGGACGGCCTTCTTCTCGGCATCGACGATCGAAACCGTGCCGTTGTCGGTGTTGGCGACGAGGAGGCGTTTGCTGTCGCGCGACACGTCCATGAGGCTGTTGCTTGTGTTGGCGCAAAGCCCGGCGGGCGCAAGAAGGAGCGTGACAACAGCGATGAGACGGCGCGGCGAAGGCATGGACGGAGTCCCCCGGAAAACGAGAAAAAACCAAGGTCGATTGTACTGCAAAAAACGCAACCGTTCACCGGGGCCAAACAAGACAGCCCCGGGGAACACCCTGGCGCCGGGTCTTTACTGACAGCTGCGCAAAGGAGATCAAGTCCCTCAGTCGTAACGGCCTGTGTTTTCCGGGAAATCCTCGCCTTCCAACTTGACGTTCTTTGCGCAGCGGTCAGTAAGCCAGGTCCAGCGCACGGAGACCGTAACCCCCGAAGGCGTCAACGTAACGCCCCGGAAGGGTTCAACATAACGCCCCGGAAGGGGCCAAACAAGAAAGCCCAGGGCGACGCCCTGGGACCACGAGTCGTTTCAAGCCGTGGTGCCCTGAAAGGGCAAAACAAGGTGGGCCCGAGTTGTCTCGTGCAAGACGACCTTCCCCATCGCGTCATGAACTCGGCGGTTCGTTCAGACGCGGTGGTCCTGGGCGAGAGCGCTGTCTTTTGTTTCGCCCTTACAGGGCTACCGCCGGAAGACCCGCGTGTTTTTCCCAGGGCGGCGCCCTGGGCTTTTGTTCGGCCCTTTTCAGGGCCGTGGCGCTTCCAGGGCTTTGGCGTTCAGGATGTTGGCTCCTTCGAGCGCATGGCCCGTGTTTGGCCCGTCGGCCACGGCGCCGTGGGGAATACCCTGGCGCCGGGGCTTCACGCCAAGTCCAGCGCACGGCGACCGTAACCCCCGAAGGGGTTAACGTAACGCCCCGGAAGGGGCCAAACAAGAAAGCCCAGGGCGACGCCCTGGGACCACGAGTCGTTTCAAGCCGTGGCGCCCTGAAAGGGCAAAACAAGGTGGGCCCGAGTTGTCTCGTGCAAGACGACCTTCCCCATCGCGTCATGAACTCGGCGGTTCGTTCAGACGCGGTGGTCCTGGCGCGAGAGGCGCCGTCTTTTGTTTCGCCCTTACAGGGCTACTGCCGAAGACCCGCGTGTCTTTCCCAGGGCGGCGCCCTGGGCTTTCTTGTTCGGCCCTTTTCAGGGCCGTGGCGCTTCCAGGGCTTTGGCGTTCAGGACGTTGGCTCCTTCGAGCGCATGGCCCGTGTTTGGCCCGTCGGCCACGGCGCCGTGGCATCATTCCTTGTGCAAGCGCTCCGGGCGCAAAGACGCAGCCCTGCGGCGGCCATAACGCCCCGACCCGCAACGCCCCGACCCGCAACGCCCCGACCCGCAACGCCCCGACCCGGCAACGCCCCGACCCGGCAACCACGCGAACCGGCAACGCCTCGGAGGGACCGAACAAGAAAGCCCAGGGCAACGTCCTGGGTTCACGGTCGTTTGAAGCAGTGCGTCGGCCTGAAAGGGCAAAACAAGGAGGGATGTCAGAAAGCCGGCGGCCGCCCCGGCCGACGGATTGCAAAGAAACAGACCCGCGCCTCGCGGCGCGGGTCTTTCCCCTCCTCCCCCATCCGTAGCTTGTTCACGGTCGACGGCTCACGGCCCGACGCCGCCGTCCAGACCGCCGCTGCGCGGTGTCGTGCTGACGCCGAGGACGCGGCCGCGCGGCCGGGACAGGTCGTCGAGCGCGATCGGGTGTGTCGTCTCGCAGGTCACCGAGTTGCCCGCCATGTCGCGCACCACCATGCGGATGTAGGCGTGCGATGCGACGTCGTGCGGCGGCGACCAGCGGTGCGCCCCATCGTTCTTGAGTCCCTTGGCGATCGGCGTCCACGGCCCTTCCCGGGTCGTCGCGAAGTAGAGGTCGATCGGTTCATCGGCCAGCTTCTTGTCGCGGGCGTTCCAGCTGATGACCATCGAGCCGTCGTCGGCGCCGCTGGGCCGGACCGCGGTGATCTCGCCGCTCGGCCGGGTCAGGTCGACCTCGATCCAGTAATCGGGCTGATCGCCGGGTTGCGGCGGGACGCCGCCGAAGCCGCGGCCGTTGGTGACGACCAGGCTGACGCCGAAGACGCCTTCGCCGGGCAGGGTCACCTCGACCGGGCTCTTCTGCTTCTTGTCCTCGCCGATCTTTTGCCAGGACTGGCCGGAGTCCTTGGTCATCCACACCTCGACGCGGCCGACGCCGGAGACGCCGGCGGCCTCGATCTTGTAGTCCAGGTAGACGCGGGTACTGTTGGAGACGTGCAGGTTGACGGGCGTCGTTTCCCGGCTCGTCGCCGGCGGCGTCACGTCGCGCGTCTCCAGCCGCGGCTCACGGCTCGGCAACGTGATCACCTTGGACGCCTCGCTCTTCGCCGGCAGCTCCACGCTGAGCGGGGCCGATTTGTCCGGCCGCGCGCCGGCGGGGTCGAGCGTCGGCGGCATGGCCGGCAACGTCCCCTCGGTGGTCTTGGCCGAAATCACCTCGATGCGGT
This sequence comes from Gemmataceae bacterium, assembly GCA_046350295.1. Classification (GTDB taxonomy): domain Bacteria; phylum Planctomycetota; class Planctomycetia; order Gemmatales; family Gemmataceae; genus JAXMAR01. The sequence continues at coordinate 33,274 of JAXMAR010000003.1, forward strand.
CCTTCGGCCCCGGAACCTCGACGATCGTGATCGGCGCCGGCGGCAGGCCCGGCGGTGTTTCCATGCGCGGCGGAGGCGGAGTCAAAACCGTCTTGCCCCCCATGGGATCGACCATGACAACGCCCGGGGCTCCGGGGGACGTCGGCGCCGGCGTCACGATCGTGCCGGGGCCGCTCGTGGCGGGAGCGGTCGCGACCGCGGGCCGCATGGCATGGACGTTGAACTCGCGCGTGGTCACGTTGCCCGCCTTGTCGGCGGCCTGGATCCGCACCATGCCGGTGGTCACCGCGATGGTCGGAATGCAGAACTGCTCGGGCAGGCCGGGGAGACAGTCGAGAGGCTGCCAGAACTTGTCCCCGCGCTGATAGAAGCAGCGGGTGCGGCTCGGATCGTAGTTGGGATCGTTGACCTCCACCAGGACGTTCTGCCCTTTGTCCGTGGACTCGGTGAGGTGCAGGTTGACCGTCGGGCTCGTGGTGTCGACCACCACGATCATCGCCGGCGCTTCCTTGTTCACATCGGCCGGGACCGAGCGGCCCATGCGATCGACGGTGACGACGTTGAACGCGTACTCGCCTTCGCTGGGGGCGCGGTAGCTGAAGAGCGTCTGCGTCGGCGGCACGCGCTCCTTGAGCGTCCACGGGGAGGTCGGCGTCTCCTTGACGTAGAGCTGCACCTCCTTGAGCTGCGGCCGGACACTGTTGTCCAGCAAGATCGGCAAGTTGATGATGTTTTTGTTGACGATGCAGCGTTGCGGGGCCTGCGCGTCGGCGCCGCCGGTCGAGGCAAGCAGAAGCGGCAGGGCCAGGAAACGGCGGGCCCAGCGTTTGAGCCAGGCGGGCAGCCGGGCGCTTGCCACCCAGCTCCGCGCTCCCGGCGCCTGACTTTTGACTCCTGCCCCGTGAATGTTGCGGCACACGGTCATTGGACGGTCCCCTTCCCCAAAAAGCCGGCCTGACGGCCCCCAGTTGCCCACCGGCCGGCTGGTCCGAAAGCGGCGCACTCCCCTCCGGCGCCAGTGATTTATTTGAAGCGTGGGGCGGGCTTATAAAGGCGAGGGGGAGGTTCGTCAAGCCCGGATTATGGGGATATTGCTGTAGGGGGCTTGGCGCCGCAAAGAGGACGGGGCCTTTCGGCGTGTCGGCGTCACGCCGGGACGCGCGCCGTGGTCCGGTTGACGGCGCTTTTGGCGCGTCGTATCATGGTTATCTCCCGGCGAAAGCCGGGTGGAAAGGTGAGGTAGCTCAGCTGGTAGAGCGGAGCCCTGAAAAGGCTTAGGTCGCCGGTTCAATCCCGGCCCTCACCACTCAGGAGCAAGGCCATAAGTCAAAACGACTTGTGGCCTTTTTCGTTCGTGGGCGAGCCGGAAACAGCCGCTTTGGTAGTTTTCCGGGTAGTATTCACAGCCCATTTTTCGGGGGGTTGTGCGTAGTTGGAGCATTCCATGCCCTGACCGCCTAAGCCGTATCGCAAGAACGGTTGGTTCGTCACGTCGGTTCGGAGGCGTAAAGCACCGTAAGCTTTGCCCGGTTGACGATGGGAAGCGAAAAGCGAAAGACATCCTGGCGACTATGCCTGCCCCGGCAGCAGCGGCCGAACGGCACGTCGGTCCGTCGGAGCGAGCGGCGTTCGCCGACATTACCGTCCTGGCGGTCCTTCGAGACTTTCTGGACTTCAAACGGCCGAACACGGCTCGGGCTGGCCTATAGGGACTATGTGGCTCGGCTCAAGCCTTCGGAGACGAGGTTTGGTTGTGTTTCGCTCCGCTCGCTGAGTGAGGTGCAGGGCCTTGAGTACCGAGCCTGGCTTCATCGCGAACGCGGCTGGCGACGGAATGACAGGACGTTTGTGGGCATGAAGCCGGCAGCGGTAAAACAGCAAGATTCGAGCGGCGAAGACATTCCTGAACTGGGTCGCGGACCCCAAGCGGCACCACCAATACGCCCTGGCATACAATCCGTGGAAAGACGTAGACCTTCTTCCCGAACGCTCGCGAGAGCGAATCATCACCGACGACGAGTTCGGGGTTGCTGGAGAACTGCACAGACGGCAACGTGAGCAGCGCAGTCGACTTTCGCGAAGCCCTCTCGGTCATGCGGCACACCACCATGCGGCCGGGCGAGTCAGCCAAGCGCGCTGGGACTACATCCAGTGGGCGGGTCACCGCATTGTCTACCCGCTCGATGTCATCAAGACGCGTCGTCGCCGGTCGGTCACCATGCTCGCCGGTCGTCGAGCAGGTGCTGCTTGGCAGGAAGAAACGCCTGGAGGCGGCCGGCATCAAGCCTGACGCCGCGGTGTCCCAAGCGTCGGCAAGAATCAGGCCGGTAAGCGAACGGCAAATGCGGCTGATAGGCTCCATCAAGTGCGACAGCTTCAGTCAGCGGTTCAGGCGTCTGGTGCAACGCTGCGTAGCGAAGGGACTCATCGAGCACGAGCGGGCCGGCGAGCGTCTCGTCTCGTACTCAACGCGTCATACGCGGATTACCGAGTTGTTCGTTGAAGGGAACGATACGGCCATCGCCATGCGCAAGAGGCCGGTCACGCCATTCCCTCAACAACTGAGCGGTACAAGCATCTTCGCTCCGGGGCTTCATTACAAGCGTCATCCGGCAGCGGGCCGGTCAGAAACTCGCGGCAAACAACGGTGTCGATTAAAGCGGGGCAATTGCCGGAGTATTTCCGCCCATTGGCTTTCGCTACGTCCCTGGAGGCTTCCTTTATCGCTTGGACGAAGGTAAAGACGCCGGAAGGTGACGACATCCTTCGATGGGCAGTAGACCAGGCCGAACAACGCCTTACACTGCTGTTCCCTGCTTAGGTAAGGTCCAGAAGGCGGTCAGCGCTGCTTACCCACCTGTCTTTGGCAAACGGCGATGAACCCATCTTGCTCCCTGGCGAGCGGTTGGGACCCATGCTAGGAGTCAGTTACAAGACTGTCTATCGCAATCACCCTACTCCGAGTTCAGGGAGTGTTGAAGCTGGTCAAGAGCTGTACGAGTACGCCAAGCAAGAGGCGAGTAGTAACTCTTCGTCGGACCGCCCATGCCGCGGGATGCCGCCTGGAGAAGACATGAGCAAGGCGCGTAAGGCATGCACGCCTTTCCTGCTAATTCCGTTTGCTATCCGATTGCATGGGGACAGAATCTTTTGGACGGTCGCCTTCACCTGCTTACGCCGCCATTGGGCAATTCTTTCGCCCGGCCGCGTCCCGTTTCGCCCATCGGGTCCGCACGGCTGGCCCGCTGTCGGTTCACACAACTTGAATCTCGTTCGCAACAAGCGGGAGCGGCGTCCACTTCAGAACGGTCTCCCGGCGCCATCTGTTTGGCGTGGGGAGGTGAAGCCCAGCTCTTTTAGGTGAATGCCTGCTGGGGTAAAATCCACGACTTGAAGGTCGCGGGTACTTTGTTTCCAAGCTGGTGTCGGAGATATGCTGGAGGTCGAAAAGGGATCTCGTCCTTGCTGCCGGCATTCTGGGTGCTCATCTGTCGTCTCAAAGATGTGAAGGGCACTCCTCTTTTTACCAGGCGACGATGTCCTTGTAAAGGGTGAGACGACATGCTTACTGCTCAGCCCTGTTCATCCTCGCGCCTGAACAGGTCGGCGATGCTGCCCCTCACCTTCTCGGGGCTCGGGGTTAGGGTTTCACCGGGAAAGCCTCCTCACCCTTGCTGTTCGTCACGACGCAGCCCTTGCGAGAAATATTCACCTCGGCGACATCGCTGAGCAGCACGCCGTCGACGCTGACCATGGAGTGACGGTCGTCTGTTGTGAAGAAGACGAACACCCTTTTTGCCATTGCTACCTCGTGATGATGTGGACGCCGGCTTTCCCGGCCCCGATGAAGAAGCTTGCCAACTGCTCGGCCGCCTCCCGGTTACCCGGCTCGTTCAAAAAGTCTCTCATCGTGTACGGCCTTTAGTGACGGAGCGCGGTCGACAGCCCGGAGTCCGTTGCGGGAGCCGCGTGGCCGAAGGTCACCGCCACGGTGCCACCGACCCAACCGCGCAGCCCACGGGCGAACGCCTTATTGAACCCGCCCCCTTGAGGGCCAGGTCGACCGCAGCGTTAAAGATTCGATGGCTGACAAAGAGGGGGGTCCTGCCCGCTCCGTGCGGAGCATCTGAGACTTCAACGCCAGGAGCCTGGGTGTTCGCCCTGGGCCTCGAACTGGGCGCTTTGTCGTCGTGAATTGTCGCCGGTAAGGTTCGTAAGATGCGGAGCCCGTAACCGAACCCAGCAAGACGAGCAATGGCTTTGATGTCTTTGCGGTGGCAAGAAGCGGCTTCGCGCTAAGGCCCTCGGTTAAGAGCGGCGGCGAACGCCTTGGCTCGCCCGGTGGGATGAGGTTCTGATATCCGAACGAAAAGAACCTCGACTCTGCAAGGCGAACGGCCTCACGCCAGACATCTCTGTGCAGGAGAAGGGTGTCGTCTCGCCTTCGCTGACGAGACCTCGACAAGCAACGTTTCCACAGTGTTATTGCCTCTTGGTTTGTTGAACGGTGTCCTCAAGCATCCGGGTAATGGCGACCTGCACGAGAGCCGCCCAGGTGATTCGCCGGCCGAAGCGGGCTGACTCCAACCCGGCAAGAACGTGGAGCCTTGTCAACGTGTCGGCTGGTAGTCGAATCGCAGTGTTTTCATCCGCATCGTTTTTGTCCTCCACTGGTAATACACGCGAACGTCGCGACTTGACCAAAAAGCGAAGCGAAGATTTTGCAGGAAGGGGATTTGTGGGGGCCGACGACGGGTCCTGGTGTACTCTCTTATGCGAGCCTCGCTCGCGCATCGCGGGGAAAAGCAACTGCTACACCAACATCAAGCGCCCGTTCTTATCACGCAGTTCTTATACGGGTCCCGCACCAGCACGCAGTCTGCCGGGGAGTAATCAAACTCCTGTAGGGGCGGCACCAGAATCGGTTCTGTGGGGTTGAAATGTCCCGCTCTGACCAACCGGCGTCAACGGGCAACCCGAAGGTCTCACCAGCCTCCAAGCTCACAGACGACTCTCCAGAGGACGGCCTGAAGAAGACCTCTGGATTGCTGGCTAAAGAAGAATAGACAGACTAAAGGCCATTCCCGGAAGAGGTTACTTCGGGGAAATAGGCCGGGGTCTGCCGCGAGGACCGTATGCACACCATGAACGTGAGTGAGTTCATCCAGTTCGTTCGCCTAGCTACGGAATTGAAGAACCTCGCTCTAGACAGAAAACACGATGAGTTACCCGAGCAAATCAATTCCTCCCTGGCCGCGTTCCCCGCTATGGCCATCACGCTGGCGGAGTCAATGCAGTTGGACGCGACGTTGGCGGCAGCGAGCGACTTCTCGGCCCGCTTGGCACGCACTGACCTGCCCAATATGTCATTTGAAGAAGTCACACAACGATTAGATATGATGCTAAAGACTCTTGAGGCCCAAACGACGGGACGCTTGTTGATGTATACGGACGGGGCAAAGACGCTCTACTGGAACAACGACAAGCCGTTTGGAGATGAGGTGGCCAAGAAGTTCCCAGAGTTGGCGTTTGAAATCGAGGAAGCAAGCAAGTGCTTCGCCGTTGGGCGTTTCACGGCCTGCGTGTTCCACCTGATGCGTGTCATGGAAATGAGTTTGGCTCGCGTCGGCCGATTACTGAAGCTGAAACTGGACTTGGACCAAGTGTGGGGAGCCATTCTGAAAGACATAAGGTCGGCTATTGAAGCTCTCCCCGGCAAGGCAAAGAGTGCATCCGCGAGAGACCAAAAGCGGTACGCCACATTCGCGGAACTAGGGATTTACCTCCAACATGTGAAAGATGTCTGGAGAAACAACACGATGCACCCGAAGAACACGTATACGGAGGAGGAAGCGGAGCGTATCTTCCGCTGTGTCCGCCAGTTCCTCGAATCGCTCGCCAAGCTCCGTTAGAGGCGGTCGTCCACCTCCTGATGCCGGCCCAAAGTGGCATCCAGCCCCCAACACACTCTTCCCACATGACACTCTTCCCACATGCGGCCCCGGAAGCTCCGCTCGCGCAGCAGATGCCAGATGCGGCTACACACTGGCGGGCTTTAGGCTAGCCTTGGGTTCTTCCAAACGAAATCGGCCCTTGCTGAGTTCCGTCAACTCAAACGTGGGTGGGCCTTCGTCGCCCCACTTGTCCGCCTTGTGTCGCCTCAAAAACTCCCGCAAGGACCTTCCGCGAAGCTCCGGGCAGTCCCTCCAGAAGCCTCCTTTGAGTTGAAAGACGTATTCGGTTCCTGCAACCTCGATAATCGCCTCGGTCAGCCCCTTGAAATACCTGTTTCGGTTCGGGATGCCGATGCGGATACCCAAGGACGTTCCGCCATTGCTCCAGGCCGATACTCGCATAGAAGATGTCCTTTCTGGTTGGCGGTGCTGTTGGATATGCACACCGCTCCTGCTCATGCCACTTTTGCACCGGTAATCTTTCCAAGTGCCGTCATCTGCTGAAGGTCGCCAAGAGGCTTCAGAACGAAGGCTTCGATGAGTCGTCTCTGTGCGGACTTTGAGACGCCAGCCTGGTCCAGGTTTTTCAGCTTCTCTGCCACTAGCTTCTGCTCTCGGATTCTCGCTTCTATTCCTTTGGTGTGTGCTTCAGCTTCGACCGCAAGTCGTGCCCGCTCGTTCTCCAGACGTACTCGTTCGTTTTCGAGTTGCAGCCTCTCCACCTCCCAAGCGGCTCGCATGGCCTCAGTGCTAGTCGTTTTTCGTCGTTGCTTGTTCTCAATTCGCAGGCGCTCGTTCTCAAGTCGTAAGCGCTCGTTCTCCAGCCGGGTCCTTTCCCTTGTCGTTCCCCAATCCCGGACAATTTCAATGCAGTCCTTGATAAAGGTAAAGGGATTCAGCTTTCCCAGGAGTTCTATCCAACCTGGAGAGGCTATGGATGGACTTCAATCCTAGCAGAATGACAAGATAGGGTTCAAGCACAAGACTCCGGCTGACGCACAGATGAGCAGGGAATGGCACGAAGGCGATGTCGTCGATGGCTGGACGCTTCACGAATGCCTCGGAGCCGGTGGCAATGGCGAGAGGTTCGGCGAGCCACTCGCGGCGAGACAACGGCGGTTTGAAGTTCCTGCTGGGCCTTCAAGAGCAAGGACAACTCTCGGTTCCGGGGCGCTTTCGTGATGAAGCCACGGCCTGGGCTTCAACTTGCTCCGCGGTTTCCTGGCGTGCTACCACTACTTGGCCGTAACGTACCGGATGACCCAGTCTCAGCCGAAGGCGTGTGGTTGGCCACGCCACTTGCGACCCCAATCAGCAAAGCCTTGAAAGACCAGCCTTTGACCGAGGTCGTCAGGGCCATTCTGGCGATTGCCGACACTTTGGCTGCACTTCACGCCGAGAACGTCTCGCATAGGGATGTAAAGCCGAGCAACCTCTATCAGTACATGGGACGGTGGGTCGTCGGCGACCTCGGTCTGATTGATTTTCCGGACAAGGATTCAATTACGGAAACGGGCGAACGCTTGGGGCCAATGAACTTTTTAGCTCCTGAGATGTTGGACGACGGAAAGCACGCTGAAGGCGCGCAGGCGGATGTCTACTCCCTAGCGAAGACGCTTTGGGTTCTGTCTACAGGCCAAAGAGTGCCGCCACCGGGTGAGCTACGAGCAGGAAATACTCAGACTTCCATAGGTGCTTATGTCGCTCATTCTGGGGGTCCCCAATTAGACGTTCTTATCGAACGGGCTACACGGTATGCGCCTACCGCAAGACCTACTATGGATGAGATTGCCAGAGAACTGTCGGCCTGGCTCACGCCATCGTCCCCTTCGGGCACCCCTGACACTGCTAGGCTTCTTGCGGCGCTCCGTGCGCGAGCCACTACATTCCACGAGGTGCAGGAAAGCCGGCAAAAGGAATCGCAAAAGATGTTTCACCTTCTGCAACTCGTCAGAACGCAGATGGCAAACATCGCAAGTGCTTTTGCAGAAACTGGTCTTTCTGACCGCCAGATAAAGTATGACGATGGGTTATTCTTACTTACCGACGCCGGAGTCTCCCAACCGGCAGGCGGCGCGGACAGTTTTAATGCCCAGGGACTTGTCATAGCGGCTTCTACCCGTGGACCAGGTTACCGTGTGGGGCTGAATTGTCTGATTAGCACGAGTCTTAGGGGTGATGGGACGACCTTGGTGAGAGGCGGGTATGTGGTGGAATGGGGGAAGTCAAAGCCTGAGCTAATCGGATACCAGGAACATGTGGTCGCTTCCGGTTCCGCCATAGAACGCAACACGTTGACAACTTTAATAGCTAATTTGTGTCAGACCCTTCCCGCAGCGTTGACGGCTTTCTTGGGCTTCATAGGACGCGGAGAAGCTCCTCACCCGAGCTTGGACATTGCCGCTTGGTAGCTTTCGGGCGATGGCATAGCCTGCCTGTCCTGCTAACACTTCACGTCAGGTAATCGCGAGTCCCATCCCGGGCCATTGTCGTCTCCCGTCGACTACTTCGGCCAGTTGGCATCAAGAAACAGCACGGTCGCGTCGAGCAACTCGCCAAGCACGGCAGCGAGCCAAGTTCGTCGCCTTCGCGTCGTGGTGTCGAGAATCTCAATCTCATCTTCAACGCCGTTCACGTCGATTTTGCCCCACGTCTGCTTAACGCCACCCTTTCCGACGTTGTAGTCGCGCTCTGGCGTGCGGAGGAGGAAGGGGAGGTGAATCGCGATGTTGAAACTTGGCGAGAGTCGGTGAAGGAGAGTGTTCCGGATGGCTTGCCATTCGTTGAACTCGCCGCTTTTCAGGACTTTATCGAGAACGTCAGGAAGGTGGCCGGGGTATGCGTGTCGTAATCCGGCTAATGTAGGTGTCGGCTTGATGTCTCGTCTCTTTCCTGCTGTTGTCATGTCGAAAACAGCGGGCCTAAGCATGCTGCCAATGGCAAAAAGAGCGTAGCAGTAGCTTTCGACAAGAGCGCCGCCCGAGGTGAAAAAACCAAAAAGCTCCTTTGCTTGCTGATAGTGCTGTTCGTGGTCGCACGGCTCGGCCCGAACAAGCGCAGTGAAGGCTTCGTCGTGTTCCGCGCATTCCCTGAAGCGATAAGCTACCGCCATCCACGCGTGGGCGAAATGTCGGTAAACGTCTTTGACGCTATGAGGAACAGTCTGTTGAACGCGCTCGTATGCCTTCAAAGGGAAATCGGTCGGGACGCCGATGCCAAGAGCCACCAAATGAACCGTTTCCATGGGTCCTCCGGGAGTAGGACGGGGTCAACGGCCGGTAGGTTCGGTCGTCGCCCAAACCTCGGTGCCTGGCGGTATCTGCTCCTTCGTAAGGTCAGCGAGCAGCAGCGGCATCTCACCGTTCCTGACTGGGCTCCATTCCCCGGTGCCGGCGATTGTGGCCGTCACCACGGAACCGTCCGGCCGGCGTAGGGCGACTTCGTCACCCAACTTAAGGAACGGGCCTTTCGGCACGCCTGGGAGCGTCAGCAGGCCCCGCTCGTAGACCTCGATGGTGACGACGAAGAGTCTCATCTGCGCATCATGGCCGTTGCGTGCGGCGATTGCAACCTCCGTTGGTTCGCGTGCGAGAGGGCGTATCGGATGCCTTCCTGCTCAACGCCGCCATCACCCGGTAGAGCGACGACCCTCCCTTTACAACCACGATGGCCCTGATACAGGGCCGAGTGAATTGCTCCCCAGGTCTCGCCTGGAGCCTCCGGGATGGGACCTGAAGTGTGTCGAGGTAAGCGGCCTGTCCTTCTCAAGAACGCCTTCGCCCACCGGATGACCTGTTCCGTCGAGAGCTTCGGCACCGCCTTGCGATTTCGGACCTTTCGTTTCTTCATCAGGAATCGGGCCAGCGAGCCGTATCCGCTGAGACCACGAGAACCCGCAATGAAAGCCCCATTTACTGTGGCCCAGGTCTCACCAGGCGTCTCGGCTTCAGGGATGGGACCGGACTCGCGATTCGGCCATCGGCCTCTTTTCGCGCGAAAGGCGTCAGCCCATGAAAGGACGAGCCTCCCACTGAGCCGAGAAAGGGCATGCACATTTCTTACGCCGCGTTCCTTCAGTAGGAGGAGAGAAAGAGACGAGCCGCCCGGTAAACCTCGTCGACCATAGCGGAGGGCCTTGTCGATTGCCCGCCACGTCCCGTGGGCGTCATCAATCTTGCCTGACCAAACCGCAGGCCACGCACCATGCTTCTTGAAATAGGATTCGGCCAATCCCAGGACTGTGCGAGCGGTCAAACGAGGCGGGTGCAGACGGTGCTTCACGCCCCGTCGTTCGAACAGGAGCATGGCGAGAGAACCCTGGGGAGACCCCGGTGCCCCTTTCTCAAAGCCTCGCTTACCCCACGCCACGTCAGGTCGATTTGACCGTCCACGGGTCCGGGTCGCTGTTGCTGGGCCATCGCTTCCATCGCTTGCGGAAGCGGTCCGCCCAGGCGAGGATTTCGGAGATGTAGATGACGGGTCGGCGCATGGCGGCTATCGCCTCACTTTAGTCGGCCGGAATCGACAGAAGATGCAGACCGTGCGTATCGGTCGCACCCAAGACATAATCCTGACCATCCATCTGGAAGCACGCCAATCCTTGCACGTGACGCCTGGCAGGCGTGGTAGCGTTGCCAACTTTGTCCTCGTTCGCCAATCCCACAGCAACACTGTCCCGTCTCCGCTGCCTGACAGCAGCTTGTCCGTGCCCGAGAATGCCAACGAGAGCCCTCCTGAAGGTAGGTCCATCCGACCGGTTTCGATTCCAGTGCGGACGCTCCAGACGCGAACCGTTTTGTCCTCGCCGGTCGAGACCACCGACTGGCCATCCGGACAGAACTTGACACACCACACCTTGTTGGTGTGCCCACGCAATTCTTGAAGCGACTTGCCGTCGACGAGGTCCCAGAGCCTGGCAGTGCCGTCCCAGCTGGCGGACGCTCCGACCGTGCCATCCTGGTTGATGTCAACACCCATCACGAATCCGGCATGACGCCCGAGGTGATGCTTCTTCTTGCCGGTTTCGACATCCCATAGCTGAACGCAGCAATCCAACCCACCACCAAAAACGAACTTCCCATCCGACGAAAAGACCAGGGCGCTTACACCCGTCCCGTATGCGAATTGCTTGACGGTCGTGGTGGACAGGTCCCACAGGTTAATGCGCCCGTGGTCATGTCCGGATACAGCGTGGGTCTTGCTGAACGCCACGGCTGGTCCACCAACATCAGGCAGAGAGCGGAACACCTTTCCGGTCTTAACGTCCCAGAGTCTGGGACCGCCTGTCCCGTTCGAGATAGCGATGAGTTTGTTGAGCGGTTCCGCCATGTGGCGAACATCCACGCTCCGCATGTTCTGGGGCGTGGCGAAAAGCTCGAACTGCCGGTGCGTGCTAACGCCGGATGGCTCGACCTTCTTCGGTTTCGGGTCTTTGACCAATGGGCGTGAAGGCACTGCCGCAAAGTCAGACGGAAGGCTCGCGCCAGGCGAAGTCAGGGACACGAAAGGTTTCTTCTCGTCCGGGCCATTTCGGCTCAGCAACACTGAGACCCCAACCCCGACCGCGAGCAGGAGGGGCAAAAAGACGGCAGCGGCGATGACCAGCTTGCGACCCTTCAGATGGCGAACAGGAGCCCCCTCCAGGGCCTGCACAAAGGCCACGCAGGAAGACCACCGGTCAGCCGGCCGTTTCGATAGGGCGCGGGCAACGGCTGGTCGTTCATCAGCAGGAAGCATGGTCAGGTCTGGCGCTTTTGTCAGGTGACCAGCCATGACCTGGGCTGGCGTCCCGGCGAACGGAAGCCGACCACCCCGAACCTGACAATACGTTACCGCCAGCGAATACTGGTCGCTTTGGTTGGTCGTCCTGCCGTCGAAGAACTCCGGTGCCGCGAAGCTTGCCGTCATAATGCCGGTGTGAGTGGTCGAAGTCTGCGCAACATGGCGAACCAGACCGAAGTCGCCGACCTTCAGCGTGCCGCCACCAACGAGAAGAAGGTTGGACGGTTTGATGTCACGATGCTGCATTCCCTGCTTATGCAGAAAATCAATCCCTTCAGCGGCTTGGCGAAAGTAGTCGAACACCCGTTCGCGCGGAAGGCCACTCTGGTCCTGTAGAGTCCCCTCGGCAAGCTCCAACCCGATGACCAGGTAATCGCGCGTCTGCCAGGCCCCGAGATTTCGCAGGAGATGTGGGTGCTGTAGCCGCCAGACCGCATCAAGCCCGCGTAGCTCGCCGGCTGCTCCTCTTCCCGAACGCAGAACAAACTTCAATGCAACGGCCCCGCCTTCTGGCCCGGTCGCTCGCCACACTTCAGCGAAGCCGCCCTTGCCGATGGGGCTGACCAAGCGATAACCGGGGACGGGCTCGACGCCGGGAGCCAGGTGGACGGACCTGGCGTTGTCCAACCAGTCCATCTCCTTCAACGCCGCTATCCGCTCTCGAAGTGGCTGCGTAAGTTCCGGGCAGTGTCGACAAATCTCCTCGATGTCGGTGTCCGCGCCGTTCTCGCGAAGCTCCTCCCATCGAACCAACAGGTCTTCCAGCCGCGTGTCATCCATTACCGGAACCCTCCATTGAAGGCCACTCGCCACGGAGGGCCTCTCGCAGTCGGAGTCGGGCGGACTGCCATCGACGCTTCAGGGTGCGGAGAGGCACACCGAGCAGAGCGGAAGCCTCCGGTTGGTTCATGCCCTCATAGAAGAGCAGGTCAAAGACCTGTCGTTCGTCTTCCGGTAGCGTCTCGACCTTGGCGTGAAACCGGACCATTCCAGCACGTCTCGGGCCTCGCCGCCGCCATCTACCGCTCTCTCCTGCTCATCGTCGCCAACAAGCACAACCGAACCCGCTGTCCCCATCTGGCGGGCCAAATCGCGAAGGACCCACCCGGATTTGCTGACTGGCGAGGGCGCAGTAGGCGAGGACGTTCACCGGCTTAACCGACTCCAGTGCCCGATTGAGGCGGACGAGGGCCTTTGCAGGACATCGTCGGTCTCGTCCAGGCGCGCAGGTCGCTGACCTTACGAAACATCTTTCGCGCGAGCAGGCGGAACCGCTCAACCGAGTGGTCGAGGAGGACGTTCCTGGCCGAAGGGTGGCCGTCGCAGCCGGTCGAGTTGTTCTTGCAGGAAGGTCGTGGTTTCCATGGGCAAAACCAGTCTAAACGCCCTCGGAGAAAACTGAAAGTTTTTTTGGCCCGCTTTGCCAGGAAGTGACGCTTGTCACCACGAAGACGGAGAAACGCAACACAGAACCTTGAAAAGGAGCCAGACAATGCAGACGACACTGACCGGCAAGGCCCACACCTGGATGCTCAAAGGCCACAAGCGGACGTTCGGGAGCTTACGCTCCCTTACTCCGAGGCGAGGAAGCTTCTTCAAGGTGATGCCCTACAACGCCCTGACTGGCCGTGGTGAACAGCGTGAGCGCGTGGATGCCCATGTCCGCTCTCTCAAACGCAGCATCGAGGATGGCACCTACACGCCGACGCCCATCTCCGTCGGCCTTCGCAAGAACCACAAGAAGGGGCTCAAGGTCGAGGCCGGCCTGTTCGCTCTCCCGGTTAGCAGCGACGACCCGCTTCCCCAAACGGATGGAGGTCACCGTTTCGAGGCCATGAACGATATTCGCAAGGGCCTTGTGGAGCGCGCAGTCGAAGTCGGCGGACGAGGCCGAGAGGAGCCGCCTGGAAGCCGACATCATCGAGGTCGACGCGTTGCCGGTCACGGCGACCATCTACCTGGACGGCGACCCTCAACACGACTTCATCAACCTCCAGGCCGGGCGCGAGGTCGACAAGACCCACATGATGGCGCTGTCGGTCCAGAACGGCCGCCTCGGTGATGATTTCAAACTCGCGTTCGAGATTGCGAGAGAATTGCATAAGCAGGAAGGCTCTCCCCTTCAGAGGCAACTCAGATTCGACAGCCGTGGCATCTCGCGGCTCCCTGTCTCGACCTTCTGCGCGAAGGGGAGCGACCTATCGACGAGCCTCTTGGGACTCGTGCGAGTCGGGAAGGGTGACGCCACAAAGCTGGCCGGTCATGTCGTTGCTGCCTACCAGGCCGTAGCCAAGGATGCACCCGACCTGGTTCAATCGAAAAGGATGTTGGCACCAGCTTGGGATGGCACGAAGGGCTCGTGTACCATGCTGGTCGGGCTCGGCGTTTGCCTGGCGTTCCGTCTATCCGTACAGGGCCGGGATACGGCAAGCCTCGACGACCTCTCTCGGCTGGTTGAGAGCGCGAAAGCAACGCTGAGTGAGCCGGTATCGGGCAACTTCTCGGGTCCGTTCAAGCGAGCGGCCATCGGTCGATTCGCCAAAGCCTTCCTCGACGACCTCCCCGGTGACCGCCACGAAGGCATCCCGGTCGACCTGTTGCGAGCCCTCTCCTGCTCAGCTTTCGGTGTTTCGGCGCTGGCGAAGCCGTCCAAGGCGAAGCCCGCGAACGAGGCCGTGACGGTGACCGCGCCGGCCACCCCGCCGAGCACCGAGGTCGTCTGCCCAACGGCCGCCTAGCGCTCAAGCTCCTGGATGAGCGAAGTCATGGTCGTTTTCATGGCCTTGGCGAGAAGCTGAACGACGCCTATGGACGGCATGCGGAGCCCGCGCTCCAGCAGTGAAATGTAGGTCCGGTGGAGCTTCGCCGCGTCTGCCAAAGCCTCTTGAGAGAGGCCGACGCTCTCGCGGCGGGCTCGCACCACCTTGCCGAACAGAATCTGGAGCTTCTTTGACACGCTCGCATGGAATACCCCTTCGCAGACAGTTGAGCTACAGACTATTGTCTGTCAGACACTTGTCGGCGCACGTCACATCCGGTAGACTTTTGCCAGCTGGAGGCCCATCCATGAATAGCACTTTTCATTGCCCCGGTTGCCAAGCCGTTCTTTCTGGCAACAAAGACGGCGATTGGGTGAAATGCCCCACATGCCAGACAGTCGCGAGATTGCAGCCTTCGGAGCGGCCCAAAGCAAGAACGGGCACCAAGATGCTCGTCATTTTTCTGGCGGCAGTGTTTGTCGTGTCCTCGCTTTTTTGGCCGCGCAAGGAGGACTCTCACCTACCTTTGAGGACGACCGACGCTGACACAAAAGAGATGGATGAGGCAAAGCGGCGTGAAGCGAGGAAAAAGGCCGATGCAGAACGTGCCCGCCTCGCGGCATTGGACGAAGAGAGCCGAAGGGCAGTTTGGAAGAGCTTTGAGAGAGAGACGGAAAGGAAACGGCAGGCGGAAGAGAGAAAACGCCTCCACCTGATAGCCGAAACCAATCTGAAGCGCCTCGTCGCGTCGGGCGTGCGCGCCGGCGACATCAATCGCATCGCAGTTGCGTACGCATTCCTCGAAAAGGTCAATAAGGCCGTAAACAAAGGAAGCATGACCAACAAGACGGCGAGGGAGATGGAGGAGCAACGCAAGGCTGACAACGTCATCTTTTTCGGAGCCCTCGGCCCTGGACCCCTCGCAGACGTTCTCGACGTTGCCGGCCGTTACATTCCTGGAGGGAGCGGATACACGTTGAGAGAGTCCTATGACATGTTTCTCAAATGTCTCACCGAGGGCAACCAGTAGGCTTCGCGCGCCGGTCGGCCACGCGTCTTCAAAAAGGAGCGAACCATGCGGCACACGATTTTGTTTGTGGTGTTCTTGGCAGGATGCGGGTCGGACCCAAGGACCAGGCTCCAAAAGGAGCTTCCAGACACCTTCACAATTACCTTTTTCGAGCCCCCGAAAGGAGATGCGGGGGGTGGAGTCCATTACAACTTACACCACGAAAAAATGGACGTTTCTGTTTACCAGATTCATAGCGGGCCACGTTCATCCGTATCTATGCACGCGAGCGTCTTAGGCGTGTACCGATTCGACATAAAATATGATGGCGACAACGGCAACGTTGATTCGCGAGAATTTGGAGAGCAAGACAATCGTCGGCCGTGATGCAGACGCCCTGAAAGGACCTGGTGGAATCCAGGCTCCGAGGGAGTCTACGCGCCGCACAGGGCAGGTCTTCCGATGACCGAACGACAGAGATGGGCTCGAGAAGCGAGCGATGGACCTCATGATACGGTTCCAGTCTCGGGCACAAGCGCTTCAGTACATCGAGGACCACCCAGACAAGGCGACAGGGTTCGTACCAACCGCAAGATAACCGGCGCAATCCCCGAACCGACGGCAACGTCAAATAAGGTTCAGCTTGGAGGTAGCCGCTCTTCACCGCTAAAGAGCACACGGCCGCCGCGCTACGCCGGATACCCTCGTAGCTCCACGCCCTCCCCCAACATGAAAGGTCCATCGGCTTACCCTCCACCACGTTGTGGAACAGATACCACGCTTCCCAGCCCCACAGGTTCTTCGCCTCTTGCTGCTCCAGTCACCCGAGAACTCCTCAGAAAACGACTGCTCCATCGACCGGGTCGGTCTGCGCCCGTTTGGTCCTCTTCAGGAACTGCCGGAACAGGTACTCCGACTGGCAGGCTTTCAGCCAGTTCATTCGCAGCTTGATTTCGAGGAGCCAACCGCCTCCCACTTGTCAAAACGAGTTGCCCATCCACGATGAGGTTCTTGAAGCGAATGACGCTTTCGATACCTAACGCCTTCTTCTTGCATAGAGGAAGTTGAACACCTCGACCTCGTAAAGGGCATGACGCGTAGTCAGTGTTCCGGCAGGATGCGACGCTCCAAGGGGTCGGCACACTCCTTACGGTGGGTGCGGTCGGTGGCCTTGATGACTCGGTTGGTCAGTTCGGAGATGGTGGGCATCAAAGTCCCTCTTTTCGTCGAAAGCGTAAAGCCCGAGCAGCGCTCTTGCAGAACAGGGCATCCGAAGAAAGAAGGTCGTCCGTGGCGCGAAGGCGACGCTTCTTCCTCTTATCATTCTGCATGGGTCTCTGTGATTAGTAGTCCCGCATGGTACAGAGCAAGCACGACATCTGTCTGACCGTTGTACGCTTTGGAGGTAATTCTCTTGAATAGTTGCCGAGGCGAAAGCCGGGCTAAGGTCGGGTCCTTGCCAAGGAGGTCGGCCGCTTCGACCGCGTAGCCCTTGTTAAGGTTCCCGTCTCGCAGGCACCGGACGGCTAGCACTCCCTTGATTCGTCCCGCTTCAACAAGCCCGAGGAAGGCACCACGGGGGCAGCATTTCGTTTGAGCCCAAAAGCCGGAAGACATTTCCTGTTTGGCGCTTGTTCCGCTGGCAGCAGGGATATTGACCTGCCTTTTGTAACCAACACTACGGACCGCCGCTTTGCCGTCATTGCGAATAGTCATAGGACGCCTCCGAAGAAAGGTTGTCGTGACAGATGATTATTAGTCGAGCGAAGGCGAAATCAAGGGGCAAACGGCGACTTTGCGGAATCCTAACCCGCAACGCGATATTATGTTAGGCATAGTGTGATGTAGTCAGACATACGTGACATATCTAGGAGCATCTAGGAGCATCCGGCACTCCCAGGGTCCGTGCCGAAAACCCCCGCTTCGCGGCTGGACACGGCCGACCGGCCGGTCCATAATGGAAACCTCGTACCCTGCCTCGCCCGCCCCGGCTGCCACGCCCCATGACGCCCGAGCAAAAATCCCGGCTTCGCATTGATGAACTCCTGGCCGCTTGCGGCTGGGTCGTTCAAGACTACGCCGACATGAACATGTTCGCCGGCGTCGGGGTCGCTGTGCGCGAGTTCCCCCTCAAGACTGGCGAAGCCGACTACATGCTCTACGCGGACGGCCAGGCGATTGGGGTCGTCGAGGCCAAGCCCGAAGGCCACACGCTGACCGGCGTCGAGACCCAGTCCGCGAAGTACATGGACGGGCTGCCCTCAACGCTTCCTGCTCACAAGCTACCGCTCCCCTTCGCCTACGAATCGACGGGCACCGTCACCCAGTTCACGAACCGCCTGGAAGAAGACGCCCGCTCTCGGGAGGTCTTCGCGTTTCACCGCCCGGAGGAACTGCTTCGTCTTGTGGGCCTGGAGGCCCAGGTCAGAACGCGCTTGCGCAAGCTGCCGCCGCTTGAGCAGGGAAGGCTGTGGTCGGTCCAGGCAGAGGCAATCCGGAACCTGGAGGCATCGCTCTCCGCTGGGCGTCCTCGGGCGCTTATCCAGATGGCGACCGGCTCGGGCAAGACCTTCACCGCCGTCAACTTCTGCTATCGGCTCATCAAGTACGGCGGCGCGAAGCGGATTCTCTTCCTGGTCGACCGGAACAACCTGGGCCGGCAAACGCTGAATGAGTTCCAACAGTTCACCACCCAGGCCGGGATGAAGCTCACCGAGGAATACACGGTTTCGCACTTGAAGCGGAACACCATCGGGGCAACCTCCAAGGTCGTCATTACCACGATACAGCGGCTCTTCTCGATGCTGAAGGGCGACGAGGACTACGAAGAGGAGAATGAAGAGGGGTCGGTGTTCGAGGCCGCAGGGGCATTGCCGACGAAGCCGGTCGAGGTCGAGTACAACCCCGCCATCCCGATTGAGACCTTCGACTTCATCGTCGTCGACGAATGCCACCGCAGCATCTACAACGTGGCGACAAGTCCTCGACTACTTCGACGCCTTTCTCATCGGCCTGACCGCCACGCCCACGGCTCAAACGCTCGGCTTCTTCAACCAGAACCTCGTCCAAGACTACTCGCACGAAAAGGCCGTAGTGGACGGCGTCAACGTCGGCTATGACGTATTCCGAATCGAGACGGAGGTCACCAGGGATGGCGTCCGGTTGAGGCGAGAGCCCGGCGTGTTCGTTCCGCATCGGGACCGACGCACAAAGGCCAAGATTTATCGAGAACTGGACAGCGACAAGAACTTTGAGCCCACCCAACTTGACCGCGACGTGGTCGTTCCTCACCAAATCCGTCTGGTGCTTCGCACCTTCAAGGATAGCCTCCCGGCTATCTTCCCTGGTCGAACGGAGGTCCCGAAGACGCTCATCTTCGCCAAGACAGACCTCCACGCCGAGGATATCGTCAAGATTGCTCGCGAGGAGTTCGGCAAGGGGAACGACTTCTGCCAGAAGATTACCTCCAAGACGACCGGCAAGAAGCCCGAGGATTTGCTGTCCGAGTTTCGCAACAGCTACTACCCACGGATAGCCGTCACCGTCGACATGATTGCGACCGGCACGGACGTGAAGCCGCTCGAATGTCTGGTGTTCATGCGAAACATCAAGTCGTTGGCCTACTTTGAGCAGATGAAGGGGCGAGGTTGTCGCATCATCGACGTGGACTCGCTCAAGGCAGTCACCCCAGACGCGACGGTCAAGGACCGGTTCGTCATCGTTGATGCCGTGGGCGTTTGCGAGGAAGACAAGTCCTGTTCCAAGCCTCTTGACCGAAAGCCGTCCGTTCCGCTCGACAAGCTGCTCAACGCGGTAAAGACAGGCGTGGTCGATGCCGACCTGGTTTCCACTCTCGCCGCCCGACTTACCCGGCTCGACAGAGCGATGGACCATGCGCAGGAAGAGCGTGTTGCCAAGGCTGCGGACGGTGCCACTGTCGCCCAACTGGCTGCTTCCCTGCTCAAAAGTATCGACCCCGACGGCGTGCTAGCGCACGCGGTTACGAAGTTCAAGGTGCCGGCCGGCACGGAGCCCACGGACGAGCAGCTTCAGAAGGCCGAACGCGAACGAATGCAAGCGGCCCTCAAGCCATTCCACAAGCCCGAACTTCGCGGGGTGCTTCTTGCGGTGAAGGCCGAGCTTGAACAGGTCATGGCGGTGGACATTATCGACAAGGTCGTAGGAGCGGGGTTTGACGCGGCCGCCCTGGAAAAGGCGAAAGCCCTGGTCGGTGACTTTAAGACCTTCTGCGAAGCCCACAAGGACGAAATCGAAGCCCTTCAGATTCTCTACAGCCGGCCCTACCGGGCGGGGCTACGCTATTCCCAGGTGAAGGAGCTTGCGGAAGCCCTGAAGCGGCCCCCCGCAAATCTCGACCCGGAACGCATCTGGCGTGCCTTCGCGGCCGTCGAGCCCGCCAAGGTCAAGGGCCAGGGCGGTAGGAAGCTGGTGGATGTGGTCGCCCTCGTGAAGCACGCCTTGGAGCCGACCACTGTCCTCGTACCCGTTGAGCAAACGGTCGAAGACCGGTACGCGGCTTGGCTCAGTGAGCAGGAGAGGTCAGGCATCAGCTTCACACCCGAGCAGCGGAAGTGGCTCGATGCCATCAAGGACCACGTTGCGAACAGCTTGAGCATCGACCAGGAGGACCTCTCCGAGGTCCCGTTCAATCAAATGGGTGGGCTGGGCAAGGCCCATGAAGTATTTGGAGACCGGCTCGCTGGGCTCCTTGAGGAACTGGCGTTGAGGTTAGCTGCATGAGTGAGGTAACTGTGGAGCGAGGGGTTTGGCCAAGCGACGAGATTCCCCCCTCGTGGTGTTGGGTATGCTTTGATGATTTGTTCGATAACGTCACGCATAGTGAGAGAAAGCTAAAGCAAAAGGACTACCTGGAGAAAGGCCGCTTCCCGGTGGTTGACCAAGGCATGCAGCTAATTGGCGGTTATTCCGAGAATGAAGACCTGGTCCATCCCCACGACCCTCCTTTCATCATTTTCGGCGACCATACCAAGTGCATGAAGTGGGTTCCCTTCGGTTTTGTGCAAGGTGCGGACGGAACGAAGGTCCTAAAGGTTCGGTTTGCAGAGCCGCGTTTTTTCCATTTTGCCCTTCAGCTTTTGAGGTTGCCCGATAAAGGATATAGCCGCCACTTCCAATTCCTTCGGAACTCGTTCTTTCCCTTGGCACCATTGAAAGAGCAGGAGCGAATTGTGGCGAAGCTCGACGAGCTTCTCTCCGACCTGGACGCTGGCGTCTCCGCTCTCGAACGGGCTCGGGCGAAACTGAAGCGGTATCGCGCAGCGATACTGAAGGCGGCGGTGACCGGGGAACTGACGGCTGAGTGGCGCGTGGCGCATACAGATGTCGAACCGGCCAGCAGTTTGTTGCGGCGGCTTCTAGTGGAGCGCCGCAGAAGATGGGAGAGCGGTGAGTCATCGTCGGCGCACCGAGCCAAATACCGTGAACCTTGCCATCCTCACACGTCTAGCATGTTCCCATTGCCGTCAACGTGGTGCTGGAGCACCGCTGAACAGCTTTCGGATGAGACACGGCCGATTACATACGGCGTGATAAAACTTGGCGTCGATACCGGCGACGGTGTTCCAGTGCTAAGGTGCAGCAACGTCCGACATCTCCGTCTCGACGTTCAGACAGTCAAGAAAGTGGACCAATCCATCGCTGCGGAATACCACCGAACGTTTCTTCGTGGTGGAGAGGTGTTAGTAAATGTTCGGGGAACGCTTGGTGGGGTGGTCTGTGTTCCACTCGCGTACGCGGGCTACAACATTGCTCGCGAGGTAGCAATGATTGCCCCGGTTGAGACGAGTGTCGGACCCGCGATAGCCCTCTTCATCGGCGCTGGCCCACTTCAAGCCTGGCTTACTCGGAATACGCGCGGCATTGCCTACACTGGCATCAACATTGAGGCGCTGAAGGCGTTGCCGATACCACTACCTCCTCTCGCAGAACAAGTCGTGCTCGTCGCCGAAGTCGAAGAGCGATTGTCTGACATCGATGCGACAGAGAACTACATTGAAGCCAGTCTTTATCGGGCGACACGGCTACGCCAAAGCATCTTGAAGGAAGCATTCGCAGGAAGGCTCGTTCCCCAGGACCCGAAAGACGAGCCCGCGTCCGTTTTGCTTGAGCGCATCCGCGCCGCCGCGCCGTCCACGAACGGAGCCGCCAAGAAAGGCAAGGGAAACGCCAGATGAGCGCCGAGAGCAAACGCATCGTCGACAAAGCCTGGAACTTCGCCACCGTCCTCTGGCATGACGGGGTGCCCTACCTCGCCTACACGGAGGAGATAACCTTCCTCCTGTTCTTGAAGATGGCGGACGAGGTCACGAAACCACCCTACAACCGCAAGCCTTTGGTTCCGCCTGAACTTGGATGGCCGAGCCTGTTGAGCAGGGAAGGTGAGGCCCTTAAGGTTCACTATGACCACATGCTCCGTGAGCTTCCGAAGCAGCCAGGGATGCTTGGCGAAATCTTCAAGCGGGCTAAGTCGTTCATCGAGAAGCCGGAGACGCTACGCCGACTCATTGTCGAATTGATTGACCCCGAAAAGTGGATGTCGCTCGACGCTGACGTGAAGGGCGATGTCTACGAGGGCCTCATCGAACGAAGCATGTCGGATGGCGGCCAGGGTGCCGGCCAGTATTTCACGCCGAGACCCCTCATCCGCGCCATCGTGGACTGTGTCCAACCCACCCCGGAAGACACTGTTTGTGACCCAGCTTGTGGAACCGGTGGGTTTCTTCTGGGTCCATACGAGTACGTCCTGCGCGAGCACGGCAAAGACCTGGACAAAGACCAGAAAAGGCATCTGCGAACGAAGTTCGTCAAGGGCTGGGAGCTTGTTCCCAATACGGCCCGCCTGGGCATCATGAACCTCTACCTCCACGGGATTGATGCCGACCCGTGCCCCATCAAGTCGGGCGTCGATTCGCTCGCCTCGGACCCCGGCGAACGCTTCAGTCTGGTTCTGACCAATCCGCCGTTCGGCAAGAAGAGCACCATCCCCATCGTGAACGAGGCAGGACAAATTGAAAAAGAAGACGCCGTCTACGAGCCGCCAGGACTTTTGACGGCGACGAAGAACAAGCAGTTGAATTTCCTGATGCACGTCAAGACCTTGCTAAAGGCGAAATGGCCGATGCGCCATCGTCGTCCCCGATAACGTCCTGTTCGAGGGTGGGGCCGGCGAGACTGTCCGCAAGAATCTGCTGAAGGCGTTCGACGTACACACTCTGCTCCGCTTGCCGACCGGCATCTTCTACGCCCAGGGCGTCAAGGCGAACGCTTTCTTTGACGCCAAGCCGGCTCGCGGAGCAAGCGTGGACTCCCGTCTGGCCCGCTGACTCGCGGACAAACATGCACTTCACGCTCAAGACAAACACGCTGAAACGAACTGACCTGGACGAGTTTGTCGAGTGCTTCAAGCCAGGTGCGCGGCACCGCAAGGCGAAGTGGAGCGAAGCGAACCCCGGTGGCCGCTGGCGGCCTTGATTATATGACCTTCGCGAAGCGAGACAAGGCGGAACCTGGACCCTTCGGCTCAAGGACAAAAGCCTCGAAGAAGATGCCGAGGAGCTTCCGCCGCCTGATGTCCTTGCCGGCGAGCCTGCCGGACGACCTGGAGACGCTGGAGATGTTTCAGGCGATTGCGGGAAGGGCGAAACGTCCCCGGGATAGGGAGACGGTCTTCGACGTCGCGCAAACTTACTCCCGGCAACTATTGCGCTTTAGCGACTCCGTGGACATCTCTTTTGAGCGCGACGTGACTGTGTTGACCGGTCCAAATGACACTGGCAAGACGTCTATCCTACGGCTAATCGCCCACATGTGCGAAGTCAACAGTACCATGAGCGAGTCGGAGCATAACGTTGACAATGCTGAGGACAACCAGCCATGGAACACTGACCCGGCGTTCGGTGCCATAGCAGAGTTTGCTGTGACCTCAGAGTCATTCAAACGCTATGTCAGGCATCCAGCAACCCAGCCTCCTGAATCTATCCGGGTTGTTTGCAAAATGTGTCCCAGTGGTTCTGGCCGATACATCGAGCGATTGGAGATAAACAAGCAGGTGTCGACAGATGTTCCCGTCGCCATGCCGAAGGCGGCCTTTCTTTTAGCTGGGAAGCTCTTGGGGGACGCGATTGCCCTTGACAAACCGTCCACTCTTGAACGCCAGTTTCTAGACGTGGCATTTGGTGCCACGTTCAGCATGGAGAAGTTCAAAGGATACTCCGCTGGTCGGCGAGAGACCGCCTTGGAAAACGCGCAAGACAAGCTCACCGAGCGGCTGCGAGCCCTTCTTCCTCACGGCCCCGCTTTTTCATTTCGGTTGCGTACACATGATGACAAGACGCGGCTACAAGTAATTGTCAAAGACAAGTATGGTGTCGCCACGCCCTTTGGAATGCGAGGAACTGGCGTTAGGCGACTTACCACTCTTCTCGTCGAGTTGCTTTCACACGACATGTCCGATGGCCATTGGTATTTCCTGATGGACGAGCCTGAGACATCGTTGCATGCCGACTCGCAGCACCTTTTGAGGCGACTCCTTGAAGAGTTGGGGGACAAGGACAATGTCCAGGTCATTTACGCTACCCATTCTCCTTCAATGATAAACCCGCTCCGTCCACATGCAATTCGGCTTTTTCAGCGTGCGACACGTAAGGGGAAGGCCACATCGGTCGTTGACAATCGCCCATTCAAGGAGAACTATCTTCCGATTCGAGCCAGTCTTGGCCTTTCTCCCGCTGATTCCCTTTTGTACGCCCCGATTACTGTGGTCGTCGAAGGAGACACCGAACAAGTCGGCATTCCGCTCTTCCTCGACAAGCTCTGGAAAGCGAACATCCCTGGCTTTGAGCGGTGGCCCGAGATTGGCCCGCAGATTCATGTCCTGGGCGGTGGCGGCGACAATCTCCAGTATTTTTGCAGACTCGCCGAGTCACAGGGAGCAGAGCCCATCGTCTTCGTGGATGGCGACAAGAAGCGACACCTAAAAAAGCACGGCATTGACAGCGCGAAGATGCCGGTGGTCGAACTCGCTGACGGGACGGAGTTCGAGCAGCTTGTGCCGCCACCCACGTACTTCCAGGCCCTCGCGGCAGTGCTGACAAACGACACCCGGATAACCGAGCAGGCGTTTCGACAGTGGGAGCAGACGCAGACCCTTCCTGCTAAGATGGTCTTCACCAAACGCGTTTACCGTTGGTTGGACGACCTGGATGTCCCTTGGCAGCCGGAAAAGGCTGCGGTGATGCGAAAAGCCATTGAGCTTGCCGACCCTGGTTCCATTGACGCCAAGCCTTTTTTGGAACTCTTGCGACACTGCCAGCACTTGCTTACGTGACGTAATCGCCCACGGCCACATTTGATTCAACGAAGACCCGTCTCGGAACTCTTGCCTCTCCGTCCACGGCGGCCCGAGTGTTCCTGGGTCGAACGCCGAATAGTAGAAGCTGAGCAGGGAAGGACTCTCAAGGCGTTGCAAGAGATGGCGGTGTCCGTGGAGCCCTGAGAGCCACGCTCCGTGGTCCGCGGAAGAAGGGAAGAAAGCGTCATGGAAACCTTCAACGGGCCTGATGAGTTAGCCGACAAGGTGCCGAGCGTCCGCCAAAAGAATCAGAGGAGATGCCGCGAGGTTTGGCATAATCCCCGGACAATGGCGTGGGGTCTTATTCGGTTGGCATACAATGCCAGCCTGAGTCCAAATGAGACTCGTTATCCGGGCTCATTCTCCTCGTATCCGCCGAGGATAGAGCCGTTGAGCCTCTCATGCTCGGTAAGCACGTCTTGATTCCTCCTCTCTTGCGTCGACTTGCTCCTTCGGTCCATGCCCGCAACCATGCGCTTGCTGTTGAAGAGAGCGAGAACCAGCTTGCTGTCACCGGCCTTGTTCCCTTGAAACCCTTGCTTTCGGACCTGACATGGGGTGACCCAAGCGTCCGCTCTGTCGGGTGGCCAGCCGGGCTCAGTGTCGGGATTGAGGGGCCTGGGCATTTGAGAGCCGGCGAGTTCCTTTTACACAGACTGAGGGCCGGCGTAGTCACGCAAGAAACGTCGGTCCGTTGGGAGCCGTGGCTCAGGGAATGGTGTAACGAGGCATCAGAGGCACTCCTCACGGACGACACCGATGGAGTTCGGGATTTCTTCGGTCGCATACTTGGGAGCATTTGGTTCGGCCTGTTGGATAGAGCGGCCCAGCTAGGCCACGGCGGCTGTTTCGTTCTTCTTCCCAATGACCCACCGTCTGTTCTTCGACCGGCCTTCGCCACAACGTGCGAACTTGGCGTCATTGTATCAGACCTCTTTCAAGCGACCCCGAGACGCCCATATCGGTCGTCGGCACAAATCGCCGCAAGATACGAGTATGAGCAGGAGCACGGGAAACGACATTACCTTCGTGAGCGCTTACTGTCCACTATGGACGCCATCGCCCAGCTGTCAGCGACCGATGGCTGCGTGGTATTCGACCGCAGGCTGACACTTCGTTCATTCGGAACAATGATTGAGCCTGGCATCGATAGCTCTGTCCAATGCTTATTGGGCGACACGGATGAAAGGGTCGACGAGAGCAGACTCAGGTCCTTTGGCGCTCGGCGGCAATCGGCCCTTCGTCTCTGCCGCGCTTGTCCAAACGCAAAAGCGTTTGTCGTCTCACAGGATGGTGAGTTGAGAATCTTTGTGAACAGAGATGGCGTGGTGCGCCTGTATGACGATGTAGCGTACTGGTAATGGGACATAGCCGTGGAACCGAACCTTTTCTCCTGTCTCCATCGCTGGCTTCACCGTCAAGACGAGAACTTCGTCACGGAGGCTTTCGCCTTCGTGCTGGCGCACCTCCTGGAATGCGAGGCCGACCTCGGCAAGCAATTCGTCGGGTGGCTCTGCGACGCGGACCCGTCCAAAACAGACGGCGCAGCCGTCAAGACCCAGGTCCACACCGACAAGGGCATCCCAGACATCGAGATTGCTGGCCCCGGCTTCTGTGCCCTGGTTGAAGCCAAGAAGCGGAGCGGCGTCGGACCCGACCAGATTAGACGCTACCGCAAGATTCTTGCAAAGTGCGAAGCGGCTTGCAAGAAGCTCATCCTTGTCACCCTCTATCCTTTGGACGAAAGCGAGGACCAGCCTGACCGCCATGTCTACTGGTCGGATGTCGCGGACTGGTTGCACAAGAACCAGGCTTCAGACGCAGTGTCGCAGTACCTCGTCAAACAGTTCGTGGACTTTCTCAAGGAGCAGGCTATGACTATCGAGAAGGTCGAGTGGCAGTACCTCGAAGGAATGAAGGCAGCGAACCACCTGATAGCGATGCTCGCGAAAGCTATCAAGCTTGCCGGCATTCCTGTTTATGAAAAGTCAAGATGGGGCTTGACGGGATACTACGTGGACAAAAAGAGGTTTTGGGCCGGCATCGAGCACGATTGGCCAGAGGCCATACAGTTCAGCTTCTGGGAGGCCACTCATGACCCGAAAAGGTTTAAGGCCCTTAAGAAAGGCGAGGTCTATGAGAACACGCCTTACTTCTGGCTCGATTTGACCGAAGAGGACGTTCACTTCTTTTCGCGAAGCGCCGAAGGGCAGCTTGCGGTCATCAAGTCGTTTCTCGAACAGTCTTGGAAAGACGCGAAGGCTTGCGAGCTTCCAAACAAGAAGCAGTCGAAAGCCAGCAAGTGACCATTAGCAGGAAAGGCCCATGGACCCCGCAAAACTCACCGGCAGAGACCTCTTGGTGCTTTGGCGTCACAGTGAGGCACTTCAATGCGAGGGAGACGACGACATCACGAACAGTGTCGGCGGCCAGATGCGTCACGTCGAGAAGGGGGACAGGTTGTTCGTCTGCTCAACTGCACAAAACGAGTTGTTCTTGCTCGGTGTACTCCATGTGGAGGCGGTCAAACGCGAACGGAGTCCAACCGCACGCCACCTTTTCGGTAGCCACCGCGCCGACTGCACAAACGAAAGCGGGGGTTTTCCGTGTCATCCCGCTCGGAAGGCATAAATGGAAGCTACGCTTCGCGAGCGAAGCATCCGACCGTCTGGACCCCCATGTCCGTCTTGCTATGCAGGTCAGGACGCGCCGCATCTTACAACCGCAATCAGCACATCTCCTGCTAACGCTTTTGAAAGAGGAGCGTAAGCGTCGGAAGAAAGTCGCTCTTTTCCTCCAGCGTGAAGGGCGAACGGTCACGCGAACGATGACAACGCGAGAGCGGAAGATACGCCCCTACGCGCTAGCCAAACACGGATACGCGTGCATGATGTGCGGGTTCGACTTCGTCGAGACCTACGGGGAATGGGCTAAGGAGTGCGTCGAGGTCCATCACCTGAACGCTCTCAGCGAGGCCCGAAAGAGCGGGCGAATAACATCCTTGGATGAAGTCATTGTCGTTTGCCCGAACTGTCACCGAGCCATCCACAAGTACGACGACCCGTCTGACTGGAAACGATTCAAGCGCGAGTGTGGGGTGCTTTAGGTGAGACACTTCAGCCCGCTAGCGGTCCATACTGCGTCTTCACGCCCCCGCGCATCCAGCCGCCCTTTTAAGGGTCCCTTCCGGAACGAAAATACCCCGCCGTAACCCCTTGCCGCCTATGTGTCTATGTACTTCTAACCAAGGAGACACAGACAATGGCGGCTACAACACTCACCACTGCGAGCGGCAAGCTCATCGACATCGAAGCCGAGACGGCGGCGTCCATCAAGGCGCTCGTGAGCAGGAAGGCCACCGGCCTCATCCCGCTCGACAAGGCGGAAGCCCTCCTGTCCTCTCTGGACAACGCGTCCGGCAACATCGGGGACAGCTTCGCTGTCGCTTTCAAAGGCCGCAAGACAGCGATTCGCTTTGAGGTGGCCGATGCCGGCCTCAGCTTTGCGACAGTGCCTGTGGCGCAGCCTGCGAAGCCCAAAGGGGCGACCGTCAAGGAACTTCGCGCCCGTTGCAAGGCGGAAGAATTGGTCGGTTACAGCAAGCTCCGCAAGGCTGAGCTTCAGACGTACCTGGAGACCCGGAAGCGCCCCGTCGTGAAACCGAATCCGGGAACAGTTGACTGGCTCCGTGCTCAATGCCGCCTCCATGGCATCAAGGGCTATTCCGGCTTGAAGAAGGCCGCCCTCATCGCGCTCCTTCGTGACAACCACGTCCGTATAGCCGCCTAACCACCCATCCAATCCACGAACAACCGAGCCCCCGCGTAGACGGTGCGCGCTCGCAGACGAGGAACGACCAATGCGAACCGTATTTGACAGCCGCATGGTGTGTCACATCTGGGCCAACCAATCTCAGAGCCAGGCCAGGAACAGTGGGAACAGCGTGTTCTTCGATGGCGACACCATCTACTCCTACGGGCGACATTTCGGCATGGCCCGGATTGTGAGCAGGAAAGGTCACAGGGCGGTGTTGCATACCACCAGCCGCTACTCCATCACGACCTCCAAGCATCAGTCGTTCGTTCGCTGGGCCTCGCGACACCTCCCATCGTTCACCGTCCCGTCCATCGACGGCGACCATCGCGAGACTCTGGCTTACTTCGACGCCTCTATCCGGGAAGCTGCCCTGTCCGCGACCCGCGCCCGCTCTGCGAAGGAGTGGAAGCTCAAGCACCTGGAGTGGTTCGTTCAGCAAGCGAACGCCTACGCGGAGTTCTTTGGGCTCAGGAAGAGGTTCAAGGTTCCGAACGACATCGACCTGGAGAAGCTGCGTCGGGACGCAGTCGAACAACAACGCCGCGAACGGGAGCGCCAGGCCGAACGGGAACGTCAGCGTGAAGTCCAGCTTCAGGCCGCACGCGAAGCCGCCATGGTGACGGTCGAGAAATGGAAGGCCGGCGAGGACGTTCGGGTCCCGTGGGTGTTCAACGAGGTCTTTCTTCGCGTAGCGAACGACGAAGTCCAAACGAGCAAAGGGGCTCAAGTCCCGCTTGCTCATGCCGTCCGGTTGTTGCCGCATATCCGGTCCGGACAAGCGTATGCCCACAACGGACACAGCATCCATGTCGGCCATTTCCGGGTCGACCGCATCGACGAGAACGGCAACCTCTGGGCGGGCTGCCACTACATCACTCGCGCCGAGATGGAGCGACTGGCAAGCCAGCTTGGTCTTTAACCAGAGAAAGGAGCGAACGCCATGGCTTTCATGGAACACGACATTCAGCACAGTTTGTGGTATCTGGTCGACGGGCCTTGCGGAAGCGAGTCGATTCCTCACGACCTTGTCGGCGACTTTTGGCCCTTCCCCCATGTTCGCGAGTTGGAATTGGGCGGCAACGTGCCTGTTCCTGCTGAACTATCCGACTACTGCGAAAACCGAACGTGTCACTCAATTCGGCTGCGGGATGGGTGGGGAGCGCGTTTTTCAGCACCGGGCTACATGGATTGCACGGAATGGTCAGTATTCGACACCGAGCGGGAAGCCCGCGAGTACCTGGACGAGACCTACGGCGACGATGAGCAGGAAGAGGAGGGCGTGTCGTGAACAAGTTCATCGAACTACCGAACGTCAAGGCCAAGGCGGTTCACTTTCAGTCACCGTTCGCCAAGAACCACCGCTACGTCGTCCTCGCCGAGAAGATGGACTACCTGGAGTTCCTTCGGACGTACAACCAAGGCCCGGTCGAGTGCAAGGCGGCGACAGGGGTCAACCTGGACGGCTGTGAGGAGCGGTTCTTCATGGTCTACGTCGAGGACTGCTTTGACCCGCCCATTGCCATTGTGAGGGCGGACAGTGAACAGGACGCGGAGGAATTGTTCGTTGACGAACTCCCTTGGGCGCACATCACGGAGCCGGACCTGAACGACTACGACCCCGAAACGCTTGTCTATGGACCTTCGGGCCAACCCTACGACTCCGAGTCGGTCCGCGTCCATCCCGTCCGGATGGTTCATGTCGAGCTTGCGGAAGGAGACGACCATGCGGGTCAGGCTTGAAGCGGAGCCGTGTGGGCTCTTCCTGCTCATTCCGGTCCATGCCAACGGGCGCAGGGTGCGCGACCTCGATGCGATAGCAGTGCAATCGGATTGGGATTACCCCGGCGTGGCCTCCAGCTTCGGATACGTCCCTTGCGACTGCGGCCGAACGGACGGGACGGTTGACTGCGACCATCGAAGCGCCGGCGACATGATTGCCGATGCTGGCGAGTTCCTGCGGGAGCACGACGGCGAGACCATCGACGACCCCGGCTATTTCGATTGAACCACAACCCTTTACTTGGAGACCTTACCATGTGCGAATGCTGCATCGTGTGTTTCGTCCCGTTTGACGCCGAAGACGGCGAAGTCTGCTGCGAGGACTGCGGTGACGACGCCCTCGACAGCCTGATTTCCTGCCAAGAAGAAGTCGCCTGCGCCTAGCTCATCCGTTCGTTCCACCCAACCCCCTAACCCCAAACGCAGAGGACCCGACCATGGGAACACTCAAACTGCGCGCCCTGACTGCTGACGATGTCGAGTTCGACCTGGAAGTCCATCCCGAAGACACCCCCATCGAGGGCAACGCCAGCGCCATCGACGACGAGACCGACGCCGAGACCGAGCGGTGGATTCGCGAGGAGCTTGAATCCGGCAATGACTGGGCCTGGTGCTCGGTTGTCGTCAAAGCCCGATGGCAGGACTTTGAGGGGTGGGACGCGCTCGGCTGCTGTTCCTATCGCTCGGAGGAGGAGTTCCGGGCTCCTGGCGGCTACTTCGACGACATGAAGGCCAACGCCCTGGCCCATCTGAACGAACAAGTCTCGCGGACTGCCGAAACCATCAACCTGCTCCAAGAGGAGGACGCATGCGAGAGCTAATGCGGTTCTTCTTCATGGTTGCCATCATCGTCGGGTTTCTCAAAGGACTCTTCCATCGGGATTAGCAGGAGGTGTCACCATGTCCGTTGCGTTGTCTCTTGGAAACCAGGCCCGCAAGCGGCGAGCCAAGCGGGCGGGCCGGAAGCCGGCCTCGCGGCTGTCAACCGGGATAACTCTGGCGCTCGGTTGCGGCATCCCGAGCCTCGCAATCGCCCTTAGCCGCATGGGAGGTTGCTTGCTTGCGTCGGGCTCATGGGTGCTTGGCGTCATGGCGCTCGGGCTGTGCGTTGTCACCATGCTGGTCTCGCTCCAACACCTCGCGTTCTCCGTTCAGGACATTACCC
Organism: Gemmataceae bacterium; assembly: GCA_046350295.1. Taxonomy (GTDB): domain Bacteria; phylum Planctomycetota; class Planctomycetia; order Gemmatales; family Gemmataceae; genus JAXMAR01. The sequence goes on from JAXMAR010000003.1 coordinate 64,928, forward strand.
GGAGTAGCCGTTACGCGAGCTTGTCCATGGCAGTTGCCGTCGATGCCAGTATTGTCCTGGCCGAGCTTGTGGGCGTTTTCGGCGCAGTACCAGAGACCGAGACGTTGAGGGCGTGCCTCATCAGCGTGACCACTTGCTTCTCGATGGCTTTGAACTGCTGGGCGTTTTTGCGCCACAAATGAAGTCGAACGGGACGGAGAAGGGCTTCAACGAACGTTTTTCACTTGTAGGAGTGGTGGTTCCACCAAACTGAAATGGACGCAATCGTGGGGTACGCGCGAGTAAGCACTGACCGGCAAGGCAAGTCGGGGCTTGGACTGGAGGCACAGCAGGCCGCAGTCGAAGCCTACGCCAGGGCCAACGGCGCTCGTCTGCTCAAGCTCTACGTCGAAGTCGAGAGCGGTCGCAACAACCAACGGCCCGAACTGGCGAACGCCTTGAGCCACGCACGGAGAGCGAAAGCGACTCTCGTGGTCGCCAAGCTCGACCGGCTTGCCAGGAGTGTGTCTTTCTTGTCGGCCTTGATGGATGCTGACGTGCCTTTCGTGGCCGTAGACAACCCAACAGCGAACCGGCTCACGCTGCATATCCTCGCGGCGGTAGCTGAAGCCGAGGCCCGCGCCATCAGCGAACGGACCAAGGCCGCCCTGTCGGCGTACAAGGCGAGAGGCGGCAAGTTGGGCGGACACCTACCTCAATGTCGCACTCTGGACGACCAGGCGAGGGCAAAGGGCCGGCTCCGGTCTGCCGAGGTTCGGCGGCAGCTTTCGAGAAAGACTGAGCAGGAAGTGCTGCCTGTTGTTGTTGGGATGCGAGCGGAGGGCCTGACGTTGAAGGAGATTGCCATACGGCTCAATGACCAGGGCTGGAAGACAAGGCAGTCGAAGGAGTGGAGGCCGGTTCACGTCTGTCGACTCCTGAAAAGACAACCAGCAGCAACCGAACGGTCAGCTTGATGAGGCAGTGTGCTTCATGAGCAGGAAGAAGTCGTCCCTGGGGCGAGGTAGCGTTCTTGACGAGCGATGCATCGCCGCTAGAAAGCTGGTAGTATTCCGGTAGTATTCAGGGCAGTTTTTACAGCGGAAGACAGCGTAAGACAGCCGAAAACGCCCGTCAAAGCGGCAACGAAAAAGGCGACTCCTTAACGACTTATGGACACTCCGAAGGGGCCTTCGGAGCCCTGAAAAGGCTTAGGTCGCCGGTTCAATCCCGGCCCTCACCACTTGCAAGGCCGCCGGTCGCAGGACGGGCGGCCTTGTCATTTCGTCAGCGTGAAATCCTTCTCGAGCGCCCGTCCGCCGACCTCCACCTGAAGGATCGTCGCCTCCCGGTCGCTGTACTTCTTGGGCAAGGCCTCGGCCGTCACCGGCATCGATGGGCTGTCGGCTGTGGGGTAAAGCTTTTTCGTGGTAACAAGAAGCACAACGCTCCGGCCCGGCATGTGCCGCGCTCTCCGGCGCCGGGAGCCGCGTGCTCCGTTGGTTAGGGCTTGTCGAGCGGCAAACCCAGGGCGGCGCGTTTCTCATTGATGAAGCGAAGGTGATGGGCGATGTGATTGATCGCTCCCTGGAGCATCTGCTCGAGGGTGAGCGGGCCCCGTTCGTTGTGCTGGCCCACGCGTTTGAAGGCGTCGGCGGGGAGGCGGCGCAGGATGCGGGCCATCTGGGAGCGCGTGCGGTCAATGATGTCGAGTTCCTCGGCGACGTCGCGCTGCTCGTAGGCGAGCGTGGCGGCGAAGCGGTTCTCATCGGCGCCGGCGAGGAGCGGGTTGTCCATGGCGATGATGCGCTTCATGCGGTCCGCCAGGATAGGGTCGAAGTCGGCGAGGTGGCAGACGACCTCGAGAGTACTCCACTTGCCGGAGACCGGACGGGCACGGATTTGCTCGGGCGTCATGTCGTAGACCGCGAGGCGGAGTTGCAGCGGGCCGCGCAGGTACTGGGCGATGAGATTGGGGAGGGACATGGATCTGGTCTCTGCTGGGGTTAAGTCGACGTGCCGAGACGCCGGGCGCAAAACCGCAAGCGGGCGCCGGGCCGGGGCCGCGGGGTCGAGGCCTCCGAATGTCGCAGCGTCTACTTGGTGAGGACGACGATGCCGTAGGCACGTTTACGGAAGGCGGCGTAAAAGGCCAGGGCGAGGTGCTTGAGGAGTTGGGGGAGCCGGCTGAGGCGGAACAGGGGTTGGCCGGGGCGAGCGCCGTAAAGGAGGTAGGTGTACGGTTTGACGTGGGGGAAGACGCGCCAGCTCGAGAAGCCGATCTTGCGCGCGAGGCGGATGACGTGGCGCGGCGGCATGTCTTTCTCCGTGATGCCGTAATCGCGCATGGCGTCGATGGATTGTTGTTTCCGGGCATGGCCGGCGCCGGGCTCGGAAACGACGAGAGGGGCGCCGGGCTTCAGGGCGCGGAAGGCGCCGCGCAGCGCCGCTTCTTCATCGACGGCATGGTGCAAGGAGTCGTGGAAGACGGCGCAGTCGAACTCGTTGTTGAAGGGGAGATACTCGTAGTCGCTGATGACGAAGTCGACGTTGTCGACGTGGTATTTGAAGCGGTTGTCGTTGGCGAGTTCGATGGTGTCGGCGCAGATGTCCTGGCCGACGACGTCGTAGCCGCGGCGCGCGAAGAAACAGCTGGTCCAGCCGGCGCCGCAGCCGAGGTCGAGGAGACGGCCCGGAGGCGCCGGCAAGAGGTGGAAGATGGCGCCGAGGGACATGAGGTACTGGCCGCAGTCGGGGTCGCTGAAGGGCTTGTCGGCGGCGTAGCGCAGGACCTCCGGGCTCAAGTTGCGGAGGAAGTCGATTTCGCCTTGCTTGGGCATGGCTGGGACTCTTCAAAAAGCAGTGGGCGCCTTGGTTGGTGGCGGGCGATTGTCGGATCGGTGCGAGCGAAAACGCGGTTGCTCCGGTCAGCCTGCTTTGCGTTCGTATTGGTCGCGCAGCGCGGCCAGTTGCTGGCGGCGCTGGGCCTCGGGGGCGTAAGGGTCGAAGGCGACGGGGCGGAGCAGGATGGCCTGGAGGACCTGCAGGGCCTGGCGCCGCAACTCGACGTCGCGCCGCTCCAGGGCGCTCAGCAGCGCCGGGACCGAGGCGGCGCCGCGTTGCACCAGCTCGCTTGCGGCATGGGCATGGTCGGGAGTCTTCAGCCCTTCGACCCAGCGCTGGATCTTCTCCTGCTCGAGGACGGCTTGAAGCGCCGGGACATTCTGCTTCGGCGCGGGAGCGGCGTATTCGATGGTGGCCGGTGGGGCGCTTGCGGGAGCGGACGCCGCGCCGGGCGGGGCGCTGCGCGGCGCCGGGGCGGCGACGAAGGGGGCCGGCTGCGCATGAATCGGCGCGGAGTCGAATCCGGTTCGCGTCGGGGTCTTGTCGGTGGTCCAGGCCGGCTGGTCTTCGTAGGTGTCGTCGTTGAACTCGGCGCCGAGGTATTCGTTGATGGCGACGGGGTCGCGGATGATCTGATTGGGCGTGCCGTGGGTGCGGACCTTGCCGTCCTTGATGAGGTAGCTGCGGTTGGTGATGCGCAGGGCCTCGCGGACGTTATGGTCGGTGAGGAGGATGCCGATGCCGTGGTCGCGCAGGGCGCGGACGATCTGGCGTATGTCGGCGATGGTGATCGGGTCGATGCCGGTGAAGGGCTCATCGAGCAGGATGAGGAGCGGCTCGCAGACAAGACAGCGGGCGATCTCGAGACGGCGCTTCTCGCCGCCGGAGAGGCGGGCGGCGACATTCTTGCGTACCTTGTTGAGGCCGAACTGATCGAGGACCTTTTCCATGCGCTCCCAGCGCTCGCGGCGTGTCAGGGGACGGCGCAGTGAGCGGACTTCCGGGATCAGCTCGAGGACGGCGAGGATGTTTTGTTCGACGGTGAGCTTGCGGAAGACGCTCGTCTCCTGAGCGAGATAACCCATGCCGAGACGAGCACGCATGTACATGGGCAGCTTGGTGACGTCCTGGCCGTTGAAAAGGACGCAGCCGGCATAGGGGCTGATCTGGCCGGTGGTCATGCGGAAGCTGGTGGTTTTGCCGGCGCCGTTGGGACCAAGGAGGCCCACGACCTCGCCGGCGTCGACATGAAAGTCGACACCGTCGACGACGCGGCGGCGGCCGTAGCTCTTGACCAGTCCGCGCACCTCTAAGAGCGGCATGCCCCCGTTCCTCTCAAGACTCGCGTGGTTGCTCGGAACTCTCACGAGTTCGGCTACGTCTTCAGGAGTTCAACCAGCCGAAGCGAAAACTAGCTGAAATCGCGACAGACGGCGGCCCGGAGGCGTCGTCTGTCGTGTAGCGCGTGGCCCGTAAAGCGATACCGGAATGCGTCTTTTGGCACAAGAGCAGGTGCAAGGGGCGGGGGCTTGGGATATAGTGAGAACGAGGATGAGGTGGAAAAAAGGCAGGGGTCGGGTTGATTGTTCTCGACAAGAGGGTCGGAACGCCTTGTAATATTAGACTTTCGGCCTGCGTTCCTGCTACTTGCTCCGGGGGCTTACGCCGCCCGGCTCGCCGTTTTATTCAGCCACGGGGCCCGGTCCCCGGGAGCCGCATAGCTTCATGGTCATTACCTGCCACCGTTGCAGCCGGGCCTCCCCCGCGGACGCTCGCTTCTGCTACTGGGATGGTCAGCCACTGTCGACAGGGGCCGCCCGGCCGGATGATCCGGCGACCATGCCCTTCCCATCTCCGTTCGTGTTTCCCTCCGGGACGGCCTGTCGCAACTTCGACGAGTTCTGTCTGGGCGTACAGCAGAACTGGCACCAAGCCGTCGAGTTGATGCAGAAGGGACACCTGGAGCGCTTCCTCGCGGGCATGGGCCGGCTCGACCTGGCGCAGCACGCGGTGGACGCGGCCAAGTATCCGGACCCCGATCGAGCCCTGGATCAATTGATCGCGCGCATCCCGTCCAAGATCCTGGCGACGCCGAAGCTGAAGGTGGAGCCGGCGGAGGTGCGCCTCGGGCCGCTCCAGGTGGGCGTGGACAATCAGGTCGAGATCGACGTGATGAACGACGGTCTACGGCTGCTCTATGGTTCGATTGTGTCCGATTGCAAATGGCTCAACCCGGGGGATCAACCGGGCAGCGTGCAGAAGCTGATCCAGTGCCAGAAGAAGACGACGGTGAAGGTGCACGTGCGCGGCAACCTGCTGCGGGCCGGCCTCAAGCCGATGGAAGGGAACCTCATCATCGAGTCGAACGGCGGGCAGGCGAACGTGCGCGTGCTGGTCGACGTTTCGGTGATCCCGTTCTGGGGCGGTTGCCTGGCAGGCGCGACAACGCCGCGCGACATCGCGACACTGGCCCGCAAGAACCCGCAGGAATCGACGAGCTGGTTCGAGCAGGGAGGGGTGGCCGGCTGGTACGCGGTGAACGGCTGGACCTACCCGGTGCAGGGACCGCAATCGACGGGCATGGGCGCGATCCAGCAGTTCTTCGAGGCGCTCGGTCTCACCAAGCCGGTGAAGTGCGAAGTGATCGACAAGTCGGTGGCGCTACGGGGCGGGCCAGGCGAACGGGTGGTCGGCGAGATCAACGTGCGCGGCCTGGAGAACCGGCCGATCTACATCTTCGGCACGACGTTCGTCCCCTGGTTGAGCGTCGGGCAAGCGAAGCTGAAGGGGAACAAGGGCGTGTTGCCGATCGAGGTGGTGTCGGTGCCGAGCAATCCGGGAGAGGTGCTCCAGACGACGGTACGTGTGACGGCAAACGGCGGACAGACGTTTGACGTGCCGGTGTCCCTGAAGGTGGAGCACGGGAGCTACCGGCCGACCTGGGTGGACCGGGACACGCAGGTGGGGGGCGGAATGCGTCCGCCGCCTCCGCCGCTGCCGCCCCCGTTGCCGTGGGGAAGCGGCGATATGGATGAGCCGCCGGGGCGCGGCGGCCGGCGCCGGCGCCGACGCTAAATCCTCGTTCCCAGGCTCCGCCCGGGGAACGAGATGTGAGCGAGTGCGATGTCGTTTCGCCTGTTCATCTATTACTGTGGTCTGTGCGGCGGCTGGGCGGCGCTGGTGGGATGGATTCTGGGGCGACTCCTGGCGCCGGGCGATTCCGTGGGGCGGGATGCTGTCCTGGGGTTCTCGCTCGGGCTCATGGTCGCCTTCGGGCTCGGGCTGGTGGATTCGGTGTGGAACCTGGGAATCCGGCAGTTCGGCCGCGTGTCGATCCGGGTGTTGATCGGCGTCCTGGTCGGCGCCGTAGGGGGACTGCTCGGCGGGCTATTGGGGCATTTCCTCAACTGGCTCTCGGGCGGCTTCCTGTTCACGCTGGCCTGGGCGTTCACGGGGTTGCTGGTCGGGGCGTCGATCGGCTCGTTCGAGATGCTGTCCGCCTTCATCACGAAGCGTGAAGGGCGCAGCGCGCGCAAGAAGTTCGTCAAGTGCATGATGGGAGGGACGATCGGCGGGTTTCTGGGTGGGGTGCTGGCCTGGCTGTTCCGCCTCGCCTTCGCGTCGCTCCTGAGCAGCAAGAACGAGCAATGGCTGTGGTCGCCGACGGCGTGGGGCTTCGTGGCGCTGGGGGCGTTCATCGGTCTCCTGGTGGGAATGGCGCAGGTGCTGCTCAAGGAGGCGTGGATCAAGGTGGAGGCGGGCTTTCGGCCAGGACGCGAGATGATCCTGGCCAAGGACGACATCGTCATCGGCCGCAGCGAGGGGAGCGACGTGGCTCTCTTCGGCGACAGCGGCGTGGAAAAGCTGCACGCGTCGATCAACAAGATCGGCGATCAGTATTTCATCGAGGACAAGGGCTCCGCCGGAGGCACGCTGGTGAACGATCGACCGCTGCGCGGGCGGGCGCCGCTGCGGAGCGGCGACCTGATTCGCGTGGGCCGCAGCGTCTTGCGGTTCTACGAGAGGCAGAAACGGTGACGGCTGAACTTTCACGAGTCCAGCTACCCGATGAGGATGCAGCCGAAGTCGTGCGACTTCGGAGATCGTGACAAGAAGCATGGCAAACGTCGTGATAAAGTGTCCGCACTGCACGAAACCGATGCAGGTGCCGGACAATGTGGCGGGCAAAACGGTGAAGTGCCCGTCGTGCACCAGGCCGTTCATGGTTCCCGCCATGGCGCCGGCAGGGGCGGCCGCGGGAACGGGCGCAGGCGCCCGGCCTCCGTCCAGTCCGGACATGCGCGTCCCGCCCAAGCCCGCGCCGCCGCCCCCCAAGCCGGCGGCCGGACCGTCGAAGTGCCCGGCGTGCGGTTCCGTCCTGAACGAGGGGGCGGTCGCGTGCATGGATTGCGGCTTCTTGATCACGGCGGAAGGCTCGACAACCGAAGACGAGGCGCCGCCGCTCATTTGCGCCAACCCGCAATGCGGCGTGGCCAATCCGCCGACGGAGCGCAACTGCCAGCGCTGCAGCCAGCCCCTGCCGATGGCCGGCGGCACCGTCCTGCACGGCCGCTACAAGCTCGAAAAACTGCTGGCGCAGGGCGGCTTCGGCGCCGTCTATCTCGGCGTCGACACGAAGGGGGGCAATCGCCAGGTCGCCGTCAAGGACATGATCCTCGGGGAGGACCCGAAGGAGTTCAACATCCGCTTGAACTTCTTCCGCCGTGAGTTCGAGATCCTGCGCTCGCTGGAGGCCGTGCCGATCGTGCCGCGCGTCTACGACTTCATCCATCAGGGGCAGACCGCCCACCTGGTGATGGAGTTCATCCGCGGCAAGGACTTGATGAAGATCATGGAGGCGAACGGCAACCGGGCCTTCCCGATGCCGCAGGTCATCGACTGGGGCAAGCACATCTGCGACGTGCTGGACCACATGCACAGCCAGCAGCCGCCGCTGGTCCACCGCGACCTCAAGCCGGAAAACGTGATGCTGCTCGAGGATCAGCGCTCGATCAAGATGATCGACTTCGGCACGGCCCGCGACCTGGGCAAGAACGCGCGCGAGCGGGCCGCCAAGAAGACGCTCGTCTTTTCCGCCGGCTACGCCCCGCCCGAGCAACGCATCGGCATCGTCGAGCCGCGCAGCGACCTGTACGCCCTGGCCGCCACGCTTTTCCACCTCGCCACCGGCAAGCACCCCGACGACTGCGATCCACCCATGCCCGACCAGGTCGAGGACGCGCTCAAGACCCCCACGCTGCCCGAGCACAAGCAGTACCGCTGGTTTTACGAATTGCTCAAGATCAACCTGGCGGAGGACATCAACGAGCGCTATTTCACGGCCAAGGAGTTCAAGGCGGATCTGGAGCGGCAGCGCATCAGCACCGAGATGAACTGTCCCCAGTGCCAGACGCCGAACAAGGTGCGGACGCCCTACTGCGTCAAATGCGCCCACTGCCTGACCAACATGAGCCTGATATGCTCGTCGTGCGGCAAGAACAACGCCATGGGCAGCCGCTTTTGCATTTACGACGGCTCCCGACTGAAATAATGGTTCCCGTGGCGCCGATTGTAGTCGGCGCGGCGTCCGTGACATCGCCTGGCGCGACGCCCCTCACCCTCGAACGGATTCTCGACACGAATCAGCGCCTTAGCTCATCACCAGAAAGATCCGTCGCCATGGCAGACACCAACAAGGGAAAAGTAAGCGGCTGGATGGCCCGCTTGATGAACACGGCCGACGAAGAGGCCGCGCCCGCGGCTCGTCCGGAAACCGAGATTCCCGACCGGACCGATTCTGCCGAGAAGGCGCAGAGCAAGGAAAAAGCCGGGGGCAACGGCGCGGGGAGCGCCGCGCCGTTCACCGGCTTCCCCAATCTGGAGTTGCCCGAGCGGGGGCCCGAAACCGCGCCGGGGGCCGCGCCAGCGCCCCTGCTACCGCCCGCGCTGCCGCCCCCTTTGCCGGCTGTGCCGCTCGAGGTCCGCGATGTCGCTATCGCCCAGGTCGTCGACATGCCGCTGACCGGGCCGCTCGAGGACGCGCCCACGGAACTCCTTCCCGCGGCACAGCCGGTGGTCGAGGCCGGCCCCGCCGAGGATGTCGACGAGACGCTCGTCGAGGAAGAGGAGGCGCTCGTCGAAGAAGAGGAGGCGCTCGCCGTTGAGGCGCCTGCCGAGGAAGAGGCGGCCCCCGCAGCAGCGCCGATCGAGGAAGCCCCCGCCGGCCCGACCGCGTGCCCCTGCTGCGGCGCCGGCTGGAGCGCGGGTTCCAACTACTGCGCCGATTGTGGCTTCATGCTCCCCGCGACTTTCGTCGCTTCCTCCCCAAACCAGAAAAACCAAGCCGCGAGAGTAGCCGCCATGCCCCAACCCAAGGTGCGACTCAAGAACCGTTTCGAGGTCGGCGACCTCATCCAGGAACGCCAGGGCATCTGCCGTTACCGCGGCACAGACCACGGCGCCACGGGTCCCAAGCCGATCACCATCGTCTGGGGACCGGTCACCGCGGCGGGCGGCAGCGACAACCCTTTCGACGAGGTCCCCGTCGCCACCATCGCCGAGGAAGACGACGTCCTGCCGACCTTTGACGACGTCGCCATCGCCACGCCGGCCCTCGTCGATGCCAGCGGCAAGCCCATCATCTTCCCCAGCGTCGCCTGGGAGAAGATGGTCCTCGAGAAGGTCAAGGACCCGGCGATCCCCGCCGTGATCGATCACTTCGTCGACAACAACTTCGAGTACCTCATCATCGACGCGCCGGCGGGCAGGAGCCTGTGGGAAGCCTGGGACGAGCCGGAGGCCGGCGAAGCCGCGGTGCGCTACGGCTGGCTCAAGCAAGTCGCGCAGGGGCTGCACGCGCTGCACCAGGCGGGCGCCATGATCGAAGGCATCCGGCCGGACCTCATCAACGTGAACGCCGCGGGCCAGGCCGTCATCACCGACCTAAGCGATCTCTTGCCGATCCCTGTGCCGCCCGGCGCTCCGATCCGCGGCACGCTGTACACGGCCCCCGAGCTGATGCTCTCCCCCGGCGAGGCCGACGGCCGGGCCGATCTCTACAGTTTCGGCGCCATGCTTTATTCGCTCGAGTTCCTGCACCATGCGCTCGAGGAGAAGAACTTCGAGCGGCAGTTCACGCCCAAGAGCATCGTCGATGAAGGCTTTCCGGACGTGCACCCGCTCTTCTTGCGGCTGGTGAACAAGACGTTCGTGCGGGACTTGCACGTGCGCTTCCCCACCGACGAGGCGCAGAAGACCGACCCGACCGGCGCCGTCGAGCTGATCAAGACGCTGGAGATCATGGAGCGCACTTTCGACCGGGGCCGGCTCGACATCGCCTCCTGGACGACCACCGGCATGGTCCGCACCGGCAATGAAGACGCCTTCACGGTGCTGCACGGCGTCGATTCCCGCCTCGACGACGTCAACGAATGCGCCATGCTCCTCCTGGCCGACGGCATGGGGGGCTACGAGGCCGGCGAAGTCGCGGCGGCCCTGTGCCTCAACGAGCTGCGCACCTACCTCCTGCAGCAACCGATCTTCGCCGCGCTCACGGGGGGCGCCGGCCCTGCCGGCCCAGTGAACGCCGACGCCTACAAGCAGGTGATGCAGGCGGCCCTCAAGCACGCCAACAAGGTCGTCTACACCACGTCGCGCACGCCCGGCAAAGGCAAGCGCGGCATGGGCTGCACCGCCGAGGCGGTCTACGTCGATTCGCGCAACGTCATCGCCGGCCATGTCGGCGACAGCCGCGTGTATCACGTCAGCCAGGGCCGGCTCGTCCAGCTCACGCGCGACCAGACGCTGGTGAACCGCCTCGTCGAGCTGGGGCAGCTTTCGGAGGCGGAGGCCGAAGATCATCCGCGCAAGAATGAGTTGCAGCAGGCGATCGGCGGCCAGCCCGACGTGGTTCCCGGCCTCTATAGCGGCAAGTTGAAGCGCGGCGACTGGGTGCTGGTCTGTTCGGACGGCGTGACCAACCACATCAACAACAAGGAGCTGGAGCAGATGCTGACGCGCGAGGCGTACGACAGCGCCGACACCGCGGCGCGGCGTCTCGTCAACCTGGTCAATCTGCGTGGGGCGACGGATAATTCAACGGTGGTGGTGATTCGAGTTTGTTGAGATTTGACATGAACACAATCTACCAGCAGATTGCGGCGCTCTCACTCGATGAGAAGATGAAGCTCGTTGAGGATCTCTGGGACAGTATCGCCCAAGAAGTCGAAAACCTCCCCGTTCCCGCATGGCAGCTAGAAGAGTTGGAAAGGCGAAAGGCCCGGTTCCAGGCCCATCCCACTTCAGGGAAGCCGTGGAGCGAGGTCAAGCGCGACCTCGGAGAGAAGTATGGCAGAGGCAATTCTGCTACCTGAGGCAGAGGCCGATGTCGATTTGGCGTGCGCGTATTATGAAACGCAAAGGCCGGGGCTTTCTCTCAGATTTCGCGAGACGCTCGATGTGACGCTCGACACCATCGCCCTCACGCCTTTGATCGGAACGGTCGTGCACAAAGGATATCGGCGATTCGCCATGAAGATCTTCCGTTACGCCGTGTTCTACGAGGTTGTTGATGGCATTCCCTACGTCCACGCTGTTTTCCACACGTCCCAGGATCCCGAAAAGCTGATGCGCCGCTTGCCCTAAATGAGGGACCTCCGGGAGAATGAACGATCACGCGGTGAAAGTCCTGTGACCTGGAGTGACCTCTTCGGAGAACAACCCCATCGCCGTTCCATCGACGCTCGAAATCCCGCACCTGGAGACCTTCTGCAAGGCCGCCGAGCTGCTCAACTTCACGGCCGCCGCGGATGAGTTGCATCTCACGCAGGCCGCCGTCAGCCAGCGCATCAAGGGACTGGAGAACGACGTCGGCCATGAGCTCTTCGAACGGCAGGCCGGCCGGGTGTATCTGAGTGAGGCGGGGCGGCGGCTTTACGATTTCGCGCAGCAAATCCTCGCGCTCCATCGTCAGGCCCGCCTGGCGCTCGGTCAGCCTCCGGAGGAAGTCGCCGGCGATCTGCTCCTGGCTGCCTCCACCATCCCCGCGGAATACCTCCTGCCCGCCATTCTGCAAGAATACCAGAAGCGCTATCCGAAAGTGCGCGTCGCCGCGACCGTCGGAGACAGCGAAGCGGTGCTGCGCTTGCTGGACGAAGGCAAGGTGAGCCTCGTCCTCGTCGGCCGGCCCGGCCCGGCCGCATGGAGCGAGAGCCGGCCGTTCGGGCGCGACCGGCAGGTGCTGCTCGTGCCGCCAAGCCATGCCTGGGCGCGGCGCGAGCGGGTGACGGTCGATCAGGTGGCGAAGGAGCCGCTCATCATCCGCGAGAAAGGCTCGGGCTCGCGCGCCTCCTTCGAGGACGCGATCGCCCGGAAGGGACGCGACCTGAGCGGCATGAATGTCATTCTCGAGCTGGGCAGCAACGAAGCGATCAAGGAAGCCGTCCTGCGCGGCAGCGGCATCGCTCTTTTGTCCGCGTTCGCCGTCAGGCACGACGTCGAGATCGGCCGGCTCACCGCCCTGGACGTCGAGGGCCTGGACACCGGCCGGGACCTCCACCTCGTCACCGACCGCCGCCGCATCTTGCCGCCGGCGGCCCGCGCTTTCGTCGAGGTGCTCGAAGGCATGCCGTTTGTCCGCGTCCCGCAGCCGACGCCCGTTCGCGGCTAGGAGCCCGCGGTTGAGCGGCCCGCGATTGAGCGCGCAGCTGGCGCCGAGCTGTTTATGAGATAGAATTGTTGCCAGTCTCCCAGCTGGTGCAAGGGAACGGGATAACACACAATGGCGACAGCCTCGTCCAATTCATCGACCGCCGAATCCGCTGGATCCGCCGGCCCCGACTCCACGTCCGAGCATGAGCTGGGCATCCTGGAACGCCGGCTGCTTCCCACAGACGACTATCTCGCCCTCTGGGACGCGATCGTGATCAACCCGGAGATCAAGGAACGCCTCCTCGCCCACGCCCTCCTGAACTTCACCGTCCGCCTCAAGGTGGATCGCTCGCGGCTCCCCTTGCACGGCCTGATCCTGATGGTCGGCCCCCCCGGCACCGGCAAGACGTCGCTCGCGCGCGGGCTGGCGGCCATGACCGCCGCGCGCTTGCCGCAGATGGGCCAGTTCCAGTTCCTCGAGATCGACCCGCACGACGTCGCCAGCGCCGGCATGGGCCAGCGGCAGAAAGCCGTCACGGACCTCCTCGGCAAGACCGTCGCCCGCTATGCCCGGGTCCGCCCCACCATCGTCCTCCTCGACGAGGTGGAGACGCTCGCCGTCGCCCGCTCCGGCCTGAGCATGGACGTCAACCCCATCGACGTGCACCGCGCCACCGACGCCCTCCTCGCCCAGCTCGACCTGCTCGCTTCCAACACGCCCAACCTCCTCTTCGTGGCGACGAGCAACTTCCCCAAGGCGATCGACGAGGCCTTCATCTCGCGCAGCGATTACCTGGCGGTCATCGACCGGCCCTCGGCGGACGCCTGCCAGACCATCTTCTACGACACCGTCAACGCGCTCGCCGAGCACTTCCCGTCGGTGCGGGCCCTGCTCGGCCGGCCGGAAATGAAAGAGGCGGCTTACATCTGCCGCGACCTCGATGGCCGCCAGATCCGCAAGTTCGTCCTCGCCGCCTGCGCCCTGCGCACGGACACCGCCCTCGACCCCAACACGCTCGAGCCCAAAGACCTCTTGAAGGCGCTGCAGCGCGGCAAGGAGGAACACCGCAAGCTGGCCGAGGCCGAGGATGACGAGGATGACGATTAGCGTGGCGTGCCGGCGTGCCGCTCTGCCGCCGAAACGCCGAGCGTCACTCCCGCAGCCAGGCCGCTGCGACGCGGCTCTCGATCACTCCGGCCTCATTCCGGATCAGCATTTCGCCGCGGATGGCGCCGCCTTCGAGCCGGCCGACAAAATCCCAGCCGCGCGTCGTGTGAACCGTGATCTGGCTGCCATCCCGTCGCCAGGTGGCGAAACGCGCCATCGGGAAGAGCAGGCTCCCCTTTCTGCCGTACCACACCTCGACGTCGCCGCTGGGCAGAAACTCGTAAGTGTGTTTCGGGCTTTCAGCGGCGCGCCACGTTCCTTCCAGGCCCGCGGTGTCCTGCGGCGCCAGGAGTAGCCAGGCGGCGAACCCGAGACCCGCGAGGACGACCACAACGCCAATCCCGGCGACCACAAGGACCCGCGCGCTCCCACGCGGCCCGACGTGTGCTTGGCTCTGCTCGCACATACCAGCCTCCCTTTCTTGTTGACGGGCCCGCAAGCAGCTGGCAGACCCGTTGGCGACTTTTCCAATGCTTCCATAGGAAAGGGCACGAACGCCGGGCCGATATAACGCTGATTCTTGGTTTCTTCAGGGGTAGCGCCATCCCTCACCCCGTCCCCTATCATCAAGACCGACTCGCGCTCTCTCTTCCTCGGCGCATCGGTAAGGTTCTTGAAACGCCTGCGCGAGACGGAGGGCTGGACAAATGGCTGCAAGAAAAGGCGCCCAGGCGACAAACGGTCCGGCTCGGGTCGTCCGTCGCGCCGGGTCTTGCGAAGTGGTACTTCGGCGCGTCCTTTCGAAGGCGCCCGACATTGACGCCGTCTTCCTTTTGAAGGACGCCTCAAACGTCCTACACGTCTTTTCCGTCGTCCGCGACTTCCGCCGGCGATCTACGCCACGCTCCTGAAGAAGGAACGCCTGCTCGAATCCACACTCCCTGAGATCGCCTTCGAGTTTCACGTGCGGGCGCACCAAGGCCGCGAGCTGAATGAGGTTGTCCCTGTCCAAGCGACGATGGTGTACCGCCGATGATGAGCGAGCGCGCCTGAGCAGTGTTCCCGTGGTCAGCGAAAGATGTAGTTATCGGGTATCAGGCCCGACATCTCCGCTTTCGGCGTGCCGACCTCCCACTCGGACAAGGGCTGCGTCACGTCAACAAAGCCCGGGCAAACGGTATCCCATTGATAAGTGACGGGGCGGGGTTCGACGAAGGACGGAGCGAGACTGAAGCGGTCCTTCACGTATTCGCTCAACAAGGGCGGCTGTGCGGACGAGCGGACCGGACTTGTTGCCTTCGCGCGTTCCTGCAATTCACGCCAACGCATCTCATCGGGATCGAACCCTATGCCCAAGCAGTCGTGGATGCAGTTGTCCAAGGCGAACCACCTGAAAAAGCCCCAGTCCTCCATGGAACGCGTGACGTCGAGAAAACCAGGGCAGCAGTTCGGCCATTGGTAGGTGACCGGCGTCTTCTCTTTTGCTTCGGCACGATCGACTGGGGACCCAAAGATGATCGCCGCCAGAACGGAAGTCGTGATGACTGTTCGCATCGCTCCCTCCTTAGAAACGAATGCCGTGCATACCCAGGCCCACCAGGCCGAGCAAGCCCATTGTCGCCGGTAGGCGCCCCGTCCCCCCGCCCCTATCATTTACCCCACCAACCCAGACTCGCTTCCCGACTCTCCCAGAGGTCCCTCATGCCCGCCTTCCCCGAAGTCGCCAAGGTCCGCTTCGAAGGCCCCGATTCCAGGAACCCCCTCGCCTTCCGCCATTACAACGAGAGCGAGGTCGTCGAAGGCAAGTCGATGAAGGAGCATCTTCGCTTCGCCGTCTGCTACTGGCACACCTTCCGCGGCACGGGAAGCGACCCCTTCGGGCCCGGCTGCAACGTCCGACCCTGGGAAGACGGCTCCGACTCCGTCGACATGGCCGAGAAACGCGTCCGCGTCGCCTTCGAGTTCATCGAGAAGCTCGGCGCCCCCTTCTACTGCTTCCACGACCGCGACGTCGCCCCCGAAGGCAAATCCCTCCGCGAAACCAACGCCAACCTCGACCGCATCGCCAAGGTCCTCAAGGCCGAGCAGGACCGCACGGGCGTCAAGCTCCTCTGGGGCACCGCCAACCTCTTCTCCAACAAACGCTTCATGCACGGCGCCGCCACCAGCCCCAACGCGGACGCCTTCGCCTACGCCGCGGCGCAAGTCAAGAAGGCGTTGGAGATCACCAAGGACCTGGGCGGCGTCAACTACGTCTTCTGGGGCGGCCGCGAAGGCTACTCCAACCTCTACAACACCGACCTCAAACGCGAGCTCGACCACCTCGCCCGCTTCTTCCATCTCGCCGTCGACTACAAGAAGAAGATCGGCTTCACCGGCCAGTTCCTCATCGAGCCCAAGCCCAAGGAGCCCACCGTCCACCAGTACGACTTCGACGCCGCCAACTGCGTCGCCTTCCTTCGCGGCTACGGCCTCGACAAGGACTTCAAGCTCAACATCGAAACCAACCACGCCACCCTCGCCGGCCACACCATGATGCACGAGCTGACCTACGCCAGCGCCGCCGGCCTGCTCGGTTCCATCGACGCCAACCGCGGCGACCTCCTCCTCGGCTGGGACACCGACCAGTTCCCCACCGACTACTACCTCACGACCCAGTGCATGCTCGTCATCTTGGAGCAAGGCGGCCTCACCCCCGGCGGCGTCAACTTCGACGCCAAGGTCCGCCGCGAATCCTTCGAGCCCACCGACCTCTTCCACGCCCACATCGGCGGCATGGACGCCTTCGCCGTGGGCTTGAAACTCGCCGCCGCCATCCGCAAGGAAGGCGTGCTGAAGGATTTCGTCAAGCAGAGGTACGCGAGCTGGGACAGCGGCATCGGCGCCCAGGTGGAAGCCGGCAAAGCGGGCTTCGAGGAACTGGAGAAGTACATGCTGGAAAAGGGGGACGCGGCGCCGAACGCCTCCGGCCGGCAGGAGATGCTCGAAAACATCGTCAACCGCTACCTGCGCTGACGGCCGACACGACGCCACTTCCACGCCACGTCCGCGCCAACCAGTTTGGCGCGGACCCACCCCTCTTAACCACCGACACCAAACGGCCTTCCATCACCCATCCAAGCTCCGCGCCAACACGCCACACCCCACCCCCCTCAACCGACCTACCAAACGCGCGCAGGATCGTTTACGATCAACAAAAGAGGACCACCCGCGACCCATCGAGGACTCTCCGGCCTCCCAATTCTTCACTCTTCATTCTTCCTTCTGCATTTTCCTTCTGCATTTCTCCACCCATGCCCGCTCGCCCCGCCTCCCTCCTCACCCCCAGACCCATCCACTGGCTCTGGCCTCAATTCCTCGCCCGCGGCAAGCTCGCCCTCCTCGACGGCGACCCCGGCCTCGGCAAATCCTGGCTAACCCTCGACCTCGCCGCCCGCCTCTCCACCACGCGCCCCTGGCCCGATCAATTGCCCACGCCTGCGGAGGACCATAGCGCCGCTCAAGATGCCCACAAGCCCGCAGGCGAGTCTTCGAGCCTGCGGGGTCCAGACGCCCCCCAACAACCAGAAAACGCCACCGCGCGCAATCCCCTCTCCCCCGCCGCGGGGGAGAGGGGCAGGGGCGCCGGGGTCGGCGTCCCTCACGCCTCGACACCATCCCTCGCCGAAAACGCTTTGCTCTTCTCCGCCGAAGACAACGACGCCGACACCCTCGCCCCACGCCTCAAATCCCTCGGCGCCGACCTCGCCCGCGTCTTCCTCTGGCCCTCCACCGAGCCGCCCCCGCAGCTCCCGTCCCAGCTCCCACTCGTCGAAGCCGCCATCCGCGCCGCCCGGCCCGCCCTCATCGTCTTCGACCCGTTCGCCGCCTTCCTCGACCCGGCCCTCACCCTCTCCACTGACGAACGCCTCCGCCGCCTCCTCCACTCCCTCTCCACCCTCGCCGAGAAATACGACGCCGCCATGCTCCTCATCCGCCACCTCAACAAGAAGTCCGACGCCAATCCCCTCTACCGCGGCTCCGGCGCCATCGCCTTGATCGCCGCCTGCCGCCTCGCCCACCTCGTCGCCCGCCACCCCGAAGACCCCGCCCGCTCCATCCTCGCCCCCTACAAAAACAACCTCGCCCCCCTCCCCCCATCCCTCACTTTCCGCCTCAACAGGCCCGCAGGCGAGTCTTCGAGCCTGCGGGGTCCAAAGACAGCCCGCCGACGCCGCGCCCCAACCCCCCAATTGGCAATTTGCAATCGTCAATTGCTAATTGTCAATCCCCGCTCGATTGGCTCGGCCCATCCCCTACCGCGCGCCTCCGATCTCCTCCGCCCGCTCCCCCGCCCTACTCCGCGCTTCCCACTCCTTCCTGCTGACCTTCCTCGCCCACGCCCCAAAACCCCTCGCCCAGATCACCCGCCAAAAAACAAGACATCTCCAAACGCACCCTCCAACGCGCCCGCCAGGAACTCGCCATCCGCACCCACCGCATCTACCACCCCCCGACCTTCTCCACCTACTGGCTCCTCCCCGGCCAAACGCCGCCCGCCTCTCCCGACCAGCAACCGCTGAACCTCGACCCCTGGCTCAAAGACTTCGAAGCCTCCTAGCCGGTTCCGCTCCGATGGCGGACGGACGCTGACTCTCTAAAATGCTCCCATTCGACAGGAAGACGAAAGGCGCCGCACGATGCTCGTTCATCTCGAAGACCTCGACTACCAGCGCCGCGCCGTCGCCGCCGCCGTCCAACTCTTCGGCGGCCAGACCAAAAACACCTTCGACAACGCCAACTTCCTCGGCATCCAGGCCAACGTCACCGACCTCACCCCCGAGCAAATCAACGAGAACAAGCGCCGCATCCTCTCCGAAAACGGCATCTCCGAGGACGACGCCAAGCTCTCCGACGATCCCGACGTCTGCATCGAGATGGAAACCGGCACCGGCAAGACCCTTGTCTATCTCCGCACCATCTACGAGCTCTACCAGCATTACGGCCTCACCAAGTTCATCATCCTCGTCCCCTCCATCGCCATCAAAGAGGGCACGCTCAACTCCTTCGCCGGCTTCAAGAAAGCTCTCGCCGACCGCTACGGCTTCACCCCCGCCTGCTTCGAGTACGACAGCGGCAAGCTCTCCCGCCTCAAGCACTTCATCGAGGACACCCGCCCCCAGATCATGGTGATGACCATCCAGTCCATCACCGCCGACGACCGCATCATCAACCAGAAGGGCCGCGACGATTCCTTCGGCGGGCTCACCTTCCTCGAAGCCCTCGGCAAGTGCCGCCCCATGATCATCATGGACGAGCCGCAAGAGGGTATGGACACCGACAACGCCCTCGCCCGCCTCGCCACCTTGCAACCCCTCCTCAAGCTCCGCTACTCCGCCACCCACAAGGTCGTCAAGAACCTCCTCTACCGCCTGACACCCTTCGACGCCTACCGCCAGGGCATGGTCAAGAAGATTGAAGTCCTCTCCGTCGCCGAGAAGAACGACGAGGCCACACTCAAGATCGAGTTCTCCGCCGTCCAGGCCAACGGCAAGGGCGTCAAGGCCAAGCTCACCGTCTGGCGCACCAACGGCGGCGGCTTCAAATGGAAGGAAACCAACTGGCTCAAGGTCGGCGACAACCTCGCCGACAAGTCCGGCAACATCAGCTACCGCGACTATGCCGTCGAACGCATCTGGAAAAGCCTCACCGACCAGAAATTCCACCTCAAGTTCACCAACGGCGTCGAGCTTCTCCTCAAAGAAAGGAAGGGAGACATCAGCGGCCTCTTCCGCGAGCAGCTCCGCTGGCTCATCCGTCGCCATTTCGACAAGAAGGCCACCCTTGCCGCCAAGGGCATCAAGTGCCTCTCCCTCATCTTCATCGACAAGGTCGACAACTACGTCCGCGACGACGGCATCATTCGCCGGCTCTTCCACGAAGAATACGCCTCCGTTTACCGCGAGCGCCACCGCGTCGATCCCACCTCCGCCCAGATCACCGAGGCCCAGGGCTACTACTTCGCCAAGACCGGCGGCGACGAGTACACCGACAGCGAAAACGCCATGCTCCGCAACAAGAAGATCTTCGACGAGATCCTGCGCGACAAGGAAGCCCTCCTCGACCCCGCCAACCCCCGCGAGTTCATCTTCAGCCATTCCGCGCTCGGCGTCGGCTGGGACAACCCCAACATCTTCAACATCGCCACCCTCAACGAGTCCTACAGCGACATCAAGAAACGACAGGAGATCGGCCGCGGTCTCCGCATCTGCCGCGGCGCCGACGGCAAACGCGTCTACGATCCCGCCGACGTCAAGGAAGGCGACGAAATCAACCTCCTCACCGTCGTCCCCAACGAGACCTACGAAACCTTCGCCGCCCAGTATCAGGAGCAGATCAAGGAAGTCTACGGCACCACCAGCGCCGCCGGCCCCCTCCGCAATCGCCCCAAGGGCCGCGACCAGAAAAACAAGATCAACCGCACTCCCCGCTTCGAGGGGGACGCCTTCAAGGAGTTCTGGAAGAGGCTGGCGCGGAAAACCGATTACACCGTCGCCTTCCGCGAGGACCAGATCATCGACCGCGCCGTCGCAGCCCTCAACCGCCTCGTCATCTCCGCCTACGAGGCCGAAGTCGTCCTCACCCGCATCCAGGACATCGCCGCCGAGAGCATCGCCAGCACCGAAGTCGGCCGCGAAACCGAGAAGCTCAAGGCCGCCTTCACCCCGCTCGACCTCATCGAGGAACTCAGCGAGAACACCGCCCTGTCCTATCCGACCGCCTACAAGATCGTCGCCGGCATCGACAACTTCGCCGCGCTCGCCCGCAACCCCGCCAAGTTCCTCTCTCTGGCCTGCGCCCTGATCCGCAATCTCGAACTCGACGAGATGCTCCGCACCCTGAGCTACCATCCGACCGGCGAGACAATCCCCCTCGACGATTTCTTGGAATTGATCGAAACCTATTTGCCCGTCTTGCCCACGCCGCAGCGCGGCCTCTACGACGGCATCCCGTGCAGCAGTTCTATCGAACGCTCCTTCGCCCAGGCTGCCGAGCAGGACAACGAGGTCGTCTGCTTCCTCAAGCTCCCGAAGTGCTACCGCATTCCGACACCCATCGGCCACCACTATGAGCCCGACTTCGGCCTCATCCTCAAGCGCCGCCGTCTCGCCTCAGCAGGCGAGCAGGAATACTACTTTGTCATCGAGACCAAGAGCACGAACAACCTCGAGGACCGCAAAGCCCTCACCGACTCCGAACGCCTGAAGATCAAGTGCGCCATCAAGCATTTTGAAGCACTCCAGATCGAGGCCAAACTCGAGTACCGCCCCTACGTCGCCCCCGTCCGCGACTACCGCGCCGACTTCAAGAACAGGATTCTCCAACCCCAGGAGTGAACAATCCCTGAGCCCCAAAAGGGCGACAGCCCCAGGGTTGAACCGAATTGTCTGGAGCCCCGAAGGGGCGGCAGCCAATAGCCAGGGGCGTAAGCCCCTGGAGCCACGCCCCGCGAAACCCAAGCCCCGAAGGGGCGACAGTACCGTGACCTCTGACGCGCGTCTCTGTCGCCCCCTTGGGGCTCCACCCGAACCACAACCCCCTTCCAGGGGCTCACGCCCCTGGCTATTCACTGCCGCCCCGTTGGGGCTGAAACGCAACGCGAGCCGCCGCCATGCCCGAAAAACTCTCCGACTACCTCCCGCTGAGCCCCGACCACAACACGGAGCGCCTCGCCGCCCTCAGAAGCCTCTTCCCCGACCTCTTCACCAACGAAGGGCGCCTCAACGTCGACGAGCTCAAGAAGGTCGTCGACCCCGCCCTCGTCCACGAAACCGAACGCTACGACTTCCGCTGGTACGGCAAAACCAAGTCCAAACGCGAAGCCTTCACGCCCAGCCGCGCCGCCCTCGTCTACGACCCCGCCCGCTCCGTCAACCCCGACAAGGCCGGCGGCAACATGATCATCGAGGGCGAAAACCTCGAAGTCTTGAAGCTCCTCTCCAGCGCCTACCGCGAACGAATCAAGTGCATCTACATCGACCCCCCTTACAACACCGGCAAGGACTTCGTCTACTCCGACAACTACGCCGAAGGCCGCAAACCCTACTGGGAACAAACCGGCGTCACCGAGGAGGGCCTCCAGGTCGACACCAACACCGAAAGCGACGGCCGCTTCCACTCCAACTGGCTTTCCATGATGCACAGCAGATTGCTCGTGGCGCGCTATCTTCTGAAACCCGATGGCGTGATCTTTGTGTCAATTGACGACAACGAGGTGCATAACCTCCGTCGCGTTATGGCCGAAGTATTTGGCGATGAAAACTTCATCGCTGAGATCGTTTGGCAAAAGATGGATAGCCCGAGTCGAAACGCCGAGGAGCGAGCTTTCTCCAATTACCACGAGTACATCGTCGCGTTTGCTCGTGACATGGAGCGACTTGGCATTGCCCCAGAAAACCGCGTCAGCATTCTGGACGCCTACCCCCTCACTCTCCCCGACGCGCGCAAGGCGAGGCGTCGCCAACTACGAAAGAACGGGAAGAACGCCCGCCGAGAAGACCGACCTACGATGTGGTATCCGTTAACAGCCCCCGACGGCACCGAGGTCTGGCCGATAGCCCCAGAGGGCTGGGAAGGACGATGGGTGCTCTCAAAGGAAGAGTGGGACGCGCGAACAGCGCAAGGTCTGACCGAGTGGATAAAGAGAGACTATGGGTGGATGTCTTACTACATCGAGATTGCCCCGAACACGCCAACCGCGCCCTGGTCCACACTTTGGATTGACGTCGATCAGAACCGGCAAGCAAAAGCGGAGTTCACGGCTCTCATGGGTTCGGAAGTCGAGTTCCAAACTCCAAAGCCTTCCTCGCTGCTCGCCAAAATCATTCGGATGGCAACAGATGACGGGGATATCGTCCTCGACTTTTTCGCTGGAAGTGGGACCACCGCCCACGCGGCTATGCGCGTGAACGGCGAGGACAACACAAACAGAGAATTTATCCTTGTCCAGTTTCCCGAGTTAAACAAGCCCGGAAGTGCCAATCACAAGGCCGGCTACCGCAAAATCAGCGACATCACCATTGAGCGCAACAAGCGCGTCATCACCCGCTTCCAGAAAGAGGCCGCCGAAACACTCGCCAACTCCACCGAGCGCGAGTTTGCCGACTCCCTCGGTTTCAAGGTCTACAAGCTCGCCAGGTCCGCCTTCCCGCGCGTCGAGTTTGCCCCCGATCCCGACAAGTCCGAGGCCGAGAACATCGAGATCCTCAAACAGTACATCGTCGAGAAGGAAAAGACCTTCCACATCCGGTGGGACGCCAGCGTCATCGACGAGATCCTCCTCAAGAACGGCTTCATGCTCGACTACGCCCTCACTCCCCAACCCCAGTTCACCGCCAACCAGGTCTTCCTCGCCCAGGACGCCCACAAGCAGAGCCTCGTCTGCCTCGACGAAACCATCGCCCCCGAAACCGTCGACCACTTCAAAACCCACCCCGACGACTTCTTCATCTGCCTCGAGCTCGCCCTCGACACCACCAAGAAATGGAACCTCAAACACCGCCTCGGCGAAAAGCTGAAGGCGATGTAGCCCGCCACCCAATACCCTGCTTCCCCCGCTCTTCCTTCGTTCTCCGTTCTACGTTCTTCATTTTGCATTCTTCATTTTGCATTCTTCATTTCCCCGTGCCTCCACGTCTCAATCAGAAAGGCTCCTCCCATGTCCCCCACCGACCCCCCTCCCTTCACCGGCATCATGACCCACCTCGGGCTCGCCCCCGATCCCTGGCAAGCCGACGTCCTCAACTCCGGCCACCCGCGCATCCTCCTGAACTGCTGCCGCCAGGCCGGCAAGTCCACCACCGTCGCCATCCTCGCTCTCGTCGCGGCCCTCTTCAAGCCGATGACCAAGGTCCTCATCGTCTCCCGCAGCCATCGCCAGGCCAAGGAGCTCATCCGCCAGATCAACACCTTCCACCAGGCCCTCGGCGACCGCCTCCTGGAACGCCGCAGCTCCGAGCAGATCACCTTCACCCACCTTTCCCGCATCGTCTCCGTCCCCTGCAAGGAGGAGACCATCCGCGGCTACTCCCATATCGACATCATGATCCTCGACGAGGCCGCCCGCATCCCCGACGACCTCTACCGCGCCGTCCGCCCCATGCTCGCCGTCTCCCGCGGCCGGCTCCTCTGCTCTCCACCCCCTACGGCAAACGCGGCTTCTTCTGGGAAGCCTGGGCCAAAGGCGGCCACGCTCCCTCCCCCTCGGTGGGGGAGGGCCGGGGTGGGGGGGACTGGCTGCGAGTGGAGATTCCAGCGAGTCAGTGTCCCCGCATCCCGCCCGCCTTCCTCGAAGAAGAACGCCGCGCCTTGGGCGACTCCTGGTTCCGCCAGGAATACGAATGCTCCTTCGAAGCCCTCGAAGGCCTCGTCTACCCCGACCTCCACAAATGCATCGTCGATGAACTGCCGCCTCACGTGCTTTGCGCAGTAGGCGCCCTCCGCGTGCCGTCCGCGAGAGACGTCGTCCAGACCGCCACCGACACCACCCAGCACGACAACGCCGCCCAGACAACTCCCCTCTCCCCCCACGACGGGGGGAGAGGGGCCGGGGGTGAGGGGGGTACCGCCCAGCCGCGCCTCCTCGGCGGCATCGACTTCGGCTTCCGCAACCCCTTCGCCGCCGTCTGGGGCGTCCTCGACCGCGACAACGTCCTCTGGCTCACCGGCGAACATTACGTCCGCAACCGCCCCTTGAGCCACCACGCCGCCGCGCTCCCCAAAACCGTCCACTGGTACGCCGACCCCTCCGGCCCCGCCGAGATCGCCGAACTCCAGTGCGCCGGCTTCACCATCAACCCCGGCAAGAACGCCGTCCGCCTCGGCATCTCGGCCGTCCAGTCCCGCATCGAAGCCGGCGCCCTCAAAATCCTCAAGGGCCGCTGCCCCAACCTCCTCGCCGAAGCCGGCCTCTATCGCTGGGCGAGCCGTTCCCCCCTTTCCCCTCACGACGGGGGGCGAGGGGCCGGGGGCGAGGGGGGTTCTGAGAACCCCGTCGAAGAAAGCAACCACGCCCTCGACGCCCTCCGCTACCTCATCTCCCGCATCGACAACCGCCGCCTCGCCCGCGATCTCAAGCCCGACCCCAAACCCGAACCACCGCCCCCATGCGACCGCTACCAGGAAATCATGGACAACGACCGCTACTGGATCACCCTCTTCGACACTCATCCCCTCCGCTAAGGTAAGCGCATGAACCTCCAACCCACCTCCCGCCCGCCACCCTCGCCAACATCGTCGCCGAAATCCAATCCCTCCTCTGGCAATCCCCCGCCCCCGACGGCCCCGCCGTCTGGGACCCGACAGGGAATGGAACCCCGAAACCATCGAGCACATCGCCGCCGTCCTCGAAGAGCACGGCCTGCGTCCCGATCCCAAAGATCCGGATTTGCCCGCGCCGGCCGCAGTCGTCGCGCGATCGGCGGCGCCTTGAAGCGCGATCAGTTGTCCTGTCCGGGCCGGCCGAAGGTGATCTCATGGACGACGCCGGTGGCCGTGGCGGAGCCGAGGCCGGAGAGGCCCTTGATCTTGCTGAGCTCGGCGTTGGCGTTCCGGCAGGGGTCCTCGTCTTGAGCGTGGGCGGGCGCCAGGCGTAGGGTCAGCGCGAAGAGAACGGTGAGCGCGAGGCGCAGCGTCATTGGGTGGTCCTTTTGGGTGGGGCTATAGGAGAAAGCGAGAGGCGCGGGCGGGAGCCGCCAAAAGTCGAGCGGGTTTGGGCGGACCCCGGAGGGGTCACAGACTTTAGCCGGCGGTTGAGCGTAGCGGCACCGCCGGGAAGCGTCGCTTGGCGGTCGATTTTCGACCCCGGAGGGGTCGCAGGAACTTCGCGGACAAAGGGCGCCGACTCTGCGATCCCTCCAGGATCGAAAAATCGCTTGGGCGCCGGTTCCGGTGGTGTCGCTACGCTCAACCACCGGCTAATCTCTGTGATCCCTTCGGGATCGACACAACCGTCAAGCCGGTTTGCAGACTGCCTTCAATCTGCCGCCCGCTCTCCCCCGTCTCTTTTGGTAAAGGAGAACGCACATGAAAACGACCTCTTTCCTCCTCGCCGCCTTCTGTCTCGCCACTCCAGGTCCGGCCGAGGAGTCGGTCACCGGCCGCATCGAGGAAGTGCGGACGCGCGCGGAGGGGATCAAAGGCGCCACCGAGCAGACGCTGTGCAGCGTCCTGGTCGAAGGGATCGCGTTTCACGTCACCAAGGAGACGGCGATCGTCTTCGAGGACGCCCGCCGCGGCACGGTCGCCGATTTGAAAGTCGGGCGGCGGGTAAGCGTGCGACTGGCGAGCGACATTCGCGACTCGTTGCCGCCGCAGGTGGATACGGACGTGATCGTGATCCGGGAGAAAGCGGGGAAGCCGGCAGCCGACAAGGTCAAGAACGATCAAGGCATCCAGGCCGAAGTCCGGGGCGATCTCCACTTCGAAAGCGGGCACGGCTACTTCATCTCGATCAAGCCGGCCAACAAGGACGAGAACGAGCTGCGCGTCTGGTTGTGGATCAGCGAGGACAAGGCGCTGGTGCGGACCCTTCACGGGCTTCTCGGGAAAGAAGTGGTCGCCAAGGGAAGGATCGCCCAGCTGACGGAGGGAATCATGGCGAGCGTGCCACCCCTGGGCTTGTACATGACGCGCTTTGAGATCCGCGGCGCCGCCGGGCGCTAGAACGGCCTTCCGGTGCAATGCGTCCCTGCGAGATTCGAACGCGCGGAGCCCCTCAGCCATTTCCATGGTCCTCCACGGCCTCTACGACACGTTCCCCTCCCATGCTGCGAAATCCTGCATTGACATAGGACTCTACTTCCAACGGACGGCGCCGCCTGCGCACGGCGGTCGTATGATACCCTTTCCGAGAGAACTGCCGGCGCCTTACCGGGGGAATATCAGGAGCGACGCCCGATGATGAAGAGGCTATGTCCCGTTCTCGTCTTTGCGCTGCTCCCCCTCGCGCCGACTTCCGGCGCCGAGCAGCCGCGCAATGGCCCTGTCAAGGTCTTCATCCTCGCCGGCCAGTCCAACATGGAGGGCCAGGCCGTCGTCGACCTGGACGGCAAGGATTACAACTTCGGCAAGGGGACGCTCAAGACCCTCATGGCCGATCCCGCCAAGGCGCCTCTCTTCAAGCATCTCAAGGACGACAAGGGCCGCTGGACCGTCCGGCCCGACGTCTGGGTCCGTTACCAGCCCGAGCGCGGCCCCCTGCAAGCGGGTCCGCTCGCCCTTGGCTTCACGCCCTACGGCGACAAACATCACTTCGGCCCCGAGCTCCAGTTCGGCCACGTCGTCGGCGACGCCCTCGCGCGCCAGGTCCTGCTCATCAAGACCTGCTGGGGCGGCAAGAGCCTCTACAAGGACTTTCGGCCCCCCAGCTCCGGCGGCGTCGTCGGCCCCTACTACACGAAGATGCTGACGCAGGTCCGCGCGGCCCTCGCCAACCTGAAGGATGAGTTCCCCGATTACGACGGCAAGGGCTTCGAGCTGGCGGGCTTCGTCTGGTACCACGGCTGGAACGACGGCGTCGATCCCAAAAACGCCGTCCCCGAATACGAGCAGAACCTCGTCAACCTCATCAAGGACCTGCGCAAGGACCTCAAGACGCCGGCCTTGCCGGTTGTCGTCGGCGAGCTGACGGGCCCGTGGGTGAAGGCGCCGGGAGCATGGGACACGCTGCGCCGGGCCCAGGCCGCCGCGGCGGCGCGGCCGGAGTTCAGGGGTACGGTCCTCTTCGTCGCGACCCACGACTTCGTCCGCAAGCCGGAGGATTCGCCCAACCCCGGCCACGGGCATCACGAGTTCGGCAACGCCGAGACCTATTTCCTGGTGGGGGACGCCCTCGGCAAGGGCATGGTCCAACTGCTCACGGCCGGGGCCAAGGAGCGCGCCGAGCCCTCCAAACCGACCTCCCATACGACGCGCACGATCGAGGGCTGGACGGTGCGCATCGACGACCGCCTGCTCCAGGCCTCGAACGCGGAACTCTGCAGGAAGGCGCTGCGTTTCCTGGAAAACAAGCTCGCCGACATCACCGTCGTCGTCCCCGCCGATCGCGTCAAGAAGCTGAGAGCCGTGACCATCGTCCTCGATCTGTCGCACGGCAAGCTCACGTCCATGCAGTATCACCCCAGCGCCGGCTGGCTCAAGGCAAACGGTTATGCCACCGACCTGGCCAAGTGCGTCCACCTGCCGCGCGCCGCCGACCTGGCCACCAAGCGAAACATCAACGAACAGCCCTGGGTCATCCTGCACGAGCTGGCCCACGCCTATCACGATCAGGTGCTCGGCTTCGACCATCCGCGCATCCGCGAGGCCTACGAGAACTACAAGAAGAGCGGCCGCGGCGACAAGACGCTGCTCTACAACGGCAAGCGCGTCCGCCATTACGCCCTGACGACGCCGATGGAGTTCTTCGCCGAGATGACCGAGGCCTACTTCGGCGTCAACGACTTCTTTCCGTTCACCCGCGCGGAGCTGCGCGAATCCGAGCCAGACATCCACGCCCTGCTGCAGGAAATCTGGGAAGCGCCGCCCAAGGCCGCTCCCTGACGGCCTCGTCCATGAGGAGCGACCTATGCGAAGACTGCTCCCGAGCATCCTCTCCTTGGCTCTCTCGGCCGCGCCGGTGCTGCCGCAGACTCCGATTCCGGACAAGCTGGTCGTGCTGACCTTCGACGACGCGAGCAAGTCGCACTATACCGTCGCCCGCCCCCTCCTCAAGAAGTACGGCTTCGGCGCCACCTTCTTCATCACCGAAGGCTTCGACTTCCCGACCAACAGGCGCGACTACATGAGCTGGGACGAGATCGCCCAGCTCCACAAGGACGGCTTCGAGATCGGCAACCACACGCTCGACCACAAGGGGGTCAGCCGCGCGACCCTGCGTGACCTCGCCGCCCAGGTGCGCGGGATCAACATCCAGTGCGAAAAGCACGGCATTCCCGCCCCCACCAGCTTCGCCTACCCCGGCAACGCCATCGAGCGCGAGGCCCTGCCCCTCCTGAAGGACCTCGGCATCAGGTTCGCCCGCCGCGGTGGCAGCCCCGAACATCCCTACAAGGAGGGAAACGGCTTCGCCTACGAGCCGGGCCTCGACCATCCCCTCCTCATCCCCTCGGCAGGCGACGCCCGACCAGGCTGGACCCTCGCCGATTTCAAGCGCGCCGTCGCCGAGGCCCGCCACGGCAAGGTCGCCGTTCTCCAGTTCCACGGCGTGCCCGATACCGCCCATGACTGGGTCACGACCTCGCGCAAGCAGTTCGAGGCGTACCTGCGCTACCTGGCCGACAACAAGTTCCAGGTGATCGCCTTGCGCGACCTCGCCAGGTACGTCGATCCCGACGTAACGCCCTCGGACCCGTGGGGTGTCATCAACGACCGCACCCGCCTGCTGGAGACGAAGCGCTCCGGCGACAACGCCCGCCCCGCCGCCAGCGACGCGGACCTGCGCTACTGGCTCGAAAACATGGCCGTCTACCACAAGTTCGCTCCGTCCGAGATGGGGGCGGCCCTGGGCCTCGACACGGACGAGATCGCCGCCGCGCTCAAACGGCTCGACATCGATCCTGGTCGTGTTCCCCCGCGCGCGGCGGACGGGCCTCTGCTCCTCCTGCCCTACCCCGGCGGCCGGCATCCGCGCATCGGCTTCCTCGATGGCGCGATCCGCCCGCAGCGCGAGACCAAGGTCAGCGTCTTCGCCCCATGGAAGAACGGCGGCTACGCCGTCGCCGATGTCCCGGAGGCGATCTGGTTCGAGTCGGAGGGCAAGCGGCAGTTGCTCTACCTCGCTCATACCCATGTGTCGACCGTCTGGGACCGGAAGGGGCTGTCGCTCGAGCCCCTCGAATGGACGCGGCGCCGCGACGGAGCGCTGGAAATCGAGCGCCGCCTGCCGAACAAGGTGACCTTCGGCGCCAGGGTCGTCCCGGGTCGCGACGGAGCGCGGATGGAGCTGTGGATCGGCAATGGCTCGGCGGAAAAGCTGACCGGCCTGCACGCGCAGATGTGCGTGATGCTGAAGGGCCTGCCCGGCTTCGAGGAGCGGACCAACGACAACAAGGTCTTCGCCAAACCCTTCGTGGCCTGCCGCGACCGGACCGGCAAACGCTGGGTGATCACGGCCTGGGAGCCTTGCGTGCGGGCCTGGGGCAACCCACCCTGCCCTTGCCTGCACTCCGACCCACAAGTCCCCGACTGCCCGCCGGGAGAGACGACACGAGCGCGCGGCTGGCTGTCGTTCTTCGAGGGGGACGACATCGACGCGGAAATCCGCCGCCTGCGTGCAGTCGCGTTCGGCCCTGCCAAGGAGAAACCATGAAACGAGTCCTCTACCCGGCCCTCCTCCTCGCCCTTGCCGCCCCGCTCCACGCCGGCGAACCCGCCTGGCCCGCCGCCATGAAGAAGGTCCACACCGACTTCAAGGGAACGCCCGGCACGCTCGCCCTCTTCGGCGACTCCATCACCGTCTCCATGGCCTTCTGGTCGCCGCTCCAGTACGAGCCGAAGGGCATGGCCAAAGAGGCGCAGGCCGACCTCAAGACCGTCAAGGCGTACATGAAACCCGAATGCTGGTCGAAATGGCGCGGGCCCACTTACGGCAACAACGGCTCCATGACCATCCGCTGGGCCCATGACAACATCGACATGTGGCTCAAGAAGCTCAATCCCGAGGCCGCCGTCATCCTCTTCGGGACCAACGACCTCACGGCGCTCGACGTCAAGGAGTTCGAGGAGAAGACCGCCGCGGTCGTCGACCGCTGCCTGAAGAACGGCACGGTCCCGATCCTGACGACGCTGCCGCCGCGCCACGGCCTCCTGGAAAAGTCGAAGACGTTCGCCGCCGCCGTTCGCCGCATCGCCGCGGCGAAGCAAGTCCCCCTCATCGACTACCAGGCCGAGGTCCTCAAACGCCGCCCCGACGACTGGGACGGCGCCCTGCCCAAGTTCAAGGAGACCAAGGGGAGCGAGTACGACGTCCCCACCCTGATCGCCCGCGACGGCGTCCACCCCTCGAACCCGCGAGCCCACGCCGACTTCTCCGAGGACAGCCTGAGCAAGAACGGCTACGCCCTGCGCAGCTACCTCACGCTGAAAGCCTACGCGGAGGTGATCGAGAAGTCGCTGCGTTGAGAGCCGATCTTGTGCCTGGTGGTGATGGGATTTGTCGCCGAACCCCCGGATCGGCTCCGGGGGGGAAAAATCCGGAGATCACGATGGAGCAAGTATGCCGGGCCCTGAACCAACGCTGCCGGGTTTGGCAGGCGAACTGTCGCGAAACGACGGAAGTGAAACACAGGCAGAGGTCATAAGCTGTCACCAGCGGCGTAATCGCGCCGCGCGAATGTCGCGTCAGAAAGCAACAGGACGGCTGCCGACTTAGCGCTGTACTGTTAAACAGTGGGGCGCGGCCGGATTTCGCATCTCACCGCTGCCGACGATCGCCCGAAAACCCCCGCACATGCGAAGCGCATCCGTCCTGCTCCTGGTCCTCCTCACCCAGCCGCCCCTCGATCAGGAGCGCGGCCCCGCGAAGCTGGCCATCCGGACGCCGTCCGGCAAGAACGAGTTGCGGCTTTCCGACCTCGTCACTGTCGACATCGAGATCAGCGCCACCGCCGTCACGTCCCCCAAGGACATCACGCATTCGCCCGGTTGGCGTGTCTGGAGCAGCACGCCGCTCGCCAAGCGCATGGTCGGCAAGGAAACACTGTGGCGACAATCCTTCTCCCTGGCGCCTCTCGGTCCCGGCGATCTCGCCCTGCAGATCGAGCCGTGGCAAGTCGACGGCGCGGCAATCGAGTGGCAGGTCCTACCCCTCAAGGTGACGACATTTCCCGACGAGCCGGATCTCGCCAAGTCGCGCGACATTACGCCGCCGGAAGGAGTCCCTCCCCCGGCCCCAGCCGTTTTCTGGTGGCCGTGGCTCATTGCCGGCGGGCTCATCCTCTTCGCTGCCGGCTGGCTCCTCGGCAACTCGCGGCGCCGCTCTGCTCCAACGCGAACCGCGTCGCCGCGCGAACGCGCCCTTGCCCAGGTGGCCCGGCTCGTCGCCCGCCGGTTGCCGGAGAAAAACCGAACCTCCCGCTTTGCCAGCCTGCTGACGGTCATCGTGCGCGCTTATCTCGAAAAGACGCTGCAACTGCCGGCCCGCGCGCGGACGACCGGCGAGTTGGCCCCCCTCCTGAGCGCGGACCAGCGCCTCGCCGACGAGGATCGAGCCGCCATCCGGAGCGTTCTGGATCGCTGCGACCGCATCCGTTTCGCAGGAGAGATCGTCTCGAGCGTGGAATGTAATGAACTCGCCGCCGCCACGGCTCGCCTCATCGCGACGATTCCGAGCGCCGCGCCCGGCGCAAACTCTGGGAGCGCCACGCCGTCTCTGTAACGGTGGCCCTCATTCCGTCATGACCTAGCCCAGCCCCAGTTTCTTCAGCTTGCTCACGAGCGTGCTCCGCGCCATTCCCAGGGCCCGCGCCGCTTCCGCCTTGTTCCCCTTGGCGCTCGTCAGGGCCCTCACCAGGTGGTCGCGCTCCTGCCGATCGCGCTCGCCGCGGAAATCGTAGGCGCCGTTGCCCGGCCCCTCTTCGGGACTCGTCGCGAAGGGGAAGCGCTCGGACGCCTCGGCTTGCAACTCCGGCGGTAGCTCCGCGACCGTCAGCGCGGCCCCCTCCGCGATGACAACCGCGCGCTCGATCACGTTCTCCAGCTGCCGGATGTTGCCCGGCCAGGGCTGACTCTTGAGGCAGGCGAGCACGTCGTCCTCGATCGCCAGCGGCTCTTTCTTGAAGCGCTGGCAAAACTGGCGGACGAAATGGGCCGTCAACTCCGGCACGTCCTCCAGGTGGTCGCGCAGGGCCGGGACCCTGATCGGAAAGACATTGAGGCGATAGAAGAGGTCTTCGCGAAACCGGCCGACGCGGATGAGATCTTCCAGGTTCTGGTGGGTCGCGGTCAGGATGCGAACGTCAACCTGCACCGGATCACTCGAGCCGACGCGCTCGAACACGCGCTCCTGCAACACGCGCAGCAGCTTCGTTTGCACTTCGAGGCTGATGTCGCCGATCTCGTCGAGGAAAAGCGTTCCGCCGTTGGCCAGCTCGAAACGCCCCACCTTGTCCCGATGCGCGCCCGTGAAGGCGCCTTTCACGTGGCCGAACAGCTCGCTCTCCAGCAGGTTCGCCGAAAGGGCGGCGCAGTGCACCTTGACAAACGGCTTGCCGGCGCGCGGGCTGTTCTCATGCACCGCCCGCGCCAAGAGCTCCTTGCCCGTGCCGCTCTCGCCGCGGATCAATACGACCGCGTCCGTCACTGCCACCTTCCGTATCAGGCCGAGCAATTCCCGCACTACCGGACCTGAGCCGACGATTCCGCCGGTCGGCCCCGCCGGCTCGAGCGCCTGCCCGTTCACCTCCCCATCGGCGCCGGCGGCGACCGGCTCCACCTGGCGCCGCAGCTGCGTCTGCAGGGCGAGGATGCGCCGCTGCTGCTCGGAAATCTTCTCGACCTTGGCGTGCAATTCTTTGTTGAGTTGCTCGATCGTTTGATGTCCCTGCGCGCTCTGGATTGCCGGCGCAGTTATCTGAGCGAAGGCGCTCAAAAGATCGAGGTCTTCCGCCCGATAAGGACTGTCTTTGGGGCCCAAGACGAGCAAAGCCAGCAGCCGACCGTCCAGAAGCAGGGGATGCGCCACCTCACCTCCAAGGAACTGCAGTTGCCTCTGCTCCGGTTTCTCCGGATGGCCGCGCATCCGTCCCAGGACGGGCCGCCCTTGCTCCAGCGCTTCCACGAGCGGACAGCCCGGCGGCAGCTCGCGCAGGGCCGGGTCCGGCCCCAGCGAACCGGCCAGGACATAGAGCGCCGGTTCTCCCTGGCGCAGGAAGATCGCGCCGCGTGCCACGCCGAGGAACTCGGAGGTCGCCTGGAGCAGTCGCTGCGCCAGCGCGGGGGGCTCCACCAGTTGCTGGATCGCCTGTCCCATCCGCTGCAGCGTGCGGTCCAGCTGGGTCTTCTCCTTGTAAAAACGGCGGTCGAGCGCCTTCTTGATCCGGGAGCGCGCCACGTCGAGCGCCATCATCAGCACGAGCGCCGTCGTGCTTACCATCAGGGCCTCGGAGAGCCGCGGGCTGACGATGACCTGGTTGAAGATCAGCGTGGCGACGAAGACGACCCCGTAATAGAGCACCGCCGCCAGGAAGCTGACCAGAAAGTACCCCATGCCGGAGCTGATGATCTTGTCCAGCTCCATCAATCGGTAACGGGTGATGGCGACCGCGAACGCCGCCGTCACGCAGGCCGATGCGGTGAACATCGGCCAGGTCGTGGCCCCTGCCCCAAACGCGTCCGGATCCCAGATCACGATGTAAAGGGAGTAAGCGATGGGGGGCAGCGCGAGCAGGGCGCCGTAGAGGATGGTCTTGACCTGATTACGTTCGGCGGCGTCCTGCGCCTGTCCGAAGCTGTGCGCCAGCGCGACGATGCAGCCCAGGTAATTCAGGCTGGCGACCCCGAAGTAGGTGAAAATCACCTTCTCCAGCAACTCGAAGCCGCTGGAGATCTCATCGTTCGGTCCATCGGCCTGGATGAGGAACCGCAGACGGAGGTACAGGCCGAGCATCAACACGAGGAATGCTGCGGGAACGCCGTACAGAAACGCCAATACCCGCCGTCGGTGCGTCACGAGCCAGGGCTTCGGCCGAGGAAACAGCAGATAGAAATGGAGATTGATCGCCGGCAGCATCACCGCGCACACCATGAAGACGACGAGGAGCGGAGGCTGCGTGGCGATGCGCGTGAAATGGTAGCCGCCGATGAAAGCCCCCAGCGTGACGATGCACAACAGGAAGAACTGCGCCGCGGCTTTGTCCGTGGGGCGCTTCCAAAGCACCAACGCCCCGACCAGAAACAGGGCGAACTTGAGGACGAACCAGAGGACCGAGGGAACCACGTCCTCTAGCGGCGGTTCCCCGAGGACGCACCAGAAAGCAATCGGCTGCGCCACGCCTTCACGTTTGAAGCGAACGTCGACGGCGATTCCGTGCTCATCTCCTTCATGAAACTCCTTGGCCCAGCCGGGCAAAACCTTCGCATCGCGGAGCTCGCGCTCGATCCGGAAAGGAGCATTCAGGAGGTGCGGCCACCATTTGAGGCTGATGTCGCCAACGGAAAGGATCTGATCGCCGCGTTGCGGCAAAACCTGGTTTTCGTTCAGATGGGGCCGAACCTGCGGACTGCTCCGCAGGACTGGCGTGAAGATGGTACGGAGTCCCAGGTCGGGGATAGTTTGGACAAAATAGAGGACGTAGAGGGAGTAAGCGCTTACCAAGGCTCCAGCGAAGATCAAGAGTCCTCGGCGCGTTAATAGGCTCTTCAGGAATCCCGAGATCTTGTCAGCCATCGGAGTGCGCCGATTCTTCGGCGCTGATACGTAACTACAACACGCAGAATGAAATAAACAATAACGGACGACGTGTATGGTAGAAGGTTGTCAAACGAACGTCAATGATTCCTCCATTTTTTCAGCGCCGAATATTCGGCGCTGATGGTGAAGATCTGCGAGTTCTCCTTCCAGGAAAAATAGGAAAGATTTACTCAAGACGTTACAAGTAATTATCTTATGACACAATAGAAGAAAAGTGTCCATTTGTGATCCATCGGCATTCCAAATGCAATGGCACAGACGCCCTTTCTTTTAGAGGTGAGGCGTGATTGCATCTCAGCGGTGGTTGGAGTTGACCGGCGCTCAGTTCAAGGCGCACGAAGCGAGGCGGGCCTGTGCCCATCTCTCAAACTACACGGTCGAGTACACCGAGACTGGCGACGGCCCTCCCATTGTGCTCGTTCCGGGACTGGCAGGTGGCTTCGAACTTCTCGGACCTTTGACCCAGCGGCTCAGCCGGCATTTTCGGGTCATCAGCTATCAGTTGCGCGGCGAGGACAACTGTTTCGCGCTTCGCGCGGGCTTCGGCGTGGTGGACCTGGTGAAAGACCTGGGCGAGTTTCTCGATTGGATGCGCCTGGAGAGCCCCATCCTCTTCGGCCTATCGTTCGGAGGCATCATCGCCCTGGAGTTCGCCGCCCGCCATCCGCTCCGCCTGAGCCATTTGATCCTCCAGGGGACCGGCGCCCGGCTCGAGCCCGGCCTGCTCCCCATGGTCGCCGGCAATGTCCTGAGCCGCTATCCGCTGCCGGCCGATAGCCCGTTCGTCAATCAATTCTTCAACCTCTTCTTCGGCTCAGCCCAGCGCAAGGACGGTCGCTTCGATTTCGTCACGAGGGAATGCTGGAAGACGGACCAGAGTGTGATGGCGCACCGCTTCCGGCTCGCCGAGCAGTTCGACGTGCAGCCGCGGCTGGAGCGCATTCGCGTGCCAACGCTGCTTCTGGCCGGGGAGCGCGACGTCATGGTATCGCCGCGTGGCCTCGAGGAACTGAAGGAAGGAATCGACAAGGCGCGGATTCAGCCGCTCCCGCGCTTGTGGGCACCTGGCGTTCGTCACTCCATCCCGACCTGGTTGCCGGCCGCGTCCACCGTCTTCCTGGAAGACCAGCAATAGCCTGAGCCAACCCAGGCGAGAGGGCGCCTCACCGTGATTTCGGTCGCGGGGGCGCCCTTTTTTTTGGCTCATCCGGTTTTCGCGTGTTGTTCTCGTCGGTCGCCTCGCGCAGTCCCGTTACGGGTTCCTCTTCTCTGTTCCCTTGTGCAGCCAGGGAACCTCTCGATGCAGACGGGCGCACAATTCGAGGGCGGCTTCATGGAGCGGCTTCTTGATCGCTTTGGCCCAAAAGTCGAGCTGGTTTCCAGTGGCTCGGCATTTGAAGCAGTGGAAGGCGTGCTTGACGAGATTGGCGGAAAACACGCGTTGCCACCATCTTCGCCATGGAGCGGACACGGGCCACGAACCTGGCTTCCGGCGGATCGGGCCGCCTCAAAACCGAGTAGCCCAAGGACGTCCGCCAAGGAAACCGCCTCTCGGACTTTGCGAAAGTCGATGGCCGGCATGCCTTGCTGCTCACGCGAACAGAGAAGAGGAACCCGTAATAGCATACCGGCAAATGCTTCAGTCGACGGCGTCAAAGGCATTGACGAAATGCTCGATTTCCGGCTCCTTCTGCCCCGCCGGCCAGCGCAGCGTCACCACGTCGAAACGGGCCGATCGCTCCTCCAACCGCTTCCTGCGGAGAAAAAAACGGGCGACACGGGTCAGCCGCTTCTGCTTGGCGTGATCGACGGAGGCGGCCGGCTCGGTCTGGTCGCGGTCTTCCGTGGAGCGAACCTCGACGAACACTATGCAGTCGCGGTCGAGGACGACGAGATCCAGCTCACCGAGGAAGCAGGTGAAGTTGCGGGCCAGCAGCTTGCAGCCGCGTTTCCTCAGATAGCGCGCCGCCGCCCGCTCGGAGCGCGTGCCGAACCAGCGGCGCCACCAGGGCTTTTTCGGGGAGGACATGGAGTTTCAGGATATGACCGCGTAGGGTGCGTGAAAGGCGCCCGGGCGTTGGCGATGGCCAGGTTCGCTTGCCGCTGCCGGCGCGTTTCACGCACGCTACGTCAAGAGCCCGCGCACCCGTTCCAGCGCCGTCCGCGCCGCGGCGTCCGGGTCGTCGACGTAAGGATACAGTTCGATCGTGATCCAGCCCTGATAGTTGATCGCTTTGATCGCCTTGAGCGTCGCCGCGAAGTCGATGGCGCCTTCGCCGGGGACGAGGTGGTGGTGCACGCGCGTCGCGCCGATGTCTTCGAGGTGGAAGTGGCGGATGTACTTGGCGACGCGCGGGATCGTCGTCGCCGGGTCGTCGCTGACGCAATACGAATGGCCGATGTCGAAGTTGAGGGCGACGGCCGGCGAATCGATGTGCTGCATAAACTCGAGGAACTGGTCCGCCGTCTCGATCAGCAGCCCCGGCTCGGGCTCGACCAGCAACAGCACGCCTTCCTTTTCGGCGTGTTCGGCGACCGGCTTGATCATCTCGACGAACAGCATGAGGGCAGCCTTCCAGGATTCGCCCGGCGCGACGGGGCCGCCGGGTTCCGTGGTGATGCACGGGGCGCCGAGTTCCTTGGCGAGGGTGAGCGCCTTCATGGTGTGGTTGATGCGGATCTTGCGGTAGTTCGGGTCGGGCTCGATCCAGGAGGGGTGCCAGTATTTCTGGCGCGGGTCGTCGACCGCGTGCATCATGAAGGAGTTGATGTTGGAGATGGCGAGCTTGTTATCCGCGAGGGCCTGGCGAATGGCGTCCTTCTGCTCCTCGAGGAGATAGGCCGGCCAGGCGTGCGGGACGTCGGCCATGATCTCGACGCCTTGGTAGCCGAGGCGAGCGAGGCGCGTGACAGCGTCGCGGAAGGAGTATTTGAGGTAGGCGTTGGTGGAGAAGGCGAGTTTCATTGTGGGATTTACAAGTGACAATTGACAATTAGCAATTTCAAATTTGGAACGGTTGCACAGGGTGACTACTCTGCTCTGCGGTTTGGCGTTCACCGGCGCACTAAGTCGGAAGGCACGGCGTTTGGGTCCGCAAAGCTGACTACTTGCCGTGGCGGTTCCTTAGGTGGCCATTCTACCGCGCTTACACTGGAGAGCTGGGGTTGCTTCGGCGCCGACTCTCCACAAGGGCCTTCAGTTTCGCCAGCGCCTTCGGCCACAGGTCGAGCATGATCTCCTCGGAGTTCGCCGGCACATCATGATCCACATTCAGTTCCGTCCCTTCCGCAACCGACGCGAGTGAATAGATCTCATACGCGGGAGCCCAACTTCGTATCGCCGGGCTTTCGGTGTCGTCGACACCGTCCCTTACAAGCCCGACGTGCATGATCGCCAGGTACTCGTGCCGCCGATTTTCCGCGATCACTGCTATGACGCCGTCTCCGTTCGGCGTCAGGAACCGAATGCGCTCCCCCTCCTCCCACGAACCTTCGTAATAAGACCCCTCGCAGAACACGGCCGTCCATTCCTTGTATGTCTCGCTGCCAAGCATCGTCTCCCAGGCCGCGGCCGGCGGCGCATCAATCCTGATGGAAAAATGGAGTCTCATCTCCTCGGGCGGAGCAGTGTCTGGCTCAGAGCCGGGGGCCGCCGCCATCCGCCGCCACAATTCGAGCGCCTCGTCGTAACGTCGATCCTGCTCCGTACACTCCTCGAAGAAGTTGACGATCCATTGCGAAAAACTGTCGGCACATCGATAGACCGCGAATGACGCGATGTCCGGCTCGTAGCCGCCAGCGTAGAGGTTGTGCAGGCCGAATCCGTGTTCGGACAGAGTAACAATGTGTCCGCCGTCTGGAGCGAGCAACAAATGCCAATAGCCGCACCCTTGGCAATCCGCAAAGATCAAGAAGAGCTTGTGGTCGGGACTTGATGGAAGCGAAACGATCTCATCGGGAAGTCTTAGCCAGATGCTGTTGTGTCTCAAGCGGGCGACGTAGTCATCCGACTCGACGAGGGCGACAAGGGCGTTCGGTAACACCAGACCGAGTCGTTCAACCTCGGCCTTCAGTTTAGCGAACTTCTCGCGCCGCGCGGCGTGCTGGTCGGCGGAAGGTCCGCGGCGGAAGTACGCGATTTGAGAAGGGATGTAGCCTCCCGAGAAGTCGCCCGTCAAGTAACGGCTCGCCATATCGAGCTCTGCGTCGGACAACGTCAATCGCGGCGGGAGATAGCGAAACGGATCGATCTCGCAGTCGGCCGGAAGCGCCCGCGCTGGCGGCGCGTCCTCCTCTGCCGGGAAACTGAGAAAGGAACATGTTTCGAGCTTTGGCGTCATGTCAGGGCTTGATCAACTGGGTAAGCGCAAATCCGCCGCCGTCCGTTCATAACTCGCCTCCAGCTCGAGCGGCACGGCAAAGCTCTCCGTCAGCCAGAGCGGCAGGGTCGGTAGCGCCTCGCCCACCGCAAGCCGGTGATGCCACGATTCGAAGAGTCGGGCGTCGTTTCGGGGGCGGAAACGGCAGCAGACAGCGTACAAGGGGAACGGGTGCTCTCCAAGGGCTGGATCGGACTCGCCGAGGAAGTCGAGCAGGTCGGAATAGAGATTGAAGTCTCGAACGGTGACAAGATCGACGACGACAACCGTGACCCGCTCCTGGAGCAGGGCGGCACATCTGCCGACGAACAAGCGACGATGCTCGGGGCGATCCTTGTTGCTCGGGCTGACGATTTCAACGGCGGCGACGAGACGACGGCCACGCTTAAGATCGTAGACCTTCACCGAGTATTCGTCGGTGTCCGCCGCCTCGGTTTCGATGGCAAGGGTGGGTTGTGCGGGCGCCCAAACCGCGGTGGCCGTTCCGCCGCCTTCGCTCGCCTCGACCGCGCTCCCTTCGCCGACTTCGGTGTCATAGGCCGCGACATCCACTTCCACCTGGGCTCCGGAGTGAGCTCGCGGCAGGGCGATAAACCGGGGTGGGAGCTTCTTGCCCAGCTCCTGCACGATCACGGCGGGCCACTGGGCGTGAAAGCTCTCCCAGGGAGCGAAATCGTCGATCGGGGGCCGAAAATGATCGCGCAATGGCATCGTTGCCCTCCGGAGGCGGCTTATCGCTGGTCTCGACAAACGCGCCGTCCCAACGGGTTTGACCCGTCGGCTTGTGGTCTGAGGGGCGCCGTAAAGCATGCTTTTGCGGTGTGAGCTGAACGTTCAACGACCTCTGGCAGGATCCGCAAAAGCATGCCACCCATGGTACCCGGTTCGTTTCAGTAACTGTGGCGTGTTGAAATGAAAGAAACGAACGGGCGGGGCGCCTCCTCTTTCTTTATTGGAGCAGGAAAAGGGGCGAAGGGAAAGGTCCGTTGCGGCGTCAGCGCGAGGCTTTGACGTAATCCTCGAGCATGCGCCATTGCTTGAAGAAGTCGTGGTCCTCCACCCCCATCGGGCTTTTGAAGAAGCAGGCCAGGTGCTTGAGGATGCCGCTCTCGCCGCGGCGCTGCGCGAGGAGCGTCAGCCGCGCGATGTCGAGCACCAGGGGGGCGGCGAGGATGGAGTCGCAGCCCTGCCAGATGAACTGGAGGATCATCTTGGTGTTCAAAAAGCCCTTGAAGTGGATGTGGTCCCAGGCGGTCTTCCAGTCGTCGAGGGATTCGATGTACTCGATGGAGACGTGCGTCGCTGGCTTGTAGCCGACGACTTGCTGGATGAGCTGGTCCTTGGTGCGGATCTTGGATTCCTTGTTGGCGGGGTCGTCCAGGACGATGCCGTCGCGGTTGCCGAAGATGTTGTGGCCGACCCAGCTCAGGATGCGGAGGTTGCGCAGGGCGAACATGGGGGCGAGGACGGACTTCATGAGCGTCTCGCCGGTCTTGCCGTCCTTGCCGGCGAGGGGGACGCGCTTCTCGCGGGCCAGGTCGTAGGCGGCGGGGAAGGAGGCGCCGAGGGAAGGGGTGAAGTTGACGTAGGCGAAGCCGAGGTCGATGGCGGCCCAGGCGTAGAGCGTGCTGGTCGGGATGCGGGCGGAGCGGTCGTCGAGCAGGGCGCGGAACTTGGGGACGCTCTCGTAGGCCGCGTCGGTCGCGCACGGCGGCTCGGTCGAGGCGACGCTGACCATGACGACCTGGTCGAGCTTGTTGCGGCTCTGAAACTCGCGCAGGTCAGCCTGGAAGCGGTCGACGGTCTGCCGCGGCGATTCGCTTCGCTGCGCTTCGGGGAGGTCGGCGAGCTTGCTGATGGTGGGGCCGGAGCCGAGGATGCTGCCGGGGCGGACGTTGGCGTTCCAGGCGGTGAGGGCATCGCGGCAGCCGTCGATGAGGGCGAGATCGAAGATGTTGGAGCGTTCGTGCAGCTCGTGGACGGCTTGCAGATAGCTGCTCTGCCGGATGTCGTGGCCGCCGACGACGAAGCTATCGGGCTCGTCGAGGTCGAGGCCGGCGAAGACGGGGTTGGCGGTGACCAGCCCGGTCGAGTCGGTGAACTTGCGTTTGAGGGCGGCGAGGCCGAGGGTGGCGGTGCTCGCGACCCCGCCCCAGGCGCCGATGAACCAAAGGCCGATGCGACGTTTCATGCTGACGGGATATCCAGTGCTGGCGAAGGTTTGACCGCGGAGAGCGGCGGCGCTGCCTGCCGGGTAGCGCTAATTAGGGGCCGAGAAAGTGCAGGGCCGGGTGGGTTCTGCGCGATCCGGTCGAAAAAGACCTAAAGCCCCATTGTCACAGGCGCGATGAGAATGGTCAACGGACGCGGCCCAATTTTCAATCGGCATGGCGCGCGGGAGGCCGCCTCATAGAGTGGGGGAGCAAACGGTGCGCCACGGCCGCGTCCGATCAGCCACTGGGTTGCAAATGCAGCAGTCCTGCCTTCTTGAGCAGGCGACGCAGGTTGACGCGTTCCGGAAAGTTGATGTCTGCCCGCCGTTGGATGGCTTCTCGAAGCGTCGAGGTCATGGGCCGTGCGACGTTTCGCTTAAGGAAACCAGCGCTTTGGCCTTGAGCAGATTCAGAAAATTGCCGACGCGAAGGTACTTGTCGAGATCGGCTTGTTCGGTTCCGGTCAACTCCCCACGGCGGTTTTTCTCGGCGAGTTCGTTCATGCGCATGAGCGCTCGGTCGTGAAAACGTAGCCGAACGATCGTCTGCGCGACCTCTTTGGGAAGGCCGGGGCGATCCGGTTCGACGATGTCACTGAGAATGTCGGCTTCAGTGATTGTTCCTTGGTTTTCCATGCCTTTATTAGACCCAATCCTTCGTCGCCTGCCGGCGGTCAACGTGGCGGCGGAATGCGGTTGTCGCGTGTATACGCATGGCTCGTCCCTCCTTCTCTCATTCTCCGCGAGCCGCGTCAAATCTCCACCCGGCGATGGGAGAAGTCGAGGACCAGCCGCCCGTCGCGGATGACGAGGCGATAGCGGCAATCGATCTGGTCGTTCTCCGGGACTTCTTCGGCGGGCCAGATCTGCGGGCAGATGGCGACCAGCTCGTGCTCCTTGCCGCCGGAAAGGCGGAAGTTGTAGCGCAGGTTGACGCGGATGGCGCCGCGGCAGCAGACGGGCAGGGCCTCGTTGGGGGGCGCCTGATGGGACGCCCAGGCGCTCCAGACGCCTTCCCAGTTCTTGAAGCTCGTTTCCAAGGTCAGTGGGAAGTTCGTCGTGTTGATGACAAGGAACCAGGCGGCGATCTCGTCGTGGGCCTTCTTCGCGTCGGCAACGACGCGGCGCAGATCGGCGTCGGCGCCGGCGCGCTGTCCCCAATCGACCTTGGTACCGCCCGGCCGGCTGAGCGTCTCCACCAGCGTCGTCCGCGGCGGCGGCGGAAGGTTCGATGGGGGCGCCGGCGGCGTCGGCGGCACGAACGTGGGCGGCGGCGGGGGCGGCGGCTCCTCCTCCGGCAGGCGCAAGTCGAAGTTCTCGCTGTCGCCGACCAGCGCGGC
Organism: Gemmataceae bacterium; assembly: GCA_046350295.1. GTDB lineage: Bacteria > Planctomycetota > Planctomycetia > Gemmatales > Gemmataceae > JAXMAR01. The sequence continues at coordinate 107,886 of JAXMAR010000003.1, forward strand.
GCCGCCGTCCTGCACGCGGGCCAGAAGCTCGTGGGCAAAATCCTCGCAGCGCGTGTAACGATCCTCCGGCTTGCGAGCGAGACCCCTGCGCAGCACGTCGCGCCAGCTCGAAGGGACCCAGGGGGGCAGAAACGACAGCACCATCTTCTGGATCGCCGTCACCGACGCCGCGCTCTCTTCCTTGAACAAGGTCCGGCCGGTCAGCCATTCCCAGGCGATCATCGCCAGGGCGAACTGGTCGGCGCGTCCGTCGACCTGCTTGCGCTCGAGCAGCTCGGGCGCCATGTAGCGTGGCGTGCCGAAGAGTTGGCCGTCGAGGCGGGTCAGGTGCGGCTTGAGGGGGTTGAAGCAGGCGCGGGTGAGACCCGGCTCGGAGAGGCAGGCCTTGCCCTGTTCGTCGAAGAGAATGTTCGCGGGCTTCGCGTCCCGGTGGACGATGCTCTGCGCGTGCAGGAAATCGAGCGCCTGCGCCACGCCGGGCAGCCAGTGGACCAGCTCGTCGGGCGGCTTGGCGGCGAGCTGACCATTCGGGCCCGTCAACATCCGCATCTTGAGGTTGCCGGCGGGGCAATAGGTGACGACGAGGAAGGGGCGGCCGTCGGCCTCGCCGCAGTCCAGCACGCGCACGAGGTGCGGATGCTCGAGCCGGCGGAGCACGCCCAGCTCATCGGCAAAGCGTGCGATGAAGCCGGCGTTCTGCTGGCCGACCGACGGCAGGAGGATCTTGACGACGACCTTGCGATTGTGCTGGAGATCGTCGGCCAGGTAGACGTCCGCAAGCCCGCCCGAGCCGAGCTGGCGAACGAGGCGGTACGGGCTGGTTCCGAGCTTGTCGCCGATCCAGTTGGTGTTCGGACTCTGTTCCATGGAGCGCAACATTGCGAGCCGGGGCGTTTTCCTGAGAATAGCAGAGGGGGCGACGGAAAGACAGAGGCGTACAAGGGGAAAGCGACGGATGGGGCACGGACGGACAGGGTTTTGCAGTGAAGATTCGGCAGAATCGGTGTCGCTGGCAACGATTCGTTCAGCGTTCGCCACTGGTACGGTGACTTGAGGAACTCGCATGCCTGACCCGCTCTTTTCGGTCCACGATCAGGTGACCCTCGTCTCCGGCGCCAGCCGCGGCATCGGCCGGGCCATCGCCAGCGGGTTCGCGGAGCGTGGCGCTCGCGTCATCATCACCGGCCGCGACGCGACGACGCTGGCGCAGACCGCACAGGAGATCGGGCACGATACCCGGCCCATCGTGTGCGACGTCGCCGACGGCGCCGCCATCACGCGTCTGGTCGATCAGGTCATCGCGGACTTCGGCCGCATCGACACGCTCATCAACGTCGCCGGCGTCAATCGCCGCATGCCCGCGGAACGTCTGAGCGAGGCGGACTACGACTTCATCATGGACATCAACCTGAAGGGGCCGTTCCTCCTGTCGCTGGCGGCCGGCAAGTACATGCTGGCGCGTGGGCAGGGCAGCCAGATCAACATCGCCTCGCTGAACAACGACCGGCCGCTCCCCGGCGTCATGCCGTACGCGATGAGCAAGGCGGCCATGGGGCACATGACGCGGAGCCTGGCTATGGAGTGGGGCCCGCGTGGCGTGCGCGTCAACGCCATCGCCCCCGGCTTCGTCCTCACCGATCTGACGAAGAAGCTCTGGGCCCAGCCGCACATGCAGGCCTGGAACGACGCCAACTGCCCGCTCAAGCGCCTGGGGCAGCCGGAGGACATGGTGGGCGCCGCGATCTTCCTCGCCGCGCCGGCCAGCGCGTTCATGACCGGGCAGGTGGTCTTTGTCGACGGCGGCTTCTCGGCGGGGCTCGTCTGGCCGATTGATTTCCAAAGACAGTGAAGTGTGCAAACCGCGGATTAAACGGATGACATGGATGGGATGCGGCGGTAGACTCATGCGAAAGCACAGACGTATCCATTGGTTTTCGTCATGCCTGCCGCAGTTTGCCCTACTCCGCAGTGCTCGTACGCTTTTTCGCCCGAGGAGACGCAAGGCCGGGACGCGCTCGTCTGCCCCCGCTGCGGCCGTGAGACGTTCCTGAAATCCCTCGACCTCCAGCTCGATCCGCCGCCGTTGCCGGTGAGCACGTCGATCACGCGCGAAGCGCCGGCGGGTCTGCCGCAACCTCGCTATGATGATCTGCCGGTCGCCGAGCCGGAAAGCGAGCGATTTTTTTTTCTCCTGGTGGATGACCGGCGCCTCGGTCCCCTGAAGAAGCGGCAACTGGTGGGAGCGGGGCTCGATCACCTTTCGCTGGTGTGGCATCGCGGCGCCAAGGGCTGGCGGCCGGCCCGGTCGGTGGCGGAGCTCGACGACATCCTGCAAGATGTGCCGCCGCCGGCGCCGGGTCTGGGGTTGTGGGCCGGCGCCCGGAATCTGCCGCAGCCCGCCACGCTGCACCGGCTCTACGGGTGGCTCTGCTTCACTTGCTGCGCCATGCTCTTTTTCGTGGCGGTCGCGATCGCGTTCGCGATGTTGTTTGAGAGCACGCGGGTTTTCGATTTCCGCGGCTTTGCCGTCCGCAACCCAACATACGAGACGCTGGCCATTGCCGCCGCTCTCACAGCCGGATTGTTCGCCGTCGTGTCCGTCATCCTCTTCGTTGTCCTCCTCCACCAGATATGGTCGGTGATCCAGGACGGTTACGCCCGGCTCACGCCCGGCCTGGCGGTCGGCCTGCTCTTCATTCCTTTCTTCAACGTCGCCTGGATTTTTTTTGCGATCGCGCTGCTCCCGCAAGAACTAAACCTCTTCGCCCGGCGGCATGGCTACGACGCCCGTCCGGCCTCTTCCGGCCTGGCAGTGGCGCACTGCATCTGCTTGCTCATTCCGTTCATCAACTTCGCGACGCTTGTTCCCCTCGGGCTGGTCAACATGGCGACGTTGAAGAATAGCGCGGCCGACCTCATCGAGGCGCGGCTGGCGGAGGAGACGCCGCATTGAACCGGCGTACCACAGGGCGAGCGGCGGCGCAAAACCCCCCGAAATCCTTGGCGTTTGCCGCGGCGCTCCATTAAAAGAGTATCTACCAGCCCACCTCCTGCTCTGAGGGCGCCATGCGGCAGACGGAACCGGAAGCGGATACCCCTGATCTCGATAAGCAACTGAACCTCTTCGACACCGTCAACATCATCGTCGGCATCGTCATCGGCACGACGATCTTCGCCCTGCCCTGGCTCATCTTCCTGAACACGCCCAATGTCTGGATGGCCCTGGCGGTATGGGTCCTCGGCGGCGTTCTCGCCCTGATCGGCGGCCTTTGCTACGCCGAGCTGGCCAGCACCTATCCACGCGCCGGCGGCGACTATTACTATCTCACCGCCGCGTTCGGCCGCTGGGTCGGCTTTCTCTTCGGCTGGGCGCAGCTCATCGTCATCCTGCCCGCCAGCATCGGCGTCATGGCCTATGTCTTCGCAACGGAATCGACACAGCTCCACCGGATGGACGATTTCTTGAAGCTCGGCTTGAGCTCGGAGTTCTATTACGCGGCCATCGCCGTCCTCGGTATCACCTTTCTCAACCTGATCGGCGTTGTCTTCGGCAAGACGGTGCAAAACGTCCTGGCCCTCGCCAAGGTCGCCGGCCTTCTTGCGATTCTCGCCTGCGGTTTCATGCACGCCCAGCCCGAGGCCACCGATTGGACCTTCCCGGAGTGGGGCGGCGGCGGCTGGGGTTGGCAGAGCCTGGCCCTCATTCTGGTTCTTTACGCCTACGGCGGCTGGAACGACGCAGCCTTCGTCGCCGCCGAAGTTCGCGACCCGCAACGCAACATCCCGCGTGCTCTGATCTTCGGCATCGGCTCCATCACCTTGATCTATCTGCTCGTCAACTTCGCCTATATCCTCGGACTGGGCTTCGGTGAGGCGAAGGCGTTTGGCCCCCCGGATTTCCGCACCCCGCCGACCAAGCTCCTCCTGGCCGTGATGGGGGAGAACGGCGCCAAGATGATGCGCATCATCATCATGATCTCGGCCCTCGGCGCCGTGAACGGCCTGATCTTCGCCGGCTCGCGCGTCTACGCCGTCCTCGGCAACGATCATCGCCTGTTCGGCTTCGTCGGCCACTGGCGGCCGAATCGCGGCAGCCCGATCCTCGCCCTCATCTTTCAAGCGGCGATCACTCTCGCCCTGGTGCTCCTCTTCGGCACGGAACGGGGGCATACGGCGATCAATCACGGGCTTGACGCCTTGAACAACGTCTTCGCGACGCTCGCGGAGAAATTCGACGCGACCGCGCCCCATATCGAGTATTCAACGCAGTGGAAGCCGGGCGACGCTTTCGAGGCGCTCGTGTCTCATTCGGCGCCGGCGTTCTGGATCTTTTTCATGCTGGCGGGCTTCTCTCTGTTCGCCTTGCGCGAGAAGAACCCGGGTAAGGCGAGGCCGTTCTCCGTGCCCTGGTATCCCCTCTTGCCCTTCATCTTTTGCAACATGTGCGCCTACATGCTTTATCAGTCCATCGACTATATCGGCTGGCGCTCGCTGTTTGTCGTCGCCTTGTTGCTCCTGGGCGTTCCCCTCTACTGGCTCTCTCAGGCCTTTGGCGGGCGACGCGACACCGATATTGACTACGGAGGTAATCGATGAAAGCCACTCTTGCCGCGCTCGTCGCCGTCATCGCCTTCGCGGGCGCGGGCGCCCTGCTCGACCCGGCCCATGGCCAGGACAAGAAGCCCCTCCGCGACCCCGATGTCATCTACGTCCCGACGCCGCAGGAGGTCGTCGACAAGATGCTCGACATGGCCGACGTTCGCCCCGGCGAGATCGTCTATGACCTCGGCTGCGGCGACGGCCGGATTCCCGTGACCGCGGCCAAGCGCTTCGGCGTCAAGACCTGGGGCTTCGACATCAACCCGGTGCGCGTCAAGGAGTCGCTCGAGAACGTGACGCGGGCCAAGGTGGAGAACCTCGTCACCATCAAGCTGCAGGACATCTTCGAGCTCGACCTGGCGAAGGCCGACGTCATCACGCTCTACCTCCTGCCCCAGCTCAACGTCAAGTTGATCCCGCAGCTCGACAAGCTCAAGCCCGGCTGCCGCATCGTGTCGCACGATTTCGACATGGAAGGGGTGCGACCCAAGAAGATGGTGACCTACACGCCTTCGGGCGGCCGCGAGCATCGGATCTACCTCTGGGTGACGCCGCTGGAGAAGGAACGCAGGTAGACGCTTGTCGGAGCCGGAAGCGTCCGCGACGGACGCAAAGACCGTCGCTGACGCTTCCGGCTTTGAGCGGAGCACGAATCCCGCCGAGCGCCGAAAACCGGGGGTCGGTGGTTCTCGTCTTAGTCGTGGAGAGTTGTTCCCATATGAATCACGAAAGGACCGAAGCCATGGCACGAGCGGGCTCCCGACGGGGTCTCCCCCTCCTCGCCCTCGCCGCCGGCCTGGCCCTCGCCCAGGGCCCGCCGATGCGGCGATGCTGTTTCTCCGCCAAGAACGCCGACATCTTGCAGCCGGCGCAGGTGTTCCTCACCTACGATCCGGCCGAAAAGGTCGAGACCTTCACCGTGCAGCCCAAGTTCGAGGGGAACGCCCTCGACTTCGGCATGGTGATCCCGACGCCGACGCAGCCCAAGCTGCACGAGATGCCCAAGGAGTTTTTCAAGCACCTGGCGATCTACACGATTCTGAAGCGGCGCGAGGCGCCCAGCAGCAAGCTGCTGTGGCACGGACGGGACCTGCTGACCCTGTCCAGGGCCCTCGGCGAAGCGAAGGCCACGGCTGGCGCGGACGCTGGCCGGCCGGCGGAGCCGCCCAAGGTCGTCGTTCTGGAGGCGGGCGTGGTCGGCAGCCTCGATTACAAGATCATCGTCGCCGAGCGGGCCGACGACCTCTACCAGTGGCTCAAGGACAACAAGTATCAATACGCCGGCGACGAGGCGACGCTCGATCACTACGTGAAGCAGAAATGGTTCTTCACGGTGATGAAGATCGACACCATGGCGATGAAGAAGAACAAGGACGGCAGCTACGCCGGCGAGGTGACGCCGACGCGCTTCCAGTTCGCCAGCGACAAGTTCATCTACCCGCTCAAGATCACGCAGATCTCCGTCAAGGACAAGACCGAGGCGCTCATCTACGTCCAGGCCCCCCACAAGGTCGACCTGCCCGGCGACTGGACCTATCAGTACACCTGGGTGCCCATGCTCCAGGCGGCCACCGGCTGTACTCCCGGCGGCATCCGCGGCGGCGGCGAGGAATGGGTCAAAACGCTTGGCGGCCAGGTCCCCGTGCTCCTCAAGCGCGCCCAGGATCTCGGTTTCCGCTTTATGCCCGGCCAGCGGCCCGCCCCCGGCGTCAAGGGACACATCCCGACCACCATGGAGTGGGCCCGCAAGCTGACCACGGACGACGTCAAGGTACTCAAGGGGGAGGCGCCCTATAGCGAGAAGGTTCCGAACGTCGACGAAGGCTTCACCGAAGCCGACATGAAGGACCCCAAGCGAGCCGACGCCATCCGCAAGGTGATCCAGTCCCGCCTCGCCAAGTCGCAGAAGGAGCGCCCCTTCGGCTACGCGGTCCGCGACGTGCCGGCCGACGACGTCAAGGGCCTGACGCAGCTCGCCGGCCACCTGCAAGACGGCCTCTTCATCACCAAGTTCCGCAAGTTCTTCTGCCGCGACGAGATGAACGACGACCTCGTTCTCGTCCCCGCTCGCCAGGGGGACCAGGAAGACCGCTCGGAGTACGAGGAGATCCTACCCACCTCGCCTCCGTGATCCTAAGACGCGTTCGTTTAGCCCCGGTTCGCAGAACCGGGGCGGACGAGACGCCCCAGACGAAAACCGCGGCGCTTCGGCGCTGCGTCGCCCCGTCCAAAGACAACTCCCGCCCCGGTTCCGCGAACCGGGGCTAAACGTTCAACTCGGATCTCGCAACCCGAAAGGACTATCTCGTCATGACGCGCTGTTTCCTTCCGCTGCTCGCCGCCGCCCTGCTCTGGCCGGCCGCCCTGTCCGCTGGAGAGAAGAAGGCCGATCCGGCCGAGACTATCGCCAAGCTCATCGACAACCTCAAGAAGAAGGACGATCCGAACGCCCGCCTGCAAGCCGCCATGGAGCTGGCTGAGTTCGGCCCGGCCGCCAAGGACGCCGTGCCCCAGCTCGTCGACCTGCTGAAAAACGGCGACGAGGACCTGAAGCTCAACGCCGCGCTCGCCCTGGGCAAGATCGGCAAGGCGGCGGTCGCGCCGGTCACCGAGGTCCTCGCCGCCAAAGACGACGACGCCCGCTTCTACGCCATCTGGACGCTCGGCTGGATCGGCCCCGACGCCGCCCCAGCCGCGCCGCAGATCATCAAGCTCCTCGACGACAAGAACGACGGCGTGCGCCGCAAGGCCGTCTTCGCCGTCGGCCGCATCGGCGCCGAGCCGGAGAAGACCATCCCGATCCTGATCAAGGCATTCCAGGACAAGGACCACGACGTGCAGACCGCCGCGGGCGAAGCGGTCGCCAAGTTCGGCGGCAAAGCCGTGCCGGCGCTGATCAAGGCGTTGGAGGACGCCAAGACCAAACGCCAAGCGGCCGTCTCCCTGGGCAGCATCGGCTCGGAAGCGAAAGCCGCCGTCCCGGCCCTGCTGAAGGCGCTGCTGGCAAGCGAAAAGGAGAAGGACGAAAGCCCGATGGGTGACCCGACCGTTCTTCCCGTCGCGCCGGGCGGCGGCTTTGGCAGGCCGATCCGCGGGCCGCGTCCCTTCCCGTTCCCCGGCATGGGGGACGAGCACTTCACCACCGGCAACGTTTACGCCGACGCTCTTGCCAAGATCGGCAAGTCGGCCATCCCGGCGCTCGAGGAGGCGCTCAAGACGGGTAACGAGAGGACGCGCAACGCCGTGCTTCAGGCGTTCGGCAAGATCGGCGCCGATGCCGTGCCCACCCTGGTCGACGCCCTCGGCGACAAGCGCGTCGACGTCCGCCGCGCCGCCGCCCAGGTGCTCGGCCCGATGCGCGTCGGCGACAAGCTCGTCGTCAGCGGCCTGGCCTACTCCCTCAAGCACGACGCCGACGACATGGTGCGTCAATACGCCCTCAGCGCCTTGCAGCAACTTGGCCCCGCCGGCAAGGACGCGGCGCCCACGCTGCTCGAAGCCCTCTCCGACGTGAACGTCAACGTCCGTCAACAAGCCTTCTACACGCTCCAGGGCATGGGCGTCGACATGCGCCCCGGCCTCAAGAAAGCCCTCGACCACAAGGAGAGCCGCGTCCGCATCAACACGGCCGCTCTCATGCTGACGACCGGCATCGATCCGGACCTTGCCCTTCCCGTCCTCATCGACGGTTTGAAGGAAAAGGACGTGGCCATCCGATTGCAGGCGGCGCATGCGCTGGCGGTCACCAACCGCGAGCGCGACAAGGTGCTGCCGACGTTGATCGAAGGACTGAAGAACGAAAGTCCGGCCATCCGGGCGCAGGCGTTGCAGGCCTTGCAGCAGATGGGTCCGGCCGCGTCGAGCGCCGGCGTGGCCATCGTCGCCCTGCTGGAGGACCCGGAAGCCAATGTCCGCCAGCATGCGCTGTGGGCCATCCAGAACATCCGGCCCGAAGCCAAGCTGGTCATGCCCGCTCTCGTCAAGATGATGAAGCACTCCGACGTGGGTCTGCGGCAACAAGCCGTGTGGGCCCTCCAGAACATGGGAGGCGACCTGAAGGCGGTCAAGGACGATGTCGTGGCGCTGCTCAAGACGGATGACGTGAACCTGCGCACGAACATCATGCCGCTCCTGGGCCGCATGGGCGAGGACGGCGTCAACCTGCTGATGGACGGCCTGGAGGACAAGGAACCGCAGGTCCGCTGGACCGCCGCCCAGGCGCTGCAGAACCTGCGCGGCGCCGCCAAGCCGGCCCTGCCGGCGCTCGTCAAGCACCTGGGGGACGACAACCAGAACGTGCGCGTCAACTGCGTCTTCGCGCTTACCAACATGGGGAACGAAGGCGTCGACGCCCTGCTCAAGGCCGTCCCCGATCTCAAGCACGAGGACGCCCGCGTCAACGCCATGCAGAACCTCATCTACGGCCCGCACCGCGCCAAGGTGGTTCCCCTCGTTCTCGAAGGGCTCAAGAGCAAGGCGGCGGGGATGCGCCTTTCCTGCGTCCACATGGTGCAGAACATCGGACGCTTCCCGGACGCGATCCCCAGCCTCGAGAAGATCCTGACCGATGACACGGACGCCAACATCCGCCAGGCGTCCGCCTTCGCGCTGGGCAACCAGGGGCCGGACGGCTGGAAGGCCCTCGAGAAAGCGTTCCCGAGCGTCAAGGACGGGACGACCAGGCTGGGCATCGTCCAGAGCTTCATGAACTACAACGTGCAGCCCAAGGGACTGATCCCGGAGCTGGTCGCGTGCCTCAAAGACTCCAACAACCAGCTGCGGTGGATGACCTGCGCGGTGCTCGGCAACATGGGCGCCGCCGCCAAGGAAGCCGCCCCTGCCATCGAGTCGCTGTTGCGCGACAGCGATCCGACCGTGCAGGCCCATGCCCGCAACGCGCTGATGCGCATGGGCGTGACGCCCAAGAGCAAGTAGCCATCCGGCTCGCGGCGCTCCCGTGCCGCGTTCGGGAAAAGACCAGGGCCCACGGCGCCTTCGCCGCGGGCCCTGTTTCTTTCAGGCCCTTTCACTTCGATTTCTTTTCCACCAGCCGGAACTGAACGCGTCCCATCGTCTCCAGGATGCCGGCGGCGTCGCGGTCCGTTCCCAGGTAGACGTGTCCGGCGGTGACTTCGGTGCGGTTGAGAGAGGCGTCGAGCGGTACCCAGACGCCGTCCAGGAGCGCCTCGTCCCAGGCGTGCCCGCCGAAGGCCTTGACGTCGTCGCCCATGTAGACGAAGCCGGAGACTTCGCGGGCAGGGATGCCGCTGGCCCGGGCCAGCACGCAGAACATGCGCGCGTAGCACTTGCAGTCGCCGCTCTTGCGCTCGATCAGGTGATGGATCTCAGGCGGACTCGTGGTCAGGCTCGGCCGGATGTACTTGTACGTGAAGTTGCAGATGCGCTTGACCTTCTCGGCCGGCGTGTCGGCGTCCCCCACGGCCTCCTTGGCCAGGGCGACGATCTTGGGATGCGTGATGGGCAGCGCCGTCGTCTCCTCCAGCGCCTCCTTGATGTCCTTGTCGGTCGCCTTGACCACCTTGCCGTAGCGCTTGCCGATGCGCAGCACCCGTTTGCCGTCCTTGACCTCGACGGTTTGCCGCGGGCCGTCCGGGATCACTTCGCCGCCTTTGCCAAGGACTTCGACGACTAATTCCTCCAGGGACTGGGTACGGCCGAGCGGGCGGTCGACCTTCACCTGGCCCAGGACGAAAAGGTCGGCGGAGTACTCGGTGTTCTTGGCCTGCGCTTCGGTCTCGCGGCGCAGGTCGAAGATGGCGATCTTGCCGGAGAGGAGCCGGCCCTGGTCGTCGTGCAGCGTCTTCATCTTGAGCTTGTTGCGGCTGCCGATGCTCTCGACCTCGTAGAACACCGCTTCGACGCCGGCGACGAGACTCTTCTTGCGAGTGAGCAGCGTGGTCTTCTGCGTCTCGACCTTGAGGTCCTCCATGCTGAAGTCGCGGAAGGTGATGGTGTCCCCCTCCTTGGGACCTTGCCGCAGCCAGATCTCGCTGGCCATCGCGTCGGCGAGATCGAAGTCGATCTCGGGTAAGTCCCTTTTCACGTCCATGCCGGCGCTCGACTGGGTGACGCGAAAGCCCTTGCCGTTGCGTTCGAGGAGGGTGCGCGTCTTGACCGGGCCGGAGGACTGGCTGAACTCGCCGCGCAGCAGCCGATAGGGGGCCTCGACCTCGAAAAAGAGGTCCTGGGAGATGACCATTTCCACTTTTTTCCCGAAGGAGGCGATCTTCATTGTCATCAGGAAGGAGTCATGGACCGCCTTGTCGGCCCGCTCGCGCTTGCTCATGAAGTAGCCGATCTTCTTGTCCTTGCCCGAGGATTCGTCCTTGAGATAGACGCCGTACCAATCGACGGCGAAAGTCGACTCGATGGTCTTGGCGTCGAGCGCGGGCCGGCTCAGCTTTTCCTCCGCCTGGAGGAGCGCGGCCGGAGCGAGAACAAGGAGCAGAAAGAAGACATTGCGCATGGGATCCTCGAATGGCAAAGAAGTACGACCAGACCGGCCCGTCGGGCGCGGCTGCCGGAGTAGCGGTTGTAGGGGCTGTATAACCTTTAGCAGCTGGGACGGGAATGATCCAGGGAGATCGGACAGTTGCAGGCGCGGGCCGAAGCGGTACAATGTCGCTTCAATGTATGCTAGGGACAGAGACCGGGATAGAGGCTTGCTTCAACCATGTCGGCTCGGGTGAAAGGGTGGTCGATGGAAAAATGGTTGTGCTGGGGCTCCATGGGTGTCTCCGGCAGCTTGCTGTTGTTGTTCCTCCTCGATTTCCTTCTCAAGTTCCCGTTCGGCGGCCTGAGCAAGGTGATCGACGTGCTCGGTATCCTCACCTGTGGCATGGTTCTCTATCTATCGTGGAACGCCTTTCAGGACGTGAAATAAGCGGCCCACCGCGAGGTACTGCGACGAAAAGGGGGCTGTCCCGTTCGAGGGGACAGCCCTTTTTCGTCGTTAGCGCGACGGCGTCCCCCAGCTACAAGCCGTCGCGCAGCAGCTTGTTTAGGGTCGTGATCCCCGCCTCCTCGAACGCCTTCTCGATCGCTTCCTTGAGTTGCCGGTTGATCTGCTGCACCTGGCGCCAGGCCGCCTCATCCGCGCCCGCGTCCAGCCGCGGAAAATGATCGTGCGTGTCGACCATGAAGATCCAACCGGAGCCGTTCTGGTTGTCGACCCATTGCACGCGCAACTTCAGGTGCGGGAAATGGGCGCTGCCGAGCCGAAACTCGTAGCCGCTCAGTTCCCCCGTGGGTCCCGTGACCTCGCGGGCGATGCCGGTGGCCCGGTCAGCGGGGGGCAGAAACTCCCGGAGGTCCGCAGCCGACCCGATCGCGAAGTAGGGCAGCTTACGCGGGGGAATCGTCGCCTCGCCTTGCGGATAGGCTTGCGTCATGAAAACGCGGCAGGCTCGGCTGAGGAGATCGGAGGCGAGCGGGCTCACAGGCTGTCGAGAACTCCTCTCTGCGGGAAGCGTTTCAAAGCGAGACATCCTTATCTTACTCCACCATGGCCGCCGATCCGCAGATGTTTTTTTTTTCGATTCCGCGCTTTTGCGCGACAAGCGGATTCAATCGCGAGGTCCAAAAAAAAGAAGAGGCGTCGCGTGGATCGCCTCTTCACAAGACTATCTGTTTCAGGCCGTGGACTATTGCGGCCGCTTGAACTCAAATCGAGGGCCTCCCTTGCCTTTGCCCCCCTTGCCGAAGCCACCACCGGGCCCGAACCCTCCGGGACCGAAACCGCCCTTGCCGCCGAAGGGACGCTCGCCGGCGCTGGCGACCACTTTGCCGTCCTTGAGGTCCTGCGCCCGAACGAGCGCCTGGTGCTGCAACGCCTCCTCCGGCGTGATCAGTCCGTCGTCGTTGAGATCGTAGTTGCGGAACTCGTCGAGGTCCTTGCCGCCCTTGCGCCATTCCCACAGGGCCACCTGCCCGTCCTTGTCCACATCGAGGTCGCTGAACCAGCTGGGCAGGTCCTTGGGTAGCTTGCCGGCGCGGAAAACCACCGGCCGCTTGTCCAGGTCTTCCTCTTCGATGATGGTGCGGATCACGGTCGCTTCCCCGTCCCCTTCATCACGGGCGCCGGCCTGGAAGCGTGCGGTGAAGTAGGCGCGAAATTCGTTGAGGCTGATGAGCCCGTCCCCGTTCAAATCCCACTTGCGGAAATCGGCCTTGAGCGGGTCCGGCGCCTCGTCCATGTTGAGGTAGCCGTCATCGTTGCGGTCGCGACGCTTGAACTCGGACTCGGCCCAGGCATTGGCCGCCTCGTTACGGTCCTTTTCACCATGCCGGCCATCCCGGGCCCACCCATCCCTGGGCCGCCTTTGCCCATTCCCGTTTCGCCGAAGCCCGCGCCGTAGCTGTCGCGCTTGCTCCAGAACTTCAGGAATGCGTGATGGCTCGCCGTGGATGCCCTGCTCGGATGCGAACTTCGTCAACGGACCGTTGAAGCGGGTCGTCTCGGAGATCAAGAAGAAGCCGCGCCCCTTGGCCATGCGGTCGAACAGGCCACCCGCATCGAAACCGCCGCCGCCGGGGCCACCGCCACCTGGGCCACCGCGAAATTGGCTCTCCACCGTCCCAGGCGCGGCCACAAGAAAGAAGAGGAACCCAAAGCCGATAAGCGCCGCTACGAAACGTGAACGCATGATCCACCTCGGGGGAAATGACTAGCACTATCTTAACCCGGATACCGATTTGCTGTCACGCGCAATCTCTAATATCTCGGCTCAGGGTCCAATAGAGGAATACCCCACCATTGATGAGAAAACGATGACATTCACCCAGAATTGCCGAGTTTGCCTTTCCGTTCAAAACCAAGGACGCGACCGCAAAGGCGTCCTAGCGCCGCTCAATCGGCTCCACGCGGCGCTCCTCCGGCCCGGTGTATCGGCCCCGCGGCCGCATGATCCGGTTGTGCTCCGCCTGTTCGATGACATGGGCGCACCAACCGGTGATGCGCGAGGCGACGAAAAACGGCGTATAAAGCGGCACGGCCAGGCCGAGCGAATGGTAGAGACGTCCCGCGGGCCAATCCAGGTTGGGGAAGAGATTCTTCTCTGTCGCCAAAACCTGCTCGATCGCCTCCGCGGCGTCCTCCCAGGCCTCGTTCCCGGTCCGTTGTGCCGCCTGCCGGGCGTAGTCCTTGAGGACACGAGCGCGGACGTCGCCGGTCTTGTAAACGCGGTGGCCGAAGCCCATGATTTCTCTTTCCGGGCCAGGGCTGAGCGGATCCAGGCCTCGGCTTTGTCAGGACCGCCGTCGCCAGCAGCATGTCCATCACCTTCTCGTTGGCGCCGCCGTGCAACCGGCCCTTGAGGGCGCCGATAGCGCCGACAACAGCGGAGTGCAGGTCGGACTCCGTCGACGTGATGACGCGCAGGTAGCTGCGGAGGCGTTGAACTCGTGTTCCGTAGAGGATCAGCGACACGTCGAACGCCTTCACTTCCTCCGCGGTGGCCGGCTTGGCACGCGCAACAGGTACAGCATGTTGCCGGCGTGCCCCAGGTCGGGTCGCGGCGCCAGCGACGGCAACCTTGCGTCGCTCGGTATTGTTCGGCGATGGCGACGGGAATTTGGCCCAGCAAGCGTTCGGCCCAGTGCAGGTTCGCCTCTTTGCCATTGTCAGCCAGGTCCGGATCGTGCGGCCAGCAGGTCAATGCGGAACGAAGGCGTCCATCGGCACGGCTACCGGGCGGCAAGTCGCGCGCAGCGTGTCGCGCACCAGCGGGGGCAGACCATCGCCGCCGCGACGCGGAGCGCGAAAGGGTCGCAACTCCTGGCGCGGCAACTCGCCGTGGAGCAGCAAATAGAGACCTCCTCGAACGTCGCGTGCTGCACCAATTCCACTACGGGATAGCCGCGGTAAGCGCAGGCCGCCCGTGACGGTGGAGACGGCAGCCGTTTCGCCGCGACGACGCCTTCGAGGCCGGGGGAGATTTCCTGGTGCAGTCGACATGTCGTCCTCGCGGATCGTTTCAAAACGGGGACGCGACGGACGCGACTCTTAACCGAAGTATTTGCGGTCGCGTTCCTCGTAGCCTGAATAGTCCAGCAAGTCGTAGCTTCCGCGCGTGTCAACATTCCTGCCCATCCGGGCACGCTGATGGCCGAGCGTGAGAATGTCGCGCAGCGTATCCTGGGCCGCCTTCAAGGCCGAGCGAAACGCGGTGAGCGGAAAGAGCACCATGCGGTAGCCGAGGGCGGCAAAAGCGGCGACATCCAGGTTGGGGCTCTTGCCGAACTCGGTGTTGTTCGCGAGCAGCGGCGCGGGAACGGCCTTGGCGAACGCGGCGAACTCATCGGCGTTCTCCAGCGCCTCGGGGAAGATGGCGTCGGCCCCGGCGTCCAGATACAGTCTGGCCCTGCGGATGGCGTCTTCCATGCCGTGGACGCCGCGCGCGTCGGTGCGGGCGATGATGACGAATGCCGGATCGCGCCGCGCCGCCACCGCCGCGCGCACCTTCGCCGCCATGGCCTCCGGTTCGACGAGCGCCTTGCCGGAAAGGTGGCCGCAGCGCTTGGGGAGCTGCTGGTCTTCGAGGTGAATGCCGGCGACACCCGCGCTTTCGAAAAGCCGCACAGTGCGTTCAACGTTCAGCGCTTCGCCGAAGCCCGTGTCCGCGTCGCACAGGAGGGGCAAGGACGACGCCTGGGTGAGGCGCCGTGCCTCGTCGACGAACTCGGTGAGCGTGACCAGGCCGACGTCGGGAACCCCCGTGGCGGCCGAGAGCGCGCCCCCGGAAAGGTACAGGGCGCAAAAGCCCAGTTTCTCGGCGATCCGGGCGACCAGCGCGTTGAAGACACCGGGAATGGCGATGGTTTTCTTCGCCCATGCTTGCCGCAGACGTGCGCCGGGGGAATCCTGCATATCACTCCTGCAACTCACTCCTGCACGGAGGACCGCCACGACAGCGAATGCGTCGCCGTCCACGGGAAGGGGGCGCCGTTGTAGTAATAGTACGACCCGAAAGGGGCGGCGATGACGCGGGGGCGCCAGCGGCCGAAGGAATCAACGGCGTAGTTGTTCCAGTTATCGAGCGTGCCGGGTCGGCCGCGCGGGATGGGCAGGAACAGGTTCTCCGGCGGAGGCGCGACGAGGACGCGCGGCGGCGGGGCCGGCTCGGTCTTGGGTTCATCGGCGCGGGCGCACGGGATCAGGGTGAGGAGCAGGGTGAGACTCACGAGTCGCATGGAGGAAACTCCGGAAGCGTCGCGCCGGCGGGTGTTACATGTGTATAGCATAATCCGGCGGCGAGGAGCGGACCAGGCAAGCGCTAGGGCTTCTCGGTCGCCAGCCGCGCCAGCACCGCGCGCGCCAGGTTGCGCACGCCGTCGTCCTCGTCGCGCCCCGCCTCCTGAATCAGCGGCGTCAAGGGCCGCGCCGCCGGGCCCATCTCGAGCAGGTACTCCAGGGTGCGGCGGCGGATGGCGTTGTCGCTGTTGTCGATGGTCGCGCCATAGAGCTTGAGCGTCTCCTCCGCTTTTCCCGTGACCGACCAGAGGGCGACGCCGGCGGCGAGGCGGATGTTGAAGTCGCGATGTTCCATGAGCTTTTTCAACCGTGCCGTCGCCTCTTTGCCGGCCGTGCCGAATTGTTTGAGCGCCAGCGCCGCCTCGTAGGTCAGGCCGCGCTTTTCGTCGGAAAGATACTCGAAGACGATGGGTAGCGTCTCGCTCTCCTTGGTAAGCAGATGCAACGTCAGGGCCGCTTCCAGGCGCAAGCCGTCATCCTTCGCCTTGAGCAGCGGCCTCACCGTGGCGGCGGCCGCCTTCGCGGCCGGCCCGATCTTGCCAAGGGCCTGCACGGCGAAAAGGTGCTCGAGGTTGTCTTTCTGCTTCAGCACCTTGATGAGCGCTTCCGTCCCCTTGGCGGCGGGCGCCCCGATTTCGCCCAGGGCGTAGACGGCGGCGAGGCGGCGCCGCCCTGACGCCTCCTCCACGGTCTTCACCAGGAGCGGCACGACGTCCGGCCCGAGTTTCCCCAGCGCCGCGGCGACCATCGTATCGATCAACAGATCTTTGTTCTTTTCCTGGATCGCGTCCAGCAGCGGCTCGGCGGCCTCCTTGGCGACGGGGCCGATCTCTCCCAGGGCCGCGATGGCCGCGATGCGGACGGCGTCATCCTTGTCCTTGAGGACGCGGATGAGGGCCGGCGTCCCGGCCTTCGCCTTGGCGCCCATCTGCCCCAGAACGCCCGCCGCCTCCATGCGCACCGCCGGCGCCTTGGCCTTGAGCGCCTCGATCAGGAACGGCGTCAGGACGCTGGGTGGCGGCCGGTCGACGGCCCAGACCGCCTCGGCCATCTTCACCTTGACGCCGAGGTCCTTCTCCTCCTTGAACGCCTCGCGCAGCTCCGCCGAGGCGAACTTGGCCACCGGGCCCAGGCGGACCATGACCGCCGCCGCCTTGTAGCGCACCTCCGGATCGGCGTTCTTGAGCGCCTTGAGCCCCTCCAGGCCCGGCTCGTCGCGTTTCTTCTTGTCTTTCTTGTCCGCGTCTTTCTTGTCTTGCGCGGGCGCAAGAGCGGGAGCAAGCACGACGACGAACAGGACGATGGCGAGCGGACGTTTCATGAGACACCCTGTTGGCGACAGACGGGACAAGCGTCATGGTAACGACGGCGCCGGGTAAAGCAACCTTCGAGTGACGGCGGGTTTGGAGTGTCGTTTCCGTCCAACACAACGGACCGGCTCTTCCTCGTTACAATGTCAAGGGCGCCGGAAACGAGAGCAGGCTGATGGACGAACCGTCCCTGGAAATCCTGTACGAGGACAACCATTGCCTCGCGCTAGCCAAGCCATGCGGCGTGGTGAGCGCGCATTTTCAGGGCAAGGAAGAGACGCTCGATCGCGCCGTCAAGTCCTATCTCAAGACGAAATATCAGAAGCCCGGCAACGTCTTTCTCGGCGTCGTCCATCGCCTGGACAAGGCGGTGAGCGGCGTCCTGCTCTTCGCCCGCACCAGCAAGGCCGCCGCCCGGCTTGCCGAGCAGTTCCGTGAAGGCACGGTCGAGAAGGTCTACTGGGCCGTCGTGGAAGGGCCGGTGCAGACCCTGGCCGGCAGCCTGGAGGACTGGCTGCGGAAAGACAAGGAGGCGCATCGCGTCGAGGTCACCGAGCCGCACGCGCCCGGCGCGCGTCAGTCGCTTCTGCACTTCACGCGCAAAGGCATCCACGCCGATCTCACCTGGCTCGAGCTGCGCCCGCAGACCGGTCGCACCCATCAGCTGCGCGTCCAGCTGGCGCACCACGGCCATCCCATCTACGGCGACGCCCGCTACGGCTCGATCCACACGTTCGGTCAGGGCATCGGCTTGCACGCACGCAGCCTGACGTTCCTGCACCCGATCCGTTACGAGCCGATCACGCTGACCGCGGAGGTTCCCCGGCAGTGGCGGGGCCGGTTGCCGCCTATCTCTTGTTCGACCCGAAGCGCCGCTGAAGCCTACGACCGGCAGGAGCCGGCGCTGCCGGTCGCGGCCTCTGAAAGAGATGGAAAGGAGATCGCCGTGGAGCGTCCGCTGGCCGGAAAGACGCTAGCTCTGCCGAAGGCCGCCAGCTCGAGGACCTGAGCCGAATGCTCGAAAAGAAGGGGCAGTCGTCTTCGCTGTCCCATGGTCAGCATTCTTGACGCGCCTTCGACGAGGCGCTGGTGCCGGCCTGGCTCCGCGATCTGTGCGCGGACCGCTTCTCGCACGTCGTCTTGTTGACCGGCGAGGGTGCGCCGCTTACTCGGATTCGCCGAGCGCGCCGCCCGCGACGCTGTGATCGCCGCCCTGGCCGCACGCGCCTGATCACGGCGGGTCCGAAGCCCGGACAGGCGGCGAACTGGGCTGGCGCCATTCCGTGTCGCCCAGGCCCCGACCACCGACGGCGTCGTCGCGACACTGCGCGCGCCTGCCGCTGGCCGGAAACGATCGGTGTCCAGCTGTACGTCGAGGAAAACGCCCCCCTCTCGGCCTATCTGGCGTCAGCCGGGGCTACGATGGCGGCCGTCCTGCCTTACGTCTATGCCCCAGCCGCGGATAGCGAGCGGTTGATCGAGCTGATCGAAGGGATGCGGCTCGGCCGCGTCGACGCGCTCGTGTTCACCAGCTCGCCGCAGGTGGACCGGCTTTTCGAGGTGGCGGGCGAGCGCGGCCTCGTCGCGCCGCTGCAGGAAGGGCTGAAGAAGACGCGGGTGGCGGCCGTTGGGCCGATCGTGGCCGAGACTCTGCGCCGGCGCGGCGCTCCAGTTGACATCTGCCCCGAGCAGGGGTTCGTGATGAAGAACCTGGTCAATCAGCTGCGCGAAGGGCTGGGCCGGAGGTGAGCGAAAGGAAAGGGGACGCTATCAGCGCCCCCTGTTGCTGCTGTGTCACCGCCACAAGCGGCGCTCAACCGGAGACGCGCTTGCCTTTCTTCGTGGAGCCGGGCAACTCCTTCACCTCGAGCTTGCGGATCTTGACCACGCTGCCAAGATTGTGCTGCTGGAACGCGAAGTGACCGGTCTTGTGCGTGTTGGCCTGGTCGACATACTCGTAGAGCAGATCGCCGTTGACGGTGACCCAGATGCGGTTGCCGACCACCTTCAAATGGTACGTGAACCATTCGTCCGGCTTGTGGAGCTGCTTGAAGATTTTGACGTGGTTGTAAATGCTTCCGGTGCGGACGGGGTCGCCGTGCGTGGCGTTGACCTGCGCCTCGTAGCCCTTGGGAAAGCCGGGGCCGAAAGCGGTGCGGAAGTAAAAGCCGCTGTTGCCCTTGTCGCTGATCATGATCTCGGCGCGGGCTTCGAAGTTCTCGTAGTCGCTGCGCGGGCTGAACAGATGGCTCACTTCGCCTTCGCCGACGATCATGCCGTCGACGACTTTCCAGGTGCTGTTCTTCTCGTTCGACTTGGGGCCGTAACCGATCTTCCAGCCCTCGAGGTCCTTGCCGTTGAAGACGGGGACGAAGCCGTCCCCCTTCTTGCCGCCGCCGCAGGCTGGAAGGCAGACGACAAGGGCGCCGACGGCGAAACCGAGGGAGAGTACGCGTTTCATCGATGCTCCTCAAAGTTGGACATCAAGGGTTATGCATCTTGTGATAACGAATCCCGGGGGGAAGGGGAACAAAAAAAGGCGGGCGATTCTTGCCCCCGCCGCTACAGCGGCGGTTTTCGCCTGCAATGGGAGCGAAGCGCCGGACGGGCGCCGTCACGAAAAAGCTGATAGTCGTCATGAATCCCGTGCCGAATGGCGTTCCTATGTTATCTCATCTCGCCCCCATGTGACGTCCGCGATCGCGGCCCGTCGTTTGCCATATTGGAGAAACGCATCCTTCCCCGCGCTATCTCCGCCCGCGCAGCCGGTGCTTGACAAAAAGACACAACGACCTTCTGGACCTTCTTCCTGTTCTTTGCGCTGGATCACGCCGCGCGCGCGTTTACAATGCGTGCATGTTCCCGGCCCGTCGTCTCCTGAGGTTTCTTGGCAACCGGCGCTTGCCGGCGTGCGCCTTGTGTCTGGTCGGCGTTCTGTCGCTGGGCCGCGTCTCGTCCGAGGCGCCGGCGGAGAAGTCGGCCGCGCCTGCCGGCGCCGAATCGACGCGCAAGGCGCTGGTGGGGACGCCTTCGTGTTCGGCGCTGAGCTGTCACGGCAGCATCGAGGCCCGGCCGGGCGCCACCAGCGATCACAACGAGGTCACCCTCTGGTCGCTGCGCGATCCGCACGCCCGCGCCTTTCAGGTCCTCGAGGATAAGCAGATTCTGAGGAGCAAGCGATCCAAGGAGATGGCCGCGCGACTTGGCCTCGGCGATCCGCGCGCGGAAGCGACTTGCCTGGCGTGCCACGCGAATCCGCGCACGGCGCGGAAGGACGCCGGCATGGCCACGAAAGAGGAACGAATCTGGGGCGTGAGCTGCGAAGCATGCCATGGCGACGCCGGCGCCTGGTTAGTCGAGCACACGCGTCCCGACTGGCGCGAGGCGACGCTCGAGCAAAAACGCGCCGCCGGCATGATCGCGCCGCAGGATTTGACCGGCCTCCTGAAAGCCTGCGCCGGCTGCCATGTCGGAACGCCCGCGGCGGACGGCGCCCCGCCGCGCGACGTGACCCACGACCTCATCGCCGCCGGCCATCCGCGCATGCAGTTCGAGGCGAGCGCTTTCCTGGCGAACCTGCCGCCGCACTGGAACGCGGACCGAGCCGGCCGCAAGGGACGTTCCGAGGGAAAGGTCTGGGCCATCGGACAGGTGACCGCCGCGCAGGCCGCGCTCGAACTCAGCAAGGCGCGACGTTCCGAGGCATGGCCGGAACTGGCGGAGTTCTCCTGCTACGCCTGCCACCACGACTTGCAGCCGCAAAGCTGGCGTCAACAGCGCGATGTCCTGGCGACGAAAAAGGGCGTTGCCGTCAGGCCAGGGCTGACGCCGTGGAGCGATTGGTACTGGCTCGGCCCCTCCGTTCTTGCCGAAAAGGACTTGCTGGACGAGCCCGCCTTCAAGGCGAACCTGGAGAAGGTTCGACCAGCACTGACGCCCGCAAAAGCCAGGACCGACGGCGGCCCGCTGGAGGCTTCGCTGCGTCGCATGTTGGCCGCGGCCGAGCGCTGGAACACGGGCCGCTCCAGCGCCGCGCTGAAAGCCTGGTCCGCGGCCCTTGGCGAAAGTCCCGATTGGGAACAGGCCGAGCAGTTCTATCTCGGCGGCGTCGCGCTGAACGAGGACGCACGGCTCAAGGCCTGGCACGACCTCTTGCAAAGCCTCGCGCCGCGCCGCGCGTTTGTGGAGAGCCCCGCCGCCTATCGGCCCGACGACGTGGCGCCGCTGCTCGATGCGTTGCGAAAAGCGGGACCGTGAGCCTGTCTTGATCCGCCGCCTATACTGATCCTGCCGGTCCACGCCGCTCGGCGCCGGACCTGCCCAAACATCCAGATCCCCTTGATAACGGAGGTCATTCCATGGCTGAAGGATTCCGCGGACGGATCTACAACAGCATTACGGAAACGATTGGCAACACCCCTCTCGTGCGGCTGCGGCGGGTCGTCGGCGACAGCAAGGCCACCGTCGTCGCCAAGATGGAGAACTTCAATCCTCTCTGGAGCGTCAAGGACCGCATCGGCGTCTCCATGATCGAGGCCGCCGAAAAGGCCGGCAAGATCAACAAGGACACGATCATCATCGAGCCCACCAGCGGCAACACCGGCATCGGCCTGGCCTTCACCTGCGCCGCCAAGGGCTACAAGCTGATGGTGACGATGCCCGAGACGATGTCGCTGGAGCGGCGTCGCCTGCTCAAGGCGTTCGGCGCCGAGGTCGTGCTGACCCCCGGCGAGAAGGGCATGAACGGCGCCATCGCCAAGGCCAAGGAGCTCATTGAAGCCAATCCCAATTCGTTCATGCCGCAGCAGTTCGAGAACCCCGCCAATCCCGAGATCCATCGCAAGACCACGGCCGAGGAGATCTGGCGCGACACGGACGGCAAGGTCGACATCCTCATCTCCGGCGTCGGCACCGGCGGCACGATCACCGGCGTGAGCGAGGTCATCAAGAAGCGCAAGCCGTCGTTCAAGGCGATCGCGGTCGAGCCGACGGCCAGCCCGGTGATCACGCAGAACAAGGTGCAAGGCGTGCCGCGCGACCAGGTGAAGGGCCCGGCCGGCACCGCATCCAGGGCTTGGGGGCCGGCTTCATCCCGGGCGTGTTGAACACCGACATCATCGATGAGGCATCCTAGATTAACGACGATGACGCCTTCGCCATGAAGCGCGGCTTCGGCGAAAGAGGAGGATGCTGTGCGGCATCGTTCGTGGCGCCGCGGTCGTCGCCGCCGTCGTGCGCGCGGCGGCCGGACAAGCGCGTGGCAAGCTGATCGTCGTGGTGCTACCGGACCCAGGGGAGCGTTCTTGAGCACGCCGCTGTTTCCGGGAGGATAGGAATCGAGCGGGAGGTCTCTCGCATGAGCGGCTCCCTTGATTTCAAAGGTGGGACCATGAAAGCGATATCTTCCGGAACGTGCGCGGTGACGGCGGAGTTCACCTAGGGCTCGAGGCGGACGAAGAGCCCTGTTCGACGAGTCGATCCCCGGCGCTACGGAGCCGGATGCGGCACTTGACTGGTACCTCGACATCCAGTTTGAAGGAGATGGTCTTCCGCACGACGCCGAGGCACTTCGGCGTTGGATCCTGGCTCAGGCTCCGGCGATCAACGCGGCCCTCGATGCTCTGCGAAAAGGCTTGAAGTGGGCGCTGATGTTGGTCCGCATCCCTTGTGGAAGGGATCGTAGGCCTACCAGACGAAATCCGTATGCTGTCAAGTGATCAAGGCCGCGCATCCGAGCGACGGACGTGGCCCGCCGCCTCAGTCAGCGCATGAACGATGGGAAGCCGATTTGGTCAGGATGACCCGTGGTGCGCGGGAGAGCTACGCCTGTTTCGGCAGCCGATGTCAAGACGCGTTCTTGACACTGGTGCTCATTTCTTCTGGGCGCGCTACACCGGCAAGGACGCCCTGTCCCTCCTTGGAAGACGCGTCGAGTGGGCGAAGGAATTGATCGATCTCCGTAACTCCAACACAATTGTCACTCCCGTACTCGTCGAGTTCTTGTGCGGAGCAAGAACGAACACCGAAAGAGAGCTGTTTCGCGCTTTCCTCGCGCCATTTCAAATCCTAGACAACCGAGAAGTCGCGCCCGACGATTGGGACTGTACCCAGAAGTACGCCGAACGGATTCCCCGCGACGGCAAACCGCGCGAATTGGGCGATTGTCTGATCAAGGCACTCGCCGAGAAATACCGGCGCTCCGTCGATAGCTTAGAAACGCGTTTTCCGGGAAGGTGATCATTCATGGCAGTCACCTGCGACTTCTTCATCATCGGCGGCGGCGGCCATGGGGACGGCTACTGCTCTCCATCTGGCCTCGCCGCCGTGCCGGCCGCGTCATGCTGCTCGAAAAGTCCTTCCTCGGGGCCGGCTCGAGCGGCAGTCGGGGGCGATCATCCGGCAGCATTACTCCAATCGCCTCATCAGCGCAGATGGGCGCAGCAGAGCCTGCGCGTTCGAGCCGCTTTCCCGAGGCCGGTCGGCGGTCTGCTGGTCTTCACGCGCACCGGCATGGTCATCGTCGTCGGCGAGAAGGGACTGGGCTGGTCTCGACGCCAACGTCGCCATGCTGGCGCGAGTTGGGCATCGACGTCCGCATCGTCTCCACGCAGGTTCTGGCCGAGATCGATCCCATCGCCTGCCGAGGAGATCGCCGCGTTCGAGGCGGGAGGCGGGCTGGGCGCCGAGGCGGTGCAGGTCGTCGCCTCCTACGCCGAGGCGCGCGGCAGGAAGCGCGGACATCCGCCTGGGCGCCAGGTGCAGTCGATCCTCACGCAGGGGGCAAGATCGTAGGTGTCGAGACCAACGAGGGACGCCACGAAAGCCGTCGCGTCGTCTCCGGGGCAAGGTGGGGCCAAGGCGCCCAGTTGACCAAGGACTCGGTATCAAGCTGCGCAGGCGTCGCGCACCTGTGCGTCGCCCTCTATCGCCGGTTGCCTCGATTTCGGCCGCCGCACCGCCGTCTACGCTGATTTCGCAGGGCTCTACTTCGCCGACGCACGGCGAGATGATCCACGCCGGCAGCCCGGCGGGGAGGAGCGCAAGCCCCGTCGACCCGGACGCCTACAACGAGCGCCGACGCCCCTGGCTGCCGCAAAGCTCGCTGCCGCCTGAGCCGCCGCTATCCCGCCATGCACCGCGGTTACGCCGCGGCGGCTACGGCTACTTCTACGCCATCACCCCGACTGGCACCCCATCCTCGGCTGGGGCTTCCTCGGCCTCGAAGGGGCCGCGCCGCCGGCTTCAGCGGCTACGGCCGCCGTCGCCGATCGTCGGCCAGTTGATGGCGGAATTGATCGTCGACGGCGGCCAAGGAAGACGCTGGACATCCGGCCTTGCGGTTCGCGCGGTTCGAGCAGAACGATCTGGTGAAGACGCCGTACGCGTATGGCGCATGGGATAGCCCTGCGTCAGCCGGCGCCATTGCCCGCAACTTCGGCTAGCCTGACCCACCTTGGCTACTTCGTCAGCCCAACCTTCAGCGTCATCTCCGCGCGAAGTAGTTTGCCGCGGACTCCCCACGCATTAATCCCCATGCCACGCCAACCTTTGGACCGACCCAAAAAGCTCCGCGCCACCGCGCCAGCCCCCACCCCCCCGCGACATATGTCGCCCCATAGCCACGGACATCGAGCCGTGCCGACCGCGCCCGTCGCGTTCGTTTCTTTCGTTTCAACACGCTACCATTACTGAAATGCTCACCAACCTTGACATTCACGATTACGCCGCAACATACAAGGCGCCGGACGCCTTACGTCCAATTCCTCGTTTCTTCTCATCTTGTCGTGCTGGCGCCCACTCACTGCGCCAAAACGGACCTTGACTTCGCGATTGCGCCACAACAGTACCACCGCTCCTCGCCTTATGGCCGACGACGCGTTTTTCTCACTCCCGCGACCCATATCCATCTGTGCGACCGTGATGGGATAGCCGTGGGGCAGGCGGCCTCGCCTGCCGAACAGACGACCAACATGCCTGGGCTGCGGCAGGCCAGCCGGCCTGCCCCACCCCCACATGGTCTGGAGTCAGCCGACTCCATTTCCGGCGAAGGTCTCGGCAAGCATGATCTTGATCTCTTCCTGGCAAGAGTCCGGAGCGTGCTTGGTGAGGTAGAAGAGAAAGTCCGCCGCCTGTTCCTGTCGTCCCAGGTTCATCAATTCCGACCAATACGAAGTCGCCCGCGTCAGGTACGTGTGGTCCTGCGGCGAGGTGAGCAAGAACGACATGTCGAGCAAGTCCAAGCGCCGCTCCTGAGCGCCCAGTTCGTCCATCAACACGCTTTGCAGATGCAGCAGATGGGGCTGCTGCGTGCGCCACACGAGCAAGGTGTGGATGTACATGGCACAGGCGAGGCAATCACGCTCGGCGGTCAGCCCCTGGCGCCGCAATTGCGGCAGCAGCACGTGCGCCGCACAAAGAAAGAGCAAGCTCTGGGCGTCTTGGAATAGGCCGGTATCCCCCTCCAGGCGAGCCAGCGCCTGGAGCAGAAGATAGCCCCAGGCCTGCTCCGCCAGTCGGCTCGGGCGGGTGGCGGTCCAGCGCTGCGGGGCGGCGGGGATCGAGGGCTCGTGGAACACGGAGGACAGATCGCGGATGCGGGCCAGAATCGTGGGATCGAAATCCTTTGCCGCGCGGCGCGAAGCCGGAACAGACAGCGTTTGCATCCAGCCCACAGGTCCCGTTGCGGAGGCGGCAATCAGTTCCCACAAGAGCGACAGCGCCTCATCGAGCGTCTCGCCCGACCAGTCCGAATCCAGCAAGTCCCTGTAGCGATCTGCGGCTGCCTGTGTCCCGCGAACGCGGATCGTCGTGTCGATCATCACGACCTCTTGTCGGGATCGTTGCCGCCGACTGTCGAAGCCATGGGCGATGTCCCCCCCGTCCACGTATCTGCTCAGTCTATGCGCGTCTCTTGCCCCTCACAAGCGATCCCATTTTTCCCGTTGAAACTCCACCCCCGCCCGTCTATCCTCTCCCCCAACGGATAACCCCGACGCGTTTCACAACTGGAGGCAGTCCATGTCCATGTACATCGGTGAGGCCCTGGTGGGCGACGGCAATGAGATCGCGCACATCGACCTGTTGATCGGCTCCAAGGACGGGCCCGTCGGCCACGCCTTCGCCCATGCGCTCTCCACCCAGTCGCACGGGCACTCCAACCTGCTCGCCGTCATCACCCCGAACCTGATCTGCAAGCCGGCGACCGTGATGATCACCAAGGTCACCATCAAGGGCGCCAAGCAGGCCGTGCAGATGTTCGGCCCGGCCCAGGCCGCCGTCGCCCGCGCCATGGCCGACAGCGTCGCCTCCGGCGTCATCCCGGCCAAGGACGCGGACAACCTCGTGTGCGTCTGCGGCGTCTTCATCCACTGGGACGCCTCCGACGACAACAAGATTTACCAGTACAACTACGAGGCGACCAAGCTCGCCATCGCCCGCGCCATGAAGAACGAGCCCAAGATCGAAGAGATCACCGCGAAGAAGGACAAGGAAAAACACCCCTTCTCGCCGAAGTAACATCCTTCGCGTTTTTCGAGTGCGGTGGCTCGACCTCGCTCTGGCTGAGACCTCGCCCTTGTTCCGGGCGTCCTCTGCTCCAGAAGGCGTCCAGCCACCGCATTCTCTATTGGGCCCGGTCATGAAAAAGATCCTCATCCAGATCGACGGCGACCCACAACCAAGCGTCTTCGATCGCGTCGTCGCCGTCGACGCCGGGGCGGACGAGATCTTCAGCCACGGCGCCGTCACTCCCGCCCAGGTCCAGAACATCGTCCACGGCGCCATCTTCACGCGCGGCCCGGCCGATCTCAAGAATACGGCGATCTTCGTCGGCGGCAGCGACGTCGCCCTCGGCGAGCAACTCATGGCCGAGGCGCAAAAGCACATGCTGCCGAAGTTCGGCCTCCGCGTCTCCATCCTCCTTGACGCGAACGGCGCCAACACCACGGCGGCCGCCGCGGTTCTCGCGGCGCGGAAGCACCTCGATCTGAAGAACACGCGGGCCATCGTCCTCGGCGGCACCGGGCCGGTCGGACAGCGCGTGGCGCGACTGCTGGCGAAGGAAGGAGCGGCCGTCCGCGTCGGCTCGCGCCAGGCCACCCGCGCGGCGGCGGTCTGCCAGAAGATCGAAAGCATGGTTCCCGGCGCCAGGCTCGAGCCGGTCGGCACATCGAACGCGGCCGACCTGCCGGCAATTCTCAAGGACCAGACGCTCGTCGTGGCCGCGGGCGCCGCCGGCGTGGTCCTCTTGCCCAAAGATGCGCGAACGGGGTCCAAAACGCTCAAGGTCGCCATCGACTTGAACGCCGTCCCGCCGCTCGGCATCGAAGGCGTCGACGCGACCGACAAGGCGAAGGAGCGCGACGGCGTCATCGCCTATGGCGCCCTCGGCGTCGGCGGCACGAAGATGAAGATCCACAAGGCGGCCATCGCGAAGCTCTTCGAGAGCAACGACCAGGTGATGGACGCGGAGGAAGTGTACGCCCTCGGGCTGACGCTCTGATCGGCTGGGTGGGTCAATCGAGCCGCTTTCCTTTTGTCCCGGCCCGCGGGAATTGTTAGAGTAGGAAGCGAGTTCCTCTTTCCCGCCTCGCGATCCATGCGCGTTTGCCACCTATCCTTGGCGCTTCTCACGGCGGCCGTTCTGCTGCCGGGCGGCGCTCCCTGCCAGGAGCGCGTCGATTACCTGAAAGAGATCAAACCGCTCCTGCGCGACAAGTGCTTCGCCTGCCACGGCGCTCTCAAGCAGAAGTCCAAGCTGCGCCTCGATACCGCCATCCTCGCCAGGAAAGGGGGGAGCGGCGGCCCGGCGATCGTGCCCGGCGCCCCGGAGAAGAGCCCTCTGATCGAGCGTATCACGGTGACCGATCCCGCCGACCGCATGCCGCCCGAAGGCCCGCCGCTCTCCGCCAAGGACATCGCCAAGCTGCGCGCCTGGATTGCCCAGGGGGCGACGGCGCCGCCGGATGAACAGCCCGAAGCCGATCCACGCGAGCACTGGGCGTTCCGGCCAGTCAAACGTCCGCCGCTCCCCAAGGTCAAGGATGCGGCCTGGGCCAGGAACCCGATCGACACCTTCGTCGCCGCCGAGCACGAGAAACGCGGTCTTGTCGCGCGTCCGCCGGCCGACAGGTCGCTGCTCTTGCGGCGCGTCTATCTCGACCTGATCGGCGTGCCGCCGACGCGGGAGGAATTGAAGGCGTTCCTGGCGGACAAGGACGAGAACGCGTACGAGAAAGTCGTCGACCGGCTCCTGGCGGACGCGCGCTACGGCGAGCGCTGGGGCCGGCACTGGATGGACGTGTGGCGTTACAGCGACTGGTACGGCCGGCGCATGGTCCCCGATGTCTGGAACAGCGCCCCGCAGATCTGGCGCTGGCGCGACTGGATCGTCCGCTCGCTCAACGCCGACAAGAGCTATGGCCGCATGATCGAGGAGATGCTCGCGGCCGACGAGGTCTGCCCCGAGGACGACGAGGCGACGCTGGCGACCGGCTTCTTGATCCGCAACTGGTACGCCCTGAATCCGAACGACTGGATGCGCTCCAACGTCGAGCACGTCGGCAAGGCGTTCCTGGGCCTCACGTTCAACTGCGCCCATTGCCACGATCACAAGTACGACCCGATCACGCACGAGGACTATTTCCACTTCCGCGCCTGGTTCGAGACGATCGGCATCCGCCAGGACCGCATGCCGGGCGAGGCCGATCCGGGACCGTTCGAGGAGTACAACTACAGCACGCTGCGTAAGATCGTGCGTCTTGGGGCGGTGCGGATCTTCGACAAGAACCCGGAGGCGCCGACCTGGTTCTACACGGGGGGCGACGAGCGCAACCGCGTGAAGGAGAAGGGATCGATCCGGCCCGGTTTGCCGGCGTTCCTCGGGAAGGCGCCGGAGGTGAAGGCGGTGGCGCTACCGCCGCGGGCGTTCTACCCGGCGCTGGCGCCGGGGCTGCGTGCGACGCTGATTAAGGAACGGGAGGCGGCCATCGTCCAGGCGGAGATCGAGGCGAAGACGGCGCGCGACGAGGCGGCGAAAACGCTGCCGGGGTTGCAAGCGCAGCTCGCCAAGGCGCGGGCGGAGCTGGAAAAGGCCCGCGCGGAGGGGAAGGCCGGGCCATCGCTGGCGCTGGCGGGCAAGCAATCGCTCCTCTTCGACGCGACGACCGGCCGGCGCGCCTTGCACAACAACCTGTCCGGCCTGACGAAGCTGGAAGAAGGCACGGTCATCCGCTTCGAGCTGCGCATCCTCAAGGACGCGCATTTCAACTTCCAGCTGCTTCGCGACCTCGGCAAAGGCCTCACGGCGGGGTATGTCGCCTTCGACAAGGGACGGATCCTCTCGTACCGGCCCGGCTCGTTCACGGAGTTCGAGGCGGGGCGCTATGACCTCGGCTCCGGCGACGATCGCTTCGAGCTCGTCCTCATCATCGAGCCGAAGGCCGATCGGTGTCTGGTCAGCGTCAAGGCGCGCAAGAGTGGAAAGATCCTGACCGAGCGGACGCCGGTCGCGCTCAACGGCTGGAACCCCGTCGGCAACCCCGCGCAGCCGATCTTCCTCGACGCGCATGCGGGCAGCGTGGCCCTGGTGGACGATCTCGCCGTGCTGGCGCCGGCGGGCGCTCCGCTGATCCGCTTTGATTTCGAGGCGCCAAAGTATGTCGAGGGACGCGACATCGTCGGCATTGACGGCTGGGGGACCTCGTCGTTTAGCTTGCCGCCGGCGACATCGATGATCGCAGCTGCGGCGCCCTCGCCCGGGACGCGCGACGCCGAGCAGAAGGTCAAGCTGGCGTGGGCGGCGTTCGAAGCGGTGGGGCTCAAGGAGAAAGCGGCGGCGGCGCGGAAGGGGGCGGCGGACGCGAGTCTGGCGAGTCTTCAGGCGCGCTTGGCGGCGGAGGAGGCGAAGGTCGGCGCCACGGTGGGCGATGTCAAGAAGCTCGGGGCAGCCGCTGCCCAGGCTGCCCGCGGCGCCGATGTGAAGGCGGCGGAAGCGGCGATCCTGGCCGGGGAGCAGGCGCTGGCCGCGGCGGAGTCGGCCGGCGCTGCGGCGCGCGCCAAGCTGATCGACGCCGCTTCGAAGCAGCTTGCCGCGGCGCGAACGCAACTGGAGAAAGCGAACGCCGCACTGAAAGCGCCGCTCGGACCGTATGCGCCGCTGGGCCCCGTCTACCCCAAGACCAGCACCGGCCGGCGCAGGGCCCTCGCCGAGTGGATCGCCGACCCGGCCAACCCGCTGACGGCCCGTGTCGCCGTCAACCACATCTGGATGCGCCACCTCCACGCGCCTCTCGTGGCCAGCGTCTACGACTTCGGCCGCAACGGCGCGAGGCCGACGCACCCCGAACTCCTCGACTGGCTCGCCGCGGAGTTCATGGACCCGACCACGTTTAGCGGCGACTCGAAGAGTCGCCCCGGCCCGTGGTCCATGAAGCACATCCATCGTCTCATCGTGACCAGCCAGACGTATCGCATGGCGTCGTCGCAAGGCCCCGCGAAGGAGAACGCGGCGCGCGACCCGGAGAACAAGTATCTCTGGCGCATGAACGTCGGCCGGATGGAGGCGGAGGTGGTGCGCGACAGCCTGCTGCACGTCGCCGGGCTGCTCGATTTCACGATGGGCGGCCAGGAGCTGGAAAACAGCGAGGCGCTGAAGACGAGGCGCCGCAGTCTCTACTACAGCAGCCATCCGGAGGGGAACGGCAAGGGCCCGCTGGGGGAGTTGTTCGACGCTCCCGACCCGGGCGAATGCTACCGCCGCACCCGCACGGTGATGCCGCAGCAGGCGCTCGCGCTCACCAACAGCGACATGGTCCACGAGGTGAGCGCCAAGCTGGCCGAGAAGCTGTGGACGCGGCTGACGGAGGAGGAGCGGAAGGCGCCGCGGGCGTTTGTCCAGGCGGCGTTCGAGAGTGTGCTGTCACGCTCCCCCTCGACTTCCGAGATGGAGATCTGCGCGGAGTTCCTGCGTTCAGAAGTGACGACGCCCGATGGAGCCGTCCGCAATCGGGAAAGCTTGGTGCGGTCGTTGTTGAACCATAACGATTTCATCAACGTTCGCTGAAGAAGGCGCCATGTTGCGCCCGCGTTCGCTTCTCGCCTCGCAGCTCGTCGGCTTGGCCTGCGGGCTCTGCTCGAGCGGGGGGATGTGGTCATTCAGACCATCCCGCCCAGGCACTACTTGCACGGCAGCTTCGAAACCGATTTCAAGAGCATGAAAAAGCCGCTCGTCCTATTCACTCCAGCGGTAGCTTCGTCACCTTGTACTCGTGCCCGCGCTTGCGCAGCACCGCCGCGTGCAGCAAGAGATCGCCCGGCACGAGGTTGCCGAAGTGGCCGACGTTGTAGTTCGTCCGGCCCGGCGTCATGCGGTCGAGGACGTCCATGCCCTTGAGGACGCGGCCGAAGACGGTGAAGTGGCCGTCCATGCGTGGCTCGGGGATGAGGTTGATGAAGAACTGGGAGCCGGCGCTCGGGTTCTTGACCATGCACAGCGAGCCGCGGAAGTGCTTGCGGGCGCCGTCGCGTTTCATTTCGTCGGGGATGAAGTAGCCGGGGGTTCCCGTGCCGTCGCTTTCGGCGTCCTTGGCTTCGAAGTCGCCGCCGGCGACGAGGGTGGCGGCCTGGGCCAGGTAGAAGCGGGTGTTGTCGAACTTCTTGGCCTCGACCAGGCTGAGGAAATTGGCGACGGTGTTGGGGGCCACGTCCTCGAACAGCTCCAGCAAAACTTCCCCTTTGCCGGTCGACTCGATCTCCCCCTTGAGGAAGGCGCCCTTGGCGTCGCGCTTGAAGCGGCGGTGCTCGACCAGGAGGCGGACGCGCGGGTTGTTGTCCGCCTTGGCGTCGGCGCCGCGCGCTTTGAGCTCCATCTGGAGGCGGATGAAGCCCTCCTCGGCGCGGCCCATCGTTTTCCTGGCCCAGTCGGGGAGGTCCTTGGGGAAGGCTTCGTTCAGCTCGTCGATGATCTTCTCGTAGCGCTCGGTCGCCTCGGCGGCTTGCTTGAAGGCGTTGAAGACGTATTCGTCCTTGCCGTCTTTGCGGACGGCCTGGTGGGCGACCTCATAGGCCTCGTCGAAGCGGTTGGCCTCGATGAGCGTGCGCGCCTTGCTGGCCAAAAGACGTGGCCGGTCGAGGCCTTTCTTGAGGGCGCCATCCAGGTAGGGGAGGATGATCTCCGGCTCGCCGCCGATGAAGATGAGCAGCTCGCCGGTGATCCATTCGGGGACGGGGTCCTTGGGCCGGGTCGAGCGTGCGGCCTTCACCTCGTCCTGAAAAACAGCGAGGTCGCGGTCGAGGCGGGCCTCGAGATCGGTGTGTTCCTTGATCGCCGCCTTGAGGAGCGGGCCCGCCAGCTTCTCGCGCATGGCCCGGTCGCGGATGTCGCGGAGGCGGTCCCGGGCCTTGATCATCTCGCCGAGCTTGCTCTCCAGCTCGGCATTGGTCAGGTCCTTCTTCCCCTCGCTGTGGCCGTCTTCCTTCCCGAAGTCTTCCAGGAAGCTGCCTTTCTTGCGCGGAGGGGGAAGGACCTCCTTCGGCGTGGGGGCTTCCATTTCCGTGGGCTCGGCGCTCGGGGGCGGCTTGGTCTTGGCGAGGCTCGGCCCGACGTCCTCGCGCCCCTTGCCCGCCCAGGGACGGATGACAAAGACCAGAACCGCTCCGGCGCCAACCAGGAGAAGCGCGAAGAGGAGAGCGCCGGGGGAGGGGCCGCGCCGGGGGGCGACGCTGTCGTTGTCGTTCGTGTTCAGACTCATGCGAAGGCGCCTGCAAGGAGGGAGGGTTTCGGTTCAGGATACCAGGCGACGCCGGAGGGGACACTACCTTTGCGTCGCAAAGTTCCTGGGCGCCAAAAACTTCACTAGACATGAACTGGGCGACAAATTAGAGTAAATGAAGAAAAAACGTGAAAACCTGGGGCCAGGCCCCCTTATGACGCCTTGAGGCCGTCGGCTCGATCAAGCTCGCCGATCCGCCTCGCACGCCCCACCCTAACTTCGCATGCATACTCTTTGGAGGCACGATTGACTGCTGTAGCCATGGAAGCCCCTAGCGGTTTCCAGACCTTGAACCTCTCCTCTTCCGTCCTGTCTGCCGTCGCCCGAGCGGGCTATCGCGAACCGACGCCGATCCAAGCTGCCCTCATCCCCGAAGCCGTTCAAGGCATCGACGTTTGCGGCCAGGCCCAAACCGGAACCGGAAAAACCGCCGCTTTTCTCCTGCCCTTCTTCCACTCCTGGAAGGCGAGCAACGAGCCGGGCCCGCAGGCCATCGTGCTGGCGCCGACGCGCGAGCTGGTGGTGCAGGTGGCCCAGGAAGCGGAAAAACTCAGCCCGAGCAAGCATTTCCGCACGCTCGCCGTCTACGGCGGCCAGCGCCTCGGCGGCCAGATCCGCGACTTGAAGCAGGGAGTCAACCTCGTCGTCGGCACGCCGGGCCGCTTCCTCGACCATCTGGCGCGCGGCACGCTGGTCCTCAATCGCGTCCGCTACGTCGTCCTTGACGAAGCCGACCGCATGCTGGACATCGGCTTTCGCCCCGACATCGAGCGCATCCTGCGCCGCTGCCCGCAAGAGCGGCAGACGTTGCTCCTGTCCGCGACCATGCCCGATCCGGTGCTCCGCCTCGCCCAGCGCTACATGGTGGACCCCGTTCAGATCAACCTCTCCCCCGACCGCATCACCGTCGACCGCATCAAGCAGACCTACATCACCGTTGACGAAGACCGCAAGTTCGAGCTGCTGATTCACGTTCTGAAGCGCGAGCGGCCGCGGCAGTGCATCATCTTCTGCGCCCGCAAGCGCGGCGCCGACAAGCTGTTCGCCCGCCTGCGCACCGCGACGCGCCGCGCCGCCGTCATGCACGGCGATTTGCAGCAAAACGTCCGCAACCGCATCATGCAGGCCTTCCGCGACGGCAAGATCGCCTTCCTCGTCGCCACCGACGTGGTCGGTCGCGGTATCGACGTCACCGGCATCTCCCACATCATCAACTACGACCTGCCCGAAGACCCGGAGAACTACGTCCATCGCATCGGCCGCACCGGCCGCATGGGCGCCGACGGCGTGGCCATCGCCTTCGTCACCCGCGAGCAGGGGGAAGAGCTCAATCGCATCGAAGGTTTCATCAACCACCAGCTCGGGCAGGATTCCGTGGCTGGATTCGAAGCGGCCCGGCCCGTCGTGGCCGAGGAAGAGAAGCCGCGGGAAACGCTTCCGGTCTTCGGTTCCAAGCGAGTGCGGCGCTACAGCCGGCGCCTCTAATCCCGTCCTTGCCACGTAGGGTGCGTGAAACGCACCCTCATTTTTTTTCGGGACCTCTCCCGTAAGCCGCCCCGCCGCAAAGTCGAGCGTCCCAGGCGTCACATTGGACTTTGCCGAATTTACCCATATTGCCTTTGACACCGGATACCCCCTTTTTTATCTTTAGGAGGGTATCCCCGTATCTCCTGCTCATCTTGCCTATTGTGAACCCAGCGATAGGAGTCGGCGCGGGCGGGCGCCCGGGCCGAGGGGTGGTTCAACAGCTCGAGGAGGCTGCACGATGTACAGCGCTGTCTTGATGACGATGCTGACGGTCGGCGGGGCGGAAGCTCCGAGTTGGCATCACTGCCATGGCTGCTGGGGTTGCCACCATAGCTATTGCCATGGCGGCTGGGGTTGTCACGGTTGCTGGGGCTGCAGCGGCTGCTATAGCTGTTATAGCTCCTGCTGGGGTTGCTCCGGCTGCTGGGGTTGCTGCGGCGGGTGCTACACCAGTTGCTGGGGTTGCTACAGCAGTTGCTGGGGTTGCTACGGCTGCTCGTCTTGCTCCGGCTGGATCAGCGGCTGCTGGGGTTGTTACGCCAGTGGCGGCGGTTTCCCGGCTATCGACGGCTACATGCCGCTCGCCGGCGCTGCCACGACGACCACGCCGAGCGCCGGAACCGGCTTCACCATCCGGCTCGACACCGGCCTGGCGCCGCGCACCAAGGAAGAGGAAGAAGCCATGCGGCGGCTGCTCAAGGACCTCCGCGACAAGGCCGCTCCGAAGACGAAGTCCGAGGAGACTTCCACGTCCGATCGGGCGCGGGTCACGGTGAAGCTTCCGGCCGACGCCAAGCTTTGGGTCGACAGCTCCTATTGCCCGCTCACCTCGGACGTGCGCTCCTTCACCACGCCGAAGCTGGAAGCGGGTCGGCAGTACTACTACACGATTCGCATGGAAGTCGACCGTGACGGCCAGACGCTGGCCCGTTCGCAACGCGTCTACGTCTCGGCGGGCCAGAGCGTGAGTGTCGACCTGAGCGACATGAGCGTGGCCACCGTGCGGCGCTAACCGCAAGTTGAAGCCGTGCCAGGCAAGGCCCGCGGACCAACCGTTGGGCCTTCTTTTTTGCCGGCCCCGATGCGCTTGGTTTCGGCTTTGAGCTTGGGCCTTCGAGTTCGGGACAAAGGGGGCCCCCGCGCAACATCCGTGCTGCCACGAGGGCCCCGCGCCAGCGGGCCCTCTCTGTTCCCAACGGGCGAACGTGGCGCTTTCGGCGACTTGCGCCGGTTTTTTCACGGTTGATCGCCGTTGCCCGTTCGTCCAATAGAGTAAGATTGATTCGACGCGCC
Organism: Gemmataceae bacterium; assembly: GCA_046350295.1. GTDB lineage: Bacteria > Planctomycetota > Planctomycetia > Gemmatales > Gemmataceae > JAXMAR01. The sequence continues at coordinate 143,657 of JAXMAR010000003.1, forward strand.
AGCGCGGTCGGCGCCGAGCGGAAAGTGAATTCTTCGCAAGCATTTACCGCTCGGGGAAGCGGCATGGTACCATCGTGTCGCCTCTTGGCTTCCCGGTCTCCCATTTGTCTCCGAGGCATGTATGGCCAGTAGCGTTGTTTGCCCCAATCCCGACTGCGCCGGCAAGTTCGCCGTCAAGCCCGAGCATGCGGGCAAGAGAATCAAGTGCCCCAAGTGCGGCGAGCCCATCCAGGTGCCGCGTAACGGCGCCGCCGCCGCCGCGCCCGCTCCGGCCCGCGGCCCCGCCCCGGCTGCCGCGCGCACCCCGGCCCCCAACCGCGAGGAGCGGCGGCCCGCCCGGCGCGAGGACGACTACGACGACGATCGCCCGCGCGGTCGTGGCCGCGACGAGCGCGATGACGACCGACGACGCGACGATCGCGACGACGATCGCCCGCGCAGTCGCGGCCGGGACGAGGACGATGACCGCCGCCGCGGCCGGGATGACGAGGAGCGACCGCGTGGCCGGGGACGTGATGATGACGATCGCGGCCGTGGCCGCGACGATCGGGATGACGACCGGCGCCGGAGCCGCGACGACGATGACCGCGGCCGCGCCCGCGACGACGACTACGACGACCGTGGGCGGGGAGATGACTACGACGACCGGGGCCGCGGCCGCGCCGCGCCGAGTCGGGGCTTCTTGGGGAACATGAGCCGGCTCGCCGGCGGTGGGCTCGGCGGCATATTGCTCTGGGTTGGCCTGGGCAGTCTGCTGATGCTGCTCGTCTGCGTCTTTCTGCCCTGGGTCGGCGCGAGCGGGTTCGGGATCTCCATCAGCGTTTCCGGCATGGACACGGGCATGACGGGCCTCATGCAACTGATGCTCGCCCCTCTCGCTCTCGCCTTCATCATCGTCGCCGTGGCGATGAACAACGACATGCTCTTCAAGATCAGCGCCTGGGTCGGCGGCGGCGTGGGCGCCCTCCTCGGACTCTGGCGCCTGCTGAACCTCTTCGGCGGCGGCGCCCAGATCGGCCTGTTCCTGTCCTTGGTCTTCGGCTTGCTCGCGGGCGGCACGTTGATGTTCATCGCGATTATGCGGCTCGTGAAGGGTTAACGCGGCACCTGCTTCCAAAGCACGAAGAGCACGCGGGGATCTCCGCGTGCTCTTCGTCTTTCGTGAGCCTGCGCCGGGAGCGGCGCAGAGTGGCGGGATGAGGCAGGGCGTTTCACGCGGCCAGACGCGCGACCTGGAGTTCGTCGGCGAACGTCGGATTCATGGCCAGGAAGCCCATCTTCGGCTGGAACGTGACGCGATAGGTCCCGGCAGCGTGGAACGAGAGGGCGTAGCTCTTGCACTTGGTTGCCATCAGGGCGCCGCCGAACTGGATCTCGAGCGTGTGCGCGCCAGCCGTCGTTTCGAACGGGAACTCGGCGCCCTGCAGCAGGCGGGATTCGCCGAGGACCTGGCCGTCCAGAATGATCTTGAACCACATCATGCCGTACGTGAACTGGCGCGGGACCACGGCGACGCCCGCGACGACAGGTCGCGCCGGCAGCGGCGGCGGCGCCGGCCGGGCGCCGACCGATGCCGTGATGAGGTTCATCAACTCCTCGGTCAGGATGGCGGCGTCCACCGGCCGGTCCGCGGGGTCGTCCTCCAGGCAACGTTCGAGCAAGGCGAGCATGCGCGACGTCGCGCCCAGGTCCAGCAACCGCTTCTTCCACGATCCGCCGCGCGGCGCTTCCTTGGTCACGTCGCCGAGCAGCATCTGGTACCAGATGACGCCGAGGGCGTAGACGTCGTCGCGCGGATCGGCAGCGTCGCCGCGCCGTTGCTGCGGTGAGGCATAAAGCGGCGTGCAGGCGCCGGCCGACTCCGTGACGGGGCCGCCGCGCAGCGTCTCGCCCGCCGACCGCTTCTGCGCGCCGACGGCGCCGATGCCGAAATCCAGCACCTTGAGGACGACGTGGTTCTGGATGCGGGTCGTCAGGACATTGGCCGGCTTCAGGTCGCGATGGACGACGGGGGGCCGGATGCGATGCGCGACGCCGACCGCCTGCGTCAAGGAATAGAAGAGCCGCGTCATCGTGATGGGATCGGCCTTGCCGGCGCGGCGCAGGTCGACGATAAGCCCGGCAAGGTCGCCGCCGTCGACGTATTCGTATTCGAGGCAGGGCGGATCGGTTTCGAGGTGGGCGTAGCGCAGCTCGACGATGCCGTGATGCCGCCCTTCCCGGCTAACGCGGTCGAGCAGCTCGACCTCCTTGCGCAGCGTCCGCGCCGCCGCCTCGTCGACGCAGAACTTGAGCGCCACGGGCGCGGCGTGCGGCCGCGTCTGATGCGACGCCTTCCACACCTCGCCGAAGCCGCCGACGCCGAGCAGCTCTTCCAGGACCAGGTCGGTCCCCGGCACGGGCCTCGCGCCGGGCTGGAACGCGGCATGCGCTCGGGCAAGAGCCGCTTCAGGTCCTCCGCATCGCGCAGCACCAGGCTGGGCGGGACCGTGCGGCCGCTGGGATCGTCCGGGCGGCGCAGCGAGCTTTGCAGGCGGCCCGGAACCTGTTGCAGGTAGGCGCGGGCGGCTTGCCGGTCCGCTTCGGGCCGCCCGGCGCCGATCTCGGCGAGCAACTGATCGACCTGGGCGCGGTAGGCGCGGACATCGGTGACGATCGTTTCCAGCTCGCGGCGTACGCGTGCCTGTTCATCCGTGGAGGAGCTGTCCTTGGCAGCCTTGTCGCTCGCCTCACGCCAGTCCGCGAAGATGGCGGAAGCGATGGAGCCGATCGGCACGCCGCCGCCGAGAGCGTCGCCGCCGTACTTGAGGGTGTGCTTGACGAGGCAGCGGACGAAAGAGAAGGACATGGCTGGCTCCATCCGTGGAAACGCTCATTCCAGCATCGGCGACGAGCGAGCAAAGATGGATGAAATCTAACCGATTCTCCTGATGAGAACCAGACGAACTGTTGGGTGGCGCTCGCCCGGCCGATCAATCTCGGCGTCTGGCGCGGCGCTGCGCCACGGACGCGGCGGGCTCGGCTTTGGTTCGCGGCACGAGCTTCTTCTCCTTCATCTTCTCTTCCAGACATTCCTGCAGGATGTCCTCTCCATCAAAAGCGAGGGCGTGGGTCGTACACACCTGCTTCGATTCGCGCAGCGTCTCGATCGCCTTGTCCAGATTCCCTTTTTCCTGGTAGAGCGTGGCCAGCAGATCGAGGCGATCGCTCAGGTCCTGGTAATCGTACCGCTCGGCACACTCGCGCTGTGGCAGATTCTCCGTCAGCTGGTGCAGACGGCGGATGAGGCGGATTTCCTTGCGTCGCTGCGTGATAGCCTTGACTAGATCACCTTCGACCTCGTGGATCAGGGATCGGCATTCGGCGCCGAAAATCGCCTCCTGTTTGGGATCCGCCTTCACCAACAGGCGCTTGAGCCTCTCCGCATAGGGCTTCGATTTGCCGGTATCGGCTCGCTCGTAAAGCCAGTAGAGGACCTTGTCATAGAGGTACTCGACCTCGTCCCAGGCGTCGGCGAAGGAACGCCGGTCTGCTGGTGGTTTGAGCTTTGTCATGTTGGTCTCGGTTCCCTTGGCCTCAGGTCAAGCCGAAGCTTTTGTACCTCAGGTGGCAAAGTGTCCCACTGCTCCCACCGTTTTCGGAGATCGTCTTCTTTCGCACGCCTTCGCCGGGTGGCCTTGCGGCGAAAACGCTTCTTCTTTTGCCGAGCGCTCTTCCGCGCATGATCACGGCCGGGCGTATGCTTCACGCCCCCTCTCGGCCCCCTCTGTTCGCCGGGTTCATCTTGATCGGCCACCATTGGCTCCTCGGCGCGCCTCCCGACCGTAGGTGTGGTTTGCGCTACCGGGTTCTCCAAACCGATCAACCGCGCTGCGTCTTCTTGCGCCGCCTGCCCTTCTTCACCTGGGGCGCCATCGTCGGCTGTCCTTTCAACCTCGCGATCTCGTCGCGTAGCTGGGCGGCGCGTTCGAACTCCAGGTTCGCCGCGGCTTTCAGCATCTCGGCGTGCAGCTCTTCCAAGTACTCCTCGGTGACGTAGTCCTCGTTGACCCCGGCGACCTTGACCACCATTTCGCGGGCGGCGATCTCCTCCTCGATGCCCATCGTGATCGCCGAGCGCACCGTCTCGGGCGTGATGCCGTGCTCCTTGTTGTACTCGAGCTGCATCTGGCGGCGCCGCTCGGTCTCGGCCATGGCGCGCTGCATCGAGTCGGTGACCTTGTCGGCGTAGAGAATGACCTCGGCGTTGACGTTGCGGGCGGCGCGGCCGATGGTCTGGATCAGCGACGTTTCGCTGCGGAGGAAGCCTTCCTTGTCGGCGTCGAGGATGGCGACGAGGGAGACTTCGGGCAGGTCGAGGCCTTCGCGCAGGAGGTTGACGCCGACGAGGACGTCGAAGCCGCCTTCGCGCAGCTCGCGCAGAATCTGGACACGCTCGATGGCGTCGAGTTCCGAATGCAGCCATTTGCAGCGGAGGCCGGCTTCGCGGAAGTAGCCGGCGAGGTCCTCGGCGAGGCGCTTGGTGAGCGTGGTGACGAGGACGCGCTCTTTCTTCTCGGCCCGGATGCGGATCTCGGTGATGAGGTCGGGCACCTGGCCGCGGGCGGGACGGACGTGCAGGGTCGGATCGACGAGGCCGGTGGGGCGGATGATCTGCTCGACGACCTCACCGCCGGAGATGTCCAGCTCGTAGGGCCCGGGGGTGGCGGACATGTAGAGGACCTGGCCGAGGCGTTTCTCCCATTCGTCGAAGCGGAGCGGGCGGTTGTCGAGGGCGCTGGGCAGGCGGAAGCCATGCTCGACAAGGGTGATCTTGCGGCTGTGATCCCCGGCGAACATGGCGCGGACCTGCGGAACCGTGGCGTGGGACTCGTCGACCACCATGAGGAAATCGGAGGGGAAGAAGTCGAGGAGGGTATAGGGGGGTTCGCCGGGGGCCTTGCCGGAGAACCAGCGGGCATAGTTCTCGATACCGGGGCAGTGGCCGACCTCCATGAGCATTTCCATGTCGAAGCGGGTGCGGGCCGAGAGGCGCTGGGCTTCGAGGAGCTTGCCCTGGGAGCTCAGCTCGGCGAGGCGGGCTTCGAGCTCCTGGCCGATACCTTCGACCGCGGAGCGGATGCGCTCGTCGGGCGTGACGAAATGCTTGGCCGGGTAGATGTAAAGCTCATCCATGCCGCCGCGCAGGGTGTCGCCGCTGGTCGGGTGGATGATGGCGAGGGCGTCGACCTCGTCGCCGAAGAGCTCGATGCGCAGGGCGAACTCTTCGTAAGCCGGCCAGACCTCGATGACGTCGCCGCGGACGCGGAACCGGCCGCGCTGGAAGGCGGTGTCGTTGCGGTCGTACTGGATGTCGACGAGGCGAAGGAGAAGCTGATCGCGATCGACGATGTCGCCTTTCTTGACGTAGATCATCATCCGCTTGTAGTCGCTGGGGCTGCCCAGGCCGTAGATGCAGGAGACGCTGGCGACGATGACGACGTCGTCGCGGCTCATCAGGGCGCTGGTGGCGGCGAGGCGGAGGCGGTCGATGTTCTCGTTGATGGCGGCGTCTTTTTCGATGTAGATGTCGCGCTGGGGGATGTAGGCCTCGGGCTGGTAGTAGTCGTAGTAACTGATGAAGTAGTGGACGGCGTTGTTGGGAAAGAAGCCCTTGAACTCCTTGTAGAGCTGGGCGGCGAGGGTCTTGTTGTGGGAGAGGACGAGGGCGGGCTTCTTGAGGGCCTGGATGACGTTGGCGGCGGTGAAGGTCTTGCCGGTGCCGGTGGCGCCGAGGAGGACCTGGCGCCTCTGGCCGTGCTGAAAGCCGGAGACAAGCTTGTCGATCGCCTGGGGCTGATCGCCGGCGGGAGGGAAGGGGCTGGTGAGCTTGAAGTCGGCTGGCATTGGAGTTGACTATTGGTCAAGTTGGCGATACGGTTGAAGGAGAAGGACCGTCTCAATGCCCGAGTATGTCGAGTGTGCCTTTTTCATCCCGCTGGTTGGCGACAGGAACCTTTCCCACGGGGTCAGCCACTCGCGTGCCGCATGGGCGTGGTTGAGACGGGAACTAGACCGCCTGTTCGAGGGCGGAACGGAGGCGCCGGGTAGGTATAAGGGATTCTATCGCGATCCGGACACGGGGCAAAAGGTGGAGGACGACTCGAAGCGGTTCCTCGTCGCCGTGCCAAAGCGAAACTGACGCAAATTCGAGAGCTGCTCGAGCAAGCGTGCGTTGTCTTTGCACAAAAATGTATTTACCTTAGCGTGGCCGGGCAGGTTGAATTCATCAGGGCTGCGACATGACGGACAGGACTTACACAACTCTGGAATTCGAAACGATTCCGGCTCCTAGCTGGTCGCCCGAGGAGCGGCGTGTGTTGCGCGATAGTCAGAATTACTTTGCCGCCAAGCCCGATTGGGGTGTCTTCGGCAATTTCTGGCGGCCGCGCGTCTTGACGCTTTACAAGGCAAGAGGGCTCACGACCAAGCGTATTATCGCAACGCCGCTCTACCGGATTCTCGAGGATCACGAGATGCGGCTGGCGACGGAACAGGGAGAAGCTCGGTCGCCCGAGTATCGAGACGATCTCGCCATCCTCATCGTGCAGAAGTTCAAGACGCGCCGCGCCTTCTGCAAAGCCACGGGACTGAGCGAGGACCTGCTCAGCCATGTCCTCGCGGGGCGGAAGCACTTCGCGATCGATACGCTGGGCGCGGCGCTGAAGAAGATCGGTTTTCGACTGGCGATCGTGCCCGAAGAGAAGGTGGGGAAGAAAAGGCCAAGTCGGCGGGGTAGAGCTACGGGCACGGACAAGAGCAGCGGGGCCCGAACGCCGCCCCAGTTTATCCGTCGATGAAATAGCTCTCGTCCGGCCGTGCCAGCACCCGAATCGCCTTGTCGCTCGAGATGACGATGCGCACGCGGCCGTCGCGCTGGAAGTCGATCTTGCCGTGCACGACGACCCAGGGCGCCATCTTGTACCGCGGCGAGCGACTGGCGCCGAGACGACCGGGATGGTGATCTGCACGGCGTCGGCGCTGCAGCATTGTCTCAGGAAGCGGGCGACGAAGGCGACCTTGTCGTTGTCCGGCATCTTGCGGCAAACGCCCTTGAGGACCACCTGCTTGCCCTGGAGCATTTTCCCGTCCGGGCCGTTGCCGTTGGCGTCGAAAAGGCGGCGGAAGGCGATGTCGATCACGTCGCCCGTCCCCTTCGCGTCATGCTGCTGGTAGCCCACGAACGTGATCTGCGAGAACGGATCCGGGGCGAGACTGACGAGCTGTGCCGATCCCTTCGCGTCCACCAGTTCCTCCACCTCCACCTTCCCCACGGGCACGCTCACCGAGGGCGCCTTGTTCGGCAAGCCAAGCATGAACAGGATGATCGGCACCATCAGGACGACATAACGCCAGGGCGCCCAGCCGTGGTCGTGGTCGTCGTGTGGGCCGTGCGCGTGGCCATGATGATGATGCGCGTGGCCATGGGAGTGGCTGTGCGTAGGGACCGGCTGCTCCGCGCCGTTCTCGATGCGATCTTCCGGCAGCGGCACGGCATGGTTGACGGCCATTTCCTGGCCATGCGCGATCTCGAGCGTGTGGTTGTGGTGATGGTGATCGTGGCCGCAGTCTCCGGCGCAGGCCCCATGAGCGCGCGACTCTTTCCAAAGGCAGAAGGCCCGGACTCCGGCGATGGCGAGCAGAATCAAGCCCGCGGTCAGGACGTAAATGTTGAAACGCGAGGAAAGAATCAGATCGAGCATCTCCGCCCGCACCGAGTAGAGCAGGAGGCAGATACCGCCGAACGCCGAGGTGACGGCGATCTGGCTCAGCTGGTCGACGTAGTAGGGGTCCTCGTCCCCATGGTGATGATGGTGGCCGTGCTCGTGAGGGTGGGAGTGATCATGCGCCTGATCATGGGTGTCACCATGAGCATGACCATGGGCATGCGCGTGATCGTGATGCTCGTGAGAGTGCGTGTGGCTCATGACAACTTTCCTCGTGTAGCTGAACTCGTGAGAGTTCAGTTCTCCGAAGTCTCACGACTTCGGCTACCGGCGACGGCCCCGGCTACGACTGCCAGCCCAGCAGGATAGGCAAATAATGCAGCGCCATGCAGTAGACGAACACCTGCGTTGCGACGAAGAGGATGATCATGAAGATCAGTTTCGGCCGGAACATGCGGGTGTACATCAAGTATAACTTGAGATCCATCATCGGACCAAGGACGAGAAAGGCGATCTTGGCGGCGGGGGGCAGGAACATGCCGCCGCCGCTGGCGCCGATGGCCGCCGCCTGGGCGCTCTTGTCGAAGTTGGCGGCGACGAAGGCGTCCGCCTCGCTGCACAGGCAGAACAGCACCGCCACCGCCATCATCAACAGGATCGAGATCGCCGGCGAACCCTTGAGGATGTCGCCGATGTCCGCCTGGTGAACGACGACGCGGCCGATCATCGCGATGGCGGCGCCGAGCACGAGGAAGGTCATGATCTCGACGAAGTCGTTAAGGGCGGTGGCGCTGATGCGATTGAAACGATCGAGCCAGCGGCCCTTGTCCACCGGGGCCTCGTCATCCGTCGCGTCCTGCTTGCGCAGGCCGGAGGCGACCTTCGGGTGCAACAGGTCGAGTCCCTGTTTGCGCCACATCGCCTCGACCATGCAAGCGGTGACGATGGCGACCAGGTAGCCTAGCCCGCAGCGAAGAAGGACGACGTTGAGCGGGCCGCCGTAAATGGCGAACTGCTCGTTTCCCTTGCCCGGATCGAAGGCGACATAGGTGCTGAGGATGACGACGACGTTGATGATCGGGCCGGCCAGCATGTAGGCGGCGCAGATGCTGAGCGGCAAACCCTTGCGCAACAGGCGCCGCATGACGACGATGATGCCGCACTCGCACATGGGGAAGACGATGCCCAGAAGGCCGCCGAGCATGATGCCGAGAAAGCGGTTGCTCGGGATGACCTTGGCCATCGCCTGCTGCGGCACGAACTCTTCGAGGAAGCCGGCGATGACGACGCCGAGCACGATGAATGGCAGCGCCTCGTAGATGATGGCGCTGAAGTCGCGGATCAGATCGGAGAAGTCCACGCGATCATCCTATCGAAGTATGACGCGGTATCACTCAGCGCCGGGCCCGTGCGCTCGCCACGAGCGCTAATACGAACGCCAGGCCGCCAAGGACCACGATTGTTCCGGAAACCCCAAAACGAATCGGCATCTGCGGGTTGGCCGGATCATAAATCTGGATTTCCCAGTTCAATACGATCCCAAACACGCCGGAGAGAACGCTGATGAGCACCGAGTACCAGAAAAACTGGCGCAGATTACGGCTCATTAAGCTACTCGTGGCCGCCGGGACAATGAGCATGCCGGTGATGAGCAAAACGCCGACGATCTGCACGCAGAGGTTGATGATCACCGCGAGCAGGCCGATGAAGGCGTAGTTAGCGAGCCTGACGGGCATCTGCCGCGAACGGGCCAGGCTGGTATTGAAGGTGCCGAAGACGAGCGGGTTGTAGAGGAACCAGAGGAACAGCAGCGTGGGGGGCAGGAGCAGGAGAAGCCAGACGATCTCCTCCGACGTGACCGTGACCGGGTTGCCGAAGATGAACTGCTCCAGGTTGAAGTAGGTCTTGCCACGGGCGGCTCGCTCGAAGATGCCCCCCAGGCCGACGGCGATGGCGAAGAATACGCCGATCACCGTGTCGCTCGACAGCCCCGTCTTCTCCCGGACATAGGCGATCAGAATGCCGATGCCGAGGCCGAAGAGGACCATGATGGTCGTGATCCAGCGGCGGAAGCTCTCGTCCCCCGCTCCGAGCGCGAGGCCGACGAGGAGGCCGATGGCGACGCCCGCGAAGGCGCAGTGGGCGAGGGCGTCGCTGAAGAAGGCCATGCGCGAGCCGACGACAATGGAGCCGAGGGCGCCGCACAGGAAGGTGACGATCAGCACCGCGAGCATGCTGCGGACGACGAAGTCGTTGGCGAGGAGGAAATCGGCCGGGAACAAGCTGTTGATGCCGGCGACGGCGTCGTCGAGCCAGCCGGCGAGAACGTTGATGAAGGCGAATGGCGCCATTTCGGTCGCAAATTGACAATTAGCAATTGCAAATTAGCAATTGACAATTGGGGGTTGGCTGTCGAGGTAGCGTCCCGTGCATGATCCTCACGCCAACGTAGGCTCTCGAACCAACGTACCCACCACGCGCCGCATTAGCTCCAGCGCTTCTTTAGCCTCCGCTAGACTGATCACGAGCGGCGGCGCGATGCGGATCACCTTCTTGGAGAGCGGCCCGAGGAGGTGGATCCCTGTCTCCTTCTCGCCATGATAGCAGGCCAGCACGATGGCGTTGGCCCACTCCGGCGCCGTGCGGCCGGCGTGGTCTTTCGTCTCCACGCCCCAGACCATGCCCCCCTTCTCGCCGCGGACGTTTGCGATGATGGGCAATTCCTTGAGCCGGACCAGGCCCTCTTCGATGATTGCGGACGACCGGCGCGTGGCCGCGATCACGTCTTCGGCGGCGAACTCATCCAGCGTCGCGAGCACGGCGGCGCAGCACATCGGGTTGGCGCTCCAGGTGTCGGAGCCCTCGCCGTAGTCCAGACCGGCCATCAGGTCCGCCCGCCCCACCGCCGCCGCCACCGGCACGCCGTTGCCCAGACCTTTGCCCAAGACGACGAGGTCCGGCTCCAGGCCGTAGGTCTCGAACGCGAACATATCGCCGGTGCGGCCGAAGTTCGATTGCACCTCGTCGAGGATGAAGACGATGTCATTCTCGCGGCAAAAGGCCTGCGCCATTTGCAGGAATTCCTTGGGCGGATGGTACGACCCGCCGCCGCCGAGGTAGGGCTCGGTGATGAAGACGCCGAGCTTGCGGCCGAATTGCGTCTTGAGCGCCTCCAGCTCGCGGCGATAGGGAGCGGCGTCGAACGGCTTGCCGCGCATGGCGACGTCCTGGCATTCCGCCATGGGAAAGCTGACGAAGCGGACGCGCGGGTCGCGCTCGCGGTCGGTCTCGCTGCCGGTGCAGGCGCCGGCGAGCCCCTTCTTGCCATGAAAGCCAAAGCGCGTGGCGACGATCATGTCGCGGTTGCGGTCGCGCGCCATCGCGATCCAGAGCGCCTTCTGAATGGCCTCGGAGCCGGAGGCCGCCCACATGACCTGCTCGAGACGCTTGCCGCCCGGCCGGCCTTTCAAGACATCGACGAGGCGGCGCGTCGCGGCGGTCTCGACTTCGGTGACGGCGTTGTAAGCGGTGAGAGAGCACGCGCTGAAGAAGGCGCCCGGCGCGGTCCATGGCTGTCCGGTCCAGCCCATGTACTCGACGAAGCGCTTCATCCAGCGCGACGGGTTGTGGCCCAGGTTGCTGACGAGGACGCCCGAGGAGAAGTCAAAGAGCTTCTTACCTTCGGGAGTCCAGTGATAGACTCCGCTGCTCCTGTGCAGGACGGCCTGCGACGGCGTGAAGGTGCGCAGGCTGCGCGGCTCGAACTTGGCCACCAGATCGCGCTGCTCGTTCGACGCTTTTTCTCGCGCGTGGTGCAATGGCGCCGTCATGAGATCTTCCGGTCGGAGCCGGAAGCGTAAGCGACGGTTCGGACTGACCTCGCTTACGCTTTCGGCTCGGATTGTCATGTTTTCAACAGGTCCTTCACCGCGTCGTCGCGTTCCTCTTCCAGTTCCTTGAGCGTGATCTGAAACTTCTGCCGCCCGAACGTGTCCAGCTTCAACCCTTCGACGGCGCGGAAGTTCCCCTTGCCGTCCGCCTGGCTGGGATAGTTGAAGACGAGACCGGCCGGGACGCCGTATTCCCTTGGCAACCATGGCGACGCTGACCCAGTCACCGCCGGCGGTCGGCTGCAGCCAGCTCTTTGGCGTGATCGAGAGCCGCCGTTCGCCGCCGACAGCCGCCGGAGCTGGAGCCGCGCGCCTTGATGACGGCGGCGCCGCGGTTCTGCACTTGCGGCACGAACGTGTTCTCGAGCCAGGCGCGGTCGGTGATCGCCTCGGTGGCGGGTTTGCCCTTGATCCTGGCGTTGGTGAAGTCCGGGTATTGCGTGTTGGAGTGGTTGCCCCAGATGGTGACGCAGGTCACGTCCGCATTGCCGACGCCCGCCTTTTTCGCCAGCGCACTGCGGGCCCGGTTGTGGTCGAGCCGCGTCATCGCCGTCCAGCGGTCGGCGGGAATATCGCGACCATTGTTGTAGGCGACCAGGCAGTTGGTGTTGCACGGGTTGCCGACGACCAGAATGCGCACGTCGCTCGCCGCGTTCTTCGCGAGCGCCTGCCCCTGGCCGACGAAGATTTCGCCGTTGATGCCGAGCAGCTCCTTGCGCTCCATGCCTGCCTTGCGGGGGAAGGAGCCGACGAGGAGGGCGTAGTTGACGTCTTTGAAGGCGCGGGCGGGGTCATCGGTGGTGACGACACTGTCGAGCGTGGGGAAGCCGCAGTCGTCCAGCTCCATGGCGACGCCTTCGAGGCTCGGCATGGCCGGCGTGATCTCGAGCAGGTGCAGGACGACCTTGGTGTTGGGGCCGAAGATCTCGCCGGACGCGAGGCGGCCGAGCATGGCGTAGGCGACCTGGCCGGCGGCGCCGGTGACGGCGACGCGAACAGTGTTTGGCATTGGTTTACTCCTATTGCTTGGGGCGAGCCACGCGGCCTGAGCCGCAAGGGCTTTTGATTCGTTTTCGATCACGAGGCGCCTCAGGGCGGATAGCGCCGGTCCGCGCGAGTCTCTCGCCAGGGGCGGCTTGCAGACATAACCTAATTCTTAGCGATGCAAGGCAATCCCGGCTAACGAACGGCCCGCGCGGATCCGCTTTCCGGCCGGTTTCATCGAGGAGAAGGCAATGGTCAAGATCGGCATCAACGGCTTCGGCCGCATCGGGCGTCTGGTGTTTCGGGCGATGGTGGAGCAGGGTCTTTTGGGCAAGAGCATCGACGTGGTCGCGGTCAATGATCTCGTTCCCGCCGATAACCTGGCCTATCTGCTCAAGTACGACTCGACGCAAGGCCGTTTCAAGGGGACGGTGACAAGCGAGAAATCGAAGCCCGACCTAGCCGAGGACGACGTGCTGGTTGTCGATGGGCGCAAGATCAAATGCCTCGCGGTCAAGGAGGGCCCGGCCGCGTTGCCGTGGAAGTCGCTGGGCGTCGAATACGTCGTCGAATCGACCGGCCTGTTCACCGACGCGGAGAAGGCGAAGGGGCACATCGCCGCCGGGGCCCGCAAAGTCATCATCTCGGCGCCCGCGAAGAATGAGGACATCACGATCGTCATGGGGGTCAACGACGAGAAGTACGACCCGGCCAAGCACGCCATCATCAGCAACGCGAGCTGCACCACGAACTGTCTCGCCCCTGTCGTCCACGTCCTGCTCAAGGAGGGTTTCGGCATCGACGAGGGCCTGATGACGACCGTCCACAGCTACACGGCGACGCAGAAGACCGTCGACGGCCCCTCCAAGAAGGACTGGAAAGGCGGCCGCTCCGCCGCCATCAACATCATCCCGTCGACGACGGGGGCGGCCAAGGCGGTCGGACTGGCGATCCCGGAGGTGAAGGGGAAGCTGACGGGCATGTCGTTTCGCGTGCCGACGCCGACGGTGTCGGTGGTCGACCTGACGGTGAAGACGGTGAAGCAGACGAGCTACAAGGAAATCTGCGCGGCGATGAAGAAGGCGAGCGAGACCTACCTCAAAGGCATCCTCGCCTACACGGAGGACGAGGTCGTTTCGAGCGACTTCATCCACGACGAGCACTCGAGCATCTTCGACGCCGGCTCGGGCATCGAGCTCAACAGCAAGTTCTTCAAGCTCATCAGCTGGTACGACAACGAGTGGGGCTACTCGCACCGCTGCGTCGACCTGGTTCGCTACATGATCGGGCGCGAGAAATAGGCGCCGCGGGTGGCATGCTTTTGCGGATCCCGACAAGGCTCGTGGCAAGGCCGGCTCACACCGCACAAGCATGCTCGACGACATCCACAGCCGGGAAACTCTGCGCCGTCTGAGGGTAGGGCCAAGCATGCCTTTGCGGTGTCGGCCGAAGGTTCAACGAGCCCTGATAGGACCCGCAAAGGCACGCCACCCGGCGCGTTGCCGACCTTGAGGAACAACCATGGCCAAACTATCCATCGACCGCCTCGACATGCAGGGCAAGCGCGTCGTCATGCGCGTCGATTTCAACGTGCCGCAGGACAAGGCGACCGGCGCGATCACCAACACGCAGCGCATCGAAGCGGCGTTGCCGACGATCCGCTACGCCCTCGACCACGGCGCCTCGGTCGTTCTGCTCAGCCATCTGGGGCGGCCGGACGGGGAGCGCAAGCCGAAGTACAGCCTCAAGCCGGTGGCGGAGAAGACGGCGCAGCTTCTCGGCCGGCCGGTCAAGTTCCTCGATGATTGCGTCGGCCCCGAGGTCGAGAAGGTGTGCGCCGATCTCAAACCCGGGGAGGTCGCGCTCCTGGAGAACGTCCGCTTCCATGTCGAGGAGGAAGGGAAGATCAAGGACGAGAAGACGAAGGAGGTCAAAAAGCAGGCGAGCAAGGAGGAGATCGAGAAGTTCCGCGCCTCGCTCTCGAGGCTGGGCGATATCTACGTCAATGACGCCTTCGGCACGGCGCACCGTGCCCATAGCAGCGTCGTCGGCATCAAGCTGCCGATCCGCGCTTCCGGCTTCCTCATGAAGAAGGAGCTGGACGCCTTCGATCAGGTGCTGCACAATCCGAAGCGGCCGCTGCTCGCGATCCTGGGCGGGGCGAAGGTGGCGGACAAGATCCAGCTCATCGAGAACCTGATCGACAAGGCGAACGACATCATCATCGGCGGCGGCATGGCGTACACGTTCCTGAAGGTGCTGAACGGAATGGAGATCGGCGGCTCGATCTTCGATTCCAAGGGGCCGGAGATCGTGCCGCGCGTGATGGAGAAGGCGAAGGCCAAGGGCGTGTCGATTCATCTGCCGGTCGATTTCCGCATCATCGACAAGTTCGATTTCGAGAAGAAGAAGCCGGCGCCAGGGGCCCAGATCAAGGTCGTCAGCGCGAAGGAAGGCATCCCGGCCGGCTGGGAGGGACTGGATTGCGGGCCGGAGTCGATCCGCAAGTTTCGCGACGTGGTGGCGAAAGCGGGTACCGTTATCTGGAACGGGCCGGTCGGCGTCTTCGAAGCGGCGGAGTTTGCGGCCGGGACGCAGGAGGTGCTGAACGCGGTTGTGGAGGCGACCAAGCGCGGCGCGGTCACCGTCATCGGCGGCGGCGACACGGCGACTGCCGCGGCGAAGTTCGGGGCCGAGGACAAGGTGACACACGTGTCGACCGGGGGCGGGGCGTCGCTGGAGTTGCTAGAGGGCAAGGAGTTGCCGGGCATCGCGGCGCTTTCCGGCGCGTAAGTTCCCTCTTGACCGATCCCCTAACAGCGATTGAGATAAAGGACAACCAACCCGTGACCAGGATCGCCGGTTCCATGACCAATCCCCGAGGCGCCATGGCGAAGAAGGGCGTGCCCGAAGGGCTGTGGATTCGTTGTCCGCAGTGCAAGGCGGCGCTGTTCAAGAAAGAGGTGGAATCGCGCTTCAACGTCTGCCCCGAGTGCGAGCACCATTTTTACGTCCCGGCCCGCGAGCGCATCAAGCAACTCCTGGACGAGGACAGCTTCGAGGAATGGTTCCCGGACCTTCAGCCGCGCGACGCCCTGGGCTTCAACGACCGCATCCTTTATAGCCAGCGCATCAAGGCGGAGCAGGCCAAGACGGGGCTGCCCGACGCGGCGATCGTCGGCCGCGGCCACATCCGCGGCCGATCCGTGGTCCTGTGCGTGACCGATTTCGCGTTCATGGCCGGGAGCATGGGCTCGGTGGTCGGCGAGAAGCTGGCGCGGGCGACCGAGGAGGCGACGCGGCTGATGCTGCCGCTGGTCATCATTTCCGGTTCCGGCGGCGGAGCGCGGATGCAGGAGGGCATCCTGTCGCTGATGCAGATGGCGAAGGTTTCGGCCGCTCTCGCGCGGTATGATCAAGCAGGAGGCCTTTACCTCTCCATCCTCACCAACCCGACAATGGGGGGCGTGGCCGCCAGCTTCGCGTTCCAGGGGGACATCACGTTGGCCGAGCCGGGCGCCCTGATCGGCTTCGCCGGCAAGCGAACCATCTGGAACACGGTGCGGCTCGAGCTGCCGGAGGGCTTTCAGACGAGCGAATTCCTTTTGGAGCACGGCTTCATCGACCGTATCGTTCACCGCAGGGATTTGCGCACCGAGGTCGCGCGCCTGATCGATTACTGCGAACATTGAGGTAGCCGCAGGCTTTAGCCTGCGTAGGAGAGTTCTAAAGCCTGCGGCTAAAAAAAGGTTGCAAAGCGCCAACCCGCGCCAATAACACACGTCGATTCATACCGTGGGCTTCTTCGACGCCATTAAAGGACTGTTCAAATCCGGCCCCAAGAAACCGGCGGGGGAAAAGCTCGTCATTGTCGACATCGACAAGCGCTTCGAGCTGATCGGCCGCACCGGGCAGGGGAGCATGTCCAAGGTCTGGCGGGCGCGCGATCGCAAGATCGGCCGCACCGTCTGTCTCAAGGTCCTCGACAAGGAAAAGACGGCGAAGTTCGAGGCGCGCTTCCTCGGCCTGAAGCGGCCAAGCGAAGGCGCCATCTGCGCCGGGCTAAAGCACAAGAACGTGGTGCAGACGTTCGAATACGGGCTCACGACCAAGAAAGAGATGTTCCTGGTGATGGAGCTGATCGAGGGAGTCGGCATGAACTTCCTCGTCGAGACGCAGGGCAAGCAGCTTCAGGGGCATCGCATCGACTACCTGGCGCAGCTCGCCGAAGCGCTGGAATACATCCACCGGCAGGGTTTCATCCACCGCGACATCTGCCCGCGCAACGTGATGATCAACACGGAGGGGCTCGTCAAGCTGATCGACTTCGGCCTCACCATCCCGAGCAAGCCGGAGTTCCTGCGGCCCGGCAATCGTACCGGGACGACCGATTACCTCGCCCCCGAATTGATCGCGCGGAGAACGACGGATGCCCGCGTCGACCTGTTCGCCCTGGGCGTCACTGCCTACGAGGTTTACACGGGCATGTTGCCCTGGGAAAAAGGGACGTCGCAGGAGACGCTGCACAAGCACCTCAACATGGCCGGCCGCGACCCACACGATTCCAAGCCGGACCTCGACAAGCCGACCGCCGATTTCCTGCGCAAGGCGATCGAGCGCGACCCGGCCCTGCGCTTCCAGACGGCGGGAGAGTTTCGCGAGGCGCTGCTGCGCTTGCCGAAGGCGTAAACGTCTTCAGGGGAAGAAGGAAAAGGATTGACCGACAAGATCTAGGCATTACCCCAAGGCGATCACTTCTCGACAATCAGCGTCCCGTTCATTACCATCCAGTGTCCCGGGAACGAGCACAGGTACGGATAGCGTCCCGGCGCTGTCGGCGCCTGGAAGTAGATGGCGAAGTCGCCATGGGGCGGGACGATGTCGGTGTAGGCGAGCACGTCGTCCGTCTTGGGCACGTATTGGCGCAGGGCCGCGTCGGGTTCGGCGATGAGGCGGTTGGCCATCTGGCCGACGCGCTCCAGGGCGCCGGGCTTCACGAGCACCCAGTTGTGGGGCACGTCATCCGGGTTGGTGAAACGCAACTTGACATTGGCGCCCGCTTTGACTCGCAGCGTGCGCTGCACGTAGGTCAAGTTCTTGTCCGCCTCGATCCGAACGAGTGTCGCCTTGGCTAGGGCCTTGAGCCAGGGGTTCGGCGGCGCCTTCGCCATGGCGTAGAGGTCGGCCAAGATCGGGTGGGCGGCGACGACCTTCTCGTGCGGCGCGTAGCCGGGATACCTGGTGAACGGGGCGCCGAGACGGTGGATGGTCGCGAACAGGTCGATGGCCGGGCCGGCGTCGACGCGCAGATGCAGGTGCAGCTGATTGACGGGTTGCAGGTCGGGCATTTCGAGGAAGACGCTGCGGCCGTCGGCGAGCAGGTGGACGGCGCTGATCGGGACGTGGTCGTGTCCCGGCGTGCCCGGATGGCGCGCGGAGAACTCGGGGGAGCCGTAGCCGTTGCTGTAGCGATAGTTCCAGGCCTGGGCGAAATGGCTCTTCAGGTCGCCGGCGATTGCGCGGTCGACGGGCGCGGTGAACGAAAGCCACACGCCGTTCTCATGCACGCGATACGCGGCCGGGAGTTGGACGCGCTCGCCGGTGTAGCGGACGCGCTGGAAGCAGCCATCGGCGACGGTGTAGCTGCCCCAGCCGGCCATGCCGCTGACATAGAGTTGACCATCCTTGGGACTGAAGCGGCCCCGGTGGGCGCCGGAGAGGAACTCGCCGGGGAGCGGGACGACGGCGGCTTGCGGTTGATCGTCGGGGACGCCGGAACTCCGGGCGCTCACGCCGCCCGGCTCGCCTTTCGCCGGGGGCCCCTCGTCGCGCAGCAGTAGGAAGTGAGCGCCGGCGCCGAAGGAGAAGTGGATCATCTTGCCGTGCAGCGGGCCCCAGCGCTCGCTGTCGATGTAGACCTGGCCGCCGGAGGAGTTGTCGACGCCGCGCGGCAGATAAACATAGGGCAGATCGGGGGGACGCTTGTCCTTGGGGCCGCCGTAGCCGAAGTAGGGCGGGACATGGCCGCCGATGAGGGGCGTCTTGCTGTCGAGTCGCGGAGCGAGTCGACTACTTTTTTCGGGCTCAATCAGGCAGAGCATCGAGGCGGGCGTCCATTCGCCTTCGGAGCACGGGACGGTGACGCCGCCGTCGGGATAAAGGCCCAGGCCGTCCGGGTTGCGAAAGCCGGTCGCGAGGACCTCGGCTTTCTTGCCGTCAGCGGATATTCGTAGCAGGCCCTGCTTGGAGGAGGCGGTATAGAACCGGCCGGCGGCGTCGCGCTGGAGGCCGCAGATGTAGTCATGGCCGCCGGTGGATGTCTCGTAGGCGGCGCTGACCCGTTCGTAGAAGTCGGCCTCGCCGTCGCCGTCGAGGTCGTGCAAGCGCGTGATCTGATCGCGGCCCAGGACGTAGATCTTGCCCTCGGCGATAACGAGGCCGAGCGCCTGATGCAGACCGGTGGCAAAACGGCGCCAGCGAACGCGGTCGAGCTTGGCGCCCAAGCCGTCGACGCGCCAGACGTCGCCTTGCATCGTGCAGATCAGCGCCGAGCCGTCGGGCAAGAAGGCGTGGTCACCGAAAAAGAGCGGCGCCTTCCAGGGGTTGTCGAACGGCGGCTCGATGGTATCGACGACGTAGGGCCCGCCTTTGCCGAGGACCCCGCGCGTCTCGAGGACTTGCGGCCAGCGGCTCGGCCCGCCGCGCGTCAGCTTGGCGAGCGGGTGCTTGTCGGCCGGGGCGACGATGCGCGTGAATTTGCCGTCTTCCACCCACGGAGCGTCGAGCATGCGGATGCCGTCGATCGTGTAGGAGAAGAGGACGCGGTCGCCGTGGCGAAAGAAGCCATGGTAGACGAAAGGGCGCTCCGGCTTGGCGCCGGCGGGGCGCGGCAGCGGCGTCCCGTTGATCTGGAGGCCATCGAGGAAGCCGTGGCGGACGGGGGAGAACTTGAGGAAGTTGGCGGGGGAACCATCGGCTTTTTTCGCGGTCTGCCACAGCGCTTCGTAGCAGAGCGTCTCGGGGTTGAAGCAAACGCCGAGTTCTCCCTTTTCGCCGAGGCGGACGCAGACGCCGCGCGGCACGATCACGCCCGGAGCGCGGAACACACCGCACAGAAGATTGCCGATGTCGGCGTCGTTCCAGCGGCCGTCGGCCCAGACCTTCTCGTTCTGATTGCCCCAGTGGCCGTATTTGCCGCCATCCAGCCCGGGGAACTGCGGCAAGAGAGGGGGCACGCTCGGCTGCTTCATGAAGTAGTCCGCTTCGCGGGCGTAGAAGTCGTAGAGCCGGTCGCGGTTGACGTGGTCCTTCCAGTGGGGCCAATCCTCCGGCTTGAGCGGGGCACGCTCGATGGGGAAGGAGGCGACGGCGTGAGCGTGGGTATGGACGAGGTCGGCGAGGCCCTCGGTCTTGCCGAGTTCGAGGAGGAAGCGGAAGAGGTCGCGGCGCTGCGCCGGCGTCATGGCGGCGGTGAGACCATCGGGCATCAGGGAGCCGATTTCCTTGCGCTCGTCGATGTCGGCTTTGAGGATCGTCGTCGTCGTGCCGGTCGCCGGGTCGCGCAGGACCAGCTCCTTCGCGTTTTCCTTTTCCTTGTAGCCTGTGACGGCGCGGCCATCGGTGGTGACGACGCTGATCGCCTTGTACTCGTCTTTGACCTCGCGCTTGGGCCAGAGGACGGCTTCGACGATCTGCTCCGGCTTGAGGCAGCGACTGAGGAGAGAGAGATCGGGGCCGACCGTGCCGCCGGCCTTGCCCACCTTGTGACAGCCAAGGCACGCGAACTGCGGAGCGCGGAACACCTCGACGCCGTGGCGCGGGTCGCCGGTCTTGGCTTCGGCGAGGATTTGGGCGATGAGCTTGGGGTCGTAGGGAAAGGGGCCCTCCGCCGGGCCTTGCCCTAACGCGTTTGGGGCGAACAGAAACGTCACGAAGAAAAGACGGCGCATTCAGCCTCCGGAGCAAGCTGTCCTACGTAGGCTCATCAGATAAGCTCGACTTCTTTGACAACGGCGAGGCGGTCGTCCGGCGAATAGCTGTAAAGGACGGCCAATGGCTCAACGACGAGAAGGCGGTCATCGCCGTACTCTTGCCCCACCATATCGGGATAGAACTTCAGGAGTTGATCGATACGGTTCGCGGCGTCCGTGACGGCCTGGCGGTCCGGCGCGGTGATCCAGAGGATGGTCAGTTTGTTTTGGGCGCTTGGGTCCCAGACGACGGTGTTAGCCATCTTTCCCGTGAATGAGTTGGTCGAGTCGCTGGATCAGTTTCTCGTCCGTCGTCAAAGTCTTGAAATGCTCGAACAGCTCACGGGTTGTTTTGGCGCCGGGGGGAATACGACCGTTGGTCCCCGACCTTTGCGCGAATCTCTCGCGAGCCCGTTCATATACGTCGGCAGTCTTTCCAGCCGGATGGAATGTTCCGATGGCCTCGCCGCGGCAGTTCAAGAAGGTGACGGGTTCGGCAAACGCCTCCAACAATGCAAGCGGCGTGTCTTCGACTCGGATAGTTTTCATGGGTGCTCCAGCGTTACATTCATGCTTGGATTCTACCTCAAGTACGAGAAATGGTCGATGCCTCACGGCGCCCCCTTCTTCGCCCCCCCATACGTCCGCAGCTTCGGCCGCGGCCCCGCTTCCTTGCCGGCGAGCTGCGGCAAAAGCCAGTCGAGGCCGTCGAGGTTGTCGCGCAGGCGCTCCTCGGCATCGTCGCTGGTGTGGCCCAGGATGCCCATCGGGCCGCGGTAGCCGCTGGCCTGGATCGTCTTGAGGAGACCGAGGTCGAGGTCGCCCTGGCCGAGGGGGAGGATTTTCTTGCCGGTCTTGTCGCCGTCCTTGACCATGCCGTTGAGGTTGAGGCACCAGAGATGGGGCGCCATCTTTTTCAGCAGGGCGGGGAAGTGGTCGAGCTGGTGATGCCCGTGATGCAGGTTGTAGACGATGCCGACATTCTTCCGCTTGAGGGTGTCGATGATGGCGAGCTGGTTCTCCGGCTCGCCGAACCAGCCGCCGTGGTTGTAGAGGGCGATGGAGCAACCGATCTTCGCGGCTTCATCGGCAATGGGGGCGAGGCGGTCGGCGGCGGCTCTGACTTTGTCGACCTGGTCCTTGGCCTTGGGGGCAGGGTCGTCCATCGTGATCCAGAGCTGCGTCTTCAGCTTGTGGCGCTTGAGGACATCGAGGATTTGCCGGGCCTCTGTGTTGAGGACGGCGGGGAACCAGAAGGCTTCGAGGCGGATGCCCTTGGCGGCCAGGGCGTCCATCTCGGCGTCGAAGGTCTTGACGTGCTCGGAGCGCCAGTCGTAGGCGAAACGTTTGAAGCCGAGGCGGGCGAGCATGTCGGCCCGTTCGGCGGGGCCGCGGTTCTTGGCATCGAAAGGGACGATGCACCAGGCGACCAGGTTGTCACGGGCGAACAGGTCTTTCTTCTCCTGGGCGATGACCGGGGTGAGGCACAGCAGGAAAGGTAGCGCGGCGACGAAGGGACGCATTGGGCCTCCAAGAAAGAGCGTGCAGCCGGCGCCATTGTTTGGCATTGGGAAAGCAATGTCCAGCGGAAATCGTGAGCGGCGCGGGATCCGGCGCCCGCGAGCGGCACTGCACGCGAAACCGCAAGCGAGCTGCGGCTCGCCCGGTTGTGTGGCGATACCGAAGAGTCATGTCAGGCCGTGCAGCGTGCGCAGCCAGCCGGCTTCGCGCTCGACGCGGGCAGTGATCGCCTGGCGCACCACTTCCTCCTTGCCGTGCAGGACGGCGAGGCGCCGGGCGCGGGTGACGGCGGTGTAGACGAGCTCGCGTGTCAGCAGGCGACGGGCGCCTTCGGGAGGAAAGACCAGGAACATCTCGTCGTACTCCGAACCCTGGCTCTTGTGAACCGTCAGGGCGAAGCCGGGCTCGTGTCCGGGCAGAGCGTCGGCGGGGAAGGAGCGGAAGCCGTCTTGGCGGGCGAAGACGACGCGGCAGCCGCTCTCGGTGGCGAGGACAAGGCCGACGTCGCCGTTGGAGAGGCCGCGCGCGTCGTCGTTGCGGGTGACGAGGACGGGGGCGCCCGGGACGAGAGCGGAGCGCCGCTTGACGCCGGTGCGGTCGCGCAGCAGACGCTCCATGAGGCGGTTGATATCGACGCAACCCCAGGGACCGTCGCGGACGAGCGTCAGGAGACGCG
The DNA here is from genome assembly GCA_046350295.1 of Gemmataceae bacterium. Classification (GTDB taxonomy): domain Bacteria; phylum Planctomycetota; class Planctomycetia; order Gemmatales; family Gemmataceae; genus JAXMAR01. The sequence goes on from JAXMAR010000003.1 coordinate 166,404, forward strand.
CGCGGTCGAGCAGCGTGAAAAGGTCGCGCAGGCGGGCGGCGCTGTCCTCATCGTAGTCGTCGGCGGCGTTCAGGCGAGCGGCTGCGACCAGGTCGAGGAAGCCGCCGCGCTCGCTGGCCGCGTCGACATAGGCGTGGCGAAACCAGCTTTCGAGAATAACGTGCAGCTCTTGGGGGCGCGCCGTGCGCGTGGGCAGAAACCAGCAGCCTCCGTCGGTCGCCATCCGGGCCCAGCCATCCCCCTGGACAAGGGAGTCCGGCTCCGGAGTGGGCAGAGCGGCAAGGCGCGTCGTGTCCCCGCGGTTGAGCGCCTGAGCGAAGTCCTGGATGCGTCCCTCCGAACGGTGATTGACGCGCAGGAGGGCGACGTGATCGCGCAGCGGCTGCGCGTCGAAAAGCGGCCCCTCGGCGACGGCGGCCGGGACCTTCAACTCAGGGAAGAGGCGGTTGAGGCGCCGGGCGACCTCCGCGCTGAACGTCGGAAAGAAGCTTTCGGGGACGATATGGGCCAGGACGGCGCCGGCCTCAACGGAGGGCAACTGGTCCTTGTCCCCCAGCAGGATCAGGCGGGTGTTCGGGGCGAGGGCGTCGAAGAGCTGCGCCATCAGCGTCAGTCCAACCATCGACACTTCATCGACGACCACGACATCGGCCGCGATCGGGTTTTCGCGATGACAGCGGAACGTCCCCGTGGCCGGAAGGTAGCCGAGGAGACGGTGCAGCGTCATCGGCGCCAGTGCGGCGAGCGCGGCGTCGGCCGGGGCGGGATCAGGGCCGAGGGAGGCGAGACCGGCGCGAAGGGAGTCGCCGAGGCGCTGGGCGGCGCGGCCGGTGGGGGCCGCCAGGGCGATGCGGTCGGTGGGGATCCCGCAGCGCGTCAGGCAGCGCAGAGCGGTCAGGACGAGGGACGTTTTTCCCGTGCCCGGGCCGCCGGAAATCAGGACGAGCGGCTCGAGCAGCGACAGGCCCAGCGCGGCGCACTGGTCCTCATCCAGGGCGAGCGGAGCCCCGCCGGCGCGCAGCGGCTTGTCGACACGGACTTCAGCCAGGATGGTTTCCTGGCGTTCCATGTCGACCGATGCGGGAAGCGCCATCGCCGCGGCGAGGCGCGTCTCCAGCGCGTCGCGGAAACGTCTTTCCTGTCGTTCATACTTCTGAAAGAACAAGAATGGCTGCTGCTGGATCGTGGTCCGGACCAGCGGCGTACCCGCCTCGGCATCGGCGCCGATCAAGCGCTCGTACGCGTTCGTTTTGAGGTCGCGCGCGAGAACGGCAGCCCACCAGCGTGCGTCCTCGCTGTCGATCACCGTTTCCAGGCGTCGCCGGAAGCAGTCCTCGCTCTCCTCCAGGCACAGGCTGCCCTCGTCCAGCGCCGTCATGAGCAGGATGATGAGGGCGTGGAGCGGCAGGCTGTCCTGATAACCTGCGGTCTCCAGCCAATCGCGCAGCGTGAAGAAGTCGGTCGCGAGCAGCCCGCCGTTCCTGGCCGCGCCCTCGTGCAAGCGACGGAGCCGGGCGTCGTCCGCGCGACATGCGTCGCGCAGGTAGTTCAGCGCGGCAACGACTTCCACCGACAGCACATCCATCGCTTACGGTCTTTCTCGTCTTGTCGTGATCAATGCGATAACACGTTTTGCAAGGTCAGCTCCGCGGCATCCGGCTTGACGAAGAAGACGCCCTCCGCGTCGTCGCGGCCGTTCAGGCCGCGCAGGAAGATGTAGAAGACGCCGCCGAAATGGGACGCGAAGGAGAACTCCGGGCCAAGGACGCGGCTGAGCCAGCGTTCCAGGGCGACCGCGTAGAGCCGGTACTGGCGCACGTAATCCGCCTCGCGCATCGCCTCGGTCATGGTCGCGCGGTCGTAGGCGTCGAGCACGTTGGTCTTCCAGTCGAGCAGATAGTAACGTCCCTCGTGCCGGAGGATCATGTCGATGAAGCCGGTGAGGAAGCCTTCCTCCGGGCTGCGCTCGTAGGGGAAGAGGAACTCGACTTCGCGAAGGAGATCTTTGACGTCCGCGATGGCAACGCCGAGCTGCGTGAATGACGTTCGCAGCGCCAGCCAGACGAGCCGGGCGACTTGCGTTTCGCAGGCGGTCCGGGGATCGTGGATGCGGGTGTGCAAGGTCGGCAGCGCGTGGGTGACCTCGCGCTCGAGCAGCATTCGGGCCGGCGATCCCTCGCGCCACAGCGTTTCGAGACCGGCCGCGGCGCGGACCTCCTCCATGTCGATTCGTTCCAGCACGCGGTGGACCAGGTCGCCGAACACGGGGCCGCGCAGGGAATCACCCTCGTCCGTGTCCGGCTCGTCGTCGGTCGGTAGCTCGCCCGCGTCGCCGAAGAAGACCTCCGGCTCGACAGGGTCGCGCCGGGCCAGGCTGGAGAAGGAGGCGAGCGCGATGCGGCGCTTGCTGAAACCGGCCGTCAGACGCGGGAAGAGCGGGTCGGCAATGAGGAGGGCTTCTCCTTCCGGCGTTTCACTCGATTGGGCGCGGGCTTTCCTCTGGCGCCCTGGCAATGACGCGCCTTCCTCATGGAACGGTGGCGCCGGCAGCACGGTGGGCGGGGCGAGTTTCGGCGTCCCGTCGAACGTTGTGACAAAGTCTTTTCCCAGCTGCTCCAGTTGGGCGTTCTCGAGCGCCGGGCGAAGCAACGAGCAGAGAGGTCCGGGATAGCGCGCGGCCGGTTCCCCTTTTTCGGTGCGGACCATCGGCAGGTAGAGCTTGAGCATGGCCCGCGTCAGCGCCACGTAGAGCAGGCGATGATCCTCCTTCTGGCGCTGCTGTTTGTGGGCGTCCTTCGCGGAATCGTCCGGTCCAAAATGAAGAACGCGGCGGTTGGCCTCGTCGCGGTATTCGGCGACGCTGATGGGTCCAAAGTCGAGCTTGGTGGTGAAGCCGCCGGCGAGGAAGACGATTGGGTATTCGAGCCCCTTGCTGGCGTGCACCGTCATGATCTGCACCTTGGGCGCCTGCGTTTCAATCGGCTCGAAATCCTGCTCGTCGGCATCGGGCCGGCTCTGCTGGCGGCGGAAAAAAGCAAGCAGGCCGTGGATGTCGAGACTGTCGCGGTAGGCGGCCTGTTCGAGGTCGCCCAGGATGCGGCGCAGATTGGCGAGCGGACGGTCGAGGTCGCCGGGGTCGTCGTGGCGCAGGAGGGCGGAGTCTTCGAGGAGCGAGCGGAAAAGGGACGCCCAGGAGCGCTCCTCCGCCATCTCCAGCCAGCGCTCGAAGAGGAGTCGGGCGGGATGATGGTCGGGCAGGTCGCGGTCGGCGGCCAGCTCCGTGGGGGAGATGCGGAAAATGTGCGTGAGGAGCAAACGCCGCAACATGGCGGCGTCGTCGGGGCAGGCGAGGGCGTCGAGAAGGCAGCCGACCTGGAACGCTTCGGGCGATTTCTTCCACAAGCCCATCTGGCGGTAAAAGGAAAAAGGGACGCGGCGGCGGCGCAGCTCCTTGGTGAGGGTCGCGGCCTCGCCGCGGCGGAAAACGAGGACGGCGATATCGGACGCTTCCAGCGGTTTGGTTTTGCCTTTGCGTTGGAAGATGAGTTTTTCAGGGGCCGACAGGAGGCGGGCGATTTCCTCGGCGACGAAGACGCTGTTGCGGCGGCGGGCGTCGGCGAGGCGCGTGGCGGCGCTGACGTCGACGACGTTGAGCGGCGCCGTGCCGGTCGCGTCGTGCTCGATCTGAGTCTGCGGACGCTCCGGCGGGGAGACCGGCACATAGGCGATGTCTCCCGGTTGGGCCGTGGCGGGATCGGCATACCAGCCGGACGCCTGGAACAGGCGGTTCAGGCCGGTGAGCAGGTTGGGGATGGCGCGCCAGTTCTCGGTGAGCGGCCGGACCACTCCGCCATACTTCTGCATCACCTCGTCGCGCGCCTTGAGATAGGTGGGCAGATCGGCGCCGCGGAAGCCGAAGATCGCCTGCTTGGGATCACCGACGAGGAAGAGGAGGTTGTTCTCCCCTTCGAGGAAGACGCGGCGGAAGATGTCCCACTGGACGGGGTCCGTGTCCTGAAACTCGTCAACGATGGCGTAGCGAAACCGGCCGCGCAGACGTTTGGCGATCAGCGCCGCGCTTGGGTTCATTTCGGGGTCGAGCGCCTCGGCGACGCGTTCGATCATGTCGTCGAAGGTGAACAGGCCGCGCCGCTCCTGTTCCCGGCGCATCTCGGCGACGGTTGCGTCGACGGCGCCTGCGGCAATCGCGGGGCCGGTCCAGGCGGCGCCTTCGTCGTGATGCGGGCGGAGCAGCGCGCCGGGCCGGTACCGCCCCGCGACGGCGACGATTTCCTTCTCCCACCGGGCGACGTCGTAGTCGGCCGCCTGGAGGGCGGCGGCCAGGTCCGGGCCGAACTGGCGGGGCCAGAGCGTGCGTTCGACGGCGCGAAGGGCGGGGCGGACCAGCTGCTGGCGCGGCGTCAGCTTGAGGGCGAACTCCTGGCCTTGCTCGAGAGGAAATTCGCGCAGGAGATTGTGGCAGAAGGCGTGAATGGTCGAGATGGCCGCCTGGTCGAAGGAGTCGAGCGCCTTGCGCAGCAGGGCCGCCTTCTCCGGCCGCTGGGCGTGGTCCTGCTCGATCCGCTTGCGGAGCCGTGCCCGCAACTCGCCGGTCGCTTTCTCGGTGAAGGTCACGATCAACAACTGCTGGAGTTCGATTCCCTCCACGAGCAGGCGGCTGACGATCTGCTCGATGGTGTACGTCTTCCCCGTGCCGGCGGAGGCTTCGAAGACGGTGTGGCGGGTGAGATCCATTTCCATACTTCATGCTCGATAGGGCAGTTACTTCTTCTCCGCCAACCGCGCCGCCTTCTCGACGCGCGGGTCTCCCCACGGGGCGCCCTCGGGCCCGCGCGGCGCTTCGCCGTCGATGAGCGGGAGGCCTTCGGTCACGGCGTTGCGCGGCAACAGCACGCCTGCCGGATCCACGGCCCGAATACCGGCCGGGCTCTTGACGGCCAGCACGGGACGGCGAAAGGTCAGCCCCACCTCGACGGTGCGCGGCAAGACACGGACGGCGTCAACCCGTTCGACCCAGGGGTGCTTGGCGAAGGCCTCCTTGAGCTTCTCCTCCAGCCCGTCTTCGAGGAGCTCGAGGCTCTCCGGCAGCGACGCGTAGTACTGGGTCTGGTCGAGAAACTCGCCGCGTGTCAGGCCGGGGGGCGTGGGACATTGCACATCCCTGAGCGGGAGGCGAAAGCGGTCCTGCCCGCGCAGGCGCTCGAGCAGGGCAGGGTGCAGCCAGAAGAGCAGCGCGACCAGCCCGGCCACCGCCGTAAGCGCCAGGCCGATCTGGATGAGGGCGCGTCGCATGGCGGGTCGCCGGGAGGACGAGGGCCGTTCTGTTGGACCGAGTGCGGGCCGCACGCGCTTCGGTCACCACACGGTGATATCCGATTCCAGCTCGATGTTGAACTTTTCCTCGACCCGGCTGCGGACCAGGTCGAGCAGGCGGAGCACGTCGCGCGAGCCGGCCCCCGCTTCCACGACGACGTAGCTCGCGTCACGATCGCTCACGACGGCGCCGCCGACGCGCGTGCCGACCAGGCCGGCCTGCTCGATGAGGGCCGTCGCGCTCAGACCGGGCGGGTTCTTGAACATGCGGACCGCCGACTGAAACGTGAACGGTTGAGACGCCTTGCGGTGGATCCACGCCTTGCGCATGCGCTTGACGATCCCCTCGGGGCTGTCCGGGTCGAGCTCGAACTCGGCGGCGACGACGACGACTTCATCGAGCCCGGCGCTGATGCCCAGCTCTTCGCGCTGCAGCACGACCGCCTGGCCCTGATAGTCGACTCCCTCGACCTGCACGACGCGCTGGCCCAGATCGCCGAAGCGGTCGCCGGCGAAGTTGCGCAGCGCCCCGCCGACCGTGCCGGGAAGGCCGACGAACTGTTCCAGCCCGGAAAGCCCGTGCCGTCCCGCGTGCGAGATGAGCGACGCCAGGCTGGCGCCCGCCCCGGCCCGGATGCGCCGGCCGCGAACCTCGACGCCGCTGAAGGCCGGAGCGCTCAAGCGCAGGACGACCCCCTTAACACCCTCGTCTCGAATCAGCAGATTCCCGCCCCCGCCCAGCACGCGCCACGGCAGATGTTGCTCGGCGCAGCGGCGCAGCACGGCCTGAAGCTCCGCGGCCGTGCGCGGCTCAACGAGGGCCTCCGCCGGGCCGCCGATCTTGAGCTGCGTGAAAGGGGCGAGCGGCTCCTTGGCGCGAGTGATCTCGGCAAAATCGTGCCAGTGAGGTAGGACGTCCGTCATGATCTTCCTTCCACGCGGGGGGGCCGCCTTCCCTTGCGTCGCAACCCTTCGCCCAGTCCTCAGCCTACAATAAGCCACAGGACCGCCCAAGGCCTGTCCAACCGGAGCCGCCATGTTCGAAGTCGCCAAGGAGATCCGCTTTTGCTACGGACATCGCCTGTTGAACTACGACGGCAAGTGCCGGCATCTCCATGGGCACAACGGCCGGGCCGTGATCTTCCTGGCCGCCGAGAAGCTCGATTCCCTGGGCATGGTGATGGATTTCTCGAGCATCAAGCGCGTCGTGGGGAGTTGGATCGACGAGCATCTGGATCACCGCATGCTGCTACACAAGGAGGACCCGGTGCTGGGCTACCTTCAGCGGCAACAGGAGCCGGTGGTCGTTCTCGACGTCAACCCGACGGCGGAGAACATCGCCAAGCTAATTTATGACTTCGCGCGCGAGCAAAAGTTTCCGGTGACGCGGGTGCAGCTGTGGGAGACGGAAGACTCGTTCGCCGTCTATGGCGCATCTTCCGCGAAAACGTCGTGAAGCACGGGAAAAATCCCGGTTCCGGCTTGACAGCCGTTCGCCGGCGGTCGTAAGATACGGGCAGGTTGGATGGAGTCCAACCTTCCTGTCTTTGTTTGGTTGACGGATTGGTCGGATCGCCTCGGTTTCTTCGCAACGTTCTTGATCGAGGCAAGGCATTTGGCCGCGTTCCTATCTTGGGTAGATCGTTTGCTGTTTGCTAGAGAGGTTCCTGGTCCCGGCTCCTGAGCGAGCGGGTTGATGCGTTTTCAGCGCCTCCTTTCCGGAAGCGGCCGCGAGGTCCCTTGCCCCCCTGGGACCAGCGCCCTTCCGGAATTTTTTTTTTCGACGCCGCGGTCGCGAAACGCGGCAGCGGCTTGCGTTTCGTCGGAATGGCGTATAATCTAAAAACTCCCCCCGACACCCTCCCGGGAGTGCCCTCCACGCCATGGACCCTTCCACCGAGCAATCCTCTCTTGACCATGCGCCGCCGAAGCGCCGCCGCGGCATCATGGGCGCCATCGAGTCGAAGGCGATGCGGCGCAAGAGCGGCGCCGAGTATCGCAGCTTCATCCGCGACCATTACGACGGCCTCGCCGGTCATCTCACCGGCTTCACCGGCTTCGTGACCGGGCATGAGACGCTGGCCGGGCGGCTGATCCGGCCCAAGGCGTTCGACGTGCGGCACTGCAAGCGCGTCCTCGACGCGGGCTGCGGCAACGGGCGATACTCCAAGTACCTCCTGCGCTGGCTGGGGGAAGGCGCCTTCTGCACGGCGTTCGACCTGGCGCCGCGGATGCTGGCCCGGTCGCGGCGGCGGCTGCGCGGGCGGTCGATCTCGCACGTGGCCGCCGACTTGACGCGGCTGCCGTATCCGGACGGGTTTTTCGACGCGGTCGTGTGCGGCTGGGTGCTCGAGCACCTGCCCGATCCCCGCCCCGGGTTGCGCGAGTTGACGCGCGTGATGGAGCCGGGGGGCAAGCTGCTCCTGATGTGCACCGAGGACACGATCACCGGGACGATGTGCAGCCGGATGTGGCATTGCCGGACTTACAACCGGCACGAGCTGAAAGAGACGTGCGGGTCGCTGGGGTTGCGCTGGGTGAAGCCGCACTACTTCTCGCCGGTCCACAAATGGCTGCGGCTGGGGGGGATTATTGTGGAGTTGCACAAGGAAGAGGGGGCGAATTGAGGCTCGTCCGTCCTCGACAACAGAATGGCAACGGCGCCCAAGAGCCTGGTTAAACAAATCCGCAGCCTCCTCGATCGTCTTGTATCGTCTCGGCGATTGAGCAACGACGAGCAGGAGGTCATTGGCGACGCTGTCCTCGGGGAGGCTGCAAAGCTTCCCCGAGAGGGTGTGCTGGACGCGTTGGACAAGGCGGTCGGCTCCAGCAAGAAACGGCGCAGCGAAGCGGTCTACGTGCTGTCGCAACTCACGGACACCGCGGAAGTTGTCGACCGAATCCGGGAGTGGCTCAAAGATCCCGATCCGCGGTGGAGGTCATGGCTGATTCAGACCGTCGAGCAGCGTGGCCTCACCGAGTTTGCCCCGCTACTGAACCAAATCATCGAACACGACCCGGACCCATTCTGCCGAGGTCTGGCGGTTCATGCGGCGGGAACTCTTAGGGCGGACGAGAACCTTCCCGTTCTTCTCCGCCTGGCGAAGCGAGTGGACCATCAAGGAACGTGGCGGTTCGCTTGGGCACTGAAAGGTTATGCAAGACCGACTTGCCGGCCGTACTTGACGAAGTGGTTTAAAGACGAAAAGCAGGACAAGCAAACGCGAATAGTGGCGGCATGGGGCCTGGGAAAGCTCGGCGACCTGAAAGCGCTTAATTTCCTAGTGCAAATGCTCTTCGATCCGGATCGAGAAGGAAAGACTTTTTTCAATCCGGGAGAATCGAGAAGGGCCGCGCAAGCCCTCTGCGATATCGAAGGCTGGCCTTTCAAATGGGACAAATCCTACGTCACCAAGACGATCGCAAGAGTCAAGAAGTCCGAGCGGCTGCAGTCTTTTTTGGCTCCGTTCCTAGCGGCCAGCGACTCCAAGGCTGACGCATCAGCGCCTTAGCGCGGCGCAAACAGATCGGCCATCGCCGCGTCCACATCCGTGAACTTAAACGCGTAACCCAGCTCCAGCACCCGCGTCGGCAGCACGCGTTGCCCAGCGGTGATCAATCCCGCCACCTTGCCGAGCATCAGGCGCAGCATGAAGCCGGGGGTACGGAAGAAGCTGGGGCGGTGCAGCGCTCGGCCGAGGGCTTTGGAGAGTTGCCGGTTGGTGACGGGGTTCGGCGCCGTGGCGTTGATCGGACCGGCGACAGCAGCGTTGTCCAAGGCGAGAAGCAGGATGCCCACCATGTCTTCGTGGTGAATCCAACTCACGTATTGCCTGCCTGAGCCGACGGGGCCGCCGACGAACATCTTGAAGGGCGGGATCATCTTCTTGAGCGCGCCTCCCGCGGGATCGAGGACGAGGCCGACGCGGACGAGGGCGAGGCGGACGCCATGCTCGGTCGCCTGCTGCGCCGCTTTCTCCCAGTCGACGCACAGCTGGGCGAGGAAGTCGCTGCCGGGCGGGCTGGATTCATCGAGTTCCCGGTCGCCGGTGGGGCCGTAGTAGCCGATGGCGGAAGCGTTGACGAGGACTTTTGGCCGCTTGTCATGCGGTTGGCGGGCGAGGGCCTGGACGATATTCTCGGTCGACTTGATGCGGCTCGTGTAGATCAGCTCGCGGAACCATTGGCGCCAGCGGCGGTTGAAGACGCCTTCGCCCGTGAGGTTGATAACCGCGTCGCACCCGGCGACCTCGGCCATCCAGTCGCCTTCCTGCATCGGGTCCCCCTTGAGGAGGGTGCAAAGCGGGCCGAGCGAATCGGTCAGCGCTTCAGGTCGGCGCGTGAGGAGGACGACCTGGTCGCCACGACCGTGGAGAGCGTGAATGAGCCGGCTACCGATGAGGCCCGAGCCGCCGGCGAGGAAGATGCGCATGGGTCGTCTCCGTTGGGGACGAGCGGGGATAGAGTGGTCCGCACGCTCCGCGAGCGGACGGGCCGAAGGCCATAGAGGCGTTGACCTCGGTGATCTTATCGACTGGCGGTCCCTGCGCTACCGCTCGACAAGGCGGCCCAGCGTGTCGGAATGGCCATCGGCGCGGTAGAATGGCGCCGGAGGCATTCCGATGACCACGATAACGCTCCCTCCGGACTTGGAGGGCCGATTGGCTGACGAGGCCCACCGCCGCGGCACGACTCCCGAGTTGCTGGCGCTTGATGGGTTGCGCCGACTCTTCGCCCCGGCCCTGACCGCCAATGGCGCACCCGAACGCGCCACCCTCTTCGACTTCCTGGCCGGTTACATCGGCACGGTCGAAGGAGAGGTCGAACCCTACTCGGAAGAGTGTGGGCGGCGGTTCGCTGGTCAATAACCCCAGGAAAGTCCCTTCAGCCGTTGATGTCGCTCATTCTCGCACTAAATTAGCGACGCTCGGCCGTCAACTTCTCCGCGTTTTGCAGCACCACGTACTGCTTGCGGAACTCGTATCCCGCCGCGGGCCAAGTCCTCGCGTAGCCGCGCAACGCCTCCTTGCCCGGCTCGTATTCCTCGCCGTTGACGCGGCAATCGGCCTGGGGCGCCCCTTGCTCGTCCCGCCCGGCGAACAGGCGCAGGCCGAAGAAGCCGTCCCCCGTGATGAACTGCTCGAAGGTCTGGAAAGAGTTGGTCAGGAGGCAACAGGGGCAGAAGGGGTGTTCCTCGTTCGCGGCGATCTTGGGCGGCTTCGACATGAAATGGGCGACCGGTCCGAGGATGGCACGGCGAATCCGGGCCGGCCGCTCCTCCGTTTCGGGGAACGACATCTCCATGAAGGTGCAGTTCGAGGGTTTGGCCTCGAGCGCGGCGAGAAGCGTGACGAGGTCGCCGAGCGCCCAGCCGTCGAAGCCGTTGCGCAGCGCTTCATCGACGCGGGCGCCGGCGGAATGCTGGTACTCGAAGATGCCCTCGGCGCACAGTGAGGGATGGTTGACCTGCATCGTCGTGACGGTGTGGACGCCGCCGTCGGGCAGGCCCTGAATGTCGGCGACCTGGGGAAGGAAAAGGAAGCCGCTGGGATGCTCGAGCCAGGATTCGCGCCGCCGGACGGAGTGGCCGCGCTGCCCGAGGACGTCGGCCGCTAGCTTGGTAAGGTCGAACTGGAGGGGAGCGCGAGAGCCGGCGGGGGTGAAGTTGAACTGGGTAGCGACGCCCGGATTGGCCGGATGGCGCTCAGGCAACATCGTGGCGCCTCCTGTCGGGTACGATGAAGGAGATCGGTTTTAACAGCTCTATTTTGAGGGGACGGACTTGGGGAGCAAGGGAAAAATGAATGAAGAGCTGAAGAGGAGCGCAAAAAAAAGAGCCGTTCCGACCCGGTAGCCACCTCTCCCATGACTAGTCGAGCCGGACGGCTGATTGGGACACTCAAGAGCAAATTCAGGGCCAAATTGTGCGTCGCATTGGGTTTGACAGTGATTGTGTGCCGCAAGTTATTTTGGGAAAAGGGGAAATGATAAAACGTTCGAGGCGGTTTCGATGGAGATTGTCATGGATTGCCCGGCTGAGGCCGCCATTGCTCGAAGCAGCCGATGCCTAGCCGAAGGGCAGGGAGCCCCCTCGTGAAGGTTTGCTGTTGGAAAGCGGGAATCAAGTCGCGCACTCCAAAGTGGGGCGGAAATTGCTCAGATGGGGGGCCCTGGCTTCCGATGAGAAATTGACGGGCGCCTTGTCCCGGCCTAGGATGCAATGAGCCTTTTCGAGACCCGGCTTATGAGACGCTCTTCTCTTCGCTGTATCTGTTCTCCGGCGATCGCCGGCTGAGCGTCCGACTCTCCCGGGATCGCCTGACCTCCTTCCTGCATCTAAGACCACGCTCCGAGTTTCCGGTTCCTCCGGGGGCTTACGCCGCCCGGCTCGCCGATGCGCCTTCGATCACGACTTACCCGGGAATACCATGGCCACCGACATCCGCTTGAAGGAAACGCTGCCCGAGGTCACCGAAGCGATCGTCGCTACCTACACCGAGTGCCGGCACATCAACCACCTGGGGCACCGGCCGCTCCCCTCCAAGGAGGCGGTCGCCGAGATGGTCGACGACCTGCTCGATCTGCTCTACCCCGGCTTCGTGCGGCGGCAGAACCTGCACCTGGGGAACATGGAGTACCACGTCGGCGACCTCGTCGACCGGCTGCACGACAAGATGACGCAGCAGGTCATGCGGGCGATGCGGCACGAGGACGAGGGGCAGGCCGCCTTCGACTTCGAAGCGCTGGCCCAGGAGAAGACGGTCGAGTTCCTGCGCCGGCTGCCCGACGTGCGCCGGCTGCTCGAAGATGACGTCGAATCCGCCTTCCTCGGCGACCCGGCAGCCAAGAGCCACCACGAGATCATCTTCTGCTATCCGGGCCTCGAAGCCGTCACGGTCTATCGCCTCGCCCACGAACTGCTGCTTTTGGGCGTGCCGCTCATCCCGCGCATCATGACCGAACTGGCCCACTCTCGCACCGGCATCGACATCCATCCCGGGGCCCGCATCGGACCGGGCTTCTTCATCGACCACGGCACCGGCGTCGTCATCGGCGAGACGTGCGACATTGGCCGCAACGTCAAGCTCTACCAGGGCGTGACGCTCGGCGCGCTGTCGTTCCCGCGCGACGCCGCGGGCAACATCATCCGCGGCATGAAGCGGCATCCGACGTTGGAGGACGACGTCGTCGTTTATGCCAACGCCACCATCCTCGGCGGCGACACGACGATCGGGCATCATTCGGTGATCGGCTCGAGCGTGTGGCTGACGCAGAGCGTGGACCCGTACACGGTGGTCTCGATGGAGAAGCCGCAGCTCCGGATCAAGAGCGATAGCCGGACGTCGGCGTGGGTGTATCAGATTTAGTGAGTGGTGAGTGGTGAGTGTGGGAGGTCGAGGCGGTCGAGGCTCCTGCTGGCATAAGCCTCGCCCTCTTGCGCGCTAGCAAGTCTGCGCGCCCTATCCGGCCATGACAACACCGCGGCCGGCCGCCGTCAAGCTCCGTCCGCGCCACCCTCCCTTTGCACGGCAAGCGCGCACCACCCACGCCCACGCCTATTCCGGACGTGCCTCGCCCTCTCATCAAACCCCGGCGCCACCCAAAAGTCGCGCCGCAAAGCCGCGCGAAGCGCCCTTCAGCCCCCCGGCGGCTCGCCCAACCGAGACCGCGAGGCGCCAAAGAGGCCGTTCACCGTTTACCCGCTTTGCGCCGCGCCTTCTTCCCCTTCTTCGCCGGCGCCGCGGCGCCGCCGCTCAGCACCGTCCGCAGCTTCTCCGGCGACGAGAACACGTCCGTCGATCCCGATCGCAGCACCTCCCCCATCAACGCCGCCTTCCCCGCCGACGCCGCCGGCCGCAGCATCCGCACGATATCGAGCGCGAACTCCGGCTCCAGCGACTTCATGATCGGCCTCATCTCCTCCTCCATCCGCTGCTCGTGGCGGTATCCCTCCCACTCGTCCATGTTCACCCGGTCCGGCTCCACCCCCTTCGGCAACACGTAAGTGAACAGCAACCGCGCCGCCGCCACGTTGCCCTCCAGCCCAAGCTGCACCAGCTTCTTCCCGATCGCCACGATCTCCTCCTCCGGCGCCGCGTCCAGCAGCGCCCATTTCAACCGCGCCACCCGCCGGTTGTAAGGGTTCCCCGTCTTCAAGCCCACGCCCGCAGGCGAGTCTTCGAGCCTGCGGGGTCCAGCCGCCGCCCCCTCCGCGCACGCCGCGTCTTGCCGAGGCGCATCCACCGCCGGCGCCACCGTCTCCGCGTGCAGCACGCCGTTTCCCGTCCCGTTCAGCAGCGAATCCAGCGAGAATCGTGACATGTCCATCACCGTCTCCCAAAGAACGCGCGCAGAAGTGAAAGCATTGCCGGCGGCCGCGCGCGCAACCCCGGCGCTCGGAGGGATCGACCTACCTCCACCGTAACCCAGCGCCGCACAAATCGGTAGCTACGTTGTCGCCGCGGACCTGGGGCAAGAGAGCCGCGAACGGCGCCGGTCACGCAGCCCGCGAACTGCCGGCTGCGTTACGCTCGTCCCGCGAAGGCGGGGCAGCCGATGGGCACAACCGGCCTCTTCCTGTGCGGTTTCACGTCACGGCTCGCGTTGCCGACCCGTGAACGCCGGGCGTTTCGGCAATCTGGAGGACGCGGCGCCGCAGGCTGGGGGGCTTCCGCCCGTGGCACGCTTCTTGCCAAGTGTGGATGGCGTCCGTCGGAGACGGACGCCTATCGAAAGGAGGCGAGCCATGTCGCTAGCCTTTACGCAAGTCACCAGGTGGAGCCGATTCCCGGCAATCCTCGCCGTCGTGCTGGCCGGCCGCCCCGGCCTCGCGCCCGCGCAAACGCCGCACATCGGCGACATTCAGGTCTTGCCGGTCATCAATGTGTCCTTGCAGGTCGGCGGGGCCGGCAAGGAAACGAAGCGGACGACCTACTCGCCGCCGCCCGGCTGGTACATCCGCAGCCACCAGGTGATGTGCCTCCAGCGCTACGGGACCTCGTCCTACGCGGTCAGCACGGTCCCCGCCGGCTGGGCCTGGAGCTCCGAAGAGCAATTCAAGGAGATGCACGAAGGACTGATGGACGTGGCCGCCAAGGCGCACGACGTGGCCGCGCAGCTCAAGGTCAACATGAAAAGGGACGACGCGGTCTTCGACCTGCTCCGGGCCACCTCCGGCAAACACGCCCTGGTTCTCGAAACGAGCGTCACGGGCGAGGGCCTGTTCCGCGGCGGCAGCGGCATTCAACTGCGGGTGTTCGCCGAGATGGTCTACATCGGCCCCTGCCTGCGCGCTTCGCTGGGAGGCCCGGTGGCGATCGAACAACCCGTGCGGCAAGTCGGTGGGGTGAAGTGAATGTGGAGGAGGTATCGGCGGCGGAGGCGCCCCCGGGCCGGGGTCTTAGAGGAGGGGCGGCTACCACGCAGGCTCAGAGCTCGCCTGCGGAGCTTTGGCGCCTCAATCCTTCGCCGCGCGCCCAGTTTCCATCCCCAGCGGTCATGCTCTCGCGGCTCGGCCAGGATGGCCCACGGCGTGTCCTTGTAATCCTTGGCTTTCCCAGGTCTTGGGCATCTTCTTGTTGAGCGCTATCTCGTTCTCCGAGGTGGAGAAGCTCCGCGCTTGAGGCGACGCGCCCAGCCGGTGGCGCCCTCCAGCGCCGGGACGCGGTCGGCCCCGGATGCCCGCGAGGAGATAGTTATACTCGTTGAGGTAGATGCGCTTGGCGGCTATCATGGCGCGGGCGTAATCGAAATTGGCCAGCCAGCGCTTCGAGGTCTCCTTGTCGCGCTCGTTGTCATGCACCTCCTCCATCTTCGCCATCAGCGCCTTGAGCTTGAAATCGAGCAGGCCCGGCACGTCCTTTTGCAGCGCCTCGATCTGCTTCTTGAGCGCGTCGGTCACCGGGCCCGGCTGATAGTCCTTGATCGGGAACGTCGCGCATTCCTTGAGCAGGTCGATCGCTTCGAAGTACGCGGCCCGCAGGGGGTACTTGTCCTTGGCCGCCAGCACCGTCTTTTCGACCTCCTTGAGCGACTCGCCGTCATAGGCCTTGATTTTCTCGGTGACGAACGGGAACAGCGACGACGCCGCGACCGGCGGCCGCTTGCCGCGGATGGGGCCGAGCAGGTTGAGGTCGTCGACCACGCTGCGGACGATCTTGCGCAGCGCCGGGTCGCCGCTGCCCGCCTCCTTGAACTCGATCTCGGCGGCGAGGGCCTCCTTCTTGTCGTACGCCTTGCCGTCCAGCTCCTTGCCGAGCATCAGCGACACCTGCTCGAGCTTCGCCTTGTCGCCGCTCAGGCGATCCTTCATGATCTTGTTGACCAGCGGCAACAGCTCGACGATCGGGACCGCTTCCTCGGGCTGGGCGATGCCGACCTTCACCTCCTTGGTGGCGTCGTTGAACGCTTGCAAGAAGAGGCTGCCGTTCTCCAGCTCGAGCGACTGCTGATCCTTGCTGCACGAGGCCCAGACCTGGATGCCGTCGGGGGCGGCGGACAGCTTGTTGATGAAGGCCTCCGTCATGGCGCCGGTGCCGTCGATCTCCTCGCCGCGCGCGGGCGGGAAGCGGAAGACGTCGAGCATGACGATCTTCTGCCTGGCTTTCGAGGCCTTGATCTGGTCGAAGACCCACGAAACCTTGATGAGCGACGAGGCGTCCTTGCGCATGGCGTCGGCGGGGACGAGGTAGGCTTCGCCGTCGATCTCCATGCCGTGGCCCGTGAAGAGCAGGAGGATGCGGTCCTGTTCGCGCGAGGTCGTGGCGAAGTCGGTGATGGCGGCCTCGATGACGGTCTTGGTGGTCGGATGGCTCCCCGGCCGTTTGCCGTCCGCCAGCTCGAAGACCTGGCTGGGCGGAAAGTTCATGGGAGGCAGGGTGAGGCGGCGGGCGACCGCCCCGGTGCTGCCGCCGGGGCGCTTGCCGTCCTTGTCCTGCCCGTAATAGAGCGGGTTGAACAGAAGGTAGTTGCTGACGTTGATCAGCAGGGCGCGGCGCGGAAACTCGCCGCTGCCCCCCTTGACGACGACAGGCGGATCCTTCTTCTTCGGTGGCGGATCGTCGACCTTCTCCTTCTCCGGCGGATCTTCCACCTTCTTGGGCGGATCCCGATCCTTCACCGGCGCCTTGCCCTCTTTGCTGATGACCGTCTTGTCCGTCGGCGAAGGGGGAGCGCTCTTGTCGGTCGGGCCCTTCCCTCCTTTCTTGTCTTTCCGCTCGCTCTTGTCCGTCGTCGCCTCGGTTCCGTCCTTCCGCTCCTTGTCCGTATCCTTCTTGTCCTTCGACGCCACCTTTTCCTTGGCTTCCGGCTTGCCCTGGAACAGGTTGCTGATCTCCGGCCAGGCGAGGATGCCGAGGACCGCCGCCACCGCGAGCACGCCGCCCCAAAGCAGGAGCGCCGGCAGCCATCTTCCCTTGGCGCGCGGCGCCTTGGACCGGCCCGGCGGAATGAACGACAACGCGTCGGCCCCGGCAGGCGCCGCCGGCGGCCCGCCCGCGGGCGCCGCAACGGACACGGGAGGCGCCGGAGGCCGCGCGGCGGGAGGCGGCAACGGCGACGCCGCCAACCGTCCGGGCGGAGGCAACGGCGTCGCTTTCAACGACGCCGGCACGGGCGGCGGGGGCGCGGCGGCCGGTCCTCTGGTAAGCGTCTGAAAGGTGCGCTTGCAGAACGTGCAGCGCATCACCTGGTTGAGCCACGCGGCCGGGACGCGCAAGATGCGCCGGCAGTGGGGGCAGCGGGCTTGAACCACCTGGTTCATTGCGGTGGACCTTGGGAGGGTTCTGGGCTCGGGCGGGCGAACCGGCGGTACGCCATCGGCTTAGACGTAATCTTACGGCACGTTGTTCCGCGATGAAAGCAGAATCGAAAGCGGTGGACGCCCGGCCAGCCGAACCTGTCTTGAACCGCGACGCCCAACGCTTATCCTGTCATCATCGCATTCCACGGGCGTCGACCCATGCCGCGCGACGATCACCCGCCGCCGTCCCCTGCCGTCAACCCGGCCCAGGAAAAGACCCTGCCCTACGCCGCCCCCGGCGACAGGGACACCGCCAAGAACGCCCGGACCGTCCCCGACAACGCCCCCGTTTCCGGGCCGCTCGACTCGACGCTCCGCCAGGACGACCGGGACGCTCGCCAGTCCGCCAGCGAAAGCGTCCACAGCCGCGAGAGTCCGCCCACGGTCCCCGGCTACACCTTTCACGACAAGCTCGGGCACGGAACCTACGGCGTCGTCTGGCGCGCCACCGAAGACAGCACGAGCAAGCAGGTCGCCCTCAAGTTCTTCCATCGCCGCGTCGGCGAAATGTGGCAGATGGTCTGGGCCGAGATCAAGCAGCTCGCCCTGCTCGACGCCGTCCCCGGCATCATCCAGCTCAAGGACGCCGATCCGGATGCCGCGCCCCCCTACTTCGTCATGAACTACGCGGAAGGGGGCTCGCTCGCCACCCTCCTCCGCAAAGGCCCGCTCCCCGTCCCGCAGGCGCTCAAGGTCTTCCGCGGCATGGTCGACGCCCTCGCCTACGTCCACGCCAAGGGCATCCGCCATTGCGACCTCAAGCCCGCCAATATTCTCCTCGACGCCCTCGGCAAGCCCCTCATCGCCGACTTCGGCCAGGCCCATCTCTCCATGGACGTGCAGGCCGGCGCCGGCTCCGTCAACCTCGGCACCTTCTATTACATGGCCCCCGAGCAGGCCGACCTCGCCAAGCAGATCCCCGACACGCGCTGGGACGTCTACGGCCTCGGCGCCATCTTCTATGCCATGGTCGTCGGCGCTCCGCCCCGCGCTCATGAAAAGCTCACCGAGGAGCTGAACCAGACCGCCCACCTCACCACGCGCCTCGAGCGCTACCGCGAAGGCGTCGCCCAGTCCCCGCCCCCCGACCAGCACCGCCGCCTCCACGGCATGGACCGCCCCCTCGCCGACATCGTCGAGAAATGCCTCCTCCTCGACCCGGCCAAACGCTTTCAAAGCGCCGGCGATATCGCCGCCGCCCTCGAGCAACGCGACCGCTACCTCCGGCGCCGGCCCCTCCTCTTCGCCGGCCTCGCCGCCTCCATCCTCTTCATTCTCGCCCTCGGCCTCCTCGCCGGACTCCTCGTCCACTACGCCGTCCGCAACACCGAAGCGACCCTCGAGCATCAAATGCTCACCAACGACAAGACGACCGTCCAGCTCGTCCGCAATGTCGTTCACGAGCAGATGGCCGACGTTACCGAAGGCGTCGAGCGCCTCGCCCAGAACCCGAAGCTCGTCGCTCACGCCAAATCGTTCCTCGCCGAATTGAAGCCCGAGCAGATCGCCGACGCCGCGTACGTCAAGAACCCCACGACCGACGCCTTCGAAAAGCACTTGATGTTCGACTGCTATCGCCCCGGCGTCACGCTCCTCATCTTCTACGGGACCGACGGCACGCTTCTCGTCGGCGGCTACCCCGAAAAGGAAGTCGACAACACTCCGGCGGGCCAGGCGAAACGGGCCAAGCGCGTCGAGGAACTCCACAATATCTACGGCAAGAACTACGCCTGGCGCGACTACTACCACGGCCAGGGGGACAACCTTCCCGCCGATCACAAGGCGCCCTACGTCGGCGTCACCTACATCTCCGAGCCCTACAAGTCGACCCTGGCCGACGAGAGCAGTTCACCCATCCTGGTTGCGATCTCGACCCCCGTCTACGATCTCAAATCGACGCCGGACAAGGGCCGCCCGGTCCCCGACGTGCGCAAGGAAAAGCTGATCGGCATCCTCATCAGCTTCATTTACCTCCAGGAGCTTTACAGCTGGCTCGAAGGCGTCGACCTCAAAGGGGGCAGCGTCGCCCTCTTGAACCAGCACGGCCAGTGCGTCTTCCACACCGACCCGCACTTTCTGCCCACGCTCCTCAAGACGAAGGACAACATCAGCAGTCGTTTCAAGGCGACGCGCCGCGTCATCCTCGCCAATCACCTGGGCCAGCGCACCCATTACCGGGACGAGATCACCGGCCAGGAGTGCCTCGCCAGCTTTGCCGCCGTCCCCCTCAGCGCCGACGACCCCGCGGCGTCCCGCTGGGGCGCCATGGTCCTGCATTACCGCAGCGACGTCTTCGAACCGATCCACCACCTGCGCGCCAGCCTCTTCCGCGTCATCGCCGTCATCGCCGCCATCTGCGCCGCGCTGCTCGGGGCCGTATGGTTCTGGCTGCTTCGGATCGCGCGCGGGCGTGAAGCGGCGGCCTAGGGCTTGCGACGAAGAGCGTCTCACCCCTTCGGACAGCGCCACGGCCCTGAAAGGGCCAAACAAGAAAGCCCAGGGCGCCCCCCTGGGAAAGACACGAGTCTTCGGCAGTAGCCCTGTAAGGGCGAAACAAAAAACGGCGTCTCTCGCGCCGGGACCAAGCGTCTGAACGAACCGCCGAGTTCATGACGACATGGGTCAGGCTTTTTTTCCACGAGACGGCTCTTGGGCCCGCCTTGTTCTGCCCTTTCAGGGCGCCACGGCTTGACACGATCCCTGTCCCAGGGCGTTGCCCTGGGCTGTCTTGTTCGGCCCCTTCGGGGCGTTGCGATGCCGGGCGTTGCGGGGCGTTGCGATGCCGGGCGTTACGGCGCCTCCGCGCCGGGCTGCGTTTGTGCGACTTGGAACGCTGCACAAGGAGGGAAGCCACGGCGCCGTGGCGACCGGGCCAACCAGGGGTCCACGCGCCTGACGGGCCAACATGTCCTGAATACGCCACGGCCCTGAATACGCCACGGCCCTGAATACGCCACGGCCCTGAAAGCCCCACGGCCCTGAAAGGGCCGAACAAGAAAGCCCAGGGCGCCGCCCTGGGAAAGACACGAGTCTTCGGCAGTAGCCCTGTAAGGGCGAAACAAAAAACGGCGTCTCTCGCGCCAGGACCAAGCGTCTGAACGAACCGCCGAGTTCATGACGACATGGGTCAGGCTTTTTTTCCACGAGACGGCTCTTGGGCCCGCCTTGTTCTGCCCTTTCAGGGCGCCACAGCTTGCAACGATCCCTGTCCCAGGGCGTTGCCCTGGGCTGTCTTGTTCGGCCCCTTCGGGGCGTTTCGATGCCGGGCGTTGCGGGGCGTTGCGATGCCGGGCGTTACGGCGCCTCCGCGCCGGCCTGCGTTTGTGCGACTTGGAGCGCTGCACAAGGAGGGAAGCCACGGCGCCGTGGCGACCGGGCCAAACAGGGTCCACGCGCCCGAGGGGCCAACATGTCCTGCAAAGCCCCACGGCCCTGAAAGGGCCAAACAAGAAAGCCCAGGGCGCCGCCCTGGGAAAGACACGGGTCTTCGGCAGTAGCCCTGTAAGGGCGAAACAAAAAACGGCGTCTCTCACGCCAGGACCAAGCGTCTGAACGAACCGCCGAGTTCCCACACAGGCAAGGGGCCCGGCCGTAGGGAGTGTAACGCCGCCCCGCCCGCCTCGATCCCTTTTTCGCCGCCGATTTCGTTTGAACCCCCGCCGTTTTCTTGCTAAAACAGGCGAAACCCCTCTCAGATCAGCACGAGGCGCTTTCGCCCGGCCGGGTTCCAGCGCGCCAAGCGGGCGGCGGCTCCAATAACAACGGCGAGGAATATTCATGGCCGACTGGTATTACTTCCAGGGAGGCGCTCAGCAAGGCCCGGTTTCCGACGATCACGTCCGCAACATGGTCGCCTCCGGCCAGTTGAACCCCAACGATTCCGTCTGGCGCCAGGGCATGGCCAACTGGGCCCCCATCTCCTCCGTCCCCGAATTGATGCCCGCCGCCCCCGCCGCGCCGCCGCCCCAGTACGGCGCCCCGCCCGCCCCCGCCTACGATCAAGGGCACGGATCGGCGCCCGGCTACGGCGCTCCTTCCTACGGCGAGCCCTCCTACCGCGAGCGCGAGCCCTCCTACGGCCGCCCCGCCGCGCCCGGCGCGATCAGCCCCATCACTCCGTGGGCGATCATCCTCCTTTCGGGCGCCGGACTCTGGTTCATCAACGGCTTCCTGCCCTGGTACTCCTTTGACTTCGGCGGCTTCGGCGGCGGAACCTGGCTCGGCTTCAGCACCGGTACCGGCCTCTTCGCCTTCGTCATGTCGCTGTTCATCCTGGGTGGCGTCATCACTTCGTTCTTCGTGCCGCTCCTCGTCCCCTGGCGCTGGACCGGGGCGTTCTTCTTCGGCCTGATGGCGCTCATCCTCCTCATCATGGGCATGGTGGCCGCGTTCTCCGGCGTCGGTAAGAGCATCGGCCCCTGGATCCACCTGCTCGCCACTCTCGCCGTGTTGACCGGCGCCGTGCTCGAAGGGATCTTCGGCCTGATGGCGTTTCTGGCGACGATGCAAAAAGGTGGCTCGCGGCCGATGTGAGTCACGCTGAAGAATCAGACAAGGCCGGCGCGGGCGCCGGCCTTGTTCGTTTGTCAAGCCGCGATCACGGTTGCCGGATCGAGAAGATATCTCACTCGCCGCGCCCCGCGTAGATCGACTCTCGGCTGTCGTCCACAAAGTGCGAAACCGGCGTGTGGCTATCACACCATTTCTCCCACGCGGCGATCTGCTCCTCCACGGGTCGCTCCCATAGCGGCGCTTGGCACGTCGGGCGCGCGGGACTCGTGGGACAGGCCCTGTCGGCGACATCGAGCAGGAATTGCTCCAAGCTCTTTCCCGCGTCTGAAGCGGCAACGCGAAGACGGCTTGTCAACTCCGCGGGAAGGTATAACAGAAGCGCCTCGCCGTTGGTCATCTGGTCGTTCATGTTGTTCAAGATACGCTCTTTGGGCTCGCAGAGTCCAGTCACGCCCGAGGTTAAGCCTCGAGTACCCGCTTCCAGCGCTTGGGAAACGACGTGTAAGCCTCGTCATACGTCTGTTGCAACGGAACAGACACGGCCTGGTTCCACTCCAGAAACAACGGCATCTCCGGCGCCTCCGCGCCGACCGCCGCGTGCTCCACGTAAGCCCGGACGCTCAGGCCCGCCTCGTACGCCGCCAGTGTCAACGGCTTGTCCTTGGGCGCCGCATACTCCTCGCCCGTCATCTCTTCCCAGACGGCGCCGTGGATGCCGTTCGGATCGCGCGGTCCGGGCGGAAACAGGTCGATCACGAGCAGATGCACCCCCTGCTCCAGCAGCGCGGCCACTTTGTCGACAAACGCGCGCATCGGCTTTCTGCCCGCCTTATTGCCCGGCGAGACGATCTCGACGACGGCGACAACCTCGTCATCACTCACGTGATGGATCGCCACCACCTTTTGTTTGCGGCGATAGAATTCCAGGTCTGTCTCCGCGATCGGCTTCAGGCGCGGCGGCGCCAGAAGGGCAGGCCCGTTACCGCCTGCTTCCGGAGGCCTTTCTCCTCCCACCATCTCCAGGGTCAAGACGTCGGGGCCGAATCCCGAGGTGAACTGCTCGGGCAACGCATAGTAGTTTGGAGGCAAGAGGCCGACGTTCAGGGTGCGCGCGACGGCGTCGATCCAACTATGGTGAAAAGCGTGAAAAATGCCGGCGTCGACGCGCGTCCAATCATGGATCGGCATGGCCCTGTCCCCAAGGAGTCTCGAGAAACGATTGCATTATAACCCCACTTGGCCTTGTTCACTTCACCTTCAGCATCGAGCGCAAAATCCGATCCTGCCAGGCGCGCGGCAGCCAGGTGATGAAGCGGATGCGCCACGCCAGCCGGCGCGGGAAGGCGTAGAAGCGCTTCTTCTTGCGGATCGCCCACAGGATGCGCGCCGCCGCCTGGTCGACGTCCATCAGGTAGGGCATCGGCGCGAGGATCGACGCGGTCATCGGCGTGCGGATCCAGCCGGGGCAGAGGATCGTGGCGTGGATGTTGTAACTCGCCACCTCGACACGCAAGCCCTCCATGAGCGCGTTCAAGCCCGCCTTGCCGGCGCAGTAGCCGAGCATGCGCGGCAAACCGCGGAAGGACGCCAGGCTGGAAAGGGCGGTGAGGTGCCCCTTGCGCCGCTTCAGCATGCCGGGCAGGACGGCCGAGAAGGTGTGCGAGACGCCCAGGAGGTTGATGTTGAGCACCTGCGCCATGTCGGCGGCGGTGAGGCTGAGGGCCGAGGTTTCCAGGCCGACGCCCGCGGACGGAATGACGAGAGCGATGGGTCCCAGCCGGGCTTCCAGCTCGGCGACGCGGGCGTTCAGCGCGGCGGCGTCGGTCACGTCGGCGCCGGCCCAGGCGATCTGTCCCCCCTTGGCGCGCAGCTCGTCCTCGAGGGAGCGCAGGCCTTCCTCCTGACGGTCCACGGCGGCGATGGCGACGCCTTGCGCGGAGAGTTGCCGCGCCAGCTCGCGGCCGATGCCGCTGGCGGCGCCGGTGATGAAGGCGACGGGGTATTCGTGAGCGAAGGAAAAGGGCATGGGAGCCTGCGCATGAGGGGAACGGGTTTGCAGGCGTTTTATGGAAAAACCCGGGGGGCAAAGAGGCGGCGCGCCGTGGCGCGGCATAATCGTCACGACCGCTGAATCACGCCTGGTTCACGCGGTTTCCCCTGGCCCAATCCGGCTTGCGTTCAAGGGTAAACGCTTTACAATCGATAGAGGAGATGGGAAAGCTGCGCAGGTTTTCCACTCCCGCCGGCCCTTCTTCCGAGATCCTCCATCATGGCGCAGGGATATTACACGCTGCTCGAGGCGGCCCAGTTCGTGGGCTTGCCGCCGGACGAGCTCAAGCAGATGGCGCAGAGAAACCAGATCCGCTCCTTCCAGGACCGCGGCACGCTGCGTTTCCGCCTCCAGGACGTTCAGGAGCTGGCCCGGCGCCGCGGCGCCACGAGCGATCCGGAGCTGGTGCTCGGCGAGGCGCCCGCCCCGCGCTCCGGCGCGTCGCCGCGCCCCGAAGGCCCGCGCACGCCCCCCCGTTCCCCGAAGCCCGCGCCCGTCTCGCCCGTTCCCGCCGCGCCCCAGAGCATGCCCGATGTCTTCGACTTCGACCTCGGCGCCGATCAGGTGGACGTCGGCCAGGAGCTGTTCGCGAAGGTCGAGCAGCCCAGCTCCAAGGGCAAGAAACCGGGCTCGGCCTCGCTGCCGCGCACGCCCGCCCCAGGAAAGTCCGGAAGCGACAGCGACGTCAAGCTCGTCGCCGAGGGCAGCGATTTCTCCATCTCCGTCGGCAGCGACAGCGACGTGAAGCTCGTCACCGGCGACAGCGGCGTCAAACTCACGCCCCCTCCCGGCTTGCAGCCCCCGTCCAGCCGTTCCAGCAAGTCGCCGAGCAAACTGCAGCCGCCGTCGAGCGGCTCGAAATCCCCGAGCAAGCCCGGGCCCAAGTCCCCCAGCAAGCTCGGCCCGATCACGCCGGCGCCCCCCAAATCTCCATCGAAGCTCGGCCCGGCCGATTCCTCGCCGCAGAAGCGACCTTCACGCCTGGAAACGCCGCAACCGGCCGACAGCGGCGTGCGCCTGGTCCCCGCCGATAGCGACAGCGACGTCCGCATCGTCGGCGCCGGCTCCGACGAGGTCCCCCTCGGTGAAGCGCCCCCGCCCGATATCTCCGACAGCGATATCCGCCTCGAACGCATCCCCGAGCGCGCCCCGCACGAGAGCGGCGAAGAGATGATGCTCACCGAGGAGATCAACCTCGACGAGGAAATCCGCCGTCAGGAAGCCGCCCAGCGCAAGCCGACGCCGAGCAAGCTGCGCCCCAAGTCGGGCCTCAAGTTCCCGACCTCCTCGCCGTTCGAGCTGTCCGACTCGGAGCTGCAACGCCCCTCGTCCCTGCCCGGCGAAATCAAACCGGACAGCAGCGACTTCGAGCTCAAGGCGCAGGTCAAGGATGACAGCAGTGACTTCGACGTGCAGCCGATGGCCGAGAGCAGCGACTTCAGCATCGAAGTCCCGGCCGAGGAGCAGGCGCTGGCGGGCGAGCCCGGGCTGAGCGGCCCGTCGAGCGGCATCTCGCTGCAGAACCCCGTCGACGCCGGCATCTCCCTGGAGCAAGGGGACGACTCCGTCGATTTCGACTTGAGCCTCGCGGCCGAGGCGACCCCCAAGCCGGTGCAGAAGGCGCCGTCGCCGGCCGACTCGGACAGCGAGTTCGAGCTGAGCCTGGACGATTCCGGTCAGGGCCCGCTCGCCTCGGAAGACAGCGAGTTCGAGTTGACGCTCGACGATAGCGGTCAACTCGCGGACATGGAAGCGGAAGCCTCGGCGTCGGCGACCGAGGACGTCGGCGAGCGCGACATCTTCGAGACCGACTTCGAGGTTCCTGGTCTCGACGACTCCAAGGAAGCCAAGCTCGATACCGACCTGGACAGCTCCGACTTCGACATCGCGGCTCGACGATTCCGATCTGGCGTCCGAGGAGGAGAGCGGCAGCCAGGTCGTCGCCCTGGAAGAAGAAGCGGCGGACGAGGGGGCGGAGACGGTCGCGGGCGAGGACATCGAGATCGAGGTGGAGGAGGACGCCGAGGCCTTCGCCGGTCTGGAAGGGGAAGGGGAGGAGCCGGTCGTCGAAGTGGAGGAGGAAGAGGAAACCGGTCCGGTCCGTGAAAAAATCGTGGAGAAGATGATCGAGCCGGCCCCGTGGGGCGCCATGCCGGTCGTCTTCATGCTCCCCTGTGTCGTCATCATGATCCTGGTCGGCCTGATGGGCTTCGAGCTGATCCAGAGCTCGACGGGCTACAAGCAGGCCGGCTTCCTCACCCGTACCTTCGGCGAGTTGCTCGGACAGAAAATGAAGTGATTTTTGGAGTGCGGTAATTCATTCCCGCACTCCAAAGCGCATCATCCCGCCCGGCGAAAAGGGTTCCAGCTCCGGGTTTGCAGAGTCTCCAGTTCTTCGATGTCGTCATCCCTTCGCCGCCGGCGGCGGACGCGGCGGTCCAGCAGGAACTGGAACGCCAGCCCGAGGAAGGCGACCCCTCCCAGGATCCAGTTCAGCATCGGTCCCGTCTGCTCGATCCAGGTCGGCACATCCAGCGCCCGGTAATGCTGGCCCAGGCCCAGGCCGCAATGGGCCAGCAGCAGCGTGCCCGTCCAGCTCGTCAACCCCATCCAGCACCAGCGAAACAGGAACAACCCGACCAGTCCGCTGAGAACGAACGCGACCAGGGGTTGCTCCCATTGCGGCGCCATGGATTGCACGAGGACGAGCCCGCCCATGCCCCCGTGAAGAAGGCGAGCAGCCGGACCAGCGCCCAGCAGGCAACACGCCTGCCGCGAGCGCGAGCAGGGGGCGGCGACCAGGGGCGGACTCTGAAACCGTCCCGCGTTCACGAGCCCGAAAATTCCGGCTGCGATGGTCGCCGCCAGCACGATCCAGAAGCGATGCCAGCGCCAGCCGAACAGCCACAGCGCGCCCCCGACTACCATGCCGGCGATCAGCAATCCCGGTGAGAGGAGCAGGACGTCGGCCAGGATTTCGGAGTCGATGAGGGACATCGTTTGGGAACAATGCAGAAGTCAGAACGCGGGGATCAAAAGTCAGAATGCAAAGTAGGTGGGACGAGGTGGCGGCGGGAAAATAGGGCGGGCGGCGCGGCGTGTCAAGCTCAATCGGTGATCTTCGGCTCTTGTTTGCCGGCGATTTCCGCGCCCGGCGGCTTGGGGGTTCCGGTCGGCGGCACGGCCCAGCCGAGGAACTGCAACAATAGGAAGACGGCGACGACAGGGAGAATGAACCAGCCGAGCCAGGGTACCCAGACCGACAGGATCAGCAGCATCAGGCTGATCCAGAGGAGGCTGCAGCCGACGAGCGTCATCGCCCCCTTGAAGCTCGCCTCCTCCGTCACTTCCTGGTAGTCGAGCACGCTGGCACGCCGCCGGCCGACACTCCGCCGCGCCGCGTCGTCCAGCTCCAGGGCCCGGATCTCGTCTTGCCAGGCGAGGATCCCCCCCTGCGTCAAGCTCTCGGCCTTCGGCGACGACGCCGGCCCCGGCTTGTCGCGCCGGCTGCGCCGCATCGTCTCCTCGAAGGCGCTCACCATGGCCGGCCAGGGATCGAACGCCGCCCACTCCTCGGCCTGCGCATGGCCGTCGGCGTCGCGATAGGAGAGACGCGCTTCGCCGGGCCAACCGAAGGGAAACTCCAGCGTGACCTGCCCCAGGCTGCCGACCAGGACGTGGACTTCGCGCGACTCGACCTGCCGCGGCAGAAGCATCCCTTGGAACATCAATCCGCCCACGAAGCGGCCGGTGAAGAGAAGGGGCTGATCGAGAAGCAGTTCCTCCTCCGGGCTGAGAGCCATCAGCTCCGCCACTTCACCGCCCACGAGACGCAAGACGGCCCAGCCGGGCAAGCCCGTGGGTCGCTCTTCGTCCTCTTCCCCGAGGGGGCCGGTGAGCCAGCGCTGCGTCATGAGCAGCTGCGGCGCCCCGAGCAGGCAGCCGGCGTTTGTCGGCGTCGCGGCGGGATGGGCGGTCTGCCGTTCGCGCGTCTGGATGGCGGCCGGAGAGGTCGCGGTCACGTGGTCATCCTGTGGGGCTCGCTCGAGGGCGGCTATGGGCTCATCGAGGCCCAGCATCAATTGGCGGAAGCGGGCGAACGCCGGGTGCAACGCTTCGGGCATGAGAGGAAAGAGGGCCTTACCCGAGTCCTGCCGCAGCAAGGAGGCTTCGTAGGCGAGGTCCGGCCTGGCGTCGGCGGGATGGATGCACAGGACGTGACGCTCGGACTGGAGCGCCCGCCGCAACTGGCCGGAGCGGAGCGCCGGCGCGCTGGCGACGATGATACCGTCGATCAGCGGATCGGCGAGGATCTCCTCCAGATCGCCAACCTGCGCCGCGTCGATGCCCCAGCGACGCAACCGCTCCAGTCCCTCCGGCGGTCCGGAATAGACGGCCAATTCATGGCGCCCGGACGCCGCCAGGGCCCGCGCCATGTCCAGCCCGTCCGCATGATCTCCCAGTAGCGCGAAACGCATCGCAACCCACATCCCGTAGTCGGCGGCGCGGCTCTCTTCCGTGTCCGACTTCCGCCGGCGCCTTGACAACACCCTTTCAGCTTGCGTCTTCAGGCGCTTTCCGTCCACCACGGTCGGCCGATTCTCTTTGACCGGGCCCCCGTTCCCAGGTAAGATTCGTCGGTCGGACCATTCCTTCCCGCCTTGTCCGACTTCCGTCCGCACGCGAGGTCCCGCCGATGTCCGCCTCGTCCGCCTCGTCCGCCTCGTCCGCCTGCCGCGATTTCCGCTTCACGCGCCGTCAGTTGCTCGCGAGCGGTGTCGGCGCCCTTGGCCTTTCCCTCAGCGATTTCCTCGGCCTTCGCTCATCCGCCGCCGCCTCCGCGACCACGCTCCCGAGTTTCGGCAAAGCACGCTCCTGCATCGTCTTCTTCTCCTGGGGCGGCATGAGCCAGCTGGAGACGTTCGATCCCAAGCCGCTCGCGCCGTCCGAAGTCCGTGGTAGTTATCAGCCGATCCGGTCCGCGGTCCCGGGCATCCACGTCGGCGAGTTCATGCCGCGCCTCGCCCGCCAAACCCATCGCCTCGCGATCATCCGCAGCGTCCACCACCGCGAAGCCGGCCATCGCAACGCCGCCTACTGGAACCTCACCGGCCACGCCCCCCACCGGCCGGGCAACGACGACGCCATCCTCCCCTCGCGCAGCGACTGGCCCTGCCTCGGCGCCATGGTCGCGCGCTTCCGCCACGCCCGCCCCGGCTTCCCCGCCGCCGTGGCCATGCCGTACCAGATCGCCGATCGCGGCCTCGTCAATGGCCAGAACGCCGGCTTCCTCGGCCTGCACTGCGAGCCGATGCTGGTCGCTCCCGCCTCCGGCCGGCGCTACCAGGGCGTCTCCCCTTCCAGCGGCGCGGCCGATCTCGGCTTGCCGGCCGGGATCGACGACGCGCGGCTGCGCGGCCGCATGGGACTGCTCGAAGCCGTCAGCGCCGCCTCGGCGTCGGTCCCCGCGGGGAACCGCGAGCACTATCGCCGCATGGCCGAGGACCTGCTGCTCCGCAATGACGTCCGCGCCGCCTTCGATCTGGACCGCGAGCCGGCCGGCCTGCGGGCCCGCTATGGCGATCACGTCTGCGGGCAAAGCGCCCTCCTGGCGCGGCGCTTGACAGAGGCCGGCGTCCCGATCGTAACCATCTACTCCTCGATCGGCGATCTCAACGGCTCGGCCGGCGATAACTGGGACACGCACGGCAATAACTTCGTCCGCCTGCGCGACCGCCTCCTGCCCCCCCTGGAGCAAGCGAGCTGCGCCCTGCTCGACGACCTCGCCGAGCGTGGCCGACTGGACGAAACGCTCGTCGTCTTCCTCACCGAGTTCGGCCGCACGCCGCGCCTGAACGGCGGACAGGGACGCGATCACTTCCCCAACTGCTACTCGCTCGCTTTGGCCGGCGGCGGCATCCGCGGCGGCCAGGTCTTCGGCCGCTCCGACGCCATCGCCGCCACGCCCGCCGAACGCCCCTGCGGCCCGCAGGACATCCACGCCACGATCTTCCACGCCCTCGGCATCCCCCTCGATTCGCAGGTGCAAGATGCGCTGGGACGGCTGTTGCCGTTATGCGATGGCCGGCCTTTGCCGTTGTTTTGAGGTCTTCACCTGCGTTAGCGCTTTGCCAACCCTGGGCGCCGCCCAGTTGGATTCACCTTGGGTCGATGTGGAACCGCTATCCGACCATCTGCTATGATTCACGATTGGCCATTCTGGAGTAATTCATGAACGGCGCCCTCGGCACTCTATCGTTGCCACACGTCTCCGCTGAGGTCGAGGAATTTGCTCTCGCGAAGGACATCACGCGCTATTTGAGCCCGGTGATCGAACTCGCCCGTCGGGCCTTCCCCGCATCCACGCTTTGCGTGTCCCTTGCCCGAGACGCCGAAGACGACGCTCATCGATACATCGCTCTCGATATCGATGCCGCCAGCCTTAGCGACGAGAACTTGCTCGCCGGACAGCGGCTCTGGTCCGCCGGCATCACGCGCGTCTGCCCGTCCAGCCACGCCGTCTACTTCGTCCTGGGCTGGCAATGAATTGGCGCGACTTCATCTGGCTCGCCGGCCGCTTGGCGAGCGCCGCGACAGAGGCCGAATGGCGAAGCGCCGTCAGTCGCGCCTACTACGCGGCTTTTCACGTCGCGCGTCGTCTCTTCACCGATTTGCGGTTCAACGTCCCGCGCGCGGACCGGGCGCATCAGTACCTCGTCTTTCGCCTCAGCAACGGCGGCGAGCCCGCCGTCGAGCAGACCGGCCGCGACCTCGACACGCTGCGCCGGCTTCGCAACCGGGCGGATTACGATGACGCTCCTGTTCTCACGCAGGCCCAGGCTTCCGCGGCCGTTCGACTCGCGGAAGGTATTATCCAGGCTCTCGATTCTGTTCGCCTGGAGCCGACTCGCGCTGCAATCGCGAACGCCATGATCGCGTACGAGCGCGATGTCCTGAAAGATGTCACCTGGCAACCGTAGCGACGGCGTGTATCGTCGTATCTGTAGTTGGAATCCCCGCACGCTCGACTCGGCATTCCCGCGCATTGAGGGCTTCCCATGGTGCAGTCATCGTGTCAGCGCCTGGCGTTGGCGTTCCTTCTCTGCTGGACACCCGCCCTCCCGGCCCAAGACGACACCCCCTTCAAAGGCAAGGGCGTCGACAAATATGGCGACCCGCTCCCCCCCGGCGCCATGGCGCGGCTCGGCACGCAGCGCTTTCAGGGCGCCGTCGGCGGCATGGTCTTCTCCCCCGACGGCAAGACCCTGGCGGCGCTCAACGGCAGCAGCGTGCTGCACCTCTACGACGTCGCGACCGGCGCGGTTCTCCACCGCTTCACACCCACCCGGGCCGGCGGCTGGACCGCCCTCGCCTTCTCCCCCGACGGCAAGCGGCTCGCCTCCTGCGGCGTGACCAACCGCGTCTGCCTCTGGGACGTCGAAAGCCGGCGCTTGCTCCGCGACTTCGCCGGACACACGGACTCCGTCGCCACGCTCGCCTTTTCTCCCGACGGCAAGACCCTCGCCACGGGCTCGCGCGACAAGACCGTCCGCCTCTGGGACGTCGCCTCCGGCAAGCCCCTCCATCCGGCCCTGGCCGCGGACAGCCTCGTCACCGGCGTCGCCTTTTCCCCCAAGGGGGACCGCCTCGCCTCGGTCTGCTTCGATCGACGCGTCTCCGTCTGGAACGTGGCCACCGGCAAACTGGTCGACCAGATCGAGGGCACGTGCCTGTGCCTGCGCAACATCCTGTTCATGCCCGATGGCCTGGTCGTCACCTCGGCGTTCGATGGCAAGGTCGCCGTCTGGGACCTCGCCGCCCGCAGGCAAGTCGAGGTCCTGCCGGCTCACAAGGGCGAGGCGTCCGGCCTGTCCCTGTCGCGCGACGGCTCCGTCCTGGTCACGAGCGGCCAGGATCAATGCATCCGCATCTGGGACTGGCGCAAGCGCACCGACCTCATCCCGCCCCTGCCTCGGCCCGAATGGGTCCCGTATCTCGCCGTCAGCCCCGACGGCACGACCGTCGCCGCGGCCGACTTTCATAACTCGCGCGTCCAGGTCTGGCGCCTGGTCCAGGTCGGCGCCGCCATCGAGGCGCGCCCCATCCTCCCGGAGGAAGGCCACGGAGGCTCCGTCAACAAGCTCCGCTATTTCCCCGACGGCAAACGTTTCCTCTCGCGCGGCCTCGACTATACCGTCCGCGTCTGGGACGAGTTGACGCGCAAGGAGCTGTACCGCATCTCTCACGTCGACGTCATCGCCATCTCCCCCGACAGCAAGCTCCTCGCCCTCGCCGAACGCAACGACGGTTCGCGCATGGCCATCACCATCTACGACGCCGCCAAGGGGACGCCAATCAAGACCTGGCGCCACTCCTCCCAGGTCTGGGCCCTCGCCTTCGCGCGCGACGGCCGTTCCCTCCTCGTCGGTGGCACGGACAACCACATCCACTGGATCGAGGTCGCCACCGGCAAGCCGCGCCTCGATCTGGACGGCCACAAGAATGCCATTGCATCCCTCACCCTCGCGCCGGACGGCCTCACCCTCCTTTCCGGCGCCTGGGACAACGGCCGCATCTGGGATCTTCTCTCCGGCGAGACACTCGAGACGCTCGAACACGCCGATAGCGTCGGGTCCATGGCGATCTCGCCTGACGGCCGCTGGCTCGCCTGCGAGCAGCACAAGACGGGCATCCACGTGCGGAAGTTCCTTGGCGACGCCAAGCCGCGCCGTCTGCCCGGCCCGGGGGCGTTCGACCTCGCCTTCAGCCGCGACGGGCAAACACTGGTCGCCGCCTGCAAGGACGAGAAGCTGCGCATCTGGGACGTCGCGAGCGGCAAGCTGCTCAAGGAATGGCAGGGCCACACCGGCTGGCAGATGAGCGTCGCCTTCTCCCCCGATGGCCGCACCCTCCTCACCGGCGGCGGCGACTGCTGCATCGTCATGTGGCCCTACGACAGCTTCCTCAAGGCCGAGCCGATCGTCCCGGCGCCATTGCCGTTCGGCGAGTTGCAAGAGCGACTGGACAAACTAAAGCTGGTCCGCCTCGGCCACGACCGCCGCCTGAAGAAGGCCGCCGAAGCCTGGCCGTTTCTCGCCGGTCCGGACGCCGCCGACGCGTACCACGCCATCCTGTCGCTCGCCGCCCATCCCAAGGAGAGTGTGCCCCTGATGAAAAAAGAGCTGACGGCCCTCCTCGCCGCTCCCGTCGCCGATCTCCTCACTGATTTGGACAGCGCTACCCCCAAGCGCCGCGCCGACGCCCAGACCGCCCTCGCCAAGCTGGGCGGCCTCGTCGAGCCGCGCCTGCGCCGCCATCTCGCCGCCGCCCCCGGCCTCGAAGCCCGCGCCTGGCTCGAACGCCACCTCGCCCTGCGCGAGAGCGGCGCCCCCAGCCCTCACGACGAGGGCCTGCGCGTCCTCCGCGCCCTGGAAGTCCTCGAGATGCTCGGCAACGACGAGGCGCGGGGAGTGTTGCAAGCGATAGCGAGACAAACAGCGTATCCGGAAATGGCGCAGGAAGCTCGCGCATCTCTCGGACGCCTGGCGCCACCGCGCTGAGGAACCCGCTCTCGTTGACAAACAGACCGTCCCCGCGTATGTTGCTATACGCCCATACACACACGGAGGGGAATCCATGGCGATGGTTCGTTGCGAAGCAGTTTCGGCTGGCCTGCGTCCATCAGAGGTTGTGGTTGCACTGCGCGATCTTCACAACAAGCGCCACTTCCTCCGAGTTGAAAGGGACTTCCTCACCCAGGCGGACTCGAATAACTTCCTGCCCATCGGCATCGTCCACGTTGATCCGCGCTCCAAGGCGGTTCTCATCGAGCTGCCTCACGAAGCGGAAACCGGCGCCAATCGCCTCTGGGTCAAGCAGGATCAGCTCGATGAACCAATCGAGGCCTTCGCATGATCCTCTCGGATCGTGAAATCCAAGCAGCCATGGCGCGCGGCGCGCTCCGCATCACGCCGCCGCCGCCTTTCGAAGCGTTCACGTCAACCGCCGTCGATCTTCACCTGGCGCCCGAATTGGCCATCTGGAAGAAAGCGAGCCGCAGCGGCGTCAAATCCGTCATCTGTCCCACGAGCGAAGACTACAGCTTCGACGACGTCCGCGCCATCTACACGGACGGCATCCAGATTCCCGCCGAGGGCTACGTCTGCAAGTCCGGCACGCTCCACCTTGGCTGGACCGTGGAACGCATCTCCCTCCCGCATCGCTCACGCGTCGCCGCGCGTGTCGAAGGCAAGAGTAGTCTGGCGAGGCTCGGCATCGGCGTCCATGTTACCGCCCCCACGATCCACGCGGGCTTCGGTTACAAGAAGAATGACGAGGCTTATCCAGGCAGCCCCATTCAGTTGGAGATCTGGAACGTTGGGCCGCTGGACGTTGAGCTGACGGCTGGAATGGCAATCTGCCAACTCATTTTCGAGCTGGTGGATGGCACGCCGGAGAAGGGATATGAGGGGCGATTCTCCGTACAAGGACCGAATCTGTGAGCGGAAGAAAGCATCCGCAGCCGATATCTAGGCCGCTCGGTACAAGGCTACTTCAAACAAGGCCTTCAGAGTCCCGTGGTCTATGTGAACTGCGGCGCACCGTCTGATTGATCTTGGCGGTGTTCCCGCGCTGCCGCCCCCCACCCGTCACCTATACGGAACACCGACGAGGTCGCAACTCCGTGTCCACCACGGGGGACTCACGCATAGTGTGAACGCATGAAGATCGCGACCTACAACGTCAACGGTATCAAGGCTCGGCTGCCCAACCTGCTCGCCTGGCTCGAGCGGGAGCGGCCGGACGTCGCCTGCCTTCAGGAACTGAAGGCGCTGGATTCGGCGTTTCCGGCGCTGGCGATCACCGGCGCGGGCTACCGGTCGCTCTGGAAGGGGCAGCGCTCGTGGAACGGCGTCGCGATCCTGGCGCGCGACATGGAGATCGAGCCGCTTCGTCGCGAGCTGCCCGGCGATCCGGCGGACGATCATAGCCGCTACCTGGAGGCGGCGGTGGGCGGCATCGTCGTCTGTTGCCTGTACCTGCCCAACGGCAATCCGCAGCCCGGTCCGAAGTTCGATTACAAGCTGAAGTGGTTCGACCGGCTCATCACCCACGCCGCGACGCTGTACGCCGGCGGGAGGCCCGTGATCATGGCCGGGGATTACAACGTGGTTCCGACGGACTTCGACATCTACGATCCGCGCTCGTGGCGCAAGGACGCGCTCTTGCAGCCCGAAACCCGTGCCGCCTGGCAGCGCCTGCTCGACCAGGGCTGGGTCGACGCGCTCCGCCGCCTTTATCCCGAGGAGAAGATCTTCACGTTCTGGGACTACTTCCGCCAGCACTGGGAACGCAACTCAGGGCTGCGCATCGATCACCTGCTCCTGAACGAGGCGCTGGCCAAACGCCTGAAGGGGGCAGGCGTGGATCGCTGGGTACGCGGCGAGACGAAGGCGAGCGATCACGCCCCGGTCTGGGTGGACGTGTAGCGTGAGGCTCGTCGCGCCACCGCGCTCCCAACCTCGCGCCACCGCGCTCCCAACCTGGCGCCACCGGCGGATCACGCCACCGGCGGCGACTCCTCCTCCGGCTCCTCGGCCGCGCCGTGCTTGGGCGCGAACGACGGCGGATGGAACAGGACGAGCAGGAGCACCGCTCCCACCAGCGCCGCGAACATCGAATACACGAACACCGCCGGGTAATCGACGCCCTTGCCCAGGGTGTACTTGTCCTTGAGCAGGCCGCACAGGAAGTTCGCCGTGAACGGCCCGATGCCGAGGATCAGCACGTTGAACAACCCCTGGGCGCTCGAGCGCACGTCCTTGGGGAAGAACTCATCCACGAAGATGTACACGGTCGCGAAGAAGAACGCGTAACAGATGCCGTGGACGGCATTGATCAGGACCGCCGGCGCCGGCTCGGGCCAGTACGTGAAGATCGCGAAGCGGGCCCCATGCCCCAAGACGCCCAGGATCATCGTCCAGCGCCAGCCGAGCCGTTTCAGGACGTAGCCGAGCAGGAACATCGTCAGGATCTCGGCGATCTGGCCGATCTTCATGACCGGTCCGACCCAGTTGGCGGGAATGTCCACGAGGCCGCCGTCCCCCTTCGGACCGAGGAAGGTGAACGTCCAGAAGAAGAAGCTCTGGTGTACCGCGGCGTCGATGAACGTGACGACGAACAGCACGAGAATGAAGGGCCGGCCCAGGTAGCGCATCGCCTTGAGCCACGCCAGCGAGTCCTGCCCCGCCGCGGGCTTGGGGGGGGTGTGCGGCAACGCGAAGCTGAACGCGGCCAGCGCCAGCGACGCGGCCCCCGCGAGCAAGAAGATGATCGCCTTGCGGTCCATGGCCGGCGGCCCTTCCAGGGACGTGCCCAGGGCGGCGCTGATCCAGCCGCCCAGGCCGACGTCGTCGAAATCCGGAACCCGTCCCCAGTCGACCAGGAGAAAGATGAAGGGCCAGCTGGCCGCGATCCAGCCGATCGTGCCCCAGACGCGCACCGGGCCGAAGTCATGGGCCGGGTCGCGCAGGTTGGCGAAGGCGATCGAGTTCGTGATCGAGATCGTCGGCACGTAAAAAATCGAATGGACCAGCATCAACAGGAAGAACGGCCAGAAGAGGGTGTTCACGTTCTCCGGCGTCGGCCGGATGAAGTACAGGCCCAGGATCGACAGGCCGCCGATCAGGTGGCTGAAGGCGAGGAATTTTTCGGCGGCGAACATGCGGTCGGCGAACTGGGTGCTGAAAAAGAGGGCGACGAGGGCCCCGACGTTGAAGGCGCCGAAGATGAGCGGCAGCTGCCATTCGTTGTTGAAGCCGAGCTTGGGGATGTAATCGAAACCGAGCTCGAACCACGCTCCCCAGATGAAGAACTGCAGGAACATCATGAGGGAGAGCTTTGTCTTGAGAGCGGGCACATGCCCCGCGATGGCGATCGATTTAAACTGTTGACGGCGGTCCTCGGCCCAGGCGTCGCCGGGCGCCTCGGGGGGCGCTCCGGCCCGCATTCCCTGCACTTGCGAAGAGGGCATGATGCCGGCGTCCCGGTCGGGCACGTTGACCACGTTGTGGCAACTGGGACAACGAATCATCCCGCCCGCGTCCTTGTCGGACGCCTGGATGGTTTGGCCGCAGGGACACGTGACCGGGATCATGAACGGCGTCTCCTTTCGGCGCCACGACAGCCCGTCCAAAAGGGAGCGGCGCGGCGGCTCGAAGAAAACGCATCCTAGCCGCTCGAAATGGCGTGGGCAAGGGCCTGTCGGCGCGGAACGGAATAGATTAAGTTGATTGTTACCGGCGGCGACACGCCAACGTCCCAGCGGACCCTCGCGCGTCGACGCTGGTAAAGGAGCACGCATGCGCGTCGACTTTTACGGCCTGAACTTCGAGACCCCCCGCGTCACCTGCTACCTTTGGTCCCCCTGGCGCGCCAGCGCCCTAGAGCATCGCCTGTTCGACGCCGTCCGCGCCCTTCCCGGCCTGACGCCGGAGCAGGACGTGGACGAGATCCGCGTCCACATCGAGGATCCCAAGACCTTCAAACAGGCGCTGACGGGCATGGTCCGTGTCCTCAAGGGTTGGCAGGAGGAAGCCGAGCAGGGCCGCGAGCGCCGCGCCTGGCGCTGGCTCCTCGAAGGGGACACCGACGACAATTCCTACGACCACGCCGGCGAGCCCGCCTGCCTCTGGGCGTTTCTGCGTCTCTCCCTCGACCGCGGCAGCTTCGACGAGAAAGAGCCCGGCGAGGACATCGACCTCAACGGCATCGGCCTGCGCGTCTGGCCCGCCAAATAGCCAACTCCTCTGGACAAAACCCGGCGCCCACAGTATCCCGCGGCTCGCCTTCCATCCCGGGAGAAACCATGCGCCCGCGCTTGCTTTTGATCGGCCTTGTCGGCCTGGGCGGCTGTCTCGGCGAGGAGCAGACGCTCCTGGTCGGCGGCAATCCGTTCAACCAGCCGGCGCAGCTTGCCCCGGTTACCCGCTCCAGCTACGCTCCCGCGGGCAAGGAGGTCGCCCTCAAGGTCGACCAGGCCGGCCAGAAGATCGCCATCAACAATCCGCAGCTCGGCTTCCATCCGGTCTTCGCCACCATCGGCTCGCCGCGCCTGGAGATCTTCCATGCCGAGGCGGCGATCCCCAACGAGAAGGACAGCAAGCTCGCTCCTCCCGCGCCCGTCGTCTACATCACGGAGGGGCTGGTCAAGCGCTGCGCCAACGACCTGGAGCTGAGCGCCGTCCTCAGTTACGAGCTGGGCCGCATCGTCGCCGAGCGCGACGCCAAGGTGAGCCCCGCGGTGCGCAATCCCGAGCGGCCGCTGCCCATCCGCGTGCCGGTCGGCGACAGCGGCCGCGGCGGGCCGGACCTGACCGCGGTCGCCGAGATCGGCAAATTCGAGAAGCAGCATCCGAAGTCCGTGAAGACCATCACGCCGCCCGACCCCGCGAAGATCGCCGCGAAGCTGCTCGAACGCGCCGGCCTGCCGCCGGCGACGCTCGAGACGGTGGATGCGCTCCTCAAGGAGGCGGACAGCAATGCCGCCCTTGAGCGCCAGATCAAGGGGGGCGTGCCGACGTGGAGCCCGGAGTGAGTCGCGCCGACATCCGCCGCGGATCGCGCGGATGAACGCGGATCAGAAGGCCGCTACAATGGCGGCATGGCCATCGATCTACGCGTCAATCTCGGACCACGCAGCTACGATCTTGTTTTTCATCATGCGGCGCTGGATCAAGTGGGCGCGTTCGCCCGGGCCCGGTCGCGTGGCACGTCGTCTCTCGTCATCGCCGATGAGAACGTAAAGCTTATCGCTGCGACCGTCGCCTCGTCTCTGGAGAAGGAAGGCTTTCGCGCCCCGCTTGTCACCCGCCCGCCCGGGGAAGCACAGAAATCCCTTTCCGTCGCCGCTCGCCTTTATGACACGTTGATCGATCTTCCAGCCGACCGCCGCACCCTTATCGTCGCGGTTGGCGGCGGCGTGATCGGCGACCTGGCCGGTTTCGTCGCCGCCACCTACGCCCGCGGTTTGCCCCTGCTCATGGTCCCGACCACGCTTCTCGCCATGGTCGACAGCTCCATCGGCGGCAAGGTCGCCGTCAACCATCCGCGCGGCAAGAACATGATCGGCGTCTTTCATCAGCCGGTCGGCGTCTGGATCGATTTCGCCGCGCTCGATACGCTCCCCGACCGCGAGTTCCGGAGCGGCCTCGCCGAGATCGTCAAGTACGGCGTCATCCTCGATCCAGCGCTCTTCGCGTACCTGGAGGAGAACGCGGCCGCGATTCTGCGGCGCGACCCCGTGGCGATTGCCCACATCGTCACGCGCTGTTGCCAGCTCAAGGCCCAGGTCGTCGAGCAGGACGAGCGCGAGGAGACCGGCGTCCGCGCCATCCTCAACTACGGGCACACGTTCGCTCACGCCTTCGAGACCGCCGCGAGCTACGGCGCCTGGCTGCACGGCGAGGCGGTGGCGGCCGGGATGGTGTGCGCCAGCCGCTTGGCCGAGCGGCAGGGCCTTGTTCCTTCAGCGGTGACGCAGCGGCAGATCGCCTTGCTCAGCGCCTTCTCGCTGCCGACCGGCATACCGGCGTGGGATGCCGCTGGGTTGATCGCGACCATGCGGACCGACAAGAAATCGGTCGCGGGCAAGATGCGCTTCATCCTGCCGACGCGCATCGGCGAGGTGACGCTCGTTGAGGACATCGCCGAGGACCACGTGCGCGCCGTGCTGGGCGAGTCCACGGTCCCCGTCTAGAGCCCTCGCGGCGTCATGTCCCCGACCGTCGCACGACCCTGCCGCTCCGTTGCAAACCCCACCGGCCCTGCTACACTAACTACGGAAACCAAGCGCACGGCCTCATCGCGAGGCCGGTTCTTTTTTCACACGCATGGACCTTGCCGATTACCTCCTGCCCGACTCCTGGCCGACCGACCCCGATGGGCCGGCCCTCTCGGCCTATTTGCTCGGCATCATCGGCTTCGACGACGCGCAGCGTCTCCAGCGCAAGCTCCATTTCGACGTCACAGGTGGGCGCGATCAGGCCGCTCTGGTCCTGTGCGAGCATCCGCCGCTGATCACCGTCGGCCGCCACGGCAGCGCCCGCCACATCCACCTGGCGCCGCGCGATCTCTACGAGCGCGGCTGGTCGATCCGCTGGGTCAAGCGCGGCGGCGGCTGCTGGCTGCACTTGCCGGGGCAGCTTTCGATCTACCTGGTGGCGCCGCTCGATGTCCTGCGGCTGTCGGTCCCCGAGTTCTCGTCGCGCCTGTCCGAGGCGATCCGCCGCGTGCTCGCCGACTTCAGCGTGCGCGGCCCGGTTAGCACCTTACCCGGCGGGGTCGCCGTCAACAGCCGGCTCGTCGCCAACCTCGGCTTCGCCGTGCACGACTGGGCCACGACCTTCGGCGCCTGTTTCAACCTGCGCCCGGACCTCGACCCGTATCACCTGGTCCGCAGTTACCCGGCGCCGGAGCAGGCGATGACGTCGCTCGAGCGCGAGCGCCGCGGTCCGGTGCGGCCGGCGCTGGTACGGCAGCGGCTGCTCGAGCACCTGGTCGCTCTGTTCGGTTTCTCGCGTGTCTCGCTGTTCACGGCCCACCCGCTGCTCGAGAACGCGCGGCGTTGCGATAATGTCCCGGTCCGCGTTTCCTCATGACGGGTCGCGCCGATGCAAGCCTTGCCACTCGTCGAAACATCCGTCGCTCACGCTTCCGGCTCTGAGGGGCCGCAACGCCGACTGCCGCCGTGGCTGAAGCGGCCCCTCCCCGTCGGCAACGAGAACTTCTTCACACACCACCTTCTCCGCGAACTGCGTTTGGAGACGGTCTGCGAGAACGCTCGCTGTCCCAACCGGCCGGAATGCTACTCGCGGCGGACGGCGACCTTCATGATCCTCGGCGCCGTCTGCACCCGCCCGTGCGGCTTCTGCTCGGTGCCGCGCGGCGATCCCGAGGCGCTCGAGGACGACGAGCCGGAGCGCGTCGCCGAAGCCGCCCATCGCCTCGGCCTCAAGCACGTCGTCATCACCAGCGTCACGCGCGATGATCTGCCCGATGGCGGCGCCGATCACTTCTATCGCTGCGTCATCGCCGTGCGCGAGCGGACCGGGGCCGCGGTCGAGGTGCTCACGCCCGATTTCCTCGGCGACTATCGCGCCATCGAGCGCGTCCTGGAAGCGCGGCCGGAGGTCTTCAACCACAACACCGAGACCGTGCCGCGTTTCTACAAGAAGGTGCGCGGGCGGGCGGAATACCAACGCAGCCTCGACTTGCTCGCGCGCGTGAAGCGACGCTCACCGGAAACGACGACCAAGAGCGGCCTGATCCTTGGTTTGGGCGAGACGCGCGAGGAACTGCTGCACACGCTCGCCGACCTGCGCTCGGTCGACTGCGACATGCTGACGCTGGGGCAGTACCTGACGCCGACGCTCAAGCACATCCCGGTCGCCCGCTATCTCCCGCCCGAGGAGTTCGACGAATTGGCCGTCGTCGCTCGCAAGCTGGGCTTCAAGCACGTGGCGAGCGGGCCGTTCGTCCGCTCCAGTTACCACGCGGACGAGATGGTCGCCCATGCGTAGGCCGATCGTCATGCCCGATCTGGGACCGGGCGACGTGACCTTCAACCTCTGGCTGGTCGGCCCCGGCCAGAAGGTGTACGAAGGGGATCGCGTCGCCGAGGTCCTGCTGGACGCCGCGACGCTGGATGTGCTCAGCCCCGCGGACGGCAAGGTCGCCGAGACGCTGGCGCGTCCCGGCGCGACGGTCGTCTCCGGTGAAACGCTGGGCTACGTAGACGCGTAGCGGAACCGACCTCCGACCCTGACCCTGAAATGCCCCTCTTTCTCTCCCTGGACGGCATCGACGGCGCCGGCAAGTCTACCCAGTGCCGACTCCTCGCTGACTGGCTGCGCGGCCAGGGACACGAGGTGGTCGAGTGCGCCGACCCCGGCGGCACCCCGGTCGGCGACGAGCTGCGCCACATCCTCCTCAACCATCGCTTGCACTTGTCGCTGCCATGCGAAGCGCTCCTCTTCATGGCCAGCCGGGCCCAGCTCGTGGCCGATGTTATTCGTCCGGCCCTCGATTCCGGCAAGAGCGTCGTCTGCGACCGTTTCCTCCTCGCCAACGTCGTCTACCAGGGGCACGCGGGAGGCCTCGATCCCGAGGAGCTTTGGCGTGTCGGCCGCCTTGCCACCGGCGGGCTGGCGCCGGACCTGACCATCGTTCTCGACTTGCCGCTCGAAGGCGCCGGCCGGCGGCGCAAGGCGCAGGCCGATCGGCTGGAAAGCCGGGACACCGACTATCACGAGCGCGTACGCCAAGGGTTTCTAGAGGAGGCGCGACGCCGGCCGGAGAAGATCATCGTCGTGGACGCCTCCGGGGCCGCGGAGCGGGCGCACGAGATGATTCGCAACGAGCTGACGCGCCGCTGGGGAAAGATGTCGGATCGACTGGGCTGAACACGGACAACCGGCACGCGTCAAAAACGCGCCGGCGCGAGTAGAAGGACGTTCCGAGTGGGCGCTACTGGATTCGAACCAGTGACCCCCTGCGTGTCGAACGCTTTGGCAAGCAAGGCCGAAAAGCCAGGAAAACCCTTGTAATAATCGCATTTTCGAGGTATCGCACTTCACTTGCAAGCACTTTCCAGGACAAGAATTTGCTTCCGAGCAGACGCGGTACGCTTACGCGTGAATTCGTGATTATTTCCAGGGTTTTTCGCTCTTCGCCGCGATCCCGCGAAGGAGACGGCGAAAGATGCGTGCGGTACATACCGCACCGGGAAAGTGTAAAGATACGGGCGAGGGGAGCGTCTACAAAAGTGACAACGGCATGTCAATCTTCACGGAAAGAGCGTGAGGGAAACGCGACGTAACACAAAGAAAAGGTAATATTACGCGCGTGGCGGAAAGCTGCTCGGAGAAACGCCGCGTAGCGATGTAAAGAGCGAGCGGCATCGCGGCGAAACGGAGAGTGAGCCGACGCTGTAAAGGAACGAGGTGCAAGAGCGGGGAGAGCGGGACACTGGCGAGGGCCTCCATCGTCGCGTGCCATGGTGCGGTCCTCCCCGCCGTGCGCGTCGATGCAGGCCCCTTTAGAGCGTGTCGCCGGACGCCTCCTCAGCGGGCGAGCCGAATTCTTTTGGCGAGGAGACATCGCCACCATCGCCACCATCGCCATTCGTCGGCTGTGGCGATGGTGGCGATAGTGGTGATGTTTCGCCGTAGAAAAATTCGGCGGTAGGACGCGCGACCCAACGAATCCCCGCCGCCGTGTCTCCCGCGTGATCGAGGAATAGACCGTCAACCACCCTGCGTCTGTGGCGGCGAAGATGGTACCCAAGCGACTTCCCTTCCAGCTTCCCGGCCAGTGACACAATGCTGTCACAAAGATCGCCGTTCTCCCGTTCCTTGGCCAGTTCGACCCACTCCGAGGCGGTCTTTCCTTGC
This sequence comes from Gemmataceae bacterium, assembly GCA_046350295.1. Taxonomy (GTDB): domain Bacteria; phylum Planctomycetota; class Planctomycetia; order Gemmatales; family Gemmataceae; genus JAXMAR01. The sequence continues at coordinate 209,551 of JAXMAR010000003.1, forward strand.
CCGTGAGGATCGAGGCGTTTGATCGCGTGGAGAAACCCTCGCAGAGAGACGGCGGAGCGGTCGGCATGCTGTTGAAGCCGCACGCGTGTCTCGGCTGGGTCAGACAGACCGAGCCAGACGAGCGGGGCCCGCACAGCGGCTGACCAGCCCTCAAAACTGCCCCACCCTTTCAACTCCTCAATGGGTCGCCCGGCTGCCGCGTAGCCCCGCAGGATCGTGAGAGCCGCCGACTGGAGCTTGCGCCGTTGCCGTCGCACGTGCTCCCTGATGTCGGCGTGGCGGAAGTTGTGCCGATCTTCCGGGCGTTCCTCCCCGGACTCCAAACGAATGTGGCAGATGCGGCGGGCCAGATCGCCGCTTGGATCGACGTTGTTGCCGGTGGCGAACCAGGTGATGTACAGCGGCACTTCAACCATCCGGTTCGAGCCGAGAGAGCGATCCTTCCACACTGTCGCGGTCAGAGCCGCTTCCAGAGACGCGTTGCCGAACCGACCTGACACGTTATCGAAGCTGACGAGCCGCTCCCCGTGGAGAGCCATCGAAGTGATTCGCTTGCGCAGCTCCTCTTCCTCTGTTGGGTAGGTCGTTATTGCCAACGTCTTGCCCGTCAGAATGAGCGACACGAGATCGAGCAGCAATCCCTTGCCGGCGCCGCGAACGTTGGCATCAACGAGAAACAAGGGGGCCGGGCCGGAGTAGGAAAAGCGAGTCAGCGGCGTGAGCAACGCGGCCAAAAACGCAGACTTGTGGATGTCTCGCTCGAAAGGGAAATCTCTCACGACTTCCAGGAGCAATTCAGCAGCAGCCCTCGCCTCCTCCAGCGAGGGGGCGTCCGGTACGACTGGCGGCTTGCCTGCGGGCATGAGCACCAAGCCTGTCCTTTCATCGTAGCCACGCTCAAGAAGGATCGTGCTATCGGTCCGGAGCGCCGGGTACTCAATGACGCACTCCAGGCGACGAATGCCGTCCCAGCGGCCACGCGCGAGGACGGCGTTGACGGACCAAACGGGCGGATGGGCGTCGTCCTTCTTAAGCTCCCCGGCGTTGGAAACCGTTTGCCGTTTGAACGCGACGTTCTTTGTCATGAGCTCCCGCAATGTGTGTTGCGAGAGCGGATCAATCCTCGGAGGCAGTGACGCTGCCATGTCACTGTCTGACCCCGAAGCCCTGTCGATGACAATACGCACAAGCGACCCGCCCCTTTGAAACAGGTCCGGGTCCGCAGCCAACGCCTTCACCACGTCATCGTTGAGTGCATGTTCCTCATGCGAGAGGAGGACCTCGGGCCGGGCGTCTTTCGGCTTGCCGTTCTTCGAGGGCGAGGGTCTCGCTCTCTTGCGCTTGGCGTCAGCGGCGGGCGCCTTCTCGCTCGGCGCCTCCGCGTTCGTCGAGGCGCCGACGTCAGCCATCTCCTTTCGTGTCGCCGCTCTCGCCTTCTCCCGCAAGTCATTCCTGTCCACGGAGGGCCTCCTTTGCCACTGAGACCGCGACGGCGATAATGTCGTCGCCGAGCAGGTCAAGCAACTCCCGCCGCTTCCGTTCGCGTGCCTTGTGAGCCGCGTACTCCTTGGCGCCCATGTAGAGAGCCGGGTAACGCTCGCGGGGCCAGCGATCTTCCGTGGCTTGGGGAGTGGGATTGAAAGCGGAGGGGTGGGGCGGTACGATCATGGGAACTCCGTTTTGGATACGCGGTCGGCGGTGGAACCTCCCGCCGGCCGCGACTTTTTCTCGGCTCAGTCCAGCTTCGAAGGGGGCGGATTTCCAAGGGTGTCTAACCCCGCCTCGCCTCCTCTGCGCAATTCCTGGGGCATCCTGAACGCTCGATCTTCGGCCGCAACGGCGTTTGTCGTCGTAGCGGCCTCCTTTGACTCCAGCCTGCCCCGACGGCGCAAGACAGCGTAGATCGTCGGACGGGAGAGGCTCAGCGTGTAAGCGATGCGAGCAATGGGCGCTCCTTCCTCGTGAAGCTTCAACACGCAACGCTCTTTCTCCGTCGTGACGCGGAACCTCCGGCCCGGCTTGCTTCCACCCCAGGTCTTTCCTCTCGCCCTCGCGGCGTCCTGGCCCGCCTTCACCCGTACCGCCCGCATCTCGGTCTCGTATTGCGCCACGCTCGCGATGACGTGGGCGAGCAACCGGCCGGCCGCCGTCGACAGGTCCAGGCCCTCGCGGAGACTGACCAGGCCGATGCCTCGCTCCTCGAGTTCGGCGAACAGAGCCGACAGCCCGCTTGCCGTCCGCCCCAAGCGGTCGAGACTCCAACAGACGATGCGGCTGATCAACCCGTCACGCACGAACGCCAGAAGAGCCTCCATGCCGGGCCGCTTCATCGACTTCCCCGAGAAGGTGTCTTCGAACCAACGGACTTCTCCGTCGATGCTGCTGGCGTAGCGAGCCAGGTCGGGGACCTGGCTCGCCTGGGATTGGTCCTTCGTTGAAACGCGGATGTAGATCGCGGTCACTTTCGGCATGGGGACATCCTTTGCTCCGAAACTTGACGGGAAGGGGTGATAGGCGTGACTGGCCTGGCGGACTTTGTGCGCGAGCGACTGAGAAGGGAGAGGGGACGACGCGTGCCGACGTCTCCATCGATGGCCGCAGCGAGGTTCGAGAAACTGTCCGTGACCCGACGTCGTTGGACGTGACTCCGCGAGCAGGCCCGGCAAGGCGCCGCAGCTCAGTGCCTGTCGTCTGAGTGCGGCGACTCTTGCCGTCCTGGTCGCGAAGGCAGTGGAGGAGCTGCCTGACAGCTATGGGGTCAACGAACCCTACTCGCAGGAGCTCGATGGCGCCAAGAACTACACCCCATCCGCTCGGCGCGGGGCGGGCGGCGGAGCGATCGGGAAACTCGATATTAAGGAGACCGTGACGGATCGAGCACAGCCGGCCCGACGCCGTTCCATACGCTTGCGGCAGCTCGGCGATGCGCGGCGTGACCGGTCCTCTCTCGCCGCCAACAGAGCTGGTCGACGGCGACGGACCGGACGCCCAGGCGACCTCGCCAACGTCGTTGGTGGACGATCGCACTGCTCTTCTCGTGACTCGCCGGCGGCGCGTGCCTGGCCGCGGCAACAAACGTGACTCGGCCGGCGGCGAGCTGGCGGACGTGACCGAGCTGCAAGCGAGAGGATTCATGCCGTCCTCATTGATCGTGGTCTCCGGATCCTACCGCCGCCTCCGTCGAGACCCCGTATCGCTGCCCCCGGCGTTGGGGCCCAGTGACAAGCGCCGCCTACAGGTCGGGCTTGCCAAGAAAGCCGCCCGTGTGACCCATCGATTTGCCAGGGAAAACGGATGCCGCGTGACACGGGGTTGACAATTGACAATCCGCCGAGTCCTCAGATGCCGACCTTGGTCAGTTCGGCGGCGGCGCGATCGGCCGCTCGCCGTCGCTGTCCCTCCGAGCGGGGCAGGGCCTGGGCGAGATGAGCGGCGGGGGTCTGAGCGGCCAAGAAGCGTTCGACGGCGGGGCGAGTGGAGAGCCAGCGGCCAGAGCAGCGGGCCGCTTCAAGACGGATCGTCTCGCCGCTCGGCAAGCGAACGCCATGCAGCACCCAGCGGAGAACGCAGCCGAGCGTTACCGGCTTGTCGCGGCGTGCTGGAGGAAAGAGCTTGGCGAGCTGGGTCAACGACTGCCCTTCGCCTCGGGCGATTTCTTCGACAATGCGAGACATAGGAAACCCTCAACGCGAATGGTTGTGTTCGTCAACACTCGCGATTGTGGGCTTGCGGGCGTCGGAGCGGGATTGGACAAAACCCTTCTGTCCAGGCGGACAAAAGGGATTTGTCCAGGGGCGTCATCGCTTCTTAAAGCGTCGGTAGGCTTTCCGAACGGCGTCGATGGACTTGTAGATGCCAAGCGATGCCAAGTGCTTCGTGATGGCTGCCCAGCTTAGTTTTTTCTTGTCCTTCAACATGACGACTCGCTTGTGCCAAGCCTGTGTCTCGCCGTCGCGAGGACGTCCCCTGAAAATGCGTGTGCCCTTCTCGGCAAGGGATTTGTGCGCGTTCAACAGAGCGAGCGATTCCCGCAGTTCAGGCGTGGCCGCGTCCGCCTCCGAGAAAGCTCCTTGCCCGCCGCCGATATCCTCGCCTGTCTCGTCTGTCGCCTTCCACCCCTTCAAGGCGAGCAAGGTCAAGGGATCAAGAACGGGCGAAGGAGCGGCGGGCGTGATGGTGATTTTGCTGCCAGCCGTCATGCGCTTCGGTTTTGAAAACCGCTCGGCATAGAGCAGCCGCTCTCGCCCGCCGTGGTTGTAGGTGATGAAGTAGCCGTACGCCGTTTGTGACCCGCCGGCGGCGCCTTGTTTCCGAGCCGCCCGGCGCTTCGCGTTATGCTGGGACATCTTCCATGCTCCCCAAGGCCCTGTGCGTTCCTTCCTGCAGCATCGTCAGGCGTGGCGGTTCTGCCTGGTCTCGTGTGACCGGCCTGGGCGTCGAAGCCGCGTGACGCGGCCGGCGTCGAGCGTGACGGATCGAGCAAGGGGCATATGCTCCCCATCGGGAGCGGGCCGTGGTTCAGGTGGCCCGCTCCCACGCCGGTTGTTCGGTCAACCGATCTCCGCCATGACCTCGACGGCGAGGGCTTGATCCAGCTCGGCATAGACCTCCGTAATCGCCGCCGAGCGATGCCCTAGGACCGCCTTGGCCGCGTCGATGTTAAATTGCCGTCGAATCTCCGTGGCCCGCGTGTGCCGGAGCTGATGCGGATGCCAGTGCGGGACGTTGGCTTTCTTCGCGGCGCGTGTGATCGCGCGGCGGTAGCTCTCGACCGTGTAGCGGTCCCCGGACTTTCTCTTCGGTTGCAGTTTTCGCCGATTGCGCTGCGATGGTTGCACCGGCGTCTTGCGTTTGATCCGCAGCGACCAGTAGCGGCTCCGCTCGCCGTCGCTGGGAGAGAACAACGGGGCGTACAGGTCCGCCTTGAGGTAGCGGCGTAGGATTTCCTGTCCCTTGCCTCCGATGGGGATGACGCGGCGATGGCCGTGGTGTGCAGTCTTGTGTTTCTCCGGTTTGTAGAGCCAGACGGCGCCCGTGGTGTCGATGTCGATGGCACGCATGACGATCAACTCGCCGGAGCGCATGCCGGTGGCGAGCTGCAAGCGGATCATGTCCGCGATGACGGGCGGCGCCTTCTCAATCGTGGCGTCGACGAAGGCGCGGGGGACCGGCTTGACCGGCTCTGTCTCACGCGCCTGGCAGTGCCCCTTCCTGAGACCGGCGACCGCTTGCAGGGCGTGATAGACCGAGCCGGGGACCAGCTCTTGCTGGACGCCCCACTTGAAACACATCTTGATACGCGCGATGCGGTGGTTGACGACGCCGCGGCAGAGAGCGCGTTGCACGCCGAACTCAGGATGCTCGTAGCCGTTGATGAGGAGCGTGCGAACGGCATCGAGGCGTTTGGGGCCGATATCGCGGGCGGGAAGATGCCCGAACAGGAACTTGAGGGGCCGCAAGGCCATCTTGAACTCCATTTGCTCGCCTGCCGGTTTGCCGTCCTGGGGCCGGTAGTAGACCTCCGCGTGCTTCCAGAATCGCTCGATCAGCTCATTGACCGTCACATCCCCTTCCGGCCCGCCTTGATCGGGCAGGTGCTGCCCCTGGGCGATCCAAAGGGTGATGACGCGAGCGTACTCGGCGCGGCTCTGCGGGGTGTCGTGCTTCCCGAGGTAAACGTCTTGGCGGCGCCCGGCCGGATCGGTGAGGGTCACGACGGCTTGACCGGACCGCTTGTGCAAGCGGTACGCGGGAACGCGAGGCGAGCGGAACATGCAGCTATCCCCTTTCTTCCTGCGGTAGACTACCGCAGAAAACCGGGTCCCTGGCTGCACTACGGACCACCCGCAGGTACGCTTAAGTTGCGTTCGGCCTTGTCCTTCTGGCAATGGGCGCTACTGGATTCGAACCAGTGACCCCCTGCGTGTCGAGCAGGTGCTCTAACCGGGCTGAGCTAAGCGCCCGCGTCCCGGGGAAGGCTCGCCGTCCCCGGAGCGAAGGTTATCTTTTTCACTAAGGAAGCCTAGCGTCGTCGTCAAGGCGCCTTTATCCTTGATGCCGCTTTGACTCGCCGCCTTGCCCTGGACGGGCGGCCTCTTGTCCACGGAGGGACATCATGCGGATCGCCATTCTCGCCCACGGCGCCCCTCAGTACGACGCGGTCGGCAATCAGGTCGCGGAGAAGGTCGCCTTCTTTCAGGAACGCGGGGCCGAGGTTCGTCTTTTCCTCCACACCGAGCGCGACTTGCCGGCAAGCCTGCGCCCGCTCGCGACCACTGTCCCGGCCGCTCCGAGCGCCGGCCCGGTCTGGACTTACCTGGCCGGCTGCGATCTCGTCGTCGCCGAGTTCTCCGTTCATTTTCCGCTGCTCGACGTACTCCCCCTCCTGGCCCGCGAAAGGCCGAAGATCGCGGTCGACTACCACGGCGTGACGCCTCCCGAATGGGCCGACGGGCTTTTGCGTCAACGGCTCGAGGAGAGCCGGGGCTTGCTGGGCCTGGTCTGGTTCGCGGATGGCGTTCTGGTCCATAGCCGCTACATGCGGGACGACCTGGCACAGGCGACCGGCTATCCGCCGCAGCGCGTCCTCGCGCTCGATCTCCCCATAGACGACCGTTTCCGGCCGGACGAGGTTCGCGTTCCCCTGGGGGCGCGGCTCGGATTGAAGGGGGCGCGGCTCGTCTTGTTCGTAGGGCGGATGGCGGCGAACAAGCGGCCGGACATCCTGATCGAGGCGCTCGCGCTTCTCAAGGACGAGGCGCCCGCCACGCACGGCGTTTTCGTCGGCTACGGGGCCGACGCCTACGCGGCGGAGGTCGACAGGCTCCGGCACGCGGCGCGGGCGCTGGGCGTCGCGGACCGCGCGCATTTTCTCGGCCAGCTCGACCTCGACCAATTGGCGGACGCCTATCGCTCGGCCGACATGCTTGTGCTTCCCTCGCGGCATGAGGGCTTCGGCATCCCGTTGCGTGAGGCGATGGCGTGCGGCCTGCCCGTGATCGCGGCGCGGACGACGGCGCTGCCCGAGACGCTGGGAGATGCCGGACTCACCTTCGCGCCGGACGACGCGTGCGATCTGGCGCGGCAGATGCGGCGCGTCTTCGATGAGAGAGCCGCGGCGCCCGACGCCGACGCGGCCCGGGTCCAGCAGCGGACGGGCGGCGCGCGCCGCGTTGCCCTGGTTTGTTTTCGCTTCGGCGCCGGGATCGTCGGCGGGGCGGAGCGATCGTTGCGGACCATCGGCGCGGCGCTGCGGCGGCGCGGCGTCGCGGTCGAGGTCTTCACGACGTGCAACCGTGCGGAAAGCGCCTGGCGCAACGAGTTGGCTGCCGGAACCTTCACCGAAGACGATCTGGTCGTCCATCGTTTTCCGATCGACCCGCATGACCGTGAGCGGCATCTGCACAGCCTGGAGCGTCTGCGCGGCAGCGAGCGGCCCTGTGCGGCGGATGTGGCGGAGGACTATCTGCGCGACAGCGTCCATTCCACGGCGCTGCTGCAAGCGCTGGAGCGCCGGATCGGCGCGTTCGACGCCTTGATCGCCGGCCCGTACCTGTTTGGCTTGACCGCCGACGTGGCCCGACGCTTCCCCGACAAGACGCTGCTCTTGCCCTGCTTTCACGACGAGCCCCTCGCCTGGCTGCCGCCCTGGCCGCGCGTTTACGGAGCGGTAGCGGGCGTGCTCTATCACAGCGACGAGGAGCAGGAGTTCGCCCAGACCGCTCTGGGTCTGAACCATCCGAATGCCGGCGTCATCGGGACCTGGTTGCCTGCCGCGCCTCGCCGGGACAAGCCACAAGCCGCTGCCGAGCACGATCGGGCCCCCGACCCGCGACGGCCGCGCCCGGCCATCGTCTACTGCGGCCGCTACACGCCGGAGAAGAACGTGGCGCTCCTGCTCGAGCAAGCCGCTCGCTATCGCGCCGAGCACCCGGATCGCTTCGATTTCATCTTCATGGGCGCGGGCAGTGTCCGGCTCCCAGGCTGGGTCACGGATCTCGGGCAGGTCGACGAGCGGCGCAAGGCGGAGATACTGCGCGCGGCGACGGCGCTGGCGCAGCTTTCGGAGCGCGAGTCCCTCTCGCTGGTGATCCTGGAGGCCTGGCGCGAGGGGACGCCGGTGATCGTGAACCGGAACTGCGCTGTGCTGCGCGGGCAGGTGGAGCGCAGCGGCGGCGGTTTTGCGGTCGATGGCTACGCCGAGTTCGCGGCGGCGCTCGACCGCTTGTGGAATGAGCCGGGCGAGGCCGACCGGCTCGGGCGCCGGGGGCAAGCGTACGTCGAGGAGCGCTACCTCGATCAAGACGCGTTTGCCGGCCGGATTCTCGACCGGATCGAGCAAATGAGCCTGCCGCTTCGTGAACAGCTACGACGCCGCGGTCTGGAACGCGCCGAAAGGAGCCGGCGCGCGACGTGGCGCACCGCGTTCGGCGCCTGGATCGAGGGCCTGCTGGACGAGCCGCGCCGCGCCCTGGCGCCGCAAGCGCGGCTGGAGGCGGAACAACCCCTTGTCACCGCGCCGAGCCGGCGACTGACGCTGCTGCCGGTGCGCATCGATAATCACGGCCCCGTCCCCCTGGTTCCGCGCGGCCCGGCACGAACGCTGTTGTGCTGTCGCGTGGTCGACGCGGGATGTGCAAGGGTCCTGGAAGAAACGACGACCGAGCTGAGCGACATCGTCCTGCCCGGCCGGACAGCGACAGCAGCCATCCTCGTGCGGGCGCCGCGGGAGGCTGGGGAGTATCGCGTGTCGCTGCGCCTGTCGATTCCGGGAGCAGCGGACCAGGCCGAAGACTGCATCCCATTGAAGGTGGAGACCGCGGCGGAGGAGACGACGGAGTTGGGCTACCTGACCCTGGCCCGCCAGGCGCTGGCGGCGGCACACGAAGCGCAGCGGTTGCCGGACGACTACGTGGACGTGACGGAGGGCTGGTTCGCGCGGCTCAAGCGCTGGCTGAAGCGGAAGTTGCTCGGGAACTTCAAGCGCGCCTATGTCGATGTGTTGTCGCGGCAACAGAGCGCGGTCAACCGGCGGCTCGTCGACGCGGTGCGGCAATTGACGAGTGCGTGCGGGCGCGGCGCATGCCGTGCAGACGCTCCGCGCCGCGGCGAAACAAAAGCGGCGAACCAGACCGAGACGGCGGCGCGGGAGATGCGCCCCTGCGTGACAAAGCTGTGCCGATTCCATCGACCGCCAAACGGTAAGCGAGCTGCGTGGGGCAGGCCGCCTGCCTGCCGGCCCAAGCCGAGGCCGCACCGGCAGGCGAGGCCGCCTGCCCCACGCTAATGGTTTAGCGGCTGTTTCAAAACGGGGACTGTCCCTTTACCACCGCCGGGAAACCGAGTGTTTTGGCAAAGCTAGAGGGACAGTCCCCGCTTTGAAACAGCCTCTTAGCGGAAGGAGAAGAAGCCGCGTTTTTCCTTCTTGGGCTCGGTGTCGCATTTGCCGGTGAGGGACTGGGCGAGGCTCATGAGGCTGAGCTGGGCCTTGGATTTGGGCGCGTAGGTGAGGAGAGGGACGCCGGCGTTGCGGGCGCCCATCATCGCCTTGAAATCGTTGGGCACTTGCCAGTAGACGGGCCGGCCGATCGTCTCCTCGGCTTTCTTGAGGGTGATCTCGCCGTCGTCGGAGCCGACACGGTTGACGAGGACCTTGATCTTGTCGGCCATGCCGTCCTCGTTGGAGAGGGTGTGGAGCATGCGGACGACGTTGCGCAAGCTGCTGAGCTCGAGCTGCGCGACGAGAAGGATGACGTCGCTCATGCGCATGGCGGTGAGGTCGGTGGGGGTGAAGCGCTTGCTGAGGTCGAGGACGAGGTGGGTATAGCTGGCGCGGAGAAGGCCGATGACGCGTTGCAGGTGGTCTTCGTGGATAAGGGAGATGTCCTCCATCTGCACGGGATGGGGCAGGAGGGAGAGCCCGGTGTCGTGTTTGCAGAGGGAGCGGCGCAGGAAGGTCATGTCGAGGCGGTCGATGTTCATGGCGACATCGGCCAGGGTGTAGTCCGGGATGAGGTCGAGGGCGACATCGGCATCTCCCAGGGCCAGGTCCAGGTCGACCAGGGCGACGTTGTTGGCCTTGTCCTGCGCGAGGCAGACGCCGAGGTTGACCGCGAGGCTGGTGCAGCCGACGCCGCCGCGCGAGCCGACGATCGAGATGATCATCGACTCTTGCCGGCCGGTGGAGCCCGGGATGGTAACGCCGCCTTCGGTCGTCGTGCCGCGCGCGGCCTTGAGCCGCTGCATGGCGAGGAGGAGTTCCTCGAGGACGACGGGCGCGGTGAGGAACTCCTTGGCGCCGGCGCGGAGGGCCTGGAGGATGGACTGGCCGTCGCCGCGGCCCGAGACAGCCAGGATCGGGATGGCCGGGAACTCCATGCTCGTTTGCTGGATGAGCTGGAGGGCCTTGGCATGGTCGGCGTCGAGGGAGACGACGGCGAGGTCCGGGCTGGATTGCCGGATGACGTCGATGAAGAATTCATAGCGGGAGCACTCGGCTTCGAGCCAGACGGCCTCCAGACCGAGGAGGAGATTGCGAAGGGGGTCGCGGGTGGAATCGCTGGGATCCACGATCGCGACACGTTGCACGTCCTTCATGAGCCACCACCGATGTTGAAGTCAAGGGGGCCCCGCGCCTGCGCCGTCGCGCCCCTCGCAAGAGGCGGGAAAACCAGGCTCAGGGGACAACCACGAGCGGCAGCCTTGCATCAGGGGCGGCCATTCGGGACTCGAAGCCCGGTCGCGCTTCGCCGCCTTCCGGCGGCGGGTCACGACTGCTGCGGCATGGACCTCGAGCGCGACCAACGATCTCCTCCTTCTGTCTCTCACGACCGTCGCCCTGGGGAGCGGGTCGGCCGATCCATGGCATGCGGCAAGGGGACGAGAGCGTCCCCCGCGCGAGAAGCAGGTTCCTGCTCTGGGGCAGGATCGCTCCTGGCAATCCTACCCCACGTTGTTTTCAAGCCGCAAGGCAGGCCCAAAGGCCTGCCTCACGTTTTGGCAATCCAGGCGCCCGTGCGTTAGCGCGGATCCTCGAGGATCACCGGCGGGGCGCTGGGCAGACGGCTGGCGTCGCTGACGCCGCCGGCCGGAGTCACGTCACCCGGAGCAAAACTACCCGGGGTCACGCCGGTCGGGGTCGGGCCACCGACGGGGACGACATGTCCCTTGTCGACGGCATAGCTCTCGACGACGACGCTGTCCGCGGCCGGGGCGCCGGCAAGCGCCGGAGTCGAGGCCGGCGTCGTCATGCCGATGCGCGGTCCGACAGGGATGCCCGGGGAGCAGGCGCCGCCGCTGCAACCGCCGCTGCCGCAAGCGCCGCTGGCGCAGCCACCGCTGCCGGAGCCGCACAGGCCGCTGCTGCACGGGCCGCTGCCGCCGCACCGGCCCACGCCAAAGTGGTTGCCGAGGTGGCTGAAGCTGGTGTCGTTGCAGGGGTAGAGGCCCGCGGTCGGACCGTTCGAATGGGCCGCGGCCCAGCCGCCGTTGCCGACGCAGACATTGCGCTGGCCGCGGGGCGCTTCGAGGATCCCTTCCAAGAATAGCTCATAATCGTCGGGGCTGCGCGTTTCGCGGCCGGGAAGGAAGCGCGGGATGCAGGTGCAGGAGATCGGGTGGACCAGACGCGGCGTCACCAGGATGACCAGCTCCTCTTCCTGCTCGTTGTAGCTGGTGTTGCGGAAGAAGGCGCCGACATAGGGCAGATCGCCGGCGATCGGCACCTTGGTGGTGGTCGCGTTGACCTTGTTCTGGATCAGGCCGCCGATGGCGAGGGTCTGGCCGTCTTCCATCATGACGGAAACGTGGGCGCGGCGGGTGCGGAAGCCGGGGGCCGTGTTCTGGCCGAGGGTCACGCGGAGCGATTCGTCGATGTCGCTGATCTCGGGATGGACTTCGAGGAAGATGCGGCCGTCCCCCAGGACCTTGGGGACGAATTCGACGGTGGTGCCGAAGGCCTTGTAGAGGATTTCGGCCTGGCCGAGGCTGGAGGTGGCGAAGGTCGGGACCTCGCCGCCGCTGTTGATGTAGGCCTTTTCGCCGGAGAGGGTGACGACGCGGGGCTCGGACAGGATCTTGGCGAGGCCTTCGGTGCGGAGGGCCTGGAGATAGGCGGTGAAGCCGTTCTGCTTGTTGAGGACGCCGAAGATCAGGTTAGGGCTGCCGGCGAGGCTGTTGGCGGCGGCGCCGGGGGCGGTGGCGAGGGTGCTGGCCAGGTTGAGGGGCGCCTGGAGGATGCTGGCGAAGACGGTGTCCTTGCGGTTGTTGAAAAAGCTGAAGGACATGCTGCGGGTTTCGGAGCGGTTGACGATGGCGACGATCACTTCGAGCTGCACCTGCTGCAGGCCGACGCGGTCGAGATCGACGATGGCGGCGGGACCGAGGATGCGCTGGGCCAGGGTGATGATGCCCTGGATGGGCTTCGCCGCCGGGGTTGCCGTGGACGACGAAGACGTCGCCGGGGCTGGCTGCACGCCGAGGGAGGCGGTGGGGAAGGTGCGGCCGGCGGCGTCGAGGAAGTCCTTGCGTTTTTCATCGGGGGATTTTTCGCCGGGGACCGTGACGCGGACGTCGAAGGCCTCGGTGCTCTTCGTTTCATCAGTGAGGAACACCTTGGTGACGCCGGGGTTTTCCCCCTTGACCTGAATGATGCTGGGATTCAGAGGGTCGGAGAAGAGGCGGACGACCTTGGGATTCTCCACCCGGGCTTCGCGGATGTTTTGTTTCTTGCTCATCTGCACCTGCCGGAATTCGCCGGCGGCAGCGTGACGATGGGCGTGAGGGGTTCTTAGCGCGCGCGGGCGTGCCGGGCAAGGGGCGAATGTGGCGAGAGACGCCACGAACATGGCAAACCAAAGGGGCACGAGGGTCGTGCGGTGCATCCTTTCACCTCTTCCTGATGGATATGCCGGGCAGGTGGCGATACCCGCCGCGAATCGCTGGGGTTCCGATGGATCGGGGCGGCCGCATCCGGCGCGGCCGCCCTGGGGCCATCCTGTTGTCATTGCCGCCGCTCGCCCCCGCTCTTGCGAGACGGGCGGGCGGGGCATTCGGACGGGCGTTTTTCGGACTCAACTCCCCATCGGCGCGGCCTCGGGAGGCGCGGGCGTCGCGGGGGCGGGCGTCGGGGCCGGCGGCGCGGGCGTGGGCCGCGGGGGCGTCGAGACTTCGCTCCTGGTCACGTCGCGGGGAATCACTTGCCCCTTGGCGTCCAGGAAGAACTCCACCGTCTTGTGGTGTTCCCCTTCGATGATGTACAGGCGGTGAACCTTGTAATCGGGCTCCTCGGCGACCTCGATGTGCGCCGTCTTGGGCGCCTCCTTGGGCAGCGCGGGCAGGCCGGTCTTGGCGATGGGCGGCTGGCCGGTCCCTTCCACGTATTCCTCGGCGGACTCGGCGTCGCGGCCGACGGTCTTGGTCATCAGCTTCTCGACCGTGACCTTCAAGTCGCCGTCGATCTTGCTGCTGTCGTTGAACTTCCGCAGGGCGAGGCTCAAGGGGCCAAGCTCCTTGGCGAGCTCGATCTTGAGGGCGTCCTCCGTCTTGAGGGCGAGGACGACGACGTTGCCCGGCATGGCCCGACCTTCGGGATCGCGATGGATGTTGGTATCGACCGCGAGGACGAGGACGTTCTCGAGCAGGACCTGGGAGAAACTGTCGCGATCGCTGCCGCGGCGGACCGTGGAGTAGACGTCGACGCGGGACAGGGGCAGCGTGGCGAAGCCGCTGGCGGTGGACGCCATGTTGATGCGCACGCCGACGGCGCGATAGCCCTGGGCCATGAGGGCGGCGATGCCGGCGTCCTTGTCGGAAAGCAGGTCGCCGCCGGAGACCCAGTCCCCCTTGCGCAGCGAGCGCTTGAGGACCTTGCCCTTGATCTCGTCGAGCTTCGTGATCGCCTCCTTGGGCTCCGAGCCGACCAGGTATTCCTTGGCCTCGAAATCCTCTTCGGGTTTCTTGATCATCCTGCCCTGGTCGAGAGGCTTGCTCGCGACGAAGACGGTGATTTTCTCTTCGGTTTCGCTCTGGCTGCGTTGCGCGAGGAGGCGGCTGGTCATGTAGCTGGCGCCCAGGCCGCAGGTGACCGCCACCACCATGAGGACAATGGTTTTCGGTTTCATGGAGCAACCTCAAAGGAGGCCGGGCTCGCGAGCCCGGCGGGGTCCGGATTTCGGCCTGGGGAGACTGCTGGAGCCGCCTTGCGCCGTTTCCGCCACCCGGTGTATGTTTTCGACCGGGTTATGCGGGAAACTTAAACTTTTACGGATACAGCGAACGCAACGAAGTTAGGGATTGCGCCGCCGGCTGGGACATTGCGGCAACCTGGGGGGAAGGCCGCCGCCGCGGGAACGGGTTCGCCCCGGTCCGCGGACCGGGGCCCAACGACAACAGCGCCCCGGCTTCGGGCGCCGGGGCGAAAACTCAGAACAGGAAGATGCCCGAGAAGAACAAGTATCCCAGGAAGCCGATGCAGAGCGGGACGCCGTAGGGCAGCCGGTGCCAGCGCGGGCGGCGCCGGTTGGCCTTCTCGTGCATGTCGCCGATTCCCTTCGAATGGAACAGGTCGTTCACGATCTCGCGGATGTGCAGGATGTTCTGGCCATATTGCCCGCGGATCAAAATCATCCCCAGGGCGATGACGCCGCCGACGATGGTGCCGGCGCAAAACGCCCAGAAGATGATGCCCAGGCAATCGGGATAGCCGAAGAAGGCGCCGATCCAGGCCCCGAAGCCCATGGTCATCTTGACGTCCCCCGCCCCCATGCCGCCGATGGCATAGACGGGCAGGAGCAGGCCCATGCCCAGGAACGTGCCGGCGAGGGCCGAGCCGATGCCCCCCGCGCCGGCGCTCAGGCCGAAGTCGTTCGCCAGCCCCAGGGCCCAGCCCGCGAAGATGAGGGGAAAGGTGAGCTTGTTGGGGACCTTGAATTTCCACCAGTCGATGACGGCGGCGGCGATCATGCCGACGCAGACAACGTGGATGGGCCAGTTGTCGAGGTCGAAGAAGTTCATGGTTGGGGGATTCCTTTTCTGTGGGTGAGTGCCGCGCTTGCGGGCCGCTCGTGTCTGGGGAAGGACACGAAAGCAAGCCGCGAAGCCCGAGGGCTGCGCGGCTCGCTGCGAGTCTGGGCCGCGCCCGGGACTGCGATGACCGTTTTCACGCGTGCCACGTTCAGCTCGAGGTCGTGCCGATGGCGGCGCCGACCTTGTTGAAGGTCGCGTTGGCGTTGGTGCCCAGGGCCGTGATCGCGGTGATGCAGACCACGATGATCAGGGCCAGCATGACGGCGTACTCGACCGCCGTCGGGCCGTCTTCACGCTTGAGGAAACTGACGACGCTGCTGAGAAACTTGCTCACGGATGGATCCTTTCTCGAGAACGATGTCCCGATATATGTCCCGCCTCTTCCCTGGATTGGAAATCGGGCCAGGACGGCGTTCGCCGCCCCAAGCGGCTTTGCACACAAGAGGAAAAGAAGACCCGTGCCAACCTCTCCCCGACCACACGGGGAGCGGTTGGCCTGGGTCGGCGCTCAGCTCGAGGTCGTGCCGATGGCGGTGCCGACCGTGTTGAAAGTCGCGTTGGCGTTGGTGCCCAGGGCCGTGATCGCGGTGATGCACACCACGATGATCAGCGCGAGCATGACGGCGTACTCGACCGCGGTCGGGCCATCTTCCGCCTTGAGGAAATTGACGACGCTGCTGACGATCTTGCTCATGTTCCGGGTTCCTTGTGATAGAGGTCGCTTGGTTCGAAGGTGATCAGCTCGAGGTCGTACCGATGGCGGTACCGACCGTGTTGAAGGTCGCATTGGCGTTGGTGCCCAGGGCCGTGATCGCGGTGATGCAGACCACGATGATCAGGGCCAGCATGACGGCGTACTCGACCGCGGTCGGGCCGTCTTCAGCCTTGAGGAAGTTCAGGATGGGGCGAGCGAGCTTCTGCATGTGCTTCTCCAGGAAACGGGCCAGAGATTGCCGCGCGCGGGACGCTCAGGAGGAAGATGAGCCGACGGCGGTGTTGAGGGCGACGTTGTTGAAGGTCTTGTTGGCGCTGCTGCCCAGGGCCGTGATCGCGGTGATGCAGACCACGACGATGAGGGCCAGCATGACGGCGTACTCGACCGCCGTCGGGCCATCTTCGGCTTTCAAGAAGCGAGTGACGGTTTCAATCCAGCCACGCATACAGATCCCCTTTCGGTGTGCGGAGCCTGTCCCCAGGCTCGACCCAGGCCGACCTCTCGTCCTCTCGTCTGTCCGGTTGGGTTCGGGATTTGAAGAAACGGATCTGGCTGGGGCCGATCGCCGTTCCCTCCCTCGGCAGCCTGGCGACCCGTGCAGGGCCCATGGCTTTGCGTCGCCGCCTCACGACGGTTTTGCCCTTTTCGAGGATGAAGAGGCTTCTTGTTGTTTAAATCGCAGCGCCTGTCGTTACTGCGTCGCATCCCCTTGCCGTTCGACACGCAAAAATAGGTTGCGACAAAGGGGCAGTCAACTCACGCGCGTCGATTTTTCGCGATTTGTCGGCAAAAAGCGGCAAGCGGTCTGTTAGTTGCTCCTCGCCATGACGGACGCCATTGCGGACGCCAAAGGCGCGGGCCGGCGCGAGCGCGGCTCAAGCGATGAAGTGATTGCGGAAAAGCTCGAAGGCGGCGCCCCACGCGTCCGGGAGGCCGGCGAGCGGCGTGCGCGTGGCATCCAGGTCGGACCCGTCAGCCTGAGCCCGGACGAAGCCGTGCCAGCCGCCCGCGTCGGCCGGGCGGACACCGATATAGGCTTCGTTCATGTTCGGGCCAAAAAGCTTGAGGATGTTCTCGCCCGCGGGTTCGGTCTTGCCCTGGCGATACTTGAACCAGCTCGGAAGGGTGACGGACATCGGAGCGATCCTCATGGCTTGGCGGAGCCGACCATCGCTCGCTTGCGCGAACGATCTGGTGAACATCATACGTTCAAGATGCGGGCCGTCTTCAAAAGGGCCACGCATGTCGCCGCGTGCGTGATCCGGCCATCCATCACCAGCGCCAGCGCCTCCGCCAGCGGCAGGACGACGTGGCGGATCAGCTCGGTCCCTTCCGGGGTCTTGTCGCCGAAGCGGAGTCTCCGCGCCAGATAGAGGTGCGTCACCGAGGCGACGACGGAGGTGATCGGGTCCATCGGTCCGAGGTGAAGCCAGTCCTCCGCCTCGATGCCCAGCTCCTCGCGCATTTCGCGCTGGGCGCAGTCGAGCGGCGGCTCGTTCCGGTCCCGGCCGCCGCTGACGCCTTCGATCGTGACGCGGCCGACGGCGTAATGGAACTCCTCGGTGAGGTGGACCTGCATGCGGTCGTCGACAGCGACGGCGGTAACGCCCTCGCGCAGGAAGACGACGTCGTGGGAGCCGCGGCGGCCGTCGGGGCGGAGGACGTCGTCGCGGAAGATCTGCGTCCAGGGGCTCTGGTAGACGTCGTGGCGTTGCAGGATTTTCCAGGGGCCGTGGTCGCGCATTTTTGCTTGCCTCAAACAGAGCCGGAAGCGTAAGCGACGGTCAGGGTCTCGACCCCGTCGCTCACGCTTCCGGCTCTGATAGCTCTCCGCGCGCTTTCTACTTGATCGCGGTGAGGGAGCCTTCCTCACCGATGTAGATGGTGATGCCGAGATTGTCGTCGCGGAAACATTCGGCGCCCCAGACGCGGGTGGTGTCGGAGAACTCGGCCTCGCCGAAGACGCGCGCCTTGAGGTTGAGGCCGTGCTGCCAGGTGGGCTGCTTGACCATGGAGGTCGGGGCCTTGGTATCCTTGGCGCCCTTGACGACGGCGATGGCGCCGGTCTCGCACATGAGGACGATGTTACCGTTGTTGGCGTCGTGGAAGACCTCGACGCCGAAGCGCTTGGTGTCCTTGGTGAAGTTAGTTTCCTTGGATTTGCGGCAGGCGAGATCGAGGCCGTGCAGCCATTCGGGGGCCTTGCCGGCGCCCTTGACGGGCTCGGCGGCGCCTTCGGAGGGGATGACGGCGATGGCGCCGGTCTCGGTGATGTAGACGAGGTTGCCGGTGTTGGCGTCGTAGTAGACCTCGACGCCGATCTTCGTCGCGTCCTTCCATTCCTTGACGCCCCCCTTGCGGACATTGAGGTCGAAGCTGTGGACCCACTTGGGGGCCTGGTTGCTGGTCGTGGTCTTGAGGGTGACCGGGCAAGAGGCGATCAGGCCCTTTTCCGGGGCGCCGGCCGCGCCGTCGCGGCCGCCGGTGATGTAAATCCAGTTGTCGGTGTTGGAGTCCTTGAAGACCTCGAGCGGAAAGACCTTGGTGTCCTTGGTGAACTCTTTTTCGCCGGCCTTGCGGGCGGGCAGGTCGAGGCCGGTGAGCCAGTCGGGACCCTTGCTCTTCTCGCCCGCCTTGATCTTGTCGAAGCCGTGGGCGGCGGCGAGGGAACCCTTCTCGGAGATGTAGACGCCGAGGCCGTTGTTCGTGTCCTTGAAGGCCTCGACGCCGTATTTCTGGGTCGTCTTGGTGAACTCGGCCTCGCCGACCTTGCGGGCGGCGAGATCGAAGGCGTGGGTCCAGAGGATGTCCTTGGGCCGCTGGGCCCAGGAGACGGCGGGCGCGGCGAGGAGGAGCAGGGCGGCGATGGTCAGACGGGAACGTGCGATCATTCGAGGGCCTCGGGTCGGTATGCGAAGATAGTTTGCCTTTGAAATACGACGATTCTTGAGGGTTAAACTAACCGAGGGAGGGGGGGAAGGAAAGCGGGAAAACGGCGGGACGGAGCGATGGCGTTGCGTTCGGGATTGCGCTACTGGTGATTGGTGGCTGGTGATTGGTGGAACGGGCCAACTCACCAGCCACCAATCACCAGCCACCAGCCACCAGCCACCAGCCACCACCGCTCACGCATCCCCGAACTCATCCGGCGGCGGCTTCTCCATCCGGATGTCCGACTTGTTGAACTCCACGCCGACCACCGCCGTCGCCGAGTATGCCTTGTCTCCGAACTCGATCAGTCCGCGCCGCAGCTGCACGCGCCAGATCAGCTTCTCGCGCGCACCCAGAATATCCTTCACCGCGGTGTCCGGCATTTTCTTCATCGTCGTGATCTGGACCATTTCCTCCGCCCCGGGCAAGATCTCGCCGCTCGACTTCAGGTTCGGCTCCCCTTTCCGCGTCTGGTATTCGAGAAACCCCCCGTAAAGCCGCGGCCCCGACTTGATGTCGCGCGTGTGCAAAAACGTGTACGGCGTCGACATGTCGAGGAACGCCTTGCTGATCGGAACGAAGGCGTAGTCCTTGCTCAGGTTCTTGACCCGAAAGCGCAGCGCCAGAGAGCCCGCCAGCGTCTTGTGTACCTCGAGCGCCGTGAACTCGATGTCGCCGACGATCAACGGCTTGTTGAGCCCCGTGATCAGGCTGACCGGCAACGGTTCCCGATGATCCAGCCGGGTCACCTTGCGCGGCGGGCCCTTCTTGTCCTTGCCGAGGCGCCGGCTCCGGGTCCGGCAGCCTCTCGAACGATTCCGCCGGGTTGGGCCGGTTCATCATCAGCAGCACGACGAACACGGTCGCCACGATCGAATACGGCACGAGGAAGATCAACAGCGTCGGCAGGAGCAGACTGCGCTTGCGCGATACCCGCGCCAGCGACGGCGGCGCCGCCTCGTCCCCGCCGAGATCGAGGTGGCTCACCGGCGCCGGTTTCTCCAGCAGCGCGGTCGCCGAAGACGGCGCGGCCGAAGACGGCGCGGCCGAAGACGGCGCGACCGAAGACGGCGCGACCGAAGACGGCGCGACCGCCGCCGGGGCAGGAGCGGACGCCATGTCGAGCGTGAGATCGGGAACCTGCTCGAGCCGCGGGCCGTGGGCCGGCGCGACGGGAGCCTCCTTCGCCGCCTCGGGCAACTCCACCTTGGGGACCGTCGGCTCCGAGCCGAAAAGGTCGTCCTGCTCCGGCTCCGCGAAGATGCTCTCCTGCTCGTCGGCCTGCGCCGCCGCCGGCGCCAGGGCCTCGCGCGGCGGGGCCTGGACAATGGCCTGACAGTGCGGGCAGTGGACCTGCGTGCCGAGATGGTCGACGCTGATGGCCATCATCTCGTTGCAACTGCCGCACTGGATCTCGATGATTTCCATCCGTCGTCCTTGCAAAGAAGCGCTTCACGCGGCGCAGCGGCCGGTGGGAGGGACAGACCGATCAAAAGCCGAAGCGCAGACCGAGGAAGAGCAAGCCCAGGCAAATAAGGACCCCGACGACGAGCCAGAGCGGCTTGCGATCGAAGTCGTCGGAGACGAGGTACTCGCCGCAGCGCGGACAGCGCGGCGCGTTCTCGTGCAGCACCGCCAGGCAATGCGGACAGGGCAGGACCGCCGCCCCCTTCTCCACGTCCGGGTCGGGATACTCGCGCGGGTCCAGGGATTGAAAGTCGTCGTCGCGCGTCGGCATCGTTCACTTCGAGCGGCTCAGGTACTCGCCCGTTCGCGTATCGACGGCGATCATCTCGCCGACATTGATGAAAGGCGGCACTTGAATCTTCAAACCGGTCTCCAGGGTCGCCGGCTTGTACTGGGCCGCGGCGGTCGCCCCCTTCATGCCCGGTTCGGCGTCCGTCACCTTCAGCTCCACCGTGGCGGGCGGCTCCAGGCTCAGCGGCGTCCCCTCGTAGAAGGTCACCTCGGCGCTCAAGCCCTCTTTCATGTAGAGCATCAGGTCGCCGACCCATTCCTTGGACAACGTGATCTGATCGAAAGTTTCGCTATCCATGAAAACGAAGCCGTCGCCGTCCTGATAAATGTACTGCATGTGCCGCTTTTCGAGATAGGCCTGCTCGACCTTGTCCTCGGGCCGCACCCGGTTCATCGTAATCGAGCCGGTCTTGAGGTTCTTCAGCTTGAGCTGCAGGATGGCACGCCAGTTTCCCGGCGTGTTGAGGTCCCGATCGACGACGTAGTAAAGCTGGCCGTCGTCGCCGACGATGACCATTCCTTTGCGAACCTGACTGTAGTTGATCGAAGCCAAGAAGATCTCTCAGGGGCGTATGTCGATGCGTGTATAGGCGTCAAGGTAACAAAAGCCGCGCAGGACGGGAAGGGCAGTCGCGTGGTCGGGAACGGTCGCCGGTCGCCCGGGAATGCTCACGGAAACACGAATTTTTTCGCTGCTCCCGCGCGGCGCGGCGCGGTATCATGCAGCCCGATTCTCCCGCGTTCGACCACTCTACCCGGAGATGAGCGTGGACGACAACTTCCGTTCCGACATTGGGTACGGGCCAGGCGCAACGGAAGCGTTTCCCGCGGAATCGGGCCCCAGCCGTGTCGACCCGTGGGCCGGCGTCGTCCCGGGCCTGGCGTCCCTCGGGATCGCCATGACGTTCATTATCGGGGCCCCGGGTACCATGCACGTGATCTGGGAGCTGTATTTCCACCGCTTCCACGGCTTCTCACCGGTCCAGGTCGCCCTGGTCGCGATTTGCGGCTTTCTCGGCTTCCTGATGATCGGGACCGCCCTCGTGTTCGGCTTCGTCTTCGGCGTCGGCGCCATCTTGGCGCGCGGCACAATCGCTCCGCGCGGCTGGCGTGGCGGGCGCCTCTTCTCAATGGTTTTGCCGTGCTGCTCTGGATCTTCATCGCCATCCTTTGGGTGTTTGCCGTCGCTTCGTCGAGCTGACCGGAACGGTTCGCGGCAAGCCGGCTCGGGGGCCTGACTTCAAAAGTCGCGTGACAGGCGCCATTCCCTTGTTTTTCGTTGTGTCGTCCCGCGCTTTGGACTAGATTAGACAAGGGAAAGTTGGCGCGTGCGACGCAAGGGGATGAATCATGAACGTCTGGTCCCGACTCCTCGCCTTTTTCGCCCTTTCGGGCCTGGCCCTCGTAACCGTAGCCTCCGCCGGCGACAAGAAGGACAAGGCCGACGCCAAGACCGATAAAGACGCCAAGACCGACGCCAAGGAGAAGAAGGGCGACAAGAAGAAGGAAGACGCCAAGGAGGAAGAAAAGGTCGTCTATGGCGGAACCGCCGAGGGCAAGATCAAGCGCTTCGCCAGCGAATCCAGCAAGGATTTCACGCTGGAGGTGCTGATGCGCGACCCGAAGAAAGAATACAACCTGGCGGTCTGGCAGGCCCAGCAGCGCGACGCCATCGCCCGGGCCAACCCGCGCAACGGCGACCAGGCCCGCGCCCTGCTCCGCTACCAGCAGGAGCTTGCCAAAAAGATGGCGAATCCTCTCGAAACCATGACCGCGCAGGATGTCGACATGCGCGCCGTCGACAAGATCGTCGTCCGTTCCCTCTATCCCCCGATGGAATACGACGATAAGGGCAACATCAAACGCTGGACGGAAAAGGAACTGAGGGCCCTGCGCGGCAAGACCAAGCTCCCAGGCTATCCCTCCGAGTACGAGAACCTGAAGCCCAACCACATCGTCACCGTCTACCTCGCCAAGATCGAAGCGCCCAAAGGGCCCAAGAAGAAGCTCGACGACGATGCCGCCCTGGGCTCCACCAAGCCGGAAGTCGTCATGATCGTGATCAAGGCCGAGCCGATCGGCCGCTGATCCGAGCGCCGGTCCCAAGCGTCCACACCGTGTCTGACCTCATCCGAGGGGTCGGACACTTTTTTTTCGAGCCCCCAGCCGGAGTCCCCCCGTGGCCAACTTTTCCCGCGCCCTGTTCGTCCTGATCGCGCTCGCCCCCTGCCTCCCCGCCGGCGAGACCGTCTTCCCCAAGTTCAAGACGCAGGAAATCGAGAAGAAC
The DNA here is from genome assembly GCA_046350295.1 of Gemmataceae bacterium. Classification (GTDB taxonomy): domain Bacteria; phylum Planctomycetota; class Planctomycetia; order Gemmatales; family Gemmataceae; genus JAXMAR01. Next base: position 232,266 of record JAXMAR010000003.1, read on the forward strand.
GGCCTCACCGTCGGCTACGCCGTCAAGCTCGTCGACGTCGACGGCGACGGCAAGAAGGACATCGTCGTCGTCGACAGCGGCCGCGTCATCTGGTACCAGAACCCCGACTGGAAGCTGCGCCACATCATCAAGGGGGGTACCAAGACCGACAACGTCTGCATCGACGCCTACGACATCGACGGCGACGGCAAGATCGACTTCGCTCTCGGCGCCGACTGGAAGCCCTTCAACACCGCATCCGGCGGCACGCTCCAGTGGCTCAAGCGCGGCGCCACGCTCGACCACGCATGGAGCATCCACCCGATCGACGAGGAGCCGACCGTGCACCGTATCCAGTTCATCGACGTGACGGGGAGCGGCAAGAAGGCGCTCGTCAGCGTCCCGCTCATGGGCCGGGGCTCGAGCGCGAAGATGAACTGGACGGACGGAAGCCCGGTGCGCGTCACCGCCTATCAGATCCCGAAGGACCCGCTGAAGGAGCGCTGGACGCCGCTCATCCTCGACGAGAGCCTGCACGTCGTGCACAACTTCGCCCCCGTTCCCGCCCGCTCCGGAAAGGGCTCGGACATCATCACCGCCAGCTACGAAGGCGTCAGCCTGCTCACGCACAGGGGCGACAAGTGGGCCCGCCTCCATCTCGGCGCCGGCAACCAGGACAACCCCAAAAGCAACCGCGGCGCCAGCGAGATCAAGCAGGGCAAGCTCAAGAACGGCAAGGCCTTCATCGCCACCATCGAGCCCTGGCACGGCAATCAGGTCGTCGTCTACACCGAGCCGGAAAAGAAAGGCGAACTCTGGACCCGGACCGTCGTGGACGATCAACTCAAATGGGGCCACGCCGTGTCGGTCGCCGATCTCGACGGCGACGGCGGCGACGAGCTGATCATCGGCGTCCGCGACGACGGAACCGACAAGGCTTTTCGCCGCGGCGTCCGCATCTACAAGCAGTCCGACGAGCGCGGCACGAAATGGGCTCGCGACATCATCGACAACGGCGGCGTCGCGGTCGAGGACCTCGCCGTCGCCGACCTGGACGGCGACGGCCGGCCGGACATCGTCGCCGTGGGCCGGCAAACGCACAACGCGCGGATCTACTGGAACCAGGGCAAGTGAGATTTGGTGGTCGGTGGTGAGTGACACGACCGGAGCAAACGCCATGAGCCGACGGACGCTGTCGCTCTCTCTCCTGATGTCTTTCGTCGCCCTGCCCGTCGCCGCCGCGGCCGAAAAGAAGACCGCGCCTTTCGATTACTACTTCCGTCTGCGCCACCACGCCTTCAGCCCCGACGGCGCCCGCCTGGCCGCGCTCGACGGCAAGCACGCCGTGGGCGTCTGGGACACCGCCACCGGCAAACAAATCGCGAGCTTCGCGACCTCGCCCGACCGAGATCCCACCGTCAAGGCCTTCTCCTTCGACAACCGGACGCTCGCCTGCGGGCAGCGCGACGACACGGTGCGGCTCTTCGACGTCGCCTCCGGCAAGAACACCGCGACGTTCGCGCAGAAGAATCGAATCCACGCCCTTGCCTTCAGCCCGGACGGGAAAACGCTCGCCATCGCCTGCGTCGATCTCGAAGGAGAGGCCAGGCCCAAGAGCGAAGTCGCGCTCTGGGACCTCGCGGCCGGCAAACAGACCGGCACGCTCCCCTTTCCCGACGGCGCTCTGATCTCCCTGCGCTTCAGCCCCGACGGTAAGTTCCTCGCCGCGGCCGCACGCTTCAAACTCCAACTCTGGGATGCGCCGGAGAAAAAGACCGTCGCGACCTTGAAGGCCCGGACCGTCTTCGGATCCTTCGCCTTCAGCCCCGACAGCAAGACGCTCGCCTATTGCGACGCCGGCGGCATCGGCCTTTGGAACACCGAACGCCGAAGGAAAAGCGCCCTCCTCGCGTTCGAGGCGAAGGGGAAAAACTCCCCAGCCCTCTTCGCCTTCAGCCCCGACGGCGCCACCCTCGCCGCCGCCTGCGATGACGAGGCGATCCGTCTCTGGGACGTCGCCACGCGAAAACAAACCGCCACGCTCGAAGGCCACACCGAGCCGATCGACGCTTTGGCCTACACCCCGGATGGGAAGACCCTGGCCTCCGTCACCGTTCATCAGGCCAGCCTGTTCCTGTGGGACTCCGCGGCCGGCAAGGCGCTACGCCGAACGGACCCGCGCGCCGGCAAGTAGCATGCGGGGAAAATGAAGAAGCCCTTCGATTCATCGAAGGGCTTCTTGCGAAGATAGTCGGGGCGAGAGGATTTGAACCTCCGACCTCATGGTCCCGAACCATGCGCTCTAATCCAAGCTGAGCTACGCCCCGGTCCCTGTCACGATAGCGAATCCCCCCGTTCTGTCAATGCGACGATGCGCCGGCGCCCTGGCGCCGGGGCCAGCACCAGAGCACGGCGGCACACGCCATCTCGCTCGCCGTCCAGGCCAGGCGCAATAGCAGCACCGCGGCCGCGATCAAGGGCTCGGGCCCCGCGAAGCCGAGCAGGGCCAGCAGGAAATACTCCCGGACGCCGACGCCGCTCGGCAGGACCAGCGCCAAAAAGCCGGCGACATACGCCAGCGCGGTCGCACCGGTGATCCGGGCCCAGGTCTCGGCGCCCAGGTCCGGCGGAGCGGGCAGAACGGCTTGCAGCATGGCCCAGACGCTCAGGCCCAGGAGGAGCCAGCCGCAGGCTGTCGCCAGCAGGCCGCGGACCAGCGTCGTGAGGCGCAGCGCCCCGAGATCTTCGCCGAGGATCGCCGGAAAGCGGCGCGACAGGCGCAGCATCAGGTAGTTGAACACCCCGGGCAGGAGAGGCACGGCCAGAAGGGCCAGCAGCAAAAGGCCGGTGTAGAGCGGCTGCCAGCTCATCGCCTCGACTTCGGGCGGCACGACGATGAAGACGCCGATGGCTACCAGGGCCCCGGCCGCCATCGTCGTCAGCACCTCGTAAAAGGCCGAGAGGATCGCCGGGGCGAGCGGCGCCGCGTGCCGCACCAGGCTGCCGCGCAGCAGCATCGCCCATGCCTTGCCGGGGACGTATTTGCCCAGGTGGCCGATGTAGTAGCCGCGCAGCGTGTCGCGCCCGCCGAGCGTGTAGCCCAGGCGTTTGAGGACGTCGCGCCAGAACCAGGCGGAGAAGCCGAGGCCGGCCAGGTAGAGGGCCGGACAGAGCGCCAGCCAGGTCCAGCGGATCTGCAGCAAGGCGAGATCAGGCTGGGACAGATCGCGGTAGAACTGCCGGCCGACAAAGCCGAGGATCACCAGCGCGACGAGCGCCTTGGCGACGCCTTTCCAGTGCCGGCTCACGACTTCCACCAGGCGCCGCATGCCGTTACTTCACTTCCTTGAGCGACGTCGCCGTGATGATCCGCCGCTCCCGGATCTCGACCCCCTTGCGGATCGTCAGCGTCCCCTCGACCGTGACCTCCTTGCCGTTGAGTTTCTCCGCCTGAGCGCGCAGCTCCTTGTTCTTGCCCAGGTCGAGCTCGAAGGCGCCCTTGTCCTTGGTCTTGAGGACGATCCCCGTTGTCTCGCCGCCGATGGCGAAGACGCCGGTCTGCAGTTTGCCCGTCCACATGCTCGCCTTCTTCTCCTTGGGCTCGTCGCCGCTCCCGGCGAGCGCCATCAGACACGCCACCAGGGGCGCAAGCACGGCCGCAATCAGACAACTCTTCATGGCATCGGCTCCCTTGACAACGCGGTAATCACTTCAGCCACTTCTCGAAAAACGCGAGCGACGCCGCCCGCTGCTTCGCCGTCACCGTGTGCCCCACGTCCTCGACGATCACCTGCAGCTTGTCGCTCGCCTTCGCTTCGGCGTAGGCGCGTCGCGCCGACTCGATGGCCACCTTGGCTCCGCCGTAGGGACAGTTCCCGTCCTTCGTGCCGCCGAGAATGAGGAGAGGCCGGCCGGCGCACAGGCGCAGCAGGCTCGGACAATCGAATTGCTCCGTGATGCCGGGCAGGATCTTGTCCCAGACCTGCCGGCACACTTTGGCGTTGCTCTTCTCCTCCCCCAGGTCCTTGGCGGCCGCGTCGTGCACCGGCTGAATCGTCCGCGCCCGGCCTTGCCACAGGTCGCGCTCCAGGCTCCAGCGGAAGCTCTGCACGCCGATCGCCGGCACGCTCGCCCGGATCCGCTCATCCGCGGATGCGGCCATCCAGGTCTCGATGCCGCCCATGCTGAAGCCGATCATGCCGAGACGCTTGGCGTCGATTTCCGGAACAGTCTCGAGAAAATCGACGAGCCGCCACAGGTCCCAGACCGTGTCGTAGAAGAACGGATGCTCCATCGGCTCGCCCGCCTTCGTGCGCCACGCGGCGAGGATCGCCTTGTGATACGCCGCCGCCCCCTTGGCGCCCCCGGCGCGCTCGCCATGGTAGCGGGCGTCGATGGCGACGCCGATGATGCCGCGCTTGCATAACTCCTCCATGTAGCCGAGCTGGCTCTTCGCCGTGCCGCCGGTCCCGTGCAGCACGATGACCGCGGGCGCCTTCCCTTTGACCACCTCCGGGTACAGGATCAAGACCGGGACGCGCTCGAACGCGCCGTCCGCTTTCTTCTCGCTGATGAACGAGCAGCGCTCCAGCCGCGCTCCCGACGCCGTCTTTTCCGCCGGCGCGACGACCGGCCTCGGCGACACCTTCGGCCGATCGAGCAGCTTGAGGAACGCCTTCCGCACCTGATCGGCGGGCGGATACGAGAGCGGCTCATCGCCACGGACGGGAACGGCGAACCAGAGCGGAACAAGCAACAGGAGCCGGCGAAGGCGGGGCATGACGAGTCCCTCGGCGAACGGCTGGCGACGCGAGCGAAGGTTCCTGTGGCGCTGCCAAGCCTTGCGATTGCGACAAACAATAGGATACGGAAGGAGCGTGGCGTCATCGACGCCTCGAAAAAGGGCAGAAGTCGAGTTTAGACTAGACCCTAAACAAGCGAAGGTCGTCGAGCTGTTTGGCGGAAGTCCTGTCGTGCAGCTGACATCGGGCAAAACCAGAGGGTTTCAAAGTGGCGATTTCGAGTGAGCGCCACTGTACGGCACCTGTTCGCCTCAACCCCTGTCTCGCAGCTGCGTTACGACAATTGACACCGGCTTGTCATCCGCGACTCTCGCTTGGTTGAGGACTAGAGGCTGTTTCAAAACGGGGACTGTCCCTTTACCATCGCCCGGAAAACTGGGTAATCTGACGAAACGAGAGGGACAGTCCCCGTTTTGAAACAGCGCTCTTAGCGCAGGTTCGCGGAACCGGGCCGCATGGCGCCCGTAGCGGAGACCCGAATCATGCCACGCTGGGAATACTGCGACGTGACCTGGCAGCCCGAACAGGTGACCCTCACGCGCTGCTCCCCCGACGGCGAACCGTCCATCCAGACGACGGAGGCGACCCAGTGGCCGCAACTGCTGGCCCGCCTCGGCGCCGACGGCTGGGAGCTCGTCTCCACCATCGCTTCGCCGCTGGGCGTGCACGAATACTACTTCTACTTCAAGCGCCCACTACCCGACGCGTAGACAGCACGCGCCCTTGCCGTAGGTCCGGCGAGCCGAGCCGGACCTGGCGTGAAGACTCGCAAAACGGTCCTTCCTCTGTCAACAGGAGACATAGAGACGGACACGCGTGCCCTGTCGTTCGGCCAGCTCTAACGTGGTTTCCAGGCGCGTAGATCGGCCAGCGCCGCGGCGGCGACGAGGCGGCCCAGCTCTTGGTGCTGGGAGGCTGACAGCTCGGGACCGAGAAGCCGACCGTGGAACGAAGCGTCGGCGAGACGGCGGCGGTCCTCGAAGTCGGCGGCTTCGAGGTAGCGAGCCAGCTCACGAACGCATGCCAGTCCTCCGGCCGGGGCGAACCACGGCGGGTCGGGGACGTCTTCGTCGACGATGAAGTCGAAGAGGGACCGAATGCTCCGCGCCTTGGCTACCTCGTGGAGTTGCTGGAGGTGGCGGACGATGTCGTAGCCGTCGTAATCGGCGGGCTCGCCATTCTCCAGGATGACGTTCATCCACATCGACATCGCGTGGGGCTCCGACGCCATGGTGGGTGGCATGCTTTTGCGGGTCAAGGCAAGGCTCGTTGGAAGATCGGCTCACGCCGCAAAAGCATGCTCGACGCCGCCCTTGGACAACGAGCAGTCGCCGGGCTGGGGGGCAACGCCAAGCATGCTTTTGCGGTGCGAGCCGACATCGTGGAGAGCCTCGTCAGGACCCGCAAAAGCATGCCACCCAGCCTGCGTCCGGCGTCGCACTATTGCGCCGGAAGCGCCAGAGCGTTGTCGATGCGGCGGCGCACCTCGTCCTTGCCGAGGATGGCAAGGCATTCGAAGACGCCGGGGCCGACCATCACGCCGGTCGTCGCCACGCGGAGGACATGGTTGACGTCCCCCAGTTTGACGGCCCTTGCCTCGCAGAAGGCCTTGATCTTCTCCTCGAGCGGGGCGGCCTCGAAGGGCTCGGCGGCCTGGAGGAGGGCGGCGAGGTCGCGGAGCAGCTCGGGGGCGCCTTCTTTTTGCAAGCGTTTCTTGACGGCCTGCATGTCGTAGACGGGATCGCGGAAGAAGAAGGCGCCGTATTGCAGGATATCGGAGAAGATCTTGAGGCGGTCCCCCATGGCGTGGATGACCTGCTTCACCTTGGTCGTCGTCGCTTCGTCGACGACAGCGCCGACCAGGCCGGCGCGGCGCAGAACGGGCAGGACGCCTTCGAGCTTCACGTCGAGCGGCGCCTCCTTCATGTATTCGCCGGCCATCCAGTAGAGCTTCTCGGGGTCGAAGCTGGCCGGGGAGTTGTTGACGCGCTCGAGGCTGAAGTTCTCGATCATCGTCCGGAGCGGCATGATCTCGGTCTTGTCGTCGAGCGACCAGCCGAGGCGGCCGAAATAGTTGACGAGGGCCGCAGGGAGGTAGCCGAGGACGCGGTAGTAGGCGACGGTGGCCGGGTTCAGCTCTTCGTTCTTCTTGATTTGCTCGTCGGTCCAGTCGGCGGGGACGGCGTGGACGGCGCGAAGCATGGCGATGACTTCCGGGGTCATGAACTGCTGCATCTTGCGCTTGCTGAGCTTCTCCTTGGAGCGCGGGGCGTTGACGACGGGGACGTGGGCGAACTGCGGCAAGGGGGCGCCGAGGGCCTGGTAGGCGAGGACCTGCACCGGGGTGTTGGAGAGATGCTCCTTGGCCCGGATGACGTGGGTGATCTGGAAATCGATGTCGTCGACGACGGTGGCGAAGTTGTAGAGAGGGCGGCGCTCCCCCGCGGCGTTCGGCTCGCGCAGGATGACGGGGTCGCCGACAAGGTTGGCGTCGACCTCGACGTCGCCGGCGATCAGGTCCTTGATGAGGATCTTCGTTCCTTCGGGCACTTTGAGACGCAGGACCGCCTTTGGGGTGTCGGCGTACGCCTTCTGATTGTCGGCGGGGGGCGCGGCGCGGCGCGGACCGCGGAAGACGAAGGGTGTCTTGGTGGCCTCGGCCTTCTTGCGCTGGGCGTCGAGGTCTTCCTTGCTGGTGTAGTCGGGATAGGCCTGCCCCTTGGCGACGAGGTCGAGGGCGGCCTGGACGTAGCGCTCGTTGCGCTGGGCCTGGAAGTAGGGGGCGTGGGGGCCGCCGACTTCGGGGCCTTCGTCCCAGAGGATGCCGAGCCAGCGGAAGCCGTCGAGGATGGGTTGGAGGGCTTCGGGGCGGTTGCGTTCGGCGTCGGTATCGTCGATGCGGAGGATGAACCGGCCGCCGTGGCGACGGGTGAAGAGCCAGTTGAACAGGGCGGTGCGGACGCCGCCGATGTGGAGGTAGCCGGTGGGGCTGGGGGCGAAACGGGTGCGGATCGGCATGGCGGTTCAAACCCTGGATCGGATAAGCATAACGATTACGCGGATGCGCCCCGGGTTCACACGCTTCCTGAGGCGGGCGACCATGTTGGCTCCAGCTTTGGGCCAGACTGTCTAATCGTCATCCCCCGGCGGCATGAGCGGCATGTCGCCCGACGTCTGGTTCGGATCCGGGCTGAACGGACTCTTCACCGGGAGCCGCAGCGTGAACTTGCTCCCCACGCCGCTTTGGCTCTGCACCACGATGTCGCCACCGTGCTCGCGCAGGATCTTGCGGCTCACGGCCAGCCCGAGGCCCGTTCCCTTCGACCCCTTCGAGCTGAAGAAGGGACGAAAGATCTCGTCCGCCTTCTCCGGCGCGATGCCCGTGCCGTTGTCGAGCACGATGATCCGAACCCAGCCCTCCTCGGCAAGGCGCGTCCCAACCGTCACTTGCCCGCCTTCTTTTTCCTCGACCGCGTCCAGCGCGTTGCCGACGATGTTGAGCAGCGCCCGGTGCAGCCCCTCCGGATCGGCCGCGATGGCCGGGATGTCTTGCCCGGCGCTCACCTCCAGCTTCACCTTCAGCTCGTTCGCCCGGCTCGCCATCAGCTCGACGACGTCCTCCACCACCTTGTTCAGGTCGGTCGGCTCGACGGCCGGGATTCGCTCCTTGGAATAGGAGAGCATGTCCATCACCAGCTCGTAGATCTTCCCCTGGTTTTTCTCGGCGATGCGCCAGCCCTGCTGGATCAGGTTGTCGTTCTTGTCCTTGAGCCCCATCTTGATGATCTCGCTCCCCGAGCGCAGCCCCTGCAAGATGTTCTTGATGTGGTGCGACAGCGCCGCGATCGTCTGCCCGATGGCCGCCAGCCGTTCGGCTTGCAGCATCGCCCGGTGGTAGCGCGTCTCCTCGACGGCCAGCGCCGCCTGGTGCGCCAGCGCGATGGCGAGAGCGAGGTGGTCCTCGTTGAATTTTCCCGGCGTGCCGCGCGTGACGATGTCCCCCGGCGTGCTGTAGGTATCGAGGTAGAGCACGCCCAGCGTCTCGTGCCGCCCCTTCATGGGCACGCAGATCACCTCGCGCACCCCGAAGCGGACGATGGATTGCCCGGCGTTGAAGCGCTCGTCGCGCGACGCGTCCGACACCAGGATGCCGTGCTTCTCCTTCAGCACGTGGTCCATGATCGTGCGGCTGACCTGGAACTTCTCCTTCTCTCCCCGATCGCTCCGCAGCCTGAGCGCCCGCGGCTCCAGCTTGCCGCTCTCCGGATGCTTGAGGACGAAGCAACCCCGATCCGCGCTGATGGTGCGAAAGACAAGCTCGAGGATGCGGTCGAGGAGTTGCTCGATGTCGAGGATGTGGCTGGTCGCCTGCCCCGCCTCGTAAAGGATGCTCAGGTTGGCGAGGGCCCCCTTGAGCCAGGGGGAGCCCGCCTTCTCCGGGTTGGAGAGGATGCGGCTTCCTTCCCCCTCGTGCACCGTCTTCACGATCGCCGACGACAGCTCCACGTCGCCGCGCGTGATCAGGCTGATCTTCTCGGCCAAATCGTCCGCCGCGTCCGCCCGCTCCGCCTGCCCCGTGTTGAAGACCAGCATCGTCTGGCCCAGGACGATCTGGTCCCCCCCTTGCAGCAGACACTGCTCGATGCGGTTGTTGTTGACGAAGGCGCCGTTGGCGCTGCCGACGTCGACCAGCGTGAAGCCCTCCGCCGTCTTGCGAAACTCCGCGTGCCGCCGCGACACTTCCGTGTCATGCAGCCGGATACGGCTCGTGGCGTCCCGGCCGACGCTGACGACGTCGTCGGTCAGCTCGAACTGCTTGCCTTCATCGGCGCCTTTGATAACCAGAAGTCGAGCCACGCGCGATTCCTGTTACTTCGCGAATTCCACCACGTAACGCAACGTCGTCTCCCCCTTGCCACGCGGCCGCACCCCCTCGATCTCGACCAGGTAGCGGGTCCCAGGGGCCATGTCCAGCTTGGCGGGGCGGAAAACCAGGCAGTTGGGAATGCCGAACGGGATCGTGCTCAGGCTGGTGAAGTCCAGCTCCAGCTTCTCCTTCTTGGCCCCCTCGTCGTCGAGGCGGCAAATGCTCGCCTTGGTCTCCTTGTCCGGCGGCTGGAACTTCGCCGGGTTGACGGAAATGCTCCAGGCATGCCGCTTGCCAAACAGCTTTACCGGCACATACCCGGCCGGGGGATAAGCGACATAGCTGAAATCGGGCGATTTGCCCCGGCTCATGTCGAAGGTGTACATCGCGGAGAAATTGCCGGTCCGGCCGAAGCCGGTCTTCGTCATCAGCGGATTGATGCACCAGCGGCGATGCCCCAGGTGCTCGATGTTGAACTTGTCCGAGTCATCCATCCAGCCGTCGAGCGCTTGCGACAGGTTGCGTTCCCCGAACGAGAGGCTGCTCGAGCTGGTCCCCTTGAGGGCGAGCTTGAACTCCTCCTCGGGCCAGCCCGGGTTCTTGGGCCGATGATCGAGCCGCCCCAGCTCCTTGCAGATCTTGCTCGCGGCCAGGGCGTACTTCGTGTATTCCGCGTCGAGCGCCAGGTCCGCGTAGGGGAGCCGGCACAGGTAGCGATAGGCCTTGAGCCGGGCCAGCGCTTTTTCGGCCTCGCTTTCCCCCTCCTTGGCCAGCTCGCCCAGCGTCTTGTGCATCTCCTCCAGCGAGCGCCCGTAATCGGGAACGCCGTCCTTGAACTTGATGAACGCCTTGTCCGCCTGAGCGGCGGCGTGGCCGGACAGCGCAACGAGAACGCAGAGGGCTGGGATTCGGGAGAAAAACATGCGACTCTCCGGGGGGTAGGCACTGCTCATGCTAACGGAGCGGCGGGCAAATGCCAAGCGCGCTCCTAGGAGTTCCGCGACTGTGAAAACAGGGCGCCATCTGTTACAATCGCCTGAAGAACTGGGAGTGGCCATGCGCGACGAAATCCTTTTCCTGGTCGAGGAGGCGCCCGAAGGCGGTTACACGGCGCAAGCGGTTGGCGCGTCGATCTTCACCGACGCGGAAGATCTGCCGGAACTGCGCCAAAACATCCGCGGCGCCGTCGACTGCCATTTTGACGACGGTGAAAAGCCTCGCATCATTCGGCTTCACATCGTGCGGCAAGAAGTCCTCACCGCATGAAGATGCCACGAAACACCTCGGGCGCCGATCTTGTCAAGGCGCTAGCCCCTTTCGGCTACACCGTCAGCCGACGCAAGAGTTCTCATATCCGGTTGACGACACAAACCAACGGTGAGCATCATGTGACCGTGCCTGATCACGATGTTGTCAAGATCGGTACGCTGAATGGCATCCTACGTGATGTCGCCGCGCACTTGGGACTCGACAAGGACGATCTGGCAAAACAGCTCTTTGGACCCTGATTTGGCGCCATGCTCCCCTTCCGGCTTCTCGTTCCCTGTCTCCTGTTCGCGCTGCCTGGCCTGGCCGCGGATCAGTCGATTTTCAGCGGTGTGAATGAGCCTCGTGATCTGCTACAATCGCCTGGAGAAGATGGGCCGCTCGCATCGGGCCAGAGCGCCGCTCTCGACGCGGAAGGGACGAAGATATGCCGGCCGCAACGGAAGTCATTTTTGATCGCGACCGACTTGCGGACTGGTACGCACATCGCCATTTCCAGACGGATGCGGGTGTCGAGGCTATTCACTATCTTCCCGCCAACGCGCCGGAGAGAGAGATTCGCCTGCTCGAGGTGAATCGACTGATCGCGGAAACAACACCGCCTGAGCCCATCGATTTTGGCGTCGATACGGGGAACGCCAATGGCCATACGCTCTTCGTCCTCGATCTGACGCCTGCTCAGTGGCTTGCCGTTCAGCACGGCAATCTGCCGCTTCCGGCGGGGTGGAGTCTGGACGGCAAACGGACTTTTCAACGTAACTGACGCAATGAGCCACGCCCAGGAACTATGGTGGCGCCAGGCTCAATCCGACCTGGCTATGTTCTCGCGCCTTCGGCGCCTTGACGCCCATCAGTGTCACTTGCTGCACTATCTGCAAATGGCCACCGAGAAACTGAGCAAAGCGTATCTCTGGCGTTCCGGCAAGGTCCCGCCCAAAAGCCACATCGGACTTGTTCGATTCCTGAAGGCCCTTCTGGATCGGGCCTTCGACCTCGGACGAATCGCCAAAGCGCTTGGCTTCGGGCGCTCGGATGATTTGGAGAAATGGGTTTCTTCTGTTCAACCGCTTGCTTACGAGCTCCAGAACATTGCGCCGGCGGAAGCGCGGAACGGACCGAATCCGGAGTATCCGTGGCCTCGCGAGAATCCGCTTCACTACCCTGCCGGCCACGGCTTCTCGCTTTGGACTCAGCTGCAGAACACCGGACAAGGCCGAAAACTCTTGCAGTTCATCGAACGGGCGATTACCGGATTCCAAACATTTGCGTAACCCAGTGAGTCTCGCATGCTCCTCGCCGCCAGCGAGTTCACGAACCAGGCCCTCCCGCCGTTTTCCCACGGCGCCGGCGTCCCTCTGCTCTTCGGCTGCGCCGCCCTTCTCGCCCTTCTGACCTTCGCCACCTATTTCACCCGCCGCACGCTCACCCTTCGCGCCACCCTGCTCCTCCTCGCTCTCCGCCTCGGCGCCCTCTTCCTCATCGTCCTGCTCATCTGGCGCCCCTGTCTTGCCACCGAGGATCAAGAAGCCCTCGTCCCCTCACGCATCTTCCTCTTGCTCGACTGCTCCCAGAGCATGGCCGTCACCGACGAGGGAGGCGCCGTGCGCTGGCAGCGGGCCAAGGACCTGCTCGAAGCCCCCGCCGTCGCCGACGCCCTTCAGCGCCTCGCCCGCGAGAAGAAGATCGAGGCCCAGTTCTTCCAGGGCGCCCTCGATGTCAAACCCCTCGACGGCGCCGCCGCCCCGGTCGGCAAACGCACCGAAATCGGTCTCTGGCTCAACGACCTCCTCGCCCGCCGCGCCGGCGCCAACCTCCGCGGCGTCATCCTCCTCTCCGACGGCATCGACAACGGCCGCAAGCTCACCCTCGACGAGGCCGCCAAGTACCGCGGCATCTGCAAGCTCTACACCCTCGGCTTCGGCAAGGCGACGACCACCCCCGCCACCCGCGACATCGCGCTCGTGGACATTAAGGTCGATCCCGACCCCGTCCCCGTCAAATCCAAGATGACCGTCAAGGGCACGATCGACGCCCCCGGCTTCCTCAACGTCCCCGTCAAGGTCACTCTCCAGATGGAGGACATCAAGGACGGCAAGATGAAAGACGTCGCCTCGACCAAGGTCCTCCTGACCAAGGAAAAGGGCAACGAGGTGATCCTCAGCGCCGACGCCCCCGCTCGCCCTGGCGAGGTGAAAGTCGCCCTGAAGGTGGAAGACGTCGAAGGGGACACCAACAAGGCGAACAACGAGATCTTCACCTTCGTCCCCGTCACCAAGGGGGGCGTCACCATCCTCTGGGTCGAAGGCACGCCGCGCCACGAAGCCGCCTTCGCCATCCGCCAGGCCCTCGCCAAGGACAAGCGCTTCCGCGTCTTCTACGCCCTCAAGCCACGCGATGGGAAAGCCGGCGCCGAGGAAGATTTCTTCGACTTCGACCGCCAGCACTACGACGTCGTCGTCATCGGCGACATCTCCGCCAAGCGCTTCTCCGGCGGCAATCCGGCCCTCCTCACGAAGCTGAAGGAGATGGTGAGGCGCGGCACGGGCCTCCTCATGATGGGCGGCTTCGATACCCTCGTCGGCTCCGACTGGGTCGGAACCGAGATCGCCGCGCTTCTCCCCACCGACATCGCCAAGGGGGACAAGGAGATCACCCAGTCCTTCCGCGTCGAGCCGACCGCCTTCGGCAAGAACTTCATCCTCCGCCTCGCCGACAAGGCCGACGACAACGAGAAGCTCTGGCGCGACGACCTCGGCGCCTTCGACGGCGCCAGTCGCATCGGTCCCAAACGCGACGGCGCGACCGAACTGGCTTACGCAAAAGCCGGCAAGGACGTCGACGAGCCGATCATGGTGAGCAAGGATTTCGGCGGCGGCCGCGTCATCACCATGGGGCTCGACACCACGCACCAGGCCTGGATCTTCGGCCAGGACGGCAAATCGACGCTCCCCGCCTACCAGCGCTTCTGGAAGCAGCTCATGCTCTGGCTCGCCCACCAGGAACTGGGCGAGGGCAATCTTTATGTCTCGGTCCCGCAGCCGCGTGTCGACGCCGGCGTGGGGCAGCGCCTCGACTTCGAAGTCGTCTTCAAGGACAGCATGGGGACGCCCGTCAAGGATCCGGAGTTCAGCGCCAAGGTGATCTCGCCGAGCAAGGAAGAGTTCGACGTGACACTCGCTCCGGATGGCGACAAATGGAAGGGGACGTTCCTCAAGGTCAACGAACCCGGCGAATACACCATCAAGGTCACCGGCAAAGGCAAGGACGGGAAGGAGACCCTCGAGAAATTCGCGACCGGCCGCTTCATCGCCTATGCCGAGGACCTGGAAAACATCCGCGTCGCCGCCAACCCCGACTTCCTCGACAAGATCGCGACCGCGGGCGGCGGCAAATACTTCCCCGGCGACGAGACCAAGCTCCTGCAAATCCTCGACGAGATCGCCGCCGAAAAGGACGCCCCCACCCGCCCCAAGGTCGACTACTGGCCGCGCTGGCAAAGACAGCCCGCGTCCGACGCCTTCGGCGATCAATGGGAAGCGCTGTGGAGCACGCCCAACGTGGTCGTCGTGCTGCTCTTCGTCCTGCTCATCTCGCTCGAGTGGGCCCTGCGGCGAAAGTGGGGCATGGTTTGATCATCTCGACTGGCGCTCACCACAGCGCCCGGTTTTTCTTCTTCAGCTCGCGCGCCTTCTTCGCGCTCTCCGAGTTCGGCCTCTTCTCCAGGAGCCAGGCGAGGCAGCCCTTGGCCCACTCCCACTCGCCTTGTTGCAAAAACTTCTCCATCCCCTCCAGTACCATGGTCTCCGCGTGCTCCCGGCACTGGGCGCCCTCCGCGAAGCCGATGTCGTAATCGACGACGCCGGCGAAAAACATCGTGCTATCCGCCTCCGCGAGCAGTTTCTTGAGGGCGTCCTCGTCCCGCTTGTATTCCTGAAAGAGCCGCTCCTCGGCTGGATCGGGTTTCTTCCGCCGGTTGCGGCGATGGCGCTCTTCAATCTGCTTGCTCAGCTTGAGGCCCCGGTCGACCTTTTTTTCCTCGGCGCGGCGGCGGCGCTGCACCCAGAACGCCAGCGCGACCACCGCCGCCACGAGCACGAGAAAACAAATCAGACCGCCTAGGTCGAATCGCTGTTCCGGGGGCATGGGCGCGCTTGAGACTCCGCCAGGGATGGCTTGGCCGCACGAACGACAAAGGAATATACCATGGCTCCCCGGCGGATCAAGCGCGCCGTTCGTCGCGTTCAAGCGCGTCGTCCGCTCCGGGAATGGATTCCCGCTTTCCCTTCGCGCGGGTATAACAGAGATATCCTTCCTCCGCCCCTTGCCACGCCGGACCAAGCGATGACACGCTTTCTTCCCTCTGGCGCCTCGCCACGCCGCGCTTTCGCCGCGACGCTCGCCTCTTGCCTTTGCGTCGCCGCCGTCCACGCGGATCCCCCCACGCGCGAAGACCTCGACTTCTTCGAAAGCAAGATCCGCCCGATCCTCGTCGACAACTGCTTCAAGTGCCACTCCGCCGGCGTCAAGATCAAGGCCCATCTCCGCCTCGATAGCCGCGACCTAATCCTCAAAGGCGGCGACACCAGCCCCGCCCTTGTCCCCGGCCATCCGGAAAAAAGCCTGCTCGTCAAGGCGATCAGCTACACGGACCCCGAGCTGCGCATGCCCCCGCGCGGCAAGATGCCCGACCAGGCGATCGCCCTTCTCACCGAATGGGTCAAACGCGGCGCCCCCTGGCCCGAGGAAAAGACCGTCGCGAAAGGTCCGAAGAAAGACTTCGACCTCAAGGAGCGCAGCAAGCACTGGTCCCTCCAGCCGCTCGCCTCGCCCGTTCCTCCGGCAGTAGCGAAGAAGGACTGGCCGACCAACGACATCGACCACTTCATCCTCGCCGCTCTCGAAGCGAAAAAACTATCCCCTGCCTCGCCGACCGACAAACGTACGCTGCTACGCCGCGTCACCTTCGACCTCACCGGCCTCCCGCCGACTCCCGCGGAGATCGACGCCTTCCTCAAGGACGACGCGCCGGACGCCTACGAAAAAGTCGTCGACCGCCTCCTCGCCTCGCCCCACTACGGTGAGCGCTGGGCCCGCCACTGGCTTGACCTTGTCCGCTATGCCGAAACCTATGGCCACGAGTTCGATTTCGAGATCCCCGACGCCTGGCTCTACCGTGACTATCTCATCCGCGCCTTCAACGCCGATGTGCCATTCAACCGGTTCGTGATGGAAGCCATCGCCGGCGACGCGTTGAACGAGCCGCGCCGTCATCCCGCCGACAAGACCAATGAATCCGCCCTCGGCACGATGTTCTGGCTCTTCGGCGAGGCCAAGCATTCTCCCGTCGATTCCAAAGGGGACTATTCCGATCGTCTCGACAACCAGATCGACGTCTTCGGCAAGACCTTCCTCGGCATGACCATCGCCTGCGCCCGCTGTCACGACCACAAGTTCGACGCGATCTCCACGAAGGATTACTACGCCCTCTACGGTTACCTCGAAAGCTCCTGGCCGACGCGCGCCTTCCTCGACGACCCGGCGCCGCGCCGCGCCTGGCTCAAGACGGCGCGCACTCTGCGCGAGGACGCGGCCCGCCTCTCGATCCGTCAGTTCGTCGAGCAGATCAAGCTCAAGGGACGCTATTCCCTCTATCCCGTGCAGAAGTTGTTCGGCGATCCGCTGGCCGTGGCGAAGAAAGACGAGGACCGGCCGCCGCGCTGGCAGATCGTCGAGGCCGATTTCGCCGCGCGGAAAGCCAACGTTCTCGCCAAGCTCGAAGCGCAGCAGAAACGGTACGACGCCGCCCTGTCCAGCGCCGGCGTCTTCGCCGACGCCGCCCGCGATAACTTCGCCGCCTGGATTGCCAGCGGCGAGTCGTTCGCCGAATTGCCGGCCACGCCGCCGCTCGTCCTCGACTTCACCACGCCCCTCGGCGTCGGCCGCTTCAAGCCCGCGAGCCGCGTGAGCGCCGAAACCGCCCCCGAGTTGCAGGGCGCCTTCCGCTCGCCGACGTTCACCATCACCAAGAAAAAGATCCACTATCGCGCCAGCGGCCACGCCGTCCGCATCAACCTCATCCTCGACGGTCTGCAGCTCATCCAGGACCCGATCTACGGCGGGCTCAAGTTCACCGTCAACACGAAGCCGGCCAGCGCGCCGCTCAAAGGCTGGGATCCGAAAACGCCGCTCCCCCAGCCCGAGCCGCTTCGCGAGCTGGCCTGGCACACCCAGGACGTCTCGATGTGGCTCGGCCACCGCGCCTACATCGAAATCCTCGACGACGGCCCAGGCTCGATCACCCTCGACCAGGTCGTCTTCAGCGACGACGGCCCGCCGCCGGAGCGGCCCAACCGGCTGCTCCTCTCCTTGCTCCGCGACGCGAAGACCTTCGACGCCCTAGACACCGCCTACGTCAAGCTCGTTGATGAAACGCTCGACCTCCTCAAGTCCGACAAGCTCGCCGGCCGGGCAGACTATGCTGACCGTGCCGAGATTCTCAACGATCTCCTGATCGGCTCCCTCTGGACCGGCCGGGCCTCCTACGGGCCGATCATCTTCCCGACCAAGGAACGAGCGCCCTATCAGAAGGAATGGGAGGCCATCTTCGATCGCGCCCGGAAGCTCGCGTCCGGCCTACCCGCGCCGCGCCGGGCCCTCGCCCTGTGCGACGGTTCCCCGGTCAACGAAAGCGTCTTCATCCGCGGTGGCTGGAAGACGCCCGGCGAAGTCGTCCCACGCCGCTTCCTCGAAGTCTTCGGCGGCAAGACTCCCGGACCCGACGAGAAAGGCAGCGGCCGCCTCGAACTCGCCCGCCAGATGACCGACCCGAAACAAACACCGATCCTGCCGCGCGTGATCGTCAATCGCCTGTGGAAGCACCACTTCGGCCGGGGCATCGTCCCGACCGTCGACGATTTCGGCGTCCTCGGCCAGGCGCCGTCCCATCCCGAGTTGCTCGACTGGCTCGCCCAGCGCTTCATCGCCGACGGCTGGTCGATCAAGAAGATGCACCGGTTGATGCTGCTTTCGGCGACCTACCGCATGAGCAGCGTCTCGACCAAGGAAGCGGACGCCGCCGATCCGGACAACCGCCTCTGGCATCGCATGCCGATCCGCCGCCTCGAGGCTGAGGCCATCCGCGACTCGCTCCTCGCCGTCTCCGGCCGGCTCGACCTCAAGATGCTCGGTCCTCCCGTGCCGACGCACCTGACCCCCTACATGGTCGGCCGCGGCCGCCCCGGCGTGAGCGGCCCGCTCGACGGCGCTGGCCGCCGCAGCATTTACCTGAGCATCCGCCGCAACTTCCTCAACCCGATGTTCCTCGCCTTCGATTTCCCGACCCCGTTCTCGACCATGGGAAGGCGCGGCGTCTCCAATGTCCCGGCCCAGGCCCTGACGATGCTCAACAACCCGCTCGTCTTGCAGCAGGCCGAGCTATGGGCAAAGGAAACGTTGAAAACGCCGGGTCTGGACGCGAAAGGACGCATCGAGCGGATGTACGTGCAGGCGCTGGGCCGGCCGCCGCAAGCGCCGGAGCGCGACGCCGCCCTCGCCTTCATCGGCGCTCGTGAAGACGCCGCGGCCTGGACCGAGCTGGCCCACGTCCTCTTCAACGTGAAGGAATTCATCTACGTCAACTGACCACAGGCGAGCCGGGCGGCGTGAGCCCCCGGAGGAACGCGCCGCTTTCCGTCTCCTCCCTCCGGGGGCTCACGCCACCCGGCTAGCCTCGAAACTTATGCTCTCCGTCGACCCGCATCCCCTGCTCGAACTCGAAGCGTTCACGACGCACTTCCCGCGCCCGCTCGGCGACATGCCGTCGCCCCCCGATCTCCTCGCCCTCCTTGATGCTAGCACCGCCGCCCCTTTGAAGAGCGATGACTCGATCCGCGAAAAAGTCCGCGCCCTCCTGCGCCACGGCGGCTTCAAGCCCACCGGCCGCTCCAAGCCCGCCTCCGAATACCTCATCCGCGCCGTGCAGGACAAGGCGCTCGGCCCCATCAACCTCGCCGTCGACGCCTGCAATGTCGTCTCCCTTCATAGCGGTCTGCCCATCAGCGTCGTCGACTTCGATCGGGCCAAGCCGCCCTTCCGCGTCGGCCTCGCTCCGCCCGGCTCGTCGTATGTCTTCAACGCCTCCGGCCAGTCGATCGACCTGGGCGGCCTCCTCTGCCTCTTCGACGCCGAGGGGCCATGCGCCAACGCTGTCAAAGACGCCCAGCGAACCAAGACAACGCCGGAGACGACCCGGACGCTGAGCCTCGTCTGGGGCACGAACGCCCTGGAAGGACGTGCGGCGCAGGCGACAAGATGGTATCGTGAACTGCTGGAAAAGGCCGGCGCCCGGACCAAGGCGAGCGTCGAGGCGTAAGCCCGACGTGTCTGGGCGATGGAAGAGCGAGGTCCAAGCCATGATCCGCAAGCTAGACCGTGGCATCACTCCGGAAGAGCTGCTCCTCCGCCCCGATGGCGACCGCTATGAGATCGTCAACGGCCAACTCGTGGAGAAAGACCTGAGCGTACTTTCAAGTTGGGTAGAGACCCAATTGTCCATGGAACTGGCTCTTTACTGCAAGACGAGCAAACGTGGGCAATCCTGGAACAGCTCGCTCGGTTATCGCATCTTCCGTGACGATCCGAACAAGCTCCGCCGCCCGGACGGCACGTTCATCAGCGCCGAGCGGTTCTCGCCCGAGATGTTCGTCTCCGGTTACATGACCGTCGTTCCAGACATGGCGGCGGAGGTGGTTTCGGACAATGATCTCGCCTATGAAGTGGATGAAAAGATCGAGGATTACCTGCGTGCGGGAGTAAAGCTGGTCTGGGTCATCAACCCCGAGACCCGCACCGTGATGATCCATCGCCTCGACGGCTCGACCACCAAGCTGCACGAGGACGACTTCCTGGATGGCGAGAACGTGCTGCCGGGGTTTCGCATTCGCGTGCAAGAGCTGTTTCCTGAAATGCCGAGCGTCTGATCCGGGAGGGAACATGACAACCGTGCGAGCTACATTCATCGGCGACCAGGCGATCGTTCCTCGCACGGAATTGGACCGCCTGATCATGCTGGCCCGGCAGGTCGAACAGGTGGACGTAAGAAGCGCCGACGATGACCTATCGGCCCTCGCCATGACTCTGGTCGCAAAGCAAGGCGGCGCATTTGATTGGCTTGCGGACGAACCCGACCTTTACTCTCTTGAGGATATAAAGGTGCGATATCGATGAAGCGAGGTCTGGTTGTGCTCACGCCGTTCCCACAATGAGGTGTGACAAGCTTGCGACCGTTGAAGCTCGGATTGTGTTGGGCGAGCTAGGTGAACTATCTTAAGCCTGATCAAAGAAATGGACGACCGCATCCGTTACGCCCTGGAACTCTGAGATCTCTAATGCACTGCCGCCGCTTCTCCCCGCTCCTCTCCCGTCGCGACATGCTCGCCCGCTGCGCCAACGGCTTCGGCCTCGTCGCCCTCGCCTCCCTCCTCGACGACGACGCCAAGGCCCAGGAGCGCCGCCCCGGCCCCCTCGCGCCGCGGCCCCCCCATTTTGCCGCCAAGGCCCGCAGCGTCATCTTCCTCTACATGGACGGCGGCCCCTCGCAGGTCGACACCTTCGATCCCAAGCCGCGCCTCGCCGCCGAGCATGGGCAGCGGCCGCGCTTCCGCGTCGAGCCGACGCAGTTCAACAACAACGGCGCCGTCATGATGAGCCCATGGCGCTTCCGCAACTACGGCAAGAGCGGCATTCCGGTCAGCGACCTGTTTCCGCACGTCGCCCAGTGCGTCGACGACCTCGCCGTCGTCCGCTCCGTCACCTCCAACTTCTCCGAGCACACCAACGCCAACTACTTCCTCCACACCGGCAATGGTCAGCAAGGCCGACCCAGCATGGGCGCCTGGGTCACCTACGGCCTCGGGACCGAGAACCAGGAGTTGCCCGGCTTCGTCGTCCTCGATTCGGGCCAGATTCCTCCGGGCGGCCTCGATTGCTTCGGCTCCGGCTTCCTCCCCGCCGCCTTCCAGGGCTCTCTCTTCCGCGGCGGCGCCGAGCCCGTCGCCGACCTCACTGGCCCCCCCGCCCTCGCCGGCTCCCGCCCCGCCCGCATGGACCTGATCCGCCGCCTCGACCGCGCCGCCCTCGAACGCGCCGGCGCCGCCGACGCCCTCGAAGCCGCCATCGCCAACTTCGAGCTCGCGGCCCGCATGCAGACCGCCGTCCCCGAGCTGGTCAACCTCGCCTCGGAGTCCCGCGCCACGCGCCAGCTTTACGGCCTCGACGAACGTCCCACCGAGATCTTCGCCCAGCGCTGCCTCATCGCCCGCCGCCTCGTCGAACGCGGCGTCCGCTTCATTGAGGTTCTTTGTCCTCCCACCGGCGGCGACCGCTGGGATCAGCACTCGAACCTGCGCGTCGGCCACGAGAACAACGCCCGCGCCGTCGACAAACCCATCGCCGGGCTTTTGAAAGACCTCAAAGCCCGCGGCCTTCTCGACTCGACGCTGGTGATCTGGGGCGGCGAGTTCGGCCGCACTCCATTCGCCCAGGGCTCGGACGGCCGCGACCACAACCCTTTCGCCTTCACCATGTGGCTCGCCGGCGGCGGCGTCAAAGGTGGCACGATCCACGGCCTCACCGACGACTACGGCTACCACGTCCTCGACGGCAAGGTCGAAATGCACGACATCCACGCCACGATGCTGCACCTTCTGGGCATGGAGCATACGCGGCTGACCTTCCGCTTCGGCGGCCGCGACATGCGGCTGACGGACGTGTTCGGCGAGGTGGTGCGGGAGATTCTGGGGTAGCGCCGCGTTATATCTGAGCCGCGACCGTAAGGGAGCGGTTGCGGTTGCGGTTGCGCCCGCTCCCTTACGGTCGCGGCTCTGCACGGTCGCGGCTCTGCACGGTCGCGGCTCTGCACGGTCGCGGCTCTCCATCGAGACTCCTCACTCCTTCCCCCCAACACACCACAGCCGCGAATCGGTCCGGTAGATCAGCCAGTCCCCTGTGATCGCCGGCGACGCCGTGATCCGCTCCCCCAACTCGTTCGTCGCCAGCACCTTCAGCTCGCGCCCCGCCTGAATGACGTACGTCTTCCCGTCGTTGTCGCTCATGTAGACGCGCCCGTCCGCCGCGACCGGCGACGAGTTGCAGTCCCCCGCCATGCGCTCCCGATAGACCTCCGCGCCGCTCTTGCCGTCCAGGCAGGCGAAGACGCCGTTGTCCATCAGCGCGTACAAGAGCCCCCGATAGTAGAGCGGCGACGATTCGATCGGCCCCGGCCGCTTGCTCACCCACAGCGTGTCCGGCGGCTTCCCCTTGGCGCTGAGCCGGAGCGCATGGATCTTGCTGCCGCGCCAGAGCTGCGCGAAGAGGACGCCGTCGTGGTACATCGGGCTCGAGATGATCTCGCCGTTGAACGGCCCCTCCCCTTCGCCGTAACACCATAGCTCGTTGTGCGTCCTGGCGTCGAAGGCGGTGAGTCGATTCTGCCCGGCGACCAGGATGTCCTTCTGCCCGTCGTGCTCGACGAGGAGCGGCGTCGCGTGGGCCGTGCCGATGGGCCGCTCCCGCTTCCAGGCGATGGCGCCGGTCTTCTTGTCGAGACCAGCGCTATCTGCACGGAATTGAAGTGATCGACCGAACGATGAAGCCGCCGGCGCGCCCGTGATTGGGCGGTGAAACCACTTGAGTGCACGCTCAATACCGTCCTGTCTCCGCTCCTCGGCGCTGTCGCGCTTTGCGCGTGGAGCGCCACTCCGCGTACTCGGGCCCGCTCACCATCGCCAGGATTCCGGCGATGAACAGAGCGGCGGCTTCGGCCCCGGCGATGAGCATTGGCCAGAGGGCGCCGGCGGCGACGACCGACACGATTCCGCCGCCGATGACCAGCGCGGCGAAGATGATGGAGCCGATGCCGTTGCCCATCGTCCCTGGCGCCGAGCCATCAATCGACTGGACACCAACGAAGAGGAAGGCGGCGCCGAAGAGGGCGGCGACGACGCCGCTGCACACCAGGCCGGCCAGAGCCGGCCTTTGCCCGGGCGTCGTCACGGTAACAATGATGTTGACGGCGTTGCCGAGAAGGACGAGTCCCCCGATGACGACCCAGATGATCCCCGCCGTCCGCAGTTTGCCCGGATACGGCGGGTTAAGCGCCACCTCCGGATCGCGATCGGGCGGGCGGGGCCGATCGAGCGGCTCCGCGGCCGGCACGGACTCGGCCGGCGGCGCGCCCTCGGCGATCGAGGACCCACTGTGCTCGGCGGGAAAAAGCTCTCGTGCGGGGCGCCAATCCGGCGTTCCTTCCCGCCAGACCAGAGTGTCCGCCTGGAGTTCCCCGGAGTCGAGCAGCTTCTGCAGGTCCTCACGCGAGATGGGGCCGAACTGGGCGCGGCCCATGCGATAATGCCACTCTAGCATTCTTGCTCCCCGTCTGGAGAGTCTGCCAATCCCATGCGCCCTCGAGCAGCTCTCCCAATGTTCGACGAACGAATTCCGCGTGCACGAGCGCGATATTCTACAGCGGTCAATCGCCCGTCGCCAACCGCTTACTCCGTCGCCCCGACACACCACAGCCGCGAATCCGTCCGGTAGATCAGCCAGTCTCCCGTGATCGCCGGCGACGCCGTGATTCGCTCCCCCAGCTCATTCGTGGCCAGAATCCTCAACTCGCGCCCGGCCTGGATGACGTATGTCTTGCCGTCGTTGTCGCTCATGTAGAGGCGCCCGTTTGCCGCGACCGGCGAGGAGTTGCAGTCGCCCGCGATGCGCTCCCGGTACAGTTCCTCCCCCGTCTTGCCGTCCAGGCAGGCGAGCACGCCATTATCCATCAGCGCGTAGAGCAGCCCGCGATAGTAGAGCGGCGACGATTCGATCGGCCCCGGCCGCTTGCTCACCCACAGCGTGTCCGGCGGCTTCCCCTTGGCGCTGAGCCGGAGCGCATGGATCTTGCTGCCGCGCCAGAGCTGCGCGAAGAGGACGCCGTCGTGGTACACCGGGCTCGAGATGATCTCGCCGTTGAACGGCCCCTCCCCTTCGCCGTAACACCATAGCTCGTTGTGCGTCCTGGCGTCGAAGGCGGTGAGGCGGTTCTGCCCGGCGACCAGGATGTCCTTCTGCCCGTCGTGCTCGACGAGGAGCGGCGTCGCGTGGGCCGTGCCGATCGGGCGCTCCCGTTTCCAGGCGATGGCGCCGGTCTTTTTGTCGAGACCGATGAGGAAGCAAGGGCCATTGTGGTGATTCCACGGGAAGAGGACGCTGTCACCCAGGACGAGCGGGCTGACGGCATAGCCCCAGGCCATCTTGGGATCGCCGAAGTGGGTCATGTAGCGGTTGACCCAGAGCAGCTTGCCCTCGTGCGTGTAGCGGGCGATGTCGGCATTGCCGAAAGCGACATAGAGCGCATCCTCGGTGACGGCCGGCGTGTTGACGGCGAGCGTCGACTTCTCGTGCGTCCGTTGATCGACGCCGAAGCCGAAGTCATGCCGCCACAGTTCCTTGCCGGTGCGCCGATCGAAGCAGAGAGTGAGGAGCGCCTTTTCCCCTTTCTTCAGGTGGGACGTGACGAACACGCGGTCGCCGTAGACCACAGGTGAACTCGTCCCCCAGCCAGGCAGCTCCGCCGACCAGCGGATGTTCTCGGTCTTGCTCCAACGCGTCGGCAGCCGCCGGCCGTCCGCGACGCCATCGGCGTTCGGCCCGCGCCAGCGCGGCCAGTGGACGCTCGGCTCCTGGGCGGCGATGCCGGTCGCAAGGAGGAGATGTGCCAGGATGATCGAACTGCGTCTCATCGAACTTCCTCGTCGCGCCGCGCTGGGGACCGGGGAACCTGACCGATCGGCATGTCCTTTGCAGTTTGTCAGCGAAACAGTCGCCTTTTTCGAGGGCAGGCGATGAAAACTATATGGTTCTTGGTAAAAGAGGCTGGCGTTCAGTGGATGAACCACAAGGCGCCGCGCCTCGGCGCCGCGCTCGCCTACTACACGATCTTCGCCCTCGCTCCGCTGCTGGTCATCGCAATCTCGATGGCCGGCCTGGTCTTCGGCCACGAGGCGGCGCAGGGGCAGATCGCCGGGCAAGTGGAGCAAGTGGTCGGTTCCGAAGGCGGGCAGGCTATCCAGGCGATGGTGCGCGGCGCCGACAAGCCCGGCGTCGGCGTGCTTGCCGCGATCCTGGGGGGCGCCATGCTCTTCCTCGGCGCCGGCGGCCTGTTCGGCGAATTGCAAGACGCGCTCAACACGGTGTGGGAGGTCAAGCCTAAATCGGGCCGCGGCATCTGGGGCCTGGTGCGCGACCGCTTCCTCTCGTTTTCCATGGTCCTGGGCTTCTCTTTTCTCTTGCTCGTCTCTTTGCTCGTGAGCGCCGCCCTGAGCGCGGTCGGCGGAGCGTTCGGCGCCTGGCAAGCGAGCGTCCTTGGCCATGGGATCACGACGCTCCTCGATCTCGGCGTCATCACCATCCTTTTCGCCATGATCTTTCGCTTTCTGCCCGACGCGGAGGTCTCGTGGCGCGACGTCTGGTTCGGAGCGGGCGTCACCTCGGTGCTGTTCGTGATCGGCAAGTTCCTGATCGGACTGTATCTCGGCCAGGTGGCCATCGGCTCCGCCTACGGCGCGGCGGGGTCACTGGCGGTGTTGCTCGTGTGGCTGTATTACGCCGCGCAGATCTTCCTATTCGGCGCCGAGCTGACCAGGTCCTACGCCGATCATTTCGGCTCGCGCATCGAGCCGAAGGCCCATGCCCAGCGGGTGTCGGACGGGAAGCAGGCGCCGCCGCGCGACGGGACCGCAGCCGAGGCCGCCGGAACGCCGGAAGTGATGCATCGCCAGGGCAGCCGGGCATGAGGCGGCCGCGCCGTCAATCGCCTTTCTTCGCCATCTCGGCCGCCCGCCAGATGAAGATCACCGAGAAGTCGGTCCGCGCCACGGCCGGCTCCGCCTTGCCGCGCTTGGGTTCGTCGACCTTGAAGGCGATCTTGTCGATGGCGCGGGCGTCCTTGCCAAGCTTGCCCCCTTCCGCCAGCGTGCGCAGCGGGCTCTTGAAGCTGGGGTCAGAGCCGTCCTTCGTGACCTGAGTCTTGTAGAGCATCACGAAACCGACGCGGTCGCGGACGACCGTCTTCACTTCATCCGGAATATCGTCGATCGCTTCCTCGGGAACGGCCAGGTTCTCCAGGAACGTGTCGCGGATGAGGTCGACGGCCTTGTTGTGGAAGGTGTAGCCGCGCACCTCGACGATCCAGCCGCGCTTCGGCGCCTTGGCGCCCGCGTCGGCCTCGCCCTTGTAGATCCCTTCGACGAGCTTCTTCTCGTCGTCGCTCAGGCCGGGCGGGAGAGGCATGAGCGTCTTCAGAAACGCCTGCACGTCCTCGCTCTCGACGGCGGTGACTCCGGTGAGCTTGATGCGCAGGATGTGCCCCTTGACGAAGGCGTTGATGCGGTCTTCGAGGCCCTTGGGCGCGCGGCCGTCGAGGCGCAGAGCGTCCTTGGCGTCGTCGTCGAGGTAGACCTGCTTGACTTTGACCTTGGCGCGCGATTCGAGCGTCAGGTTCTTGCCGTCCGGCTGGGGCAGGGCCAGGTCGAGGTACTGCTGAAGATAGGGCCAGTCCTTGGCGTTTTTGGCGTCCTTCTCGCCCGCGGCGGCATCCATGGACAAAGTGACGAAACCGATGAGCAGCAGGTGGGGGCGCATGGCCTTCGATCCTCGTGTTGTCGACTTTCCCTCCATTGGATTAGACGACCGAAACCATGGCGTTGCAACCCGGAAAAGTGCCGCCTCGCGATGGAGTTCCGTCTTCAGGTGGTCTTGCCGCCTAAAGACGGAACTCCAACCTACTTACCCCAGAGTGAACTCCGGTAGGCGCACGATCTCCCCTCCCTTCAGCGCCGACTGATGCGCGCAGATGCCGACGCACGTCCAGTTCGCCGACTGCACCGCGTTCGGCCACGGATCCCGGTTCTCCGCCAACGCCCGCAGGAACTCGTTGACCAGATGCGGGTGCGAGCCGCCGTGTCCGCCTCCCTGCAGGAAGCTCAGGTGCTGCGCGTCATGGATCTCCGACGGCTTCGTGAAGCGGCGGATCGGCTCGGGCAACAGGTGCGCGAAATCGGGGATCTCCACCCGGCTCGGAATCTCCGGCTCCGGCTTCTTCGCCGTGTGTATGATGTGCGGCTCGTGCTCCACAAGCGTCCACTCGAAGCTCTTCTTCGTGCCATAGACGTCGAAGCTCTCGCGGTATTGCCGGGCGACGTCGTAGAGGAAGCGCCAGATGTGGGCTGCGATGTCCGAGTCCTTGATCTTGATGTGGCACGACTCGACGGCGAACTTGTTGCCCGACTTCTTTTGCAGGTCCTCCCGGATCGTTCCCGAGCCGAAGCAAGAGACGTACTCGGCTCGGCCGTCGACCAGGCCCAGCACCGGGCTGACGACGTGCGTCGCGTAGTGCATCGGGATCATCCGCTCCCAGTACTCCGGCCAGCCGTCCATGTCCTGCGGATGGGACGCGGCCATGTACTGGATCTTGCCCAGCTCCCCCTTGCGGTACATCTCGCGGATGAAGAGGAACTCGCGTGAGTAGACGACGGTTTCCGCCATCATGTACTTGAGCCCGGTCGACTTCACCAGGTCGACGATCTGCTTGCACTCCTCGACCGTCGTCGCCATCGGCACGGTGCACATGACGTGCTTGCCCGCCTTGAGCGCCGCCATCGACATCGGAGCGTGATCGGGGATCGGCGAGTTGATGTGGACGAAGTCGACGGCCGGGTCCTTGAGGACGTCGGCGTAGTTGGTGAAGCGCTTGTCGATCTTGAAGAGATCGCCCATCTTTTTCAGCTTTTCGGCGTTGCGCTGACAGAGCGCATACACGTTCGCGTTGGGGTGCTTCTGGTAAATCGGAATGAACTCCGCGCCGAAGCCCAGGCCGATCATCGCCACGTTGAATCGCTTGTCGCTCATGGGAAGACTCCTTGCCGTCGGGGACGTCAGACGGGTTGTTTGCTTGAGGGTACGGAGGCGCGAGGCAAAGAGCAAGCGTGAATGAGGGCGTCGGGGAGACTCGACAGGCGGGATCTTTGACTTGGATTGGCTGCAGGGATTTGCGATAATGCCATGTTCAAAAGGGCGAACAATGCAGGCAATGTCATCCGATCACGTGCTCGTTCAGGTAACAGCAAACGGCGCCGGCGCCGTAACCGCCGAAGTCGTCGGGCTGAACGATGTCAAGGCCACCGCCCCCTCTCAGGAGATCGCCATCGCCGAGGTCACCGAACTTCTGAGGGAGAAGCTGCGAAACGGCAAGCTTGTGTCCGTACCCCTGCCTGATGATCAGGGCGTGCTGAAGTGGTTCGGGCATGCCAAGGACGACCCGGCCAAGGACGAGTACCTGAAGGAGATTCGGCGGTATCGCGAGGAGATGAACAAGCAAGCGATCGGCGATAGCTGAGCGGCAAACGCGCCATGCTGCAGTTCCTTCTCGATACCGACCATTTCACCCTTTCCGAGCACGGCCACGCCCATGTCGGCGCGCATGTCGGCTCGGCGGCTGCTGGCACGCGTAACATCTACGGGCGTCAACCCGAAACAAATCCCTTGCAACCCGACCCATTCTTCGGCAAGATAGAAGGTTAGCTGCCCGCCTGATACGGCTTCGCCGCCTCTTCCTCCTTTTTGATCGACTTGGGACGCTGGTCGGCCCTCCACCGGGACGAGCCGTTTTTTCGATTCCACCTATCGAGGCCACGATGAAACACGCTCGTTTCCTCTCCCCTCTTCTCCTCGTCGTCCTTGCCCAGGCCGCCTTCGGCCAGGCGAAGAAGGACGACAAGGAGCCGGAGGTCGTCAGCTACTACAAGGACATCCGCCCCATCTTCCAGCAGCATTGCCAGGGCTGCCATCAACCGGCCAAGGCGCAGGGCGGTTTCGTTATGACCTCCTATGCCGAGCTGTTCAAGAACACCGATCACGAAGTCCCCGGCGTTCTCGCCAAGCAGCCGGATAAGAGCGAGATCGTCAAGCAGATCACGAAGCAAGCCGGCAAGCCACCCGCCATGCCGCGCGGCAAGGAGCCGCTCTCCGACCGCGAAGTTCGCCTCATCACGAAATGGATCGCTCAGGGCGCATCGGACGACACGCCCGCCTCGGCCCGCACCGCCCTCGTCGATCAGGACCATCCGCCGGTCTACGACGCCGCCCCGGTCATCACCGGCCTCGCCTACAGCCCCGACGGCAAGATCCTCGCCGTCACCGGTTATCACGAAGTCCTTCTCTGGTCGGACGACGGCCGCAACCTGCTCGCCCGCCTCGTCGGCCTCTCGGAGCGCGCCCAATCCCTCGCCTTCTCTCCCAAGGGGGACTATCTCGCCGTGACCGCCGGCGATCCGGGCCGCGTCGGGGAACTGCAGATCTGGGACGTCGCCAAGAAGAAGCTGAAGATCTCCATCCCGATCACCTACGACACGATCTACGGCGCCAGCTGGTCGCCCGACGGCACGCGCGTCGCCTTCGGCTGCGCCGACAATTCGCTTCGCGCCGTCGAGGCCGAGACCGGCAAGCAGGTCCTCTTCCAGGGCGCCCACAACGACTGGGTGCTCGACACCGTCTGGTCCAAGGACGGGGCCCACCTGATCTCCGTGAGCCGCGATCGCTCGATGAAGCTGACGGAGGTCGCCACCCAGCGGCTCGAGGACAACATCACCAGCATCACCCCCGGCGCCCTCAAAGGCGGCCTGCAGGCGCTCGACCGCGACCCGCGCAGCAACAACCTCCTGATCGGCGGGGCGGACGGCGTCCCGAAGCTCTATCAGATGTTCCGCACCAAGCCGCGCATGATCGGCGACGACTTCAACTTCATCCGCAAATACCCGGCGCTGGAAGGCCGCATCTTCACGGTGCGATTCAACAAGGAGGGGACGCGTTTCGTCGCCGGTTCCTCGAGCGACGGCAAGGGGGAAGCCCTCGTCGCCCAGACGGACGACGCCAAGCTCGTCAGCAAGCTGGAAGGACAGCGCGGCCCGGTGTATGCAGCGGCATACCATCCGAACGGCAGCCTGGTCGCGACGGCGGGCTTCGACGGCATGGTCCGCCTCAACGACCCGAACAACGGCAAGCTGATCCGCGAATTCGTCCCGGTGCCCGTGCGGACGAAGACCGCGGCGAAATGATTCCCCGTTTAGCCCCGGTTCGCAGAACCGGGGCGTGACGACGCCGCTCTCGCGGGAGAACTTTGGACTGCGTCCGCCCCGGTTCTGCGAACCGAGGCTAAACGAAGAGCCTTCGAATCAATCAAGAATCAACAATCAACAAACAAAACCATCATGAACCGGATCCTCTCCTTCTCTCTCATCCTCACCCTCGCCTCCGCCGCCTCCGCCCAGGAGAAGCTGCCCCCCGGCGCCAAGGTGACCAAGCTCGAGTTCACCCCCACCAGCATCGAGCTGAAGCATCCCTTCGACTATCGCCAGCTCCTCATCACCGCCACGCTCGATAACGGCGACCGCGTCGACGCCACGCGCATGGCGGCGTTCAAAACGCCGGCGCAGGTCAAGGTCTCCGAGCAGGGATTGGTTCGCCCCGCCGCGGACGGCGCCGGCGTCCTCAACTTCACCGTCGCCGGGCAGCCGGGCGCGATACCGGTGAAGGTCTCCGGACAGAAAGAGAAATACGAGGTCAGCTTCATCCGCGACATCATGCCCGCCATGTCCCGGATGGGCTGCAACGCCGGCACCTGCCACGGCAGCGCCCAGGGCAAGAACGGCTTCCAGCTCTCTCTCCGCGGCTACGACCCCGTCATGGATCATCGTTCCCTCACCGACGACCTCGCCGGCCGCCGCTTCAATCGCGCCGCTCCCGAAAAGAGCCTGATGCTGATGAAACCGGCCGGCGCGGTGCCGCACGTCGGCGGCGTCCTCACCCAGCCCGGCCAGCCCTACTACGAGATGATCCGGACCTGGATCGCCCAGGGGGTCAAGCTCGATCTCGCGGCGCCGAAGATCACGTCCATCGAAATCCAGCCCAGCCCGAGCCCGGTCGTCCCGCTGCCCGGCATGAGTCAGCAGATGCTGGTCTTCGCCAAATACGCGAACGGCGAGGTGCGCGACGTCACCGCCGAGGCTTTCCTCGAAAGCAGCAACACCGAAGTCGCCAAGGTCGACAAGACCGGCCTGGTCAACGCGCTGCGCCGCGGCGAGACTGCCATCCTGGCCCGCTATGAAGGCAACTACGCCGCCATGCCTCTTATCGTCATGGGGGACCGCTCCGGCTTCGCCTGGGCGCCGACCGAGGAGTTCAACTGGATCGACAAGCTCGTCTACGACAAGCTCAAGGAAGTGAAGGTCCTCCCCGCCGACGTCTGCACCGATAGCGAGTTCATCCGCCGACTCCACCTCGATCTCACCGGGCTGCCCCCCACGCCGGAGGCCGTCCGCGCCTTTCTCGCCGACACGCGGCCGGCGCGTGTCAAGCGCGAGGAGATGGTCGACAAGCTCGTCGGCAGCCCCGATTTCATCGAGCACTGGACCAACAAGTGGGCCGACCTCCTGGAGGTGAACCGCAAGTTCCTCGGCGTCGAAGGGGCCGACAAGTTCCGCGCCTGGATCAAGCAGTCGCTCGAGAAGAACGTCCCCTACGACAAGTTCTGCAACGAGCTCTTGACCGCCACCGGCTCCAACATGGAACATCCCGCCGCGTCCTACTTCAAGATCCAGCGCGACCCGGTCGACGCCATGGAGAACACGACGCACCTGTTCCTCGCCGTCCGCTTCAACTGCAACAAGTGCCACGACCATCCGTTCGAACGCTGGACGATGAACCAGTACTACACGACCGCCGCCTACTTCGCTCAGATCACCCGCAAGGAGGACCCGAAGTTCAAGGGCCGCAAGACCGAAGGGACCGCCGTGCGCGGCCCGCTGCCGCTGGTGGAGATCATCGAGGACGCCAAGGGCGGCGATATCAAGAACGAGCGCACCGGCGGCACGGCCGTGCCGACCTTCCCGTTCCGCCACGCCTCCATGCCCGACGAGAAAGCGCCGCGCCGGACGCAGCTCGCGGCCTGGATCACGTCCAAGGACAATCCGTATTTCGCCAAGAGCTACGCCAACCGCGTCTGGAGCTACCTGCTCGGGACCGGCATCATCGAGCCGATCGACGACATCCGCGCCGGCAACCCGGCCACCAATCCGCAGCTCCTCGACCGCCTCACCAAGGAGTTCGTCGACTCGGGCTTCGACGTGCAGAAGCTGATCAAGACGATCTGCAAGTCGCGGACGTACCAGCACTCGCACGTCACCAGCAAGTGGAACGAGGACGACGACATCAACTACTCGCACGCCATTGCCCGCCGTCTGCCCGCCGAGGTCCTCTACGACAGCATCCATCGCGCGACCGGCGCCACCTCGCGCCTGCCCGGCCTGCCGCCGGGGGCGCGGGCCGCGCAGCTCCTCGATTCGAGCGTTCCCGTGCCCGGCTCGTTCCTCGAGCTGTTCGGCAAGCCGCCGCGCGAGAGCGCCTGCGAGTGCGAGCGCACCAACAGCCTGCTCCTCGGCCCCGTCCTCAACCTCGTCAACGGCCCCGTCCTGGCCGACGCCCTGCGCGATCCCGCCAACCGCATCGCGAAGCTGCTCGCCACCGAGAAGGACGACGCCAAGGTCGTCCGCGAAATCTACCTGAGCATCCTCTGCCGCTACCCGAGTGACGCCGAGCTGAAGATCGGCCTGGAGGCGCTGCGCGACACGGACGGCATCTTCGCCGATCTGAAGGCGGAGAAGGACAAGCGCAAGAAGGCGCTCGACGACCACGAGAGCAAATTGCCGGCGCTTCAGACCGCCTGGGAGAAGAACTCGACCCGAACGCCGACCTGGCACGTCCTCGCGCCCGATGACCTGAAATCGGCCGCCGGGACCGTCCTCGTCAAGCAGCCGGACGGCTCCATCCTGGCGACGGGCAAGAACCCCTCGCCCGAGACCTACACGATCAAGACCCACACCGATCTGCAAGGCATCACCGGCATCCGCCTGGAGGTGCTGAGCGACCCCAGTCTCCCCGCCAAGGGCCCCGGCCGCGCGGGCAACGGCAACTTCGTCCTCAACGAGTTCAAGGTCGCCTTCGCCAAGAAGGACTCCAAGGACAAGGAAAAGCCCGTCAAGCTGACGCGGCCCCAGGCCACCTTTTCCCAAGACACCTTCAACATCGCCCAGGCCATCGACAACAACCCCGCCACCGGCTGGGCCATCTCCCCACAGTTCGGCCGCAACCACACCGCCGTCTTCGAAGTCGGCGGCAAGGTCGGTTTCAAGGAAGGGACGACGCTGACCTTCACCCTGATGCAGCAGTTCCCGGGCAAGGACCACAACATCGGCAAGTTCCGCCTCTCGGTGACGACCGCCAAGCCGCCGATCCTGCTCGAAGGCCAAATCCCCCCCGCGCTCGCCAAGCTGCTCGACAAGGACGCGGTCCAGCGCACCCCCGCGGAACTGAAGTCAATCGCCGACTACTACCGCTCCATCGACCCCGAGCTGCAGCGACTGACCCGGCTCTACAACGAATATGTGATTCCCGCGAACCCGCGCGAAGTGGGGGCGCAGGACCTCGCGTGGGCGCTGATCAACAGCCCGGCGTTTCTGTTCAACCATTAGACTCCGCGCCGCCAAGCAAAGAAAGCCTGAAGCTTTGGGAGCCTTCACCATGTTGCGACTTTTGATCTCCGCAACGCTGATGCTGGTGACCATCACTTCGCTCGCGGCCCCGACGGGACGAGCGCAGGACAAGTCGCCGGCGGGAATCAAGTGGGACACGAAGGGCTTCGAGAACGCCATCCAAACGCAACTCGGACTCAAGATGAAATCCATCTCTCTTCTACCGCGAGAAAGCAAGGGCGGCTTCTCGGAACGCGAAAGGGTAAAGATTCTCCTGGAATTCGCCAAAGATGCCGAATATGACCTCGCCAAAATCAACGACTCCTTCGACGGGTTATGCACCGTCATTCATTACGCCATGGATCGGGATTCGATCGGGTTCGCAAAGCTTGGCAGCGGCCGCTTGGAGCTTCTCTACTACGATGAGGAGAACGTGCGCATCGGAAGAATGTCCCGGGGAAATGTCGAGGGAGAGATCACTGGAAAGGAAGGCGAAACATTCAGGGTTTGGGTGCGAGCGGAAAGCGGGGGGGTAGCACCCAATGTGAGACGGATCGAGGTGCGATTGCATCCGCGGCTTAACATCCAGCGAGACAAACAAAGCATGGAAATCACCAAGGCTATCAAATGGGAAACGGGAGAGTTCCGGAAAGCTCTCGAAAGCGACTATGGCCTGAAACTCAAGTCTGTTGCCGTCGTAAGCATCGGAAAAGAGCGCCACATCGTGCTGGAGTGTGAGAGGACGAAGTTAGAGAAGGAGGTCAAAGGGAGGTTATTCAATCTGGCAGGCTTTTTTGATCGCCCGTTCCTGAAGGCTTCCGGCGGTATCGAGTGTCAATTTTTCGGGCCGGAGGAAAGTGTACTCGCAACGATCACAGCGACCACTGGCGCTGCAGCTTGTTGCACCGACGACCATGGGCGGTTCGGGTCAGGCGGGGTAGGAGACCCAGTTACCATCTTTGTGCGCAGCCCCGGCGACCCAGTGTTGACAAAGGCCAGGAAAGCCGCCCTTCGCATCGCCGCACCGGAGAAAGAGAAGGAAAAATAGCGGTGAAAAAAGGGGCGAAGGAAAAAAAGACTGCCACCTTAGAGAACCGACCTCGTCGAGCCCATCGCCGCTCAGTGAGGAAGCCACCACAGGCTAGAGCATCGTCTGGTTGGCAGCGATGGTGACAAAGGGATAACGAACGTGCTGCATCGACCTCGCCTTCATGGGCACCTTTAGTTACTGTAGCTCGCCACCGGCATCAATCTGAATGATCATCCGCCAAAGCCGACGACCCCGATGGAAACGTGCATCACTGTGCCAACCACGGCGTCACGAAGGAAGAGGTCGAAGAAGTCTTCGAAAACGCGACGGACGCGGACACCAGCTGGTCCTCCGGTCGGCCCGTGGTCTTCGGAGACACGAGTACGGGCCGGCATCTCATGGTGGTGTATGAAGAAATCGACCCCGACACCGTATATCCAGTGACGGCCTACGACGTTCCCAGGAGGCAGCGACCATGAAACGCATTACGCGCGACCGGCGACTCACGCCTGAAGAAGCCGCCAAGTACAAGGTGGTTCGAGAGCAGGTCGCCCAGGAACTGCCCGACCTGATCGCTCGCCACCACGACCGGATGGCGACCCTCGATCAGCTCCAGGACCTCATCCTGCAGCTGAAGGCGGCGCGCGAGTCCAAAGGGCTAAGCCTCGCCGACCTCACTGACCTTACCGGCATGGATCGCTCCGCGCTTTCGAAGCTCGAAACCGGTCAACGGGCCAACCCGACCGTGGACACGCTCGTGCGCTACGCCGAGGCCGTGGGGAAGCGCCTCGTGGTGGCGCTGGCGGACGCGCGACAAGAGTAGCCCTGACCGAGCTTCAACGCGCGTTCGTCAACTTGGAGCATCTCTCATCCCCGCCCCAGCACGAACCACGCGAACGCCACCGGCGCCGCGAAGATCACGGCGTCGACCACGTCCAGGATGCCGCCGAAGCCGGGGACGACGGCGGAGGCGTCCTTCTTCTGGCAATCGCGCTTGAGGAGCGATTCGGCCAGGTCGCCCAGCATGCCCGCCAGGCCGACGCTCAGGCCGAAGCCGATCTCGCAGACCCAGCAGCGGCCGAGCGGCGCCTCGGCGGCGAGCTGATCGAGCAGGACGGCGGTCAGGACCGCAAAGGCGAAGCCACCCGCCGCTCCTTCCCAGGTCTTCTTGGGGCTCAGCACCGGCGTCATCTTGTGCTTGCCGAGAAGGCGGCCGGTGAAGTAGGCGCCGCTGTCGCACATTTTCGGGACGAAGATTGTCAGCGCGAGAGCGAAGCTGCCCGCGACCGGCGTGAACAGCCAGCGCTCTTGTGCCAGGAACGACGGCAAGAGGCCGAGATAGGCGATGATCAGCAGCGTGTTCGCCATCCGCTCCGTGCAGCGGCCGAACTGCGGCAGGGTCGCCATCTCGAACACGAAGACGAGCAGGTTGAGGCCGGCGAAGGCGCCGAGCAGCCAGAGCCATGGATCCGCGCGCATGCCTGGAAGATGTCCGGCCCAGTTGGCGCAGCCCATGACGAGGACGCCGAGAAACGCGATCGGCTTCTGCGGCGCTCGCTCCGGGCCGAGCAGGTGGACCAGCTCGAGGCAGCCGAGCAGGCCGAGCCCGACCTGGAACAGAAACAGGAACGGGAACCAGGGCGCGAGGAACTGATCGCCGACGAGCATGCCGGCCGTGAGGGCGATGAGGATCGAGCCCATCCAGCGGCGGGTTCGCAGCATGGGCAGTCTCGCTAAGCCGCGACCGGCGAGGGCAGCGCGGCCTGTGTCCTTTCGAAGGCGGGGACGCCGCACGCCGGTCCCCTCCCTTGTGGGGGAGGGCGGCGGGGGGTGGCTTCTTCAGTCGCTGCCTCACCCCCACCCCGGCCCTCCCCATCAAGGGGAGTGGGAGGCGTGCAAGGCGCCCGTCTTGATTGTCGACAACGTCAAATGGGCAACATTACAGCGTCCCGACAACGTCAGAGCGTCGCGTCTCTGCTCAGGCCGCCGAAGCGCGGCGCTCGCGCTGGCCGTAGTCTTTGAGCGCCTGGCGCAGCAGGGGAATGTCGAAGTCGGGCCAGTACTTCGGCGTCACCCACAGCTCGGCGTAGCTGATCTGCCAGAGCAGAAAGTTGCTGACGCGCATCTCCCCGGCCGTGCGAATCAGGAGGTCCGGGTCCGGCATGCCCGCGGTGTAGAGAGCGTCGCCGATCGTGACCTCATCGATGTCCTCGGTCTTCAGCCGGCCCGCCTGCGCCTGCCGGGCGATCCGCTGCACCGCATCCACCAGCTCCGTCCGCCCGCTGTAGTTGATCGCGAGGCAGAGCGTCATTCCCGTGTTCGATTGGCTGAGCCGGATGTTCTCGTCGATCTCCGCGAGCACCGCATCGGGCAGGCCCTGGCGCCGGCCGATCGTCGTGAAGCGGATATTCTGCTCCATGATCTCGGCACGCTCGGCGAGGAGGTATTCATGCAGCAGCGCCATGAGGAAGTCCAGCTCGTGCTGCGGCCGCTTCCAGTTCTCGGTGCTGAGGCAATAGAGCGTGAGCTGGCCGACACCGAGCCGGCAGCATTCCTCGATCGAGTTGCGGACGCTGGTCACGCCTTGCCGGTGCCCCTCGATGCGCGGCAAGCCGCGCTCCTGCGCCCAGCGGCCGTTGCCGTCCATGATGACGGCGACATGGCGCGGCAGCCGGGCCGGATCGAGGCCGGCGTCGGCGAGGCGCTGCAAGGTTTCGGGAGAGAAAACGGCGCTTGGCATCATCTCCATTTTAGGCGAGCCGGGCGGCGTAAGCCCCCGGAGGACCGCGTCGGCAGCCGGGCGTTCCTCCGGGTGCTTACGCCGCCCGGCTCGCCGTTCACTTCATCAGGATGGTCTGCTCGCGATCCGGTCCGACCGAAACGATGGTCACGGGCCGGCCCAAGATGGCGGCCAAGCGGTCGATGTAGCGCCGCGCCGCCGTCGGCAGGTCCGCCGCCTTCCGCGCCGCGCTCACGTCCGACTGCCAGCCGGGCATCGTTTCGTAGACCGGTCGGCAGCGCTCCAGCAGAAACGCGTCGCCGGGGAACGTGTCGATCCGTTTGCCTTCCAGTTCGTAAGCGGTGCAGATGTTGATCTCAGGGACGACGCTGAGCACGTCGAGCAGCATCACCGCGAGCTCATCGACGCCTCCCAATCGCACGGTATGCCGCACCGCGACGGCGTCGAACCAGCCGCAGCGGCGCGGCCGGCCGGTCACCGTGCCGTATTCCCGGCCGGTCTTGCGGATCTTCTCGCCGAGGCCGTCCGGGCCGTCGTTCAGTTCGGTGGGGAACGGGCCGCGGCCGACGCGCGTGGTGTACGCCTTGATGACGCCGATGATGCGTTTCAGGTGGCGGGCGGGGACGCCGGAGCCGCTCCAGATGCCGGTCGTGGAGCTGTTGGAGCTGGTGACGTAGGGGTAGGTGCCGTGGTCGACGTCGAGCAGGCTCCCCTGGGCCGCCTCGAAGAGCAGCCGCTTGCCCCCTTCGACCGCGTTCAGCAATAGCTCGGTCGTATCGCGCACGTGGGGGCGCATCTTGGCCGCGAAGCCGAGGTACTCGTCGCAGAGCGCGTCGGCGTCAAAGCTGCGGGCGTCGGTGGACAGCGCCTTGAGGATCAGGTTTTTTCGGGGCACGATCGCCCGCAGCCGCTCGCGGAAATGCTCCGGATAGAGCATCTCGCCGACCCGGATGCCCTGCGAGCGGCTCACCTTGTCCATGTAACAGGGGCCAATGCCGCGGCCGGTGGTGCCGATGGCGCGCTCGCCCGAGCCGGACTGCTCCGCGAGCCGTTCCTCCTCGACGTGGTAGGGGAAGATGAGGTGCGCGTGCGTGCTGAGGATCAGGTTGTCGCCGATCGCGATCCCGGCCGCACGCAACGTTTCGCTCTCCTCGAGGAACTTGACCGGGTTGACGACGACGCCGTTGCCGATCACCGCGGTGAGATGCGGCGCCAGGATCCCGGTCGGCAACAGTGACAGCTTGTACGTTTTGCCGTTCTTGACGACGGTGTGGCCGGCGTTGGCGCCCCCGTTGTAGCGGACCACGAAGTCGTGGTCGGCGGTGAGCAGATCGACGATTTTTCCCTTGGCCTCGTCGCCCCATTGCAGGCCGACGACACAGGTGCAGGCCATTTTCGAACGCCTCGACAAAGTAGCCGGCACACTCCGTGTGCCATGGCCACAGCGACTTTCGCTTGGTGATCCATCAGACAGTTCAGCAACGGCACACGGCGTGTGCCCCGCAACAGCAAGCTATTGCCAGATAACAACGTACGGTAGCGGCGGCGGGTTCGTCAAGGGAGCGGCGACCTATAATGATTGCATGGCCAAGGCGATTCCGCGTTATCCTGTCGTCCTCTCGATCCTTGCGGCTCTCGCCACGCTCGGCATGAAGTTCGGCGCCTATGCTCTCACCGGGTCGGTGGGCCTCCTCTCCGACGCCGCCGAATCGTGCATCAACTTGTTGACCGCCCTCATCGCCTTCGTCTGCCTCTGGTACGCCACCCGCCCCGTCGACGAAAACCACACCTACGGCCATGAGAAGATCGAGTACTTCTCCAGCGGCCTGGAGGGCATCTTCATCCTCCTCGCCGCCGCGGGCATCGCCTGGGCCGGCATCGAGCGCCTGCTCGAACCACAGCCGCTCGAAGCGCTCGGCTTCGGCACGTTGATCGCCCTTGCCGCCTCGCTCATCAACCTGGGCGTCGGCGTCCTGTTGGTTCGCGTCGGCAAGCAGACGGGGTCTATCCTCCTCGAAGCCGACGGCCATCACCTGCTCACGGATGTCTGGACCTCCGGCGGAGTGGTCGCCGGTCTGCTCATCGTTTGGATGACCGGATGGAACTGGCTCGACCCGATCATCGCCCTCCTCGTCGCGATCAACATCGTCTGGACGGCGGTTCACCTCGTCGTCCGCTCGTTCAACGGCCTGATGGACCACGCCCTCGCCCCCGATGAGCAGGGCTGGGTTCGCCGCGCGATCGAGGCGGCGCTGGAGCCGGGGGTGACGTACCACGCCATGCGAACGCGGCAGGCGGGAATCCGGCGTTTCGTCGATTTTCACCTGCTGGTCCCCGGCGTCTGGTCGGTGCAGCGGGCCCACGCGCTCGCGGAAAAGGTGGAGGAGGCGCTGCACGCGACGCTGCCCGGCCTGGAGATCACCATCCATATCGAGCCGATCGAGGAGGAAGCCTCCTGGCGCGACAGCGAATTGCTGAACTTCGAGGCCGGCGCTGGTGTCAGGAGTCATGAATCAGGGGTCAGGAGCCAGGGATCAGAACTTGGGGGCGCTACAGTGGTTCCTGGCGACGGAGGATTGGACCCAGGGAAGCGCACTGTTGACTCCTGACCAGCTGGAATCGAGCATGGCGAAGAAAAAGAAGACGCGCGTCGACATGCGGAAGAATCGCTCCAAGCCGCCGCGCGACAAGGCCTGGACCAGCGGGTTTCGCCAGGACAGCGACGGCGCCGTCGAGGATGCGGTTCGTGGCGAACGGGTTCGGGCGAAGGGGAACCTGTCCCGCAAGCGCACGATCATCGAAGAAACGCCTGGGGACGTGACAGCGGACGAAGGACGGCTCCCCGGACGGGTGCTTCGCGTTCATGGCCTCGTCTCCGTCGTCGCGGCGGATGACGGCCGGCAATACCGCTGCGCCGTGCGCCGTCTCCTGAAGACGATGGCGACCGATGAGCGGAACGTCGTCGCCACCGGGGACCGCGTCTGGATCCGCCCCGCCCCTGGAGACGAAGGCTTCATCGAGCGCGTTGAGCCGCGGCACGGCCTCTTGACCCGGGCGTCGAAGGGGCGGGAGCACGTCCTGGTCGCCAACGTCGATCAGGTGGTCATCGTCATCGCCCTGGCCCAGCCGGCCCTCAAGCCCCACCTCATCGACCGCTACCTGTGCAGCGCCGAGCAAGGGCACATCAAGCCGATCATCTGCCTCAACAAGGTGGACCTCGTCGATCCCGTCGAGTTCCAGCCCTTCGTCGGCTACTACAGCCAGCTCGGCATTCCGATCTTCCTGACGAGCGCGACGACCGGCGCCGGCATCGAGCCCCTCCGGTGTCTTCTCAAGGACCGCGAAACCGTCTTTTCCGGCCAGAGCGGCGTCGGCAAATCGTCACTCCTCAACGCCATCCAACCGGGCTTGGGACTGGCGGTGAGCACCGTCAGCGAGGTGAACGACAAGGGCCGGCACACGACGACGACGACGCACCTGCTCCGCCTCGATTTCGGCGGCTGGGTAGTGGACACACCGGGGATCCGCCAGTTCGCCCTCTGGGACATCGCCCCGGAGGACGTGGAAGGCCACTTCGCCGAGTTCCGCGCCTTCGTGCCCCTGTGCGGCTTCCCCGACTGCACCCATACGCACGAGCAGCGCTGCGCGGTGAAAGATGCCGTCGCGCGCGGACTGATCAGCGAGCGTCGCTATCTGAGTTACCTGGGCTTGTACGAGGGGCGGATGGAGGAGACACGCGAAGAGTGAGGATCAGCCCGCTTTCTGAAGCTTCGCGGCGAATACCGAGGGATCGGCAAGGCCGAAGTTATCCAGCTCCACCCGCGCCGCGAGCAGATGGTGCTCGAAGACCCGATCGCTGTCCGGATAGGCAGGCACCATGATCACGGCGCCGGTTTTTCGTGCTCGTAGACGCGTCCGGGCGGATTACGTTTGCCGGGGCGGCAGGCGAAGCCCAGCGAAGAGGTAGCCGCGACCAGTCTTGCTCAACGTCTCCATTGCTTTGACTTGAAAGAACACAGCGCCTGGCTCGGCATATCCATCGTGGCCGAATACCGCAGAATCTATCGTACCACGGCTCTGAGAAAAGCGAAACGCGGGCCGCAAAGAGCTGGCTGCGACGAGATGCGAGATCAGCGCTATTGTCTCTTTTCCTCTGGACAAACCGCCCCCCATCGCTTATATGCCCCCCCCTCAAGACCACTACCGCAAAGCGCACGCAGACGGACGCCGTGACGCGTCGTCGCCGCAAGCCGGGCAAAATCGGGGGATTTTGACCGGCTAGAGACGAGCGGCGCGGGATTCCGTCACCAGCGGCGCCGCGCGGCTGGAGCGCCCGGGGGAATCGGCCTTTTTTGCTTGAGTCGCTCACGCAGAGAGGCCGATAAGACCGAAGCGAGTGGTTATCCACTGAGGGCCGTGCAAAAAAGGTGTCTGACCCCTTCGGGCAGCGCCATCATCTTGAGGTCGTTCGGGATCCTGACCTGTCGGAGGGGGTCAGACACCTTTTTTGCACGGCCTGAGGGCTTGGCCACGGGGGATGAGGGCTTTTCCTTCATCAAGGCCGGGTCCGCAAAGGAGTTGGTAAGCGGAACAGTTACCTTCCAACGGAACAGGGCAAGAGCGGGGAAAAGGTGGCCTGTAGCAGGCACACGCCGTGTGCCGTGGCTTTGGTCCTTGCGGCCAAGCGCGCTTCGGGGAAGCTGCGCCCGGTCATCGTCGACGGACAACCAAATCAGCCGATGCGCCCTGGGCAACGCGCCCGGACGCCGTCGCGCGGGGCCGTCCTCCACACGTCTTCCCGTTCCACCAGATGAGCCGACCGGGCCTTGAGTCCCAGGCCTCGCGCCCACGCGCTCGCGCGTCGGGGCGCCGCCTTCGGCTTTCGGCCACGCCGTTGCCGGCTTCCACCTGGAAGGCTGCGCTTCCGCTTGCCTTCAGCAGGGAGGAACCAATGTTGACGCATGTGGACGTGGACGTCCAGCAGCTTTGGACCGACTATAAGATCGAGCCGACCGTCGAGCTGCGCAACCAGCTCGTCGAGCGCTACTTGCCTCTGGTCAAATACAACGCCGAGCGCATCTGGGCCCGCCTGCCCGATGGCGTCGATCTCGACGACCTGATCAGCGCCGGCGTCTTCGGCCTCATGGACGCCATCGACGCCTTCGACCTGGAGCGCGGCGTCAAGTTCGAGACCTACTGCGTGCCGCGCATCCGCGGCGCCATGCTGGACGAGCTGCGCACCATGGACTGGGTGCCGCGCCTGGTCCGCTCCAAGCACACCAAGCTGGAGGAGGCGCGCAAGACGCTGGAAGCCGAGCTGGGCCGGCCGCCGCGCGCCGACGAGATGGCCGTGCGGCTGGGGGTAACCATCGAGGACTACGAGAAGATCTCCGGCGACGCGACCGCCGTGAGCCTCGTCAGCCTCAACAAGAAATGGTACGAGACGGACAGCTACAAGGACGTCCGCGAGATCGACATCCTCGAGGACAAGAAAGCCGAGGACCCGACCCATCGCCTGCAAAACCGCGACCTGATGCGGCTGGTGACGCGCGGCCTCAACCGCAACGAGCGCCTCATCATCATCCTCTACTACTACGAGGACATGACGATGAAGGAGATCGGCGCCACCCTCGACCTGTCCGAATCGCGCGTCAGCCAGATGCACTCGAGCATCGTGTCGCGGCTGCAACAGCAGCTCTGCAAACGCCGCCCCGAGTTCAGCGTTTGACCTGGTCGTACCATTACCGCGATCTATTGAGCTTCAGCCCCGGTTCACAGAATCGGGGCTGACTGTTTTTCCGCCCTCCCTTCCTTCGCCCGGACCATCACGCGTTGCGACACTCGCCCATAAGATGCTCTCCAGAGTCAGCCGCGGCATAAGAGGCCTTTTTTGAAACAGCCTCCAGGCCGCCAGCCACGGAGAATCTCATGCCTCGCGAATATCAGCTCTGCGGCCTGGGCAACGCCATCGTCGACATCTTCGTCGAAGTCTCCGATGCGGACTTCGCCGCGCTCGGCTTCGAGCGCGGCACGATGCGCCTCGTCGAGCTGGATGAGCAGAAGGACGTGCTCGAACGTTTCCACCAGCGCGAGCCGCGCCTCGTCTCCGGCGGCAGCGTCGCCAACAGTGTCATCGCCTTTTCACAGCTGGGCGGCCAGGCCGCGTTCATCGGCTGCGTCGGCGATGACCGCTACGGCCTTTTCTACAACAGCGAGTTCGAGGAGCTGAAGATCGACATCGGCAACCCGGTCATCGTCGGCGAGAACACCGGCACCTGCCTGTGCGTCATCACGCCGGACGCCGAGCGGACGATGCGAACCTGCCTCGCCGTCTCCAGCCACCTCGCCGATCGGCACGTCGACGCGGAGCGGATCAAGAAATCCGACTGGCTCTTCATCGAGGGCTATGTCTTCGCCAACCCGGCCACCGGGCAGACCGCCATCCGCAAGGCCATCCACCTGGCCAAAGAGCACGGCACGAAGATCGCCCTTACCTGCTCGGAGGCGTTCGTCGTCAACGCCTTCGGCGACGCCTTTCACGACGCCCTCAAGCAGGCCGATCTGCTCTTCTGCAACGAGACGGAAGCGTGCGCCGTGGCCAGGGCCGACAACGCCGGGGCCGCGTTCGACAAGCTCAAGGCCATCGTGCCGGGCGCGGTCGTGACCGCCGGTCCCCACGGCGCGTTCGTACGCTACCACGGCGCCGAAGTCCACGTGCCGGCGTTCCCCTGCCAGCCGAAGGACCTGACGGGGGCGGGAGACATGTTCGCCGGCTCCTTCCTGTATGGCATCACGCACGGCGTGCCCCCCGACAAAGCCGGCCGGGGCAGCTGCTACCTCGCGATGAAGGTGATCAGCCAGATCGGGGCGAGGCTGCACCACGGGACCGCCGAGTTCTGGCGGCAGAAAGTCGCCGAGTAGCGGACTATGCGACCGAGCGTGCCCCAAGTCATCCGTGCCGCTTGAAAAACTGCACTGCCCGCTCGTGTTTTTCCGCCGCTGCCCGCGTCGAAAACGTCCCGAGATTGCGGCGCTTGCCTGTGCTTGGATTCACTTTCCGCGAGTAGAGACGATACTCGCCCGATTTCAGCTTGCGAATCATGGCTCTTCCTCCCAGTGCCCTCGTTACTAATTCAGCAAGAGGCGTGCCGGTCGGATCCTCGATTTTTCACCTTGTCTTTTCCGCCTCGTCTCTTGCAATTCTAATATGCCCTCCGATGTCGACCGTTTCCTTCGCACCGTGGCCAAGAGCGGACTCTATCCCAGAGATCAGCTCGCGGACCTCGTCCGCGCCGCGCCGGCCGCGGAGCGGGCGGACGCTGATCGCCTGGCCCAGCACCTGATCCAGGCCGGCAAGCTATCGCGCTTCCAGGCGCGCAAGCTCCTCGACGGCGTCTTCGCCGGCCTTTGCCTCGGTCCCTATCAGGTACACACGCCGATCGGCAAAGGGGGCATGGGCATCGTCTACCTGGCCGTGGACACACGGACGGGCAAGCACGTCGCCGTCAAGGTATTGCCTCCCAAGCGGGCCAAGACGGAG
The DNA here is from genome assembly GCA_046350295.1 of Gemmataceae bacterium. GTDB lineage: Bacteria > Planctomycetota > Planctomycetia > Gemmatales > Gemmataceae > JAXMAR01. The sequence continues at coordinate 277,121 of JAXMAR010000003.1, forward strand.
GAACGGCTCCTGGCCCGCTTCCAGCGCGAGATGGCCATCTCCAAGAGCGTGAGTCATCCCCATCTGGCCAAGACTCTCGACGCCGGCGTCTGGCAGGGCGTCTACTACATTGCCATGGAATACATCCCCGGCCAAAGCCTGTACCGGCTGGTATCGAGCCAGGGCCCCTTGTCCGCCCCGCGGGCCGCCCGCCTCTTCACGGAGGTCGCCGGCGCGCTCGACCACGCCCATTCGCTCGGCCTGATCCACCGGGATCTCAAGCCTTCCAACATCATGATCACGCCCAAGGACCATGCCAAGGTCCTCGATCTGGGCCTGGCCTTTGTCGAAGGGGAGGAGGGAGCGATCGACGTGCTCGGCGGCAAGGGCTACACCGTCGGCTCCGTGGACTACATGGCGCCGGAACAGACCTACGACGCGACCGCCGTTGACGCCCGCAGCGATGTCTATGGCCTGGGCTGCGCCCTTTACTTCGCCCTGTCCGGGACGGCTCCGTTCCCATCAGGGAGCTCGAAGGAGAAGATCCAGGCGCACCGCCACCAGGAGCCGGACCCGGTGCAATGGCGCAACGGCGCCGTCCCGGACGAGTTCGCCGTCCTCGTGCACCGCATGATCGCCAAGAAGCCCGACGATCGCTACGCCAACATGGCCGCCGTCCGCGAGGCGCTCAAGCCGTGGCGCAAGGCCGAGGAAGAACAGCCGCTCGACCAGGAAGGAGACTCGGCCTATCTTTCGGCCGTGGTGGAGTTGGAGCGGGCGGACGTGCCCGAAAACCTGGCCGACATTCCGATCATGCGGCCCGAGAGCGTGCTTTCCGGCGAGGCCCTCGACGAGGAAGACCGCCGCCGCCGCGAGCTGCGACGGCTGATCCTGGTGGTCGGGGGCTTTTGTGTGGGGATGGTGGGGCTGCTGGCGCTGCTGTTTTTTCTCGTGCTACGCTGAGAGACGCGCGGACCTCACTCTCCATCGCGCGTGATGATCTCGACGCCCTTGTCGGTCAGCGCGAGGGTGTGCTCGACGTGGGCGCTCGGCATGCCGTCCTTGGTTACCACCGTCCAGTGGTCCGGCAGCGTGCGCGTGTCTTGCCGGCCCATGTTCAGCATGGGCTCGACCGCCAGGACGAGGCCCGGCTCCAGGCGGAAGTCCGTCTTCTTCATGTCCCGGCTCACGTAGTTCGGGACCTGCGGATTCTCGTGCATGGTGCGGCCGATGCCGTGTCCGACGTACTGCTCCACCACGGAAAAGCCATTGGCCTCGGCGTGCCGCTGCATCTTGGCCGCGACCTCCGACCACCAACGGCGCCGCGGCAGCTCGGTGATGGCGATCTCGAGGATGGCCTCGGCCGCCTCCACGAGGCGGCGCCGCTCGGGTCGAACGGCGCCGACCATGATGGTGATCGCCGCGTCGGCGCACCAGCCGTTGAGCTTGCAGGCGGTGTCGATCTTCACGAGGTCGCCGTCCCGGATCTCGCGCCCGCCGGGAACGCCGTGCACGATCTGCTCGTTGATGGAAATGCAGGTGGAGGCGGGGAACGGCTTCTGGTTCTGCTGCCCGGGATAGCCCTTGAACAAAGGCGTGGCGCCGTGGCGGGTGTAGAGCTGGTCCACGGCCCGGTCAATCTCGATGGTGCGGACACCCGGTTTGGCCAGTTCGCGGCAGAGCCGCAGCGCCTCGGCCACGACCTTGCCCGCTTCGCGCATGAGGGCGATCTCGCGCGGCGATTTGAGCTCGGGGGGCGCTTGAAATGCGGTCCTTAGCACGGAAAACAGACCTCGAAAAAAGCTCCACATCATGCGTCAGCCCACGGAGCAGACGGAGGCAGGCAAGGTTGCACTCATCCTGTTCCACCTGACCCGTGTGAGGGGCGCCATGACATTCATTTTCTTTGCTTCGGTTTGAGCTGGCGCGCCAGATTGTCGTAGATATCTTCGATCTTCCCTTGGCCCCGGACGCGCAGCAAGAGGCCCTGGTGCTGGTAATGGTCCAGCAGGGCCCCGTTCACCTGATGGAAGATCTTGAGCCGCTGCCGCACAGTGCTCTCGCGGTCGTCATCGCGCTGGAGCAGGGCCGAGCCGCATTCGTCGCACACGCCGGGCACGCGCGGTTGCTTGTTGATGGTATTGTAGGTGGCGCCGCAGGCGGGATTGGGGCAGTCCCAGCGACCGGCGCTCAGACGCTTCAGGATTTCCTCGTCATCGACGTCCAGGAACAGCACCGCGTCCAGCGGCAGTCCCTGCTCGCGCAGCACGCCGTCCAGCGTCCGCGCCTGGTCGATCGTGCGCGGATAGCCGTCCAGCAAGAAATCGGTCGGCCGATCCGTTGAGCGAAAGAGGGCGGCGACCATCTGGTTGACCACGTCGTCCGGCACGAGGCGGCCCTGCGTCACGTAGGGCTCCGCCAATTTGCCTTCGGGCGTTTGCTGGCGGATCGCTTGCCGCAGGATGGCGCCGGTGGAGATATGGACCATGCCCAGGTTATGGCTCAGGAGCTTGGCTTGCGTGCCCTTGCCGCTGCCGGGGGGTCCGAGAAGGATGATGCGCATAGGTCCGTCTGCGAGTCGGTCGGAAGGAGAGTAGGGTTGCCGCCGCGCCAGTCGAATCCCTCAAGGACTGTCTCAACCCCGCAATTCTCCTATTGTGCGGACGCGTGGCGTCGGCCGCAAGGGAAACAAAAAAGCCCACGGCGTTTTTTGCCGTGGGCATGGAAAGTCGCTTGCGTCAATCGTCCGTGAGGCCGGGGTAGTTTCGCATGACCAGGTGGCTGTTGATCTTTTGTACGAGGTCGAGGCAGACGCTGACGACGATCAGGAGGCCGGTACCGCCGTAGAAGCTGGCGACCGCGTAGTTGACTTCCATGAGGGCCGCGACGACGCTCGGAATGATCGCCACGACGGCGAGGAACGCGGCGCCGACATACGTGATGCGGAGGATCACTTTTTCAAGGTAGTCGGCGGTCCGTTTGCCCGGACGATAGCCCGGGATGAAGCTGCCGTAGTCCTTGAGGTTGTTGGCCATGTCCTTCGGGTTGAAGGTGATGGCCGTCCAGAAGTAGCAGAAGAAGTAGATCAGGACGATGAAGAAGATGTTGTAGAGATAGCCCTGGCGCTCGAGCGACGCGGCCACGCTGCCGGCCCAGTTCCAGCCCCAGTTCCGGTACATCAGGTTGAAGAGGAACGAGGGGATGATGAGCAGGCTGCTCGCGAAGATCACCGGCATGACGCCCGCCTGATTGACGCGGAGCGGCAAGAATTGCCGGGTCCCTCCATAGACGCGGCGGCCACGCACGTGCTTGGCCGATTGCGTCGGGATGCGGCGCTGCCCCTTGGTGATCGCGATCACGCCGACGACCACGGCGACGAACAGGATGATCAAGACGATCATCTTCTCCAGCCCGACCGTGCCGCCCGCGGCGCCGCCCCCCAGCTTGAGGATGTCGGGGTTGAAGTGCCCCTGCTCGGTGATGAGGCTCAACGTCGCGTCCGGGATGCGGGCCACGATGCCGGCCATGATGATGAGGCTGATGCCATTGCCGACCCCGTACTCATCGATCTGCTCGCCGATCCACATGAGGAACAGCGTCCCCACGGTCATCAGAAGGATCGAGTTCAAGTAATAGCCGAAGGTATCGAAGCCCTGGTACGCGAGACCGCGGCCGCCGGACGTCTCGGCCCGGCCGATGTAGCTCACCCAGAACCAGGCCTGGATAATGCATATCAGCACCGTCGCGTAGCGCGTGTACTCGTTGATCTTCTTGCGGCCCGCCTCGCCTTCTTTTTGCAGCTTCTCCAGGGGCGGGTAGATGCTGCCCAGAAGCTGGAAGATGATGGAGGCCGAGATATAGGGCATGATGCCCAGGCCGAAGATGGTGCTCTGGCTCAAGCTGCCGCCGGAGAACATGGAGATCATGCCCAGAAGGCCTTGATCCCCGGCGAAGGCGCGCGTCATCTTGTCCTGGTTGATCATCGGCAGCGGCACGTGAAAGCCGACGCGATAGATGGCCAGGAACATGAGGGTAATGAGGATCTTGATCCGCAACTCGCGGATATTGAAGATCGTGAACAACCGGCTCTGCCCGAGACTGGAGAAGAGAGAGCGGGAAGCGGGTCTGCCTATTACCGTCGTCGCCATCGTGACGTCCCTCGATCCGGAGCTACCGGAAGCGTAAGGAGGGTTGGGAAAAAAAGCAATGGAGAATGCAAAATGAAGAACGCAGAATGACCGGGCAACCTACGCCTCATTCTGCGTTTCTCTTCTTCATCTTGTTCCGCTTCGGCTTCTTGGGCCCGGGGATCAGTTCCGTCTTGCCCCCCTTGGCCGCGATCTTCTCGGCGGCGCTCTTGGTGAAGTGGTTCGCCTTCACGTTGAGCTTCTTGGTCAGCTCGCCGTCCCCCAGGATGCGGACGCCGTCCGAGGGGCCCTTGACCAGCTCAGCGGCCCGGAGCGCCGTCTCGTCGACGGAGTCGCCGTCCTTGAACGCCTTGTCGAGATCCCCAACGTTCACCACGTGATACGATTTATCCCAGGTGGCGTGGCTGAAGCCGCGCTTGGGGATGCGGCGAAAGAGCGGCATCTGACCGCCTTCGAAATTGAATTGGAACAGCTTGGCGCCGGCGCTGGCGTACTGCCCCTTGTGGCCGCGGCTGGCGGTCTTGCCATGGCCCGAGCCGACGCCGCGACCGACGCGCTTCTTGCGCTTGCGCTTCGTGATGCCGTGATGGATGGTGCTGAGGTCCATTAGAGCGTCACTCCCCGCAGCGCGGCGACTTCCTCGCGCGTGCGCAATTGCAACAAGCCCTGAATCGTCGCCTTCACGAGATTGATCGGGTTGGTGCTGCCGTGGGTCTTGGTCAGAATATTGTGGATGCCGGCGCACTCGAGCACGTCGCGCACGCCGGGCCCCGCCTTCACGCCGGTGCCCGGACCAGCCGGGATCATGATGACCTTGCTGGCCCCGAACTTGCCGATGACGCGGTGCGGGATCGTTTCCCCCTTGAGCGAAACGCGCGCCTGCCGCTTCATCGTCTCCTGCGCGTCCTTGGCCGCCTTCTCGACCGCCGGGGGCACCTCGTTGGCCTTGCCGTAGCCGCAGGAAACCCGGCCGTTCTTGTCGCCGACGACGACCAGGGCATTGAAGCTGAAACGCCGGCCGCCCTTCACGACCGCGGCGCAGCGACGAATCTTGACGACGCGCTCCTCGAGCCCATCCGACCGGCTTTCGCGATCTTTCGCCATGACAAACCCTTCCAATTACCAAAGACAGGAAGCTTAGCCCAGCCCGACGCCCCGTGTCAAAACTGCAACCCCGCCTCGCGCGCCGCGTCGGCCAGCGCCTTCACCCGTCCGTGATAACGATAATGGCCGCGATCGAACGCAACCTTTTCGATGCCCTTTTCCTTCGCTTTCTGGGCAATCAACTGGCCGATCGCCTTGGCGGCCTTGATGTTCCCGCCGTAGGGCATGCTGGCCTTGATTTCCTTACCGTTGCTTCCCGCCGCCGCCAGCGTCTTGCCGCCCAAATCGTCCACGAGCTGCACATAGATATGCTTGGAGCTGCGGAACACGGTCAGGCGCGGCCGCTCCGGCGTTCCCTGCACCTTCGATCGCACGTGGCGCCGGCGCCGCAGCTGGCGGCGTTTCTTCAGTTTTTGAGCGTCCATCGTTTCCCTTTCGGATCCAATAGCCCGGGATTACCGACCCCGGGCCGATGATCTCGCACACATGATCGAAAATCACCAATCGAAATTCGAGAATCTCAACCGCCGCTGGTGAAGGACTTGCCTTCCTTGCGGCGCACGACTTCGTTTTCGTAACGCACGCCCTTGCCCTTGTAGGGCTCCGGCTTGCGGGCGGCGCGAATCTCGGCGGCGAACTGGCCGACCTTCTGCTTGTCCGCCCCTTTCACCACGATGGTGGTCGGATCGGGCAGCTCGACCGTGACCCCTTCGGGCGGCGTCAGCTCGATCTGGTTGGCGTAGCCGACGGTCAGGGCGACCGCCTTCTTGTTCATGCGGGCCTGATAGCCGACGCCCTCGATCTTGAGCCGCTTCTCGTAGCCCTTGGTCACGCCCTCGACCATGTTGAAGATCAGGCTGCGCGTGAGGCCATGGAGGGCGCGGTTGAGGCGTTCGTCGTTGGGCCGGGCGACCAGGACGGCCTTGGTCTTTTCATCCAGGGTGACTTTCATGCTCGGGTGGGGCGCGATCTCGAGCTTGCCCTTGGGGCCCTCGACGCGGACCTTCCCCTCGCTCACCTGGACCTTGACGCCCGCGGGAATCGTCACCGGTTGCTTGCCGATACGGGACATAGGACTCTCGTCTTCTCGTGTAGCGCTCGCCATCGGGTTGGCAACGAATACAACCCGGCGCCGGCGCCCCTGTCGAATCACCAAACCTCGCAGAGCAGCTCCCCGCCCAGGCGCTGCGCCTTGGCCTGGCGGTCGCTCATCACGCCCTTGCTCGTGCTCAGGACGGCAATGCCCAAACCGTCCAGCACCGGCCGCAGATCCGCGAAGCCGCGATAGACCCGGCAGCCGGGCGAGCTCTTGCGCTCCAGGTGGCGGATGACGCGCTCGCCGTTCGGGCCGTAACGCAGGAACACGCGCAGCACCTGCTTCGCGGTTTGCGCCTCGACCGGAGTGTGAAAGACGGTCCGGCCGTCCTCCCCCTTGTCGTAGGACCCGACCTGGTAATCGAGGATGAAGCCCTCGTCCTTGAGCACCTGGGCGATGCGCTGCTTCATCTTGGTGGACGGCATGTCCACCGCCGGCAGCTCGATGCGGGCGCCGTTGCGAATCCGCGTCAGCATGTCCGCGATCGGATCGGTCATCATGGAAAGAATCTCTCTCGTAGCGGAACTCGTGAAAGTTCCGGTCCCGCCGGATTCTCGCGAATCCGGCCACTCGAAGGTATCACCAGCTCGCCTTCTTCACGCCGGGAATCAAGCCCTTGTTCGCCATGTCGCGGAAACAGATGCGGCACAGGCCGAACTTGCGATACACGGCGCGGGCCCGCCCGCACAGCCGGCAGCGGAAGCGGATGCGGATGCGGTCGCGCGGCCGCAGCTTCGACTTCGCCGGCTCGCGCTTGCGCGTCTCCAGCTCCTTGAGCTGATTCTGGTACTCGACAAACTTCGCCGTCGTGGACATTGCCGTTCCCGTTGGGGTTTACGCCTGGCTCCCGTGCGCCTATGCATCATGCCTCGCGGAAAGGCATGCCGAACAGACGCAACAACTCGCGCGACTCGTCGTCGTTCCGCGTGCTCATCACGAACGTCACATCCATGCCCTGCGTGAAAGTCACCTTGTCCGGGTCGATCTCGGGAAACACCATTTGCTCGGAAAGACCCAGGCTATAGTTGCCGTTGCCGTCGAAGCTCTTGGGGTTCACGCCGCGGAAGTCGCGAATACGCGGCAAGGCGACGCTGATGAGCCGGTCCAGGAACTCGTACATCCGCCGGCCGCGGAGCGTGACCCGGCAGCCGATCTGCTGCCCCTCGCGCAGGCGAAAACCGCTGATCGATTCGCGCGCCTTGGTGATCTGGGGCCGCTGCCCGGTGATCTGCGTCAGGTTTTCGACGGCCGCCTCCATGCGGTTCTTGTCCTGCAGCGCCTTGCCGACGCCCATGTTGACGACGATCTTGTTGAGGCGCGGCAGGCTCAGCGCGTTGGTACGGCCGAACTTCTCCCCCAGCTTCTTGACGAATTCTTTGTTGTAGCGTTCTTGCAAGCGAGCCATGACAGCCTCGATCAAAAACCAAAGGACACATTACCAGTCCAATCTCTCTCGTCACACGACTTCCGGCGCCAAGCTGACGATCTTTAGAAAGCCGCGGTCGCGCAGCTCGCGGGCGACGGCGCCGAAGATGCGCGTCCCCTTGGGGTTTTCGTCTTCCTTGTTGATGATCACCATGGCGTTGCGGTCGAAGCGGACATAGCTGCCGTCATCGCGGCGCGTCAGCTTCTTGACGCGAACGACGACTCCCTTGACCACGTCGCCCGGCTTGACATCACCGCCCGGGATCGCCTTCTTCACGCTGGCGATGATGATGTCCCCGAGCCCGGCGTAGCGGCGCCGCGTGCCGCCCAGCACCTTGATGCACATGCACTCCTTGGCGCCGGTGTTGTCCGCGACGTCCAAGTACGTATACATCTGAATCATTGCGCCCGCCTCCTTCTCCTGCCGTTTCTATGACGCACCGCTGAACTCGTGCGAGTCTCTCAGGACTGCGCGGCTGTCGGATTCTCGCTCTTCTCGCCCGCCTGAGGCGCCTCGGCGCCGCGGGTGACGACGCGCAGGAGCCGCCACGTCTTCATGCGCGAGAGCGGCCGGGTCTCCATGATCTCGACGGTGTCGCCGGACTTGGATTCGTTTCGCTCGTCATGCACGTAGCAAATCGTGCGGCGTTTGATGATCTTGCCGTAGCGCGGATGCTTGACCAGGCGCGGGATCTCGACGCGACGGGTCTTGTTCATCTTGTCGCTGGTCACGACGCCCACCTCGACGCGCCGCGTGCCGCGTGCCACCGTTTCCATAGCTCGGGCTCCTAGGCTTGCTGCTCGGTTCGTGTCTTCTTCTGGCCGCGGATTCCCTTCTCGCGCTCCACCTGGATGGTGCGGATGCGGGCGACCTCACGCTTCGCCTTGTTGATTTCACTGGGCGTCTCGAGCCGGTCCGTCGCGGATTGAAAGCGGAGATGGAACAGGTTCTTGGTCATCTCGCGCAGCGACAGCTCCAGCTGCTCGTCGTCCATCTGGCGGTATTCTTCAGTCTTCATGGCTTGCTTCCTACCACTCACTACTCACCACTCACCAACTAAATATTCGGCCGCCGGGTCACGAAGCGGCAGCGGAACGGCATCTTGTACGCCACGCGCGCCAGGCAATCGCGGGCCGCGGCCTCGGGCACGCCCGCCAGCTCGAAGAGCACCATGCCCGGCTTGATGACCGAGGCCCAGTACTCCGGCTCTCCCTTGCCCTTGCCCATGCGCGTCTCGGCCGGAATGGCCGTGACCGACTTGTGGGGGAAGACGCGGATATAGAGCCGGCCGTCGCCGCGGATGAAGTGGGCCGCCGTGATGCGGCCCGCCTCGATGGCCTGGGCGCTCAGCCAGCCGCCTTCGAGCGCTTGCAGGCCGAACTCGCCGAAGCTCACGAAGTTGCCGCGCGAGGCGTTACCTCTTACTTTTCCCCGCTGGCTTTTTCGAAACTTTACCCGCTTGGGCATAAGTGGCATTTTCGAACTCCTCGGCGTCGGCGTAATCGCCCTTGTGGATCCAAACCTTGATTCCGATGTGCCCCTGGGCGGTCATGGCTTCGGTGAAGCCGTAGTCGATGTTGGCGCGGAGCGTCGACAGGGGAATGCTGCCGTCCATCGCGCTCTCGGTACGGGCCATCTCGGAGCCTCCGAGCCGGCCGGCGAGCTGCACGCGCACGCCCTTGGCGCCCGCTTCCATCGTCTGGTCCATGGTCCGTTTCATGGTGCGGCGGAAGCTCTGCCGCTTCTCCAGCTGCTCGGCGATGTCCTCGGCGACCAGCTGGGCGTCGACCTCGGGGCGGTTAACCTCGACCGTCTTCACCTCGATGTGGCGGTGGGCCAGCTTCTCCAGGTCCTTGGTCAGCTTGTCGACCTCCTGCCCCTTCTTGCCGATGACCACGCCGACGCGCTGCGCGTGGATGTAGACGACCACCTTCTCGCGGGTCCGCTCGATGCGAATCTTCGAGATACCCGCTTTGCCGTAACGCTTCTTGACGAACTCCCGGATCCTCTGGTCCTCGACCAGCAGCTCGGCGAAGTCGGCCTTGTTCGCGTACCAGGTGCTTTGCCAGTCGAGCATGATGCCCGTGCGAAAGCCGGTCGGACGAACTTTTTGACCCATGAACGACTCGCTTTACAAATGAAAACGCGGAACGGAGAAGGCGGACTTCACTTCCTTCTCCGATTCGCTTCTGCGTTGTTCGACATCGAATGAAAAAGAGAATGCAGATTCTCGATCTGCATTCTCCTCTTCCGGTACGTTACTCTTCCGCCGTTTCTTCCAGATCCGAGAGCGTCACCACAATGTGGCTGAAGCGCTTCTTGATCGGGTAGGCTGTGCCGCGGGCGCGGGGCTGGATGCGCTTCATGATCGGGCCGCCGTCGACGCGCGACTCCAAGACAACCAGCTCATTGGCGTCGCGCACCCCCCGGTCCTCGGCGTTGCCGATCGCGCTCTTGAGCACGGCTTCCAGAAGGCGGGCGCTGCGATTGGGATAGAAGCGCAACATCTCAAGCGCCTCGTCCGCCGCCCGGCCACGGATCATCGCCGCGAACGGACGCACCTTCCGCGCCGACATATCCGACCAGCGATGAATAGCCCGAAACTCCATGATCTCCAACCTCGCGTCTCGCGCTCCCGCGCGGCTAAACCATATCAAGTTCCGGGGGCAGGATTTGAACCTGCGACCTCCAGGTTATGAGCCTGGCGAGCTACCACTGCTCCACCCCGGGATATATCTCCAGGTCAGAATGCAAAATGTAGAAGGCAGAATTGTTCACTCTGCATTCTCACTTCTGCATTCCGCATTACTTCGCCGGCGGCGCCGCCGCCTTGGCTCTGCCGCCCGAGTGCCCGCGGAACATTCGTGTCGGCGAGAACTCACCCAGCTTGTGCCCGATCATGTCCTCGGTCACGAACAGCTTGATGAATTTCGCGCCGTTGTGAATCTCGAACGTATGGCCGATGAAATCCGGCACGATCGTGCAGTCGCGCGACCAAGTGCGGATCGGCGTGCGGGCGCCCGTGCGCTGTTGCTTCTCGACCTTCTTGATCAGCCGCTCATCGACGTGCGGCCCTTTTTTCAGCGAACGACTCATGCCTTGTCCTCGAATCAGCCGAGACAGTTTATCTTACAAGACGACATAGTTCCGGCCAGGGGACTTCGCCAATCCCGGCGCCTTTCGCATCAACGAAAGGCCGATTACGAGTAGTGCGGACCCGGGCGGCGGCGCCGGATAATCGCCTTGTTCGAGGGCTTCCGCTTCTTGCGCGTCTTTCCGCCCTTCGACAGCACGCCCGTCGGACCGCACGGGTGCCGGCCACCGGCGGTGCGGCCCTCGCCGCCGCCCATCGGATGGCTCACCGGGTTCATCGACGTGCCGCGGTTGTGCGGCTTCCGGCCCATCCAGCGCTTGCGGCCGGCCTTGCCCAGGCTGATGTTCATGTGGTCCGAGTTGCCGACGACACCGATCGTCGCCCGGCAATCGATCGGCACGCGCCGCACTTCGCCCGAAGGCAGCGTAACCTGGGCCCACGTCCCTTCGCGCGCGGAGAGCACCGCGCTCACGCCGGCGCTGCGGCACATCTGCGCCCCACGGCCCGGCTGAAGCTCGAGGCTGTGGATCGACATGCCGAGGGGAATCTTCCGCAGCGACAGGCAGTTGCCCGGCTTGGGCTCCGCCTCGTCGCCGCTCATCAATTTGTCGCCCGCCTTGACGCCGTCCGGCGCCAGGATGTACGTCTTCTCGCCATCCTCGTACTGCAAGAGGGCGATGCGGGCCGAGCGGTTGGGGTCGTACTCGATCGCGGCCACCGTCGCCACCGCGCCGTTCTTGAGGCGCTTGAAGTCGATGACGCGGAGCATCTTCTTGTGGCCGCCGCCGCGGAAGCGCGAGCAGACGACGCCCTGGAAGTTCCGGCCGCCCTTCTTCTTGCGCGGAACGACCAGCGCCTTCTCCGGCTTCTTCTTCTTGTCGGTGATCTCGGCGAAATCGCTCACCGAGCCGCCGCGCCGCCCCGCGGTCACCGGCTTGTAGTATCGAACGCCCATGACAGTACCCTTCGTGACTCAGAGGCAAGCCGGGCCGCGTCAGCCCCCGGCGAATCGCTTCGGTTTCCGATGCCCCGCGCCGGAGGCCCACGCCGCCCGGCTCGCCTGGATCTCAGAAGAACTCGATCTTGTCTTCGGGGTGCAGCTTGACGACGGCCTTCTTCCAGTGGGACAGGCGGCCGACCCGGAAGCGATAGCGCCGCTTCTTGCCCATCCGCAGCTGGGTCCGCACCTTTTCGACGCGGACGTTGAACAACTCCTGCACGGCCTTCTTGATCTCGATCTTGGTCGCCCAGAGGTTGACCTGGAACGCGTAGGCGTTGTGATTGGCGTGCGTCGATTGATGGGTCCCCTTTTCCGTCACCAGGGGACCGAGGATCACCTGATGCGGCTCCAGCTTGGGGCCCATCGTACGTTCTTTGGGTTGCATGACTTCAACTCCACTTGGCGTTCTTGCACAATTCCTTGAGCGCCGCCTTGGTAAGGAGGAGACGCTTGGGACGCAGCACCGCGTAGGCATGCATCTGCGACGCGGGGCTGACCTCGACGCCACAAATATTGCGGGCCGACTTGTAAATCGTCTTGGGCTCGTCGACGTCTCCCGAGCCGATGCCGATCAGGCAACTCGTGTCCTTGAGGTTGAGGTTCGCCAGCAGCTGCGCCATCTCTTTCGTCTTGATCTCCGGCAGCTTCAACTCGTCGACGACCACCGCCTCCTTGTCGTTGAGCTTGGAGAGGATGGCCATGCGCAGGGCTGAGCGCACCGCCTTCTTGGGCAGGTGGTACTCGTAATCGCGCGGCTTGGGGCCCTTGGCGGTGCCGCCGCCTTTGCGCTTGTTGGAGCGGCGCGTGCCGACGCGGGCGTTGCCGGTGCCCTTTTGCCGGAAGAGCTTCTTGGTGCTGCCCGCCACCTCGCCGCGGCGAAGCGTACTGTGCGTGCCGGCGCGCTGATTCGCAAGATACATCAGCACGACGTCGTGCAGCAGCTGACGGTTAATCTTGCCTCCCAGCTCGCCCGGGTCGACATCGACCTGGCCGACCTTGGCGCCGGCCTGGTTGACAACGTCGAGCCGAATGGCGCCGGTAATCTCTTGCGTACTCACGATGACACCATTTTTTTTCTGCGTAGGTCAGGCTTTCCAGCCTGACAGTCTGCAACAACTCGTCAGCCTCGAAAGGCTGACCTACGATGACCTTCAAAGGCAAACGAAAAAACCCAGGCCGGTTTGCCGGAGCAAGGGACCTGGGTTGGGCTTCGTTCGAACTTAGCCGGCGGCGCCGGAGAGGACGCGAATCTTGATGTCGACGCCCGGGGGCAGGCTGAGGCCCTTGTTGAGCGCTTCGATCGTCTTGCCGGTCGGCTGCAAAATGTCGACGAGGCGTTTGTGCGTCCGGATTTCGAACTGCTCGCGCGACTTGCGGTCGATGTGAGGGCTACGCAATACGGTGTACCGTTCGATGCGGGTCGGGAGCGGGATCGGCCCATTCACCAGGGCGCCCGTCCGCTGCGCGGTCTCGACGATCTCGCGCGCCGTCCGATCCAGTACCTCGTAATCGTAGGCCTCCATGCGAATCCGAATTCTTTCCGTCGCGGCGCTGGCCAACGTTCACTCCTTCAGAATTCCCCAAAAAGTCGAAAATCCTACCTTATGGCGATGACCATGGCGTGTCAAGCTCTTGTGGCGAAAAGTCGCGCTCCCGAGAAGACTAACTTTCATGCGAGTCCCTTCGCGCCCGCAACAACCCGCCCGGAGACGGCTGCCGACAACGTCAACTTGGCTGTGCGGGCGGCGCTTCTTGGGGCGCCGGCGCCGCTTGCTCATCGGCTTGCGGAGGCGCCTCAGCCTGATGAGGCGGAGTCTCAGAGGACGGCTGACCCGTGGCGTCTGAAGGTGCGGCGGGTGTCGGCGGAGGCGCCGGCTGCTCCTTCTTCGGCGGCGGCGCCTGCTTCGCCGCGAAGAGTGCGCTCAGCTCGCCGAACGTGCGCAACGGGGCCTTCCCTTCCAGCGCCGCTTGCGACAGCTTGGGACGGGGTGGCTCGCGGCGCGGCCGGCGCGGCGGCGGCGGGACGCGGCTTCCTGCGGCCGGGGCTGTTGCTCCCCCTGGCGCTCTCCTTCGCCGCTTGTCGCCGGCGCGGCGGCGCGCTCGGCCGGGACCGCGGCCCTCCATGACCATGCCCGTGCCGCCCGCGCGGCGGGCCGCGCTGATCGCCCTGCGGCGGTCCACCCTGATGGGGACCCTGATGCGGTCCGGCCTGTCCCGCCCCTTGCCCGGCGCCAACGTGTTGTCTCGGTCCGCCCCGCCCACGCGGCGGCCGGCCTTCCTGCTCGCCGCGTCCGCCCGCCGGTCGCCGCTCTTGCGGCTTGCGCTCCGTCCCCGGCTTGATCATCGTCAGCGATACGCGATGGCGGTCCTTGTCCACCGACAGCACCCAGACGTCGACGACATCGTTGACGGCGACCACTTCATACGGGCTCTTGATGTAGCGGTTGGCCATCTGGCTGATGTGGACCAGGCCGCTGTCTTTGAGGCCGATGTCGACGAAGGCGCCGAAGTCGACGACGTTGAGAACCGTGCCCTTCATCTCCATGCCCGCCTGCAAGTCCTCGATCTTGAGGATGCCCTTCTTGAAGATCGGCGGGGGCAGCTCTTCGCGCGGGTCGCGTCCGGGCCGGGCCAGAGCTTGCAGAATGTCGTGAACCGTGGGCGCCCCGACGTTCAGCCGTTTCGCGACCTCCTCCGCCGACACCGTCCGCAGCTTGGCTTGCAGCTCAGGCTGGGCCGCTGCGTCGTTCAGCACGCCGGGCTCATAACCGAGGTCCTTGAGGATCTGCTCCGCGACCGCATAGCTTTCGGGATGGATCCAGGTACGGTCGAAGGGGTTCGCCCCTTCGGGAATCTTGAGGAAGCCGGCCGCCTGGATGTAACGCTGCGGCCCGAGGCCCGGCACCTGCTGGAGCGCTTCGCGCCCCTGGAACGGCCCGTGCGCCTTGCGATACTCGACCAGCTCGCGCGCCACCATCTGGTTGAGGCCGGACACGTGGCGCAGCAAGGGAATGCTGGCGGTGTTGACGTTCACGCCGACCAGGTTGACGCACGACTCGACGACGCCGTCGAGCGATTCCTTCAGCTCTTTCTTCCCAAGGTCGTGCTGGTAGAGACCGACGCCAATGTGTTGCGGCTCGACCTTGACAAGCTCCGCGAGCGGATCCTGCAATCGGCGTCCGATCGAGATCGTGCTGCGCGCGAGCGAATCGAGCTCGGGGAACTCCTCGCGACCGACGGGGCTGACCGAGTACACACTGGCGCCGGCCTCGTTGACGATGACGTAAGAAAGCTCGGGCACGTCATGCGCGATGATGGCCGCGACAATCTCCTCGGTTTCGCGACAGCCCGTGCCGTTACCGAGAGCGACAACCTGGACGTTGTGTTTGCGAATCAGCTCGATCAGCTTGGCTTTGGCGTCGGCACGCTTGTCCGGCGCGGGCGCAGGCGGCTCCGCGGGCGGGGGTGTCGGTTCGGCGGCTGGCGCCGCCTCCGGCATCGCCGCCGGGGCTTCGGTCGTCGCCGCCGTGGTTTCAGCGGCCGGGGCGACGGGCGGCGGCGGCGCGGCTTCGGAGGACGCGGCTGCGCCTGGCTCAGGCGGGGGAGACTCCGCCGCGGGGGGCGGCGCCTCGGGGGCTGCGCCGGACTCAGGTGGCGTCGGGGAAGCAGGAGGCGTTTCCGCCGGCGGCGTGGCTGGGCCGGCCGGCGTCACGCTCTTCTTCTCCTCCGCCTTCTTGTCGCGCCCTTTCTTGGGTGGGGCAAACGGATGGATGATTGTTTGTTCGAGGAGGTTGCCGTACTCGTCGAGCACGGCGACCTTGCAGCCGGTGCGGAATCCGGGGTCGATGGCAAGCAGGCGCCGGTTGTGCAACGGCGGCTGGAGAAGCAGGCTGCGCAGGTTCCGGGCGAAGACCGCGACCGCGTGCGTTTCCGCCTCATCCGTGAGCTCGCCACGGATTTCACGCTCCAGGCTTGGCAGGACGAGACGCGTGAGGGCGTCCTCGAGCACCTTCTTCAAGAACTCCGCGTGTGGTGTCTTGAAGGGGACATCCGCCGCCAGCGGCTCCCCCTTCAACTCGCGTTTCGGCTTTTCTTCGGCTGCTTGTACCGGCAAACCCTGCGGCGGCGCAGCTGTCTCTGGCAACGGCGCGGGCGCGGCGGCGGTCGCCGGCCCCGGCGTCTCGTGGCTCGCCGGGGCGCTCGGTTCGGCCAGCGCGGGCGCGTGCTGTGGCGCTTCGCCTTCGCCCGAGGCGGCCAGCGCCACGTCGGTTGTCGGCTCGGTCGCGGGCGGCGCCGGCGTGGCGGGCTCCGGCGCGGCAGTGGGCGGCGGCGCAGGCGGCGGCGCGACGGCCGGCATCTTGTCGACGACGTTCAGCATTTGTTCCGAGACGGCGTGCAGGGCCCGGTTGAACACCGCGGGCTGATCGTACTCCAGCTTAATCTTGACGGCGCCTTCCTTCTCGCCGCGATTGAGGGCGAGGATGCGGTGCGCCGGAATATGGCGGGCGGGCTCGCTGAACTGGAAGTAGTCCTTGTACTCGAGCCCCTGTCCTTCGGGCAGCTTTTCGCTCTTGGTCGAGCCGACCTTCCCCGTCTCCCACAGGACCTGGCGCACCGCCGCGCGCACGGTCGCCGTTTCCGCCATGTACTCCGCCAGGATATGCTGCACGCCGGCGCGCACATCGTCGATCGTCTTCAGCTCCTTCTCCGGGTTCAGCAGCGCGGGCAGCAACTCATCGAGATTGTCCGCCACGGGATCGCTGTGCCAGATCGCGAGGGCGGCCGGCTCCAGACCCTTGTCGCGTGCGGCCGTGGCGAGGGAGCGCTTCTTCGGCTTGTAGGGGAGGTAGAGGTCCTCGAGGCGCTTGGTGGTGTCGGCCTTGAGGATGGCGTCGCGCAGCTCGGGGGTGAGTTTTCCCTGCGTCTCGATGGTCTTGAGGATGGTGGTCTTGCGGTCGTGCAGCTGGCGCAGGAAGGCGACCCGGGCCTGGATCTGGCGAATGACATCTTCATTCAGGCCGCCGGTGCGCTCCTTTCGGTAGCGGGTGACGAAGGGGACGGTGTTGCCCTCGTCGAGCAGTTGCACCACGCTTTCGACCTGAATCTTGCGGACTTGCAGGTCCTGAGCGATGCGCGAGCATTCGTGCGGTGTGATGGCTTGCATTGTCGATCCATCCCCGATGCTGGGCACGGGGCAGAGTATCAGCGCGGACCGGGAGCATCCCGAGTCAGACTGGTACGTTAGGCTCCGCGCGCGGTGATGTCAAGCACCGACTGGAGCAACCCCCGGCGCCTGGATCACCATTCTGCGGCGACAAGCGAAATCCCCGCAACCGGTCCGGATCAAGCTGCGCCGTCCGAGAGGCCGAGAAATGCGAAGACGCGACTCTTTGAGGGTTTACGAGTCACGTCTCCGTTTTGGACCAGACTCTTATCGTTCCTTAATGTACGCCCGTGCAAAAAATCACAAAAAGCGAAGTACCTTTTGGCGCAAGGACGGGCTTTTGTTACGTTATCTGGTGGATGATGTTCCGCCCGTTTCGGCGAAGACTCGTTCGCCGGGACGGTAGTGCCGGGACGGTAGCAGAGACCCAAGCGACCGATTCGATGGCCCGTTTTCTCCAGTTTCTGACCGCCGCGGCCCTGGCCGCTCTTCTCCTCGGCGCCCTGAGCGATCCGGCTCAGGCCCAGAAGATGGAAGCAGCGTCCATCAAGTTCACGAACCGCACCAGCAAGCCGCTGATCGTGCAAGGGGTGAGCGTGGTGGGTGGGATGTACCGCAAGGGGCAGATGATTTACGTGCTGCCTGGCAAGCACGTTTGGGAAAACAGCGTCCCCGCCGGTCTCCGCCAATACCGCATCTTCGATGGTTCGCAGCCGTCCCGCATTTTGAACCCGAGCGTTCGCGTCGAGGTGGGGGAGGCTGATTTGCACTTCCAACTCGTTCCGAGCAAGACCGGCGGCGTCGACCTGCTGCCGGCGCCCGCCTCTCCTTGAGCGCCCCCTGGAATCGCCCGGCGTTATCCGGTTTGCCCGCTTTGCCAGCGCAGTTTTCGCCGCGCCGCCGTTACCGGCAGCTGCAACAGCGTGACGACCGGATTGCTCAGCTTGCCGAGGACGGCGCCGAGGCTCATCTGTGCGGCGCGCGGAAAAAGCTCCATCTGCACGGCGAGGGCCGCGAGAATGTGCTCGTCGCGCAGCAGATTCATCTCCTTCGCGACCTGGCCGAACTTGTCGGCGTAGCCGCGTTGGCGCATGGCGTGCAACACGCGCTCGACTTCCGCAGGGGTGAGCACCTGTAGCTCGATCAGGATCTGCCCGATGCGCTTCGCTTCGACCATGAGGGCTTCCGCGTGTTTACGTTCGGAACGGGGACGCGACACCGAAGACCGGATGAGAAAGCCTTTTGGCTCAGCGCAAGCATAGCTCATGAACTTCGCATCGATTTGCGCAGGGGCGGGGCGACGAAAAGAGAAATGTGCTGCGGCTTCGGCTTTCGGCTCACGAGCGGAGCATCTGTTCGGTGAGCATGCGCACGCGCTCGACGCTGTTCTGCAGGTTTTCCTCGAAGCCGCGCATGGCGCTGAAGGCCTCGTCGAACTTGCGGATGTTCTCGTTGATCTCCAGCGACGAGCTATCCGGGTAGAGCAGGGCTGTCGACAACTCCTTGATCGCCGGCTCGAGGCCTTTCGTCAATGTTTGCAGCAACTCGCGACCGATGTTGTCCGCGTCGATCGTCGCCCGGTGCATAGCGCTGCGCCGTCGCCGTGCACTTGCGGGTCGACGGGTTGCTCCATCGCGCGGGGTGGGAGGAGCGGCTTGGCGCCGCAGTCGCCTGTTTCCGTCTTGGCGCCCGCGATGGTCTTCGGCGCCGGCTCCCGCGCCCGGCCATCTCCTGCTCCCTGCAGCAGCAACTCCGCACCTGCTCCAGGCCGCGGTACCTCCTTCTCCCAGTTCGGGCGAATCTCCAGCACTGCTTGTAGTGGCTTTCGGCCTGCTTGACTGACCGCGGCTCGAGGAGGTGTTGGCGATGTTGTAGTGGGCGTCCGCCATGCGCGAGGTTGACACGCGTGGCCTCGCGATAAGCCTGGATCGCCATGTCGAGCTGGCCCAGCTTGCGGTAGACCAGCCCCGAGGTTGTAGTAGCCTTCGGCCCGGCCGTGATCGAGGAGATGCCGCGCGCAGCACGGTGATGGCCTCGTCGCCATGGCCCAGCCGGTTGTAGACGCCGGATTGACGTAGGCGCCCGCTTGCGGGCTCGAGGCGTGTCACCTCGCGAAAATGATGCGGAGGAGAGCCAGGTCGTTCTTGAGGAAATGGACGGTGGCGAGACCGTAGTGGGCGTCGGCGTTGTCGCCGCCGCTTGCTGGGGCTTTCTGGTACGCTTCCAGAGCATTGTCATTCGCGCCCCTGGGCGAGGGCCTCCAGGGCTTTCCTGGCAGAGCGTTTCGGTATTTCTCGCCCATGTTGGGCTTCAGGAGAGAAGTGGGCGTGCGTTATTATAGCCCACCCCGGCGGCAGCTCCAACGGAGAAATTCACCCCGCCGGCGGCATTGCGCAAGAACCTCCCCAAACGGGGAGGTTTATGTCATCAACCGCGGACGGCTGCTTGCGTTGAGGAAATCGTCTCTATGTAAAATCCCTGGCGTTCGCGCTGGTCGGAACCGGCGTCTTGCCTCCGTGCCTCTCTTTACTCCTCTTGGGCCAGGTCGGGGTTGTTTTCCACACTTCCAATGAGCGCGCCGCCCCCGCCGCTGGCGAGCAGGGTTGGCCTGATCAACGGCGACTTTTCGCTCCCTGACCTCAAGCAAGCGAGGGCAGGACCGCGGCGCGTCGCATCGGGCGTGGCGTGTCCCTCGACGAACATCTAGCCGACAGATCTTGGCCCTGGTTTCCTGACCATGGGGACCGCCCTGGCCTGCTGAACGCCGGCGCCTCCGTCCGTCAGCCTGGACGACGTGCTCAAGGTTGGGAAACGTCGATGGGCCAGGTGAAGGCCATGGTTGTCGACCTGACCGCACCCGGCTCGACAAGACCTTCGGCTCCACCGGGATCTGCTGACGAAGTTCGTACGCTCGACGCTGCCGGGCCAGCCGAGCCGCGCCCGGCTTGAACCTGACGATGAAAGGCAAGCCGGAGATCTTCGAACGCCTGTCTTCACCGGCACGTTCCTGTATGAATATCGCCCGAGCGCCAAGGTGATCGCCGTCCACGAATTGCCGCCCGCCAAGCCGGGCGCCGTGGCGGACGACAACATCGTCAGCTTCATCTTCGGCATGAAAGCGGATGACGTGAAAAAGAAATACACCATCGAGCTGACGCCTTCCGACAAGTTCTACCACTACGTGAAGGTCGTCCCGCGCTTTGCCGCCGACAAGGCGGAGTTCAGCGAGGCACGGCTTGCTCTGGTCCGCACCACCCTGTTGCCGGCGCAGTTCTGGTTCCGTCAGCCTAACGGCGACGAGATCACCTGGAAGAACGCCACCAAGGTCGATCCCGCGGCGTCGGTGCCGGTGATCGAGTTCGGCATGCCGGAGTTACCGGCGGGCTGGAAATGGGAGCGACAAAAAGACCTGGCGCCGCGCGTGATGCGCAAATGAGCGCGGGGCAAAAAAAAAACAGAGCCGAAAGCGCTGAGCGACGGTCGCGCTGGACAATCGCTTACGCGCGCCGACGCAGCTTTTCTTCAGCGGATCACGTCAGCGGCGTCAGCCCAGCCTTTGCGGAAGGTCGGGCGCTGAACTCGTCGGCGCGGCGCGGTCGATGCAACGCAGCTTGTCGGCGTCCCAGACGATCACGTTTGCCGATGCGGATGGCGACGTTGCCGAGCACCATCTCAGTGAGCCGCGCCGGGCATCGTCGAAGTTCGACATGGCTGCCGCGCGCCCTTGCAGGCGCGGATCACTCGGCGTGATGGCCGGGCGAGCCGACGGCGTCGGCTTCGGCGGCCAGCCCTTGAAGTCGACGCTCGGCCAGAGGTGTGGCCGAGCCGTAGTCGTCGCCGGAGTAGAAGCGCGCCGCACCGATCATGAGCGAGCCGCCGCCGGGCGGCACCCCTTCACCGCCTTCAAAAAGGTCGAGCGGCGGCCGGCGCACCTCGTACCGTACAGGCCGGACCGCCGGCTTCGTGCCGCAGGCGGGAACTCGTAGGTGACCACCAGGCCGTTAGGCGGGCTCTCGTTGTTGATCGATCTCGCCGGGGCGATCTCGGCGACGACCGAGACGAAGCGCCGAAACCAGGGCCATGTAGGGCAGGTTCATGATGTGGCAGGCCATATCCCCCAGGGCCCCGGTGCCGAAGTCCCACCAGCCACCTTGAGCGAACGGATGGTAGGCGGCTGTTGTAGGGACGCTCCGGGGCGGGCCCGAGCCAGACATCCCAGGCCAGCGTCTTCGGGACAGGCTGCCCCTTGGGCCGCTCGCGATGCCCTGGCGCCAGTAGCGGCCCGGGCGATCGGTCCAGACGTGGACCTCGCGCACGTCGCCGATGGCCCCGGAGCGGACGATCTCGACGCCGGTGCGCAGCCCGTCGGATGACGTCCCCTGGTTGCCCATCTGCGTGGCGACGCGGTGCTTGACGGCCGCGAGGCGGAGTTGCCGCGCTTCCCAGACGCTGTGGGTTAGCGGCTTCTCGCAATAGACGTGCTTGCCCATCTGGATCGCCATCATCGCGGCGACGGCGTGCGTGTGGTCGGCGGTCGAGACCGTGACCGCCTCGATGTCCTTCTGCTTCTCCAGCATCACGCGGAAGTCGGTGTACTTCGGCGCCTTGGGGAATTCGTTGAAGCGGCGCGAGGCACGCTCCGAGTCGACGTCGCACAGCGCGACGATGTTCTCGCGTGAGACCCCGCCGACGTTGCTGTGCCCCTGTCCGCCGCAGCCGATGCAGGCGACGTTGAGCCGGCGCATCGGATCGTCGGCACGGCGCTCGGCGGATTCCGTGACGCTGGCGGTGAGGAAGTAGCCCGCCGCCGTGGCGCTGGCGGCGGACGCTTTCAGGAACGTGCGGCGTGCAATCTTCTTGGACATGGACGCCTCCGGGATTTGGTGTGACTCTTGTTGATGGCAATAGTAGGCGGTCGAGGCGGCGGGAGCAACAACAATCGGGACACAACGAACGGTCGAACGTTCTCACAGATGGACACACCAAAGCCCGCGACGCTCAAATTCGCGAAGCAAGAGCTATTCGACGCCGTCGCCTACCAGATCTCCGGAGGCGCGTGTCGCGAGTGCCGGCATTATCGAATCGGCCGCATACCCAAGAAAACGAACTCCGCCATCTGCGAAGAGGAACTGACCGCCGCCGGAATGAGGACTCCAGAAATGAAGGACGTCACACTGTCGACCGGGAATTCCCGCGCCGAAGTGGTACGGGCCCGAGGAGCACGGGGAAAGGTACGGGCCACCGTCGTTGATCTCCCGCACGCCTAGGAGCATGTCCGCGGAACCGGTACCGCGCTGGCCGAACCCCGCGTACCACCAGCCGTACCAATGGTCGGCGCTCGGGGGCCTCTCCCCGACCGCCAGGGTGTTGCTCGTCCCATCTTGGATGCCATCCAGGCGGACCCGCGAATCGAGAAAGAGGACGCCGTCGGTTCGACGGTAATCCGTGCCCAGCACGCCCACGTAGCTCGTCAGCGCAACGGTTAGGTTGCGGTGCGTTTTCTGCGGCTCCGACGGCCGCGCGTCGGCGGGGCAGGAAAACAGCGGCATGGGAGTCATGAACCCGATGTGCGGTAGCTCGTAGAAGGGCAAGCGCTGGAACTCGTAGGCGTCGATTGTTGCGCGCCAGAGAGGCGCTTGTTCCATGTAGGGAAGCAGTTGTGTGAGCCAACTCATGCCCGGCTGCGGCTCGCTTCGTCTTCTCGACTTCACCCCTGCCGGCAGCGCTTTTTTGGTGTCGTGGTGCTGGTGAAGTGCCAGCCCGATCTGTCTCAAGTTGTTGCCGCAATGTGCCCGGGCCGCGGCCGCACGAGCGTTCTGCACGCTTCCGCTGACCAGCGCGAACATCAGTCCGATGATTGCCAAGACAATCAGAACTTCGATCAAGGTCAGCCCCGCCCGCTCGACCGAAGGGGGGCGCCTGAGTGCCGGCGCGGCTTGGGTTCGCCCATCGCTATCGTTTGGTCTTCTCATGGGAAACATCGCCGCGCACATTCAAGGGCATCCGTTTCAGGCCGTTATCTGAGACGAAGAGGGTGAGGGCGCACTCGAAAGTCCCGAAGGAATAGACCTGCAGCACGCATTCAAGATCCTCATGATCCTGTGGAGCGATCTCGAAGGGTAGCGGATGCTTCGGACCGAAGCGGCAGTTCTTCCCTCAACAGGGGTCATAGCCGACGATCGCCACGGATCGCGTCGTCCGGTTTTCCAGGCGGAAAGTCACCGACGTTTCTCGGCCCACGACGATACCGCTGAGGTCTCTGGCGGGGTCCCTGATTTCGAGCGTACCCGCCTCCTCTTCAGGAAGCAAAAAGGCGCCGACGCACACTGCGATGAGGACGAAACCAGCGCCGATAAGGAGAGCGGAGAGCCAGCGCGCCATCAGGTTGCCCTTTCCTTGCTGCCAACTTTCCCGCGGCGGGCGAAAAAGACACCGACGATCACGCACAACACACCTGCGATGCCGGCCCAAAGGAACCAAGGGTCCCGTCGCGCCGCGACGGCGAAGGGGTTCCGGAACGCCAAAGGCCGAAAGCGTGAATTGCTCGTCCGGCGGCAACGTCGAGGGTTCAGAGAGGTGAAAATCCGAGACCATTTTTCGCGTATAAGATCCGCGACCTTCGAGGCTTTTGGACGCGATCGTGGTGACACGTCGTTTGGGGATGGGGAACCTGCTCTTTGAATCAGCCAGTTCTATCTCGATTTTCACCGTCGATATCGCGTCGCTGTAGTTACAATTGAAATCGCCGCCGCGAAATATCCAGAACCGCTCCGGATCTAGGAGCAAAACGCCACTCTGAATCGGAACAAACGGCTCACCTGGGGCGGGAATGATTTCGTGGGGATTCTCAAACTCCAGCTGAACCAGTTCCGAGCCGAAACGTGTCACCGGCGTCGCGCGCAGGATGCGGAAGGACGGATGCGTGGTCAATTCTTCGAGGCTGTCCGGCCAAGTAAGAAGCAAACTCACGGCAGCCCGCGAGCGTTTTTCGACATCCTTTCGGATTGCGGCGGCGTTCTTTGACTCAGCCTCCCCTATCCCTTTGAGCACCCAGGGCTTTTCGCTTGTCTTTCTTTCAAGCAAAAAGGCGTATCGTCGGTTAAACGCGGCAACCTCCCCCGTTCCGGATGGCTTTAACAATGATTGGCGAATGATAAGCCGGCACGCCGCGTTGTACTTGTACTCGAATCGTTCATGATCTTCCGTCGTCTCCCCCTTGGTCGCGATAACTGTGCCGGTTCCCTCCAGGTTCTTGCACCAGTCCGCGTATTCCTTCCATCGCGCGGAAGCCTCTTTGCCAAACCGTGCCCTTAGCTCGTCGCCCGAATGAGCCACGCAGTCCCAGCCGACCAAAGCCCAAAGACAAAGGGGGGCTGGGAGTTTCTTTGATAGTGCTCTCAGACGAAACAGTTGCGCTGCCATAGAACGGGCTTGGGCTCAAGGGACGATGAAGCATACGCACCATTTGTAGGTTTGGTCCAATGACTTTACACAGCCACAGCCTGTGCAGTCGCTCCCAGGTGGCACCGAAGTAGGCAGGCAGCCACTCAACACACCTTTTTGACCGTCGCAGGTTTCCCGGGTCTTGCAAAGCCCGGTGTTGCAGATCGCGTCCCCCGAGCATCCGTTGGCCTCCGTCCCCGGGTCATCCGCCCAAGCCCGGCTAACAGTGCTTGGCGCAAGTACGACTCCGAGAAGCATCAGGGCAAACCCCGCTGCAAGAAGCGATGAGGGTAATAGGCTGGGTTTGTTTCGCATAGCCGGTCTCCTTGAGACATTTCTCCCATGGGAGAGACGCGATTAGTCCTTTTGGACCACTCGCCCACCAAAACGGGCCACGATGACCGCATTGTCCGGATCGTCTGAATACAGTGCGAATCGGTGCGTAAACGTCCCAGGCCTCCCCTTGAAGCGAACGCGAACCGTGACACTCCGTTGTTCTCCCGGAGCCAAGTCGACCGGCAAATCTTCCGTCGCAATGCAGGCGCAACTCGAAGTCCCGCCCAGAATCCGTATTTGCTTCTGGCGGTGGTTGGCAATCGAAATCCCCATGTCGCGCCACTCGCCGGCGCCACCTTCACCCGCATCCAAGAATGGCGGTGACAACGTTATGACTTCTCCACGTAGATACGCTAACGCCTTGTCGATGTCGCCGAAGACAACGAACATCGCCACGGCCATAATGCCGGTCAGAATCAGAACGCCAGCTGCTGTTAGCGCCGCGTCGCGTACGCCGACACTGCGATTGGTCGAAGAAAAGGCCGCCGGGCGCGCCCACACCACAAGGCAAAAAGCCGAAATGTCAAGGACAAGCATGATCCGCGGCGAAACGGGCGTTTGACCAAAGCAACCACAGGAGGTTACTCCCGCGCTCGCGAGGTAAGCGTTCAGCGCAGCAAAAGCCCCGAAGAGGATAAGAGACGCGAGCCAAAGGATGCGCTCCGCGCCTCCGGTGAGTAGCCATATCGCGAAGAGAGTCTCTAGTTCGGCGCTCGCAATCACGAGGGGAGGGGAGCCAAAGACGCCTGGGTTCGCGAGTGGGTCTTCGATAAAATCCAAGATCTTCGATCCAGCCGCGAGGAGCAAGGCGACGGCAAGGAGGCCACGCACCAGTCGGAACCGATTGTTCCCAGGTTTCGTGGGGGGGGGGGCCGCGGACATCTGCGAATCTGCGTGCGAAGTCATGGCTGAGGACGCTCGAACACAGAATTGATACGCCCGATTTGAGGCGGGAATCGGCGAATTGTCAAGAAGAATCTCGTGGAGTTTCGAACAAATACTCGCTGGCCTCCCGCTCGTGTGTTCGCGCCGCACAGCGCGGAACGTCCGATCACAAGTCAACGCGGAAATGGCCTTCCTCAGTCGCGCGGTGCTCACCGTGCTCAAGGGGGGGCCGGGAGCTGGCTCGCAACGTTCCCGCGCATCGCTACATTAACGGTCAAGCGACCCCGATTGAATCGCTCCATCTTTAGAGGGGAGTCTCATGCGCCGCGCCGCGTTTGCCGTTTCCTTCATGCTGGTTTCCGGGTCCCTGGCCCTTGCCGGCGGGACCGAGGTCACGCTCGATAGCCTCAAATCCACCACGCCCGCGGCCTGGAAGGCGGTCCCCGGCAAGATGCCTTTCCGCCTCTACACCTTCACGCTCCCCAAGGCCGAAGGGGACGACAAGGACGCGCAGCTCGTCATCACCTCCTTCGGCAAGGGAGGCGGCGGCGGTTACAAGGAGAACCTCGTCCGCTGGCAGGGGATGTTCCTGCCTCCCAAGGGCAAGGCGATCGAGGACGTCACCAAGACCGAGAAATTCAAGGTGGGAGCCGTCGAAGTGACCGTCGTCGACATCGAAGGCACGTTCAAGGACAAGTTCCCGCCGTTCGATCCGGCCGCCAAGACGACGCTGCGTCCCGAGTGGCGCCGCATCAACGTGATCTTCGCCAGCGAGGACGGACCCTATTTCATGTACATCATCGGCCCGCAGAAGACGGTCGCCTCGCACAAGGATTCGTTCGAGAAGTGGCTGAAGGGTTTCAAGTAAACCGCGGGGACCTCCGGGGGCTTACGCCGCCCGGCTCGCCTCTAAGTTCATGTCGTTTCCGTTCGACTTCGATCTGCCGCCCGAGCGCATCGCGCAGCAGCCCTGCGCGCCGCGCGATCGGGCGCGTCTGCTCGTTGTGCCGCGCGAAGGGGCGCCGTTCCAGCACCGCCACGTCTTCGATCTGCCCGACCTCTTGCGTCCTGGCGACCTGCTCGTCTTCAACGACACGCGCGTCGTACCCGCCCGCCTGCTCGGCAAGCGCCGCGGCACCGGCGGGGCCTGGGAAGGGCTGTTCCTCAAATCTCTACCGGACGGCTCGTGGGAGATGCTGTGCCAGACGCGCGGCAAACTGAAGGAAGGGGAGTGGGTCGACGTCGACGGTCTGCATCTGGAGCTCGTCGAGCGCTTGCCCGAGGGGCGCTGGCGGGCGCGGCCCGAAGCGGCGGCGGACTGGCCGACGCTCCTGGATCGCTACGGGCGTGTGCCCTTGCCGCCGTACATTCGCAAAGGCGTCGCGGCGGCGGAGGACCGGGAGCGTTATCAGACGACGTATGCGCGCGAGCCGGGCGCGGTGGCGGCGCCGACGGCGGGACTGCACTTCACCCCGGAGCTGCTCGCCCGCCTCGAAGAGAAAGGCGTCGGGCAGGCGTTCGTGACGCTCCACGTCGGCCTCGGCACCTTCCGCCCCATCGAGGCTGTGGACTACCGCCAGCACGCCATGCACGCCGAATGGGGCCGATTGCCGGAGGAAACCGTCCTCGCGATCCGGCGAACCCGGGAAGTCGGCGGACGGGTCGTCGGGGTGGGGACAACGAGCGTGCGCGTCCTGGAGACGGCGGGGAGGGAGGGAGAGTTGCATCCCTGGTCGGGCGAGACGGCGCTGTTCATTTATCCGCCGTTCTCCTTCCGCGTCGTCGATCTGTTAATGACGAACTTCCACCTGCCGCGCTCGACGCTGCTGCTCCTGGTCTGCGCGTTCGCGGGGACCGAGCGGATGCGCGCGGCGTACGCGGAGGCGCTGGCAGGGGGATATCGGTTTTTCAGCTACGGGGATGCGATGCTGTTGGAGCGCGATCAAGACAACACATAGACAATCCAAAAGCCCCTCGCCGCCTAACCGGTCGGATTCAGCAGATCGCGCAGCCGCCGGATGGCGCGGAGATACCGCATCGACGCCGCCGCTTCCGTGAGCCCAAGCGCCTGGGCGATCTCCTGGTTGCCGAGCTGCTCGAAGTGACGCATGAGCAAGACTTCGCGGTCGTCCTCGGCGAGGGCTTGCATCGCGGTTTGAAGCCGGCCCTGTAGCTCGTTGCGGATCGCGGCGCTTGCCGGCGTCAGTTCCTGATCAAAGAGCTGGCCGGCCAGATCGAGGGACGAGCGCTCGTCCCAGCCCGCCCGGGCCAGCGGCTGCTCGCGCTCGACGCCGCGCTTGGCCGCCTGGTGGTGCTTGCGATGGGCGTCGATGAGGTGGTCCTTGGCGATGTGTCGCAGCCAGAGGTGAAACGGCATCACCGGATTCTTCAGGTAATCCTGCAAGCGGCGGCTCGCTTCGAGCAGAACATCCTGGACGACGTCGCTGGCGTCGACGCGTTGCACGATGGCCGGATCGAGCCGCAACGCGATGACGCGCCGCACCGGCTCGCGATGGCGGTCGAGCAGGCGCTCGACGGCGTCGGCCTCGCCGCGCCGGGCTCGATCGAGCAATTCCTGGGTAGGCTGAGTTTCGGGCCACATGCCCATAGTCTACGGGATTGGCGCTCGTCATGCCGCAGTCGCTTTGGCCCGCCGCGCCGCTCCTCTATCAGCGATGCCGCGCGTCGTGGAGCGCGAGGGCCACACCGGCCCACGGGCTGAGGCCGTGAGGCGTGAAGCCGAGGGTAGCCGCCGGGGTGTCGCCGAAGAGGCACTCGATGGCGGTGCGCATGTCCTCGGCGTCGAGATACGGGGCGAGCACTTCACGGGTGTACGCGATCTCCTCAGCGTCGAGTCGAGGACCGGCGCAACCGGCGGCCGCGAGCACGTGGCCCTCCTGGGCGAGCATGTCGCGCAGCGTGCGGGCAGGGCCATGGCGGTCTACGTACGCGAGGCGATGAAGGGCGCAGCGCACCGTTTCGCGCACCGCCTGCGCGGATGCGGGCTCGCTGCTCCAGAGGACGGCGCTGACCCACGCGTCTTTGAGCCAGCGCGGCAGGGCGGCGCGCCTGGCGGGCCTGAGACGCGCCGCGTCGGGGCCGAAGCGCAAGGTAAACTCGGTGGCGTAACGGTTGGTCCAGCCGCCCCTCAGATCGTCGGCGACGACGAGGCCGAGCTTGAAATCGCCGGGAATGTCGCTGAGGTGGGCCGAGGCCTCGGCGGCGGTCTGGGCCGCGATGCTGTCGGCGTCGAGAGTCAGAAGGGCGTCCAAGAGGTCCGTGACATGATCGCGGCCCATGGGGTTCATGACAAGGAGGGAGGGAAACGCCAGGACCGGCTCGCCGTCGCCGCCCCGAGCGCCGATCGTGCGGAGATACTGGCGGAAGCGCTCGTAGCCGCGCGGGATGGCGTGGAGCTCGCGTTGCATCGGCAAGAGAGGGACGTATTCGAGGCGCATGACGACTCGCTTCCGCACTGAGAATTGGTAGGCCGCTGATTCTTCTGGACGGCCTTGTCGCGGGACGAGGCGATTGGAGCGCGCCTCGATCTTGTTGGTTCGCGATCACCAGCCAAGCCATCTCCCAAGGACGACGAGCAAGACAATCACGCCAAAGAGCCCGATGAGTGCGAGCCATTCCGTGTCTCGGTAGTCGAACCCCATCGACATTTCCTCACTCAAACAACCCCCCCTGCCCATTCCGCCCCGCCTTGCCGTTGCCACCCGCTTCGAGCTGTTCCCAGTCGACGAGCGTGATCGGCGGTGGGATGACGCGCACCAGGTCGGCGCGCTTGACGGCCTCGAAGCCTTTGCCGGCGCGGGAGACGACTTCATAACGGCCGGTGAACTCGAGGTTCTTGCCGCCGGTCGTCTCGACGACGAGGCGGTCGTCGCTGCGGCGGATCAAGGCGCCGCCGATGCACTCGTCTTCGTCCGCCAGCTTGATGCCGATGACCCCCTTGCCGACGCCGGCGAGGATGTTGATCTCCTTGACGGCGAAGTGGAGCACGTGGCCGTCACGCGAGGCGAGGAAGAGGCTGGCGTTCTCGTCCTCTTTCTTCAGCGCCTCGACCATGACCACGCGGTCGCCTTCGTTGAGCTTCACGTAGCGGCGGCCGAGCTTGTTGGAGGCTTCGAGATAGGGGGCGAGCGGGGCGCGGAGGGTGAGCCCGTGCGCGGTCACCACCAAGAAGTAGGGGCCGGCGGGATCCTCCTTGGTCGGACCCTTGTGGTCTTCGGGGAGGAAGCGTTTGTCCGTGGCAAACGCGGCGACGATGCGGACGTTGTCCCCAGCTTGAAGAACTGGCGATCGGCTCACCGTAGCCGGGCTGGCCGGGAACCTCGTTGATCGGCATGGTGTAGGCGGCGCCGTCGTCGGCGCAGAAGATGACGTGGTCGAGCGTGCTGGCGGGACAGACGGCAATGACGCTGTCCCCTCGCGCGTGCGCGTCCCCTCTACGCTGGCGAGTCGGCCGACGCGGCTGATCCAGCCGTCCTTGGTCAGGACGACGTTGGTGTTCTCCTTGACGATGAAGGCCTTCTCGTCGTATTCGGGCAGCTCCTCGCCGCCGAACTTGGTGCGGCGCTTACCGGGGTACTTCTCGGCCAGGGCGGCCAGCTCATCGCGGACGACCTTCCACAGCTTCCGCTTGGAGGCGAGAATCTCCTCGATCTCCTCGGCCTGCTTCTTCTTCTCGCGCAGCTCGTCGAGGATCTTCTTGATCTCCATCTGGGCGATCTTGTAGAGCTGCGAATCGAGGATGGCGTCGGTCTGGATGTCGTCGAGGTCGAACTCCTTCATGAGCTTCTGGGCGGCGTCCTGCTTGCCCTGGCTTTCGCGGATCAGCTTGATGG
Organism: Gemmataceae bacterium; assembly: GCA_046350295.1. Classification (GTDB taxonomy): domain Bacteria; phylum Planctomycetota; class Planctomycetia; order Gemmatales; family Gemmataceae; genus JAXMAR01. Next base: position 307,649 of record JAXMAR010000003.1, read on the forward strand.
CCCGGTCGAGGGCGTTGAAGACGATTCTGAAGCCGGTGAGGATGTGGATGCGCTTCTTGAGCTGCTCCAATTCGTACTCGAAGCGGCGCTTGACCGTGGCAAAGCGGAAATCGAGGAAGTGACGCAGGATCTCTCTGAGGCCGAGGCGCTGCGGCTGGGGATGGCCCTCCTCGTCGGGGACGAGGCAGGTGAGGTTGACCGCGAAGTTGTCCTGCAGCGCGGTGTGCTTGAAGAGGTAGGACATGATCAAGTTCGGGTCGGCCCCCGGCTTGATCTCCATGGCGATGCGCAGGCCGTCCTTCTCGTTGGACTCGTTGCTGCACGAGAGGAGCTGCGGCAGCTTGCGGTTGGCGATGATCTCGCCGATGGTCGCCTCGATCTGGGCCTTGTTGGCGTTGTGCGGGATCGAGGTGACGACGATCTGCTCTCCGCGCTTGGTCCGCTCCGTCTTCCATTCGGCCTGGACGCGGATCGACCCCTGCCCCTCCTCGTAGATGCGGCGCAGGGTCGGCTTGTCGGTCATGATCTGGCCGCCCAGCGGGAAGTCCGGCCCCTTGACGTACTTCATCAGGTTGGTGGTCGTCGCGTCGGCGTCCTCGATCAGGGCGATCGAGGCTTCGACGACCTCGCCGAGGTTGTGCGGCGGGATGTTGGTGGCCATGCCGACGGCGATGCCGCTGGAGCCGTTGACGAGGAGGTTGGGGAACTGGGCGGGCAGGACGACCGGCTCCTCGGTTTCGCCGTTGTAGGTGGGTCGCATGTCGACGGTCTTCTGGCGCAGCTCGGCCAGGAGATGGTCGGCGATGGGGGTGAGCTTGGCCTCGGTGTAGCGGTAGGCGGCGGGGTTGTCGCCGTCGAAGGAGCCGAAGTTGCCCATGCCGTCGACGAGGGTCTCGCGCATGACCCAGGGCTGGGCCATGCGGACGAGGGCGTCGTAGATCGCTTTGTCGCCATGTGGGTGGTACTTGCCCATGACGTCGCCGACGATGCGGGCGCACTTGGCGGGGCGGCGATCGGCGCGCAGGAGCAGCTCGTGGTCCATGCAATAGAGGATGCGGCGCTGCACCGGCTTGAGGCCGTCGCGCACGTCGGGCAGGGCGCGGGCCGAGATGACCGAAAGGGCATAGGTGAGATAGCGTCGCCGCGTCTCCTCGACGATCGACGCTGGGTGGATCAGATCCTCCGCCATCGAGCCTTCCTCCTTGTGGAAGCGGTTATTTTAGCAACGGAGATTCGCGCGGACGGCGGTTTGGGGGAGAATCGAGGGTGGAGGATGGGCCTGGAGCTGATGGGGAGTGTCGAAAGGAGGTTGGCAAACGGTCTTGTCGGTGGAAATGTCGGCGAGGCAAACCGTGGAAACGGTGATCGCCACGATGGGCCGTGCCCGCTCCATCGGGGACCGCCCTGTGACCAAAAAAAGGAGCGTGCGTCGGCCCGGAAAGGCTCAAGTCCGCAGCCGAGGGGAGCGACGATATACGCGATTCGACAATTTCCTTTCCAAGGCGGCCTGTCATGGATATCTTCGCGCTCGGAGAAGCGATCATTCAGCTTCTGGGCTGTTTCCTGGAAGTGTTCGCGCTCAGCAGCGGGGCGGGCGCGGGCGTCGTCGGCTATCAGGCGCGGAAGCGCACCGAGGCGGAGCGGGGGCGCGGCGACGAGGCGCCACGCCGCAATCCGTATCGTGTCTGGTTCGTGGTCTTGGTGCTTTTGGCGGTGTTCTTTTCCGGCTTGGTCGCGTTCAAGTGGCTGGCCGGGGTGAAGTGAACGGCTTACGCCGCTTTGGCGGCAACACCACGGGAAGGAACGGGAGAGGCCGCGGAGGGAGGTCTATCGCCAGGTCGCGAGGGACCGTCCCCTCTTGCGTTGCAAAGTCCCGTCGAGACGTTACTTGCAGCGAAAGGAAAGCGGGGCGTATAATCACCTTTATGAGCGAAGGAGTTTTCATGCAGACTGTGCGCGCGTTGTCGTCGTCGATGCTCCTTACGCAATGGACGCCGGTATCATCGTCTTCATGAGTTAAGACGGCGTCCTGGTTGACATTTCCTGGCATGAGGTATAGGAAATCCGTCCTCTTCAAGCCGAGCCGGTGCAATGAGCCGCGACGATTTCCATCGGGGGGGGCGAATGTCCAAGCGCGTCGTCCTCGCCATGAGCGGTGGCGTCGATAGCTCCGTCGCGGCCCATCTCCTCAAGGAGCAGGGCTTCGACGTGATCGGCCTGTTCATGCGCACCGGCGTCCACGGTCCGGAGGACGACGGCTCGGGCCGCAAGAAAGGCTGCTGCTCCGCGCTCGACGCCGGCGATGCCCGCTGCGTCGCCGACCGGCTCGACATCCCTTTCTACGCGCTCGATTTCGAGGAAGACTTCGGCCGGATCATGGACTACTTCGTCGATGAGTATGCCCAGGGCCGCACGCCGAACCCGTGCGTCGTCTGCAACACCTGGCTCAAGTTCGGCAAGCTCTGGAGCTACGGCAAGCAGCTCGGCGCCGA
>JAXMAR010000004.1:0-301789 GCA_046350295.1 Gemmataceae bacterium
TTTCATTCGGTCCGTCCCAGGCCGCGGCACATCTCGCATTCCCCCACACCGCGGTTTTCGCTAAGAGCATGGCCTGTCCCCACCCGTCAGGAGGCCCCGCCATGCCCCGGTCGATGACATTTTTCGCCTTGCTCCTGCTTCCGCTCGGCGCCGTCGCCCAGGAGACGTACACGCTCAAGAAGAAGCCTCTCGCCGCCGGCGACAAGCTGATGGTCGACATGAAGGTGCGAAGCAAGTTCGAGGCGGAGAAATGGAGTCCATCGGGCCGGCTGCTCGTCAACTCCGGCTCCGAGGGGGACGACCGTCTCTCTTTCACCCTCTTCCCTCTCAAGACCGACAAGGCAGGCAAACTTACCGACTACTATCGCCACTTCACCAAGGCGGTGCGGATCCAGGGCGAGCAGACCTTTCCCTTGACGATGGACGGCGAGAAGTTTCTCTATCAACTCCGGGATGGGAAGCTGGAAATCCTCTCGGAGAAGGCGGAGAAACTGCCGCCGACCATGGCGCTCGAAGTGGAGGGACAAAGCATCCCGCTCGACCCGGCCAAGGTGAACTGGGAAGAGTTGCTGCCCAAGAAGCAGGTGAAGGTGGGCGAGTCCTGGTGGATCGAGCCGCGCCGCTGGGTCGAGGACTACGAGGTCGACAAGGAGAAGATCAAGGCCTACGCCAACCTCAAAAAGGTGACGAACAAGGAGGGTATGCTGGTCGGCAGCATCGATTACGTGGTCGACCTCCCCCTCACCGGCACTCGCTATCAAGGCAACAAGCTGCCCATCAAGGAGGGCTCCTACCTCCGCTACGTCGCCGCCGTCGACATGTGCATCGACGGCAAGAGCAACTATTACGTTTCGAGCGGGACGCTGCACATCGTCGGCAAGGCGCGCGGGCCGGACTCGAAGGGGCTGGACACGCGGCTGGACATGACGCTGCACGTCGAGATCAACGAGCGCGTGGGCGGGAGTAAGAAGTAGACAGGGAAGAGAGGCGCGCGCTAAGATGTCAGTGGCTCAAGCACATGAGAAATCGCCATAACGGTCGTGCGTGCCGGCCGCGCTGGAGGCCTGGAATGAGCATTTCGGCAACAGCTGAGCGGAAGGCGAGATCGTTCGTGCCGACCAGCGCCCTGGCCAAAGCCGTGACCTTCGATGCGGACATGATGCATGTGACGCTTGTCGATGGTCGCGTTACCAGTGTTCCACTCGTCTGGTTTCCCACCCTGTACCATGCGACCTCGGAGCAGCGGGCGCATTGCGAAATCGGCGGCGGCGGGATCGGCTTGCACTGGGCAGACCTGGACGAAGACATCTCCGTGGCTGGACTCATGGCCGGCGTGAACAGCATCGACGGCTGACTCGCTTTCCTTCACGTCGGGCCGTATAGTTGCAGGAGGGTTTTTTCCTGCGTGAAGGACACGGCATGGCGAGCTGGAAGATGCGGCGGGTCGCGCATACCGAGCGCGACGCGATGCGCCGCCTGGAGGAGATTCGGCAGCAGCTCAGCCTCGAGGCCGACATCGTCTCGCCGCGCAGCCGGCAACTCACCGAGAAGGTCTTCGGAGAGGCGCTGCCTCCCAGCCGGGTCGTCGAGCGCGTTTGCCAGGACGTCAAACGCCGCGGCACGGCAGCGGTCCTGCACTACACCGAGCAATTCGACCAGGTCAAGTTGACGCCGCAAACGCTCCGGGTCAGCGCCAAGGAAATCGACGCCGCCCACCAGCAGACGGACCGCGACTTTCTCGCGATGATCCGCCGCGTCCGGCAGAACATCATCCGCTTCCAGAGCGGCCTCGTGCAGCGCGAAGCCGTCCTCACCCAAGCCGGCAAGTACGAGCTGAAGATGCGCTACCAGCCGATGAAGCGCGTCGGCGTTTGCGTTCCCGGCGGCGCGGCGTCCTACCCCTCCACCCTGCTCATGACCGTTTGTCCCGCCCGAGCCGCCGGCGTGGAGGAGATCGCCGCCGTCATGCCCCCTACGAGCGGCGGCGCCGGCAATCCGCTGCTCCTCGCCGTCTGCAAGGAATTGGGTGTCGACGAGGTCTATCGCGTCGGCGGCGCTCAGGCCGTCGCCGCTCTCGCCTACGGCACGCCCGAGATTCCCGCGGTCGACATGATCGTCGGCCCCGGCAACCTCTTCGTCACCCTGGCGAAGAAGTTCGTCTTCGGCCGCGTCGCCATCGACTGCCTTGCCGGGCCCAGCGAAGTCATTGTCATCGCCGACGCCACGGCGAACCCCGCCTTCATCGCCGCGGATCTCATCGCCCAGGCCGAGCATGACCCCGCGTCCAGCCTCCTCATCACCTGGCACGAGCCGCTGCTGGACGCCGTGGAAACCGAGATTCAGAGACAGTGCGCCAGGCTGGCGCGCGGCCAGCAAGCGCTAAGCTGTCTGGAACGCTTCGGCGCCCTGGCCCTGACGCGAGACGCGGGGCAGGCCGTGGAATGGACGAACCTGATCGCCCCGGAACATCTCCACATCATGACGGAGCAGGCGGACAAGCTGGCCGAGAAGATCCACAGCGCCGGCGCGGTCTTCGTCGGCCCGCATACGCCGGTCGCCCTCGGGGACTACGCGGCCGGACCGTCCCACGTGCTCCCCACCGGTGGCACGGGCCGCTTCGCCAGCGGTCTCTCGGCGTGCGATTTCTTGCGGCGCTCGAGCCTGTTGAGCTTCACGCAGCGAGGGCTCGAGGAGATCGCGCCGGACGTTGTCATGCTCGCCGAGAAAGAAGGGCTGACGGGACACGCGGCGAGCGTCAAGATCCGAATGCAGAAGTGAAATCCATGACACGCTTCCTTCGCCCCTCCATCCGCGCCATGGCCGGGTACACCCCCGGCGAGCAGCCGCGCGAAGAGGGGATCATCAAGCTCAACACCAACGAGAATCCCTATCCCCCCTCGCCGCGCGTCACTGAGGCGATCGAGGCGTATCTGCGCCAAGGCTCGCTGCGCAAGTACCCCGATCCGGTCGGTGGCCACTTTCGGCAGGTCGCCGGCCGCGTGCTCGACGTCGATCCGGACGCCATCCTCATCGGCAACGGCTCCGATGACATCCTCACCATCCTCACCCGCGCCTTCGTCTCCGAGGGGGGCCTCATCGCCTCGCCGACGCCAAGTTATCTGCTCTATCGCACGCTCGCCGAGATTCAGGGCGCCCGCTTCCAGACCGTCCCGTTCACGGCCGATTGGCGGCTTCCTTCACCCTGGCCGATCGAGAACGCAAGCCTGACGTTCGTCGCCAATCCGAACTCGCCGTCGGGCACGGTCGTCCCCACGGACACCCTCGCCAGGTTCGCTGAGGAGTTGGACGGCCCGTTGATCGTCGATGAAGCGTATGTCGATTTCGCCGAAACGAACGCCTTGCCGCTGGCTCGGAAAGGACAGGCGATTGTCACGCGCACGCTGAGCAAGTCGTATAGCCTCGCCGGGCTTCGCTTCGGGTACGCGGTGGCGACGCCCGACATCGTCCACGAGCTGGTTAAGGTGAAAGACTCCTACAACTGCGATACGCTAAGTCTGGTCGGCGCCGCCGCCGCCCTGGAAGACCAGGACTACATGCGGCAAACGCGGGACAAGATCCTCGCGACCCGCCGCCGCCTTCAGGACCGGCTGCCTGCGCTCGGCTTCGCCATCGAGCCGAGCCAGGCCAACTTCGTCTGGAGCCGGCGCGGCGACCGGCCGGTGAAGCCGATCTACGAGGAGCTGAAGAAACGCAACATCCTCGTGCGCTACATGGATTACGGCGCGCAAGGAAACGGCCTGCGCATCAGCGTCGGAACAGATGCGGAGATCGATCGCTTGCTGGAGGAGCTGGCGAGAATCGTTTGAATCGTTGTCCCATGGATCGTGAGGGGAACCGGGCATGCCACGCGTCGCCACCATCAACCGCGAAACCGGCGAAACCAAGATCAATCTCCACGTCAACCTCGACGGGACCGGCGTCGCCCACCTGAACACCGGCGTGGGCTTCTTCGACCACATGCTCAACCTCCTCGCCCGCCATAGCCTCATCGACCTCACGCTCGACGCCAAGGGCGATTTGCACGTCGATCCGCATCACACCGTCGAGGACGTCGGCATCTGCCTGGGTAAGGCGCTCGCCCAGGCGCTGGGGGACAAGGCAGGCATTCGTCGCTACGGCTCCCAGACCCTCCCCATGGATGAGACGCTGGTCACGGTCGCCGTCGACCTGAGCGGCCGAGCGTTCTGCGTCTGGCATGCGGAGTTGCCGCCGGAGCTCCTGGGGACGTTCAACGCGCCGCTGGCGGAGGAGTTCTGGCGCGCGGTCTCCGGCGCCGGGATGTTCAACCTGCACGTGGTCTGCCACCATGGGCGGAACAGCCACCACATCATCGAAGCGATCTTCAAGGCGGCCGCCCGGGCGCTGCGGCAAGCGGTCGAGCTCGACCCGCGCGGCGGCGGCGTGCCGTCCACGAAGGGAGTGCTTTGATCGCCTCCCGAATGGCGCTCATGCGGCCGCGCTCGCGCAAACGATAGGCGCTGCTCTGTTCCCGCTCGATGGTTTTTGCTATAAAAATCGGCTAGTCCAAGGCACGTTAGGAGATAGGCATGACTCGGCTTGTCGGTACAGGCGCCGTCCTGTTTTCGCTCGTCCTGTTCAGCGGCTGCAGCTCGGATCGCCGCGAGCAGCCGATCGTGAGCGTCATCAACGCCCTCAATCTCTGCTCGGAAAACATCAAGAACATCAACGCCTACCTCAAGTCGGCGGAAGACCTCAAGAAGAAAGCCGACGAGGCGGACGAGGCCGGCAAGCCGGAGGCGAAGAAGAACTTCGACCGCAAGATTGAAGAGGTGCAGTCGTCGATCAAGGACCTCAAGCAACAAGCGGAAAAGCTGCTCGTCGAAATGCGGCGCGCCGAGAAGAACCCGATCGCGACCACGCCGGAGGAAAAGCAGGACCTGGCCAAGAAATACAAGAGCAAGGTGGCCGATGGGCTCGAGGCCATCAGCAAGGAGCGGGCGGAGCTGGCCCGCACTTGGGAGCGCGTGGAAAAGACGTTCGACGAGAAGACGTTCAAGGACCTGAACCAGAAGTTCCGCCAGGCCGAGGGAGAATTCGAGAACCTGTCGCGCCTGCGCTCCTAGTCACACCTTCTTGCCATGCCGCGAATCGCCGGTCTCTTTCTGCTGCTCCTCCTTCTGCCGTTGCCGGCGTTCACTGGCGGCGGCAAGGAGCCCACCGAAGAGGTGGTCGTGCAGATGCTCGGCCAGCTGGAAAAGCTGGCGGATACCCTGTCGTCGCTCAAGGATGAAGACACGGTCGCCGCCGCCCGCGAGCCGCTGAAGAAGGGCGTGCAGAACTTCCTCGATCTCCGCGCTAAAGCCGAAAAGCTGCCGCCTCCTTCGCGCGAAGTCAAAGACCGCCTCGCCAAGGAATACAAGGGGAAGTTCATTGCCGTCCAGGAGAAGCTGATGCTGGAGATCAGCCGCGTCCGCTCCGCCGTTCCCGGCGGCCGCGAGGCGCTCAAGGAAGTCAGCGCCTTGCTCGGCAAGGAAGCGAAGGCGAAAGAGTCCAAGGAAAAGAAGGACAAGGGGGATTGATCCCTCCCGCGCCGAAGCCCCGCATATCTGCTTGAAACGACGAACCCTCGAGATTTCGCGCAGCTCCGTTTGGGTGACCGTCGTAAGCTCACCACCCGAGGCGCCCGGTTCGCTCCGGCCGGACGGCGTCTGAGCCGGGGTAGCCTCACCGACCGAGACACAGATCGCGGCCGTTTGAAGGATCGAGCATGAATAACCTGCATCTGCCTTCCAGTTCGCGCAGCGCGGCGACGGCCTGGAACTTCCCGCTCGGCCTGGAGGGCTTCCGATACGCGGACCTCAATCGCGTCCGGCGTCTCATGGACCTCGACCGGCTGTTTCGCGACGAACTGCGGTCGCGCGATGCGGCTCTCGCCGAGCGCTACGAGCGCAATCGCGACGCGCATGCGCGCGGCGAAGGTAAAGAAGAGCCGCAACTCCTCATTGACGTCGCCCGGCATCTGGATCCGTTCATCGCCCGCCTCTTCCATGTCGACAAGGAAGTGCAAGCGCTCAATCGGCGCACCGCCGAGGATGGAAGGGTTTACGATTTCAAGAAGCGCTTCTTGGAACGGCTGGTGCTGAAGACGCCGGCCCAGGCGGCCGAGTTGGCGGCCATGAACATCGCCGACGTGGAGTTCCGGTACCGCGAACGGGTGGCGGAAATCCTCGCCCGCGGCGAATGGGCCAACGATCCGGAGCGGGAGTTGGCCGAGGTGGTCCTCACGCTGCTCGACCGCCAGGCCGACGCCAGGAGCGCCGGCGCCGCTGCTGAAGCCGCGCGCTGCGAGGAGTATTTGCGCGACGTCTTGTCCTGGGTGCGGGCGCTGGCCTTTCACCCCGCGCTGAAGCATCGGCGCCGCCGGTTCGCCTCCTTCGTCCACCCGGAGAAGCTGGACTTCGACGGCCTGGTGGCGCGTGAATTCAACGATCCGGACCTGCCCACGCTCTTCGAGGGACCGGCCGAAGGACGGCGCCACCGCGACGGCTTCGGCCTCACCGATCTGCGCATGGCGCCGCGCGAAGCCCTGCGCGAGATGCATTACTGCATCATCTGTCATCCGCGCGACAAGGATTCCTGTTCCAAGGGACTGCGCGAGAAAGATGAATCAACCAAGAAGAATCCCCTCGGCATCGAACTGACCGGCTGTCCGCTGAACGAGAAGATCTCCGAAGCCCATCTGCTGAAGCGCGAAGGTCACGGCGTCGGGGCGCTGGGCATGATCATGGTGGACAACCCCCTCTGCGCGGGTACCGGCCACCGGATCTGCAACGACTGCATGAAGTCGTGCATTTACCAGAAGCAGACGCCGGTGAACATTCCCCAGATCGAAACGAGCATCCTGTCCGATGTATTGCAGCTCCCCTACGGCTTCGAAATCTACTCGCTGCTGGCGAAGTGGAACCCGCTCAATCTTCGCCGGCCCTTTCCGCTGCCCTACAACGGCAAGAACATCCTGGTCGTCGGCATGGGGCCGGCGGGGTACACGCTGGCGCATCACCTCTTGAACGAAGGCTTCGGCGTGGTCGGCGTCGATGGCCTGCGCATCGAACCCCTGTCCGTCCGCATGCGTGGCGCCAAGCGGCGCGTGCCCCAGCCGATCAAGGACATCGACGACATCACGGGGCCGCTGGATCGCCGCATCATCCTCGGTTTCGGCGGGGTGTCCGAATACGGCATCACGGTGCGCTGGGACAAGAACTTCCTCGACATCAACTATCTCCTGCTGATGCGGCGCAAGAAGTTTCGCCTGTACGACGGCATCCGTTTCGGCGGAACCCTTACGCTCGACGACGCCTGGAAGCTGGGATTCGATCACGTCGCCATTGGCGCGGGCGCCGGGAAGCCGACCCTGGTCCCCATGAAGAACAACCTGCTGCGCGGCGTACGCCTGGCTTCCGATTTCCTGATGGGTCTGCAGGCCACCGGCGCCTACAAGGAGAACAGCCTGGCGAACCTGCAACTGCGCCTTCCGGCCGTCGTGATCGGCGGCGGCCTGACCGCCATCGACACGGCGACCGAGATGCAAGCCTACTATGTCGTACAGGTGGAAAAGACGTTGGACCGCTACGACCGCCTGGTCCTGAAAATCGGTGAAGAGGCGATCTGGGCCAGGCTGGACGACGAGGAACGCGGGATCATCGAGACCTGGTTGAAGCACGGTCGCGCCATTCGCGCCGAGCGCTCCGCCGCCGCGGCCGCCGGGCGCGAACCGGACTTCAACCGCCTGGTGCGGGCCTGGGGCGGCGTGACCATCGTCTATCGCAAACGCCTGCAGGATTCGCCGGCGTATCGCCTCAACCACGAAGAGGTCGTCAAGTCACTCGAGGAAGGGATCCGTTTCGCGGAACGCCTCAATCCGGTGGAGTGCATTCCCGACGCCTACGGGGCGGTGGCCGAGATTCGCTGCGAATACCAGGAAGTGAAGGAAGGCCGCTGGAAAGCGTCGGGCGAGTTCGTGACCCTGCCCGCACGCGCCGTGATGATCGCCGCCGGCACGCATCCCAACACCACCTACGAGCGCGAACATGCCGGCACGTTCCAGCTCGACGATAAAGGGGAGTTTTATCGGGGCTACAAGCTCCAGGCGAGCGCCGGCATGCCGTGCCTCGTGCCCGCCGGACCGGGGGAGATCGGCTTCTTTACCTCCTACGAGAAAGACGGCCGCCACGTAAGCTTCTTCGGCGACAATCACCCCCATTACGCCGGCAACGTGGTCAAGGCCATGGCTTCCGCCAAGGATGGCTATCCGGAAATCGCCCGTCTGTTTCAGGATGAAATCGCCCAGCTCAAGCCCGAGGAGCAGTCGGAGCGGGAACGGAACTTCGTCATGTTCGCCGAAGCGCTCGAAGAACAGCTTGTCGCCGAGGTGGTCGATGCGCTGCGTCTCACGCATCAGATCGTCGAGGTGGTGGTGCGCGCCCCCCTCGCGGCCAGGAACTTCCATCCAGGCGAGTTCTATCGTTTGCAGAACTACGAGACCTTCGCGGAGGAGGTGGACGGAATCAAGCTGACGATGGAAGGGATCGCTCTGACCGGCGCCTGGGTCGATCGCGAGCGCGGCCTGATCTCGCTGATCGTCCTGGAAATGGGGGGCAGCAGCCGGCTTTGCTCCTTGCTCGAACCCGGCGAGAAAGTCGTTCTCATGGGACCGACAGGCGCGCCGACCGAGATTCCCCATAACCAGACGGTCGTCCTCGCCGGCGGCGGTCTGGGCAACGCCGTCCTTTTCTCGATCGCCCTTGCCCTCAAGGAGAACAAGAACCGGGTGATCTACTTCGCGGGCTACCGAACCCCCGCCGATTTGTTCAAGCGGCACGAGATCGAGAAGGCCTGCGATGTCGTGGTGTGGAGCACGGACCGCGGCCCCGCCATTCCGCCGGCCCGGCCGCACGATCGCACTTTCGTGGGCAACATCGTCGAAGCCATGCAAGCCTACGCCGCGGGCCGACTCGGCCCGCAACCCATCCCCCTGGGGACCGCCGAGCGCATCATCGCCATCGGGTCCGACCGCATGATGGCCGCCGTCAAGGACGCCCTGGCCGGCCCGTTGCGCGAACAATTCCCGCACCAACCCATGGTGATCGGCTCCATCAACTCCCCGATGCAGTGCATGATGAAGGAGATCTGCGCCCAGTGCATGCAGCGCCACGTCGATCCCGAAACCCAAAAGGAGTCGTTCGTCTTCAGCTGCTTCAACCAGGATCAGGCGCTGAAGAGTGTTGACTTCGCCAATCTGAACACCCGCCTTCGGCAAAACAGCGCCGCGGAAAAGCTGACTTCGCTCTGGATCGATCACCTTTTCTCGGCGCGGCTGGTGCAGACGATTTAAGCGGTTGTAAGGTTCGTTTGTGGCGTTCTCGTTTCCTGAAGTGTTGTTCAGGGAGCGTCCGGTCGCACTGTCTGTATTCCGGTGGCGCCGGTAGAATGCCAGGGGGACACGGCGAAAACCGGGAGATATGCGAACCTTTTCCGGCTGGTCGTCTCTCTGAATAGTGATCTAACCCCCGCCCCTCTTACAGCGGCCCGACGCCGTTTTGTGAGGCTATGCATGTTAGGGGAATCGAAGGAAGAGTCTCCCGCGGCGCCTGGTCAAGGAGCCACTCCGCTGACAGTCCATGAGTGGCTCCTTCTGCTCGTTCTCGCGTCCGTGCAATTCGTCCACATCGTCGACTTCATGATCATCATGCCGCTCGGCTCGCGCTTCATCAACGCGGCTGGAGGCGGTAGCGGAGTTCTCCATCTCACGACTGGGGAATTCGGTCTGGTCGTCTCCGCCTACACGATCAGCGCGGGGCTGGCCAGCCTCCTCGCCGCCCGTTTTCTCGACCGCTTCGATCGCAAGAACGCCCTGCTGTTCCTTTTCGCGGGCTTCACGCTCGGCACGCTCTTGTGCGCGCTGGCGAGAAGCTATCCGCTGCTGCTGGCGGCGCGCGCCGTCGCGGGGGCGTTCGGCGGCGTGGCGGCGGCAAACGTCCTTGCCATTGTGGGGGACGCCTTCCCCGATGCGCGGCGCGGGCGGGCGACCGGCGTCGTCATGTCCGCGTTTTCCGTCGCCTCGATCGCCGGCGTCCCTCTCGGCTTGTTCCTCGCCGAGGCCTCGGGTTGGCGTGCTCCCTTTGTCGCTCTGGCGGTGCTGTGCGGCGGCATCTGGGCGTTGGCCGCGGCGGTGCTGCCCCCCTTGCGCGGACACCTCGAGCGCGAAGCCGCCCCGGTCCGCATCTGGGCGGTCGCGACCGATTCCAACCATGTCCGCGCCTTTGCGCTGATGACGTCGCTCGTGGCCAGCAGTTTCTTCGTCATTCCGTATCTTGCGACGGCCATGGTCGCGAACGTCGGCTTGCACGACGACGACCTGAAGTTCATCTACATCGCCGGCGGCCTGACGACGCTGCTCACGCTGACCTGGATCGGCCGCCTCGCCGACCGTCACGGCAAGCTGCCCGTCTTTCGCGTGCTTGCGGCCGCCACCTGCGCGCCTCTCCTTCTCATCACCGTGCTGCCGTTCGGATTCCCCATGGCGCTCGTGCTCGTCGTCACCACGCTCATGTTCATCACGACCTCAGGCCGCATGGTGCCGGGCATGGCGCTGATCACGAACAGCTCGACGCCTCAGGTGCGCGGCAGCTTCATGAGCCTCAACTCGGCCGTGCAACAGCTGGGCGCCGGACTCGCGTCCTGGCTCGGCGGCCTGCTGCTTTCCAAGGCGGAAGACGGCCATCTCGCCGGCTACGTGCTCGTGGGCATCCTGGCCTGCGCTTGTTCGCTCGCCAGCGTCTTCCTCGCCGGGCGCCTTCGACCCGCGCCGGGGGGCGCCAGCGCTCCGGACGAGGAGGTCGCACGGGAAGATCAAGGGGTCGCCCCGGATTCGGAAGCCGTCCCGCAGGGGGATCTGGCGGTGGCCCAGGCCTGTCTCGACGTCGACGCGGGCTGATTGAGCCGAGAAGCAGCGGCGGACATGCGGGCGCCGGGCGTGTGGGGTGCGCGCTGGCCGAAGCGCGATCCTGCAACGACTTCAGCGGTACCCAGAAACTTGGCAGCGCATGGCAATAGATGATCCCGTTCTCAACCGGTTCGACCAAGCGGTAATCGACGACGGCGGAAGTCTGGATCGTCTTTGGAACAAAACACGTCGAGATTGAAATTGGGCGGCCCGTGAAACGCTTCGTCCCCGCCGCGCATTGTTTCTTCCGTCCATAGTTGACCATCGCGACCAACCGGGAACCTCCGATACCTCGCCATCGGTTGACGCACAAGGCGAGGTCCGTCAGGAGCACGGATTGTTGGACGCTGAGTTCCATGACCAACTTTCCTTCGTGCCAAGACGATTCCAAATGCGCCTCCCCCTCTTTCTGCGGCGCCATTCCTTTGCTGGGAGAGTTCGATGTTAAGACGATCTGGCCGAGCATCAATCGACGCCAACAATCTCAGCGAGTGAGGGCCGTGCCGGCGGAGCCGGTGGGATCGAGCCCGAACTGGATGACAACCGACATATCGGTTGGGGGCGGGGAATGGTACGGTGGAGTGGGGGGATGTCCTCCCGGCGGCGGGCGGTCGCGCGGCTCGTCGTCCTGTCACATCCTGCGCGATTCTTTGGAGACACGTCATGGACACTTCGCGTTTTTCTTCGAATGGGTTTGCCAGCAATGGGAACGGGACGGGGCATGCGGATGCGGCGGCGCTGCGCGTCTGTCAGGGGTTGGAGGAGTCGCGCGGAACGCCGGGCTCATCCGCCGGCGTCGAGGGGAAGGAGGGGAAGGGGGGTTCCGAGGGGACACCTTCACCCCGCAGGCTCGAAGACTCGCCCGCGGGCTTGGGGGGAGGGGGGAAGCGCGATGAGGCGGGGCGGTTCTTGAAGGGGTGCAAGGGGGCCGGGGAATCCGTACAACCGGCGGGTGGCGCTCTACAAGAGGCTGCTCCTGGAGGCGGTGACGGAGGAGGACATCGTCGAGATCGGCAAGACGCTGGCGGGGCGGGCGCGAGAGGGGGACGTTGCGGCGGCGCGGGTGCTCTTCACCTACATCCTGCCCAAGGGGGTGGCGCCGGACCGCGTGGACGTGGACGAATGGCAGGGGTACAAGGCGGAGCAGGGGATGATGGAGGAGATCACGCCGATCCTGAAGTCGATGGACCCGTCGCTGCCCTTGGACATCGTGCGAGATGCGGCCGGAGTTGACGGCGGGGAAGGCGGGTGATGTCGCACGTGTTCCGGACGGGGTCCATGGATTTGTTCGGGTCGATGGAGGACCTGCGGGTGGTGGCGTCGGGGGGGACGCTGAAGCAGGGGAAGAAGGGAAAGGGGAAAGCGGGTAAACGGCGCCGCGGGGCCTGAGCGGGCCGGGGGCGCGGTTTCGGGCGTGCGCGGGGTTACCCCGCGGGCTCGAAGACTCGCCCGCGGGCTTGTGGGGGGCGCGGTCGGGTTGATTGAGAGGGATGGAAAGCGGCGAGGCGGCGCCGGGGCGTGCGGGGTGCGCGCGGCGACTACAATCACCGTGTTACTCGGTTCCGTGCATCGGAATTTGTTGGCTCACACACAGGAACACGCGATGGGACTGACCATCCACTACGACTGGAAAACACGAGCGGACGTTGCGTCCGCCCGGCGGCTGATCACGCGCTTTCGGGCTCTGGCGCTGAAGCTGCCGTTCGACCACGTTTCGGAGATCCAAGAGCAAGATCCGCCGGACGGCGCATCGCGCTTCCGGCTCTACGAGCATCCTTTCCGCGTCGGGGACCTCTATCTGTCGCGCACCCGCGGTGACGGAAAGGAGGAACTGGTCAATGTCCCGGCGCTGCACGCCGTCTTCTTCCATGTGCGCATCGAGGGGGCCGAGAGCGCGTCGATCGGCCTGGCGAGTCATCCGCCGGTGGTGCTCCACCGGGAGGACGTGATCGAGCGGGATGAGGCGGGCGTCGAGCGCGGACGGTGTCTCGGCGCGGGCGATCCGATCGAGTTTCCGACGCGCCGGCGCGGCTACTACTCGTGGCATTCGTTCTGCAAGACGCAATATGCCGCCAACCCGAAACTCGGAGGCGAGACGAACTTCCTCAAAGCCCATCTCTCCCTCATCGAGCTGCTCGACCAGATCCAGGCGGCCGGGATGAAGGTCCGGATCCGCGATGATTCCCGCTACGCCAAGCACCGCGATATCGATCGGCTGCTGCGTTCTTTGCGCGACTGGGACGCCATGGTGGCGCGGGTGGTCGGCAACCTGGGCGACGCCCTCGGAGATCGTGGGTTGACCGTGATTGCTCCGATCAAGGACCGGCCCGACTTCGAGCATCTGGAGGCGAAGGGATTCGGCGTCTTGCGAAAGCTCGCGGCGCGGCAACGCAAGCGGAAGAAGGGGAATTGATGGAGACGGCGGCGAACCCGGCGCCGTGGTCGATCGAACGGCCGAAATCCATCACTCCACCGCCGACGCCTCGATCACGACACGGGCCGAGCCGCTTTCGGCGTCGGTGCGCAGGAGCAGCTCGCGGCGTACCTCGCCGGCTTTCGTGGGCTGGAAGCGGAGCTCGATCACGTGGGTCGTCTCGGCGCTCGTGGGCAGGATGACGGAGACGCCGTCCCCCTGGCCGTCGACGCCGATGAGGCGGAAGGGGCGGCTGGCGCTGAGGATGATCTTGCGTTTCTCGGTGTCGCCGACCTTCACGCCCGCGAGGTTGATCCTGTCGGGGGTCACGCTGAGGGCGGCCTGGACGCCGCCGAGGATGTTGAAGGTGAGGACGGGGCTGGTCGGGTCGTTCGTCTTGAGGATCACTTCCTGCCTGAACGGGCCGGCGGGGGCGTCGGCCTTCAAGGTGGCGCTGATGCGGTAGCCGCGCACGGCCGGGCTGGTCGCGATGTCTTGAACCTTGAGCTCGAACGGGGCGCCGGCGGCCTTCACGATCTCGAGCACGCGCCAGTCGGACGAGCCGGCGTATTCGACGTCGATGTGCCTGGTCGGGGTCTCGCCGCGCGCGACGCGGCCGAAGTCGATCTCGCCGGGATTGAAGACGACGTCGCCGCGGGCGTTGGCCGAGACGTTGAGCGTGGCGGTGGAGACATACTCGGGGCCGACGGTGACGTAAACGCGGATGCTCTTGGGCCCGACGAAGCGCGTGGCGTCCATGTTGCAGTTGAGCCAGCCGGTCTCGCCGGGTTGCAAGAGTTTGGTGCTCGGCGTCACCGTGAGGCAGCCGCAGCTGACGCGGACGTCCGTGATCTCGAGAGGGGCCTTGTAGATGTTGGTCATCTTGAACTTGTATTTGAGCTGCGAGCCGCGCGGCTGGACGCCGAAGTCGTGGCTGGTGACGCCGCCGAAGAGCTTGTCGGCCCAGGCGGTCTGGGCGGCGGCGGAGCGGGCAAAGAGCAGGCTGAGGCAGACGGCGAACAAAACGCTACGCATCACGGGAACGTCCCTTTCCGTGCGGGCAGAGCCTGGCTTGGCAGTGTTTTGTAGGTCAGGCTTTCCAGCCTGACGCAGCGGCGAACCTCCGTCAGCCTCGAAAGGCTGACCTACGCCATTGGCCGCAGATTTTACCCAGATCGCCGATCCGGTGAAAGACGGCTTTGGGGGCAGGGGGTCGCAAATCTCCCTATCTTTTCAGCCCAGGCGGAGGGTCACGCGGACGGACTCGTCGCCGAGATCCGTCGGGACGCTGAAGCCCAGCTCTTTCGCGAGGCCGAGCATGGCGGCGTTTTCACGGAGGACCATGCCGATGAGGGTCTTGACGCCGCGCTGGCGTGCGACGTCGATGAGGCGTTCCATGAGATGCTGGCCCAGGCCCTTGCCCTGGTAGCGGTCGCTGACGACGACGGCGAACTCGGCGGACCGCGTCTCCGGGTTCATGTAGTAGCGCGACACGCCCATGAGGTAGGGCTTGCCCTGCGCGTCGACGCGCTCGGCGACGAAGGCCATTTCCCGTGCATAATCGAGGTGGCAGAGGCGGATGAGGCTGTCGCGTGACAGGGTCTTGACCATGCTGAAGAAGCGCATGCGGATCGTCTGCTCGGTGAGGGTGCCGTGCAG
Source organism: Gemmataceae bacterium (assembly GCA_046350295.1). Taxonomy (GTDB): domain Bacteria; phylum Planctomycetota; class Planctomycetia; order Gemmatales; family Gemmataceae; genus JAXMAR01. Next base: position 15,057 of record JAXMAR010000004.1, read on the forward strand.
CGTCTCGATCAAGGGCTCGTCTTCGGGGCGAATGGCGCGAATCGTGACGGGCTGGCCGTCTTCGGAGGCAAAGGTGGTGGTGTACTGGTTCGGATAGGGTTCGATGGTGAGGCGCGGCTTCTTGTCGTCGGGGAGGTCGGCGGGGGCGAGGAGGACGCGGGCGTCGAGGGCGAGGATGCCTTCCGGCGCGGCGAGGAGCGGGTTGATGTCGATCTCCTGCACGTCGAGGAAATCGCAGAGGAGATAGCTGAAGCGAACGAGCAGCGTCTCGAGTTGATCGAACGGGACCGGCCCCTGGCCGCGGACGCCCTGGAGCGCCTTGTAGATGCGGGTGCGTTCGATGAGGCGGCGGGCGAGGGTGCGGTTGAGCGGCGGCAGGCCGAGGGCGCGGTCCTGGAAGACCTCGACGAGGATGCCGCCGGCGCCGAAGAGGATCGTGGGACCGAACTGGGCGTCGACGGAGCTGCCGACGATCAGCTCATGGCCTTTCATCTTCACCATGGGCTGCACGGTGACGCCGCCGAAGACTTCGCCTTCGAGGCGATGGCTATCGGCATAGCGAGCGGCGCCGTCCTTGATCTTCGTGAACGCCTGGCGCACCTCGGCTTCGCTGGTGAGGTTGAGCTGCACGCCGCCCGCGTCGCTCTTGTGCGTGATGACCTTGGACCAGAGCTTGAGGACGACGGGAAAGCCGATGCGGCCGGCGATGGTGGCGGCGGTGTCGGCGCCGGCGGCGACGGCGGTCTGCACGACGGGGATGCCGTAGGCGGCGAGGAAGAGCTTGGCCTCGACCTCGTCGAGGAGGGTGCGGCCGGAGGCGCGGACGCGATCGAGGATGGCGCGCGCCTTCTTCTGATCGGGGGCCCAGTCCCGCGGCAGGGCTTCGGGGCGCTCGTAGAGGAGCTCCTGGTTGCGGCGGTAGTGGACCATGTGCATGAAGGCGCGGATGGCGGACTCGGGGGAGGTGTAGTTGGGGATGCCGGCCTGGCCGAGGACGGTCTGGCCGGCCTGCACGTCGGGCCCGCCCATCCAGCTGGCGAGCAGCGGCTTGTCGATCTTGGCGAAGGGGACGAGATGGCGGGCTGTCTCGGTCGGATCGGTCATGGCCTGGGGCGTGAGGAGGACGCACAGGCCCTGGATGGTGGGGTCCTTGGCGCAGATCTCGACCGCCTGGCGATAGCGCTCCGGGCCGGCGTCGCCGAGGACGTCGATGGGGTTGCCGTGGCTCCAGAAAGGGGGCAGCACCTTGTCGAGGGCGGCCTTGGTTTCGGGGCTCAAGGGGGCGAGCTGGCCGTCCGCGGACATGAGAGCGTCGGTCGCCATGACGCCGGGTCCGCCGGCGTTGGTGATGATGGCGAGGTTCGGGCCCTTGGGGGGTTGCTGGGTGGCGAGGATCTCGGCCATGTCGAAGAGGTCGGGGATGGTGTCGACGCGGAGGACGCCGGCGCGGTTGATGGCGGCGTCGAAGACGGCGTCGGACCCGGCCAGGGCGCCGGTGTGGGAGGCGGCGGCCTTGGCCGCGGCCTCGTGCCGTCCGGCCTTGACGAGGATGACCTGCTTGGAGCGGGCTACGGCGCGGGCGGCGCTGACGAACTTGCGGACGTCCCCCACGGATTCCATGTAGAGGACGATGCTGCGGGTGTTCGGGTCGTCGCCGAAGTAGTCGAGCAGGTCGGCGAAGTCGACGTCGAGCATCGTGCCGACGCTGACGAAGGCGGAGAAGCCGATGTGGGTCTCGCGGGCCCAGTCGAGGATGGCGGTGCAGATGGCGCCCGACTGGCTGAGGAGAGCGACGCGGCCGGGGCGGGCCATCGTGGAGGCGAAGCTGGCGTTGATGTTCGAGTAGGGAGCGAGGATGCCGAGACAGTTGGGGCCGACGATGCGCAGCTTGCCGAGGGCGAGGTCCTTGATTTTTCGCTCGAGGGCCCGCCCCTCCGCCCCCAGCTCGGAGAAGCCGGCGGAGATGACGATGGCGGCCTTGACGCCGCGCTCGATGCAGTCGCCGATCATGCCCGGGACGGTGGCGGCGGGGGTGGCGATGACGGCGAGGTCGGGCGCCTCGGGAAGGGCCTTGAGGTTCGGATAGCAGTAGACGCCGTGGACGGCGCGGCGTTTCGGATTGATGGGATAGACGACGCCGCCGAAGGGGTTCTCGATGAGGTTGCGCATGATGATGCTGCCGACGGCGCCGGGGGTGACGCTGGCGCCGACGACGGCGATGGAGTCGGGCTTGAAGAAGGGGTCGAGGGAGTGGGTGAGCTTCGGCATGACATGGCCCCTTGAGAGAATCCTTGGTCTGGACCGGGTTATGCTATGGACCGCGACCGGCGCCAATGGAGCGCACGGGGCATCAAGTCCCTTGTCGAGGCGTAGAATAACGGGGCACGACGCTCCGCCGGCGCCCCCCGGCGCACCCCAGCCACCGTTTTGCCTCATGCCGCTGCATCCGACACTACGCGCCCTCAAGCATCGCAACTTCCGGCTTTTCTTCGCGGGGCAGAGCATCTCCCTCATCGGCACCTGGATGCAGACGGTCGCCATGTCCTGGGTCGTGTACCTGCTCACGCGCTCGGCCGATGTCGGGGCCCGGGACGTCTCCGCCTACTGGCTCGGCGTGGTCGGCTTCGCCGGGCAGATCCCCGCTTTCTTCCTGGCCCCGGTGGCGGGCGTTCTCGTCGATCACTGGAACCGGCATCGGCTCATCGTCCTGACGCAGATCCTGGCCCTCGTCCAGGCGCTGGCGCTCGCCTGGCTGACACTTTCGGGCGAAGTGGACATTCCGTGGATCCTCAGCCTGAGTGTCGTGCTCGGCCTCATCAACGCTTTCGACATGCCGGCGCGGCAGGCGTTCCTCATCGAGATGATCGACAACCCCGAGGACCTGAGCAACGCCATCGCCCTCAACTCCTCGATGTTCAACGGGGCCAGGTTGATCGGCCCGGGCGTCGCGGCCGCCCTCCTCGCCGCCGTCGGGGCGGGAATCTGCTTCCTGGTCAACGGCGTCAGCTACATCGCGGTCATCATCGCCCTCCTCGCCATGCGCGTCCCGCCCCGCCCGGCCAACGTCACGAAGAAGCACATCCTGCACAACCTGCGCGAAGGCTTCGCTTACACCTTCGGCTTCGCCCCGATGCGGTCCATCCTTCTGATCGTCGGCCTGGTCAGCATGGTCGCCACCGCGCTCACCGTGCTCATGCCGCTCATCGCCACGCGCGTCCTGAGCGGAGACGTGATGACGTTCGGCTCCCTCACCATCGCCTCGGGCGTCGGCGCGCTCGCTGGGGCCGTGTACCTCGCCGCCCGCAAGAGCGTGCTGGGCCTGGGGCGCTGGATCATGGCCGCCCCCGCGATCCTGGGTTTGGCGCTCCTCGCTTTTTCTTTCTCCGGCGTCGCCTGGCTCTCCCTGCCGTTGCTGACGGTGACCGGCTTCTCCGTGATGGTGAGCATGGGTTCGTGCAACATCGTCATGCAGACGATCGTGGAGGAGGACAAGCGCGGCCGGGTCATGAGCATCTACACGATGGCGTTCATGGGCATGGCGCCGCTGGGCAGCTTCGTGTCGGGTTGCATCGCCAGCTACTTCGGCCCGGAGAACGCCATCCGCGCCGCCGGCGTCGCCTGTCTCGCCGGCGCCCTGGCCTTCGCGCTGCAGTTCAAGCGGCTGCGCGAGATGGTCCGGCCTATCTACGTGAGCAAGGGCATTCTGCCGGAGATGGCGTCGGGGGTGTATCCGGCGGTCGCGGAACTGCCGTCGCTGGTGGCGGAGACGGACGAACGGGCTTCGCTGGAGAAGCGGTGACGACAATCGGCCCGCGGCATTGCTTCGTCGGAAGTGCAGAGCTATCATCGTTTCGCGGAGGAGATCATGCGGACGCAAGCCTTACGCTGTTTTGCCGTCTTTATTCTGTGCTTTGTCGGCCTCGCCGCAGAGCGCGACTTTTCCAGCGCAGCATTGCAGGGGCAATGGCGCATCGAGGCCGTGCTGCAGAACGGCAGGCCGGTTCCGAACAAGATCGGCGGGCGCCTCACCTTCAGGGCGGAGGAGGTGACCTACGAGCCAAAGAAGATGCCGGCCCTTGCCTACGATCAATGGGGCAAGGAACTGGGCCTTCAAGAGATTGATTGGAGCAAGGCGACCGTGTACCCGATCAGCGATCTCGACAAGGCCGCGGCCCCCATCGACTGGGCCGCGGTATCGGTGGGCTGAACGATCATGCTAAGCGAGCCTCGTGAGGCTCTTGGGCGGCATTCGACATTCGTCATGAACCGGGACCATCCGGGACAGATCGACCTGACGACGCGCTATTCAAACAGCGCCGAGGTCCTGCACACCAAGGCCATCTTCGAGCAGCGCGGCGCAACACTGCGCTATTGCGTCGGGGCGCCCGGCAAGGATCGACCCGACGAGTTCCGCACCGAACCGGGGGATGAGCGAACGCTCGTGATCCTGCGGCGGGCGCCGTAGTCGTCATTTTCCCACGGGCGGATACAGGGCGTATCCGGGCGTCTCGACGCGCATCTGATACAGCGTCTTGCCCGCCGTCACATAGAGGGTCCGCCGGTCGGGGCCGCCGAAGGCGAGGTTGGTCAGGAGATCCTCGCCGACGGGGATGCGGCCGAGCAGCGTGCCGCTCCGGGGGCTCACGCCACCCGGCTCGCCAGGGGCGATGACGTAGATCCCCGGCGGGACCGAGGTGTCTTCGCCGTCGCTGCGCTTGTAGGAAATGCCGGCGGCGACCCAGAGGTTGCCCTTGCTGTCGAGACGCATGCCGTCGCCGCCGCGGCCGGGGGCGAAATCCCAGACGAGGGATTGCTTGCCGAGCGAGCCATCGGCGTTGACCTCGAAAGACCAGACCTTGCGGTTGCCGCCGACCTTGCCGTGGCTGTCGATGACGTAGAGGCGCTTGGCGTCCGGCGTGATGGCGATGCCGTTGGGACGGTGGACGTGCCGCTGATCGAGGACACGCGTCACCTTGCCGTCCGGGTCGATGCGGTAAACGCCTTCGACGTCCATCTCCAGGCTCGCCGTGTCCTTGCCGTAGTAGGGATCGGTGAACCAGATGCGGCCCTTGCTATCGGCGACGACGTCGTTGGGGCTGTTGTAGCGTTTGCCCTCGTACTTCTCGGTCAACACCTCGATCTTGCCGGTCTTCATGTCGGTGCGGACCATGCGGCGCCGGCCGCTCCCTTGCTCGTTGCCTTCGCAACTGATGAGGCGTCCCTCGGCGTCGAACGTGTTGCCGTTGGTCCGGCCGCTATCGGCGCGGAAGACGCTGACCGCCCCCTTGGCGTCCATCTTCATGATGCGGTTGCCGGCGATGTCGCTGAAGAAGACGTTCCCCTCGGCGTCGACGGCCGGGCCTTCGAGGAAGCAGACGACGGCGGCCGGGCCGAGGGCGGCGTCCTTGGCGACGAGGCCTTTGGGCAGGCCGACCTTGGCGGGCGGATCGCCGGCGACGGCGAAGAGCGAGGCGACGAAAAAGACCAGCATGGCGAGAGCGAAGAGCTTCATGGTGTGTCCTGATCGAATCTCGGTTGGATCGCCGGCATGGAAGACAGCCGAGGGCGTCAAGTCATTGGAGTCCGCAACGCCGGCGTCATTTTCCTTGAAACTTCGCCCCCGAGCATCGAGTATCAAAGGCGAACAACGCTCTTGCAAGACAAAAGCTCCGCGGTCGTCTCGCATCGAGGTGCAGTCATGCGTCGGCTTCTCTGGTTCGCTCCGGCTCTCTTTGTCCTCGTCGCCGCCGCGGCCGCTCCTGCTCAGACGCCGGTCCTGCGTCTCATCCCCGACGAGGCCCACTTCGTCGTCGTCGCCCCCCGGCCCGCCGCGATCGCCAGGATCTTGGAAGAGCACCCCGTCGCCAAGGAAATCCGCGGCCTCGAGCTGATTCAGGCGCTCTACGACAACAGCAAATACCGCCGTCTCGATCAGCTCATCGCCTACTTCGAGAAGAAGCTCGACCGGCCGCGCGGCAAAATCTTCGAGGACTTGACAACGGGCGGCGTCGCCCTCGGCGTCCGTATCGGCGACAAGCCGGCTGTCATCGCCGCACTCCAGGCCTCTGACGAAAAATTCCTGGCCTCGGTCGTTCAGGAATCGCTCGAACTGATCAACCAGGAACTCGAGCGACAGGAGATCAAGGAGCGGATTGGCAAGGCGAGCCACGGCAAAACGGAAACACATCGCTTCGCCGGCTTTCACCTGGCCCAGGTCGGTCGGTTCCTGCTCTTCTCGAACGAGGAAGCGTTTCTCAACAAAGCGATCGATCTCGCGCGGGACGACGCAGCGACCACCAAAGGCAGCATCCTGTCCCGCCTGCCAGCGAGGGAGCGCGGCAAGGACGTGCTGCTCTGGGGCTGGCTCGATTTCGAGACGGTGCAGAAGGACAAGAAGTTCGCCGACGGCTTCAAGGCGGCGACGACCGATCCTTTCCTGCAGCTTCTCGCGGGCGGCTTCCTCAACGTCCTCAAGCGCACGCCGTCCATCGAGTTCGAACTGCTGGCCGAGGGCAAGGACTTTCGCTTCCGCATCGACATGCCGCGCGGCGTCAAGGGCATGAGCGACCTGGCCAAGTCGTTCGTGGCGACGGACGAGAAGCCCCTGCTGCCGCCGCTCAACCCGCCGCGCGTCCTCTCCAGCACGACGTGGACGTTCGACGTCGGCACGCTGTGGAAAAACAAGAAAGCATGGCTGGGGGACGAGGCCGAAAAGCAATTCGCCATGGCGGAAACCGCGGTCAAACCGTTCCTGGGCGGACAGACGCTCAGCGAACTCCTGGAGGGCGCGGGCTGGAACCAGCGCATCGTCCTCGCCGAGGAGGGCAAATCGCCTTACAAGATCACGCCGGCGTTGCACATCACGCCGTTCGGCGTCGTCTTCGACATGCGCGACGAGCGCTTCGGCAAGACCATGAACAAGCTCCTCCGCGCCGGCGCTCTGGTCGCCAGCTTCAAGTTCGGCCTCAAGATGCGCGAAGAGACGCACAACGGCCAGCCGATCGTCTGCTATTACTTCGACGAGACGAAGAAGGTCGCCGAGGACGCGAACAACCTGCGCTTCAACTTCAGCCCGAGCTTCGCCATCGTGGGCAAGAGCCTGATCGCCGCGTCCACGGCGGAGTTGGCCCGCGACCTCGTCGATTGCGTCACGAAGGAAGACAAGGCGCTCGCGGCCGGCGTTAGCTGGCGCACCGACCTCCATGCCGCGGGCCTGGCGGCAAACCTCGAGTTCGTCCGCAAGGACCTGCTCACCGCGACCATCCTCGACCAGGGCCTACCCCCGGCCGAGGCGAAAAAACAGCTCGAGTCCCTCACCGAGCTGGTCCGCTCCCTCGGCACGTTGCAATGGCAAATCCGCTACGGCGCCGACGACTACCGCATGGACTTTCACTGGAAATACAAGAAGTAGCGGAGTGACCTATGCCTGACACCCCTCGCATCGATCCCGCCTGGGCCTGGGAGCGCTTTCGGCCCGACCGTGAGCGGCCCTGGGACCTCAAGCGCGTCGGCCATCTCCATCGCCGCGCCGGCTTCGGGGCGACCCACGCCGAGCTGGAAGAAGGCGTGCGCGGCGGCGTCGACGCGGCCATCGACCGCCTCCTGAACGCCCGCCCGAGCGCCGACCTGGACGCCGCCTGGGAGACGCTGCGCACGACCATCGGCCAGACCAACAGCGGCGCCCAGCTTCCCGCGGCCTGGGTCTATCGCATGCTCTATTCGACGCAGCCGCTCGTCGAGAAGATGACGCTCCTCTGGCACGATCACTTCGCCACGAGCAACGCCAAAGTCAACAACGCCGGCTTCATGCTCGGGCAATACGAGCTGATGCGGCGCCACGCCCTCGGCAACTTCGGCGCCATGCTGCGCGACATGTCGCACGACGCGGCCATGATGGTCTGGCTCGACACCGTCGACAGCCGGCGCGACCGCCCCAACGAGAACTATGCCCGCGAGCTGATGGAGTTGTTCAGCCTCGGCATCCCCCATCCACGCGACGCCGGCCGTCGCAACTACACCGAGCACGACATCCGCGAGGCGGCCAAGGCCTTCACCGGCTGGCGCATCGTCGCCGGCCGCGACGTCTTCCAGGAAGCTCAGCACGATGGCGGCGAGAAGACCGTCTTCGGCCGCCGCGGAAACTGGAACTGGGACGACATCGTCCGCTTCTGCCTGGAGCACGAGGCGTGCCCTTTCTTCATCTGCCGCAAGCTCTACGACCACCTGATCAGCGACATCGAAGCGCCCAGCGCGGACCTGCTCGAACCACTGGCCCGGCAGCTCAAGGACGGCGACTACGAGCTAAGGCCGGTCGTCGAAAGAATGCTGCGCTCGAACCTCTTCTTCTCCGATCGCTGCTACCGGCAGAAGATCAAGTCGCCGGTGGAATATGTTCTCGGCGTCGTCCGCGGTCTCGAAGGACATGAAGGGACCGGCTCACGCATCGCCACCAGCCAGCTCACCCGGTCAATGGAGGAGATGGGCCAGCGCGTCTTCTATCCCCCCTCCGTCGCCGGCTGGGACGGCGGCCGCGCCTGGCTCAACGCCCAGACGTTCCTGTTGCGGCAGAACCTCGCCCTGTCGCTGACGTCGACGACGGACGACCGCTTCGGCCGCCGCACGGACCCCGCGGCGCTGGCCCGCCGCCACGACCGGCGCACGAACGAGCAGCGCGTCGACTTCCTGCTGAAGGTCTTCCTGCAAGGAGACGTGACCGCGGCGACGCGCACCCGGCTCCTGGAATATGCTGACAATGCGGCGCGGAGTCGCTATCCCGCGTTCTGGAGCGCCGAGGACGCGGAGGACCAGCGCGTGCGCTCGCTCTGCCACCTGGTCCTGTGCTTGCCGGAGTTTCAACTGTGTTGATGGGTGGGGGGTCGGCGTAATTCTGCATTCTTCATTCTGAATTCTGCATTCCCTGTGGGGGTGAACCATGTCTCTTTCCCGCCGTGATTTCCTCAAGCGGACCAGCCTCGTCGCCCTCGGCTCCTCGCTGCCGATCTTCGTCTCGAAGACCGCCGCCCAGGCGCCGGCCGCCGATGCCCCCGGCGCGCGCGACACCATCCTCGTCGTGGTTCAGCTCACCGGGGGCAACGACGGGCTCAACACCGTCATTCCCCACGCCAACCCGGAATATGCCCGGCTGCGGCCGACGCTCCGGCAGTCGCGCGACGCCGTCCTCCGCATCAACGATGAGTTCGGCCTGCACCCGTCGCTACGCGGACTGAGCGAGCTCCTGAACGACAACGCCCTCGGCATCGTCCAGGGCGTCGGCTACCCGAACCCGAGCCAGTCCCATTTTCGCTCCATGGACATCTGGCACGCGGCCAGCATGGCTGACACGCTCACCGAAGGCTGGATCGGCAAATCGCTCCGCCATCTACCCGCCGCCGCCTCCTATCATCTCGCGGGCAACAACGAACCCGCCCCGCTCGCCCTCACCGGCGCTCCCGTGCGCGTCCCCTCCATCCGCTCCCTCGATGACTTCCGCCTCCGCACCGAAGCCGCCAGCGCCGCCGAACGCGCCCGTCAGGTCGCCGTCATCGAAGGCGCCGCCACGCCGCGCACCGGCGATCCGAGCCTCCTCGATTTCGTCAACCGCACCGCCACCGCCACCTACGCCTCGACCCGCCGCCTCGCCGAGATCGGCCGGACCTATACGCCGCGCGTCCCCTACCCCGCCACGCCCTTGGGCAATCACCTACGCACCGCCGCCCAGCTCATCGACGCCGGCATCGGCGCCCGCCTCTTCTATGTCTCGCTCGACAACTTCGATACCCACGCCAACCAGGCCCCCCTCCACGCCCGCCTCCTCACCGACCTTTCCGAAGCCGTCTCCGCCTTCTTCCGCGACATGAGCGAGCGCGGCCAGCGCGACCGCATCCTCATGATGACCTTCTCCGAGTTCGGCCGCCGCGCCCGCGAGAACGGCAGCCAGGGGACCGACCACGGCTCGGCCGCCCCGATGTTCCTGATCGGCGGCCGCGTCCGCACGGGCCTCATCGGCGCCCACCCGAGCCTCACAACCCTGGAGGACGGCAACCTCGTCCACCACACCGATTTCCGCCGCGTCTACGCGGCGATTTGCGATCACTGGCTGGGTGTGCCGAGCCGGCAAGTCGTCGGGGAAGGTTTCGCGCCGGTGGACGTGCTGCGGCGCGGGTGAGTAATTTTCTGCACCGAGCTGCAAGGAAAGGTGAACGAGAACGGCGTATGAGTCCGCAGGGCCGTTGCCCATGCTACTGCAGTTCAATTCAAGCTGACCTGGACCACTTCCCCGCACTTCATTTGGGCTTCCGGATGAGGGCGTCGTCAGCCGCATCGTCCCAAACGCGACCCCGCTCACCAACGATCGTGCAGGTGAGATCGTACATGTCCTTGGGGATCAGAACGAATACTTGCTGCGTGCGCGGGTTCACGATGTGCAAGCTTGTCGGCTTCGAGCGCCTTCGCCTGCGCTTCGGTGAGTTCCAGCATGACGGCCTCCTTCATCAAGATGGTAGCAAGTGCCCAAGGCACAACGCAAAGTGAAGGCCAGGCGCCGCCTCGACGCTAGCCATTTTGCTCTTTGCTCTCATACAATGCGAGCGCCCTCCTCTGAAGGCCCAGCCCTCGCGTCATGGCCCAATACCGCTTCATCACCACCTGGCGCCTCGCCCATCCCATCGACAGGGTCTACGCCGCTCTCCGCGCCATGGATGTCTACCCGCGTTGGTGGCCGTCGTTCCGCGAGGCGAAGCGGCTCAATCCGGAAGTCCGCGACGTCGGCGAGCACTGGGAGTTTGTCGTCAAGGGCAAGCTCCCCTATCGCCTGCGCTACCAGATCAAGATGACCGCCGTCGAAGCCCCGCGCCTCCTCGCCTACGACGCTCTCGGCGACCTCGAAGGGGGCGGCCGCACGGAGTTGAAAGAAGAAGCGGGCCGGGTAGTCGTCACGACACACTGGAACGTGCAAACGCACGGCTTCTGGCTCAACCTGCTGGCTCCCCTCCTGCGCTGGCTCTTCGCCTGGAACCATAACAGCGTGATGCGGCGCGGCGAGAAGGGGCTGACGGCCTGGCTCGACGGCGCCCCAGCAGTGACCGGGCAGAGCCGGATGGCGTGAGTGCGATCAGTCGGGAGGCGTCGCCGTCAGCTTGCGCCACACGAATGCCATGTAGCGATCGCGACGGTCAACCGCCACAACGTGAAACAGGACGAAGAAGTCGTTGTCGTCGTCGCGGACACGCTCCACGTAGACGTGCCCTTCGATGGCCTCGATGCTCGCGTTGAAGAGCACATCCCCCTCGTCGACGCGTGTCTTGTCCAGGATGCGGCGCAGGTGGGCGGGCGGATCAATCTCGAAATCGACGGCGCCGAGATCGAGGACGAGATTGCGTTGATTCACGACCATGTTGTAAATGAAGCGGCGGCCCTCCGAGGGACCGTTCTGGAAGAGGAGTTGCACGTCGTTGCGGTGCTTGGCCTGATCGGATGTCCCGGCGACGAAGCTGAAGGCGGAATGGCGGTAGCCGCCGTCCCTCGCGCCGAAGAGGTGGCGTGAGTGGATGAGCGCCAGCGGGTACTTCTTGGCCAGCGCCTGCAGCGCCGGATCGCCGTCCATCCGTTTGCGTGTCTGCGCGGACCATTCGGTCATCTCCTTCGCCAGGCTCGCTTCTCGCCCGACCTCGGCAGGCCCCGACCCCGTTTCCGCGGACGTGGAAAACGCGGCCAGCCCCGATGCCACAGCCACGGTAATGAGGCCGAGAAAAAAAAGGCCCGCGGCGAACGTTTTGATTCTGGTCAGAAGCATTCCGTTCTCGACTCCTCTCAACAAAGCCGCCAGTCTGGACGGCGTCCCGGCAGCGCCGAGCGCCGCGATGGTAGAGGCCACCAAAGGCGGTGTCACAATGGCAGAGGCGCTTGCGTCCATGGCCGGACAGATCGCAGCCAATCCCGCGCCGAGGCCGATGCCGCGCCGCGCAAGCCGCCGGGCGAGCAAGGCCCGGCCGCGCTTGAGCCGGGTGGATAGCGTTCCTTCCGGCCAGCCGAGCGTCCGCGCCGCGGCGCGCCGCGTGCTTCCTTCCAGATCGCAGAGAACCACCGCGGCACGATAGGCGCTGGGCAGTCGCGCCAACTCCTGATGCAGTAGCGGCCAGAAATCGGTGCAGGCCTCCGGACGCGGGGCGGGGGGCAGGATGGTGCGCTCCATGAGACGGCGACGGGCGAGCGTTGTGCGGAGCTTGAGCGCCGAGCGGGTGGCGACCCCGTGCAGCCAGCCTGCCAACGTTGGCTTCGGACAGACGTGATTTGCCCGGCGCGCCAGGACGAGGAAGGTGACTTGAAAGGCGTCCTCCGCGTCGCTCGAAGAGCGGAGCAGCCGCCGGCAGACGCCCAACACCATGGGACCATGCCGATTGACGATGACGCGAAACGCCTCCTCGTCGCGCCGTTCCACGTAGAGGGCGAGCAGTTCCGCGTCCGTCGGGCCGTCACGATCAAGAGTCAGGCGACGCAGGCGTCCCACCACGACGGCGGCGGCTGTTTGCATGAGGTCCTTCCTTGCTCGATCGGTTTCCGTGTATGGTTGCCCGGTCGGAGCCGATTGCATTCACTTTTTTAGCGAAGGGGGCTGTTTTCAAGGAGCGTGCCAGGCAAGCGAATGGGAGAGATGGCATCGAGAAGGCCTCTTGTCCGGAACTCGCTCGGAAGTGATGAGAAATGGCAGCCGCAGGCGCGTGTCCACCCGACGCCGATTGGATGCTCTTTCAAGACAGGACGCCGTTCCGGCTTGAAACAGCCGCTCAGCGCACACCGGGTCCAGGGACAATGAAGCTGACAACGCCGGGCCGCACGTCGCGGTTGGCGAAGCCGGGAAAGTGAATCCGGACATGGGTGAGGCCGCCGGCCGCTTCGGAAGGGATCCGCACGGGACCCGCAAAGAAGTAAAAGCCTCAGGAGAAGGTTTTTAGCGTGGTCGCGTGCGTCAGACGCCCGCCGAACGAGCAGGCATAATCGAACTCAGCGGCAATCGGCCCGCGCTTGCTGACGCAATTCCAGGGGCAGGCGGCGAAGGCCGCTTTGCCCAGGCCGGGCGTGCCGATGAGAATGCGCAGGGCCTGGTCGTCGTCCTCCTCGCGTGTGGCCCCGCGCGGCAAGAGCCGAGCCTCGCTGTACTGGGCGAGAGCCAGCGGGCCGTCGAAATGGATGATCGGCGCCTCTTCGGGACGGTCGGCGAAGCGCGGCTTCTCCTGCTCCTGCGGCGCGACCAGTTGCCGGCCGAGGCGGGCGGTGATGACCGTGGAGCGGAAGGCGTCGCCGGAGAGGTTGATCGACCAGGAGCGATGGAGGGTCTTGCCATCCCGCTCGCGGATGTCGCCGATCATGAAGCCCGGTCCCGATCCGCGACTGAGTTTTTCGCCGGGGTCGGTGAGGTCGCCGTCGCCGTTGCGGTCGACGTAGACGTGGGCGCCGTCGAGGACGACCCAGACGCGCGTCGCCGCCTCCGGCCCGAAGACGAAGAGGCAATACTTCGGTTTTCCCGCGTAGGCCGGCTCTTTGCGGATGGAGCGGTCGATCTTGGCGAGATCGACCGAAGCCGGCGGCGCCTCGCCGGACAACCAAAAGGCGCTGACGAGGAAAGTCGTGGCGAGCATCATCGGTTTCCCTTGGAGCGCGGCTGGAGTGCGGCGTCCCGCGGACAGACCCGCGCGACCGGCGACAGAGGGTATTTGGCGCCGGGCGCGAAGGAACCGCCGCGGAATCGCCTCTGGAAAAGGTAGCGGAAGCGGGCCCGGCCAACCGCCAAAAACCTGCCGGCCGAATCCACTCCAACAACTGTTCAGGCGCCCCACGCGGACGTCATCAATCACTGCCGACAACGATCACGTCGACATCCGGCGCCTCGTGGAGCAACCGCTCGAGAAGAGACCTCCGGAACAGCCGCCGATACCAGGGCTGCCGGCTGCGGCCCATGACCACGTGGGTGATACCGTATTCCTTGACGAACGCGGTGACGGTGGAGACGACGTCGGCCCCCTTGAATTCCATTGGAGTGCCGCCGATCTGCTGCGTCAGGGTCAGCGTGTTGTAGATCTGCCGCTGCGTGGCGGCGTCGATGCGGTCTAGCTCTTCGCGGGGCGTCTTGACGTAGACGGCGTACCAGGGGGCCTTGAGCCGGTCGGCCAGGCGCGCGCCTTTTCGGAGCAGCTTTTCGGCGTTGGGACTGCGCGAGCTCAGGCAGACCATGACCCGCTCGGAGCTGGGCTTGGTGGGCTCGCCGGTTTCCTCGGAACGGCGGCGATCGAGGCGGTGGGCGATCTCCTCCAGGGCGAACTCGCGCAAGCGCGTCAGGTTGGCTTGCGTGAAGAAGTTCTGCAAGGCGGTGTCGATGCGCTCCTTGGGGTAGACCTTGCCGGCCGAGAGACGTTCGCGCAGGTCCTCGGCGGAGATGTCGACGTTCACGAGCTGATCGGCCATGCCCAGGATATAGTCGGGGACGCGCTCCTTCACCTTGACGCCGGTCGCCTTTTCGACCATGTCGTAGAGGCTTTCGAGGTGCTGAATATTCAGCGTGCTGATGACGTTGACGCCGGCGCGCAGCGCCTCCTCGATGTCCTGGTAGCGTTTCGCGTTTCGGCTGCCCGGCGCGTTGGTGTGGGCCAGTTCATCGATCAGGGCGACGTTCGGCCGACGTGCGAGAATGGCGTCCAGGTCCATCTCCTCGAGCACGACGCCGTGATACTCGATCTTCCGCCGCGGCGCCTGCTCCAGGTCGCCGATCTGGGCGATGGTCTCGGCCCGGCCATGCGTCTCGACGAGGCCGATGATGACGTCGACGCCTTGACGCTTGAGGCGATGTCCCTCCTGGAGCATCTCGTAGGTTTTGCCGACGCCGGCGGCAAAGCCGAGGTAGATCTTGAGCCGGCCGCGCTGCTGCTGCCGGATCATGGCCAGGAAACGTTCGGGGGGCGGCTGTCCCGGATCAGGCATGGCGACCCCCTTGGGTCACGTGGCCGAACACGTAGTCCGCCGACCCGGCCTCGGTGGACGGGAGGCTGATCCGAAAGGTGGTCCCCTGACCCGGCTCGCTCTCACACGCGATGGCGCCGCCGTGCGCGACGACGATCTCGTGCACGATGGCCAGGCCCAGGCCGGTCCCTGCGCCGCGCTTCTGCCCAGGAACCCGGAAGAACTTCTCGAACACGTGCGGCAGATACTCCGGCGCGATGCCGATACCGGTGTCCCGGACCGAGAGGCTGACCCTGTCGTCTGCGACGGCCCCGGACAAAATGACGCGGCCGCTGCGTTCCGTGTAGGTGATAGCGTTCTCGACGAGGTTGCGCAGGGCGTGGCCAAGGCGCGCGGCGTCGGCGGCGACGTTCGGCAGATTCGGCGCCGCCTCGACCTTCAACTCCACCCCTTTTTCCTCGGCCCGATGCGACATCGCTTCCGCCGCCGCGTGCAAGAGCACGTCCGGGCGCTCCGGCTGGATGTCGAGCTGGCTACGGCCCTGCTCCAGGCGGGCGAGGTCCAGCAGGCTGTTGACGACGGCGAGCAACCGCTCGCTGTTGTCGCGGGCGTCCAGGAGCAGCTCGGTCTGCTTGGGATTCAGCGTGCCGACCGAGTCCTCGAGCAAGAGGTGGACGGCCAGGCGCAGGCTCGTAAGAGGCGTCTTGAGCTCGTGGCTGGCGGTGGCGACGAGGTTGGTCTTCACCTCGTCCATGAGGCGCAGCCGGGTGACGTCCTGGAGGAGCACGGCGGCGCCAAGCGTGGCGCCATAGGGATCGCGGATGGTGAGGATGCGCGGTAGGAATGCGCGTTCCTGCCCTGTCGCGCCGAAAACAAGGATCTGTTCGAAGCCTTCGGGCAGATAGTCGCGCTGGCCCTGGAGGGCGTCGGTGAGCGGCTGGCGGAGCGCTGCGGGCGCCTGCCAGATGTTGGCGGCCGCCTCGTATCTGGGGACGACGCCGAGCAGGCGCCGCGCGGCCGGGTTGGCCATCTCCACCTGCCCCTCGGCGTTGATGACCATCAGGGGATCGGGGAAGGAGTCGATGGCGGCCTGGCTGGTCTGCTGGGCGCGAAGGAGCTGAGCGGAATGCGAGTCGCGGAAGTCGCGCAGGCGGCGGGCCATCGTGTTGAACGCCTCGGCGAGATGGCCGAGCTCGTCGCCGGCGCCGTAGCCGATGACCTGGTCGAGGTTGCCGGCGCTGATGCCCTGGGCGGCCTGCGTGATGGCGGTGATGGGGCGAAGGATCGAGCGCACAGTTTGCAAGGCCGCGACGAGGGCGAGGACGATCGCGAGCGTCACGCTCAGGCCGAACCACAGGACGGAGTGCAGGGCGGTGGCACGCGCCTCGGCCGCCGCCTCCTCCATGTTCTTCTGATTGATGCTCAGGATGCGATGCGAGACCACCTTGATCCGTTCGAAGTGTTCGAACAGGCTCGGCTCGCCCGGCTTCTTGTTCCCTGCGCCGAAGTAAAGCGTTTCGAGGTCCGTCTTCTTGGCATAGAACTTCTCGCCGAGGTTCCGAAAGGCGCGCGTCAGACTCTTGAGTTCCTCGACGAGTTCGCCTTCGCCGGGCAGGGTGATGTTCTCCTGCTCGACTTTGAGCGCCGCGTAATAGCGATTCCAGTTCTCGTCGTACTGAGCCCTGGCCTTGTCCCAGCGGCCGAGCATGGCGAACTGGAACGAGGAATCGATGCGCTCCAGGGCCTCGCCGAGCCGCTCCATGGCGATGACGCTGTCGTAGTTTTCGCGCAGGATGGCGTTGGCGCTGTTGCCCAGGCGCAGGAGCAGGATGACGCCGGCCGCCCCGAGGATCGCAAGAAGCGCCAGGAGCGGGGCGAGCGTGAGGAAGATGCGCGGGCGGAGCGTGAGCTTCATAGGCCGTAGCGTTTGCGTTTGCGATACAGTGTGCTGGGGTCGATGCCCAGGATAGTCGAGGCCTGGTCCATGGTGGCCGTCGTGGCCAGGACGCGGCGGATGTGCTCCGCTTCGAGCGCCTCCAGCGTGATGGCGCCGCCGATCTCCATGGACCCTGCCGGCAGCGCCGCGCCGATCTGGGCCGGCAGGTCCGCGAGGCCGACCTCGACACTGCGTGACAGGATGACGCCGCGCTCGATGGCGTTTCGCAGCTCGCGGACGTTGCCCGGCCATGGATAGCGCAGAATCGCGTCGCGCGCCTCTTCCGTCAGGGCGGCGACGGGCTTGCCTGCTTGCCGCGAAAAGAACTGCACCAGATGCTCCGCGAGCGGCAGGATGTCCTTGCGCCGCTGCCGCAACGGGGGCGCCACAACCTCGATCACGTTGAGACGATAGAGCAGGTCCTCGCGAAACCCGCCGGCCGCGACCGCCGACTGCAAGTTGCGGTTGGTCGCGGCCAGGATGCGGACATCGCAAGCGCGGGTGCGCGTCTCGCCGACCCGTTCGTAGCGCCGCTCCTGCAAGAGACGCAGCAGCTTCGGTTGCAAGGCCAGCGGCAAATCGGCGATTTCGTCGAGGAACAGCGTACCTCCCTCCGCGGCCGCCACCTTGCCGAACGTATCCTGCACGGCGCCGGTAAAGGCGCCCCGGACGTGGCCGAACAGCTCACTTTCGAGCAGCTCGCTGGAAAGGCTGGGGCAATGCACGGTAACGAAGGGCGCCCCGGCCCGGT
Organism: Gemmataceae bacterium; assembly: GCA_046350295.1. GTDB lineage: Bacteria > Planctomycetota > Planctomycetia > Gemmatales > Gemmataceae > JAXMAR01. The sequence goes on from JAXMAR010000004.1 coordinate 32,693, forward strand.
CACTGCGTGCATGAATGGCGCGGGCGAGCACGCCCTTGCCCGTGCCGCTCTCGCCGCGCAGCAGGATCGTCGCCTCGGTCGGCGCCGCACGGAAGGCGACATCGAGCGTGTGCTGCATCGCGGGCTCTTGCGTCTGCAGGTCCGCCTCCGGCACCACCGAGCGCACTTGCTCCTCCAGCGCCTCGACGTGCGTCTGCAAGCGGCGAAACTTGCCGACCCGATCCAGTGCCATCCGCAATTGATCCGGCGTGAACGGCTTGGGCAGGTAATCGAAGGCGCCGCGCCGCATCGCTTCCACGGCCGTCTCGATTGTGGCGTAAGCCGTCATGACGACAACCGCCAATCCCGGCGCCAGGCGCAGGAGCGCCGTGAGCACGTCGAGCCCCTGCTCGCGTCCCAAACGAAGGTCGAGGAACGCGATGTCGAACAGGCCGTGAGCGAGGCGTTCCTCGGCCTGGGCGCCCTCGGCCGCCTCGGTGACGCGGTGGTTCATCGTCTCGAGAGCGAGCTTGAGCGACTTGCGCAGATTCGGGTCGTCGTCGATCAGCAGGACGTTCATCAGGCGCGCTCCGTTCGCCCCAGGATCACGCATTCGGCGTACCGGTAATCCGCCTCGCGCAAAAGACAAGAAAAACGCTCGATTCTGACCGGCGCCAGGCGGAGGGAACCGTGCATTTTGCAACGAGACGGGTGCAAAACGCACGGTTGGACAATGTCTTTGTACTCTTTCCGCGCGCGACTCGTCGCCCGTCCCAAATCGGTTCCAAGTGCTGAAAACGAAGTTTCCCAAGGGCATTTCCTCCGAGCCCGCGCAGCTGAACGCTGCGCGACCCTGACGGCATGTCGATTGCTTGGCCATGTTGTTGCCATTGGGAAACAACCCCTCCACGCAGTGCGGACGACCATGAACTTGACGCTCTGGATTCCCTTACTGATCGGCTTGGGGCTTCTAACGATGGGCCTCATGTTCGCTTTCCTCTACGGCTGCGAGAGGGTCTGAGCGACCTCTCGGAGAGACACATGATCCTGCTGACCGCCGTCGTTACGCTTCTTCTCTTCGTCTATCTGCTCGCCGCCCTGTTGCGCCCCGAGTGGTTCTGATCCAGGAACGCCGTCCATAGGAACGACCATGCAAGCCTGGCTTCTGCCCGCGCTGATCATCCTCGTCACTGTCCTGCTCTCGATCCCGATGAGCCGCTATCTCGCCTGGATATTGGACGGCAAGTACCGCTTGCCGCGCTGGCTGGCCTGGATCGAAGGCCGGCTCGACACCGGACCACAGAACTGGAAACAGTACACGGTCGCGCTCTTGTTCTTCAACACCGTCATGTTCCTGGTCGCCTTCGCCTTCCTGGCGCTACAGACGATGCTGCCCCTGAACCCCGACAAGATGAAAATGCTGTCGCCGACGACAATCTTCAACACAGCGGTGTCGTTCCTCACCAACACCAACCTCCAGCATATCTCCGGCGAGCAGCACCTGTCCTACTTCAGCCAGCTCACCTCGATCCTGTGGAACATGTTTGTCTCGGCCGCCGTCGGCGTCTGTGCCCTGGTGGCCATCATCCGTGGCCTGCGCGGCGATTCCCACATGGGGAACTACTACCTCGACATGTGGCGCGTCGTTGTCTACATCTTCCTGCCCATTTCTCTCGTGGTCGGCGTTATCTACATATCGCAGGGCATGCCGATGACGTTTGAAGCCTCCGCCAAGGCGACGGTCGTGCAGGAGGGCGCCATGGGAAGCGAAGACAATAAGCCGGCGCCCCAGGTCATCTCGCGCGGTCCCGTCGCCGCCGTCATCCCGATCAAGAATCTCGGCACCAACGGCGGCGGCTTCTTCGGCGCCAACGGTGCTCACCCCTACGAGAGCCCCACTGCCCTGACGAACTTCCTCCTCTGCGTCACCATGATGCTCATCCCGTTTTCGCTCGTGCTCATGTTCGGGCGAATGATCGGCAACATCCGCCACGGCGTGATCATCTACGGCGTGATGATGGTGATGTTCGTCGGCTCCATCGCCTGGTGTTGTTACTGGGATTTGCAGCAGAACCCCGCACTGACGGCGCATGCCGCCCGCAACTACGAGATCAAGGACCCGGACGCCAAACCCGACGCTAAGGGAAAAATCGCGAAGAAGACCATCGAGGTCCCCGACGTCGCCGGTCTGCCCGTCGACGCCGGTCTGGGCAACCTCGAAGGCAAGGAGCTGCGCTTCGGCACGTCGGCCGGGCCCGCCTTCGCCGCCATGACCACCTGCATCACCTGCGGCGCCGTCAACTGCATGCACGACAGCCTCAACCCCCTCGCCGGCGTCAGCCCCTTGACCGGCATGTGGCTCAACTGCATCTTCGGCGGCAAGGGGGTCGGCCTCGTCAACCTCCTCGTCTACCTCATCGTCGGCGTCTTCCTCGCCGGCCTCATGGTGGGTCGCACGCCGGAATACCTCGGCAAGAAAGTCGAGGGCCGCGAGATGAAGCTCGCCATGCTGGCGCTCTTGATCCATCCGATCATGGTCCTCGGCCCGACCGGCCTGTTCGCCGCCACCGATTGGGGCAATAAGTCATTGAACAATCCGGGCGCCCACGGCTTCTCCGAGATGCTCTACGAGTTCAGCTCGGCGTCCGCCAACAACGGCTCCGGCTTCGAAGGCCTTCAGGATACCTACGGCTTCAATGACAAGAAGCTGAGCGAGTACAGCCCCCACTGGGACATCGCCACCGGCCTGGTGATGCTTATCAGTCGCTTCATCCCAATCATCGCCCCCATCGCCATCGCGGGCTACATGTCGCAGAAGAAGCCGACGCCGTTCACCGCGGGGACACTACGCACGGACACCATCACGTTCGGCTTCGTTCTTTTCGGAACCATCGTGCTGGTCGGCGCCCTGCTGTTCCTCCCCGCGGCCGTGCTCGGCCCGGTGGCGGAGCATCTGGACCGACGCCGTTTGGCCAGTGACGCGGTGTGGCACGCCCTGAGCTTCTGAAGGGCGTGGAGGGAATCGCGAGATGCCAGCACGCCCTTCGAAGACCCAGGGCGTGCTACCCACGACATGACGCGAGTACAACGAGAAACCCATGTCCCCGACTTTGCAAACGCCCCGCCGGAGCGCCGCCCGCGCCAGGACCTCAAGGTCCTGCGCCGGCAGACACGCCGCGGCCCGGCTTGTTCGAGCCGGCTCTGCTCAAGATCGCGGCTCAAAACGCGCCTTCGTCATGCTGCGGCCGGACATCCTCTGGAAAAACCCGGTCATGTTCGTGGTGGAGATCGGGACCGTCCTGACCTTCATTTACACGATCGCGGTCCTCTTCGGTTTCCAGAGCCAGGCGTCGCTCCCCTACCTGATCGCCCTGGACATCTGGCTGCTGCTCACCGTCCTCTTCGCCAACTTCGCCGAAGCGCTGGCCGAGGCGCGCGGCAAGGCCCAGGCCGACGCCCTGCGCAAGACCCGACAGGCCACGCCCGCGTTCCGGCGCTCCGCCTCCGGCGTCTTCGAGGAGGTCGTCTCCACGGACCTGCGCGCCGGCGATGTGGTTGAAGTCGTCGCCGGGTACGTCATCCCCAGCGACGGCGAGATCATCGAAGGGGTCGCCTCCATCGACGAGTCGGCCATCACCGGCGAATCGGCCCCCGTCATCCGCGAGTCCGGCGGCGATCGCTCCGGCGTCACCGGCGGCACGCGTGTCCTCTCCGACCGAATCGTGGTCCGGATCACGGCCGGCGCCGGCGAAACCTTCCTCGACCGCATGATCGCCCTCGTCGAAGGGGCGATCCGCCAGCGCACACCGAACGAGATCGCCCTGTCGCTCGTCCTCGCCGCGTTCACGCTCATCTTCCTCATCGTCACCGTCGCCCTCTGGCCGATGGCGCGCAACGCCGAGATGTACATGAAGGACTACATCGGCTCCACGAACCTGCCCGTTGGCCTCGGGACGGATGTGCCGACGCTCGTCGCCCTGCTGGTCTGCTTGATCCCGACCACCATCGGCGCCCTCTTTGCCGCGATCGGCGTCGCCGGCATGGACCGCGCCCTGCGCGCCAACATCATCGCTAAGAGCGGCAAAGCGGTGGAGGTGGCCGGCGACGTCGACACGCTGCTGCTCGACAAGACCGGTACCATCACGATCGGCAACCGCCGCGCCACGCAATTCCTTCCCTTCGGCAGTTACACGGCAGCGGATGTCGGCGAGCTGGCGGCGCTCGCTTCTCTCGCCGACCAGACGCCGGAGGGCAAGAGCATCGTCGAGCTGAATCAAAACCTCCCCGGCGAGCGCCGCGTCACGCTCCGCGCCGAAGCCATGCCGCACGGCACACGCTTCATCGAGTTCACCGCCCAGACGCGCATGAGCGGCGTCGACCTGGCGGACGGCCGCCGCATCCGCAAGGGGCTCGGACTCGATGCTTAAGTACGTGCAGCAAAACCACGGCAAGCTGCCGGGCAACGTGCAGCAGGAGGTGGATCGGGTCGCGTCGCAGGGCGCTACTCCACTCCTGGTGTGCAGGGATCCAAGCTGGCCGGCATGGTCGTGCTCGAGGACATCCTCAAGCCGGGCATGCGAGCGGCTCGAACGCTTGCGCCGCATGGGGCTCCGCACCGTCATGGTCACGGGCGACAACCCACTGACCGCCAAGGCCATCGCCGAGCAAGCGGGCGTTGACGACTACATCGCCCAGGCCACCCCGGAAGCGAAGCTCGGCTACATCCGCCACGAACAGTCGGCCGGCAAGCTTGTCGCCATGATGGGGGACGGCACCAACGACGCCCCCGCCCTCGCCCAGGCCGACGTCGGCGTCGCCATGAACAGCGGCACGCAGGCGGCCAAGGAAGCCGGCAACATGGTCGACCTCGACAGCGACCCGACCAAACTCATCGAAGTCGTCGAGATCGGCAAGCAGCTCCTGATGACGCGCGGCGCCCTGACAACGTTCTCCATCGCCAACGACCTGGCCAAGTACTTCGCGATCGTCCCGGCCCTGTTCGCCGCCACGCTCCCCTGGCTGAAATCGTTCGACGTGATGGACCTGCACTCGGCGACCTCGGCGATCATGTCCGCGGTGATCTTCAACGCGATCATCATCCCGCTCCTGATCCCGATCGCCCTCAAAGGCGTCCGCTACCAGCCGGTCGGCGCCGACGCCCTGCTCCGCCGCAATCTCCTCATCTGGGGCCTCGGCGGCGTCATCGTGCCGTTCATCGGCATCAAGCTGATTGACATGCTGCTGGTGGCGCTCGGCTTCTTCAGCGGCGCGGCGTGATTCTCTTGAACACGGATAGCATGGTTTTTTGCGAGATGGATTCAACATGAAAAGTCATCTACGCGGCAATCTCTGGCTGCTCGGCCTCACGCTCCTCTTCTGCTCCGTCCTCTATCCAGCGGCACTCTGGGTGATCGCCCAGATTCCCGGCTTCAAGGACAAGGCGGAGGGGAGTCTCATCACGGACAGCAAGGGGCACGTCATCGGCTCGCGGCTCATTGCCCAGCCTTTCACAAGCGACGCGCCCGAGTATTTCCAGCCGCGGCCATCGGCGGTTTCGTATGCCGCCAACGCATCGGGCGGCACGAACTGGGGCGCCAGCAACTATGCCTTGCGCGAGCGCGTCGCCCGCGCCCTTGGTCCGATCGTCCGCTATGGCAAGAAGGCGGAAACCCCCGGGGCGCCCGTGCAGCCGGCGATCGAGGAGTGGTTCCAGAAAGACAGGTATCAAAAACAGCCGGGCATCGTGGCCCAGTGGGCCGACATGCACGCGGGCTCCGCGGAGGCGCGGGTGAAGAGCACGGGCGATACGCTCAAACGGCAGTGGAAGGAGGGGGACAAGGAGAAGGAGCCGAACGAGGCGTTCGTCCTCAGCTGGCAAGCTGACCTGCCGGAGCTCTACAAGGAATGGATCGCCGGCGCCGCGTACAGGGAATGGAAGGCGAAGAACAACGACGTTGCGGCGCCGAGCAACGCGGACATCGCCAAGGAGTTCTTCCCCGCCTGGTCCAAGAAGTTCCCGGGCCAGTGGCCGGTCCTGGACGATTACGAGACGCCGGCCAGGGAGAAGCGCAAGCGCATCATCGGCGCCAAGGAAGGGAGCGACGTTCAATCCGTCTTCTTCGAGATGTGGCGCCAGGAAAACCCGGATGTTTCCCTCGAAGACGTGCCTGCTGACATGGTCATGGCCTCCGGCTCCGGCCTCGATCCGCACATAACCCTGGCCAACGCCGAATACCAGCTCAAATATCGCGTCGCCGCCGCCCGCGCCGACAAGATCACCGCCGCCTTCGCCAAGGCCAAGCTCGAGGCGAGCAAGGACCTCACCGAGAAGGAACGCAAGCTGATTCTCGACGGCGCCCGCAAAGCCCTGGACGCCAAGGCGGGCGGCGACCTGGAAGCGCTGATCAAGAAGAAGATCGAAGAGCTGTTCGAGAAACACCGCGAAGCGCCGCTGGGCGGCCTGGTCGGCGTCGGCCTGGTGAACGTCCTGGAGCTGAACCTGGCCGTCGACGCGGCGATGGATGCGCTGGTCGAGAAGTGGGGTTGACCAGCCTCGCACGTCGAACTTGACGAGAATGCGCGAAGCGCTTTCTTCGCGTGCAATAGCGCCGGCGTCCCAAACCCTCTGCCCCCGCGCTGCGACTTTGCAATAAAGTCTTGAACCAATTCCATTTTTGTACACTACCCTTCGCCAGGTTCGTGATCGCATCTTGCGACGTAAGCAGCGTGGCCATTGTGGCTTACATAATACCAGACAGACGTTCACGTCTTTGGCACGCTCCGTGCTTCTTCTTTCTTGCCTCAAAAAAAGGAGCGTACCATGACCGCTGTTCAGGATAACCGCCTCCAAAAGACGACCTCCCCCCACACGAATCCCGACCGCCGCAGGGCCGAAGCGATGCTTCGCGATATCGCCTTCGTCCTGAAGATGACCGCTCGGGTGAAAAAAGAGATCGTCGCGGGACGATAGCGGACCGACCCTCCGGGGGCTTACCCCTCCCGGCTCGCCTTCGCCCTCCTCAGCTACGCGGCCGCACCGGCGCAGGAATGCCTGGCTCGATGCGCAACGTGAACGTCGGATGCGGCCGCACCTTTACCCCCTCTTGCAATGTGAAATCGAAGCGCTGCGCAATGGTGGCGAGGATCAACGCCATCTCCATCATCGCGAAGCTATTGCCGATGCAAAGCCTTGGCCCGCCGCCGAAGGGGAAGTAGGCGTATTTCGGAATCTTCCTGGCTTCTTCTTCTCGCCAGCGCTCGGGTTGAAACGCTTCCGGCGCTTCGAAGAAACGCTCATCGCGCTGCACCACCCACTGGCTCATCAGCACGGTCGTCCCCCGCGGCAAACGATAACCGCCCAACGTCGTGTCGACGATCGCCTCGCGGCCGACAACGTAGGCCGGCGGAAAAAGCCGCATGGCTTCGAGGGAGATCCACTCGGCGTAGCGGCGGCCAATCGTCGGCCGTGGCAGCGCGTCCTGCAACACGTCGTCAACCTCGCTTTGCAGCTTGCGCTCCTCGGATGAGTGGCGAGCAGAAACCAGATCCAGGAGAGAGCGAGCGCCCGTGGTCTCGTGGCCGGCAGGGAAGAGCGTCATCGCCTCGTCGCGCAGTTGCTTGTCGGTCATGCCCTGGCCGTCCCCCTCGTCGCGCGCCTGAAGGAGCAGCGAGAGGAGATCGTTCTTTTGACCGTCCGGACTCTCGCGGCGGCGGCGAATGAAGCGGAAAAGGATGTCGTCGAGCCGGCGCACCGCCCGGCGGACTCGGATGTTGCCCGGCGTCGGCAACCAGAGGGGCAGCGGCACGAGGCGGGCGGAGCGGCTGATGAAATGCTCCTGCATGACGTGCATCGCCTGGGCAACGCCGGCGGCCTCTTCCACCTGCTCGTGGAACATCGTACGGGCGGCGATGGCGAGGGTGAGCGCCATCAACTCCGCGTGCACGTCGCGTGTCTGGCCGGCCTGCCAGGTCGCCAGCCGCTGTTGCGTCAGCTCCACCATGTCGGCGGCATAGGAGGCGACGTGCGACTTCTGGAAGACGGGCTGGATGAGCCGGCGCTGCCGGAGCCAGAAATCGCCTTCGCTCGTGAGCAGGCCCTTGCCGAGCACGAGCGGGTTGAGGCGCAGCGCGAAGTGCTTGATGAAGTTCCGGCTCTGGGTGAGAAGCACGTCCTCGATGAGGTCGGGATGACTGGCGAGCCAGATGCGGCGGTGGCCGATGCGAACGGCGACGAGATCGCCGAACTGGCGCCGGCATTCGAGCATGAAGCCGAGGCGATCACGCCGAAAAGCGCTCAGGCTGCCGCCAAGCCAGCTGCCCTTGGGACCGGGTGGGACGGACGGGGACATGCGGGACGAGGACATGCGTGTATATTAGCGTTCTTTACAGCTCCAGCCGCAGGAGGAACCACGCCAGGCCCAGAAAAACCACGCCAAAGCCGGTGAGCGCCAGGCACGATGTCGCCACCGTCGTCAGATTCGGCGCCCAGCTCGGCACGCCCGGGCTAACCAGCAGTTGCCGGTACGCGTCCAGCGCCCAGGCGTGGGGCGTCACGCGGCTGATTTCTTGCATGTTCTCCGGCATCAGGCTCCTGTCCCCCATCAGTGCGCCGGAAAGGCCCGCGAGCACGAGGACAATCAGCGTGCCGTAGATCGCCACCTGCGTCTCGGTCCGCGCCACGGCCGCGATCAGCAGGGCCAATCCCATCGCCGCGAACGACGTGCAGGCGACGACGAGCGCCAGCCAGCCAGGCGCCGGCCCCCAACCCATGCCGAAAAGCAGACGACCGGCGAGCAGCAGGAAGAAGCCTTGAAAAAGCGATATCACCATGCACGGCAGCAGCTTGCCCAGAAGAATCTGTCCGGTCGTGAGCGGGGCCAGCCGCAGCCGCTTCAGCGTCCCTTGCCGCCGCTCGCTCGAGAACAGCCAGCCAACCGCGAGGACCAGGAAGAACGCGAACATTACCAGATAGCTCGGCACTAGCAGTTGATAGCGAATCGAGCCGCGCTTGAGCCAGCCGCCGCCTTCGGTTTGGAAACGGGAGCGGTCGCGGCCCGTCCCAGCGTGCTCTTCCTCCTTGGTCAGCGCCGCCCAGGTCTTCGCGGTCAGGTTGTACTTGGGAAAAAGGTTCTGGATCGCGTTCTGCAGGCCGGTGCTCAGCGCCAGCTTCTCGGATTGCGGGATGAACGGGCTGGTGAGGAAAAACTTCACCGTCTTCGGCATCTGCTCGTCATTGGCCAGAAGCTGAAGGAAATCCGGATCGGCGATCTTCTCGAACGCCCGGCCGATCATCCACGGCATGACGACGCGGATGAGCGATCCCTGCGCGACCTGGTCGATGATGGCGGAGGCGGTCTGCTGCGTCGGATCGCGTAAGACGCGGACATCGAGGACGTCGAGCCGAATGCCGTCCCGGTAGAACGGGTTCAGGCCTTCGACCGTGTAGAGGGGCAGGGCGGTTTGCGACTCCTGAAAGGCGGCGTTCAGAGCAAGCAGGATCGGGTCGCCCCGGTTCGGAAACGCCGCCGCGAGCGCGAACGTCTCCTGCCACCCCGCCGCGAGGAAGGAGCAGCGTTCGACTCGTTTGCTGAAGGCTGGTCCCAGCACCAGCACCGCCGCCCGCTTGCTGTCGCGTACCAGTCGCTCCGCCTCTTCGAGCGTATCAATCAACTCGACCTTGATATCGGCCGTCTCCCCCAGGTCGCGCAGCAGCATCTCCGACCACGGGACGCGCGGGAACCAGGACCGGGCGTTGGCCTCGCTCAGCGCGGCCGCGCCGGCGACCGCGACCGGACCGGCGTCGACGCGACTGGGCGTCAACGTCAAGAGCGCCGTCTCTTCGCGCAGCATCGCCGGCCGCTCCAGGAAACGCGGCGGCCCTTGGTCCAGCACGACGACCGAAACCTTGAGCCGATCCTCCGGCTTCTGCCCGAACCCTTCCCCCAGCGAGACGCCGAGAACGAAGATGAAGACCAGCGGCATGAGCAGGAGCACGATCATCGCCCGCGCGTCGCGCAGCAACAAACGCAGGTCCTTCTTCGCCAGCGTCCAGACGGGTGTCGGCATGGTGTACACATAGGGACCCTTTGGAGTGTGGCAATTGACTGCCGCTTTTGCAAGACGGCGCCTTCACCGAAAGCCCATCTCCTCCGGCAAGGAACCGGTGTTTCCGTCGGCTCGCTGTCTCTCGAAAGCGGCAATCAACTGCCGCACTCCAAAACGCGTAACCGCTACGTCCGGCAAACTTCACCGCCGCCCCGCTGCTTTTCCCAGGTTGCGCCGTCGCAAACCCCCTTCGCACGCCGGTACAATGTGGCGGCACGTTTCCAACGGGCCGGGAGGCCTGGGCACGTTCAAAGTGCCCCCACATTCAGGAGCAGCGATGGGACAACGACGACGCTTGACCGGCGCCCGCATGCTGATCACCGGCGCCTCGCAGGGCATCGGCAAACAGCTCGCGCTCGCGGCGGCCCAACGTGGGGCGAAGGTCCTCGCCGCCGCTCGCAATGAAGAGCTTTTGCACGAGCTGGTCGCGGAGGGCCAGGCGAGGGGGTTGACCATCGAGTATGTCGTCGCCGACGTCACCAGCGCCGACGACCGTCGGAAGATGGTTGAGGCCGCTCAAAGCGAGTTCGGCGGCCTGGACATCCTCGTCAACAACGCGGGCATCGGCGCCACCGGCCATTTCGCCGACGTCGGCGCCGAGCGCATGCGCAAGATCTTCGAAGTGAACTTGTTCGGCACGACGGAGACGACGCGCGTCTTCCTGCCCATCCTCAAGCAAGCCGCCAAGGAAGGAAAGCGGCCGGCCATCGTCAACATCTCCTCCATCGCCGGCAAGCGCGGCATTCCGGCCCGTAGCGAGTACTCCGCCAGCAAGTTCGCCGTGCAGGGCTTCAGCGAGGCGATCCGCGCCGAATTGGCCAAGGACGGCGTCGATGTCCTCGTCGTCTGCCCCGGCCTCACCCAGACCAACTTCTCCAAGAACATGCTCGAGCAGAAGGCCCTCGTCCCCCTCGACCACATGCGCGGCATGACCGCGGAGCAAGTGGCGTGGAAGACCGTCCGCTGCATCGAGAAGGGCAAGAACGAGGTCGTCCTCACCTTCAAGGCCAAGCTGATCGCCTGGGTCTCCAAGTGGTTCCCGCGCTTCGCCGACATGGTCGTCCGCAAGAAGATCCGCGGCCTGTTCAAGGAAGAGCGAGCAGCCCGGCAGAAGCGGCGCGCCGACGAAGCGGCCGGGCAAAAGGTGAGCGTCTAGGTTCGTTCGGGTTGTCCTCTCTCCCGACGCCCCTTAGTCTGAAGGGAGTCTCGACACCGCCGCCGCCCCGGCCACCAACCATCGAAATCTGCCATGGATGTCGCTTCCCACCCCTCCTTCGACCATATTCACGACCACGAAGCGCAGGAAGACGGCCGCACGCTCGGCATCGAGCATTACGTGCAGCAGATCAAGGAGACCGCCGACAAGCTGTTGCGCGATCACGCCAACCGCGGTGACGTCAAACTCCTGAGTACCGCCCTGCGTGAACTACGCTACTGCTTCAAGGTCTTCGCCGGCTACCGCGATCGCCGCAAGGTGACCGTGTTCGGCTCGGCGCGCTTGCCGCTCGAGCATCCGTCCTGCGTGCAGGCCATCGAGTTCGGCAAGCGCATGGCCCAGGCCGGCTTCATGGTCATCACCGGCGCCGCCGCCGGCATCATGGAAGCCGGCCACGTCGGGGCCGGTCGCGAGCACTCCATCGGCATCAACATCCTCCTGCCCTTCGAGCAGTCCGCGAACACGGTGATCCACGGCGACAACAAGCTGATGCATCTCAAGTACTTCTTCACGCGCAAGCTGCTCTTCGTGAAGGAGTCCGACGCCATCGCCCTCTTTCCCGGCGGCTTCGGCACCCTCGACGAGGGTTTCGAAGTGCTCACCCTGGTCCAGACCGGCAAGAGCCATCTCTTTCCCATCCTCTTCGTCGAGAACCCGGGCGAGAATTACTGGGAGCAGGCCGTTGATTTCTTCCGTGACGTCCTCCTCAAGCGCGGCCTGATCTCGCCCGCCGACATGCATCTGTTTCGCCTGACGAAATCCGTAGACGAAGCGGTCGCCGAGATCGTTCAGTTCTACCGCGTCTATCACAGCATGCGCTACGTCCGCGGCGACCTCGTCCTTCGCCTCCAGCAGAAACTCCCCGCGCACGCGCTGGAGCAGCTCCGCGACGACTTCCATGACATCCTCAAGGCCGGGACCATCGAGCAGGTCGACAGCGTCCCCGGCGAGTTCGGCGACCCGCACCTGGCCCACCTGCCCCGCCTCGTCTTCCGCTTCGATCGCAAGAACCTCGGCCGCCTCCGGCAGATGATCGATCTGATCAACCAGACGGGCCCACGCGCAACCTGAGCCGGCACGCCCCACGCTCCGCGCCGGATCCAACGGGGCGGCCCCTTGCATTGTCCCGGCGCCCGCCTACACTACGCGCAGTCTGAACGACACCAGCGGCCTGATCTTCTACTGCAAAGGGCCAGGGGTCGTCGGGCGACGCGTAACACGTCCGTTCAAGAAAGTCTTGGGGCAGTCACTCGCTCCGAAGCGTCGCGGCCCATTGTTCCAGCGTTTCCTCGCCCTGCCGATCTTCGACAAGCAAGCAAGGAGCCTCGTTCATCATGTAAGCCATATCATCGAAAGGAGAGCTCGCCATGATCGCACCCCGCACCTCTTCACGTCGAAAACGCCAGGGACTGCGATCGCCCAGCAGAAAAAGTCAACTTCGCGTGGAGTTCCTCGAAGACCGGACGCTGATGTCGGTGGCGGCCGCTCTCGCGGACACCCTCCCCTTCATCGCGCCGCTCCAGTGGGTCGACGTCGGCGGCGACAACGTATCGGTCTCGCTGGACAAAAGCACCGCGCTGATCGGTGTGACCACGCTGCGCGCCGACAGCCGCTTCACGGGCATCACCGGCGACGGCTACAACGGCAGCGCTCCCATCGGCGTCGCCATCGTCGATACCGGCATCGATGTGAACCAGCCCAGCCGCTTGCACGTCGCCGGCGGGGCGAACACCATCGGCGGTACCAGCTTCGACGACAACGAGAGCCACGGCACCCACGTCGCCGGCATCGTCGCCTCCAACGACAGCAAGTACACCGGCGTCGCGCCCGGCGTCAACCTCTACGCGGTCAAGGTGCTGGACGCTTCGGGCAGCGGCAGCGTGAACAGCATCGCCAACGGCCTGCAGTGGGTCATCGACCACGCCGCCGCCGACAACATCAAGGTCGTCAACATGTCCCTCGGCGATGGCGGCAACTATGCCCAGGACCAGGGCAACCTCTTCTTCAGCGCCATCCACAGCAGGATCGACACCCTCGAGTCCATGGGCGTCACGGTCGTCTCGGCCGCCGGCAACTCCTACTTCTCCTTCCAGTCGCCCGGCTCGAGCGATCCCGGCTCGGAGTCCACGCTGGATGTCGGAGCGGTCTGGAGCGCGGACTTCGGCGGCGTCCAGTGGTCGAGCGGCGCCGTCGACAACACCTCGGGGCCCGACCGGCTCGTCAGTTTCAGTCAGCGCGACCCCAACAACACCCGCTTCCTGCTCGCCCCCGGCGCCATCATCACGTCCACCATTCCCATCGAATTCGACACCAGCGACGGGAACGCCGACGGCTTTGCCGCCTTCGCCGGCACGAGCATGGCGACGCCGCACGTGACCGGCGTCGTGGCGCTGATGCAGGACGCCGCCATCCAGTTCGGCGGCCGCTACCTCACCCCCAGCGAGGTCGTCAGCATCATCCGCTCCTCCGCCGTCACCGTGTTCGACGGCGACAACGAGAACGACAACGTGACCAACACCGGGGCGAACTATGCGCGCGTGGACGCCTATGCCGCGGTAAAGGCGGTGTTCGACATGTTCGGTGGCCAGCCCCCACCGAACACCACCGACGTGGCCGTCACCTCGGTCAGCGCCACGCCGACCACGGTGGTGCAGGGCAATCCCGTCAACGTCGACGTCACCGTCAAGAACGTCGGCAATCAGAACGTGACCGCCGACGTCAATGTCACCCTCACGGACGGGACCGGGGGGCCGACGATCGGTACCTGGACCATCACCGGCGGCCTGGCCGCGGGGACGACGGCGACCCACACCTTTACCTGGAGCACGAGCGCGAGCACGACCACCGGAGCGCACACGCTCATCGTCAGCCAGGGCTTTGCCGATGACAACGCTGCCAACGACACGAAGAGCGTGATCGTGACGGTGAACGCGCCGCCACCCCCGCCGAGCAGCCTCCTTTACCTCTCGGTGCGGAACAACGGCACGGTGGGCGGCCTGAGCGTCGCCAACGAGGACATCGTCTCCTTCGACGGCTCCGCCTACCGGATGTTCTTCGACGGCTCCGCGTTCGGCCTGGGCGGTCCGAGCGGCGGCTTCACGATCGACGCCTTCTCCGTCGTCCAGAGCGGCGGAACCACGCAGATCCTGATGTCGTTCGCCGAGGCCGGCTGGATCGGCGGCACGTCGCTCCCCCTCATCCGCGATGAGGACATCGTGAAGTTCACCGTGACCGCGTTCGCGGCCAATGGCGCCGTCAGCGCCGGAACCTGGAGCGTGCTTTTCGACGGCAGCGATGTCGGCCTGAACTCCTCCCTCTTCAGCACCACGAGCGCGGAAGGCATCGACGGCCTCGCCGTCCTCAGCGATGGCCGCCTGCTCATCTCCACGAAAGGCGACGTCAGCGTCCCCGGAGTCTCGGCGCAGGACGAGGACATTCTCGCCTTCACCCCGACGTCGCTCGGCGCCAACACCGCCGGAACCTGGTCACTCTACTTCGACGGCAGCGATGTCGGGCTCACCGACAACAGCGAAGACGTCACCGGGTTCACCGTGCGCGAGAACGGGACCACCAACCTCTACCTCTCCACGCTCGGCAACTTCTCCGTCTCCGGCGTCTCCGGGACCGGCGGCGACGTGTTCGTCTTCCATCCGACCTCGCTCGGCGCCAACACCGCCGGCGGCTTCGACTCCGCCCTGTTCTTCCACGGCAGCGCGCAGGGACTGGGGAGCAACCTCCTCTCCGGAATCTCTTTCCTGAAAGTCGTCAACCTGGGCGGCTCCGGCGCGGCCACGGCGCCCGGACTGAACCCAGGTGACGGCCCGGCGCCCGACGCCCGGCTGGTGAGCCCGAGCGAAGCCGCGACGCTGGAGGGCGACTTGACCGCGCTCCTGCCGTCCGCGGTCTCGGCGGCTGCCGCCGTCTTCTTCTCCGTGCCGTCCGCTGCCGGCTCGCTCGCCGTCTCCGGCGGCGTTCCGTCAACCTCGGATTCTTCGAGCGACGTCGCCCACCCGGCGCTCGCGACCGGCGGCTTCGCGTCCACGGACCCCGACGCAGACTCGACTCAGGAGATCGTGCTTCCGGCGGAAACGCAGCATGATGCGGCCGCAACCCCAGCCGGCTCCGACAGGACGACCGTCCCCGAGGGCGCCAGCGGGGCAAACCGATTGGAGTCCTCGGCCCCCGGCCAGCCGCCCGGCGCGTCCCTTGATTGGCGTCGGCTCACGGACGCCTACTTTTCCGCCGAGCGCTCGTTGGCGCCTGACGAGAACCAGACCGACTCGGCGCCGCTATCCTTCGTCGCTCGAAACGAAGGTATCGAGGTCGCCCTTGCCACCGTACTGGCGGGCTACGTCATCGCCCCGCTTCCATCGACACGACAGAGGCGTCCGGACCGGTTCGAGGCGCGTCCTCGACTGAGTTAGCCAAGGACACAAAACAGGTGTCGGGACTTTTTCTGGCCTCCCCAGAAAAGGTTCCGATACCTTTTGCGATCCGCCACCTCATCAACAAGGCGCTCGGACGCCGCACATCCCTCGCCTCTCCCGCGGTTTTGGCGCACAACCTCCCCTCGGATCGTCCCATCGCAGAACCCCGGGAAACCGTTGTCCCGCGTGAATCTCGGCGCCTTGAGAAAAATTGGAAGATATTTACAAAAATGCCACTTGATTCTGTCACATAAACTGTACAATTTAGGTAGAGTTTGCCACAATTAGGTGGCAGATATTTTCCACAACATAGCAGGATGTGCACGTGATCGTGGAAGAACGCCGCCAAAAAGTGCTCGATCTGGTCACTCACAAAGGCTTCGTCTCCCTCACGGATCTGGCCCAGGAACTCGAAGCTTCCGAGTCGACCATACGCCGGGACCTCGACTTCTGGGACAAGCAGGGCGTTCTCCGCCGTACCCATGGCGGGGCCGTCTATCTGGTCGACGGCCAGAGTCTGCCCCCGCTGGAAGAACGGACTTCCCGGCAGATCAGGGAGAAGCAGGCCATCGCGCGCGCCGCCGCCTCACGCATTCAGGACGGCGACGCCATCCTGATCGACGGCGGCACCACGACCCTGGAGATTGCCCGGCTGCTGATCGGTCGCCCCATGCAGATCGTCACCAACAGCCTGCCGATCGCGAACCTGTTCGCCAATAGCCGCGAGACTGACCTCGTCATCCTCGGCGGCTACGTCTACCCGCGAACCGGCGTGGCGCTCGGCCCGCTCACGGTGCGCATGCTCGAAGAGGTCCACGTCCACCAGACGCTCCTCTCGTGCAGCGGCATCACCGCCAAGGGGTTGTTCAACAGCAACGTCCTCCTGGTGGAAACGCAGCGGCGCATGATGAGCGCCGCCGATGAAGTGGTGGTCGTCGCCGATCACCAGAAGTTCGGCAAGCAATCGCTGGCGTTCCTGTGCGAGCAGTCGGCCGTCGACACCTTGATTGTCGATTCCGGCCTCGCCAAGGAGCAGCGCGGCCTGATTGATGAAACACAGGTCCGGCTCATCGTCGCCGGATCGGCATCGAGCGAGGACTTCCGGCAATGATGACCCTCGACCGCGGCGTCGTCGAACGGCTGGTGCGCGACGCGATCACGAAGCGCCTCGGCGTCCGTAGCGGAGGTCGCCAGACTTCCGACGTACGCCGGACTTCCGACTTACGTGGCGATACGCCCGGAAGTCTGGCGACTTCCGCTACGAGCACGGCCCCGAAGCTCGTCGTCAACATCTCCGCGCGGCATTGCCACGTGACGCAGGAAGACCTCGAGCGCCTCTTCGGCAAGGGCCACAAGCTGACCATTCACAAGGACCTTTATCAGGACGGCTTCTTCGCGGCCGCCGAGCAGGTGACGATCATCGGCCCGCGCCAGCGCATGATCCCGAATCTGCGCATTCTCGGCCCGTGCCGCGACCATACGCAGGTCGAGCTGGCGTTCACCGACGCCATCTCCCTCGGCATCAACCCGCCCGTGCGCAAGAGCGGCGACCATCGCGATTCCCCCGGCTGCTACCTGATGGGCCCGGCCGGCATGATCGAAATGCCCAGAGGCGTGATCCGCCACGAGCGACACGTCCACATGGGACCAAGGGATTGCGAATACTACGGCGTCAAGGACGGCGACCGCCTCCATCTGCGGGTGAAGAGCACCTGCTCCGCGGTCCTGGAAGACCTCCTCGTCCGCTTCGCCCCGGCGAGCAAACTCGAGGTCCACCTCGACACGGATGAAGGCAACGCGGTCGACCTGGTACACGCGACGAAATGCGAGTTGTTCAAGTGATCCTGATCGTTAGCCCCGGTTCGCAGAACCGGGCGGACAGGTGTCACGCGCCGGAACTGAAACCCTTTTTCTTTCGAGAGGTTCGCAAATGGCAGCAAACATGGAAGCCCTCGGCATGATCGAGACCAAGGGCCTGGTGGCGCTGATCGAAGCCAGCGACGCCATGCTCAAGGCCGCCAACGTCACGCTCCTGGGTTGGCAGAAAATCGGCAGCGGCCTGGTCACCAGCTTCGTCGTCGGCGACGTCGCCGCGGTCAAGGCCGCCATCGACGCCGGCGCGGCCGCGGCCGGCCGCATCGGCGAAGTCGTCGGCATCCAGGTCATCCCGAGGCCGCACGAGGATACGGGCAAGGTCCTCCCCGGCGCCGGCGCCAAGCCCGCCGCCAACCTGGGCTAACCAGAAAACGATGTCCCTCGCCGCGTCGACCGCTTGCGGTTTCGCGTGCGCGGCGCCCA
This sequence comes from Gemmataceae bacterium, assembly GCA_046350295.1. Taxonomy (GTDB): domain Bacteria; phylum Planctomycetota; class Planctomycetia; order Gemmatales; family Gemmataceae; genus JAXMAR01. Next base: position 50,717 of record JAXMAR010000004.1, read on the forward strand.
GGGGTAAGTATTCGCCCGGACTCTGGTCGCCGGCATAGGGACGCCGCCCGCCCCGGTTCTGCGAACCGCGGCTAAACGAAAACAAGATCAACCGACAACGAGTCTCCATCTTTCGAGGTTTTATCCATGGCCAAGACATCCAATGAAGCCCTCGGCCTCGTCGAGACCAAGGGCCTGATCGCCACCATCGCCGCCACCGACGCCATGTGCAAGGCCGCCAACGTCACCATGGCCGGCCAGGTGCAGATCGGTGGCGCCTTCGTCACCACCTTCGTTCGCGGCGACGTCGGCTCGGTCCGCGCCGCCGTCGACGCCGGCGGCGCCGCCGCCAGCCAGCACGGCGAACTCGTCAGCTCGCACGTGATCCCGCGCCCCGAAGAGAACGTGCTGAGCGTGTTCCTCAAGTAGCAGGCGCCCTCCGTGTGCCGTCGCGAAGAAGTGTCGCAGATGGCGTCCCGTTGCGCCCGTCGCTTACGCTTCCGGCTCGGATATTTTCGATGAAGATCCTCGTCGCCAATCTCGGCAGCACCAGCTTCAAGTACCGCCTCTTCGACATGGAGTCGGAGAAGGTGCTGGCGCGCGGCGGCGTGGAACGCATCGGGGCGGCCGAGTCGCCGGCCTTTGTCGAGGTCGAGGGCACGCGCGAGGAGAGCAAGGTCGCCGCCAAGGACCACGCGGCCGCCGTCCGTCTTTGTCTCCAGCAGCTGACGCAGAAACGCGTTCTCGCCAGCCCGAAAGAGCTGGCGGCGATCGGTTTCAAAGCGGTGCACGCCCAAGGCGTCACCGGCGTGCAGCGCGTCGACGAGCGCGTCCTCGAGGCGATGGAAGCGTTCAACGACATCGCGCCGGCGCACAACCCGCCGTACGTCGCGGCGATGCGTCTCCTCTCGCGCGAGCTGCCCGAGATCCCGCTGGTCGCCGCCTTCGAGACCGGCTTCCACGAGACGATCGCTCCCGCCGAGAAGCTCTACGCCGCGCCGCTCGAATGGGCCGAAAAGCACGGCGTCAAGAAATGGGGTTTCCACGGCGCCAGCCACCGTTACATCGCCGGCCGCGCGGGCGAGCTTCTGACGGCGAGCCGGGCGGCGTCAGCCCCCGGAGGGCAGGACACGAAGCTCATCTCCTGCCACCTCGGCGGCTCGAGTTCCTTGTGCGCCATCGAGAACGGCCAATCCCGCGCCACCACGATGGGCATGAGCCCGCAGAGTGGCCTGCCCAATAACAACCGCGCCGGCGATTTCGACCCCTTCGCCCTCCCGGTCCTGATGCGCGCCACCGGCAGGACGCTCGGGCAACTGCTCGACGATCTCGCCAACCGCTCCGGCCTGCTCGGCCTGAGCGGCTTCAACGATCTGCGCGACATCGAAACCGCCGCCGCAAAAGGCGACGCCAAGGCGACACTGGCGTTCGACGTCTTCGTCGCCTCGGTACGCCACTACCTCGGCGCCTACCTTGTGCTGCTCGGTGGCGCCGACGCCATCGTCTTCACCGGCGGCATCGGCGAGAACTCGGCGAACATGCGACACGCCGTCCTGCGCGATCTCCGCTGGTTCGGCATCGCCCTCGATGAGGCCAAGAACAAGACCGCCAAAGGCGAGATGCGGATCGACGCCCCCGGCAGTCGCGTCCAGGTCTGGATCATGCCGACCAACGAGGAGTTGATCGTCGCTCGCCAGGCCCGCGACCTGCTCCAGAACACCCAAGCCCCGGGATAAGCGCAGCGTTCCCGGGATGAAGAGACGGGGAAAAAATGTTTCTCGCCAAAGTCAACGGCAGCGTGGTCGCGACGCAGAAGGTCGACAGCATGACCGGCCGCAAGCTGCTCACCGTCGAGCCGCTCCGCGTTGACCCCGCTCAGCGCGATCGCCTCGTCGGCACGGGCCGCACCTTCGTTTGCGTCGACACGGTCGGCGCCGGCCAGGGCGAAATGGTGCTGATCGTGCAGGGCTCGAGCGCCCGTTTGACGCCCGAGACGGAAAAGCTGCCGGTCGACGCCACGATCATCGGTATCGTCGACACGGTCAACGTGGAAAACAAGACGATCTTCGACGCGAAGACAGCCTGATTCAGGACGTATGCCGTGCCCCCCCGAGGGTCACGGCCAAACATCGAGTGGAACGCCATCATGTTGCAACTAACCGACGATCTCGTTCGCTCCGTCGTTCAAGAGGTGCTCAGCGCCATGAAAGGCGGGGGCGCCGTCAAGGTCGCGTCCGGCCGCTTCGGCGTCTTCACCAGCGTCGACGAGGCGGTCGCGGCGGCGAAGAAGGCGCAGGCCGATTTCGAGAAGCTCGGCCTGGAGGCGCGGCGCAAGGCGGTCGATTGCGTCCGCCGCATTTGCGTCGAGCGCGCCGAGGAATTGGGCCGCGACGAGTTCGACGAGACCAAGATCGGCCGGCTCGTGCACAAGGTCGAGAAGCTCAAGACCTGCGCCGAGAAGACGCCGGGCGTCGAGTTTCTCCGCACCGAGGCCTTCAGCGGCGACAACGGCGTCACCGTGCAGGAGTTCGCCCCCTTCGGCGTCGTCGGCATCATCACGCCGGTCACCCACTCGCTGCCGACGCTGGCCTGCAACGCCATCAACCTTCTCGCCGCCGGCAACTCGTTCGTCTGCAACCCGCATCCCTCGGGCGCGAAGATCGCCTGCAAGGGCACGCGGCTTTTCAATGAAGCCATCCACCAGGCCATCGGCATCGACAATCTTCTGACCATCATCCAGGAGCCGACGCTCGAAACGGCCCAGGCGATTTTTGACCATCGCGACGTTCGCCTGCTCTGCGTCACTGGCGGCCCCGCGGTCGGCCGGGCGGCGCTGCGCAGCCCCAAGCGCGCCATCGTCGCCGGCCCCGGCAATCCGCCGGTCGTCGTCGACGAGACCGCCGACCTCGACAACGCCGCCCGCTGCATCGTTCAGGGGGGAGCGTACGACAACAACCTCCTCTGCATCGGCGAGAAGGAAGTCTTCGCCGTCGCCGGCATCTTCGACGAGTTGATGCAGGCGATGACCCGCCACAAGGCCGTCCGCCTCGACGCCAAGCAGATCGAGGCGCTCACCAAGATCGCGTTCGTCCCCGGCGAAGGCGGGAAGTCGATTGTGAACAAGGACCTGATCGGCCAGGACGCCGCCGTCCTGGCCAGGCACGCCGGCATGTCGATCCCGGCCGATACCGAGCTGATCTTCGGCGAGACCGATGAGCATCACCCGTTCGTCGACCACGAACAGATGATGCCGTTCGTGCCGTTCGTCAAGACGCCGGACGTCGACACGGCGATCGCGCTCGCCAAGAAATACGAGCACGGCTTCCGCCACACCGCGATCATCCACTCGCGCAACATCGACACGATCACCAAGATGGCCCGCGTCATGGACACGACGCTGTTCGTCCAGAACGGCCCGAGCACCGCGTCCCTGGGCGGCGGCGGCGAAGGCTACCTCAGCTTCAGCATCGCGACACCGACCGGCGAAGGCGTGACGACGCCGCTGACGTTCACGCGACAGAGACGGTCGACGACGGCCGCGGGCGGACTGCGAATCTTCTAGATCTTTTTCCGTTTAGCCCCGGTTCGCAGAACCGGGGCGGACAGCGTCCCACGGACGAGAAACGATGCAACTCGGCAAAGTGGTTGGTCACGCGGTCAGCACGGTCAAGCACGCCGGCTTCAGCGGCTGGCGCTTGCTCGTCGTGCAGCCGTTGAGCGTGGACCGCAAGCCGGATGGCGAGCCGTTGCTGGTGATCGACAACCTGGGCGCCGGGGCGGGCGATCGCGTCCTGCTCTGCAACGACGGGGCCGAGGCGCGGCGCATGGTCGGCAGCAAGACGTCGCCGGCGCGGTGGTTTGTCATGGGGATTTGCGACGCATGAGTGGGCCGGGACAGAGCGGCGCGGCGGGCGAAAGCCTCATCTGGTCAGAGCGACTGCTGACCTGGGAGGACCTGCGCTCGCGCCTCCATGGCCTGCGCGAGCTGGTGCTGGGACCGAAGACGCTCGTCTCGCCGCTGCTCCTGGACGAGCTGCGCGAGCGCAAGATCGCCGTGCGGCGTGATGTCGCTAGCACAGCGAGCAAGACCGAGAACCGCGGCGCTCTCGGCGTTGCTCAACGGACGAGTGATGGCACAGTTGGCGGCGCGATCGAAGCCCTCAAGCGTGAAGGCCTCGCGCTTGCCGCCTGGGAGCCCAAGGGGGCGAATGCGGCCGCCTGGGCCTGGTCGCTCGGCCATCTCGTGAAGGAAGCCGGCCGCGGCGTCGCCTTTGCGACCGATGCCGCGCTGGTCGCGTGCGTCGCGGGTAAGGTCGCGGGCGTCCGCCCGGCCCACGCAATGAATGCCCGGCAAGCGGCTCGAGCGATCCAGCGTTTTGCCGCCAACCTGCTGACCATCGAAACACCGGGGCCGACCTTTTTCGAGGTCAAACAGATCCTACGGACCGCGGCCACGACGGCGCCGCAATCCTCGGACTACATCGAACGCGTCTTCAAGGAGTTGGATGGCCATGCGCATCGCTGAAGTAATCGGCACCGTGACACTGTCCCGCTGCCATCCGAGCATCGAACGCCTGCGCTGGATCATCGGCGTCCCCTTCAGCCTGAAGGCGCTGAAGGAGAGGGCGGCCCCGGATGGCGAGGACCAGGTAATCTGCGATCAACTTGGCGCCGGCTTCAGTCAGCAGATCGGCTTCAGCGAAGGCGCAGAGGCCGCGGCGCCCTTTGCGCCGGAGAAAAAGCCGGTGGACGCCTACTGCGGCGCTCTTTTGGACACGATAGCTATCAGCTATCAGCTATCAGCTCTCAGTCAAACATGAGTTTTGGAGGAGGAAGCAACCATGCAAGACTTCCGAAAGCTCAAAGTGTGGGAAAAGAGTCATTCGTTCGTACTCGACATCTACACGGCGACCGAGGCCTTCCCGAGGACCGAGCTTTACGGACTCACCAGCCAACTGCGTCGGTCCGCCATGTCGGTCCCGATGAACATTGCCGAGGGTTGCGGTCGAGGTAGCGACGCCGATTTTGGCCGATTCTTGCAGATGTCGCTGGGTTCCGCGTGCGAAGCCGACTACCAGATTCTCTTGTCCAGCGATCTCAAGTTCCTCAACGCAGCCGCCTACGACCGCCTTCAACGCTCCATCCAAGAAGTCAAACGAATGCTTTCCGGTCTTCTCCAGAAAGTAAAAGGTTGAACTTTCACTCCTGGCTGAAAGCTGAGAGCTGAAAGCTAATAGCTGAGGACCCCATGCTAAGCGAATACAAGATCAAAGAAGAGATCTGCGAGATCGGCCGCCGCGTTTACAACAAGGGCTTCGCGGCCGCCAACGACGGCAATATCTCCGTCCGCCTCAACAGCAAGGAGATCATTTGCTCGCCGACCATGGTGTCGAAAGGCTTCATGAAGCCCGACGACATCTGCAAGGTCGACTATCAGGGCAACCAGCTCGCCGGCAAGCGCAAGCGCTCCAGCGAGATCCTGCTGCACCTCTCGGTCTACAAGCATCGACCGGACGTGATGGCCGTCGTGCATTGCCATCCGCCGCACGCGACCGCTTTCGCCGTCGCCCATGAGCCGATCCCGAAGTGCATCCTCCCCGAGGTCGAGGTTTTCCTCGGCGAGGTGCCGATCGCGGTTTACGAGACGCCGGGCGGGCAGAAGTTCGCGGACACGATCGTCCCCTACGTCAAGGACTCGAACACGATCCTGCTCGCCAATCACGGCACGATCACCTTCGGCCCCACGCTGGAGAAGGCGTACTGGAATAGCGAGATCATCGACGCCTATTGCAAGATCCTCATCCTCGCCAAGCAGATCGGCCGCGTGAACTACTTCAGCGACCAGCAGACCAAAGAGCTGCTGCAGCTCAAGCAGAAGCTGGGTTACGACGACCCGCGTCTCCGCGCCGGCCTGGAGAACTGCGACCTGTGCGGCAACAGCTTCTTCGACCGCGGCTACAACGACGCCTTCGTCCCTAAAGCCGACGCGTTCGTGCGCGACCACGCCGCCGGCGCCATGTGCGGCCCGTGCGCCAGCGGCGTCGACGCCGCTTGCTCCTGCAAGAGCGAGAAGGCGAGCGGCGCCGGCAAGGCGTCGACCGCGAACCTGGATGATCTGGTCCGCGTCGTCACCGATCAGGTGATGGCGGCGCTGGGATCGCGCTGATTAAATGAGAGCATCCACGGGAGGACGTCATGCAAAAGAGTGAAATGGAAAAGCGAATTGTCGCCCTGGAAGAAGAGGTCGCACACCTGCGAACCGCTATGGACAAGAACCAAGGCCAAGGGTGGAAGGCGTTCGTCGGCGCCTTTCTCCATGATCCGTATTTCAAGAAAGCCATGGACATAGGGCGACGTTATCGAGAATCTCTGAAGCCGAAAGCCAAAAAGAAGTCAAAACGCCGCAATGGTCATTCTTGATACCGATCATCTGACTCTGCTCGAGTGGGAGGATGCGCCACCGGCCAAGGTGTTGAACGCACGCCTTGTGCGTTTGCCCATTGCGGACATTTGCACAACGATCATCAACTTCGAGGAACAGGCTCGCGGCTGGCTCGGCGCGATATCCGGTGCAAAGAAGCTCGCCGACCAGCTGGAGTTCTATAGTCGTCTGTTGAGGACCGTCACGCTTTTCTGCGGGCTGCGCATTCTCCCCTTCGACGCGCTCGCCGCCGTTGAATACCAGAAGATACGCAAGCAGGTTCCACGTCTGGGAACCATGGACCAACGCATCGCGTCCGTCGCCCTGGTAAACAAGGCGATTGTCCTTTCCAGGAACAAACGCGACTTTTCGCAAGTACCCGGATTGGTCGTCGAAGACTGGACAAAGGAAGAGGCTCCATGAAAGTCACCATCATCGGCGGCGGCGGCCTCGTCGGCAGCTCGGCCGCTTACGCTCTGCAGACCGGCGGCATCGTCAGCCACCTTTGCCTCGTCGACGCCAACGCCGACGCAGCCAAGGGGCATGCCCTGGAACTGCTGCATGCCGCCTCGCTCACCAGCGACCAGCGCATCTCCGCCGGGACGATGGAGGACGTCGCCACCAGCGACATCGTCGTCATCACCGCCGGGCTGCGCCGCAAGCCGGACGAGAGCCGGCTTGATCTCATCAACCGCAACGTCGACCTCTTCCTCGGCATCCTCGACCAGGCGAAAGCGGCCGGGCTGCGCGACAAGTCGTACCTCGTCGTCGTCAGCAATCCGGTCGACGTGCTCACCTACCTCGCCATCCAGCGTTCCGGCCTCCCCTGGCAACGCGTCATCGGCCTGGGGACACAGCTCGACACCGCCCGCTTCCGCGGCCACCTCGCGAAGGCTCTCGCCGTCCCCGCCTCGCAGATCAACGCCATCATCCTCGGCGAGCACGGCGATAGCATGGTACCGATCTGGTCGAGCGCGACCGTCAACGGCCTGCCCATGGAAAACTGGCCGGGCTTCTCGCAAGCCGTGGGCCAGCAAGCTTTCGAAGACACCAAGACCGCCGGCGCCACGGTCATCAAGCTCAAAGGCGGCTCGAGCATGGCCGTCGGACACTCGATCCGCGAGGTGGTCGAATCGATCGCGCGCGATAGCCGGCACGTTCTGCCGGTCAGCTCGCTGCTGCACGGCGAATACGGTCTGCACGATGTCTGCCTCTCGGTCCCGACCGTCGTCGGCTGCGGCGGCGTCCGCAAGCAGATCGAATCGCCACTGACGCCGAAAGAGCGCACTGGCATTCAGAACTCGGCCCGTGTGCTACGCGAAATCATCGACCAGGTCGAAGCCCGCATCGGCGGCAAATCGACGTCTAGTTCGGCGAAGACGGCCGTATCGAATGGCCGCATGATTCCCCGCTCCGCCTGGGCCGGCAAGTGACATCACCATGACGCAAAAATCGCTCGACCTGAAGCTCGCTAACATTCATCGCGATCCGCGCGGCGCCAAGGACTTCATCCTCGCCGACGCCAAGGATCCGGACATGGCTCTCGCCATCGGCGCTCCCGGCCGCTCTCCCGAGGCCTTCGAGAAGGGGGAGACGCGCTACCGCAGTTTGCAGGAGTTCCGCGACATCATCGAGCGGATCGTCGAGCAGAAGCTGGTCGACATCATGCTCATGTCCGCGAGCACCAGCGAAGTATTGACCATCCAGAAACGCATCTTCGACGACAGCCCCGTCACCCCCGCCGCCCGTGCCAACGACACCACGGACATCCACGTCATCCGCGGCAGCCGCTATCCGGCGCAGCACGCCCTCCCCTTCCGCACTGCCACCCTCGATCACATCCAGTGCGGCCATCTCGACTGCTCCCCGGAAGAACGCCATCTCGGCGCCAACCTCGGGCTCTACAGCATCACCTTCCAGAACGACGCCGCGCGCGACCGCGAGGCGCTGCAGGAATACAAGACCTTCCGCGAAGAAGCCGAGCGCAAAGGCTTTCGTCACTTCCTCGAAATCTTCGATCCCAACGTCCCCGAGTCCGTCGAGCCGAACAAGATCCCGGACTTCATCAACGACGCCATCGTCCGCACCCTCGGCGGCGTCACCAGCAAGGGCCGGCCGATCTTCCTCAAGATGGTTTACCACGGCCCCAAGGCGATGGAGGAACTGGTCCATTACGACCCGCACCTCGTCGTCGGCATCCTCGGCGGCTCGGCCGGCACCACCTACGACGCCTTCAAGCTCCTAAGCGAAGCCAAGAAGTACGGCGCCCGCGTCGCCCTCTTTGGCCGCAAGATCAACAACGCCGAGAACCAGCTCGCTTTCATCCGCTTCCTGAGATGGATCGCCGACGGCGAGATCACGGCCGAGGAGGCGGTGAAGGCGTATCACGGCGTCCTCCAGCAACTGGGCGTTAAGCCGCAGCGGACGCTGGACGAAGATATGACGCTTCAGACCGCCGTGATGAGCTACGGCGGCGGGACAAAAGTTGTGAGCATGCCGCCGAGTCCTCTGCAATCGGCAAATGCCAAACCGGCGAATGTCGCGCCGAACGGCGTCGTTGTCGCCGAACCCAATTTCGCCAAGATGACGACCGCGGACAAGGTAGCCTGGCATCGCGCCCGCTGGAATCGCATCCTTGGATGACGCGGTCTCACACTTCCTTGGTGAAAGATCGCCCAGATGAGCACCGCGTATGAAATCGCGCTTCGTTTACACCAGGCCGGTCGCCTGCCGGAAGCGGGCGCCTGCTATCAAACCGCTTTGAACGCCGAGCCTCAGCATGCCGAGGCGCTGCACATGTTCGGTGTGCTCAAGCACCAGACCGGGCAGCATGAGCAAGCCGTGGAATTGCTCGCAGCGGCGCTCCGCGTGCGGCCGGTGTTTCCCGACGCCTGGAACAATCTCGGTCTGCCGCTCCGCAAACTGGGCCGGCTCGATGAGGCGCTCGCGGCCTTCGGCGCCGCCGTCGCCCAGGCGCCCGATTTCGTCCTGGCGCGCACGAACCTCGCGCGACTGCTCCTGGAATGCTGCCGCTTCGCCGACGCCTTGCCTCAATGCCAGGAAGCCGTGCGGCTTACGCCCCTGCTCCCGTCTTCGCATAATCTTCTTGGCGAGGCCTACCGCTCTCTGCGGCGTTACGAGGAGGCCAAGGCCGCCCATCGCCGCGCCATCGACCTTGCGCCGGACGATGTAGCAAGCTGGGCTGCATTGGCCGAAGTATGTGCGCTGGATGACGACTGCGCCGCCGCCGCCCGTTGCTACGAGCGCCTCATTGCCCTGGCGCCGGGCGAAACGCACTGGCTCAACCGCCTCGGCGCCACCCTGCAGGAAGATGGCCGGTTGGACGAGGCGGCCGCCTGCTATGCTCGCGCGCTCGCTCTGAACCCCGCCGACGAGACAGCGTGGCTGTCGCAAGGCGGCCTGCAGCGCGTCCGCGGCGATCTGGCGAGCGCCGAAGCCTGTTATCGTCGCGCCCGGCTGGAAAACCCCGGCGCCGACGCGCCGCTCGCGGAATTGGCTACCCTGCTGCGAGGCTCGTTGCCGGCCGCGGACCGCGTCGCCCTCCTGTCGCGGCTACAGGCCCCGGACCTCAACCCCGCCGCACGCAAGGCGCTGTTGTTCGGCCTGGCCCAGGTCCTGGACGCACGCGAGGCCTTTGCCGAAGCCGCCGCCTGTCTGCGCGAGGCAAATGCCCTCGATCGTGAAGAAAGACGCCGGCAGGGCCTTCTCCCCGCTCCCGGAGAAGTGGATCGCTACGTAGCCGATCTCATGGGGGTTTTCTTTCCGGACTTGTTCAAGGAGTTAGCCGGAGGGGGCGACCCCACGCGCTTGCCCGTCTTCGTTTTCGGCTTGCCTCGTTCCGGCACGAGCTTGGTGGAGCAAGTGCTGGCGAGCCACTCGCGCGTCCACGGCGCCGGCGAGCCGCCCCTGATCCGGCGACTCCTTGCGTCGGCGCCGCCGCTGGTCGGCTCACGGGAACAGATGCGGTCTCTTCTATACGATCTGGGACAGCGTTACCGGGAAACTCTTGAACTGCTCGCCCGCCGCGACCGACCCGACGCTGCGCCGCTGCGCGTTGTGGACAAGCTGCCGGGAAACTACTTCCATCTCGGCTTTCTCGCTCTGTTCTTCCCCAATGCCACGTTTATCCACGTTCAACGCGACCTGCGGGACGTGGCGCTGTCCTGCTGGATGACCAACTTCGGCAACGTGCCGTGGGCAAGCGATATCGATTGTTTGACAGAGCACTTCGGCGCCTATCAGCGCATCATGGCGCATTGGCGCGCCACGCTCCCCGTGACCCTGCACGAAGTGGCGTACGAACGCCTGGTCGAGGATTTCGAGCCGCAGGCGCGGCGGCTGGTCGCGGCCTGCGGCCTGGAATGGGAGCCGGCTTGTCTTGACTTTCACAACACCCGGCGCGCAGTCGCGACCGTGAGCGCGAGCCAGGTGCGCCAACCGCTCTACCGTCAAGCGGTCGGCCGCTGGAAACGCTACGCGCCTTATCTGGAAGACCTGTTCGCGCGATTGCCCGTAGCCTGATCGACGCAAGGGATGGCTTCGCAAAGGTTGGACGGCGCCAACATTGATCGCGGCACCTCACCCCAACCAGCGGTCGCTCAGTAGCGTCGCCGCGTAAGTAAGCCCGACCACGACCAGGACGAGTCCCCAATCCGACCAGCCGAGCGGCGTCAACTGGAAGAAGCCGGCCGCGGGAGGAAGGTACATCGCCGGCAGGTAAAGGGGAATTGCCGCGAGCCCCAGCAGCCAGTAGCGGTCCGGCCGCGTCCCCGCCGGCTCTCCGTCCACCAGGGCCCGCCAGAGCGCGGTGACACCGAGCAGGACCAGAGTCGAGAGGAGCATCGTGCGCTCATACGATCGATGCGCCGGCCCCGTCCCTTCCGCCAGCTGGTGCGCGATGAGCTGGATCGCCACTCCGCCCAGGCCAAAAAGAACGCCCGTGCGCAGCGCGAACGAGCCGACCTCGCGCAGGAAGCGCGGCTTGGTCGCCGCGCGCGAGCGTTGCCGGCTCACGGCGATGGCGAGGGCCGGGATGCCGATGACGGTCCAGTTGAGCAGCGTCACCTGCTGCGGCACGTAAGGAAAGTGAAAGCCGAGCCAGCCGCAGTAATAGACGAGGATGAGGATCAGCGAATAGACGTTCTTGACCAGGAACAGCTTCGAGGAGCGGCGCAGGTTGCGGACGATGGTGCGGCCTTCCTCCAGCGTCTCCGGCAAGAGGGCGAAGTTGTTGCTCTCCAGCACAAGACCGGAAACGGTCTTGCTCGCCTGGCTTCCCTCCCCCATGGCGATGCCGAGGTCGGCCCGCTTGATGGGTAAGACGTCGTTGACGCCGTCGCCGATCATCGCCACATGCCGGCCGGCCCGCTGCAGCGTCTCGACGATCTGCACCTTCTGCTCCGGCGCCACCCGGCCAAAGACGCTGCGTTCTTCGATCAGCCGCGCCGCCTCCGCGCTCGCCTTCAGCTCGTCGCCGGAGACGACCGGATCGCGCGCCAGCGGCAGGTCGAGATGACTCACCGTCCCTTGCACCGTTTCCGGGTTATCGCCCGAGATCACCTTGAACTCGATGCCCTGGGCGTAGAGGGCCTTGAGTACGTCCCCTGCTTCGGGCCGTAGCTCATCGGCCAGACACGCGAGGGCGATGGGCCGCAGCGGCGCGTCGGGCAGCGTTGTCTTGTCCGCAAGAGGGACGGGCGCCATCTCGCCCAAAAGGAGGATGCGGAGACCGCGCTGACGCAGCGGATGCAAGCGTTCGTCAAAGCTCTCGGCATCGGTTTCGGCCAGCCAACGCTGAAGGGTTTCCGGGGCGCCCAGCACCAGCAATCGCTCCTTGCCGTCGAGCCGGACGCGCACCGCGCTGTAGCGGTTCTGCGACTTGAAAGGAATCTGGTCGAGCAGTTCGACGCTGGCGCCCCCGAGCGCGGCCGTCAGCGCTTGGAGGTTCTTGTTCTGCCGGTCAACGCTGGCGGAGGCGAAAGCGCGGAGCAACTCTGTCGCCTGGGAGGGCGAGGCTCCCGCCGAGCCGGGCGCATTTAACGCGAGAATCTGGTCCAGCTTGAGCCGGTTCGTCGTCAAGGTCCCCGTCTTGTCGGTGCAGACGACATCGACGGCCGCCATCGTCTCGACCGCGTTCAGCCGCTGCACGATGGCGCCGCGCCGGCTCATGACGATGGCGCCCATGCTGAAGGCGATCGTCGCGGTGAGCACCATCCCCTGCGGTACCATCGAGGTGATGGTCGCGGCGATCATGGCGACGTATTGCCGGGTCTCGCGGTCGTGCGTCTCCGGCGGTCCCGCTCGAAGAAGATAGGCGATCGTGTAGAGGACGCAGAGCGCCAGCGCGGTGTAGGAGAGAATGGTCACGAGCCGGTTGATGACGCGCGTGAGCGGGCTATTGGTGAAGTGGTACCGCCGCGCCTGCTGGGACGTGCGATTGGCGAACGCGTCGGCGCCGACCTTGTCCGCCCGATAGGCTCCCTGTCCCGCCACGCAGAAGCTTCCGGAGAGCACATTCTCCCCGTCGTGGCGGCGCACCGGATCGGATTCGCCGGTCAGCAGCGCTTCATCGACCTCCAGGAACTCGCTGACAAGGACGGGGCCGTCCGCGACGACCGTCTCGCCCGCTTGAAGCAGGATGTGCTCGCCGAGGACGACGTCGCCCGCGGGTATTTCAACCGGGGCGCCGTCGCGCAGTACGCGCGCCTTCGCTTCGACGAGGATGGACAGCTTGTCGAGATGGCGCTTGGCCCGGATTTCTTGAAACAGCCCGATGGCGGTGTTGACGATGGCGAAGCCGCTCACGGCGATGCCCCCCTGGACCTCGCCGAAGCCGAAGAGAGCGATGGCGGCCGGGGTCACCATGGCGTTGAACCAGGTGAAGAGATTGCGGGCGACGATCTGAAGGTATTCGCGCAGATGCGCGGTGGCGGCGCGGTTGATCTGCCCGCGCTGGATGCGCTGGGCGACTTCGGCGCTCGTGAGTCCCTTGCGAAGCTGTGTCATGTCGACTAGCTTATGGTCCCCGGCGAGCCCCGCCCGGCCAGGGCGGCGCGGCTCGTGAAAAAACGGTTTCCGTCCAGCCATTTTTGGTTACAGTAAAGGAACAGTCGACCCTGTCTTCCGGCGCCGAGACTAATGGCCATCCGCTTCAAATGCCCGCATTGCAACAAGGCCCTGGCGGTCAAGGACCACCTCGGGGGCAAGAAAGCCGCCTGCCCGGTGTGCAAGAAGGCGATCGTCATTCCGGCGGCGACGCCCGTTACCAGCCCCGCCGACCTCGAAGCGCTGGCCGCCGCCGCCTTTGCCGATGACGCGGCGGCCGCCGCGGTCCAGGCCGCCGAGGAGTTGAGCAAGCAGACGATCGACTTCGATTGCCCCTATTGCTCCGAGGCGATCCAGATGCCGCTCGCCGAGGCGGGCAAGCAAGGACAGTGCCCCGAGTGCAAGCACATCATCAAGATCCCCGTTCCGGAGAAGACCGGCCCCAAGGACTGGCGCGAGCTGGCGAAGAAAGGGCCTTCCGCCGCCCTCATCAACCAGCCTGAGCAACTCGACGGCGCCTGGGGCACGGAGGTCAAGACCAAGGTCGGCCAAGGCGCCCTGGCCGAGGCGGGAGCGCTGCCGGAGGTCGTCGTCGAGCCGATCGGCATCGGCGGCTGGCTGCGGCGCATCTTCGTCGTCCTGGTGGTTGGCGGCGTGGTTACCGGGCTCTGGCTGTTCGTGAAGCACAAGACGACCATCAAGGGCGAAACGGACGCCATCAAGGAAACGCTCGCTGTCATCGAGGCGAAAAACCCGAAGGGGGGCCTCTTGCCGAGCAAGCTGCCGCCGCTGCAGACCGCGGAACTGTACCGCGCGCTCGGCGAGCTTTACATAGCCAAGGACGAGCGAGTCAACGCGCTGACGATGTTCCAGAAGGCGCGAGCCGTGATCGTGGACAATGTCGCGGAGAAGGACAAGGACAAAGACCGGGAGGCCGCCAAGGATCGCGCCCTCAAGGATGACCTGGACCGCGACCTGTTCCTCGCCGACCTGTGCAATTCGATCGTCCTCATGGGAGGCGGCGACAAGGAGGATATCGAGAAGACGCGTTACCTCTGGACCAACGAGGTGCAGACCGAGTTGACCCGAACGTTGCAGGCGCTGCGTACCACGGACGGCAAGATCATCGCCCTGCGCTCGCTCGCGAACGTCCTCTTCGACAAGAAGCAGGGCGACCTGGCCGTGACGCTGGCCAACGGCCTGGCCGGCAGCGACGTGCGGCTCCAGGCTCAGGCCGCGGGGCTGCGCCTCGCGTATGGGAAAGACGCGCCGTCCCCGAAGATCCCGGAGGATGGCGGGTCAATCAACAGGGAAACACGGTTCGCGCAGACGGAAGGGCTAACGCGCAAGGGCAAGCTCGAGGAGGCCCGGAAGTTCGCGGGCTACAAAGGCAAGGATCCCGCAACGGCCGACCGCATCGAAGCCAACGTCGGCGCCGCCCTCATTCTCCTCGATCGGGCTAAAGGACAGGAGAACGCGAAGGACGCGCTCCCCTTCTTCGAGGAAGCGCTGGCCGCCTTCAAGGAAGCCCGCGGAGCCACCCCTTGGATGACGCTCGAACTCATGCGCGTCGGCTCCCTGCTCGGCCAGGACGAGCAGGTCAAGCTCCTGGACAAGAACCTGAACGCGGCTTTTAAATACCGAGCCGCGTTCGACAGGTTCCTGGCCAAACTGGCCCGCGCCGACGCCGCTGTGCCCCTGGACGCCGTGCAAGAGATCCCGCCGGATCCGAAGTTAGACAAGGACGGCAATGCGCCCGCGCTGGCCTGGCTTGCCGCCGCCCGCCATAACGCGCGCCTCGGCGCCTCCGCTGAATTGAATGCGCACCTGGCAACGCTGAAGGATGAGAACAATCTGAAGCCCTTTCTGCGCGTCGGCATCGCGCTGGCTGCGCGCAAATAGTAGACAGCCATACACATCCTCGCCTGCTTTTTTTTGAAGCCTTCCCGTTCGTGACGCATACTTCGGTATACCCCCTCCTGCTCTCTTCGAAAAAGAGATTGGTATGCCGGCCCCTGTCGCCTCCGTCGATGCGTTGCTCGACTTGATTCGAGACAGCGGCGTCGTCGAAGCGCAGGAGATGGACGCCTTCCTCGCCACGCACGAAAACACCGCCGGTCCCAAGGCGCTGGCGAATGCGCTCATCGAAGCAAGCCTGCTCACTCCCTTTCAAGCCAAGCACCTCCTCGCCGGCCGCAAACGCGGCCTGATGCTGGGCCAGTACCGCATCCTCGAGCAGATCGGCAAGGGTGGGACGGCTCAGGTCTACCTCGCCGAGCATCGCAAGATGCGGCGCAAAGTCGCCATCAAGGTGTTGCCTCCCTTTTACGCGGACGACGAGGAGGCCCTCAGTCGCTTTTACCGCGAAGCGCGGGCCATCGCCGCTCTCGACCATCCGACCATCATCAAGGCGCATGACGTCGCCTGCGAAGGAGACATCCATTACCTCGTCATGGAATATGTCGAGGGTACCAGCCTCAAGGATCACCTGGAGAAACGCGGCCCACTGCCCATCGCCGAAGCCACCGCTTACATCGATCAAACGCTGAGCGGTCTGCAGCACGCTTTCGAGCGCGGGCTCATCCATCGCGACATCAAGCCGGGCAACCTTATCCTCGAGCGGACGGGCTGCATCCGCATCCTCGACATGGGCCTGGTCAAGTTCTTCGAGGAGAACGACGACACGCTGACGCGCGATCTGTCCAAGGGAGCCGTCCTCGGCACCGCCGACTATCTCTCCCCCGAGCAGGCGTTGAGCTGCCACGAGGTCGACGTCCGCTCCGATATCTACAGCATCGGCGCCACCTTCTACACGCTCCTGGCAGGAGAGCCGCCCTTCCATCACTCGAAACTGACGCAGAAGCTGATGGATCACCAGTTCAACGACCCGCCGCCGCTCGGTAAGCGCCGCCGCGACGTGCCCCCCGGCCTGTGCGCGCTTATCATGCGCATGATGGCGAAGAAGCCGGAAGACCGCTTCCAGACGCCCGCCGAGGCCCGTGACGCCCTGGCGCCGTTCCTCACCGACGCCACGCAGCGCCGGACGACGGCATTGTCGGTCTCGTCTGCGCGGGAGCCTGCTCGGCCCGACGAACGGGCCACGGCGCCGGCCCAGAGGCGCGCAAGTGGACTTGGCTGGGGTTATCTGCCCTGGATCGCCGCCGCGAGCGCGGCGTTGATCGTTGGCGCCGCTGGCGCCCTGTGGGCGCTCAAGTAGAACCGATTTGCAGCGGCGGTTTCGCGCGTGTTCACGTCAGGTCCGGCTCGGCTCGCCGGACCTACACTGGATCGCGCACGCCGCTCTATTGCATCTGGGCGATGAGGGCGCTCAGCCAGACGAGGGCGCCCACAAGGGCGGGGAAGACCACGATGCCCATCGGGCAAAAGGAGCCGGAAGCGCTGTCTCTTTCCATGGCCGTCACATCTCCGGGGCGGGACGCCCAAGTATAGGCCACGATTTTCACGCCGGTCAACGAGAGCGGACGCTTACTTCGGCGCCGGCTCGCAACTTGTCCGGACATTTAGCGCATCGCGCAGCCGCGCGATCTGCTCCGACATCGGCCGCGGCGGCTTCGGCGTCTTTTGCCCCAGCCTTCCCTCTACCTTGAGCCAGACCACTACCGGCCCTGGGCCCGAGATCGCGTCGCCCGCCTCCTTCTCCCACGCCTCCAGCGTATCGAAGGTATAGACACGGCGGATTTCCGCCGCGCGGGCCATCTCGGCATAGTTGACCCGGCCCGCCCCTGCGTGAGGCTGTCCCCCTGTCACCTCGTAAAGGCCGTTGTCCAGAATCAACAGGTACACCGGCGCCGGATGCTGCGCCAGCGTCACCAGGCTGCCGAGGTTCATCAACATGCAGCCGTCGCCGTTGACGACGATGACGCCGCGGCCGGTCGCCAGCGCCAGACCGAGGCCGAGGCCGGGAGCGTGTCCCATCGCCGAGGGGATATAGGCGAAATCCAGCGGCGACTCGGAGAGCTTCGGCCAGAGGCCGGCCGACGTCATGGTGGTGACAACGACTTGCTCGCCGCGTCGCCGTGCCAGCACTTCCAGCGCTTGCTGTTGCGTCATCATCTTGTCGCTCCCTACTCTGCGATCAACAAGGCTCGCGCCGTCCCCTCCGCCAGACAGCGCCGGTACGCCGCGCTGACATCCCCGGCGGCCGCGTCCGCGAGCAGGTCATACGGCACGCGCCACGCCTGGAGGATCGGCTCGGTGAATATCGGGCAGGTGTCGACGCCTTTCCCCTGCTGATGCACATGCCAGCTGCGAACGCCGACGATGAAGAATAAGGGCAGCTGCAGATCGTGCAGCACGTTCCGCAACGCGTCTCCCGCCTCGAACAGCCCGGTACACTGAACGACCACGATGGGCTTCTTGCCCCCGAGCCAGAGACCCGCCGCGATCGCAAAGGCCTCCCCCTCACGGCACACGCGAATGAGCGCGAGACTCTTGGCCGACGACAGGGCTGGCTCCCAGGTCCCCAGCTCGCTGTCCGGAATCCAGACGACGTGCGTCACTCCTTCCCGCTCCAGCGCCTCCACTAGCTCGTTGCCGTCGATCATGGTGTCTCCTCCCGCTGTGCAACATAGTCATCCGGGTCAAAATCCACAACCGGTTAGCGCCAGGACAGGACGCGCCCTTCCTTTCCTCGGTCCCGCATCGGATTGCGGTTCCGCGTGCAGTAAAATGATCCAAACCGATCCTTCTGCTCGAGACCCCCGGATGCTCGACACTTTCCTGCCGCCGGTCCGCGCCTGGTTCGAAGAGACCTTCGGCCGGCCCACGCCCGTGCAGGAGCAGGGCTGGCCGCGGATCGCCGCCGGCGCCCACACGCTCCTCCTCGCCCCCACGGGCTCCGGCAAGACGCTCGCCGCCTTCCTCGCCTGTCTCGACCAGCTCTGGCGCCAGCCGAAGCTGCCGCGCCATGTCCACGTTCTCTACATCTCCCCGCTCAAGGCGCTCAACAACGACATCTACCGGAACCTCGACATCCCCCTCCGCGGCGTCGAAGCGATGGCCGAGCGGCAAAACCATACGCTGCCGAAGATCGAAGTCGGCCTGCGCACCGGCGACACCCCCCTCGCCGAGAGACAGCGCCTCGTCCGCAAGCCGCCGCACATCCTGATCACGACCCCGGAGTCGCTGCACCTGATGCTCACCTCGCGCGCCCGCGAGACCTTGCGGCAGGTGAGCCACGTCATCATCGACGAGATCCACGCCCTCTGCCCCAACAAACGCGGCGTTTTCCTCGCTCTGCTCCTGGAGCGTCTCGAAGCCCTGCGCAAGAAACCAAAAGGCGAGCCGGGCGGCGTAAGCCCCCGGAGTGCGCGTCAGAATGCGCGTCGCCACTCCTTCGTCCGCATCGGCCTCTCCGCGACGCAGCGCCCCCTAGACGAAGTCGCCCGCTTCCTCGGCGGCGGCATGGTCGACCAAGCCGGCCGTTACCATGAGCGCCCCGTGCAAATCGTCGACGCCGGCCTGCGCAAACGGCTCGACCTTGCCATCCTCAACCCCGTCAAGCAGTTCGGACCGCTCCCGGAAAAGACGGTCTGGCCCAGCATTTACCGCCTCCTCGCCGACCTGATCCGCAGCCACCGCTCCACCATTGTCTTCGCCAACAACCGCCGCACCGTCGAACGCCTCACGGCTCAACTACAGGAAGTCCTCGCCTACGGCGAATACGCCTCGATGGAGCACAACATCGTTGTCAGCAGTGGCGAGCCGGGCGGCGTAAGCCCCCGGAGCGAAGCGCCCGAAGCCCCACCCCCGCTCGTCAAAGCCCACCACGGCAGCGTCGCCCTCGAAGTCCGCCAGGAGACCGAGCGCGCCCTCAAGGAAGGCCGCGTCCGGGCCGTCATCGCCACCGCCTCCCTCGAGCTCGGCATCGACATGGGCGCCGTCGACCTCGTGTGCCAGGTCGAATCCCCCGGCAACGTCGCCCGCGCCCTCCAGCGCGTCGGCCGCGCCGGCCACATCGTCGGCCAATCGAGCAAAGGCCGCCTCATCCCCAAGACGCTCTCCGACCTGCTCGAAGAAGCCGTTCTCGCCAAGGAGATGGCCGCGGGCAACGTCGAAGAGCTGCGCGTGCCGGCGAACTGCCTCGACGTCCTCGCCCAGCAGATTGTGGCCATGGTGGCCATAGAAAACTGGGACATTCCCGCGCTCTATCGCACGCTTCGCCAAGCCTATCCTTTCCGCGACCTTACCGCTCCTGCCCTGGATTCCGTCCTGGAGATGATCAGCGGCCGATATCGCTTCAGCGCAACGCCGGCTGTTGCCGAGGGAAAGGCGAATCGATCGTTACGCCCCGGCCAGACACTCTCCGCCCTCCAACCGCGCGTCAGCTGGGACCGCGTCCACCAGCGCCTGCACGCTCTCCCCGGCAGCCAACGCCTCGCGGTCACTCAAGGGGGCACGATCCCCGACACCGGCCAGTATGCTGTTTACACCGAGCGCGGCCTGCGCATCGGCGAGCTGGACGAGGAGTTCGTCTACGAGCGCCGCAACGGCGACACGTTCCTTCTCGGCACCAGCGCCTGGCGCATCGCCCGCATCGACGTCGATCGCGTCGTTGTCGAACCCGCCGCGGGCCACCCCGCTCTCGTCCCCTTCTGGCGCGGCGAGCAGGGTGGCCGTAGCTACGACCTCGGCTATGCCCAGGCCCGCTTTCTCGGCGAGCTAGCGCGCGGCGACGACGCTGACTGCCTCCCCTGGCTCCAGCGCGACCACTTCCTAGACAAGGACGCCGCCGCCAATCTGCGCGACTACGTCCGCCGCCAGGCGCAGCGCACCGGCCGCGTCCCCGACGAAAAAACGCTCCTCGTCGAGGCAGCCCGCGATCCGCTGGGTGACTGGCAGGTCGTCCTGCACGCCCCCTTCGGCCACCGCTTCACGTTGACCCTCGCCCTCGCCCTCGAAAACCTGCTACGCCGCCGCCTCGGCTACCGCCCTCAATGCTTGGCCCACGACGATGGCGTCTTCATCCGCCTCACCGAGAGCGACGAACCCGTCCTCGACCTCCTGAACGGCCTCAGCGGCGACAACGTCAAAGACCTCGTCCTCGAAGCCCTCGCGGACAGCGCTCTCTTCGCTCTCCGCTTTCGCCAGAACGCCGCGCGCGCCCTCTTGATGCCGCGCGCCGGCATGAGCCGGCGCTCCCCGCTCTGGCTCCAGCGCCTGCGTGGCCGCGACCTGCTCCAAGTCGCCCGCCAGTTCCCCGATTTTCCTATCGTCGTAGAGACCTTCCGCGAGTGCCTGCACGACCACCTCGATCTGCCGCGCGTCGAGGCCATGCTCACGGAAATCGCCGCGGGCAAGATCGAGGTCCACACGTGCCGCCTCGAGGCTCCGTCCCCCTTCGCCGCCGGCCTCTGGTTCGCCTTCAACGCCGATAATCAATACGAGTACGACCAGGTCGATGGCGCCGCGACGGATACCTATCAACGCCTCGACCAGAGCCTCCTCGATCAACTCGTCAGCGATGGCGGCCGACTCCCTCTCGACCGCCGCGCCGTCGCCCAGGTCGAACGCCGCCTGCGCAACGTCGGCCGCCCGCCGCGCAGCGCCGCCGAAACCGCCGAGTGGCTGCGCCGCGTCGGCGACCTCAGCCCGACCGAGCTCGAAGGCCCAATGGAAGAGTTCATCGCCGAGCTGCTGCGCGATGGCCGTGCCCTTCCTTTCGAGCTGTCATCCGGCCCGCATTGGATTCTCCGGGAAGAGGAAGGCCTCTACCGCCACGCCTTCAGTCGGGATGGGTCGTCCACGACGCGCGACGAAGCCGCGGCGACGATTCTCCAGCGTTTCCTCCACACGCACGCCCTCGTCAGTCTCGCTGACGTCATCGAGCGCTATGGCTTCGACCCCGGCTGGGCCAAACGCAAGCTCGAAGAATGGACTCAGACCGGCCGCGCCGTCGTCATCCCTCCCAGCGGCGCCGATTTCCAATCGGCGCCGGTCCAGTTCTCCGCCCCCGAGAACATGGAGCAGCTCCAGCGCGGAACCCTTGCCCTGCTTCGCCGCGAAATCACCGCCTGCTCCCCCCAACAATTCGCCGACTTCCAGTTGCGCTGGCAGGGTCTCTTCCCCCTCTCCCCCGTCGCGGGGGAGAGGGGCAGGGGTGAGGGGGGCCGAGTTTCGGAGAACGTCGCCCCCCTCCCATCCGCCCTCGACAAGCTCGAAGGCCTCTTCCTCCCCGCCGACCTTTGGGAAGACGCCATCCTCACCGCCCGCGTCCCCAACTACCTACCGTGTCTCCTCGACGACGAAATCGCCGGCCGCCGCCTCTGGACCGGCAAGGGCGACGAGCCCCTCGGCCCCGGCGCCGTCGCCTTCTTCACCCGCGAACACCTGCCGATGCAGCCGCCGCCACCCGCCGCGGCCACCGGCACGGACGACCCCGGCGCCGGTCAGGTCTTGAGTTGCCTACAAGCCCGCGGGGCTCTCTTCGTGGTCGACCTCTGCCAGCAGCTCGACCTTCCGCCCAGCCAGGTCCGCGCCGCCCTCTGGCGCCTGGTCCGCCTCGGCCTCGCCACCAACGACGGCATGGACGTCCTCCGCCGCGGCGAAACGCTCGACCCCGCTGAGGAGCCGCCCGCTTTCCGAAGCCCCGCGCGTTTACGGGCGTTTCTCCGCGGCACGACGCGCCCCTCTCCGGGGGCTCACGCCGCCCGGCTCGCCTCGTTGCTTCCCGAAGGCCGCTGGTCGCTCGTCCCCTGGGCCCGCCCCGACATGGAGACGCAAGCCGTTTTCCAGGCCGGCGTCCTCCTGCAGCGACACGGCATTGTCACGCGCGAGCTCGCCCTCCTCGACGAGCGCATGCCCCCCTGGCGCATCCTCTACGAAGTCTTCAGCCGCATGGAGATGGCCGGCGAAGCTCGCCGCGGCTTCTTCGTCGACGGCCTCTCCGGCGCGCAGTTCGCCCTCCCGGCCGCCGCGGACCTGCTGCAATCGCTCCTCGGCCCCACGCCCCCCGCCGGCGCCCCCGTCCTCCTCTCCAGCCTCGACCCGGCCAACCTCTACTCGACCGGCCTCCTTCCCGTCCCCGGCCGCGACGACCAACCCTTCACCCGCCGCCCCGGCAACTGGCTCATCCTGCAAGACGGCGCCCCCGTCCTCCTCATCGAGCAACAGGGGCGCAAGCTCACCACGCCCCCCGGCGTCTCCGAAGACAGGCTGGCCAAGGCGATCCGGCTCCTCCCCGCGATCGTCAACAAGACCCGCCGCCGCGACCCGCGCTACAAGCTCTCGGTCGAGACCTGGAACGACGAGCCGGCGACGACGATGCCGGCCCGAGGTATGCTGGAAGCCGCGGGCTTCGTGCGCGACTACCAGGCGATGACGTGGTA
Source organism: Gemmataceae bacterium (assembly GCA_046350295.1). Taxonomy (GTDB): domain Bacteria; phylum Planctomycetota; class Planctomycetia; order Gemmatales; family Gemmataceae; genus JAXMAR01. The sequence goes on from JAXMAR010000004.1 coordinate 73,529, forward strand.
CGCCGCCTGGCATACGGCCGACGCGACGGCGCCGCGAGGAGACCCCGCCTGACCTGGCGAGCCGGGCAACGTAAGCCCCCGGAGTGAGTCGCTCGGGCGGTATCGCGACATCCGCCGACGACTCTCCGGCGTTGACGTGTTAGAATAGTGCAGATCGCCCATTGCTTCGCAGGTGCTCGCATGGACCAGGCTCCCTTGCTTCCGAACCCGCCGGAAACCTCCTATTCCGCGTTTCCTGCGCCTTCGCTGGCCACTCCGGTCACACCTCCGGTAGGGCCGCCTGAGTTGACGGGCCCTTCGAGCTTCGCGTTCATCGTCACGCGCGTTTTCGGCGTCGTACTCCTTGCGGCGTTCATCGTCCTGCTCGTTTACCTGGCCCCGTATATCCGCGCCCACTGGCGCTCGATCGAAGCGAAGACCGACGCCGACGCCCTCTACCTGGCCCGCCGCGCCGAGCTGCGCGCCGAGGCCGAGGTCTTTCTGGAGCGGCGTCGCCAGGAGTTGAAGGAAGACGCCGTGCACGCCGACAAGGTTCTGACCGCCCTCGACAAGAAGGTCGACATCGTCTCGCTCGGCTTCCGCGCCGTCGCCCGCAAGGTGGCGCCTCTCGTCGTCAATGTGCAGAACCTGCGCGAGCCCAAAGTGGCAGAGCTTGGTCCGGCAGGCAAACGTTCCCTCATCTACGATCCGGACAAGGACCGCAAGTACGCCCCGGGCGGCGTCGGCTCCGGCCTCATCCTCGGCCCGCGCCTCATCCTCAGCAACAACCACGTCGTCAAGGGGGCAGAACGCCTCCGCCTTACGTTCGCCAGCGGCCACACCATCGGCCTCGATAAAGACGCCATCGTCGCCGACGCCATCACCGACCTCGCCGTCATCCGCCTGCCCGAAGATCTGCCCGCCGAGCTGAAGGAGGAAGTGGACCATGCCGCCCCCTTTGCCGACAGCGACCGGGACGTGCAGGTCGGCGACTGGGCCCTCGCGGTCGGCAGCCCGCTCGGCCTGAAGCAGACCGTCACCCAGGGCGTCATCAGCGCCAAGGGCCGCCTGCTCACCCTGCTCGACCTGGTGGAATTGATCCAGACCGACGCCGCCATGAACCCCGGCAACTCGGGCGGCCCGCTCTTCGATCAGCACGGCCGCGTCATGGGCATCAACGTCGCCATCGCGTCGGACAACGGCGTCAACCAGGGCATCGGCTTCGCCATCCCGAGCAACACCGTCCGCAAGATCGTCGACCACCTGGTCACCAAGGGGGAAGTCCCGCGCGGTTACCTGGGCATCGGCTTGGAAGAAGTGGCCGGCCCGCGTGCCAGGGAGCTGTTCCTCGTCGATGACGGCGGCGTGCAGGTCACGCAGATCGTCGCCGGCCAGGCCGCCGAACGCGCCGGCCTCAAGGTCGGCGACGTCATCGTCCGCTACCAAAAGGACCGCCTCCTGCGCGCCCAACCCGTTCGCCACCTCCGCCAGCTGATCGTCGACACGGCGCCGGAGACGAAGGTGGACGTCGAAGTGATTCGCGAAGGCGAGAACGTCGTTATTCCCGTGACCATCGGCAAACGCCCGGCGGATTTGCCGTGATCTGATCCGCGTTCATCCGTGTTGATCCGCGGCAGATTCCCGTGTCGCGTCCTGCAAGGTGATCACTTCGGCCCATCCACCCGCTTGCGGCGAAACAGCCAGTTCTCCGGCCCCGTGATAGTCGAACCGGTCTTGGAATGGCTAATCAATTCCCAGCCTTCCATGCCCATGCGGTTAAGGACGCGGAGGCGCTGCATCTCGGGGGAGGCGTCGGCCTTGGCGGGGATCTTCATCTTAGCGCCCAGATCCGCCCAGCTGGGGGCCTCGATTTCCGTCTCGGCGGTGACCCAGCGCAGCGAGGAGACGCTCTTGGTCATGATGGCGCCGGCCTTCCCGGCAGGGGGTACCTCGCGCACCGTCGTTCGCTTCTCCACGATCTCGCAGTATTCCCATTGCTCGACCGTCAGTGGAGCGGGAAGGGAAGGAACGGGCACGGCATGGGCACGGCCACCGAAATAGGCGCTCAGCACAGCCGCGCTCAAAAAGAGAAGCGCGAGAGGTCGTTTCATGGTTCACTCTCCCCTGGGCAGTTCTTGAGACTGTAACCGGCAGCGCCCGGCTCGTCCAGAGCGAAGTTTGAAGCGTCAAGGACGCCACCTTCCAACAGCGGCCCTGACGCCTGTCACAGACGCTTCAGGATCGGCTATTCGTCGTCGGAGATCGGAGACGACCGATCCACTGTGAATCAACCGAGGGCCGCGATCATGAAACTGAACATCACCTCGCAGACGAGAGGCTTCCTTCACCCAGCGACCAGTGCGAGACCGATTGCCGCGAGCAACGACAATCCGCTACCGGAAAAGAGACCCTGGCTGCCCGGACAAATATTCGGCGCGACGATCCTGTTCGGCGCTTTGGCCGGCAGCGTATGCATGGTCGTCAACGCAGGCCGTGTGAAAGCGCGGGACATCTGGACCAGCTCGTTCGCAGTCTTGATCGGTGTCGCGATGACGGGAGTCTACGCGTTCGCGCCGCTTCAGCTTTGTGGCGTGTTCAACGCCGGCCTGGGCATCGTTTTCATGAAACTCCAGGAGCCTGCTTTCACCGCCTGGAAAACCGAACATTGGGACCCCGTCAACGGCTCACCGTACAAGGCGAACCAGGTCGGGCAACTCCTCGGCGTGGGAGCGCTTTGCTGCGGAGCCCAGATACTGGCAATTCTGGTTGTTTTGTCGACGATTGGTGGTTGACTTTTCGGCCGCGAGCCGGATGAAGGCGCTTGTATCCGGCCGCTGACGGCTTAGAATGTCAAAAACCGAGGCAACGGATTCGCCATGAGCAAGCACAGCAAGATGCGGCCTGCGCCCTCGCCGGACAATCTTCAGCAGCGGGTCCAGCGCGCCTTTGTCGAAGGTCGCTATCAGACCGCCCTCGATCTCGCCAAACAGCTCAACAAGGAGCAGCCCAGCGCGGAGCACAAGGAGCTTCTGCTCGATGCCGTGCAGCATCGGGCTGACCAGCTGCTGCACCAGGGCAACGCCGCGGGCGCGGCGCTCGTGAAGGCGTATATGCCGCAGGTCGAAGCGTCTTCCGCCCGGCTGGGGAGATTCCTGTCACTGCTGGCCGTCGGCGGCGAGATCGAGGCGGCCCTGGCCTGGCGCGAGCGTGTGGGCGACGAGGAGCGGCAGCGACTCGAGCGCCGTCTGGCGGACGCGCTGATCCTATTGCCGCAGCGGCGTCCCCAAGCCCCGGCCGCCTGGCAGGCGGACGCGGTACGCGTCGACGCAGCCTTTCACGCCCTGGCGGAGGGCGCCGACGACAAGGCGCCGGAGATCCTGCAGGGCATCGGACTGCAATCGCCTTTCCTCGAATGGCGCGTGCTGCTGCGCGGCTTGCTCGCCTACTATCAAGGTCAGGACGATCGTGCCCGCGACAACTGGGCCCGCCTCTCCGCCGGCGGTTTGCCGGCGCAACTGGTGGCGCCGCTGCGCTGCGCCATCGACCCGGACTTCCGTCACGGCCTCGACGGAGATACGCAGGCGCGACTGCTCGCCATCTCCCAGCAACTGACCGCGGACCCCGTCGAGGGCCGGCTGCGGCAACTGCGGGCGATGCTCCACGAGGAGGAAGTCGATTTCGGCCGCTGTTTGCAGATCGCGCAGGACCTGGCACGCGATACGAGCGACCCCGAGCTAAGCCCGGTCCTGTGGCGTCGGGTCTACTGGGCGCTGGCGCAGCGGGGGGACCCGGATGACGTGGCCCGCTTCGGCAAGAGGCTCCCCGCGCCACCGGACGATCCGGGGCTGAACCGGCTCAACGCTCTGGTCAGCGAAGCGCACATGCTGGCCCCGGAGTCGCATGCGTACTGGGCCGCCTACGAGGTGGATCTGGCGAATAACGCCGTCGCCTGGCCGGCGGAGCAATTGCCGCAGGCGCGAGCGCTGGTGTGGCTGCGGATGGGGCACAACGCCGCCCGGTTCAATCCGGAGACGGTACCGCCGTCGTTAAAGTCGCTGCGGCCGGTGCTGCCGAAACCGCTGAAGCCTGAGGCGATCACCTGCTATCGCCGGGCCATCGCGCTGGCGCCGGACCTGGACGAGGCCCATGTCGCTCTGTACGAAGCGTTGCGGCTCGCCAGCAAGCTGCCGGAGGCGGAAGAGGCGCTGCTGGGCCACCTGGCGCAGCGGCCGAACTATCCCGACGCGCTGCGCGCCCTGGCAGATGTCCGCGGTGAGCGCCGCGATTTTCCCGGCGTTCTGGAGGCGCTGCAGCGGGCCGTCGCGCAGGATCCGCTCGACCAGACACTGCGACACCGAATGCGCCAGGCGCGGTGGAGCTGCGCCGCGCATTACGCCGGGACCGGGCGGACGGACGAGGCCCGCGCGCTCTTCAAGGCGGTCCTGGACGAGCCGGAACGGCCGCGCACGGGCTTCGTGCTGGCGCTCTGGGGCGTCGCCGAACTGAAGTGGGGACAGACGGCGGAAGGTGAGCGACTGCTCGCCGAAGCGTACGCCGAGGCGCCGCAACGCCTGGCGCCGGCCTGGCTGATCCTGTCAGAGGCGAAGCGGCTGAAGCTGCCGCGGCCCCTGCTGAAACGCTTCCAGACCGAGCTGGACCGGGAGCTATCGGCTCCGCCACGCGCGGCGGCCGGTCTCGCCTGCCTGATCGCGCTGAGCGCCTACGACAAGGCCGGCCTGGAGGCGCCGGGGGCCGCGGCGATCGAGAAGAAGATTGTCAAATACCTGGAATCCGTTCGGCCAACCGACTTCACGGTCGAGCAGATGGACATGTGGTGCCTGTTCCTGCTGGAGCGGGGCGGCGTGCGGGCCAAGCAAAAGGCGCTGCGGCAGGCGCGACAACGATTCCCGACGCATGCGCTCTATCCATTCTTCGAGGCGCGCGAGCGTCTTCGCGAGCGGGGCGGCCGCGCGGACTGGATCGTTCAGGACCTCCTGCGCCGCGCCGAGCAGCTCGCCGAGAAGGAAAAAGACCAGACCGTGCTCGAGGAGATTCGGAGCCTCCAGCGCGACGTGCAGCAACTGAACCCGTTACTGAGCATGCTGGAGAACATGATGGGCGTCCCGCTAGACGGCCCGTTCGAACCCAAAGACGACGAGGATAGCTGGTGAACGACGATCCTTTCGAAATCCTGGGCCTCGACAGCGGCGCCACGGACGAGGCGATCCGCAACCGCTACCTGGAGCTGGTGCGCCGCCACACGCCGGAACGCGACCCGCAGCGGTTCACGGCCGTGCGCGAGGCGTACGAACGGCTGCGCGACTGGAAGACGCGGCTGGAGCATCGCTTGTTCGATGCGGGAAACCGGGAAACGCTGGACCATCTGATCGAGGAATGGGCATGCCGGAAGCCACGTCGTCGTCTGTCGCTCAAGGTTCTCTTGCAGGCGACGCGAACGTCTTGACGCCGGAACGGATCGACGCGGTCCTTGCCGACTTCCGCCTCTGGCTCGAGGAACTGGCGCGACGCCCCGTGTCCGAGCCGGTTTGTCCCTTGGAGCCGGAGCCGGCGTGGAGTTGGTACGAGCTGGCGGGGCTGTTCACGGCGCTGCGCCATGAGGTGCACCTGCAGACCCGGTCGGCTCGGGCCATGCAAGAACAGACCGGCGCGGTTCTCGCCGCGCTCGAGGAGACGCGAGCGCAAGCGCCTGACCCGGACACGGAACCGACTGAACCGCCCTCGTGGCTGAAAGTATTGCTCGAGGTCCAGGATTCGCTCGACGCGGCCCATCGCGAGGTTGGCCGGCTCGCGGAAAGCATGCGCGCCGAGGCGCCGAAGGGGGCGCAAGCCGCGGGCTTCTGGGGCGTCTCTTCGGCCGCCGCCGCGCTGCCCCGGCGCCCGACTCCGGCGCCGGTTCAAACGCTCGGGCGGCGCTGGTCGAGCGCTGCTGAGCGGATACGCCATGAGCCGGCAGCCATCGAGCGGCTGCTCGTCGAGCACGGGTTGGAACCGATGACGCGGGCAGCCCCTTCGACGCCGAGACGATGGAGGTCTTCGAAGTCGTGGCCGATCCGGCAGCCGCGCCGCACACGGTCGTCGCCGAGTTGCGGCGTGGCTATCGCTGGCACGGGCGCCCGTTTCGCTGTGCCCTGGTCCGCGTGGCGCGGTAGCCTCACGACGCGGTACGGATTGCAGGCAGATTTCTCAAGCATCATGGCGGGCCCCGCCGGGCGCGCCGTTCCGGGAGGGAGCATTCCATGGCTGATCCGCTCAAGGATTTTCCGGGGGAGCCGATTGTCGGCATCGACCTGGGGACCACGAATAGCGAAATCGCTCTCGTCGTCGACGGGCAGCCGCACGTCTTCGCGGCGGACGGCGACCCGATCCTTCCCTCTTTCGTGGGCTTCTCCGCGGAAGGGAAACTGCTGGTCGGCAAAGCCGCCCGCAATCAGTGGCTGCTCGCTCCGGAACGCACGGCCAAATCGATCAAGCGGAAGATGGGGGAAGACATCAAGGTGCGGCTGGGCGCTCAGGAGTTCCGGCCGCAGGAGATCTCGGCGATGATCCTGCGCGCCCTGCGCGAGCGGGCGGAAGGAATCCTGGGCCGGCCGGTACGCAAGGCCGTCATCACGGTACCGGCCTTCTTCAACGACGCGCAGCGGCAAGCGACGCGCGAGGCCGGCGAGTTGGCGGGGCTCGAGGTGCTGCATCCTCAACGAGCCGACGGCCGCCTCGCTCACCTACGATCCGAGCAGGCCGAGCTGAGGCGCGTGCTGGTCTACGATCTGGGCGGCGGCACGTTCGACGTCTCGATCGTGCAGACCCAGCAGGGGGTGGTCGAGGTCCTTTCCAGCCACGGCGACACGCGTCTGGGGGGTGACGACTTCGACGAGTTGTTGCTCGCGCACGTCTGCGACGCCTTTCAGAAGGAGCACGGCGTCGACCTGCGCGGCCAGGCCGTGGCCCATGCCCGCGTTCTGTCGGCGGCCGAAGCGGCCAAGAAAGCGCTCTCGTTCCACTCGATCGCGGCCATCAACGAGGAGTTCATCGCCGAGAAGGAGGGCCGGCCGCTGCATCTGAAGACGGAAATCCGCCGCGACGACTACGAGGCGATGATCTTGCCGCTCCTGGAGAAGACGCTGGAGTGTCTACGGCAGGCGCTGGAGGACGCTCAGCTGACGCCGGCGCAGATCGATCGCGTCATCCTCGTCGGCGGCAGCACGCGCACGCCGCTGGTGAGCCGGTTGCTCGAGGAGAGGCTGGGGCAGCCGGCCCATCAGGAGGTGAACCCGGACCTGTGCGTCGCCATGGGGGCGGCGATTCAGGCCGGCTTGCTGGCAGGGGCCGAGGTGGGGCCGGTGCTGGTCGACATCACGCCTCATTCCCTGGGCATCAAGGCGCTCTACGGCCCGTTCGACGCGGACGAGTTCCTGCGCTTCACCCCCGTGCTGCATCGCAACACGCCCCTGCCCGCCGCGCGCAGCGACTCCTTCTACACCGCCCACGACGGGCAAGACACGGTGGAGATCGAAGTCTACCAGGGGGAGCACGAGGACTGGCGCCGCAACCATCATCTCGGCTCCTTTTTCATCCAGGGACTCGCTCCCGTCCCGGCCGGCAACGAGCTGCTCGTGCAGTTCGACCTCAACCTCGACGGCATGCTCAAGGTCTCGGCCCGCGAGCGCGCCACCGGCCTGGCCAAGCACATCACGATCCGCAACGCCCTGTCCCAGTTCGAGGACGAGGAGCGCGACGCCGCCCAGGAACGACTGGACCGGCTCTGGGGCAGCGACACGGAGGAGGGGCCCGCCGGGATGGCCGCGACGCCGCCGGCCGAGCCGGCGCCGGACCACCACCGCGAGGTCGTGCAGGCGCGGGCGCTCCGGGAAAGGCGCAGCGGCTCGAGGAGAAGCTCGGCGCCGAGGACCGGGCCGAGATCGCCCAGCAGCGCAAGCAGCTCGAGCACTGCCTGGCGCAGCAGGATTGGCAGGCGGCGCGGCAGGCGAGCGACAAGCTGGCCGACGCCCTCTTCTATCTGGAAGACCTTTGATGAATCAGCCGAGCCTCGTTGATTGTCCCGTCTGCGGCGGGGCGGGACAGGAAACCGCGACCTGCCGCCGCTGCAGGGCGGACCTGTCGCTGCTGCGGACGATCGCCGCGCCCACGCGGGTGCCGCCTGACCCGCGCCGAGCAAGGCCGCCGCGGCGGTTCGAGGCGGCGGCCCAGGAAGCCGCGGAGCTGCTGCGGCTGCGACGCGATGCGGTTTCGCCGGCGTCTGGCCGCCGTTTGCCGGCTCTTGGCGGGCGATTGTCAGGGCGCGCTGGACCTCCACCGAGCCAAGGACGATGTCCCTGCCTGAACGCGGATGAGGCTCCAGCAATGGCAGCTGGTCTGACCCTGACGCCGAGCGGAAGTCTTCAAGTCGAGGAAGGCCCCGCAGACGACTGCATCCTTCGATGCGCAGACGCTGAGCGGTTACGGGCGCGTTCGCGGCGTCGTCTGCGGAGGGATTGCTTCGTTGGCGGGGAGCGAGATCGAGCAGGAGTTGCCGGCCGACTTCGCTCCTGGGCGCGGCTTCGCGCGCGACTTCCTTCAACAACTTTGCCACCTCGGGGAAACACCGCTCCAGGAGGGCCGCTCTCGAGGCTCGCGGGCGACGAGCTGGCGGCGTGTCGGGGAAGCCGCCTCATGCGCCTGGAATACCTGTCGGCGGACAGGCTGCGCGCTTAGCGCGACCCTGGCGCGCCGCGGCTGTCGAGCGTGCGCGGGCGTTTCCCGGCGGCGCGGCCGCCTGGCTGCAAAGCGTTCATCCGCTCTACCATCTTCTGGGGCGCGTCACCTTTCATCTGGCGGAGAACAAACGCGATCCGAACCGGCCTTTCGCCTTCCTGGCGACGTTCACGCATCGCTTGTCAAGCCAGGCGCGTTTACAGCACCTGCCGCTCGCGGACGCCCTGAAGACCTATGCGAGCGCCAAGGAGACGGCGAGCTTCACCGCGCTTCTGGAGCCGGTGCGCCGGGCGGCGGAACGGAGCGGCCTCGTGCGCGAGCTGCTCGACTCCGCGCGCCAAGCCCGCGCCACAAGCGTGGAGCATTCGCCAAGCCCATCGCTTTCTGAAAGAGTCACTTCAGTTTGAGGCGGCTGGCGTCGTCGTGCGCTTGCCCGACTGGTGGTCGGCTCGGACGCCGCCCCGGCCGCAGGTGCACGTCAGCCTCGGCACGAAGCCGGCCAGCATGCTGTCGATGGACCAGATGCTCGACTTCCACGTCGGCCTGGCCATCGATGGCGAGCCGCTGACCGACGCCGAACGCCGACGACTTTGAAGGGACCACCGGCCTGCCGCTTCGCGCGGCAAATGGATCGAAGTGGACCGGGAGCAAATCCAGCAGGCGCTCGATCACCGGAAGCGCTCGAGAAGGAGCATGCGGCCGGCATCGGCTTCATCGAAGGCATGCGGCTGCTCGCCGGGGCCAAGCTGGGGGCGGGCGACGAGTCGGAGTCGATGTCGCGGACTGGTCGCGGATCACGGCGGGGCCATGGCTGCGCGAGACGCTCGAGCGATGCGGCGGCCGGAGACGATCGGATACGTGCCGGCCGGGCCAGGACCTGCAGGCGACGTTGCCCTACCAGGTCGACGGGGTGCGCTGGCTCTCCGGTTCATGACCGAGCTCGGCCTGGGAGGATGTCTGGCCGACGACATGGGCCTGGGCAAGACGATTCAGGTGATCGATCTTGCCCTTGCGCAAGCGGGCGCGAGGCGGCGGGCAAGCGGAAGCCGAGCTCGCTGGTCGCCGGCGTCGCTGGTCGGCAATCTGCTATTGCGGGAGCCGGGCGCGGTTCTCGCGCCGTCGCTCAAAGTCTTCACGCGCATCCATCGGAGTCGTCCGCCGAAGAGCGAGCCGCGGCGGCGAAGAATCCCGACACGGCCCTGGCGAACTTCGATCTGGTGGTGACAACCTACGGTCTGGCGCGTCGGCAGGCCTGGCTGGAGAAGGCGCCCCAGCGCTGGCGATCCTCGATGAGGCCCAGGCGATCAAGAACGCCGGCCTGCCGCAGACGCGGGCTGTCAAGAGCTTCGGCGCGGGCTGCCGCCTGGTGTTGACGGGGACGCCGGTCGAGAACCATCTGGGGGACCTCTGGTCGCTGTTCGATTTTGTTGCCCGGGACTCCCGCGCCGCCGCAGTTCAAGCAGTACGTCAAGCGGCTCAACAAGGGGCAGGACGCCCGGCGCCTTCGCGGCGCTGCGACGTCTGGTCCGGCCGTACATCCCGCGCCGCCTCAAGACCGATCCGACGATTGTGCCCGATCTGCCCGAGAAGACGGAAATGCGCGCCGAATGCGGCTTGTCCAAGAAGCAAGCCGCTCTCTATGAACAGGCCGTCGCGGAGTTCGCGCGCCGGCTCGAGGACGCGGAGGGCATCGCGCGGCGCGGCCTGGTCCTGGCCCTGCTCCTGCGCCTCAAGCAGATCTGCAATCACCCGGCCCAGTACTTGCCGGGCACGGCCTTCGCCCCTCAGGACAGCGGCAAGTTCGAACGCCTGCGTCTCCTGGCGGAGCCGATCGTGGAGCGCCAGGAGAAGGCGCTGGTCTTCACGCAGTTTCAGACGCTGACGCAGCCGCTCGCCGACTTTCTGGCCGAGGTGTTCGGTCGGGCCGGGCTGGTGCTGCACGGGGGCACGCCGGTGGGCAAGCGCGCGGACCTGGTGCGCTCGTTCCAGGACGAGCAGGGGCCGCCGTTCTTCGTGATCTCGCTCAAGGCCGGGGGCAGCGGCCTCAACCTCACGGCGGCCAGCCATGTCATTCACTTCGATCGCTGGTGGAACCCGGCGGTGGAGAACCAGGCGACCGACCGCGCCTTCCGCATCGGCCAGAAGCGCAACGTGCTTGTGCACAAATTCGTCTGCCGCGGCACCGTCGAGGAACGCATCGACGCCATGATCGAGAGCAAGCAGGACATCGCCGATCGGGTCCTCAGCCCTGAAGGCGAGATCAACCTGACGGAGATGAACGACGAGGAGTTGATGCGCTTCGTCGGGCTCGACATCAACCGTGCGACCGAATAGTGCGTCCCGGTATTGCGGACTAGATGCGGCGTTTGCTAGGATTCTTGACAGGAAAGCGTCGCATCCGAGTGATTTCTCAGCACGGAGGCTCCCATGTCCTGGGGCTATTATTGGCGTCCTTATGTTCCGGCGGCCAAGCGGAGGGCCAACGCAAAAGCGTATGCGGCCAAGCTGGCGAAGAAGGAGAAACGCCCGCTGGCGCCGGTCGAACTGGAAGGGAAGAAAATCGCCGCCTCGTTCTGGGGCAAGGCGTGGTGCGAGAACCTGGAGCGCTACAGCGACTACGACAACCGCCTGCCGCGCGGCCGGACCTATGTCCGCAACGGCGCGGTCATCGACTTGCAGATGGAGCGCGGCAAGGTCAAGGCCTTCGTGAGCGGCTCGCAAGTCTATCGCGTCACCATCGACATCAGCACGTTGCCGGCGGCGATCTGGTCGCAGATCAAGAAAGACTGCTCACGGTCGATCGACTCGCTCATCGACCTGCTGCAGGGCAAGTTCGACCGGGCCATCATGGAGCGCCTGTCGCAGTCCGATGGCGGCCTGTTTCCGCGTCCCCGCGAGATCAAGATGGCTTGCAGTTGCCCGGACTATGCCGGCATGTGCAAGCACGTGGCCGCCACGCTCTACGGCGTCGGGGCGCGGCTCGACACGGCCCCGGAGTTGCTCTTCACGCTGCGCGGCGTCGACCACCTCGAATTGATCAGCCAGGCGGTCGACGCCGGGAACCTTGACGCGGCGCTCGAGGGCAAGAGCGATAGCACGCTGCGTGGCTCCGACCTGGGCGAGATCTTCGGGATCGAGATCGAAGCTGGGGGCCAGGCGCGGGAAGTGGATAAGCCGCCCGCGCAACCACGGCCGCGCGGCGCCCGTAAGCCGGCGGCCTCTGAAAAGCCGCGGGCCAAGACAACGAAAAAGCCGCCGGCTCCCAAGAAGCGGAAGACGACGGCTCGCTCACCCGGTCGACGCGCCGGGATTACTTAACCATTCCGCAATCGCTGATGGTGACCTTGCTGGAGGTTTTGCCGCTGCGGGAGCCGACGGCTTCCATCGCCTTGACCACGTTGTAGCCCTTGACGACCTGCCCGAAGACCACGTGCTTGCCGTCGAGGTGGGGCGTCGGGGCGGTGCAGATGAAGAACTGGGAGCCATTGGTGTTCCTGCCGGCATTGGCCATGGACAGGGTGCCCGGGCCGAAGTGCTTGCCGGCCTTGCCCTCGAAGGTTTCGTCGTCGAACCTGCCGCCGTAGATCGACTCGCCGCCGCGGCCGTCGCCGCGGGTGAAATCGCCCCCCTGGCACATGAAGTCCGGGATGATGCGGTGGAACACCGAGCCCTTGAAGGCCAGCGTCTTGCCCTCCTTGTTTTTCGTGCCGACGCACAGTTGCCGGAAGTTTTCCGCCGTCTTGGGGCACGTGTCGGCGAACAACTCCATTTCGATCTTCCCAGCCACCTTGTCGCCAATGGTGATCTCGAGGAACACGCGCGGGTTCTTCGGGTTCACGGCGTAGTGGGGCTTGTAGTCGTCCCCGGCCGCCGCGGCGCCGGCCGCCGCAAGCAGGATGAGCGGCAGAGCGACCAGGGAGAGAACGGCGGACAAGCCGAGCGACAGGGCACGTGAGAAAGCGGGTCGAGATAGCATGGGGAACTCCTTTGCCGAAAGCGGGGTTGATGCGGGCGACGCATATATACTTTATGGTTGAAACGGGTCCTGAGTTCCCAGGAGTCGTCCCGGACAAGATACCGTGCAACTCGGAGTCGCCCGTGGAGGCAATGCTCGACGTCGTTTGCCAGGGGTCCCCATTCGAGATGGGACGCGCGCAGGGGAGCGCGCTTGCGGGCAGGATCGACGCCGCGCGGTCCACCCTGGGGAAGATCGAGGCGTTCCGGCGACAAAAACCGTGGTGGCTGCCTTATCCGCTCTATCGCCTGGTCGCGGGCCGCAAGGCGCGTCACGCCCTGGGCGGGCGCGTGTCGCGCGACTGGCCGGACTTCGCCGCGCGTCTGGCCGGGCTGGCGCAGGGGGCCCGGGCGAGCCTCAACAATCTCTATCTTTTCAACGCTCTGGAGCCATTGCTATCCTCGATCGGCGGCTGCACCGCGTGTCCGGGCGCTTGTTCGGCCGTAGCAGTGCGCGGTTCGCGCTCGGCCGGGGCGGCGCCAATGCTGGCGCGGAACTTCGATTATCTGCCCGCGGTCCAGCCGCTCTACTCCGTTCGTGAGAGCCGGCCGGAGTCGGGTCGGCGCTCGCTCGAGTTCACCGTGGCGCCGCTGGCCGGGGCGGTTGACGGGATGAACGAAGACGGCCTGTGCATCACCTACAACTACGCCTTCGCGACAGACAACGCGCAGGCGTCGGGCGTACCCCTCTCGATGCTCATCTGCGAGGCGCTACGGCAATGCGCGACCGTTGCGGACGCCGCCGCCTGGTTGGAGAGACAGCAGCGCTGGGGCGGGGGCTTGCTGATGCTCGCGGACGCGGGCGGGGACATCGCTTCGCTGGAACTGTCCACGACCCGAAGCTTCCTGCGCCGGCCGCCGCCCGGCGAAGACTGCCTGTTCCATACCAACGATTTCTCGGCGCCCATGATGCGCGAGGTGCAGGTTCCCGACGACGCCGTCTACAGCGCGGCCGCGCCAGCCCCGCTGCGCGGCCGCCGCGTCCACCGCTCTTCCGAGCTGCGCAACCGCCGCTTTCGGGAATTGCTCGCCGCCTCGGGCCCGCTCGACGCGGACGGCCTCGCCGCCATCATGGCCGACCATGGCTCGGACGGCGCCCCGAGCGATTTCACTCCCTGCGTACACGGCGCCTACTGGTTCACGACGGCGTGCGCGCAGTTTTTCCCGGCGGCGCGCCGAATGCGCGTCGCATACAGCACCGCGTGTCAGCCGCGGTTCGCCGAGCTTGCGCTGTAACCGCTATTGTTGGCGCAGGCGATCCAGCACTCTCGTCAACGCCATGCGACTGGACCGATCCCGAGAGACGATCGGCTTGAACATGCGCTTGGCAACGCTGATAACAGGCATTGGCGCTACAGACACAGGCCCCAGAAAAATGGCGTGCCGCGGCGGCACGTTGCCCGGTTCTTGGGGCGACTTCGTGGCCACTCTTCACGAGGGCCCCGTCGTCCTACAATCTCCGCCAAGTCGTTTGGATACGGTGTCGGATTCGCCGAGAGCCACCGGCTTCAGGGCCTGCTCCGCGTGCTCAACGTGCGAACGGGAAAGTTGGAAGCCGAACTGAAATGATTTCGGCGCGGCCGGAGCGCGTGTAGCAGAAAGTTGGTGAGGCGCCCAGACGCAGAGATAGCTTATGGTTAACCGGGGAAGCGAACCCCCGGAAAAAGCGGATGATGAACGCGACCAGCGATGAACTGAGGCTTGAACAGGGTTCGGCGAACGTTCCCTGCCGCTTCGATTCCTCCTTGCTGGATTGAGGAAGTGGTGTAGGAAAAGAACCGGTTCAACTCAGAAGTCTAGCCATGATCGACAAGGCCGAGATGGACTGGAGAATGCTCCGACTCCGTATCGGCGTGTGGATAGCTTCTCCTCCGTCTGTTGGATCGTGACGACAAAAGCCTCGTCGATGTCGTTGCTTCGTTCTTTCAGGAAGAACCGTGGTCGCTTACCAACCTTCATGAGCTTCGATTACTCGCTATCGCGAACATCAACGTAAAGCTGCGCACCAAGACACGGCACTCAGGTGAGCCCGTTGATGCCGCGCTCCTTATGGTCCGCCGTCGCCGGGGGGTCGGATGCGCACGCGGCCCGCCTCCACAGTGATAATGGCGCCCCGCGTCAATTCATCCCCGTATTGCGCCAAAATCTGCTGACAAACCGCGCCTTGCTGCCGCGCCCTGATATTGACCAGACGCACGATACCGCAATGCGGCAAGCCTCGTCGGATCGCCAGTTCGCCGAAATCCTTGTCGAGGGTTATGAGCACACGCTGTTCACGGCGCCCCTGCGCCAGGATGTCTTCATCACCCGGGTCCTGTGCCAGGTCACCGGTCCACAGTACGTCATGGCCTGCTGCCTGGAGTTCAACCTTGGCGCCGCCCCAGACGCAGGTGTCGAGCAACACCTTCATGCGGCTGACTCGATTCGAAGCGGTTCGATGCGTTCATGCCCGACGATGCGGCGAGCATAGATAAGGCACGCCTGAATATCTTCCTTTTCCAGCCAGGGGTAGCCCTCCAATAGCACTTCTACCGTGTCCCCGGCAGCGAGCATGCCCAAGACATGTTCGACCGCCAGCCGTCTCCCGCGAATGATGGGCTTGCCGCCGAAGATGTGCGGATTCACCGTGATGCGTTCGAGCAACTTCTGTTCATCCATCGTTCGTCCTCTTGTGACACCGAAAACCTGGCGACCCCATTGTAACCGACTCACGCCGCCATTCCATCAAATCGTCCCGCACCCCACACCGGCGTTACCGGCCAGGGTCAGAGTCTTGCTCGCCGGCTTGTCGTGGCCGCCGCTGAGCAGGCGCTTGCCGTCGCACGCTTCTACGGTTTGCCGAACGGCAGCTTGCCGTCGCCGCGCGGCTTCGGTTTGCCGTAGCCGCCGATCTTCTCGTAGACGCGGACGTAGTCGATTACCATCTCCGCCGGGAAGACGGTCGTCTTGTCGGGCTTGCCGAGGAACTTTCCGCCGACGGCGACGTTCATGACGAGGTAAAACGGCTGGTCGAACGGGGCGGGCCAGGGGTGAAGGTCCGCCTCCCTGGCCGGCTTCGCTCCTTTGCCGCCGTCCGTTTTGCCGCTGCTCCACCAGAAGGACTGGGCGGCGTATTGATGGCCGTCGACGGACCAGCGGATCTCGCCCGGCTCCCATTCCAGGGCGTAGACGTGGAAGTCGGCGATGGTACCGCCTTTGGGCAGCGTGAAGGTCTTGCTCGCCTCCGCGTTCGCCGGCCAGCGGCCGCCGAAGTGGAGCGTGCCGAGGACCTTGGTCGGCTCCTGGCCGCGCGCCTCCAGCACGTCGATCTCGCCCGAGGCCGCCCAGCCGCCGTACTTGTCGTCCTGGGGCAACATCCAGAGGGCGGGCCAGACGCCCCGGCCGGTGGGCAGCTTCGCCCGGAACTCGAAGCGGCCGTACTTCCGGGAGAAGAGCGGGCTGCCGTCTTTTTTTCGCGTCTTGAGGCGGGCCGAGGTGTAACCGCAGCCGTGCAGGGACTCCTTCAAGGCCCGGATGTGGAGCATGCCGTCCTTGACGAAGGCGTTCTCCGGCTCGCGGGTGTAGTACTGCAATTCGTCGTTGCCCCAGCCGTTGATCCACTGCTTCGCTTCATAGTTGTAGAAGCCGTTGCCGATGTCGAAGTCCCATTTCGTCCGATCGAGCTCCTTGCCGTCGAACTCGTCGCTCCAGACCAGCTTCCACCCGGCCGGCGCCTCGCCGGCTTCGTTGACGCCGTTCGGGGCGGCGGCGATAAGGACGGCGAGAGCGGTGAGAGCCCAGCGATGTAGCGCCATGATGCGGTCCTCCTCGGTTCTGAGGAGTTTTATGTCTGTTGCCGGATCACGACATCTGAAAGAGTAAAGGTTGAGCATCAGTAGCGCCGTGACGATACAACTCCTTCGGAGTAGGAAATCCTCGTCTGGCCAGGTCCCCCAGGGTAGGTGCTGCGCGCCAACCCTGGGCTTAGAGATTCAACGCCTTCGGCGTAGGGTGGTCAGCATGTCGCGGCTGGGCGGTCGGCGGCGCCGAGTCGTTGCAGCGAGGCGGCCATAAATCGAGAAAAAAGGGAACCGTCTCGCCGGGCGTAACGCGAGGCGCCGTGGTTCTGTTACGGCACAATGTCAAGCTCAGTCGTGCGTTTCGGCTTCGGGCGAGGCGCGTCCGGTCATTCACTCTTCTTGGCCGCATAGCCTTGCCAGACCCATTCGATGGCGTGGGGTAGGAACTGGGCCTGGGCGTTGCCGATGCCGTGGCCGGAGTTGCGGCAGAAGAGGTACTGGTAGGGATAGCCCTTGTCCTTGAGCGCCTTGGCCATGCGGTGGTTGGCTTCGACCCAGTCGTGCATGCCGTCGCGCATGACGTTCGGGTTCAGGAGATCCCGGTCGCCCACGGAGATGAAAACCCGGATGGGCTTCTTCGGACTCTTCGGAATGAGCGTTTCATGGAAGTCCCAGGCGCCGCCGGGCGTCTCGGGGTCGAAGGGCCATTGCTGGTTGACGAAGGTGCCGGATGTCGTCAGCACGCGGTGGTAAAGGTTGGTGCGATACCAGGCCATGATGAGCGCCGCCGAGCCGCCGGAGCTGCTGCCCATCGCGGCGCGGCCATCGGGGTCCTTGGTCAGCTTGACGTCGCAGTTCTTCTCGACGCGCGGCAGGACCTCGGCTTCGATGTAGTCGGCGAAGGCGCCGGACATCGTGTCGTATTCCTTGCCGCGCTCATGCCCCTGAGCGTCGCCGCCGCCGTTGGCGACCCAGATGAGGATGATGGGGGGAATCCGCTTCTGCGCGATCAGGTTATCGAGGATGTGCGGCAGGTCCATGCCCGGTTTGCCCCTGGGGCCGTCGTGCACGACCATGAACGGGGCTGCGCTGCCGGCCTTGTACTGAGCGGGAATGTAAACGGTGATCGGGCGCGTGTAGTCGATGGTGTGGGTTTCGACGATCAGGGTCTTGGGGTTCTTGGGATCGACCTTGCCGAAGACCTTGCGGGCGATGCCGGGGTTGAAGAGCTTGGTCTCCTTCGAATCGATGGTGAATTGCTTCACCTTCCCCTGCGGAACGTCTGCGACCACCTTGCGTTCCGGGGCGGGCTTGTAGTCGGGGCCGATGACGAAGTTGCCGTCGACATCGAGCGGCGGATTCTCGCCGGTCTTCAGCACCTTGAAGGGCGGGGCGCCGGGGGCATCGAACTTGCGCACCGGCGGTTGGGCGAGGGCGGGTTGGGCGAGGAGGAACGCAAGGAGGAGGGCGCGTGGGGTGGACATGGGTGTGCTCGTGGTGTGGCAGGTTCGGGGTGGCAGGAGGGCGATGAGTTCTGGAGATCAGGATAGGGCGCGGGAGGCGCCAAGGCATCGACCCCGTTGCCGCGTCGTCACGGTTCGGCGACCCCTTCCGGGGTCGAAATACCTGGCGGGCGACGTTTTCCGGCGGTGTCGCTGCGCTCAACCGCCGGCTACCGTCTGTGACTCCTTCGGAGTCGGAAGGCAGGGCACGGATCCGAAAGAAGTCAATCGCTTGCCTTCCAAAAGGGTGCTAATGTAAGGGCTCATTGCATAAAGATGAGCCGCCGTTGACCCGAAACATGAATCTCCGCTGTTTGCGAGAACTCTCCCATGAGAAACCTGATCATCACCGTTTCCATGCTGCTTCTGGCCGCGGGCGCCGGCTGGGCGGGCGACAAAGGGTTTCACGCGACGCTCAAGAAAATCGAGGGGAACAAGATCACGCTCGTGAGGCACGCGGGGGCGTCCAAGGAAGAGACGCTCATCGCGGCGGACGATTGCAGGTTGCTGGAACAGCGCCCGAACTATCGGACGGGGAGCTTCGAGATGATCCCCGTCGAAAGGGGCCTGAAGGGGGACATCGACGCGAAGGCGTTCGTGACCGCCGAGATCGTCACCGGCCGGGACAACAAGATCGTCGAAATCCGCGGCGCCGACGTATGGTGGTCCGGGGGTCTGCAGAGATTCCAGGCGGTCTTCAAGAAGATCGATGACGACAAGGTTGAGATGTACAAGGTCCGCGGGGGCCTCGAAGAGAAGCTGGCCGTGACGCCCGATTGCAAGGTATGGGAAGCCAGGTACGGCGGGGAGGGATCGCCCCTGGTCACGACGCCCGTCGCCGGCGGCCTGAAGGCGGAGGTTTTCAAGGAAAGGATGCGGGTTTTGATCGTGGCCGACGCGAAGAACAATCTCCTCGAGCTTGGCATCCTGCGGCCCAATCCGCACGTGTTCGAAGGGTCCGTCACGAAGATCGAAGGGGACAAGCTCACCCTGGTCAAGTGGCTTCCCGAGGGAAGAAAAGGACGCGAAGAGACCATCAGCGCGGCGGCGCACTGCGATGTCGTCGAATACCAGATCGACAGGGGATTGGCGAAGGCCCTGAAAGTCCCGTTCGAGCCAGGGCCCCGGAGCGAGTTTCTGACGATGAAGCGGATGGAGTTGCGCTTCCATACGGACAAGGAGCACAAGGTAACGAGGATCATCGTCTTTCATAATCCGCATTTGCAGACAGCCATCGTGAGGATGGACCGGCTGGACTCGGTCAGAGTTTTCACGGCGACAAAGGAGAAAAAGGTGAAAAAGACAAAAAAGGAGAAAGTAGACACCTTTTTTCCCCTGGCCGATGGCTGCCGGATCCTCCAGGGACGGGTCGATCGCGAAACGGCCACGGCGACGTACGAGCTTGTCAAGGGCGGCATCAAGGCGGCGACGGTCCCGACGCGGCCGTTTCGCGCCCTGCTCATGCAGAACGACGCGGGCAAGGTCATCGAGATGCGCATTGTCAAGGACCCGGCGAATTTCGCGACGTTCGTGAGCAAGGTGGAGCAGAATGCCGCGGGGGAGTGGGTGCTATCGGTCATGGAGCCGGCCCTGTCGATCCCGGGATCGGAAGCCAGAGGCACGTACCACAACGATTTCGTGGTGAGCAAGGACTGCCGGGTGTTCAAGCGGAGTGGCGGCAAGGGCAGCCTGGAGCCCGTCGAGGGGAACAACCTGTTGACGTTGAGGCCAAGAGACAGGGTCAAAGGGGGACCTGCCTTTGTCGTGGCGCGGATACTCCTGGGCCGTGATGGGAAGGTGGCGGAGGTGCAGATTCTGGAAGGCGTCACGTCGGTGGAGTGATTTCGTGGCCCAGGCGCCTTCGACGCTTCGTCCTGCGTGTCGCCGTGCAGATCCTTGAGGGCGCGGCGGAGCGTGCGCGGGGAGATGCCGTGCCGACGGGCGGCCTGGGCTAACTGGGCGGCGGAACGGGGGCCGTCTTTGCGGAGGGCGGCGAGGAGGTCGCAGGCGCGGCTGCGGAGGCGGTCGCGGCGCGAGGCGCCGATGAGGTCGTCGGCGCGCCAGGGGACGGGGCCTTGCCAGTCGATGACGGGGTGGCCGGTCGGCAGGGCGCCATCGTTGGTGGGGCAGGCCGCCTGGCCTGCGGGCAGGCCAGGCGGTGTAGGTTGGTTGTTGCTTGACAAGCAGGGTCGCGCCGTCTGGTGGAGAGTGTAGAATAGTGACTCGGCTTGCTACGCGGCTGGAGGGGGAGGACCAGGATCCATGCAGGATCACGAACATCCGCACGTGACCCGGAGGCACGGGTACCGGTACTTGTTCACTCAGAAGCACCATGGCGGAAGCGGGGATGCCGGCTTCCTGATACCCTACGTCGGCATCCCTTTCCCACCCGACTTGGAAGTCTGTTGGGCAGGCGAGGCTCCTGACCCGGAACATTTCTGTTTTGGCTCCGTCAACGGTATCGTCCAAATCGTCAGCGCGGACTTGACCGCCTTCAAGGGTTCGCCAATCAAAGCGAGTCCGTCGGAGGAGGCGATCAATGGCGTTGCGCGCCTAGGGGCGTGGGTCGCCGTTTCGACTCGGAAAGAAGTGAGCTTTTGGTCGACGACCAAGAACCAAGGCGGCGGCGTCGTTCCCCACGGCTCCCATGGCGTCGCTGTGACTCGCAGCGGTTATTTCATTGGGCCCTTCGGCAAGGAAGGGATTCTGGTTGCGCGGCCGCCGTTCACGGGGGAGACGGACGTCGTCGGATACGCCACGGGGAGCGAGGACGTTTACGTGTACCGAGTGATCAACGTGCCGCTTACCGACGGGTCAGAGGCCCTCGTATGCGCGGCTCGTCTCTCGGGGGTCGTTCATGGCCTGTTTTCCAGCGACCGAGAAGAGCACGTCATGAGCAGGGCCAGGTTCGGGAACCTGGACATCATCGACGTCTGCTCGGTTGCGGGGACCCTTGGCGTCATCGCGCTTGCGCGCGACGGCGCCCTGATCCTGTTTCAGAACATCCTGAGCGACAAGAAGCCGAAGGAGGCGAGATTCGCTTCGATAAAAGGCGTGGCCTATCGCGTTCTCAGTCATCGAGGGGACGTTCACGTTCTGACGAGCGAAGGCCTTTACGTTCTCGGGAACCTGGGCTCGGAAGTTGTGCAAGGACGCGCCGTGAGAGGCAGCATAACGCCCGTTTTGCCGATCGCGATGGAACCCGTGGACATGACTTTGGCGTGGGACCGGTGGATCCTTGTCGTGACGCAGAACGAAGTGCGCAGGTTCGACGGCGACCTCATCCATGCGCACGTGCCGCACGACGGCGACGGCATGCCGCGCGAACAAGCGGAGATTCAGGACGCTGAGGCGGAGTGGAGCGATAGCAACTCGACGAGCAGCATGATGATGGCGAGCCCGAGTTGAGGATCAGCCGCCTCGATTTCCGCCTCGGCTTCCAGGAGTTCCTGGTTTTCCTCGACGTAGGCCAGGACCTCCCGAATCTGCCGTCAGGGGCGAACTCGCTTTCATCGGCTTTGGCGAGTTGACGAAAGCGGGCATCGAGCTCGGCGGAACATATGGGTCACGTCCGTTCCATGCGGTCGTCCAGTTGATCATCCATCTTGGCCTCCCATTCGTTTTCGCGCAGTTCGTATTCCGCCCAGCGGCGGATCCACGCTTTTTCGTGGCTGCGGAAGGGTTGAAGGGATTGCTCCAACTCAGCGCGTCTGTCACGGGCATGTCCTTCCCGAATTTGAAAGGCGTGTCTTCCGCCGAAATACTCAGTGAAAACGCGATCGTCACCCTCAAACTCAGTCATTACCCAATCAGTAACGACAGGTATGACGGGCGAGCCATCTTGGATTCGTGGACTGCTCAAATGTCGCGCGATGTAGCGGGCCATGTCCTCATGCTGTCCGAGCCATCTTTGCACTTCTCCGAGACCGATAGCATCGAAGAGGCCCTGGAAAGAAAGTAGGCTGAAGAAAGGACGGCGCGCTGGATCAAGAATTCGCTGGCCGATGGCCTCCATTACCATCCGGGGGTGTGTCCGGGCCAGAGCGAGAAGTGGGGGGAGAATGAGGTCCTGAAGCGTAACTCGAAGCGGGCCGTGCGACGTGAGCGCTTCGGCAGCCAAATCTGCAGCTTCCTGCGGATTCGTCGCGATCAGCGATTCAAAGAGGATCGACCATTCATTCGGGTCACCGCGGACATCCAGGCTGGCATGAAGAATTCGGATTACTGGTCCTGCCAATTCAGACGGAAGCGGTTTCTTCCCGAAGCTTGTCCAGGTGGATGCGAGCAATAGGGCCACTCCCACGGTCTCCTCTTTCGCCGTGTCCTGCAAGCGCGAGAGGAGTTGAAGGATATCCAGACGTTCTTGAAGTTGAATTTTCGGTTCCCAGTGCGGGTAGACGAACGTTCTTAGTAGCCTCGGCGGCATCGAGCCCGAATCAACCAAGCGCATGATCCTCCTAAACCCTGCCTCGGAAAAATCTGCGTCCGCTGTCAAAACCGCTGCGTATCTGGGGTGATCCTTGGCAGCTTGTTCAAGTCGATTGGTCCACTCGGACGACAGAACGCCACGCAATTTGGCGATGCCTCGAAGGTATCCCGCGACCACGTTGGGACAGCGGGCTCCATCTATCCAAGCAACTATAGTAGGATGCAGAGACTCGGCTTGATCTAGTTCACCAACGGCGGCGGCAAGATTGAAGGCGGAACGCGGTTTTTCTGAACAGAACCAATCCTCCAACTCTTTTATCACGTCGGGCTTGGCCAAGATACTTTGGGCGAGGTCCTCGTAGGGAGACGGACGAGCAACTTCGCGGCCGGTCCGACCCCTCATGGCCTCCCAGGCCTCCAGCGAGGTCAGTTCCTTCACCCGTCCGGCCAGGTCATTTGGGCGCAAAGACTCTTCCCAGCGACGGAGTTCCGGGAGCATTGGGTCTGGCTCGACGCCGACTTCTCTACCATCGCGCCATTCCAAGAGTCGCCGTAATTCTCGCCGGAGGACTTGCCTCAACTCTTCGTCCCCCGGCTCAAGGGTCGCCCTCAGTTCCGCGACCAGACCGAGCCTCACATAGTCCTGAAGGTGGGCAGCGACAGCATGAAGGCCGAGAGCGAGCAGGGGGGCTGGTAAACGGGCGACGGTCTCAAGCGACCGTTTACCAAACTCGCGTTGGATGTCGTAGAGCTCCGTATAGGTTGCGGGGCGCCACGGTTCAGGGACAATGCGGCCGCCGACAATTGTTGGGGGGACCATTCTTCCCCCGATGTAGCCGCTTAATGCGTCGCTGACAGCGGAAAAAACGAGCCGGAGCGTTTGTTCGTCAGAGCTCGCTAGCCGCCGCAACAAGTGCGCGGCACGATATCGGAACGGTATTTCTGTAAATGAAAGGACAGGTAGAAATGCACCCCTCCAGATGGCGGTGGCGTTGTTTCCGATGGAAGGCTCGGTTTCGACCTGCGCCAGGCGGAATAACACCGCCTCGCAAGTCCAGAAGTAATCGGCAAAGGAAGCTAGCGCTTCGCACAGCCATACGACCTGTCTTCGCCCTCGCCAACCACCACTGCCGTCAGGCGCGCCATCAAGGGAGGAAAGTTGTTCCTCGGAAGCGTTTTCGACGGCCTCACGAAGCCAACCGAGTCCACGGAAAGGGTCTAGTTCCGCCCATGCCTTGAACAGGCGAGAACGACCGCGATCAATGAGGCGCGTTACGTCCGGCGGACCCAGTTCGTTCTGAAAAAAACGAGCGACAGCTTCCTCCATTTCTTCGCGCTCGGGTCCAACGCATTCCTGGCATCGCTCCATAAAGCGACGGAGAAGGCGGTCGGGGAGTCCGCCAAGGAAGGCGGACAGGCGAAGTTTGAGCGCGTTCCAAACGCGCTGCCGGAAAAGATGTCCTGCCAATGCCCTTGGCGTGGGTTCGAAGAAATCCGTCGACTGGATACCGAGACCACACGGCAAGGCGAACGCGATGGCCTCGTCGAGCCGCTCGGGAGGGACGGCGAACTGCTCGGCTACTCGTTGCAGTTCATGCCTGAGTTCCCCTTGCACCCCGATGTCAACGGACACGGTCAGATAGGGATAATGCGTTTGAAAAGCGTTCAGGTCGCCGAGTCGTGTGCGGAACAGGCCCGTCACACGGCGCCAAACATCCTCCCCGTCCTGGATTGGCAAGTCGCGAAGAGTACCGTCTGTTCGTGTCGCTTCAACGAGCATCAGGGCTAGGCGAAGATCATGCGACGAGAACCGAGCGATGCTCTCCAGAACTGGCTCCGAGATGCCGGCGCCCGCGGCGCGAACAACTTGCAGAACGCCCTCTCGCGTGTCTGGCTCAGGCAGCACAAGGATGTTTGCAGATGAGCGTCCGCGTTCGTTTCTGCGGGCAGGCCCTATAGTCACAAAGCGGAGACGGTGGGAAAACGATTCGAACTGAGAGGTGAGGGTTGTTAAGTCCTCGAGAGGGACTTCATCGATCACGACAAGAGCAAGTAGGTTTGTGCTCCGAGTCAGGTGCCGGATCAACGAGTCGCGGATGTCGGCGCGTCGCGGAAGGTATAGAATGCCGCTCAAGTCACGTTCGGCCCGACAGGCCTCTAAGACCGTTCGAGTCTTTCCGACCCCGGAAAGACCCGCTAGATGGAGCACGTTCCCTTGACTTCGATCACGGAGGTGAGCGCGAAGCTGCGTAACGACTTGCGAGCGTGCCGCGAAATCGATGAATGGTGTGCCAAACCCGGCTCGGTCCTGTGCCTCCCATTCCGCGAACGTCAGGACGCCCTCGAAAACACGGGCGATATGAGGCAGATGCTTGAGAATAAGGCCGGGATTGTCGTTGAGGACTGTACACAGCGTGGTAAGTCCTCGAAACTCCACGAGCGCAGGGTTGAATATGCACGCAGTTAAATCGCTAGCGACTTCTCCCGCCTTCGCCCTTAACGCCAATTGTTCGTCCTCGGTCATCGGCTGCAATGTGCACCAGACGTAGGGCTTCCCTGCTTGAAGGTGCTGACGCACCTCCGCGTGACGGGGATCCGTCAATTCCTGTCGGAGTGTGCCAGGCTGGGTCCCGTCCTTGCCGGACTTCGCGGACCATATGGACGGGCCCTGCGGGATGAAGCGAACGGGATCAGTGTGACTTGCGGCCACGATAATGTCGCGGCCACCGTCGCCGATGTTGGTGCGATGGTCCCAACGAATAGCGCTTAGCGGGATGCCATGGCGAGAGGCTTCGGCAACAACCAGGTCGTAAAGCAACTCCTCAAACGCGCGTCCTCCCTGACCGGCCAAGGCGATGAGATCTTCGGGTCGAGCGAACATGCTGGTAGGCCCGTGAAAAACGGCGGTTGTGGCATGAAATCCCAACGCCGCGAGCGCGTCGTCCCTCGCCCACACACACGGGGTCGCGCCGCGGTAGAGGGTTGTCGCAGCCGACAGCAAATCTTCGATCTATTGTCGCCGTTGCGTAATCCGCTTTCAATGTAGTCGGGGCCAGGCCGTTCCTGGCCAGTACGTGCGCCTGGTCGTGTTGAAGAGCGGTGCCGAGAGGGCTTGAGCTGTGTCACGTACTGGCCAAGTGTTTTTGAGTTGGCCGTTACGGCGGCGCACGTGCGAAGGACGGCGGGGGGCAGCCGTGCAGCTCTACTCCTCGAGCGTGGCTCGGGCGCCTTTCGCGCAGAGACGCGGAGAGCGCGGAGGGGGAGCGATTGGGGGTGGCGGC
The DNA here is from genome assembly GCA_046350295.1 of Gemmataceae bacterium. GTDB lineage: Bacteria > Planctomycetota > Planctomycetia > Gemmatales > Gemmataceae > JAXMAR01. Next base: position 99,242 of record JAXMAR010000004.1, read on the forward strand.
TGTGGATCAAGTCCGTGGCGATTTTCCAGCGCGTTGTGGGGTGTAGTATGCGCGGTGGCGCGGACCTCGATGAGACGGCTCATCATCAAGGAGGGATGGGGTTACTGCGAGGGGGTCCGCGCCAAACGAGTTGGCGCGGAGGTGGCGGGGAGGCCAACTGGTGAATGGTGAGTCGTGAGTGGTGCAAAGGCCGGTGAGTGGTGAGGGGTGCAAGACTGGTGGAGCGCCGCGCAATCCATTCGAAGGAGGGAGAGGGGAGGAGTGGAGCGTTTCAGTATCTAGGGCGTGACGAAATGAAAGAAAAGAACGAGACCCCCTCACCCCCGGCCGCTCCCCGCCTCCCCCCCCCCCCAGCCCTCCCCCACCGAGGGGGGAGGGGGTGTTGTTGGAGAGGGGAGTCGTGCGTTTTTTTACTCCTCCAGGCGGAAGAGCTTCCGCAGCGCCTCCAGCAGCGTGTGCCGCCCTGGCTCCGGCGCCTCTTCCGCAAGGGCGGAGATGGGCCCGTGGAGGAACTGGTTCTGCAACAGCCGGAAGGCGCCTTCGATGTAGGCGCGGTCTTCTTCGCTGAGGCGGCCGTTGAGCTTGTTCATGAGCTGGGTGACGATTTCTTTGCGGCGGGATTCGAAGTCCTGGGTGAGTTTGGCGATGATGGGGCCGTGGCTGCGGCGTTTGGAGTCTTTGAGGAAGCGTTTGACTTCTTGGTCGACGATGGATTCGGCGGGGGGGACGTGCTTTTTGCGGTCGGCGAGGGTTTGCTCGCGGATGCGCTGGAGGTCGTCGATGTTGAAGAGGCAGGCGCGGTCGCCGTCGTGGATGGCGGGGTCGAAGTCGCGCGGGACGGCGATGTCGAGGATGACGACCGTGCCGCCGGGGCGGCGGGCGAGGATGGCGTTGAAGCGGCGCCGGGTCATGATGGGCTCGGGGGCGCCGGTGGTGGAGAGGACGATATCGGCCTGGACGAGGGCGTCGTCGAGCTGGTCCCAGGGGACGGGGTGGCCGCCGCAGCCGGCGGCGACGGCCTGGGCTTTGTCGGGGCTGCGGTTCGTGACGAGGATGCGGTGGGGGCGGAGGGCCTCGAGGTGCTTGAGGGTCAGCTCGCCCATCTTGCCGGCGCCGATGACGAGGATGGTCTTGTCGCCGAAGTGGTCAAAGACTTCCTTGACGTAGTCGACGGCGACGCTGGAGACGGAGACGTGGCCGCGGGCGATGCCGGTCTCGGTGCGGACGCGTTTGGCGACTTGCAGGGCGATCTGGAAGAGGGGGTGGAGGACGGGGCCGGCGGTGGCCTGGCGCTGGGCCTCCTCGTAGGCCTTTTTCACTTGGCCGGCGATCTGGCCTTCGCCGACGATGAGGCTGTCGAGGCTGGAGACGACGCGGAAGAGGTGGTGGATGGCGTCGCGATCGCGCTTCAGATAGAGATGCGATTTGAGCAGGTCGGGCGCGAGGCGGTGGAACTCGGCGAGGAACTCGAAGAGGAGATCGGCGTCGAGCGGGTCGGCCTGGGGGCGGGCGAGGTAGAGCTCGACGCGGTTGCAGGTGCTGAGGATGACGGCCTCGCAGCCGTAGCGGGAGTTGATCTCCTGGAGGGCGGCGGGGAGGCGTGGGCCGTCGAAGGCGAGCTTTTCGCGGAGCTCGATGGGGGTGTTTTTGAAGCTGGCGCCGAGGAGGAGGAGGTTCATGACGTCACCCCCTCACCCCCGGCCCCTCTCCCCCTATCGGAGGGGGAGAGGGGAGCAGTGCTGGCAGGCGCCACGTCGTTGCAGGGGCCGCCCCCCACCCCAACCCTCCCCCACAGAGGGGGGAGGGGGTGGGTTCTGGCGGATGGGTTCGCGTCGACCGCGCGGCGCCTCTCGCTGATGGATTGCGTCTCGCTGACGGATTGCGTCTCATTGACGGATTGTGACGAAAACGGCGGCGTGGCATCGGCGAACGGGTGAGCGACGATCAGGGCGATGACGAGGAGGGCGAAGGCGACCATGGTCCACAGGGCGAGCTGGCGGCCGCGGGCGTGGACGGCGTAGCGGAGGTAGAGGAGGATGGCGAAGACGAGCCAGAGGCCGATGGTGCTGAGCACCTTGGGGTTCGAGAAGCCTTCCCAGGCGCCGCGCTGGAGCTGCAGGGCGATGCCGACGATGAGGCCGGCGGTGAGGAGGGGGAAGGCGAGGAGGATGGCGCGGCGGTTCATGGCTTCGAGGCGTTCCAGGCTCCAGAGGCGGACGCCCTGGCTCGGGGCGGTCTTGGCGCGGAGGCGCTGGAGTTGGACGAAGTACATCAGGCTGGCAAGGAAGCCGACGCAGACGCCGACGGCGGCGAGGAGGACGAGGATGCCGTGGGTAGCGCCCCAGAAGCGTTCAGCGCGGAGGCCGAAGATGTAGCGGCCTTCGGGGTCGGATGGCGTGGCGGGCTGCAAAGCGTAAGCGACGCCGACGAGGCCGAGGACGAGGGGCAGGACGAAGAGGCCCCAGGCGAGTCGATAGTGATGGATGGCGCCGTAGAAGTAGAAGACGGCGAGGATCAGGGCGAGGAAGAGGAGGGAGCCGAACGCGGTGGAGAGGGGGAGCGGTTGGAGGACGACGAAGACGGCGTGGGCGAGGATGCCGGCGGCGCCGAAGCCGAGAGCGGCGTAGCGCAGGATGGGGCGTGGCCGGAACAGATGCCAGAGCTCCAGAGCGAGGGCAACGGCGTAACTGGCGGCGAAGCAGAAGACGGTGACGCGTGAGAGCAAGGCGGGCATGGGGGGTATTATAGCGGTGCCCGGCGCGGCGTGGGAGCGTGCTTGCGAGCAAAGCCGCGCTGCCGGATACTCGCGAGCCGGCCTTGCGACCAGCCGATCTACTTATCCCACTCGCGAAACCAACCGAGCACGTACGCCACCTTCGCCACGATATGGCTTGGCCGCGCGCCGGTGTTGTGTGAAGCGCCTGGGATGCGCACCAGCGCCGCGGGCACTTTGCGTAGCTTCAGCGCCTGGTAGTACTGCTCCGATTGCGCGATCGGCGTGCGGTGGTCTTCCTCGCCCGTCATGAGCATCGTTGGCGTGGAGACGGCGCCGACGAGCGAGAGCGGGCTGCGCTTGCGGTAGTGCTCCGGGTCTTCCCAGGGCGGGGCCGGGAACCAATACTGGGCGAAGAATGGATAGGCGTCGGCGGTGAGGACGAAGCTGTGCCAGTCGATAACCGGCTTGCCGACGACGGCGGCGCGGAAGCGTTTGGTCTTGCCGATGGACCAGGCGGTGAGGACGCCGCCGCCGGACCCGCCGGTGATGAAGAGGCGGTCCGGATTGATGTAGCCGCGCTTGATGACGTCGTCGACGGCGGACATCAGGTCGTCGTAGTCGTTGCCGGGGTAGTTGTGGTGGATGAGGTTGGCGAACGCTTCGCCGTAGGAGGTGCTGCCACGCGGGTTGACGTAGAGGACGACGTAACCGGCGGCGGCGTAGAGCTGCATCTCGATGGAGAAGCGCGGGCCGTAGTTGGCGAAGGGGCCACCGTGGATCTCGAGGATGAGCGGATACTTCTTCTTCGCATCGAAGCCGGGGGGCGTCATGACCCAGGCCTGGATGTCGCGTTTGTCGTGAGAGGAGACGGCGCGGATTTCCACCGTGCTGGCCAGAGCGCATGTTTCGAACAGGTCCTTGTTGAGGGCCGTGACCGCTCTGGGTGGGGGGACGTCTTCGGTCTTCGGCGCGGATGACGGATCGGCGAGGGCGATCTCGGCGGGCTGCGTCGGGCTGGTCTGCGTGAAAGCGAGGACGCCGCCGTCCGACACGGAAAACGCTCCGGCCGCATAGGGGCGCTCGGGCGACTCGCCGCCGACGTGGTTGGCGAGAACCCAGCGCCCGCCGTCGAGCATCGCCTGGCCGATCTTGGTATCGCCGTCGTCGTCATAGAGGAAATAGACGCTCTTACCGTCGGCGGCCCAGCGCGGGGCGCGCACGGAGCGATCGAGCTTGGGGGTGAGACACCGGCTCGTCTTGTCGCCGCGATTCAGGAGGTAAAGACGCGTGTTCTGATAGCCAAGCTTCTTGTCGTCGAAGCCAAGATAGGCGATGGCGCCGTCGCGTGAGACGGCGGGACTGTGATCGGGGCCGCGGCGATCGGTCAGCGCCGTCACCTTGCCGTCTTCGAGCGATGCTTCGTAAAGTTCGGTTTCCAGCGGGTGATAGTCGGCGTCCTTGGAGCGGTTGGCGGCGAAGATGAGGGAGCGGCTGTCGGGCGTCCAGGCGGGCTCTTCGAGCCCGAAGCTGGTGGCGCTGTCGTGGTAAGGGCCGTCGGTCACCTGCCGGGCGGGGCCGCCGTCGGCGGAGACGACGAAGAGGTGGTAGAAGCCCTCCTTGAGATAGCCCTTGCCGTCGAAGCGGTAGCCGACGTTTCGGATCATCTTGAATGGCGCCGCCCACTCGGCGCCCTCCGGCCTGGCGGGCAGGTCGACGAACGGCTTGGGCTTGGCGGCGACCAAGGAGACAAAGGCGATGTGCTTGCCGTCCGGCGACCAGGAGGGCAGAAACGGTGGCGCCGGCAGATCGGTGATCTTCGTGGTGCGGCCGGTCGCGAGCCAGAGGACGTGAAGCTGCGGCGTCCCGGAGCGATCGGAGACGAAGACGAGGCGCTTGCCGTCGGGGGCGAGACGGGGCGACGAATCCGAGTAGGCGCCGGTCGTGAGGGGTTGGCGGGCCGTGCCGTCGGCGTTGACGATCCAGAGGTTGGAGCGGCGGCGGTCCTTCATCACGTCCATGAAGTTTCGGACATAGACGACCCACTTGCCGTTCGCGGTGATCTGCGGATCGGAGGCGTACTCGATGGAGAAGACATCCATCAAGCTCAGCGGCTTCTTGGGTTGCGCCGGGGCGGAGGCGGCGAGGGCTAGCAGGAGAGCGAGGGGGAGGAACAAGCGTCGCATAGGAATTTCCGTGGCAACTGATTGGTGTTTAGTCGAGTAGGGGATCAATCATCCCAGCCCCGCGATGATCTCTTTCTCGCGCGGCGTCTCCAGGAGCGTCAGGCGCCCTTCCATCTTGTGCAACGCATAGATCGCGCGTGCGAAGGCGAACGCCTCGCGCATTCGTTTCTCGGCCAGCGGCTTGCCTTCGTGTCCGAGCGGGCCTGCGATCACCACGCGGCGCGGAGCGGACAGGGCGGCGATCTGCGGCACGTCGCCGACGTTCAGGATGCCGGGGGCGAGCACGCCCATGTGCGTGCCGGCGGGATAGGCGGTCGGCGTGAGGTAGGTCGCGAGCGTGCCAACGGCGGCGGCCGAGGCGATGCGGTCGTCGAGGGCCGCGGCGGCGCACAGGGCGACGAGGCCGGCGTCGCCGATGCCGACCACCGAGATGTGGCGGTTGTCGACCGTCTTCTGCACGGCCAGCCAGTCGACGAGGCAGGCGACGTCGAAGACCCACTGGCCCAGCAGCGGTCGACCGATCCACAGGCCGTGCTCGGCGCTGTTGTGGTCAGGAGCGCCGGCGATGGCGTCACTCGCGGGGGCCGTACTGCCCGTGGCGCGGAGGTCCGGCGCCAGGAGCAGCCAATGCCGTTCGAGAAAAGCGGCGGCGAGCGGGTGCTTGAGCGTCTGATCCTTGCCGCCGAGATGGAGAAGGACACAAGCGGGCTGCCGGCCCTTCTTCGCCGTATGCTCCTGGACGACGGCGGGAACGGGCATGTCACGCTCAGGAGTCAGCACGAGCGGGGTGGAGCGGACGTGGCCCGCCGTGGAAGGCTTTTCCAGCGTGGCGCGCGGCTCCGGCGTCGCCGGAAAACGGCCGAAGACCTGACGCTCGAGCTGACGTCGCTTGGCGACGGCGGTCGAATCCCAGTCTTCGACGTGGTCAGGCAGCGTCTTGCTTGCGCGCTCGACGAGTTCGCGGCCGGCGCGCTCGGCGAAGGCGGGCAGGAGCAGGAAGCGTTCGGGGCGTTTGCCGTCGGGGAAGCAGGCGAGGTCCTCAGGCTTCTCGATCGCGTGCTTCGGCTCGGGGATCGGGTCGCCCTTGCCTTCGTTCTTGAGCCAGCGGGTCATCCAGCCGTACATCGCCTCGCGCATCGGCTGGTTGTAGGCGTGCGGGGACTCGAACGTCACATGCCGCACCTTGTCCGACTCCTTGTGTAGCGCAAACACAGCCTGGGCACGTTCCATGCTTCGCTTCGCCTGTTCGACGCTGAACTGGAAACCGTCGCGCGTGGCGTTGATGACCATCAAGGCGCGCGGCGCCACGAGGCCGAGGACATCGCCCTCTTCCGTGAACCGCAAGGCGCCGGGGAGGACTTCGCAGACGCAGCAAGCGGCCCGCAGATACGCCTGGTAGTTGCCGACCGAGCAGACGGGGACGACGGCCTGAAAACGATCGTCCATCGCGCCGGCGTACATCGACTGGTTGCCGCCGCCGGAAGCGCCGGTGACGCCGAGGCGGCGCGGGTCAACCTCGGGCCGCGTGCAAAGATAATCCACGGCGCGGCGGTTGTCGTAGACCTGCATGCCGAGGAGTGTGGCCCGGACGGCCAGAGCGTGGTCAGAGGGCGCCATGGAGAGCCGGAGCCGCGCGGTGAAGCGTTCGCTGGCGCCGAACGCGTCGATGACGAGAACGACGAAGCCGAGATGCACGAGACCGAGGCGCAAGCGCGCCTGCACGACTGATCGCGTCGCGCCCCGGCCCAGTGGCCGTGCGCACCGCGAGGACGGCCGGCAGCTTGTCCTTGATCGGATCGGGGAGGAGAGCGAGCCGGTGACCCAGACGTCGGGTCGGCTCTGGAAGATCAGCTCTTGATGCGATAGCCGGGTCGCTTGACGCGCCGATGATGCGCGGGCTCGAGGGCACACGGCTTCGGGGACGGGACCCATGGCCGCGAGCATGTCCGGGCATCGGCGCGCGGGCGCTGCCAGGCGTCGACGTCGCTGCCGGGCGCCCGCGAGGCGGCGTGAGCCCGGATGAAGTCGTGTAGGCGGTGTTGAGGGGCATGCGGGCTTTTCTTGTTTAGCCGCGGTCCAGAACCGGGGCGGTCGGGACGTCGTGCGGAAAACGATACAGCCGTCGCGCGCGCCCGCCCCGGTTCTGCGAACCGCGGCTAAACAGCGCGCGCTGGCAGCGGATAAGCGCCCATCACCTTATACGTCGTCCACTCGAGTCCCATGTCACGATAGACGGCGTGAGCGACGTGGTTGTCCGTTTCCACGTAGAGCCGGATGCCGATGACGTCGCCTTGCGCCTCGGCCTTTTGCCGCACGTGCTCGAAGAGGGCGCGGAAGACGCCGCGGCGCCGCGCCTCTTTGGTGACATACACGCTCTGGATCCACCAGAACCAGCCGTTGCGCCAGTCGCTCCACTCGAAGGTAATGCCAAGCTGGCCGAGGACGTCGCCGGCCGATTCGGCGATGAAATAGTAGCCCTTGTGCGGGTCGGCGAGCAGGGCGGAGACACCGGGCCGCAGCGTGGCGGGGTCGAGGCGCTTGCCTTCGGACTCCTCGGCCAGGAGGGAGTTGAAAAGGCAGATGGTGTCCCGGTCGCTGGTCGTCGCCGCCCGCACGCTGATCGGCATGGTTGCCCACCCTCGAAAAAATCGCTATTTCAACGTAGTGTCCGTCGACAGTTCTCCGGGGGCTGACGCCGCCCGGCTCGCCGGCCCCAAGAAGACCAGACGCCATGGACCTGGCCCGCTACATCCGCGACATCCCCGATTTTCCCAAACCCGGCATCCTCTTCAAGGATATTACTCCGCTCCTCGCTCATCCGCCCGCTTTCGACGAGGCGATCCGCGTCATGGCGGCCGACTTCGGCGCGGAGCCGGTCGACGCCATCGCGGCGGCCGAGGCGCGCGGCTTCTTGTTCGCCGCGCCGCTGGCGCTGCTGTTGAAGAAGCCGTTGATTCCGCTGCGAAAACCGGGCAAGCTGCCGTACAGCACGCATCGTCTGGAATATGAGCTGGAGTACGGCAAGGCAGAGTTGCAGGTCCACACGGACGGTATCGACAAGGGCGCCCGCGTCCTGATCGTGGACGACGTGCTGGCGACAGGTGGCACGATGCAGGCGGCCTGTCAACTCGTGGCGCAGGCGGGGGGCAAGGTGACCGCATGCGCGGTGCTGGTCGAGCTTTTGTTTCTGAAGGGGCGCGAGCGGTTGACGCCACATCGCGTGTATTCGGTGTTGCAGTATTGATGCGGGGCCGGCGTTCCCCTGCGGCTGATCATCTCTCGGAAGGCTCCCCGCATGGCCGGTGTCGTGTCCCTGCCGTTTCCCAGCAGCCGCATCCTGGCGGGCTGGTGGCGGCAGCTGGAAAGCCTGGCGCCTGAGCGCTGGTGGGTGGGGCACTGGTTTGTCCATCGCGTCGAAGCTGCGGTGCTGCGCCGCGAGACGGAGCCCCTGCCCGCGCTTGAGCGTTTTGTGCTCCAGGCGATCGAGCTGGGAGACGCGCCCGGGGTGGCCCTCGCAGAGCTTGAAAACCTGCTCGGCTCTCCCGGGGCCATTCTTCCCGCATTGCTGGCCGGCCTGCTCGAGCGGGGCCTGGTCCATCACAGCGACACCCGGGTCTGGGGCCCCACAGCGGCCGGCGTCGAGACCCTTCGCGACGGGGGCGCCACCATCCTGGCGGTTCGCCGGCTAACGGTCCCGTTTGTCGAAGCGCGGGACGAGAGAGGACGGCGCGTTGCGCCGGCCCCTTCCTGCCGCTCGCCGAAGCATCGTCCGCTGCAGCTCCGGGCAGCCCGAGCCGGCCGAAGCGTTCGATCCGGCCTGGCCATAGGCATTGCATCGACAACAATCGAGGCTGGAAGGAGCCAGGGTTTCCCGGTTGATGCAAGAACTGTTGGCGCCGGATCAGGAGACGCAAGAGCTGCCGTTCTGGCGAGCGCGTGGTGATCGATCGTCCGCAACAAGTGTTCCTCGTTGTCATCGATGGGCACTGACCCATCGCCTCGGTGCCTTCGTCGCGGGCGCCGGCCGACTGGCGCCTGTCCGTCAAGCGCCGTTTCGCCGCGCGCGACGCCGCGTTGCCGGTCCGGGAGGAGCCGAGCGTGGACGAGGTCGTGCCGCGTTCGGGAGGCTGGGTCGAGTCGCCATCCGCCGGCTTCGACCTGGGCCAGCATACCGCGCTTGGCGCTGCAAGGCCTGCAGGCAATCCAGGCCGCCCGCGCGCCTGGCCGCGCTGATCCGGCAGGGCAAGAGCGAGGTGTCGCGGAAAGAAGCTTGGCTGCTGATCGGCGCCGGCGAGATGCGACGTGTGGCTCGCCGAGCTGGAATGAAGAACGGGAGGTAACGTCTCGGTTGCCGGCCTCGCTCAGGCAACTGGACGAGCCGGCGGATGATCTCCTGCTCCAGGGCGCAGTCGCGGCCCTTGTAGATCCAGCCGGACTCGAAGAAGATCGGATCGATGACCTCGAACTGGCGCTCCACCGTCTGCTCGCTGCGGAAAACAGCGGCGCCAACCGCGCTGCGTACCGGCTTCGGCAAGTCTTCCCAGTTCCTGGCGCACGATCACTTCCACGAAGTATCCCGAGTTGTCGGCCGCTGGATGATGATCGAGCGCGGTGGCGATAGGCCGCCACGCGCAGACGGCCGCAGGTCCGCTGCCTGCCTTCAAGACGTTCAAGATGCCCGGGGCGACACGCGCAACGTCTCGATGCGGCCGTCGCAACGGTTCGACTCAGTGATCTCAAAGCCCTGATCGAGGAGGAGGCAAGGCAGGCTTCGAAGACATAGCCGGCTGGGCGGTGGCCCAGCCTGATGAAGACAGGGCTGGCCTCGAGAAGTGGGCCGGACGCAGCGGTACCGGCTCGCCGGGTTCGGACTTGAAGGGATTCGTAACAGGGCCGATCCACGGTCCGCCATTGCAGCCCTCAAGTAGAGCCGCAGCACAATGGAAGCGACGGCGGCAAGGAGGCCCCTGGCCATGATGGAATCCCCGGCAGCGATCGTGTACCCCGGGAAGCCGCGAAGCTTATGCCAGGACAAGGCGATGTTGACAAGAGGAATCGCCCGACAAACCACTCTGGGCCGGCGGACCAGCGACCTGTCCGCTCGACGGCTTGCGTGCTGCCCCATGCCGGCCCTTGCGAAACGGGGCGATGCGGGTAATCTGCAATCATGTTCTCTCCCCACCAACCGCCGCAGCCTTGGCAATATCGGCCGTCTCCCGGTCTCGGTTCCGTCGCCCTCTCCACGCTGTTAGAGCCGAAGGCGGCCTTCGCTCAGACGCCGGAACACGCCGCACGCTTCTCGCCCGGCCCGCCGCACCATCCGCCCAAAGCGCCGCGTCATCTATCTTTTCCACCGGGCGGCCCGTCGCAGATGGACTCCTTGACTACAAGTCGCCCCTCGCCGAGCTTCGCGGCGTCGGCTCCGCCCGCCTCCAGCCCGCATGTAGGGCAAGCCGCCTCTCACCGCGATGACGGCGACGCAGGACAAGCCCCCCATCGCCCCCTCGGCGCTCTCGCTTCGCCCGCCACGGCAAGTCGGGCGCCTGGATCAGCGAGCTGTTGCCCCACACCGCCCGTGTCGCCGACGACCTGTGCTTCATCAAGTCGATGCACACCGAGGCCATCAACCACGACCCCGCCATCACCTCTTCCAGTCAGCGCCTACGGCCGGCCGGCCCTGCATGGGCGCCTGGATTCGCCTACGGCCTGGGGGAGCGAGAACCGCGACCTGCCCGCCTTCATCGTCCTCATCTCGCAGGGCACAGGAAACTCCGGCCGATCAACTGCTCTACGATCGCCCCTGGGGCAAGGTCTTCGCCCTCGCGTTATCAAGGGGTCAAGTTTCGCCTGGTCGGCGATCCGGTCCTCTATCTCTCCAACCCGGACGGCATGGACACCGGCACGCGGCGCCGCATCCTCGACGACGTCGGCGCCTCAACTGCTCCGCGAGGGCGAGACCGGTGATCCCGAGATCGCCACCTGCATCACGCAGTACGAGCTGGCCTTCCGCATGCAGGCCGCCGTCCCGGAGCTGACCAACTCCGCCTCCGAGCCGCGCCAGTCAAGGCGATGTATGGCCCCGAGGTCGAACGGCCCGGCATCGTCACAACTGCCTGCTCGCCCGCCGCCTCGCCGAGCGCGGCGTCCGCTTCATCCAGCTCTTCCACCGCGGCTGGGACCAGCACACCAACCTGCCGCCGCAAATCATCGGCCAGTGCCGCGACACCGACCAGCCGGGCGCCGCCCTCCTCCGCGACCTCAAGGAGCGCGGCCTTTTGGACGACACGCTCGTCATCTGGGGCGGCGAGTTTGGCCGGACGGTTTATTGCCAGGGGACGCTGACCGCGGAGAACTACGGCCGCGACCACCACCCGCGCTGCTTCACCTTCTGGCTCGCCGGCGGCGGCGCGAAGGCGGGCTACACGCACGGCGAGACCGACGACTTCTCCTACAACATCGCCGCCGATCCGGTGCATGTGCACGATTTGCACGCGACGATGCTGCACCTGTTAGGCATCAACCACCTGCGGCTGACGTTCCGCTATCAGGGGCGCAATCATCGGCTGACGGATGTGCATGGGAATGTCGTGGAGGAGATTCTGGGATAGGATCACCATGGACATCGATGCGGAAGAAAGCCGACGTACGCTTTTCGCCGGTCTGCCGTTGGAGGCCCGTTGGTGGGTTGGCGGCAACTCGCTTGACTACAACTTCTCAGCTACAAGGCGGCCTCTCCAATCCCTTCCGTGGGAGATCTTGGAGGACACCCAAGCGGATTGGTCCGATCTTCTCGTCTTCGGCGAACGGGATTATGCAGAAGGAGGAGGAGCGTGCCCCTGGCTGTGTCTCTCCAGAACCGATGGAGCTGTCTATCTATTCGATCCAGAGAGCGACTCGCCGAAGACGCTGCTCAATTCGTCCCCGCAACGCTTCGTTGATAGCTTTCGGCTACTTGAAAGCGCTGTGGGTGAGAATGGGCGTTACCCGACCGACCTGGTCGACCGCCTGAACAAGGCGGATGAAAAAGCCTTTCCTCATTCAGACTGGAAGGACCTTGTCGACTTTCTTGAGTCAAACCCGAGGAATCGCGAAGTCCCTGCTCGAGAAAAAAAGTACCAACGCCTGCGCAAGAAGCAGGCTGAACACAACGAACCGTGAGGCCGGCCGGAGTTCCAGATGAGCCTCGAATTCGAATGGGACGAAGCCAAGGCGGCTTCCAACCGAAAGAAGCACAAGGTAGAATTCGAGGAAGCGGCAACAGTCTTTTCGGACCCTCTTGCCGCGATTTTCGATGATGAGGACCATTCCGAGGAAGAGCGTCGAGAGATCATCATTGGTCATTCGGCTCGGAACCGCCTCTTGCTAGTCTCCTTCACCGAGCGTGGGGACGTGATTCGCATCATCAGTGCCCGTCAGGCAACTCGAAGGGAACGCCGTGACTATGAAGAAAACCCGAACGGCTGACAAACCGGGAAAAGACGACGACGAACTGTCGCCGGAGTATCGCTTTGATTACCGCAAGGCGCGTCCGAACCGCTTTGCCGCGCGGGTCAAGCGCGACAGCCGCGTTGTTGTTCTCGATCCGGATGTGGCCGCTGTCTTTTCCACGCCGGACTCCGTGAATTCGGTCCTAAGAGCGTTGATCGAAAACATGCCGCAGCGAAACGGCGGCTAGCCACGACCACGACGCCTCCTATGAAATCGATCTCGACCGCGCTCCGCTCCGCTCTGCCGCCTTTCTTGCTGGCGCTCGTCATCCTCCCTCTCGGCGCCGGCGAGCCGCGTCCCAAGCGTCGCGTCTTCGTCCTGCACTCCGGCATTCACACGATTCTCGCCAATCCGTCGATCAACATCGGCGCCGAGCGTCTGGCGGAAGGATTGAAACGGCGCGGCGTGCGCGGCGAAGACGTCGTGGTGCTGTCGAACCCGTTTCCGAAGGCGAGCTGGAAGAGCATGTTCCCGCGCGAGGCGGTCGTCATGTATTTCGACTCGCTCACGCCGACTTCCAAGGTCGCGCAGGACGCGTACATCCGCATGGACCGGGCCCTCAAGGACGCGAAGGTCGGGCCGGACGACGAGATCATCTGGGTCGGCCACAGCGCCGGCGGGCAGCTCGGCATGACGGTGGCCCATCTCGCCACGAGTCTCGACAAGTACCCCGACCTGGCCCGGACGGTCCGGCCCTATCGCGTCAGCATGGTCGTCACGCTCGGCACGCCGATCGGCGCCAACCTGATGCCCGAGAGCGTGCGGCTGCGCAACTACTTTTCGCCGGACGACAACGTCGTGCAGATGGCGACCAAGAGCACGTGGTTCATGTCGACGGCGTTCGGCTTCAAGGGGAAGATCAGCCCGTGCTCGGACGTTTTGTGCCGGACCTGGGAGGCGCGGGTGTTCCACGATATCGAGCACAACGAGTGGACCAAGGAGGACCGCATCCTCGACCGCATCTATGCCGAGTTGCAGGGCGAGTACCGCCCGGCCTGGCATTCCGCCCTGTGCCCCCGGCCGGGGCTGTGCCTGAGCCAGATGCTCGCGCACGTCCTCAGTCAGGAATGCCACATCTCGCTCGAGGATCCGCCGAAGGTGAAGAAATAGAGGCGAAGCGGCTCCTGACTTCCAAGGCGCGCCCTACGCGTCGGTCTGATGAACAAAGCCCACCGGTTCGAGCGGACGCCGCTTGCCCCCATCCTCCAGATACAACCCCGTCCCGGCGACGCATTCGCCGACCTCGTAAACCGTGACTTCCGGCAGCGGCTGCAAGTCGAGCAACCGCCGCGCCTCCTCCGGCGTCACGGCGAAGAGCAACTCGAAGTCTTCGCCGTCCGACAAGGCTCGCTCGAGGGGCGTCTTGCCGCCCGCCTGGTATGCAGACGGCGCGATCGGGATCGTGGCGGCGCGAAGGACGATGCCGCAGCCCGATTCCTCGCCGATGTGGTTGGCGTCGGCCGCAAGACCGTCGCTGATGTCAATCAGGGCGTGCAGGCTGGTCATCTCGGCGAGCAAGAGTCCCTCGCGCACGCGCGGCGTGAAATCAAGGTGCTTGCCGAGGATGCTGCCGCCGAGCGGGCCGGTGACAAGCAGGCGATCGCCGGGCCTGGCGCCCGAGCGCAGGATCGCGCCCGCCGGGCCCGGCTCACCCATGACCGTCACGGAGAGAGCCAGTCGGCCGTCCCAGACGTTGGTGTCGCCGCCGACGATGGCGGTCTGAAACTCGTCCGCGCAATCTTTCAGCCCGAAAAAAAGTTCCTCCGCGAAGGAGGCCGACGCATGGCGCGGCAGGGCGACACTGACGACGGCAGCCACCGGTCGTCCCGCCATGGCGGCGATGTCGCTCAGGTTGGCGGCCATCGCTTTGCGGCCGGCGCGGCGTGGGCCGACCTCGTCGAGGAGGAAGTCGACGCCGTCCATGAGCATGTCGGTCGTCGCGATCCAGCCTGCGCCGCCGGGTCCGGTCAGGACGGCGCAATCGTCGCCCGGCCCGACCTGCACGCGCGGGTCCGGCGCGATGCGGCGCCGCAACCGGCGGATGTAATCGAACTCACCCATTCCGTCATGGTAGCACGCGCAAGGCCGGCTGGAAAAATCGGTCTGGCCGGTTGTAGCGAAGGCGGCGGGCCTGACGTACAATGCGAGAGAACATCAGGAAAGTGCGGCGGATTTTCTCAAGAAACGTCCGCGGCACGCTCGGGGCCGCCAAAGTGTTGTAAGATTTCCAAGGAAGGCTCGACGGTCCCATTCAACCGCGGCCAACCTCTTCCCCAGGGCCTCGCATGACCACCACCATCCTGCCAGCCGGCGCTCTGCCTGACCCCCGTGTCTTCGGCGAGCCGCGCCTCCACAGCGACGGCGAGCTGCTGGCGCTGGCGTTCGGCCCGGACAATTCGCTCTGGTCGGTCGAAGAGCCGGGCGTGCTGAGACACTGGAACGCCGCCGGCGGCCAACAGCTGAGCTGGATCTCTCTCAGTGACCTGGAAACGCTGTGGGCTTTCTCGAAGGACAACCGCATCCTGGCATCCGGGAGCGATGACCTGACCCTCTGGGACGTCGCCTCCGGTCGGGTGCTCGCGTCCCTGCCGCAGGAATCCTGGGTGAGCGCGATCGCCTTTGCCGCCCACCCCACATTCATCGCGACCGGACACGACGACGGCGTCGTCCGCTGCTGGGACAGCGCGGGCCGACATCTTGTCCACGAGCTGCGCCTGCACAACAAGCCGATCAGCGCCCTGGCCTTCAACAGCGACAGCAAGGTGCTCGCCGTCGCCTCCGAGGACAAGACGATCAGCCTCTGGGACGTCGCCGCCGGCAAACACCTGGGTACGCTCGGCGGGCACACCGACCGCATCCCGGCTCTGGCCTGGCAACCCGGCTCGACGGTGCTCGTCTCGGCGGGCTGGGATACCTGCGCCCGCGTCTGGGACACCACCAAACTGGCGCCGATCATCCTGCTCAACGCCCATGCCGCCCAGGTGACGGCGCTGGCCTTCAATCCGCAAGGAAACCTGCTGGCGAGCGCCGATTCGGCCTTTGCCGTCCACATCTGGGACTTCCCCGCGAAGAAACAACTGCGGCGCCTCACCGGGCCGCAGGCGGAGGCACGCTGTCTCGCCTTCAGCCGCGACGGCCGTATGCTCGCCGCCAACGGCGACCGCCTGATTCATCTTTGGGACCCGGCGACCGGGGCGCCGACGGGAGGCGCCGGGCCGCGACCGACGGCGCCGACGCATCTCGCCGTCGACAAGACCGGGCGCCATCTGGCCGGCAACGGCGGCGGCGGACAGCCCCGCCTCTGGAACGTGACGGCCCCCGAGCAACCGCTCACGCTGGCCGAGAAAGAAACGGTCCACGGCTTGCGTTTCAGCCCGGACGGCAAACTGCTCGCCGGCGCGGCGGGCAGTCACATTCGCATCTGGGACGCGGCGTCCGGGCAGCCGAAGCTCGACCTGGAAGGGCCGGACGTGCCGATTACCGCGGTCGCCTACGCGCCGGACGGCAAGACGATCGCTGGCGCCGGCGCCACCGGCACGAGCGTCTGGCTCTGGAACGCAGCAAGCGGCGAACCCGTGCTGCTCATTCCGGACGCTCTGGAGGGTTGCACGATCGAAGCGCTCGCGTTCCACCCCGGCGGCCGGCTTCTCGCCGTCGGCGGCATCGACTGGCTGGCGACCGGGGGATCCAATGGGGCCGTGAGTGTCTGGGACATCGAGGCACGCGCCGAGATCGACACCTTTTCCGCCGGCGCCACCTGCCTGGCGTATCACCCCGGCGGCAAGCGGATCGCTTTCGCCACGCTCGAGCACTCGATCGCCGTCTGGGAGCCGGCCGCCAACAGTTCGGACGAAGACGCGCTCAGCGCGGAGATATACGGCCACGAGGACGCGATCCATGCCCTGGCCTACAGCCCGGACGGGCGTTACCTGGCCTCGGCGGGCGCGGACCACACCATCCGCCTCTGGAACGAGGACGGGGACGAGGTGGCAGCTTTCGAAGTGGACAGCGCGGTCACGGATCTAGCCTTCGCGTCGGACGGGCAGACGCTCTTCAGCGCGAACGCGAACACCACCTGCTATCAATTCTCCCTGGCGGATGTACTGCGGACGGTTTGACAACGTGGGCAGGCCGCCTGACCTGCCGGCGCGGCAGGCCAGGCGGCCTGCCCCACGCGGGCCCGGCGCATGAAAAAGACCCGATGCGGACGTGCCGCACGGGTCTTTCGAACTTCCGAGCATTCTAGGCTTGGGGCCGCGCCGACGCTAGACAACGGATGCCCTGCCAGGCGATGCGCAGCTCGGCCCCTTCTTGTCCGAGCCAGGCGGGCGCACGTTCGAGTTCCAACCGGCCTGTCGGGCCCGGAGGAACGATGGGCGCCTTGGGCGCGGGAACGTCCGCTTTCTTCTCGTCCTTGGCCTCCTCCTTGGCCTTGTCGTCCTTCGCCTTGTCCTCGCCCTTGCCGTCTTCCTTGACCGGCAGCTTCGGCGCCGGCTTGAGGCCGGGCGCGGGCACAAGCGGCGTCTTGCCGTCCTTGTCGAGATCGACTGCCGGACCGCGCACGGTACACATGCCCTGGAAGACGGCATCGCTGACATCTTCGGAGACAAAGCGTACGGAGCCATCCGCCATCGTGACGAACGTGCCGCGGCGGCCGTCGTGCATGATGTCCTTGCCGTCGCGATCCTTGCCGAGGACGAAGGGCTGGATCGACTTCTTTTCGGGCACGCCGCGGACGGTGGCGCCGCCGCCGGCGATCCAGGGAGTGACGCCGACCTTGGAGTCGTGCGGAACCTGGATCATGAGGCCGACGTTGGACAGGCCGCGCCCACCGGCCTTGACGTCGTTGATCTCGGCAAGCGACGTCATGCGGTCGTAGCCGAAGATGCCGCGTTTGGTGATGGTGGCGGGATCATCGCTGCGATAGTCGGCGGCGAAGTCGCCGACACCGGCGATGCCGACATAGTGCGTGGCGCCGAGTTCGAAGGGGAGGTCGGGATAGGTGACATAGTGGGACGAATCGGGATAGGTCGGATCGAGGAACTGAGGCACGACGGTGCGGCCGGCCATCCAGTTGGCGGGATCGCGCCAGGAGGCGTCGAGGCGGATGCCGCGGAAGAGATTGTTCTGGCTGAGGTGAGGCAGAAGGGCGGCCATCCAGCTGACGCGTTCGCCGGGCAGCATGCCGACGCGCGTGGTACTCGCCTCGCGCGGGAGCGCCGCCATGGGGAACTTGCCCGGAGGACTGGTGGCGCCAGAGCGCATCACACCCAATTCGCCGAGCCTCTTGCCGGCCATCGCGAGGGCGTGACGGCTAAGGGCGGCGCTGGCGGTCTCCAATTCGGCGCCCATGCTCAGGACGAACAGCGTGCCCACCTCGGTAAGACGCTTGTTCGCGTCGCTGTCGAGGACGAGGTCGATGTCGAACTGGATGGTCTTGCCGGTCACGTCAAGGGTCATCCGCGACGCGGTGGCCTCATCGCGTTTGGACGGGCCCTTACCCGGATCGGTTCCCATGCCGGGAATTCCGGGCGGGCCGGGGGGCATTGTCCCCGGAGGCATGCCGAAAACCGGGGGCATGCCTGGCACGCCGGGAGGCATCGGCGAGCCGGGCGTTCCGGGGGGAACGACGCCGCCGGGAGGGGTGGTCGCCTTCTCGTCTTCGGGCAAGGCGACCTTAAGGCCGAGGAGACGGTCCACGAAGCGCGCGACTTGCGGCGCCCGCGCCTCGATCAGCTCTTTCTTGACTTCCTTGACATCGTCTTCCTTCACGCACGCCAATTCTTCTCGGTACTGGAACTGGGGGGACTTCCCTTCGCGTTGCACGAGGCCCACTCCGAGGAGAGCGATGCGTGGCCGGTGCTCCTCGAACAGCATGGTGACGTTCCAGACGAGTCCGGGGCGATAGATCACCTTACCGCGGCTGCCGGGAGCCGTGGGGGTCATCTTCGCCGCTTGCATATCGGTCGCGGAGGCGAAGAGGACCTTCTCCTTGGCATCCGCGAGCTCCATCCGATCGAGAGTTTTCTTGAGCTCAACGTTTTTCAGCGTGAGGTAGGAGCCACGCCGCGTCGGTGGCGGCGTCGGGGTCGGCGTGGGTGTTCCGCCGGTCATGCCGACGCCCCCGACCATACCGGGAGAAGGAGGCGGGCCACCCATCATGCCCATTGGTGGTGGGCCACCCATCATGCCGACTCCGGGCGGCGGACCGCCCATCATGCCGGGACCGGGCATGGGCGGGATGCCGACACCTACTTCCGGGGGCATGGGGGCGGACCACCCATCATGCCGGGACCGGGCATGGGCGGGCGTCTGACGCCGACTCGGGCATCGGTGGCGGGCTCCATCATGCCGACTCCCGGCATGGGCGGCGTCCCCGTCATGCCGGCGCCAGGACGCGGCGGCGGGCCACCCATCATGCCGACGCCGGGCATGGGGGGCGGACCACCCATCATCCCCGCTCCGGGCATGGGCGGAATTCCCACGCCGACCCCGGGCATGGGAGGCGTACCTCCCATCATGCCCACACCGATAACCGGCGGCGGACCACCCATCATCCCGGCGGGTGAGCCGATCATGCCGCCGCCGACCATGCCCGTGGGGGGCGTGCCGACGGGGCTCGCGGGCTCTTCCGGCTCGCTCACGAGCGGGAAGCGGCCCTCGACGTCGAGGAACTGCTTCATCGGCTCGTGATCGGCGAAGACGAGCGTTTGATAGTCGTGCAGGCGGACGTAGGTCTGGCGCTTCGCGGTTTGCGCCTGCTCCAGCAAATCGACGGGCACGCCAAGCGAGGTTCGGGCCAAACGCTCGAAGACGGGATTGGATTTCTTGACGAGGTAATAGTCCTGGCCTTTGATGTCGGTCTGTCGCTCCAGATCCAGAGCCGCGCTCAGCCTGGCGAGGTCGATCTCGTCGAGGACATGGACCACGGTAAACGACCAGGGAGCGGGAGAGAACGCGTCGGCGCGAATGACATCGTCCACCTTGGAGGGGTCGAACCCCAGCTGCAATTGCAGCAGTTTCGAGGCCAGCGGGTTCTTGTCCGTGCCACCCAGTCCCGCCGACTTCAAGACCGGCGCATCAAAGATGTGCCGCAGGAACGCGTGGGATACGTGGTGGGCGTCCGGCGGTATGAGGTTGGTGAGCGCCTCGGTCGCCTTCAAGATGGGACGGCTCGGACCGGGCCCAACGGGATCCTTCCTCCCCGGCCCCGGACCGACGCCGGAAGGAGGGGCGCCGCCGACGATGGGTGGAGGCGATCCCCCGCCGGGGGACGGCGTTCCCGTGGTTGTCCCGGTGCGCGGGCGGATGATCAGGAAATAGGCAGCGATGCCAAGCGCCACCACGCCGACGCCGGCGATCACCAGCTGCATCGTCTTTTTGCTTTCCGCCTTCTTCTTTTTCTTTTTCTTCTTGCCGTCTCCTTCCTCGTCCTCGTCCTCCTCCCCATCCTTTTTTTTCTTCTTCTTCCCCTTCGCCTTCAGCTTTTCCATCTCGGCGTCGTCTACCTCTTCGGCGTCGTCCTCGTCCTCGTCCTGCTTCTTGGCCGGCTTTTTCTTGGCCTTGGGGGTTTCTTCCTCCGCGTCCTCGACTTCATCGACCTCGTCTTCGTCCTCGTCTTCCTCGTCGCGGAAGCGCTTCTTCAGCGGCGCCGCCAGCTTGCCGTTGGCCTTGCCGTTGGCTTTGCCGTTCGCCTTGCCGTTAGCGCCCTTAGGGCCTTCGACGACGAACTTGTCCTTGCACTTGGGGCATTCGATCTTCTTGCCGACGAGGCTGGTGTCGCGGATCGGCACCATGGCTTCGCAGGTGGGGCATTCTTGCTTGAAACTGGTGCCGACGGCCATGCGAGACTCCCAACCGAAGAAAGGCTTTGGGGACAAACCAGAGACGATGGGTCAAGCTCCTATCATAGCCGGAAATGCCCCCTTTTTGCAAAGGGCAAACCCGAGAAACTGGAGAAATGCTTCCGTTCTTGCCAGGCCGCTACAAGGCGCCTGAAGACCCGCCACAGCAAAGCGTCTGGCCTTGACCACGTTCGTCGCGCAGGCCTCATTATCGTGAGGAGGTTGGCTTATTCCTCCTTTTCCTCCTTTGCGGAGCAGGCATGCGTCAGCGCGCCGCCTACCCCCGGTTCCTCGCCGTCGCCGCCCTCGCTTTCTCCTGGCTCGGCCTGTCGGCCGTGTCGGGGCAGGAGTTCAACGAGCGCGAAGTCAAATCGGAGGCCTCCGCCCTGGACCCCGCTTTCGTCTGGGCCTTCGACTTCCGCTTCAAGGACCCGCGCATCATCAAGGTCAACATTCCCGGCCGCGGCACGCGCATCTGCTGGTACATGTGGTATCAGGTGATCAACCGCACCGCCAAGCCGCAGCAGTTCATTCCCGATTTTGAGCTGGTCACTGTGGATCACCCCGCGGTTTATCCCGATGAGGTGCTCCCCATCGTCGAGGAGGAGATCCGCAAGCGCGAGGATCCGACGGGCTATCAGGAAATCAAGAATTCCGTCACCATCAGCAAGGCGCCGATCCCGGTCTCTGCGTCCGCGGACAAGGGTTTCCCGCGCGCCATCACTGGCGTCGCCATCTGGGACGCTTCGCCCGAGGACCCGAAAAAACGCGGGGAAGGCGCCCGGGACCTGAGCGACACCACCAAGTTCAGCATTTTCGTGCGCGGCCTGTCCAACGGCTTCCGGGTGCTCGACCCGGTGGCCCCAGGTTTGCCGCCCATCAATCGGTACAAGACGCTCCAGCTCAACTTCAAGCGGACGGGGGACCGGTTCTCGACCGATTCGCGCGACATCACTTTTGTCGCCCCGCCGGAGTGGATTTACCGGGCCATCAGTCGTAAGATGGACGACAAGAAAAAATAACGCCTCCCCTCAAACGCAGGGTTGGCTTGGATCTGGGCCCGCGGGGCGTGCTCTCGCGGGCGCCTTCTTTCCGAGAGGTGCATCGATGGCTCATAAGAAGGGACAGGGCTCCAGCAAGAACGGGCGCGACTCGAACGCGCAGCGCCTCGGCATCAAGGTCTACGCCGGGCAGACGATCAGCGCCGGCGGCATCATCGTCCGTCAGCGCGGCACGCGCTTCGCGCCCGGCCGCAATGTCGGCCGCGGCCGCGACGACACCCTGTTCGCCCTCGCGGACGGCGTCGTCCAGTTCGACAGGGGTGGCAAACGGGTCAGCGTCGTCGAACAGCCGGCCGCGGTCTGATCCTCGCATCAGCCCTCACCCTGAAATCTCGCAATCCAGGAACCACGGTCAGCCGCCGTGGTTTTTTTGTGCGCTGGCGTCACGCTCGCAGGCATGCCGCCAGACTACGAATGTACTCCGGCGTCGTGCCACAGCAGCCACCCACCATCGCCAGTTTGCCGCGCAACGGCGCGAGATTGCGTGCGAACGTCTCGGCGTCGACCGGAAAAACCAGGCGCCCACTCTCCTCGCGCGGCGTGCCCGCGTTGGGACGGGCAAAGAGGGGCAGCGCCGTCGCGGCGCGGTACTGTTCGAAGATCCGGCCGAGAGCCCGCGCGTCGATGTCCTTGCCGCAGTTGAAGCCGACGGCGTCGGCGCCCGCTTCCGCCGCCCGCCGCGCCACCTCGCGCGGCGTCAAGCCCTCGAAGGTAACCGGCCCTGCCGCGCCGACGCGATAGGTCGCGGCGAAGAGGAGCGGCACATCTCTGGAAAGACGCGGACGGACACGTTCGAGCAAGCTCGTGTCCGACAGGGTTTCCAGGAGGAGACCGTCCACGCCGCGTGAATCATCTGGGCCGGTCGACGCCTGAAACGCGTCGAGAACGTCATCCAATTCCTCGTCGGAAGCCGTCAGCGGGCCGAGCGAGCCGAGCACCAAGACGGCGGCGCCGGCGGCCCGGCGCGCCAGCGCGACGCCGGCGTGGATGATCGCTCTCGTCTTTTCGCGCAAGCCGAACTTCGCGAGCCGCGCCGGGAACGCCTGGAATGTGTTGGACAGAAGGACCATGCCGGCTTCGACATGGAGCGCGATGAATGGACAGGACCGTGTCGGGCCGCGTGAGGTTCCATTCCTCGAGCACGGCGTCGCGGAGCGCCGCGGCGGAACAGCTCGGTTCCCATCGCCCCATCCATCAGGAGCGGCTGTGCCGAAGTCAGCGCGTCGAGCAAGCGCGACATGAAAGCCCGGATTGTCAGGCGCCGTATTTCCCCAGCCGCCCCGCGTGCGCCATGGCGAGCGGCATCAGATACTTCGCCTTCAATTGCCCGAGGCCGCCTTTGAGGCAATAGGTCTCGCCGAACTCGACCACGCTGTCCGGGCGGCAAGTCTTCGCGCACAGGACGACCGGTACCGGATGCCAGCTATGGCTCTTCAGCTTGCTCGGCGTGCTGTGATCGCCCGTGACGATCAATACGTCGGGGCCCAGGCCGCGAATCTGTGGCAGGACGGCGTCGAGTTTTTCGATCATCTCGACCTTGCCGCCGAAGTTGCCGTCTTCCCCCGTGCTGTCGGTGTACTTGAAGTGCATGAAGAAGAAATCGTACTTGTCCCACGCCTTGCGCAGCGTTTCCACCTGATCGGTAAGCGACGTCCCGGCGTCGAGGACGTCCATGCCGACCAGGCGAGCGAGACCCTTGTACATCGGATAGACCGCGACGCAGGCGGCCTTGAGGCCGTAGACCTCCTGCATGGTGTCGATCGCCGGATAGCGGGCGAAGCCGCGCAGCGTGACCATGTTCGTCGGGGCGTCCCCCTTGAGGACCTTCGCGGCTTCGCCGGTGAAGTAGTTGATGGCCTTGGCCGTGTTCTGCGAGGTGTTGTCGGCCCCGACGGCGAGGAGGGGAGAGACGCCGACCTGTTGCGGGTCGGTGTCGTTCACCTGGTCGCCGAGGTTGTCGCCCCGGACCACCAGCACGAAGCGATGCTCGCGCACCGGCTCGACGAAGACCTCCGCGCCGGGAACCTTGATCGTCTGGAGCTTCTTGCACATCTCGACGCAGCGCTCCGTCGACGGTCTGCCGGCGCGGCGATCCGTGATGTGCCCCTTGGCGTCCACGGTGCAGAAGTTGCCTCGCACCGCCACGTCCTTGGCGCCGACCTGGAAATTGATGCCGAGGGCTTCGAGGATGCCGCGGCCGATGCGGTATTGAAGGGGGTCGTAGCCGAAGAGGCCGAGGTGTCCGGGGCCGCTGCCGGGGGTGATGCCGGGGAGGACGGGGATGGAGAGGCCGCAGATCCCTTCACGTACACAAGCGTCCAGGTTCGGAGTGCGGGCGGTTTCGAGCTCGGTTTTACCCCCCTGCTCCTGCGGCAAACCACCTAGGCCGTCTGCGACGAGGAGAACGATCTGGTAGCGTTCGGTTCGCGCAGCCGCGCATAAGTTGGTGAATGTTCATATCGCCGGTTTACCGCGTAAGAGTTACGAGCTAAGGTTGTTTCGGTTGCTTTGCCTCGGAAAGAACCTCGAGGCTGCGGTTTCAGCTACGGATCGTGATATGAAAAGCGCGGCCAAGCCCACCGTGCGGGCCGTGCCCACCGGCCCGGTTGGAGACGCCATGCAACTGCCCGACGAAGCCATTGCGTACAACTATCAGGGGCTGCTCGTGCCCCCCGGCGAGGCATGGACGCCGGCGGCCGAGATGCGGCGGCAGCATTTCCGTCCGCCGCCGAGGTGCGGGAGATGCGCGCGCGTGACGCAGGTTCGCGGTCAGATTGCCGCCGAGCCGCGAGCGTGCGCCAGAACGCCCCCGAGAACGGCCCCGTCGACGCCGGCTTCATCGATCTGCCCCAGGCGACTCTCGATCAGCACCGCCGCCATCCCGATACCAGCCCGCTTGGCCGCGCCTTGCACGCCGCGACGCGGCTGCGCGAAGAGACCGACCGCGTCGTCATTCTCGGGATCGGCGGCTCCAGTCTCGGCGCCCGGGCTCTCTTCCAGGCGCTCAAGAGCGCTTACCACAACGACCTGCCCGCCAAGGACAGGGCCGGCACGCCGCGCGTCTATTTCGGCGGCGACCATCTCGACAACGACGCGCAGCACGAGTTGTGCGAGATGCTCCAACTGACCTGCGTCGATCCGGAGATGCGCGAGGAGCGCTGGGGGCTGGTCGTCATCAGCAAATCGGGCGAGACGCTCGAAACCGCCGCCGCCTATCGGGCGCTGCGCCGCGAAATGCGCGAGTACTATGGCGCGGGCTCGGCCGCAGTCCGCAAGCTCGTCGTGCCGATCACGGGCGCGACCGGCAAGCTGCGCGAGGTGTGCCGGGCCGAGGGGATCGCCGAAGACGCCATGCTCACGATCCCCGACAACGTCGGCGGTCGTTTCTCGGTGTTTTCCGCGGCGGGTTTGGCGCCGGCGGCCGTGATGGGACTCGACGTCCGCGCCCTGCTGCTGGGCGCCGCGGCAATGACGCGCCGCTTCCTCGACGAGCCCTTTGAGCGCAACCCCGTCCTCCAGTATGCCGCCGTCAACTACCTGATGACGCAGCGCGACAAGCCGATTCGCGTTCTCTCAGTCTGGTCCCGGAAGCTCGAGGCCCTCGGCTTGTGGCACGACCAGCTTCTCTCGGACAGCCTGGGCAAGCAAGGTCAGGGCGCCACGCCCCTGACGGCGGTCCAGACACGCGACCTGCACGCGCGCGGCCAGCAACTCCACGAGGGCCGGCGCGACAAGCTGATCAACAACCTCGTGGTCAACCACCCGGTCCAGGCGCCGATCATCATCGGCATGATGGACCACAACCAGGACGACCTCAACCAGTTTAACCGCAAGGGCCTGCCGGAGCTCACGACCGCCGCCCACCAGAGCACGAACCAGGCCTACTGGGACGCGGCCCGGCCGACCGCCGACATCGTCCTGCCGGCCCTGACGGAACACACGATCGGCCAGCTGCTGCAGCTCCTGATGCTGGCGACCGTCGTCGAGGGGCGGTTGATGGGCGTCAACCCCTACGGGCAACCCGGCGTCGACGCATACAAGAAAGGCATGCGCGCGGCGTTGAAGTAGGTTTGCGACGCAAAAGGGGACTTTCCCTCTCGATCAATGTGCGACCGACAGGTCCGCTATCTCCTGGTCCCCGTCCTCGTCTTCGTCGCTCAGGCGAGCGACACCATGTATCTGGCCGACTTCTGGCATCACCTGGCACGCGGTGAGGTCATCCACGCCGAAGGCCGCCTGCTCGATCACGACATCTTCACCTTCACCGTCCGCGGCGCGCCGTTTCGCGATGTCAACTGGCTGTCACAGTGGATCTACGCCTGGCTCTTCGGCATCGGCGGCCTGGCGCTGGTGCAGACGGTCAATGCCCTGATCCTCGCGCTGACTCTCGGCTTGCTGGTACAGCTGTGCCGGCGCCGCTCGGGTTCTCTCGTGGTCGCGATGAGCGTCGGTCTCGCCGTCTTCCTCGGTTTGTGGCAAGTGTTGACGGTGCGGCCGCAAACCTTCTCGCTTGCGCTCTTCGTCGGCTTCCTGGCGCTGCTAGACCAGCCGCCCTCGTTTAACCCCGGTTCACAGGACCGGGCCGAACCATGCCCCCCAGACCAAGACAGTCGCCAGTCGGTCATCGCCCCGCTCCTGGCGTTGCCCCTCCTCGAAGCGCTGTGGACCAATCTGCACGGCGCTTTCCCGATGGGAATCGCCCTGGTTGGCTGTTTCGGGCTGGCCGAATTGATCCGCGCCGTCCGCTGTCGGACGTGGACGCGCCGCCTGACCGTGCTCTCGATCAGCCTCGTCCTGTGCGGCGCCGCGACTCTTCTCAACCCCTACGGCGCCGACATCTATCAATACGTCGGCGTCACTTCACAGCGAGCCAAGGAACGCGGCATCGACGAATGGCTGGCGCCGAGTTTCGATCAGGGCATCGGCCTGGCGTTTTTCATTTCGCTGCCGGTGCTGGCCGCCGTCATCGTCCTCGCCTGGCGAAAACGACGCCAGACGCTGAGCCTGGAAGAAGCGATCCTCCTTCTGGTTTTCCTCCCACTCGCCGCCTTCAGCATTCGCATGGTCGCGTGGTGGCTGCTGGTCCTGACGCTGCCGCTGACGGGCCTCGCCGTCCTCCTCGTGCCCCCGGCGCGCGACGAGGTCGAGCCCCGGCCTTCGTTCGGGGCCTCCCTGACCGTGGCCGTGCTGGCGCTGCTGGCGATCTTCAGCACCCCCTGGCTGGCGCCGGTCAATCCCCTGCTCCGGTGGAAGATGCAGCCGCGCCTCGAGCAGCGCCTGCACGCCGCTCTCGAGCAAGTCAAAGGCGCGGCCGGCCCGCGCCGCGTCTTCACCCGGCTCGAATGGGGAGAGTACGTCGCCTGGAGCGGCTGGCCGGACGCCGCCGTCTTCATGGATGGGCGGATCGAGATTTACCCGGACGCCGTCTGGGACGCCTATTCCCGGATCACGCAGGCGCAGCCCGGCTGGCAGGAGGCGCTCGAGCGCTACAAGGTGGATGTCCTGATACTGGACACGGATTATCATTCGCGCTTTGGCCTCATCCAAGCGGCGCAAAGCTGCGGCTGGAGCGAGATCTTCGCTTCGGGCCGCGTCCGCGTGTTGACGCGCGGCGCCACCGCGCGCGGTTACCCTGTTGACGGCGGCGGCGCGTCCCCTTAGTCTTGGGGACAAACGCCTCCACCTTCCTCCGGGGTCCCACCATGCGCCGCCTTCTCGCCGCCGCCCTGTTCCTTTCATTCGCCAGCCCAGTGCTCGCTCAGGATGCCGACCCGCGCCTCGGCAAACCCAAGGACTACAACGGTTACTTCCCCTGGACGCCCCCCAAGGACCTCAAGTCCTGGGAGGAGCGCCGGCCCGAGGTTCGCACCCAGGTCCTCGTCGCCAACGGCCTCTGGCCCATGTGGGACAAGGCGCCGCTCAAGCCCGTGATTCACGGCAAGATCGAGCGCGACGGCTACACCATCGAAAAGGTCTCGTTCGCCAGCCTGCCCGGTCATTACGTCACCGGCAACCTCTATCGCCCAACCGGCAAGACGGGTAAGCTGCCCGGCGTCCTGTGCCCGCACGGCCACTGGGCCAACGGCCGTTTCTATGAGAACGGCGACAAAGGCATCGCTGCCGAGATCAAGAGCGGGGCCGAGAAAACGCCGGAAGGCGCCAAGTATCCTCTCCAGGCGCGCTGCGCCCAGCTGGCGCGGCTCGGCTGCGTCGTCTTCCACTATGACATGGTCGGCTACGCGGACAGCAAGGCGATCGCGCACCGCACCGGCTTCATGGACGCCGACGCCGAATTGCGGCTGCAGAACTTCATGGGCCTGCAGACCTTCAACAGCATCCGCTGCCTCGATTTCCTGATGGGCCTGCCCGACGTGGATACCAGCCGCATCGGCGTCACCGGCGCCTCGGGTGGCGGCACGCAGACATTCATCCTCTGCGCCGTCGACGATCGGCCCAGCGCCGCCTTCCCGGCCGTCATGGTCGGCACGGCGATGCAAGGGGGCTGCTCGTGCGAGAACTGTTCGTATCTCCGCATCGGCACGGGCAACATCGAGCTGGCCGGCATGATGGCCCCCCGTCCGCTCGGCATGTCCGCCGCCAACGACTGGACCGTCGACATCGAGACCAAGGGACTGCCCGAACTGAAAGCGCTCTACAAGCTCTACGGCAAGGAAGACCTCGTCCAGGCCAAATGCTGGAAGGAGTTCGGCCACAACTACAACCAGGTCGCCCGCGAAAGCATGTACAACTTCTTCGCCAGGCATCTGAAGCTGGACGTCTCCACGCCGATTGTCGAGAAGCCGTTCGTCCCCGTGCCGCCCAAGGAGTTGTCGGTCTACGACGACAAGCATCCCCGGCCGGCGGACGAGGCCAACGCCGAACGGCTGCGGGCCACGCTGACGGAGATGAACAGCAAGCAGCTTGACGCCCTGTTCCCGGCCGACGCCAAGAAGCTGGCGGCGATGCGGGCCGTCCTCGCGCCGGCGCTGGGCGTGCTGCTGGGCGCCGAGCGGACGTTCGACGTCGAGAAACGGGATGACACGACCGAGAAGATCCCGGACGGCACGCGGCGGACCGTTCACCTCCGGCGGATGGCGACCGGCGAGACCGTTCGCGTCACGCAGATCCTGCCCGCCGACTTCGACGGCCGGCTCGTCGTCCTCGTCGATCCCACGTTCGCCGGTTCGAGCCCGGAGGCGACGGCCATCCTCAAGAAGAAGAGCGGCGTCCTGGCGGTCGAAGTGCTGCGCACCGGCTTGACGGCCGATGCGCCGCGCACGCCGGTCAACAAGGGCTTCGCCGGTTACACCTTCGCCTACAACCGCCCGCTGCTGGCCGAGCGCGTCCGCGACATCCAGACGGCGGTCGCCTGGGCCAGGACGCAGAAGGACGTGAAGGAGGTCGACCTGCTCGGCGTGGGCCGCGGCGGCGTCTGGGTGGCGCTGGCCCGCCCGATCCTCGGCCCGAGCGTGCGCCGCGCGGCTGCTGACCTGAACGGCTTCAACTTCGGCTCGATCAAGACCGCCGACGACGAGAACATGCTGCCCGGCGCGCTCAAGTACGGCGGCTTGCTCACCATGGTCAGCCTGGCCGCGCCGCATGAGATCCTCGTTTACAACACCGAGGGCTGCGGCGCCCCGCGCTGGCTGGAGGCGGCGTACAAGGCGGCCGGCGCCCCGGACAAGCTGACCATCAACCCGGGGGCGGCGAAGGACGCCGTCGCGTGGCTGTTGCGCTGAGCGTCGACCCGGAAGGTGTAGGAAGGTGTAGCCGCAGGCTTTAGCCTGCGGACGCCCGCGCCGGTTGCGATTGGCCCAGCCGCAGGCTAAAAAGCCTGCGGCTACAATCCCGGCGCCATCAACGGCGACGCTTCCCTCGTCGAGCGTCGCCGGCTTTGCGCGCAAGCTGTCGCCGCGAACGCGTCCACGGGCGTTGTGGAAGACTCGCATGGGAGGGCAGGCCATGTCTCGCAATCGCGCCCAAACCATTCCGGGCGCCGCGCCGGCGCTTTTCTCGTTTCTCGCTGTCGCGGTCGTCGCTTTCTCGGCCGGCTCCGCCGTCGCGGGGGGAAACCCGGCGGCCACTCCGGTGGAGCGCACCAAGAAGGAGGCGGTGGCGCGGCACAAGGCCATTCTGGAACGAGTGAAGCACGGCGACGTCGACCTCGTGTTTCTCGGCGACTCCATCACCGAACACTGGGGCACGGCCGGCCTGGCCATCTTCAAGTCGCATTACGAGCCGCTCAAAGCCGCCAACCTGGGCGTCGGCGCCGACTCCACGCAGCACGCCCTGTGGCGCATCACCAAGGGAGGCGAGCTGAAACCGATCCAGCCCAAGGTCGTCGTCCTGATGATGGGCATCAACAACGTCAACAACGGCAACACGCCTGACCAGATCTCCGGCGGCATCGCGGCGCTGATCAAGGCGATCCAGGACCACAACGCCTCGACGCGCGTCCTGCTCCTCGGCACGTTTCCCGCCGGCAAGGAGCCGACGAGCAAGTTCCGCGCTCCGGTCAAGGCGCTCAACCTCCTGCTCGCCAAGCAGGCCAGCGGCGACAAGGTCCGCTTCCTCGACATCAGCGCGAAGTTTCTCGACGCCGGCGGCCACCTCACCGACGCCCACGCCACGGACCACATCCACCTGACCGCCAAGGGCTACAAGATCTGGGCGGAGGCGATCGACCCGACGCTGCGTGCGATGATGGGTGCGCGTCCCCCGCCGCCGACGCCCAAACCGCCGACGCCGATCAAAGGCGACCGGACCCACTGGATCTATTCCGACGGCGATCTCATCGAGACGAGCCCGAAGGTCTGGGTCGAGCGGCAGAAGACCGGCGAGTTCCACTTCGTCGAGACCGCCCGCACGCCGGAATTCGTCGAGCTGTTCGACAAGAGCCGCGACTACACGGTGCGCCTGACCGCCACCGCCATGCTGATCAAGGGGGGCAACGCCGCGGCCGTGGTCAAGTTCGCCGACTTCACCAAGCAGCGCGACGGCCACTTTGCCGACACCGCCCCGGTGGTCGTGGGCGGGCCGCGCCGGCTGCAGTGGAAGTACGACAGCGGCTTCGTGCAGTACGATTACTCGCACAAGTGGACCGAGAAAAACGGCGAGGGGACGTTCCATTTCGTGGAGAAGGGCCGGACCGCCGACCATATCGAGCTGTTCGACAAGACACGCGACTACACCGTGCGCCTGACCGACACCGCCCTGCTCATCAAGGGGGGCAATGACAAGTTCGAGAAGTTCGCCGACTTCACCTCCATCCGCACCGGCAAGTGGGTCGCGGAGTTCCCGGTCATCGAGCTGGGCAAGCTCTCGGAGAAGTTCGAGTCGGGCGGCCGCGGGCCCGGCACGGTATCGAGCGGCGTCGACGATCCGGGCGGCGTGTCGTACGGCACATACCAGCTCTCCTCCACGCGCGGCCGGGCCGACGCCTTCGTCAAGCGCTTCTACCCGAGCGAGTTCAAGGGGCTCAAGGCGGGCACGGCCGAGTTCACGAAGAAGTGGCGGGAGCTGGCGAAGAAGGACCCCGGCGGCCTGCACGCCAACGAGCACGCGTTCATCAAGGAGACGCACCACGACATCCAGGTCGCGAAGATCGCCAAGGAGACGGGCCTCGTCGTCGGGACGCGGTCGCGCGTCGTGCAGGACGCCGTCTGGTCGATCGCGGTGCAGCACGGGCCGAGCACGTCGATGGTCGTCACGGCGCTCAAGCCGCTGCTCAAGGCCAAGACCGCCGATAAGCTGAGCGATGAGGAGCTCATCCGTGCCATCTACACCGAGCGGAGCAAGAAGAACGCCGCGGGCAAGCTCTTCTACGCCGCGACGCTGAAGGACAGCGTGCAGGCGTCCCTGGCTGCCCGGTGGGTTTCGGAGCGCCGGGAAGCCCTCGACGCCCTGGAGGCCAAGTAACCGATATTCGACTCCGGACCGTTGCCCTCGAGTCGGTTCGCGCCGACGATCGGAGAAAGGTGTCGGGACCCTTTTCACCGAGCAGCCCGCCTACTTGCCGGTGGCCACATCCCAGAGTCTAACGGTCTTGTCTCCGCTCACCGAGGCCAAGGTCTTGCCATCCGGGGTGAACGCCACGGAATAAACCATGCCTTCATGTCCGTGGAGGGTGGCTCGCTCCTTGCCGGTGGCCACATCCCAGAGCTTAACGGTCTTGTCGCGGCTCGCCGAGGCCAGGATCTTGCCATCGGGGCTGAACACTACGGACATTACTGACTCCGTATGACCCTCTAGCGTGACCCGCTCCTTGTTGGTGGCCAGGTTCCAGAGCTTGACGGTCTTATCCGGAGCCGTCGAGCCTGTCGTTTTGACTAGGCGGCCGAGGGGAACGGAAGAGTTTCTAGGGCGCGTGTCCCGATCTTGCTTGCGAACGAGCGAGCTGCGGACATGCAGTCGGAGGCGCTGGGCCAAGGCGCCTTCGGCCGACCCTGCTAATGTGTTTGGCGCCGCTTCGAGCGGACGCCGCTTTCCGAACGACTCCGACGCGGCCAAGGACGTTAGCCTCGTCCATCAGCCTGAGAGGCCACGGAAAAAGAAGGGAAAGACTCAACCGTCCGAGGCGCGCGCCGGCTCGAGGTTGTCGCGCAGGAAAACCGCATAATGTCCATAACGCGACGTGTCGATCCCGACGCCGATGCGGCGACGCACGGCCGGCGTCGCCCCGCGTGGCGATTGACGCGTGCCCACAGTGGGTGTTACCATCGAACTCTCCCAAGAAAGGACTGGCGCCGGGAGAAAAAGGGGATGCGAGGCGCCTTCGAAGGAGCCGGGCCTGAAGGAAGCTTGTCATCTTGGTTCTCCTCGTTTTTTATGCCGGTCCATGGGTGCTTGATCAGCTTACGAACGATCCGAGCGACTTCCGGCAGCGGTTCCCCTATTTGCACCTGCTGGTTCTATTCGCAGTGATTCCCACTCTGGCGGGGATAATCGGGGGCGGAAGTGGCGCAGCGCTATCCGGGATCGGGCGAAGGGAGAATTCTACATGGGACATCGGACCGGGCATTGGGAACATTGTCGGCGGCGCAAGCGGACTGATCAGCGGAGGGTGGTTTGGCTGGTGGGGTTTTTTGGTAACATCAGGTGAACCACAGACATGGTACGTCTGGATTCTGGTGCTGGTGTTGATTGTAACGGGTGGCGGCATTTTGGCGTGCCATGGCTGGAAATCCGGCGGATACAGCGCGGCGGTCGGCACTGCCGTCTGGACTGGCAAATATCCAAGCATCGACTACATGTTGTCGGGTAAGTTCGATGACTTCTGATGCGCCTGGAACTGACTCATCACCATCGGTTGCGCAGCTTTCTTTGCGTGGCGACGGCTGCCGAACCCATTAATTAATGGGTTCGGCCTGGCTCGGATGCCGTCGGGAACAACGCTAATCCATAAGACCTGCATACCTGCGCAAACAGTTAGGACACAGTCCGTGACTGAACTGGGCTCCGCTGCGCTGTCCGAAATGTCGCTCGAGCGGGTACCAGGTTCCACTCTCGTCCCGGATCATCTTGCAGCCGGCGCAGATCGGGGTGAACTCCCGCAACCCGGACCACCGTTGTTCCGAGAGATCCGAGTCCGTGCCGACCATTCGGAGGGGTTCGCCCGTCTGGGTCCTCTCCACGACCCGGCCCCGGTCGAGGTTCCACCGCCAACTTCCATCCTTCTTGCGCAGCCGCGTCACACATTCGTAGGTGGCCGTGCGGCCGGCGAAATGTTCTGCGAGGGCCTGCCTCACACGAGCCATGTCCTCGGGGTGGACGATGCTCTCCCAGGAGCTGACGTGCGGCGCCACCTCACCGGCGGCGTAGCCGAGCGAGGAGACCCAGAAGGAGCTGAAGTAGACCTCACCGGTCTGGATGTTCCAGTCCCAAGCGCCGCCCCCGGTTGCTTCCAACACCAGATTGAGCCGCTGCTCGCTCCGCTGAAGCTCCGCCTCGGCGCGTTTCCGCGCCGTGATGTCGAGCTGGACCGTGACCCAGACCCTCCCCCAATGGGGGTGGTCGAAGGCGGTCACGTTCGCCGCGCTCCAGAACCGGGCGCCGTCCTTCCGGACGTTTTCGACCTCTCCCCTCCAAACGCCCGCGGTCCTGAGATCGGCGATGATGCGGCGGGCGACCTCCTCGGGGGCATGGGCGCCGGGCGCGTTGAGGCTGGCAACGGGTTGTCCCTCCAACTCTCCGGGTCCGTAGCCGAACATGGCGGAGAACTGGGGGTTGGCAAAGAGGATCGTACCGTCCGAGGCCCGGGCCAACATTACCCCTGCGAACATGTTCGTGAGGATCGCGGCCATCAACCGGTCATCGATACCCGGGGGCAACCGCTGGAGGGGGCGCCCCTGGGCGCCGCCCGCCCCAGGCATTTCGAGCGCGTTCCTCAGCCATGGAACCTCTCTTGTGGCCGAACTACTGCGTTCACTTGCCGGGCCGAAGCTGCAAGGAACTTGATGTCTCGGAAACCCGTAATGCCGGCCCGGTCCAGTGCAAAGCTTGGATACTCATCATAGGCACGAAGCGCCCCTCCGACTACCTGGGACGGCGGCGACTCCGGTCGCCGCGCGGTTAAGTGACATAGGACTGTCACAGAGCTGTCGAGCCCGACCTTTTGACTAGCCGGCCGAGGGGAACGGAAGAGTTTCTAGGGCGCACGTCCCGATCTTGCTTGCAACGGAGCGAGCCGTGGACGTGCAGTTGGGGGCGCCGGGCCAAGGCGCCTTCGGCCGACCCTGCTGATGTGTTTGGCGCCGCTTCGAGCGGACGCCGCTTTCCGAACGACTCCGACGCGGCCAAGGACGTTAGCCTCGTCCATCAGCCTGAGAGGCCACGGAAAAAAAGAAGGGCAAAACTTCAACCGTCCGAGGTGCGCGCTATTGACGAGGGAGGCAATTAATGGGTTCGGCCGTTCGCCGCGACGGCGGCCGTTGCGCCCTCAAAGTTGCGACGAAACTGCCACGCGGCTTCAAGAAGTTCTTCGTCGGTTGCGTCCCACAGGCCGCGTCCGTGGATATCCGCACACAACTCGCCGATTGCCGCCATGAGTTGTCCCACGCGCATCTCCGGGACGATCTCAGACAAAGACTGAATGGCGGCGGATACCTGCGATCTCGTGTTGCTTTCGCTCATAACCGATCCTTTATGCAAGGAGAATTCGCGCGACTCCGCTTATAGTGACCGATGACGACGACCGGAACGGTTTCGCCAGGAGCCAACTTCGCGATCCGCGTTGCTCGGGTCACACCGTCTGGGTGCAGTCTCCGTGGCATCAGCGATTGCCGAGGAAATCGGTCGGTCTCGCACGGGATGAGCGCATAACTCGTCTTGGCAAAATGAGGATCCTTTCCGCCAATGGGAGGTGCTACCACTCCCGAGAGGAAAGGAATCCTCATGGTCCTCAAGATTACTGGCGCCGGCCTGGCGCTGACAAGGGCAATCCCGGACGCCGCAGTTGAGCCGTGCGACGAGTTGAGCAGACGCGTGGATGAAGCCGTGGGGCGCTTTCGTGGGGCGCCGGTCACGCCGCAAACCTTCCTGAACCTGGAGAACGAACTGCACGCGTTGGCTACGGAGGCGTGCCGGCAGATTCTCGGCGCGAGGCGAATCGCCTGGAGCCGACGACAAGAGAGAGGCGCTGAAGAAAGTGCGCTATCGCAAGGAGACCTACCGGATCAACAAGAAGACGCCAGCCAAGATCGCCACGCGTTTCGGCGTCATTGGCTTGCGGTCGTTCTACTATTTGAACGAAGAGGAGGGCGAGCCGGGCCTGCATCCTGGGCTGCCTGGGCATCGGCGTCGGCTCGGCGACACCGGGCGTTTGAACGCGTGGGCGTCTGGCGGTGGATCATACGCAGGCCGAAGTGCGGGCCTGGCTGAGCCGCGAGCATGGCTTGACATGGTCGAACAAACGACTGCGCGCGGCGCTCGCCGGTTTTCGCCGGGCGCTGGCGCCGTTCGTACCCGAGTTGCAACGCGCGGTCGTTGCGCTGGCTGGAGGAGGCACAACAAGGGCGTGGCGGACATCGTCCCGTGCTGGCGGTGGGTCGAGACGGCATCATGGTGCCGATGCGTACGGGCGGTTACCAGGAAGCCAGCACGGCGACGCTGAGCGTCTACGATCGGCGGCGCCGCCGCCTGGGCACGGTCTACTTGGGCCAAATGCCAGAGGAAAAACAAGCGACCTTGAGCCGCGCGCTGACGGACCTGCTCAAAGCGACCTTGAGGGCTTGGCACGGCCCCCTGCCGCGTCTGGCCTACATCACCGACAAGGGTTCGGCGCCCGACGACTACTATCGCCGGGTGCTGAAGAAGATGACGCACCCGCTCGACGGGAAACCGTTGGCCTGGGAATGGGTGCTCGACTTCTATCATGTGTGTTGTTACGTGGGCAAAATGGCGGACGCCTTGTTCGGCCCGGAAACGCCGCAGTCGCGTCAATGGTTCAGCAAGATGCGACTCTGGCTCAAAGAGCGGCGGCAGGGAGCGTCGCAGGTGCTGCGTTCCGCCACGCAGTTGCTGGAACGTCGCAAGATGACCAAGGCGCAGAAAGCGGAGTTCTGGAAGGCGTATAACTATCTGCGTCGTCATCGCCGCCTGATGGACTATCCGGGGTATCGCCGCCTTGGCTTGCCGATCGGCAGCGGCGTGACCGAGGCGGCGTGCAAGACGGTGTTCACGCAACGCTTCAAACGCTCAGGCATGCGCTGGCTCCACGAACCGGGCCAGGTGATCCTAGATTTGCGGCTGAGCCACTTGAGCGGAATCTGGGAGGAGGCATTCGTGGCCGACTTGGCCGCGCGTCCCCTGCCAGAGCCGCTAGGCGACACGGGGGCCGTCCAATGGCCAAGTCCTCAGGAGGCGGCACGCCTTTCCCCACGGATGGCCGCATAATTCACGATGCGTAAGCGACTACACCCCACCGTCTGAGATTTCCAGTACGCCGTCCGGATCTTCGTAGACGAAGATCGGCGGCATTCCGTCTTTGGACGATCCAAACTTCCCAATCTGTTGATGAAGCTTCCACGGATCGGCACCGCTCGCCCGGCTCGGCGGGAGGCGCAGGTCGTTCGGATCAACCTCCCGGATATCGTCACTCATTGTTAGAATACACCCCGCTGAGAAACGGTGCAATCGGTCACCTCATGGGCACAGCGCTCGGTGTTCGCGGTGTGGAAGACGGGTAAGCCTCTTGACGCCGAGCGGTACGGAGGAGCGGCAGGAAGGGAACGAGGGTGAAGAGACAAGGGCGAGGCCGCTGACAGGAGATGCCACCAGAAAGCCAGGCCGCGGGCTCAAGCATACGGCAGAGCCGGCGCGGAAAGAGGTCACCGCAGCCTGTGCTGGAAGTGTAGCACAGGAGGAGACGCGGGGTGTTGCGGCGTCGGCGCCGGAAGGGACGCGTCGGCGGCCGCGGCGCTGCCAGGACCGGCGCCTTCGTCGACTCGGCGCATGTCAAGAAGCAGCCGGATGCCATGACTCGCCTGCTCGATCAGGTTGGCCTGGCCGCCAAGCTGCGCGGCCAGGGGCCGCAGCGCCGCTGCGCCTGCCCGATCCACCGCGGCGACGGGCGCGGGCGGACCTTCAGCGTGAACCTCGAGGAGAACGTCTTCCAGTGCTTCGAGGCGAGCTGTGGCGCCAAGGGAGACGTGATCGACCCAGGGGCGAGCGCGGCCTGAGACTGCGCGATGCGGCCCTGGATCTGGTCGAGACGTTTGGTTTGGAGGCCGCGGCCAAGGGGACAGAGAAGAGGCACGGTTAACGGGAACGGTTGAGTGACGATTGGCTGTCAATCCCGCGTGCCGGGATGCCGCCCGGGGTGCGCGCCGCAAGGAATGGAAGCGGTGTTAAGCCGTGCCGTCATCAAGTAGACGGGGCTTGACATTCATCGTTACATCTGCAAGGGCTGGTTCGCTGGCGCCCTCTACACGAGGAACCGCCAACCGGACCGCTCTTCAACATACGCCGCCCAGTCTTCGACGATCCGGCTCAGGAAAGCGCCAAACGAGTCGGCAACGACTTTGGCTTTTCCCGTCTCGTGGTCCCACCGCCAAATCGTTCCGCTTGAAGCAAGAAGGAACGCATTTCCACCGCCATCGGTAGCGACAGGAATCGCGGACTCACCGTCCACGACTCGCGGCAATCCATCTCCGTTGAGCAGTTGTTTGATTCCGCCAAGCCAATACCCATTGTGGACCGACATGGCTACGACGGAATCCGTTTGTGCAAGAGACTCGCGCAATTCAGTCGGAAAAACAAACCCCGCGCTGCGTTCAAGCTCGGCTATGCTGTGAGGCGTTGCAGGAGGTTCAAAACGTGGACGTTCCTCCCAATCGCAGCCAAGGCGCGGCAGTGTATCAGCAAGCTCGCGGAGTCGGGCAACTATCATTGCGACAGACATACGAGAACCCAAGCCAGCGAACGACAAGCTTCACCTGCCGGGGCCGCTGGTGAAACATTGTGTCATGAGAAACCGTAATGCGGCCCCGGTCAGGTGCAAGCTCTGGTTCGCTGGCGCCGCCCTCAATAAACTACCAAACTCCCTTGCGGCCATTCACCGCGCCAGCCGCAAGGAAAATGGCCAGCTTCATACACAGTCAGAAGCTCCAGAAAGAAATACGACCCGTGCTTGCTGCTCATATAGGCATTTTCCATCATGGCGGCGAGAACGTCCCACTGAACGCAATGAACCATCTTGATGTTGAGACCGTGCTCTTGTTGAAAAGGCTCCCAAACTTTTTTGGTCAGAGGCGTCACCACATCCTTCTTGAACTTGATTGTGATCTTGTTCCAGTCTTGATAGCGTTCTCGGTCGCGGTTGTGTAAAGCCATCGTGAGCTGATTACGCGCTTCCAGTTCGACATTCTCCCAGGTTCGGGTTTTGCACGACTTCATTGCCTGTGGCCAACTTTTGACTCGCTCCACCTTCATTGTCACATCGAACTCGTCCGGCTCGCCGCAACTGCTGAACCAATCAGTCGCCGAGAGCCTGGCGGCAACGTCGGTTTCGGCCAACTTGTGTTTGGACACGAACCCATTTGGCGGATTCTCCAGCGCGTCGAGAATCGGGGCGTTCAAGAACCGGGCGAGCTCCTCCGTTTCAGCCGAAGTGAGCTTGCCCGTTTTGCCCTTTGCCAGGAGCTCGGCGAAACGGTCGGCCATCAGAAAACCTCGCCAGCGAACAATAATTGAACGACTATGGGCTGGATTGTAACAGGCATCAAGCCAGGTTCAACAAAAAGCCCGGTTTTTGCTTGACGTCGAAGAGGGTACAAAAGTATACATGTGGAGCTAGACGGACCGTGTCAGCAAAAGCAGCAAGAAGCTGATTGCAGCTGTCTATCCCGCGCTGAAGCGGGAAAAGGCCAATGAGGCATCAGCCATGAAGCTCCTGGAGCGCGTGCGGGCGGCGGCGCGGGTGAAGCACTTTTCCTTCCGGACCGAGCAGTGCTACGTCTACTGGATCGAACGCTACATTCGCCACCACGGCATCCGGCATCCGAACACGATGGGAGCGGCCGAGGTCGAGCAGTTTCTGACGCACCTGGCGGTGCAGGGGAACGTCTCGGCGAGCACGCAGAACCAGGCCCCATGCCCACGCAAGGCCGTGGGCATGGCACACGTGCTTCGAGCGGACGCCGCTTTCCGAACGACTCCGACGCGGCCAAGGAAGTTAGCCTCGTCCATCAGCCTGAGAGGCCACGGAAAAAAAGAAGGGCAAGACTTCAACCGTCCGGGGTGCGCGCTATTTACGAGGGAGGCAATTAATGGGTTCGGGCGGCTACTCTCGCGACTTCGACCCTTCATCCTGGGGCCGCTGGCGACATCGGCGAAAGCCTCTCACGGCGCCTCGCTGGTCAGCTCTCCGCACTGCCCCTTGCCCGATCCACAATCACTTCACTTTCAAGGCTTGTACTTTCCTCTCCAGTTCCGATGGCCCGATCAAGAACCCGTCGCGGTAGTGATCGCTTACCTGCACAACAACCCGACCACGGTCTCCGGGGAAATCACATACCCCGCGGAGTAACTCCACGCCATCCTCGCCGTCCTTGTTCTTCAACACCCCGGGGCGAACTTCTTTGAAAACGAAATGCTCAAGGGCCGACGCCCCCTTGACCCGATAGCCTTCTTTGGTCTTTGTAATCTCCCAGTTCTGCGCAGCGGCTGCCAGAAACCCTTTGCGATTTTGGTCGAGCGTGGCGTGCGGGAGATAGAGCGTGTAATGGCCGACCCACGGATCCACCGAGCCCTCTTTGGCTTGGGTGGCAGATGGAGGAGAAAAGGGCAGCCAAGGTACGACGACGAACAAGGAACAGAAGGTGCGCAACGCCGACATTGAAACCTCCTTTGCCCCGAACGACCCCGCTCAGCAGCCGGGGCCGCGCGGGAAGCTATGAAGTCACAGAAGCGAACATGCGGCCCCGGTCTGCTTGTATGTTCATTTCACCTTCGACCGTCATGGTCGGAGGTAGCTTTTCGAGGGAGTTGCGAGGGAGGTCTTTCGGTCAGGTGAGGCGTTGACCTCTTGCTGCAGATTGTCCCCTTCGCGCCGGGCTGGAGAGCTGGTTACAACTTGAGGCGGCTGTAGTAGGCGCACTCGGTGTGCCGTCCGCTTGGCCGACCTCTCATGACAAGCTTCCTTCAGGCCCGGCTCCTTCGAAGGCGCCTCGCATCCCCTTTTTCTCCCGGCGCCAGTCCTTTCTTGGGAGAGTTCGATGGTAACACCCACTGTGGGCACGCGTCAATCGCCACGCGGGGCGACGCCGGCCGTGCGTCGCCGCATCGGCGTCGGGATCGACACGTCGCGTTATGGACATTATGCGGTTTTCCTGCGCGACAACCTCGAGCCGGCGGTGACGGAGCTGGCGTTTGCCGAGGCGGCGTCCGGGTATCGACAACTGCGCGAGCGGCTGGAGACGATCGCGCGACGAGAAGGTCCCGTTGACTTCGTCA
Organism: Gemmataceae bacterium; assembly: GCA_046350295.1. Lineage (GTDB taxonomy): Bacteria > Planctomycetota > Planctomycetia > Gemmatales > Gemmataceae > JAXMAR01. The sequence goes on from JAXMAR010000004.1 coordinate 139,485, forward strand.
TGCGCCTGGACGCGGCGGGGCAGTATGCGGACAACCTGCTCGCGTTTTTGCACGGCATGACGTCGGCCGTCGCTGACGCGTCCGGCTCGGAAGCGCTGGCGGGCGCGTCGTTCGCGATTTCCTCGGGCGATCCGCAGCGGAACAAGAACTACCGGGCGGCGGCTCTATGGCGGCAAGAAGTCCGATCCGGTCGAGGCCCGCGCTTTCATCCGCTACGCGTTGAGCGCCGGAAGGGACGCGTCAAGGCCGCGGCGCCGCCAGGACCGGCGCCTTCGTCGACTTCGCGCGTGTCAAGAAGCAGCTGAGCATGACTCGCCTGCTCGACCAGGTCGGCCTGGGCGCCAAGCTGCGCGGCCTGAGACTGCGCGATGCGGCCCTGGATCTGGTCGAGACGTTTGGTTTGGAGGCCGCGGCCAAGGGGACAGAGAAGAGGCACGGTTAACGGGAACGGTTGAGTGACGATTGGCTGTCAATCCCGCGTGCCGGGATGCCGCCCGCGGTGCGCGCGGCGAAGAATGGAGACGGCCGCTAAACCGTGCCGTCATCACCTAGACGGGGCTTGACATTCATCGTTACATCTGCAGCGGCTGGTTCGGCCCGAGTCATCTCCTGGACTCTCCGATATGAATCACCAAAGCGGTCCCCGTCCGCTTGATGAGGTCGCCACGAGCGCCGGCAATTTCTTTCCCTGGCCTGTAGTGCAGCGCCTCTATCACCAAGTCGACCTGCGCGTCGTCCTTCTTGAGTTGCACAAAACTCAGGCGGACCTTGCCGGCTCGTTTTTCAATTTCGTAACTCATGAGTACCCCGCCGAGAGTGGGGTGCTCGTCTATGACGTGCGACGGCGATGAACCACCCAGCCGCTTGATCTCTTCTTCGAGGGCGATTGTAAAGGAACTGACGCCGGCCACTTCGTCCGGACCACGGGGACTCTTTCCGGGTTTCGTCATGGCGACGATGCGCCGCTGATACTTCCAACCTGATCGGAGGGGCGGCACGGTCTGGTCGCGCTCGGTCTCCAGGACTTCGCGGCCCGACGTTTCCTGCCACAAGCGCAGGAAATCGATCCGGGTCACGGCGCTGCCGCGGAGTTCCTCCTCCGTCGGCGGCTGCCCCGGTGGATTGTCAGTCTCCTGCTCCCGTTGGCAGCCCACCATGGCAATGAGCAGACAGCAAAGCATTGCACGCATGACGGCTCCCACCACGCGATATGCGCCCCGAGTTAGTGAACCGGCCGAACAATAATTGAACGACTATGGGCTGAATTGTAACAGGCATCAAGCCGGGTTCAACAAAATGCCAGCTTTTTACTTGACGGGCGATAGTGAAGCTCCTGGAACGCGTGCGGGCGGCGGCGCGGGTGAAGCACTTTTCCTTCCGGACCGAGCAGTGCTACGTCTACTGGATAGAACGCTACATTCGCCACCACGGCATCCGGCATCCGAACACGATGGGAGCGGCCGAGGTCGAGCAGTTTCTGACGCACCTGGCCGTGCAGGGGAACGTCTCGGCGAGCACGCAGAACCAGGCCCCATGCCCACGCAAGGCCGTGGGCATGGCACACGTGCGACAACCGACATATCGGTTGGGCATGGGGCGTGGTACGGTGGAGTGGGGAGATGTCTTCCCGGCGGCGGGCGGTCGCGCGGCTCGTCGTTGCATCACATCCTGCGCGGTTCTTTGGAGACACGTCGATGGCCACTTCGCGATTTGCTTCGAATGGGTTTGCGGCGAACGGGCATGCGGATGCGGCGGCGCTGCGCGTGTGTCAGGGGCTGGAGGGGGCTTCTTCACCCCGCAGGCTCGAAGACTCGCCTGCGGGCTTGGACTCGCGCGCGGGCCTGGAGTCGCGCGCAAGCTTGGAGGCATCCCGCGAGGAGGAGAATGCGGGGCGTGATGAGGCGGGGCGGTTTGCCAAGGGTTGCAAGGGAGGGCCGGGGAACCCGTACAACCGGCAGGTGGCGCTGTTGAAGCGGGAGCTGCTCGAGGCGGTGACGCCGGAGGACGTTCGCGAGATCGGCAAGCGATTGGTTGCGGAGGCCAAGGAGGGGAGCGTGGCGGCGGCGCGGGTGTTGTTCACCTACGTGCTGCCGAAGGGGGTGGAGCCGGACCGGGTGAACATGGACGAGTGGGAGGGATACCGGCAGGAGCAGCGGATGGAGGAGGAGATGAGGCCGATCATGAAGTCGATGGAGCCGGAGTTCGTGCTCGATATCGTGCGGACGATGCGGCCGGCGGTGTCGGCGGGGAAGGCACGCGTGATGGGGCACGTGCTCGACACGCGGTCGATGGATATTTTCCAGTCGCCGGCGGATTTGCAAGTGGGTGGCGGCGGGCGGGCGCCTGAAGAAGAACGGGAAGGGCAAACGGAGTAAACGGTAAGAGGCGCTGAACGGGTCCTGGGCGCGGTGTTCGGGGCGTGCGTGGGGGCTACCCCGCAGACTCGAAGACGCGCCGGCGGACTTGTGAGGCGTGGTGAGGCAGGTTCCGGGAGCAGAGAGGTGGCGCGGCGGGCGCCGGGGCGTGCAGAGTGCGCGCGGAGTGGCTGACGCGCGAGCGCCGCGCCATTTTCAACAGCGGAGGTCTTCGTCAGCAGCTTCCACGCGCTGGCTGCGCCGCCAACGCATCTCAAGCACGACGATGGTCACCGCATAGACTGCCACGATCACCGCCGGGACCACAACGAATCGACAGAGTGGGAATGAATACCAAACCGCCGTGATCAGGGCGGTGCGTGCAAGCGTATGAAAGGCGCCGACCCAATGGCCAATGATCCACGAAAATGGCAACCACATCAAACCGCTGAGAATCCCAACCGACAAGGGCAGCGATGTGTAGTCCGCTTGGAAAAAGGGGATGGCGATCGCATAGACGAGGATGGCCATGGCGACGGTGTGCAGGAACAAACCGTCAAAAACGTTCTTCGGCCGCTGCTTGTCCAAGAAGTTTTCCCCGGTGAAGCGCGAGAAAAAGATACCCAAAAGGACAATGGAGCCGGTGGCCCCGAACAACACCCAGACTGCCGGCAGGGGTGGCAGAAGAGCGCCCGCCACGCCGACAATGGCCCAAGCGACCATCCCGGCCAGAGGCATGGCAATACCCCGCCGCCGTGCAAACTCGCGGCGTTGCTCATCCAGAGACCGTAGCGCTGGCGCCGGGCCGAGATTGCTCATGACCATTCCTGTAACGGCGCCGAACGACGATGCTTAACAGCGGCCTCACGCCGGGAAGACGGCCCGCGCCACGGCGGCCCCGCCGGGGGACATAGGAGCATGCCGCATCGAAGCCTGTTGAACTGAACCGCAGGTCCGCAGCCAGGGGGCGAAGCCAGGCGGATATGGAGCTGGAATCGACCGCGTTGTCTGGTAGTCAGTGTAGGCGGGGTTAGAAGCGGGTTGCAACCGGAATCTCGGGCTCGGGCGATGAGACAGTGCGGCGGCGTGAACGGCTCCTGGGCGCGCCGTTCCGGCGCCATGGCGGAGTCAAAGGACCGGCGAGAACAGGCGGCAGGCGTTCTCCAGGAGACGGGCCGGGAGGGGGCGGTGGCTGTAAGCGAGGCGGTCGAGGAGGATGGAATGCTCGAAGTCGCGCAGGAAGGCGGCTTCCAGCTCCGTGACGGCCTCGGGGGAGTAGAGCAGGCAGTTCACTTCGAAGTTGAGGAACATGCTGCGGTTGTCGAGGTTGGCGGTGCCGACGGAGGCCCAATCGTCGTCGACGATGATGACCTTGGCGTGCATCATGCCGCGGGTGTACTGGTAGACCTGGACGCCGGCGGGCATGACGTCGCTCCAGAAGAAGCGGGCGGCGTACTGGGGCAGCCATTTGTCGGGCTTGAACTGGCACAGGAGCCGCACGTCGACGCCGCCGTACGCCGCGAGGCGCAGGGCGTCGAGCAGACCCTCGTCGGGGACGAAATAGGGGCTGGCGATCCAGACGCGGCGCCGGGCCTTGACGATGGCGGCGAAGATGACTTCGCGGATGCCCTTGAGGTCGCGGTCGGGACCGGAGTCGACCACTTGCAGGGTGTAGGGGCCGCCGGTGCGGTTGAGGCGGAAGAACTCGGGGTTCTCCAGGGCGAGCTGGAGGACGCGCGGCTCGATCTCGGCGGCGAAGCTCCAGTCCTCGCCGAAGATGCGCTGCAGGTCCCAGACGGCGGGGCCCTCGATGCGGAGGTGGGTGTCGCGCCAGAAGCCGAAGTAATCGTTCTGGCCGGCGTATTCATCGCCGATGTTGAGACCGCCAATGAAGCCGACGGCGCCGTCGACGACGAGGATCTTGCGGTGGTTGCGCATGTTGATCTGGAAGCGGCGGCGGAAGGGATTGAGGGGGAGGAAAGTACTGACCTGTCCGCCGGCGTCGCGGAGGGGGCGCAGGAGCTTCGGGGGCAGACGACGCGAGCCCATGGCGTCATAAAGAAGGCGGACCTGGACGCTCTCCCGTGACTTCTGAGCGAGGAGGTCGAGGAAGCGGCAGCCAAGGATGTCGGGGTGGAAGATGAAGAACTCGAGATGGACATGGTGCTTGGCGGCGGCGATGGCTTCGAGCATGGCGTCGAAGCAAGGCGGTCCTTCGTGATAGAAGGCGACGAAGTTGCCGGCGGTGACAGGCGCCGCGCCGAAGACGCGGGCAAGGCGGGCGATCTCGTGGCCCAGCGCGTGCTTCTCGGCGCCGGGAGCTTCCTGGAGACGGTGGAAGTCCGGGGTGGAGTCGTCGTAGCGGGCGGGGTTGGCGGGGCGTTGATAGCGTGTCGCGTGCAAGCGCTTGCGCATGAGGGGCCGGTTGACGTGCTGGTAGCCGAAGAAGAAGAAGAAGAGGGCGCCGAGGAAAGGAAGGAAGATGATGAGGAGGCACCAGGCGACGGCGGAAGTGGTGTTGGTCTTGGTGATGAGGACCCAGAGGATGCAGGAGCCGGTGACGACCACGTCGCCGAGCAGGAGCAGGGCGGGGAGCCACTCGAGCAGGTCGGTCCAGAAGTCGAGGAACATGCGGCCTATTTTGGGGCAAAGGTGCAAAGAAGGCAAAACGGGAATAAGATTGGCGGAAAGGAAAACTGCGTAAGGCCATGGCGTCCGATCCCACCCGCATTTCGCTTGCCGCAGCTGCCGAGGCGGCGGCAACTCCCGAGGAGGCGGCGACTCCGCGCGAGCCGGCGCCGCCGCGCCCGTCCCGGCCGCTGGATTGGTTGTTCCAGTTCGTTCCGGCTCTCGAGTCGCTGCGGTCCTATTCGTGGCGGTCGTTCCGGCTCGACTTCTTCGCCGGGCTGACCGTGGCCGCCGTCGCGGTACCGCAGGCGATGGCGTACGCCTCGGTCGCGGACCTGCCGCCCTATATCGGGCTGTACACGGCGATCGTGATGACGTTCGTGGGGGCGCTGTTCGACTCGTCGCGGCAGCTCATCAATGGCCCGACGAACGCCATCAGCATCGCTCTGCTGAGCGCGCTGGTCCTGTTCCCGGTTCAGGAGCGAGTCGCGGCGGCCATCGCCATGGCGTTCCTGATCGGGCTGATCCAGACCGGCATCACGCTGCTGCGGCTCGGCGACCTGACGCGCTACATCTCGCAGTCCGTCATCGTCGGCTTCACGCTCGGGGCGGCGCTGCTGTTGGTGCTCGACCAGCTCAAGAACCTGCTGGGGCTGCCCGCCGTGGGGACGGGGCACGATCATTTTTTGGCGCGCTTCTGGCTGACACTGGCGCAGCTCGGAAAACTGCACGCGCCGACGTTGCTGCTGGGCCTGGGGACGATGGTGATCGTTCTGGCGCTGCGCTTGCTCAGCACGCGCCTGCGCGTGCCGCTGCCCTCCTTTTTGATCGCCATTGTCACGATGGCGGCGGTCGTGGTGGTTTTTGACCTGGAGGACGGCGGCGTCAGCGTGATCGGCGCGATTCCGTCGAGCTTGCCGGCGCTCGAAGCGCCCCATTTCTCGTGGAGCGGGCGCGCGAGGCTGGCGAGCAGCGGCTCTGGCCATCGCCATCCTCGGTTTGCTCGAGGCGATCGCCATGGCCAAGGCGATCGCGAGCCGGACCCGGCAGAAGCTCGACATCAACCAGCAGTGCTTGAGCGAAGGCGTGGCGAACCTGACCGGCAGCTTCTTTCAGTGCATGCCCGGCTCCGGGTCGCTGACGCGCTCGGCGATCAACGTGCAAGCGGGGGCGGTGACGCAATGGTCCGGCGTTTTCAGCGCCCTGGCGGTCGCGGCCACCGTCGCGCTGTTCGCCCCCTTCGCGCGCTACATCCCGCGGGCGAGCCTGGCCGGCATCCTGCTCATCTCGGCCTGGCGCCTGGTCGACTGGAAGCAGCTGGCGCATCACCTGCGCACGACGCGTTTCGACGCCAGCATCGTGGTCGCGACGGCGCTGGCGGCGGTGCTGGTGAACGTCGAGTTCTGCATCTTGATCGGGGTCTTCCTGTCCTTCGTTTTCTTCGTGCCGCGCGCGGCGCGCATCCATTCGAGCGAGCTGACCCTCACGGCCGAACGTGTGCTGCGTGAGCGGGTGGACGGGGACCCCGCCTGCAACCGGATCCTCATTTTCAGTCTGGAAGGAGAGTTGTTCTTCGGCTCGGCGCCCGATCTGGAGCGGCATCTGGAGGCGATCGAGCGGCGGGCGGCGACGGGCGGAGTCCGCGTGATCGTGCTGCGGCTCAAGCGCGTGCGCAACCCGGACGCGGTCTGTCTCGACATCTTCGAGCGTTTTCTGGAGCGGGCCGAGGCGAGGAAGTTGACGGTGTTGTTTTGCGGGGTGCGCTCGGACCTGGCCAAGGTGTTCGTGTCGAGCGGGCTGATGCCGCGCATTGGCGTCAAGCAGGTTTTTCTGGAGGTGGAAGGGGCGCCGACCTCGAGCACGCTCGACGCCGTGCGTCACGCCTACGAGGTGATCGGGGACGACATGTGCGAAACGTGCCCGCGCCGCAAAGAGAGGGAACGGGAGGTCCTGTATTACATGATTTGAACCCGACAAGCGCCGGTGTGTCGCAAAGCCGCGACGCCGTTCACGCATAGGTGAGATATCGCAGTTCGATCCAGCCTACGCTTATTTCGGGTTTGCGGATGGCGCGGGGGCGAACCGGCCCCCAAAGCGCGTCCCGGCGGGGCGTGCCATTGAAGCCGCCCGGCTCGCAACCTAGAATGAGGGTTCGTATTGTGCCATTCCCAGGAGTTTTCCGGGAAGAAGGAGCCGTCCGTGCAGATCAAGATTACGGCCCGCCACGGGCATCTGAACGAAGCGACGCAGGAGTTCATCCGGGAAAAAGCCGGGAAGCTGCTGCACTTTTTCGATCGGATCATGATGATCGAAGTGCTCGTGGACCTCAGTGAGGGAGAAAAAGGGGACAAGCAGGTCGAGCTGCTGGTTTCGGCCGAGCACAAGCACGACTTCGTCGCCACCGAGCGGAACGAAGACATCCTGGCGGCGATGGACCTGGTGCTGGCCAAGCTCGAGCGTCAGGTGCGCAAATACAAGGAGAAGCTGCACGATCGCCGGCGGACGCCGTCGGCGGGGGAAGCGGCCGCCGGGGCCGAGCAAGCGCCCGAGCAATGACGGGCTGTAAAATGGGCTGACGGCGCGCCGTGGGGCGACGTCGGAGTTTTTGCAGCATTGAGGGGTTCAACATGAGAATGTCCGATTTCGTCGTGCGCGAATCGATGTCCGCGGAGCTGGGGGCGACCACGAAGGAAGGCGTGATCCGGGAGATGGTGGAGAACCTGCGCCGGGCCGGTTATTTCAAGGCGAGCGAGCCGGACGAGATCGTCAAGGCCATCCTGAAACGTGAGCAGCTCGGCTCGACCGGCATCGGCCGGGGCGTGGCCATCCCGCACACCAAGCACCCGAGCGTCGACCGGCTGATCGGCACAGTAGGGGTTTCGCATGCGGGCGTAACGTTCGAGAGCCTGGACGGCGAGCCGGTGCATGTCTTTGTCATGTTGATCTCCCCGCAGGATCGCCCCAGCGACCATTTGCGAGCGTTGGAAAACGTCTCACGCTGCCTGCGCGACGATTCCTTCGTCCGCTCCTTGAAGCACGCGACGACGCGCGACTCCATCTGGAACCTGCTCGACGATCAAGCTTGAACGCGGGCCACGGCGCTGGTTTCCACGGGCGGCGGCCTTTCAAGCGGCGGCCCGCCGGCAGGCTCCGGGACCGCTCCAGAAACGCAGGCGAAAATGAACGGGCCGAAAGGGGGTCCGCCATCTTGTCTTCACCGCGCTGACCGCCCTCTTGATTGGTCGCCAGCGTCTCCCCTCCCCATGCCATGAGCGGCGAACCGATCCGCCACAGCCTGACGATCACCAACCCGCAGGGATTGCACATGCGCCCCCTGGCGGCCCTCGTCGAAGCGGCCAATCGCTTTCAGAGCACGATCTCTGTCCACAAAGACGGCTGCGATCCCGCCAACGGCAAGAGCCTGATGAGCCTCCTGGGTCTTGCGGCCGAGTACGGCACGGTCCTGATCTTCGAGGTGACGGGGCCCGACGCGGCGGACGCGCTCAAAGCGGTTCTGGAGGCGGTCGAGAAGACGAAAGAGGAGTGATCGAAAACAAACGGCTTTTTGGCGCCGGCGCTCGTGCCGGTTTGATAACACAACGGCATGGAAATCAAGCGCGGCATCCCTGTGTCTCCCGGCGTCGCGATCGGCCCGGCCCTGGTGCTCGACACCGAGGGCTACCGTATCCCCCAGCGTTTCGTCGAAAAGAAAAAGCGGCGCGACGAGGTCGCCCGTCTCAAAGGCGCCCTGCACCTTGCCGCCGACGAGATCCGCGCCAATCAGCAAGCGGTCACGCAAAAGCTCGGCAAGAAATACGGCGCCATCTTCTCCGCGCATGCGCTCCTCCTGGAGGACGCCGAACTGATTCAGGAGATCGAGCGTTTGATCCGCGACCAGGACCATGCGGCCGAGTACGCGGTCAGCCGGGTCATGCGGCGCCACGCCAAGACGCTCGAGAGCCTGCCGGGCCAATTCGCCAGCCGGGCGGCCGACCTGTTCGATATCGAGAAAGTCGTCCTCAAGCACCTGCTGGGCACGGCGGGGGAACCGCTGGACCATCTCAGCAAGCCGGTCATCGTGCTGGCGCACGACCTGACGCCGAGCCAGACCGCGTCGCTCGATCCCAAGATGGTCTACGCCTTCGCCACCGAAGCCGGGGGGCGGGCCAGTCATACGGCGATCATGGCCGGGGTGCTGGAAATCCCGGCCGTGGTGGGCCTGGGGCGATTCGTCACGGATGTGTCTGGCGGCGACGAGGTGATCGTCGACGGCAATCGCGGCGTGCTGATCCTGAACCCGGACGAGGAGACGCGGCAACGGTACGAGGAGACGCGGCAGCAACTCGGGACGTTCACGAGCCGGCTCTCCGAGCTGCGCGATCTGCCTGCGGAGACCAAGGACGGCGTGCGCATCACGCTGCTGGGCAACATCGAGTTTCCGCACGAGGCGGAGCACTGCCTGGAGCGCGGGGCGGACGGTGTCGGCCTGTACCGGACGGAGTTTCTCTATCTCAACAAATCGACGGACCCGACGGAGAACGAGCACTTTGACGCCTATAGCCACGTCGCCCGGACCATGGCGGCCAGACCGGTGATCGTTCGCACCCTCGATCTGGGGGCGGACAAGTTCGCCACGCAGGTGGAAAAAAGCCACCAGGAGCGCAACCCGTTCCTCGGTTTGCGCAGCGTCCGGCTCTGTTTGCGGAATTTGACCTTGTTCAAAACCCAGTTGCGCGCCATTCTAAGGGCAAGCGCGCTGGGGGACGTGCGCATCATGTTTCCCATGGTGAGCACGCTCCTGGAGCTGCGCCAGTGCAAGATGATCCTGGCTGAGGTGAAAGAGGACCTGGAAGACGAGGGGCTGCCGTTCAACAAGAAGTTGCCGATCGGAACCATGATCGAGGTGCCATCGGCGGCGATCATGGCGGAAGAGATCGCCCGGGAAGTGAACTTCTTTTCCATCGGCACCAACGACCTGATTCAATATACTTTAGCTGCGGATCGCACGAACGAGGCCGTCGCCTCCCTGTATAGTCCCGCCGACCCCGCCGTGTTGCGTCTGGTGGCTCGCGTCGTTCAGGCGGCGCTGGGCCAAAAGATCGATGTCAGCGTGTGCGGCGAAATGAGTGGCGAGCCGATCTACACGATGTTACTGTTGGGGCTGGGGCTGCGGCAACTCAGCGTGACGCCCCAGAACATTCCGGAGATCAAGAAGGTCGTCCGCTCGATTACTTTGAAAGAAGCCAAGGGCGTCGCGGATGAGGCGATGCGGCTCGAAACCGCCCGCGACGTCAACAGTTACCTGCGGGAACAAACCCGCCGAGTCCTCCCCGAGGTGGTCAGTTGAGGTAAGGGAATAGACCGGGACTTTATTGGCCAGGGCGTCGACCGCCAGGGCGCAGCGCGTCATAGCCGAAGTTGCGAGACTTCGGAGCCTGCAAAAGACGCGAGCGTGAACTCGCCTGAGTTCGGCTAGGGTCGCCGCGAAGTTGATCGACCCCCTGTCAACAACACCTGCCCGCTCGATCTTCCCTTCGTAGAGCCTCCCCTCTCCTCCTTCCCGCGAGGATCTCGCAACCCAAGCACGGAACCCTCGGCCGCGCCTGACGGCGCATGACAGGCCGCGGCGTTCCCAGTCGCCCCGCATCGACGCGGGGCACTCGGCCAATGGCGCCAGAGCCAAGAGCGACCGAAACGACAACCCGATTCAAGTACCGCCTCCGCTTCGCCAAGGAAGGGGATCTGCGTCTGGTCAGCCACCACGACCTGATGCACTGCTGCGAACGCCTCTTCCGCCGCGGCGCCATCCCCATCGCCTTTTCGCAGGGCTTCCATCCCACTCCCCGCATGGTCTTCGCCCAGTCCCTGGCGCTCGGCATTGTCGGCAGCCGGGAAGTCCTCGAACTCGAGTTGACCGAGCATCTCGCGCCGGAGGACCTTCTCGCCGCCCTACGCCAGCACGCCCCCCCCGGTCTCGTCTTCCACAGTGCCCGCCAGATTCCTGCCAATGTGAAAGCCCAACCCCGGCGCGCCTTCTACCGCGTGACGCTCACCTCGCCCGTTCCCGACTTGCCCGCGCGCTGCGAGGAGCTGCTGAAGCAAGACCACGCCTGGGTGGAGCGCTTGAAGCCCTATGCCCGGCGCGTCGACATCCGGCCCTTCCTGGAACGTGTCGCCGTGACCGGCCATCGCCTCGAATTCACCGTCTGGGTCACTCCCAACGGCTCGGCCAAGGCGGACGAAATCCTCCGTCTGCTGGACGTCGACTCCGTTCTCGATGACGGTGGCGTCTTGGAACGGTGCGATCTCGAACTGGCCGACGAGGTCGGACCGGACGCGCCGTCCGTTCCCGTCATCGACTCGCACTCCGTCACGCTTCCACTGGACGAAAAAACCGCGGTCCCCGTCCCGGACGACGCTCGTCCCACCAGTCTCATCGAGGGGCCGCTCAACTTTGACTCATAACGCCCGCCGCGCCGCTTTGCCGGCGGGCCCCGCAAGGAAAGGACCAGCAATGAAAAAGGAAATGCTCATCAACGTTCTCCAGCCCGAGGAGATACGCATCGCCATCCTGGAGAACGGCGTCCTCGAAGAGCTTTACGTCGAGCGCACCAGCCACGAAAGCTATGTCGGGAACGTCTACAAGGGCCGCATCGTCAACATCGAGCCCAGCATTCAGGCCGCCTTCGTCGATTTCGGCGTCGGCCGCAACGGTTTCCTGCACGTCTCCGACGTCGAGCCGGCCTATTACCGCCACCTGGAGCAGGGCCGAGAACCGACCAACCGCCGTGATCGGGGTCGGGGCGAGCCGCGCGGCCGCGGGGAAGGGCGGGGTCGCGGCGACCGCGGCGACCGGGGTGGCCGGGGCCGCGGCGGGGACCGCGGCGGGGACCGCGGGGGTGGTGGCGGACGGCGGCGCTCGCCGGACGTCTACGAGTACGAGGCGCCGACCGGCGGCGCGGAGATGCTGGACGAGGAGTTCGAGGGAATCCTCGACCGTCCGCTCGACGAAGAGCCAGACCCCGAGGAGGTCGAAGAACGCGCCGGGCTGGACCAGGAGCCGGACTTCGGCTCGGAGCCTGAACTGGAGCCTGAACCGGCGGGCGAGTCCGAAGGACACGCCGGGGCCTATGGCGAGGACGAAATCTCCCCCGTCGCCGAGGAGGCGATGGACAAGGAATGGCCGCAGGAGCATGAGCGCGACGAACTGATGCGCGAGGGCCACGTGCCCCTGGAGGCGGCGCCTGGGGAGCCCGCCGGCCCGGTTGAGGCGCCGCAAACCGAGGCGGAAATAGACGAAACCGGCGTCGCGGAGCCGCCGGCCGAGGAGCGACCTGTCGAAGAGGAAGCGCCACGCCGCGGTCGGCGCAAGTCATCGTCCCCCGCCAAGGGGCGTACGCGGAAAACCAAGAACAAGGCCGAGCCCAGGGCGGAAGCGTCCGAAGAGAAGTCCGACGACGGTCCCCGGCCCATGGAGTCCGCCGAGCATCGCACCGGCGAAGGGGACGAGGGCAAGCTCTTTCACGACGAAGACCTCAGCTTCTCATTGGGGCGCGATGAGGAACCGCGCCCGGAACGACGGGACGAGGCGCCGCGGCAGGAGGACCGCGACAGCTACGAAGAACACGAACGCTACGACGAGTCGGAGCCTGTCGGGCCGGACGCGGAGGAGCCGATGGAGGCGTTCGACGAGCCGCGCGGCGGGCCGGACGTGATGGCCGAGGACGACTTCTACCGACCGGCGCCGCAGCCGCAGCCGTCTGTTCCGCCTGAGGACGACCTGGAGTTGGGCCCGCCGCGCTCCTACCGCGAGCAGCAGCGCGGTTACCGGGAGGACGATCGCGGCGGGCGCGGTCGAGGTCGGCGCGATGACCGGCGCGATGATCGACGCGGCGGCCGGCGTGACGACCGGGGCGGGCGCGGCCGGGATGAACGCGGTCCGCGCGGCCGGGATGAACGCGGGGGACGAGGCCGGGATGAGCGCGGTCCGCGCGGCCGGGATGAACGCGGGGGACGAGGCCGCGACGAGCGCGGCGGGCGGGAGCGCGGTCGAGATGACCGCGGCCCGCGTGGCCGGGACGATCGAGGCGGACGCGACGACCGCGGGGGGCGGGAACGCCGCCCCGGTGGCCGCAACATGGGCCGCGAAGGCTTTGGCCGTCCCAAGCCCCTGATCCAGGACATTTTCAAACGCGGCCAGGAAGTCCTCGTCCAGGTCATCAAGGAGGGCATCGGCACCAAAGGCCCGACGCTCTCCACGTACATCAGCATCGCCGGCCGCTACCTGGTGCTGATGCCGGGCCTGAACCGCATCGGCGTCTCGCGCAAGATCGCCGACGAGGAGACGCGGCGGCGCCTGCGCGACGCCATGCGCGAGCTGCAGCCGCCGCCGGGCCTGGGCTTCATCATCCGCACCGCCGGCCAGGACCGCAACAAGGAAGGAGCTGCGGCGCGACCTGATCTACCTGTCGCGCCTGTGGCGCGTCGTTGTCCGCCGCATCAAGAAGCAGAAGTCGCCGTGCGAGATCTATCAAGAGAGCGACATGATCACGCGGACCATCCGCGACATCTTCACCAACGACATCGAAAGCATCTGGGTGGACGAGCCCAACGCCTTCGAGCACGCCAAGGAGTTTCTCGAGATCGTCATGCCGCGCTTCGCCGAGCGCATCAAGCTCTGGGACTCCACCGAGCCGATGTTCCACAAGCACGGCATCGAGAGCGAGATCAACCGCATCCAGCAGCGGCACGTGCCGCTGCCGCACGGCGGCTCGATCGTCATCGACCAAACCGAGGCCTTGGTCGCCATCGACGTCAACTCGGGCAGCTTCCGGGCGGACAACAACGCCGAGGAGACCGCCTACCAGATGAACTTGCACGCCGCCCGCGAGATCGCCCGCCAGCTTCGTTTGCGCGACCTGGGGGGCGTCATCGTCAACGACTTCATCGACATGCGCGGCGAGTCCCACCGCCGCAACGTCGAGCGCGCCCTGCGCGACGCCGTCCGCCGCGACCGCGCCCGCACCAAGATCCTGCGCATCAGCCAGTTCGGCATCATCGAAATGACGCGGCAGCGCATCCGCCCCTCTCTCAAACGCAGTGTCTTCACCGAATGCGGCCACTGCAAGGGGACCGGGCAGATCAAGACATGCGAATCGGTGAGCATCGAGGTCATGCGCCTGCTGCAATTGGCGGCCCACCGCGACAACTCGGCGCGCATCGAGGTCCGCGTCGCCGAGGAAGTCGCCCTCTATCTCCTCAACCGCAAACGCGGCGACATCGCCAAGCTCGAGGAAGGCAGCGGCAAGACCATCTTCATCCGCGGCCTCCTCGGCGTCTCCCCCGAGCACATGGACTTTTTGTGCCAGGACCCGAACGGCAACGACGTGAAGTTCAACCCGTTTGAGGAGACGCGGCCGCTGCGGCGCTTGCGCTAACTATTGAACCTGTGTGGAGGGCGTCATGCGAATCGCAATCTGCGGGCTCTTGTGTCTCTGGACCGGGACGGTCCGGGCGGACGACTACCTCACCAAGGATGGACAACTCACGGAAAAGCTCGTCGTTGAGCAGCGGCAAGGAGGCTTCGCCGGCTTCACCGGAATTCGCTACACGATCGCGACCGACGGGGCGTGGACGAGTGAGACCCTCTTCAATGAGAAGGCGAAACCGAAGGACAAGGGCAAGCTCTCGGAGAAGGAAATCGCCGCCCTGGCCGGCGTGCTCGCCAAGCAGGAGTTCGACAAGCTGCCGGCCAAGATCGGCAAGGCGCCCGGCGCCAACCCGTACAAGCTGGCGCTGACGTTCGGTAAGAAGAAGGTGGAGTTCATCGGCCGGGCCCCGCCGCGCCTCGACGACGCCGATCGGACCTCGGCCGAGAGCCGGCTTGCCCTCATCTGGCAGGGGATGACCGGCCTGCTCACTCCGAAGCCGGGAACGGAGTAGTCGGCGCAAGTTTTCGCCACCGAGCCATCCTTGACGAAAGGGCGTCGGAAAGCCCGGCGCCCAGGGCTTTCATGCTCCGTCGAGGTGGCAAGATGAAAAGCGTGACCAGGGCATTGCTGGCGGCGGCGGCGCTCTTGCTGTCGTTCGCGTCGCTGAACGCATCCGCTCAGCCGAAAACCGCCAAGGTCCCAACCCGGACATCGGCCCTCCGGACCGAGCTTTTCTTCGCGGCGAACCTGAACGCCAAGGTGTTGCAGTACGCCGAGTCCAGGTTGGGGCAGCTGGTCGGGCGCGGCGAGTGCTGGGACCTCGCCAACGAGGCCCTGGCTGCCGCCGGCGCGAAGCAGCCGGGCCGCGATGGCTTTGCCGCCTACACCTTCGGGGCCGAAATCCCCCTGAGCAGCATCCGCCCCGGCGACATCCTCCAGTTCGAGAACGTGAGTTTCAAGCACACCGACCCGAGCGGTTCCTGGTAGCCAGCAGCTTCCCGCATCATACCGCCATCGTCCGCAGCGTCTCCGGCGGCACGATCGAGATCCTGCAGCAAAACGTGAACGGCGATCGGCGCGTGCAGACCGGCGTCATCGCCCTGAGCGACCGGCAGCCCGGCGGTTCGCTCCTGGCCTACCGGCCGCAGCCACGCTAAAACAGCGCGCCCAATACCACAGTAGGTCCGGCGAGCCGAGCCGGACCTGGCGTGAACGCGCGCGAAACCGTCGCTTCCCTGTCCGGCCCCGCTCGGCTCGGCGGCCTACCCCTCTTCGTGCCGGCGCGCCAGACGCTTGGGCGCCGTGTTGCGCCAGGCGAGCCGCAGCGCTTCACGTACCGTCGCCTCATCCACTTTCTTGAGGTGCACCATGGTCGCGCCGCGCTTGCCCCAAGCCCCGCTGGCCGGCTCGAAACCGTCGGCGTCCGTCTTGAGAAAGATCGCCTGCTGCTCCGGAGTCAGCTTGACCATGCCCCAGCCACGCTCCGGAGCGAGCGTGGCAAAGATCTTGCCGCCGACGCGGAAATCGGGATGGTCCATGTGGGCGCCTTCCGAGGCTTCGGGGAGGCTGAGGGCCAGGGAGCGGAATTGGGTTTGAGTCATTGTCCCCTCCGGGGGTTCACGCCGCCCGGCTCGCCGTCGTCATTTCGCTTCGAGTTTCAGCTTGGCCCCTGCCTTCAGCGCCTCGTAGCGTTCGCGCGTCACGCGGTAGGTTTCTTCGAGGACTTTCTGGCTGACGGGATTGCCGGCGGCGTCGAGCGGGTGGCGGATGGTGAGGGGCCGCGGGGCGATCATTGTCGCCAACTCGGGGAGATCGTAATGCGCCAGGACGCCGGGGACGACGTTGGTGAGCTGGTTGTAGGAGACGGGGGTCTGGACAACGTTGGACCAGGAGAGGAGCGGCTCTTCGAGCGTCACGCTTTTAACCTTGGGGTTCAGCGCCGCCGCATGCAGGGCGACCAGAGCGGTGATCGGGCCGCGCGCGCTGAGATGAACTTCGTCAACTCGGTCGCGACTCAGGTCGGGGACATCGAGCGGCAGAAATCGTCTCAGATCGACGACGCGCTGTCCCAGCAGCGGACGACCGAGGTGCATGGCGAGGAAACTCTCCTTGACGTCGATTCCGAAGTAGCCCGGCTTGCCCCCCTTCATCTTGCCAGGCGCGGTTTCACCGACCCCGCGGACCTCCAAGGCGACGACGCGATCAAAGTCCTTGGCGAGAACATCGAGTCGGCCGGTTTTCAACGTCTCACTCAGGCCGCCATCGTCCAGGCGGAGGACCATTCGGCTCGGCTTGTGCATCGTCCCCTTACGCTCGACGCCGGGGAGACGCAGGCCTGATTCAGCCTCGGTGATGAAAACGGTATCCTTGGCGTGGGAGACCAAGCTCTTTGCCCGCAGCGTCACGCCCTTCGGAACGGCAAGGAGGCGGCGTACTAATTCTTCCTGCTCGTTCCGTTCGAGCGCGACAAACTTTGCCCGCTCCTTCGCCAGCTCCCGATCGCGCCGGGCGTTCAGGTCGAACACCGACACGCCGCGCAGATCGCTCAGCACCTGTCCGGTGCGCGTGCATTGCAGGTCCTCGTCCTTGAAGGTTGTGAACGCCGGCTCGGTCTGTTCGTCGTCCTTACCGAGGAGCCACTTGCGCATCCAGCGCATGCTGGCTTCGCGCCTTGGTTTCGACCAGCCGTGCTTGTCGTCGTACTCGAAGATGGCCATCTTGTCGGCGGCGCCGAGCTTCTTGTAGACCTCGGCGGCTTCCTTGTAGCTGATGTGGGCGCCTTTGATGTCGAAGAAGTCCTGCGTGGCGACGGTCATGAGCGTCGGCCGCGGGGCGCGCATGGTAAGGTAGTCGGCGTGCTCCATGCCGAAGGCGACCTGGCCGGGGATGTTCTGCTCGCCGTCCTGCGGGCCGATGGTGGCGAAGAGGCGTTCGAGGGAGCAGATGTAGCAGGAGGGGACGGCGCAGGCGATGCGGTCGTCGAGGGCCATGAGGTAGGCGGTCATGGTGCCGCCGCCGGAGTTGCCGGTGCAGCCGAGGCGCTTGGGATCGACCTCGGGCCGGCTCGCCAGGTAATCCAGGGCGCGGATGCCGTCCCAGATGCGGTAATGGGCGGTGCAGCGGCCGACGAGGAGAACGCCGACGCCGACCATCGTGTGCTCGGAGGTGCTGCCCGGGATGCCCGCCTTGCCGTCTTTGTTGAGAAGCTGGAGGCGTTCCCCTTGACCGATGGGGTCGTAGCTGAAGGCGACCATGCCGTTCTTCGCCATGAGCATGCAGCCGCGCTGGTAGCCGCCGTCGGCCTTGCCGTTGCTCGAATGGCCGCAAGGGACGATGATGCCGGGAAAGGGACCGAGGCCGTCCGGGATGTAGATGTTGCCGGTGACGTGGTGATCCGGCCGGCTCTCGAAGATGACGCACTCGATGCGGAAGCCGTCCCCCTTGATGGTCTTGGTGACCTTGGCGTTGAGCGGCGTCTTCTCGGGCAGGTCGCCAATCGCTTCGAGGAACTTCTTCTTGAGGTATTCCTGACGCGCCTTGATCTCGTCAGGCGTCTTGAGCTTGGCGACGGTTTCGCGGCGGACGTCGAACAGCTTCTGCGCTTCCTTGAGGAGGAAGCTGTGCAACATCTTCTGCGGGGGCGGTTCGGCGAGGAGGATCGGGTCTTGGGCGAGGAGAAAGGCGGGGGCGAGGCTCAACGCGAGGAGAGACAAGAGAAAACGACACACGGTATGTCTCCGGAGAGGGCTACGGACCAGACGCTGATGATCGCTTGTTCGGGACGGCATGGCAAGCGATATCTCTTGGGCAAGGGACAATGGAAGGCGCATTCGGTCAGCCTTCCGCTAACTTGGGACGCGCACGGTGGTGCAGCGCAGCAATATGTGCGTGTAGGCCGTACTTCTGGAAAGGCCACGCCCAGGCAGGAGCTAGAAAGGTGAGAGATAAGGCCAGAGATAAGGCCACCCGCGCCGACGTCCTCGGGCGTGGGTGCGAACAACTGGGATGAAAGCGTCTCGCGGCAACTGACGATGGTCGGCTTTTTCTGATGGATCGGTCTGATGGATCGGGATGAAATGCTGATCAACCCGCTGCGTCCGCTCTTGCCGCGGCGGGGCGGTACCACCAGGTCGACAAGCGTTTCTTCTGCTCGCGCTGGCCTGAGCTTCGTATCCTGCGCAAGGCCGCCGGACCCCCGGCGCAGGTCGCCATATAGCAATTCCGGATGGGATCGCCATCTGAACACGTCATTCCAGCACCGGCTGGATCGTTCGGCCCTGACACAGTTTGTAAGGCCGGCCGAGGGCGTCGCTCAATTCGGTATCCGTCGGGACGCCGAGGCAGTGGTACATGGTTGTGACCACGTCTTGCGGGGTGACGGCGCCGTCGACGGGGTAGGCGGCGTGGCGATCGGACCGGCCGTGGACAATGCCGGGCTTGATGCCGGCGCCGGCGAGCACGACAGAGTAGCAGCGTGCCCAGTGGCCTCGGCCTCCCTCCCTCTCGATCAAGGGCGCTCGGCCGAATTCGCCCATCCAGACGACCAGGGTTTCGTCGAGCAGGCCGCGATCTTGGAGGTCATCGAGGAGGCGGAAAGGCGCGATCCAGCGGCGCGGCCAGGGGTGGCAGGCGGCTCGCGGTTGCGATAGTGCAGGTCCCAGCCGCCGGAGACTTCCTCGCCGTTCCAGTAAACGGTGACCAGCGGCACACCGCGCTCCATGAAGGCAACGCGCCAGCAGCGTCCCCTGGCCGAACTTGTGCCGGCCATAGCGGTCGCGCACGGTGGGGGTTCCGCGGTCAGCTCAAAGGCGGTCCGCGTCTCCTGCGCCAGGATCATGTTGAAGGCGCGCTCTGGTGCGCGTCCATCAGGCGCCGGCCGAGCACGCCGTCGGCCTGGCGCTGGACCTGTTCGAGCAGGCCGCGGCGGGCGCCGAAGCGGCTCGAGCGGGACTTCGCCGGCGGCGTGATCGCTTGCGCGGAAGTCCGGGCGGTTGGGGTCCTGGAGGATGCGGAAGGGATCGACGGTCTGGCCGAGGAAGCCGCCCCCTCGCCGGCGAAGCTGCGGCGGTGCATGTCGAGGAGCCAGACGTGAGGCGGCAAGGCGTTGGCCGCGCCCGCGCCGGGCCAGCGCCGAGCCGGCGTTCGGATAATCATCCGCGGCCGGGCGGATGTCGTCGCCGTTGACGCGCGGGTTCTTGTGGCCCGTGAGCGTAGGGTAGACGCTCTGCCCATGGGCGCCGCCGTTGTATTCGTCGCTGACGCTCGGATGATGGCGTAACGGTCCGCCCGCGCGGCGAGCATCGGCAAGAGCGAGCTGATTTGCGTGCCGGGAACGCTGGTGGCTATCGGCGGAAACTCGCCGCGCACCCCCTCGGAGCGTCCGGCTTCAGATCGAAGGTGTCCATCTGCGGCGGGCCCGCCCCATGAACAGGAGGATGCATGATTTGGCCCGGCCCAGCGGTGGCAGCCCGGTGTCCGCAGCGACCGCCCGGGCGCGGAACAAATCAGGAAGAGCTAGCCCGGCCGCTCCCAAGCTGCCGATGCGCAGGAACTCACGCCGTGTGACGCCATCGCACCAGCGATTTGCGGAACCTGGTATCGCGAACATGTGGAATCCCCCTTATCGATCCACGTCTTCGGTAGCTCCGAGCCCCAACGGGGCGACAGCCAATAGCCAGGGGCGCGAGTCCCTTGGAGTCGGCGCCACCCGGCAAGCCCTGAAAGGGCGGCACAAACCGCGTGTTAGCCACGGCACTGCCGCCCCTTCAGGGCTTGGCGGCTGGCCCGCGGCGCCGTCCAGGGACTTGGCTATTAACTCCCGCCCCGTTGGGGCTGAAATACCGTTGGCCCGATCACTTTTCTTGGCCAGCGCGCGGCCCTCAATGTTCGTCACTTCACCGAGAACCTCCGGTCAATGCGTGAAACGTTGCCCTGGCCATCCTGCACGGAAACGGTCAGGACGCCGGACGCGAGCTTCGTCATCGGACGCGTAAGCGTCAGTTCCCACACGCCGTCGCTCTTCATGCGGAACTGGTCCGCGAGGTTCTTTCCCGCCCCGATGCCGTTGACGGCAAAGTCCGCCGATACGTGGAAGCTTTTCATGTCGAGCCCCGCGCCGTAGTCATGCATGCCGATCAGTACGCGGCTGAAGCTCTCGTTGTTCCCCGCCCGGGGGTAAGTCAGTGTCAGTGTGGGCCGTTGATCGTCGAGTGCCCAGCCACGGCCCGGCTCGCCGCTCAGGTCGATCGGACAGCCGAGGTCGATCCAGCGGACGACCGTCCTTTTTTCTTCGTCCGTCAAGGCTGGAACCTTGATCTTTCGGCCATCCGGCGCGACGTAAGAGCCGACGACGGCGTCCGGCGGC
Organism: Gemmataceae bacterium; assembly: GCA_046350295.1. Lineage (GTDB taxonomy): Bacteria > Planctomycetota > Planctomycetia > Gemmatales > Gemmataceae > JAXMAR01. The sequence continues at coordinate 160,262 of JAXMAR010000004.1, forward strand.
GGCATGGGGCCGCCGGTGAAGCCGATGTGGGCCAGGCGGCGGTTTTCGGCCGTGTCTGGAGCCGGCTTGCCGTGGCGCCGTAGCGAGGTTGGATCGCCGGGGACGGCTTCGTAAGGCAGGTCCTCGTTGTCCCAGCCGTCGAGCCGCTTGCCGTAGAGCTTCCAGACGAGGAGGCTGCGGCGCGACTGCATGAGGCGAATGTAGCGGGAGGCGGCGAGATTGCTCCAGCCACCCTTGTGGAGCGGTTTGTAACCGTATTCGCCTTTCGTATCGGCGGCGAGGCGGGCGTAGGTTCCCGGAACGCGGATGCCGAAACCGAGCCCGGCGGGGTTCTGCGCGTTGACCATGCGCTCGTCGTCCAGCACCAGGGCGCCGGCCGCCTTGCCGAACTTCTCGGTGTGACAGGCGACGCAGGCTGCGGTCGAGGATACGACGATGTCCTTGAGTACTCGATAGCTCCGCACGCCGGACTCAAGCCAAGGCCGTCTCGTCGGCGGCGTCGGCACCTTGCCGACTCGTCGAGGCTGCTTGCTCGTCAAGGCGAGGTCCGCTTGGTCAGGTCAAGAACGGGGTAGTCGGCCTTCGCGGCGGCAGTTTCCTCGAAGAGCGTAGGCTTTTGACTGTGGGCGTGGCAGCCACCACCGTTGTTGCGGACTTCGCCCGGGCGGGATCTGGTGCCAGGTCTGCACCTTCTATTGAGCTGCCGTTCCGGTCGAGCGTCTGGAAGGTCAGGCGACGTTCGCCAGGGACCTTGGCGAGAAACTCGTGTCCGGGTTGCCGTCCGGATCAGGCGGCTCCTTGCCGTCCTTGCCGAAGTGGCGCACCGGCATCTCGCCGAGGATGCGATAGCGGCTCGCGTATGGGTTGTAATAGAGGCGACCTCCTTGGGCCGCGTGTCGCTCGTCGGCTCGAGCAGGAGGGGATGCGGATGGCGTGGATATCCTCGTTCTTGTACAGGCCCGCGTCGGAGCCCTGGACCGTCCAGTTGAACGAACTGTCGAAGCCGCGGTAGCCGGTCAGGTCCTTGTCGCCGGCGAAGGAGGCCGTCACGCTACCTGATTTGACGACGCCATGCAGGTGGCTTTCGCGCTGTACAGGATGGACGTGCCGACCAGGCCGAACGGCGTCCCCTCCGGCTGAATGCGGCGACACTGCCGTCGTTCGCGACCGGCTCAAGGCAGCGCGGCTCGGCGGCGCATGAATTCGCTTGTAAGGAACCAGGGCGCGGGGCCATTGCTCGTGGTACCAGGATCGTTCTTGACGAGGCGCATTCACCAGGTCATTGACCAGGGCGCCGGACGATGAGGTAGATGCCGGCGTCGAAGCCAGGCGTATATCTCATGTCGTTGATGGACCCGGCCGACCAAACGACCAGCAGGTTGTTATCCGGCGCCGCGGCGGATGCGTGTAGAAGCCGAGGCGCATGCGTCAGCTCTTGCCGAGAACCGCGGGCAGGGACAGCCAGTCCCCTTGCGAACGAACGGCGTCAGGGCCTCGATACCGTCCGGGCTGAACGGGAAACTGGTAGATGCCGCGGCCATCGTCATGGCGGCCATGGCAGCAGGGCGTTACGCCTGGTCAGCACATGGCCAGGTCGAAGGGGGCGTAACCGCGGGCGTGAATCGGAATCTTGTAAAGGGCCGAAGCCAGGTTATTGCTGAGGTTGTAGTACGATTCGGCGACGATGCTCGTCGAAGCTGCGTCTGGAAGTGCGTGAGATCGGCGGCGGTGCCGTTGCCGATCTCGAAGGCGTAACGAAGAGCGGAGCCCCAATTCGAGCCGTCGAGGATGGATCGACCAGAGGCCCACAGATGGCGTCATGCGCGGTCCCTGCGACTCGGGGAACTGAACATGATGCGGCCGTCCTTGAGGACGACAGGGTGCAGCGCCATGCCGAGGTTGAGATGGCCGATGCAGTCGGCATTTGCCATCCTCGTCAGCGACAAGGGTACAGGGCGAGCGGCGGGGGCGCCGGGGTTGGAGGCCTTGAAGGCGTTGCGGTCACTGACAGAACGATCTTTCCGCCCCGGCAAAGGACAGGGGCCCAGGTTGTAGACGCCCCACGAGGGGAAGCCGATCTTCGACCAGTCGGCGACGCCGGTGTTCGGCGTGAAAGTCTGGTCGGTCAGCTGCGTGATCTTGCGCGTCGGCACGTGGATCTTGTAGATGTCCGAGCCCTTGTGCTTCAAGGCGTCGTGCATCTTGGCGTAGTAAACGGATTGGCCGTCGAAGGAGACGAAGGGATCGGCGATCGCCTCATGCGCTTTCACGGGGACCAGAACTTCCTCGCTGCCGTCCGGGTGGAGCAGCATGAGGTCCGAGCCCGGCTCCATGGTGCGCGGATCGCCGACTTCGGCCCAATGCCCGCGACCCTTTTCCGGGCGCGGCGCCCGCACGTAGACGATGTCGAAGTCGTACTTGATGGACTTGTCGGTCGCGATGGGCGGCGGCTCGATACTCAGGTCCCCCTTGAAGAGTGGTCGTTTCCCCTCCTGTGCGGACAGGCTCGAATGCCACGCGGCCATGACAAGGAAAAAGAACGTGCAGCGGCGGAGCATGCTTTTCTCCTGGAGAAGCGGCTGTCGTGTCGCATGGAAAGGGCGGCCGGCGGCGCCTTCCGTGGCGAGGGTAGGGGGAAATGGATCGTAAGGCGCCGAAGGCGAAGTTGCAAACGATAAACGGCCTTTATTTTGGGCCGTGGGGCCTTTGCGACGGCTGCGCGACGTGGCCCTGCGCCGTGGTCAAAAGCCGAACTTCCCCGACAATTTCTGGCACTGTCTCGTCCTGTCCGGGCATGATGGATGATGTCCTTTCAGGAGGTCGGCTATGGCGGCAACGGCAGGTGTCGTTCTGCGTTATATCGACGGCATCCTCGCGGTGCACGGCCGTGATCGGCTGACCGATCGCGAGTTGCTCACCCGTTTCGTCGAGCGACGCGATGAGGCGGCGTTTCGCGCCCTGCTCGAGCGGCATGGGCCGATGGTCCTCGGCGTTTGCGAGCGTGTATTGAGGCGCTCGACCGATGTGGACGACGTCTTTCAGGCGACGTTCCTGGTACTACTCAAAAAGGCCGGCGCCGGACGCTGGGGCGACTCGGTGGCCGGCTGGCTTCACGAGGTCGCGTGCCGTCTGGCCCGGAGGGCGAACGTCGAGGCCGCACAGCGCGGCAAGAAGGAAAGCCGGCGCCGCATCGAGCGGAGCGGCGATCCGTTTCGCGACATCACGTTGCGCGAAGCCCAGGCGATCCTGCACGAGGAGTTGCACCGTCTCGCGCCCGACGTCCAGGCGCCTCTCGTCTTGTGTTACCTCGAATGCGCCACCCAGGACGAGGCGGCCCGCCGGCTCGGCTGGTCCCTGCGAACCCTCAAGCGCCGCCTCCAGCGCGGCCGCGCCTTGTTACTTCGCCGCTTGACACGGCGCGGCCTGACGTTGTCCGTGGTCCTCGCAACCACACTCCTGACGCCGAACCTGACGCGGGCCGCCCTTGTGGCCGCCACGCTGCGCAAGGCCGTGGACATGGCGACGGGAAACGCAGGCGCGCTCTCCGCTCGGGTGGCAACGTTCCTCGATAGCGTGGTCGCCTCGGCATTCCTGGCCAAGGCCAAAGCGATTACGGCGGCGCTTGTCCTCGTAGGCGCCCTCGGCGCCCTAGGCGCCGTCGTCGGCGGCGCCGGAAAGCCCTCGCCCACGGAACGGATCGAAGCCAAGAAAGCGGAGCCCGCCAAAGCCGTCGAGAAGCCCGGAGTCGAGCCGCGCGTCGATCGCGGCGGCGACGCCCGGCCCCCCGGCGCTCTGAACCGGCTGGGAACGTCGCGCTTTCGCCACGGCGGGGCCGTTTTCGCCATGACCTATTCGCCCGACGGCAAGACGCTTGTCACCGGCAGCGGCGATCGCGATTGCCGGCTTCGCATTTGGGACGCCGCAACCGGCCGCCTGTCGCTCTGCCTCGAGCACGCGGACGGCCAGATCTACTCCGTCGCCGTTTCGCCCGACGGCAAGACCATCGCCTTCGGCGGCGACGGCTCCTACGTGAGCGTTTGCGATGGCGCCACCGGAAAGGAGATCCGGCGCCTCACGCACGTCCCCGAGCAGCCGGTCTACACCATCGTCTTTTCTCCGGACGGCAAGACCATCGCGTCGGGCGGCTGGGACCAGCTCATTCATCTGTGGGATGTCGCGTCGGGCGCCGAGCGCGGTCAGCTTCGCGGCCATTCGGGCATCGTCGAGGGCTTTACCTTCTCGCCGGATAGCCGCCACCTCGCCAGCGCCGGCGACGACAAGACCATCCGCCTCTGGGACGCCGCGACTTGCAAGGAGATCCGCCGCTTGCCCCCTTTCCCGAAAGGGGCCCGTTCCGTCGTATTCACCAAGGATGGCCGCCGCCTGGCCACTGGTTGTAGCGACGGCGCCGTCGCTCTCTGGGACGTGGCGTCGGGAAAGCGCGTGCGCGATTTCGAGCCGGTCAAGATTGCCCCATCGCCGAGTGTTTCCGCCAATGGCCCCAATCGCCTGGCGATCTCCCCCGATGGCAAGGCGCTCGTCTCCGGATCGACCGGCACGATCTGGGACCTCGAAACGGGAAAGCAAACCGGACGCATCGAGGGCCAAACCCGCTGGGTCCGCGCCCTGGCTGTCTCTCCCGACGGGTCCAAAATCGTCACTGAAGATCACACCTGCCTCCGCTTCCATGGAATCGAGGGCAAGGCGATCCCCCCGGACGAGGGGCATCAGGGCTGGGTCAGCGATGTCGCCTTTTGCCCGGATGGCCGAACCCTTGGCTCGGCCGCCTGCGACGGCACGGTGCGCCTCTGGGATCGGGGCGGCAAACTGCTGCGTACGCTACACGGTCCGCCCGACTCCGATTCCTCCATTTGCCGTCTCGCCATCTCGCCCGACGGCAAGACCGTCGCCGCCCGCATGGGCGAGACGCTTTTGCTCTGGGACGCGGCCACGGGCAGGGAACGCCACATGATCCGCCGGCGGGGCGACTGGATCCGTTCCCTCGCCTTCACGCCTGATGGCACGGCGCTCGCGACGGGCAGCGGCGTCGACGGCACGGTGGTTCGCCTCTGGGATCCGGGCAGCGGCGTCGAGCTGCGCTCGTTCGGCGACCAGAAGGGTGGCATGAGCCATCTTGCCTTCTCGCCCGATGGAAAACTGCTCGCCTCCAGTGGCGGCGACGCGAAGGGCGGGATGGTCTGCCTGTGGGACATGGCGACCGGCAAGAAACTGCTCACGCTGGACGTGGCTGGAGGCGATGGCTTTCTTCCTCTTCACCTGGCGTCCGTCGCCTTTGCTCCCCAAGGCAACCTCGTTGCCGCCGGCGGCACGGACGGCCTGGTCCGCCTTTGGGACGCGCGTACGGGCGAGGAGCGTGGGCGTCTCAAGACCGGCGCCGGCAGCATCGCGTGCGTCGCATTTTCCCCGGACGGCCAGATGATAGGCGCGGTAGGCGACACGGGCGCAGTCGAGTTGTGGGAGGTCCTGACCGGTCGACGTCGAAAGACGTGGGTCAGCCACCCGGGCCGGTGCAGCGCCCTTGCCTTCGCGCCGGACGGTCGCAGCCTCGCCACTGGGGGCTATGACACGACCATCCTGCTCTGGAATACCATGGCGTCTCCCGATGCGGCCGCACGGCTTTCCGCGAAGGAAGCCGACGCGCTCTGGCTCGCCCTGAGCGACAGCGACGCCGCCAAAGCCTATGCCGCGATGGAAACGCTCGCCTCGGCGCCGCGCCCTGGCGCCGGACTACTTGGGGAACGGCTGCTGCCAAGGTCGGAGATCAGCAACGAGCGAATCCGCGCGCTCATTGCGGATCTGGCGAGTGACCAGTATCTTGTCCGCCAGTCCGCCCAACACGACCTGCGCGCCCTGGGATCGCGCATCAGCGTCGAAGCGCATCGGGCGCTTGCCGCCCGGCCGCCCCTGGAAATGGCGCGAAGGCTCGAAAGTCTTCTGGCCCAGACACAGCCCTTGCGCACGCGCCGCGCCATTCAGGTGCTCGAACATATCGGCTCGGCCGAAGCGCTGGAAACCCTCCAGGCGCTCGCACGCGGCTGGCACGCGGCGCCCGAGACACGCGACGCCGCGGCAGCCGTGAGACGCCTGACGAGGACAAATCGCTAAGGTAGCAAGACCCTCGCCATCGGGCTGATGCATGGGCCGGTTCGCCCGTAAGATCAAGCAGAGCGTTGCAACAAAACGGGCCCAGGCGACGGGTTCCTTCTTCGTTGACACCGCAACAGACCTTTCTTCGAGGAGCCCGAATGTACGACATGAAGAATATGACGAAGCTGAAGAAGCTCGGTGAGCTGGCCCCGGAGGCCTTCAAGGGATTCGTGGCCTTCGACGAGGCAGCGTTCAAGGACGGGGCGATCCCGCTCAAGTACAAGGAGCTGATGGCCGTCGCGGTGGCGCTGACGACGCAATGCCCCTACTGCATCGAGATCCATGCCAGGAAGGCGAAGAAGGCCGGGGCGACCGAGCAGGAGCTGGCGGAGACGACCCTGATCGCCGCGGCGCTGCGCGCCGGCGGGGCGGTCACCCACGGCACGCACGCTCTCGAAGGATGAACCGGCGATCGCCGGCGCCGCGCGTCCGTCCCATGAACCTATGCGATGTCCCAGTGCGCCGTCAGCCGTTCGCACTTGGGACAGCGAAAGACGTAGACCCCGGTTTCATCGTGCAGCGCGTCTTCCCACAGGCCCGGAACAACGTCTTGCACGATCGAATCGAAAAGCCGGCGCCCGTCGCCGTCCGGGGCGCGGCGCGCAAACTCCTCGCGGCTCCAGGCGCCGAGGAAAACCATCGGCCGGCCGCAACAGAACTGCCACTGCTCCCCCTGGAGGCTGACATACGTCGGCGTTCGCAGCAGCTCGAGCATCATTTCCCGCGGCAGCCTGGCGCCGGCCCAGTCGTCCTCCGCCGGGACCATCTCGAAGTCGGCCCGGCTCAGCCCTGGTCGGCCGTGCGTGACCCCATCGACGGCTTGCTCCCAGGAGATCATCCCCAGTTCGGTGTCCTTGGTGATGGCCGCGTTCCCCGCGCGAAGGCAAGCATGACAAGCTTTGAGCTCGCATCATCGTTTTCGGGGACGGGCACGCTGGCCCGGCATTGGCGGCAGGCGCCGTCCTCGCGGTCATCCGCATCCAGGCCCGTCGCCGTCCCACAGGCGGGACAGTCCGACATGACCGCGCAGCCGATCCCCAGTTCGAAGCAGTGCACGCCTGCCCGACCGCACAGGGAACAGGTCCTCAGGCCGCAATACTCGCCGGCCTGGTCGGTCGGCGCCTCGAAAAGGGGAAACGGAATCCCGAGCTGTGCGAAAGTCTTGGACACGAACCGTACCCTCCAATGGCCTCATGTAGGCCCGCAAGCCGAGCGGAGCCGGACGGGGCCTGGACGCTTCGCGCGTGTGGTGAACCTCACTCGTCCATGCTTTCCTCGTCGTCGAACCACATCTTGTTGCCGTCTTCGTCGCGGTAGTCCGGATCGACAGGGAAAATGTCGACGCCGAAGCCTTTGCCGTCGCAGTTTTCGATGGGGCAACACCAGAATCCGTGCCGTTTGCCGTCCAGGGTCGTTTGGACGCGCCACTCGATGCGGTAGCTTTCGTATTCCTGATGGCAGTGAAGACAGCCGACAAGCGTGGAGAGGGTCGGTGGGCGAAAGCGATCGGCGTCGGGATCGAGCGGGTCGTAGGAAGGCATGCGTCGCTCCAGCGAAGCGCGTATCCATGCAACAAGAACCCGCGGCTCTGCGGCACAATGACCTGAAGCTCGCGGACCAAAAAGGGGCCTGAACGCGACCGGTTACCGGGGAAAAGGCGGCTCACCATGAAAAACCGGACGGGTCCCTTCGGCCTCGACGACTTGCCCGCGGATGACGAGGATCGAGTCACGGGAAACCTTCCTCGCCCGCCGTCGCGCGACGTGCCATTACCAAGGTAAGGGTGGAACGCGCGGTCTACCAATGGAAAAACCACCTGACGCGTCGGCGCCCCGCAGGCTCGAAGACTCGCCCGCGGGCTTGTGCGGACCTTGGTGAAATGAATTAGGATGTTGCGCTGTCGGCTGTTATGGCGATTTTCAGCCCGCATTGCAACGTCTGGGGGTGTGTGAAACGATGAAACGAACCGCCGCGCCACGTTCCGCGTCCGAAAAACCCGAACCGCCGACCTTTTCCTCTGTGCCCTTCGTGCCCTCTGTGGCAAAATGACCTGTGCCTTTCCCAGCCCCAATCCAATCCGCGTCGGCGTGGTTCTCGTCTTTTCCGGTGGCTCATGACCAAGCGGCGGGCGAACGTGTTGGTCGAGGAGAGGCCGGAGGCCAATGGACAGGCCTCGACGGCCGAGGGGCTGGTGCGTCTATTCAACGAGCTGCGCGACGAGCTCATCAGCACGCTCTACTATGTCCTGGGCAACCGGGACGACGCGTGCGACGCCGCTCAGGACGCGTTCGTGAAGTGCTGGAACGCCCGCGGCGAGATCCACAAGGTGCAGAACCTACGCGCCTGGATCTTCCGCGTCTGCTTCAACACCGCAAAGGACATGCAACGAAGCGCCTGGCATCGCCGCAGCCGGCCGCTCAAGGCGGAGCAATACACCATGGCAGCCCATGACCCGGCGCCGGGCCAGACCGTCGAACGGCAGGAGACGTTCGAGCGGCTGCGTCAGGCGGTCCACCTGCTGAGGCAGGAAGAGAAAGAGATCTTCCTGCTGCGGCAAAACGGCGATCTCACCTACGAACAAATTGCCGAGATGCGCGGCTGCCCGGTGGGGACGGTCAAGACCCAGATGCGCAGCGCCCTGGAGAAACTGCGCAAGGTGCTGGTGTGAATCCCCCTCCCCTCGATGGGGGAGGGTTGGGGGTGAACCTCCGGGGGCTTGCCCGGCTCGCCGGTCGAAGAAGTCGAAAGATCACGAGTGTCACGCTCATGACAAGCTGTAGTCATTGCCGGAAAAACCTCCTGCCGCTGCTTTACGATCTTCTCGATGACGAGGAAGCGCTGGCGCTGCGCGAGCACCTCGATGGCTGTGACGCGTGTCAGGGGGCGCTCGAGGATGCGCGCAAGCAGAAGGCCGTGCTGGCCGCGGCGCTCAAGGAGTCATTCCCGGGGATATCGTTCCAGGAGCCCCGGGAGGGGGAAACTCAGAAAGCGGCGCCCCGGCGCGTGTCGCAGCCGGTGGTCGTGGCCCTTCGCAAGCCGTGGCGCCGGCTGGCGCTCGCGGCCTCGATCGTCGTCGCCGCTCTCGGCCTGGGGAGCTATCTGGCCTACGACAACTGGCAGACGCATGTCACGGAGTCGGAGGGGGCGGAATCGCGCTTCGCCGCCGCGGATCAGAAGCTCAAGGCGGGCCAGCGCAAGCTCGCCGATGACGACGCCCGGCTTCAGGTCGAAATCGACGGCCTGCAAAAAGACATCGCTACCCTGGTGACGACCTGGCGTCATGAGAAGGAGAAGACCGTTCGGGCTTTCGAGCAGAACGAGACGCGCGTTCTCATCGACGGCCCCGCGTCTCTCCAGGCGGGCGCCAAGAACGAGTTGACCATCGAAGTGAGGCGGCCCGCCGAGACTCTTCCCAGGGCGTCTTTTGGGGCCAAGCCGCTGCATGCCCGGGTCATCAATGCCGAGACCAAGGATGTGCTGCTCGACAAGGAACTGAGCGGCCCCCGCACCCGCCTCACCTTGCCGCCGGACCTGCCGCTCAAGGCGGGCGCCAGGATCGCGCTCGTCGTCCAGGGAGAGGACGAGAAGGGGGCGCCCCTGAATGTCGTCGATCACCTGGCCCTGGCCGCGCCTGAGTACGTCACGCACCTGTTCCTCGATCGGCCCATGGCTCGTCCCGGCGAAACCATTCGCTTCCGCAGCCTGACGCTCGAGCGCTTCAGCCTGAAACCCGCGGAGGAGACGATGCGCCTGCGCTTCGCCCTCAAAGCCCCCGACGGAAACGTGCTCGCGCAGGCGGAAAAGCCGACGATTATCGTGGACGAGAAGACGAAAGCGCCCATCCTCGGGCCGGATGGCCGGCCCGTGCGGGGCCTCGCGGTCGGGGAGCTGGTCATTCCGCTCGAGGCGGCGCCGGGGCCCTATGTCGTCGAGGTGGCGGATCTGGAAAACCGCTTCGCCGCCGAGACGCAAGCGCCTCGCGGTCGAGTCCTGGACGCCCTGCTCCTCAAAGAGCTGCACTTCGACAAGAAGTCCTACGGCCAGGGGGAGGAGGTGACCATCCGCGGCTCGGGGCGCGGCGCGCGGCCGGAAAGCCGCAGAGGCCTTGCTCCTGCCGTCACCGTGAGTGTGGACGGCGTCCTCGCGTGCACCAGGCGGATGTGAGCGTGGATGAGGCGGGTACCGTCACACGTTTTACCTGCCTGGGGCCGTGGCCCGCGGCGACGCTTCGGTCAGCGTCGACTTCGTGGTCGACGGGGTGACGGAATCGATCACGTGCCGCTTCCGGTCGTCGTCGATCACGCTCGTGGACTTCATCCGGAGGGGGAACCTGATCGTCGGCGCCGAGTCGGATCTACTTCCAGTGCGAACGCCGCTCGGCAAGCCGGCGGATACCGGGTCTGATCATCGACGACAAGGGCAACGTCGCGGCGACGGGCGACGCTGACCGATCCGGAGCCGGGCGTCAGCCAGGGGATGGGCCTGTTCCAGTTCACGCCGCGAGCCGGCATGCGTTATCGCTTCCGCATCGACACGCCCAAGAAGCTGACCGGCTGCCCGCTGCCCGAGGCGGTCGCGGATGGCGTCGCGCTGCAGGTTCCCGGCAAGCGCCTTGGACCGCAAGATCGACGTGACCTCTACAGCACACGGGCGCCGCGAACTCCTGGTCGGCGCCTACCGCCGCGCTGCTCGACCGCGACGGTGAAGGTCGACGCCAAGGAGACCGTCGGCGTCGAGCGTGGACCGCCCGCCTGGCATCGGCGGTGTCTATCGCGTCACCGTCTTCGAGAAGGCGGGCGGGCGTTATCTGCCGTTGGCGGAACGGCTCGTTTACAACGACGGTAAGCAGCGGCTCGACATCGGCCTGACCCGGCCGAGAAGACGCATGGGCCGCGTGCCGGGGCCAAGTACGACATCAGCGTCCGCGACGAGCAAGGGCCTTTGCCCCGAGCATTCTGCTGGTCGCCGTCACCGATCTGGGCCTGGTCAAGATGGCGGACGATCGGACCGGCGCGGAGCATGCCGAGTCACTTCGCTCACCAGCGAGGCGCCGGCCGCAAGACCTGGAAAACGTGGACGTGCTGCCGGGAGAGCATCCGAAGGCGCCGAGCGCTCGATCTGCTCCTGGGCGTTCATTGGCGCCATTGCCGAGCAGGATCCGGCGGGCTTCCTCAAGCGGACGTGCGTGGCGGCCTCGACTGTTGCACGGGATGACGCCGGCACGCGCATCGTCGACCTTCACGTGGTCTCGAGCTGGAGAAGGGCGTGAGCGGCATGCGACCAGTATCTCGAACTGCAGCGCTGGCCGCGAAGGAACGGGCCCTGGAAGTCCGGACGAAACCCGACGAAGAGGTGGCGTCCCTGCAGCAAGAGCGCGGCGCGCGGCGGCAGAAGCGGACGCCGCCCAGGAGAGCTCGCGGATTATGGCTTGACGCGCCGGGTCGCCTGGCCGTGGTGCTGGGCGTCACTTCCTTCACCGGCCTCATCGTCGCGCGCTGGGGCCTGGCCGGATCGCCCGCGACGCAGCGGCGACGTCTATGTCATGGCCGGCGCCGCGCGTTGGGCGGGTTGATGATCCTCACGTTCGTCGCGGCCCTGCGCGCTTCCTGAACGGCGGCGTTGACCATGCCGCCGCTCACAAGGTGGACGTCGACGTGGCTGGACTGGCGGCTCGGCAACAAGGCTTCCCGGGGCGGACATCCCCGTGGGCGAGCCTGTTCCGGCGGGCGGACAGCCGCCAAGTCGGCGGCCGGCGCCAGGCGTGGACGGCGCCACGCCACCGTCCCGACCGACGCCCGAAGGCTCATGCTCTGGCGCCGGTGGACCCAAACCGGTCAAGCGCCACGAAGCCACCCCTCAAGACGCGCAGGCGGCGGTTTTTCTGGGTTCAGCGGCGGCTTCATGCCGGACGCGGGAGGCAGGGGGCGGGCGCCACCGTTACCTCGGCGCCCGGCTTTTTGACGGCGCCCCTCCTTCCTTTCCCTGTGCCGGGCATGCTTCCCGGCGGCATGTCGCCGGGCGTCGGCGGTATGCCGGCGACGCCCTACTCGCCACCGGCGCCACCGCCGCCCCTGGCCGCCGCCGGTTACCGCGGCGCCCGGCCATACCGCCTCCGCCCGGCCCCGCCGGTGGAGGGGCCGGTGTGCGGGTCCTGGCGGTATGTCCGGAGGCTTTGCCGCGCCGCTTCCGGCGTCGACGCCGCGAATGATCGCCGACGGATCGCCTGCTGACGCGGGCCTGACCGGCAAGCGCCGCGAAGGGTACGCCCGCCCGTCCCACCGAACCCGTGAAGATCGAGCCGCTCAGTGCTCCTGCTGAACTGCTGCCGCGTGACGGCAGGTTCGGCTTTGCGCGCAGCACGAGTTCTTCCGCGAGCCTGCTCCTGAACTGCTCGATCCCCTGTGTCCTGCGCGAGTACGCCCACGTCCCGGCGTCCGCTCCGACCAGGCCGAAGTCCTCTTGTGGCGGCCCGTCGCTGTCGCGCCTGACGGCAGGGCCAGTCGAGTTCGCCTCCGACCTCATCACCACCTATGAGATGCACCATCTGCCACGGCCCCACCGGCCGGCTCGGCGGCCGCTCCTTCTTGCTGCCGATGGCGAAGTAGACTCGTTCGACACACTTGAAAAAGCGGCGCCAAAGCCCCGGCGCCGCTTTTGCTATAATGCCTTGGAGCCAGCCCATTCCCGGGCGCAACCAGGGAGGTCAAACCATGAAGCACATCCTTCGCTCGGCCTTCGTCGCGGCCCTCTTGTGGTTCGGCACGGCCGGCGTCGCCCAGGCCCAGGTCTGGGTCCGCGCTCCGTTCGTCCGGGTCGGCGTCGGTCCCGGCGTCTACGTGCGGGCCCCGTTCGTCAACCTTTACATTCCGACTGGGGACCGCTACTACTACGGCGGTACCGGCATGTATGCCCCCGGGTACTACGGCCCGGGCGTGATCTACGGCGAGCCGCGCGTCACGATGCCACCGGCGGACGGCTCAACCGGCCCGCCGCCGTCGTTCACCGCGCCGACGCCGAAGATCATCGAGAGTCCCCGCGCCGCCCAGGAGAAGGAACTGCCCAAAACGCCTCGAGACGCCGGACGACCTGCCCCCCGCGAAGTGGCGGCGGAACGCCGAGCGTCGACGCCTTCGTCAAGACGTTCGCCGCGCGGCGGCAGCTGGGCCGAGCTGAAAGCTGTTGAATCCTGGTAACCAAGACGCCGACGACCGCGGCTTCAGCCGCTGCCGGAGGGAACGCCCAAGAGCGTCGAGTACCGCGGCAATACCCTGGAGTTCCGCTACGGCCCGCAGCTTCGTCCGCATCGAGTTCGACAAGGACGGGGCGCTGGTGACGACGGCGAATCCGGCGTGCAGATGCTGCGGTAGGTCCGGCGAGCTGGAGCCGGACCTGGCGTGTGAACAGTCGGGAAGCAGTCGTTTCCACGCCCGCCCCCGCTCGGCTCGCGGGGGGTGAGCGTTTCTTTGTTGCAGAGCAGATGTTCTCGCTGCCGCCGCGCGACCAAAAAGGTCCCACTGCGTGGTCTCGCTGCGGAATAGCGCAGGTGGCACATGTCGTTGGTACCACCGCGCCGCATGCCAGCCAGTTTCAGGGCGCTGGCCCACCACGGTCTTACAGGCTGACTGACAGAAATGGAGCCGATGCACCAGCCATTGGCCAAGTACGTCGGGTAGTCCATGTGGTGAGGTTGCTCCTCACGTAGCCGAGTGTGACCTCATACTGTTCTCGTACAGCCGGTTTTCGCGGGGGCAACTCCAGCTTTTCCAGTTCCCCGAGTGGCTGCCTGGCCGCCTCCATGCTTCAGAGTGCGGAACATGATGTCATTAGCCCTGACGCCGATCCTCGTCGACCGGATACAAAGCCTTGCTCAACTCCCCCCAGGTATTCGGTAACGCGCCAGAAATCGAGGATCAGCACCAAGTCGCGGGGAGTTCTCCCGCAGTCACGCCATTGCCGCCGTCGGTCAGATCACCGATCCACTGCTCCGCACGGTTCATCCCCACCTGGCCCCCTGGCGACGCAGTTGCAGGCCGAGTTCGTCCAGGTCATACAAGCCCGCCAAGTAACGCGCTTGCATTTTCGTTCGGACGGGCGGCCGATGCGGATGACCCAGAGGCAGGTCGGGGACCGGGGTTGAATATCATCGCTACATACGGCATCCGTCCGGCCGCGCCTCCGCCAAACGCCTGCTGCCGCACGCCCGTCGCGTCGATGCTCGCGTAGGGCGCACGCAGGCCTCGCGTCCTTGTGCCAATCCCACGGCGTCGGTCCGCCCAGCACCTTCTTCTCCAGGAGCGGGTCCGGTCCAGACGCCGGCCTGCCGCTTCACTGGTCCGCTGCACCGTCGACTCCGATAGCCGCAACGCCGCCAGCTTCGGCAGCGCCTTCGCCGCGGCCTTCGAAGCTGTTGCAGAGCTGCTCCCGCCAACGTCGTCAACTCCTCCGCCGCCGGCGTGAGCGCTTGGCCGTCAGCCCAACCTCCTGATCCCAGGCGTCAGGCCGCCGCAACGATGGCAATAGCAGTAGCGCGGGCGAAAGCAGATGGGACCCAGGATGCTCAACGGCCGCAGCCGACGATATCCCTGAAACTCAGCGGTCTGGCCGCAGTGTGGACAGGTCACTCCCCGATCCTTGATAGCCGTTTTTTTCGCGCAGATGCTCTTCGTAAACCTTGGCTCCCACCCGCAAGAGAATGTCGCGTACCCTGAAACTCGGTCTTGCCAAACAGCTTCTTCATCCGGCTTGCCCACCATAAAGCGCCAGCGGCGATCTCCTTCTTACATCGCCTGCCGAATTCTGGCTTCGAGCTCTTTGGCTTCCTGTTCTTGAGCGGGGGTAAGATGCGTGTCCACGAGGTGTTGTCTCCTTGGCGCCGATCCCCCAATCCTTTCCGGCACTGGCTTGTGTACAAACATTCCACCAACTTTTCAGCTGCCCACCCGCTCGCGGGGCCTACGTGCTTTCCGTCTTGGCGCGAACCTGCGATTGTTTACAATACACCTCATCTGAGGGCGCTTAACTCAGCGGCTAGAGTGCCATCCTCACACGGTGGAAGTCACTGGTTCGAATCCAGTAGCGCCCATTCTCCCCGGAGTTCCTCCGGCCATTCGCTATCAATCCATGCAATCCGCTATGCGGAGGTTCGTTGCCGCGCCTCTTGCAGTGGATCAAAACACTGTTGGACTCGGGTTCTCGAACTCGGTGTTGAGCATGAACTCGCGAAAGGTCTTCGCCGTCTGGGCGAGCTCCGAAGGGGCAAACACGAAGAGCGTTACGATGTCGCGCTGGGTCTCCGGGGGAAGCTTGTCGATCTGCTCCTCGACCAGGGCGTCCCGCTTCTCACGAGGCATCCCCTCGAACCGAGGGTCGATCACACGCACCCGGATAGACGCGGAGTTGTAGCGGTAGGCGTCTACCTGTCCAAAGTGCGGCCGTAGCCGATCCTCGACCATCCGCGTTTCGGCCGTGCGTTTTTCTTCCCAGGCAGGCGCGGAAATCGTCGTCATGTTAGCTGCCCCTTCACCCAATCGTAGATCGCATTTGCCGTGGTCAGGAGTCCGTTCGTCTCGCCGGTGTCCTTGCGCCCAATCTCATAGCGCAGGCCAGTGCCCCAATCAAACCGACGCATCCGCTTAGCCAATTCCGGCGTGAGTTCAACCCCTCGCTCCTTCAACTGCGCGAGGAGGTTTTCCTTGTCGTGATAGATCGCTCCGTGAGTCAACTTGTAGTAGATAGCGTCGCGAGCGACTCCGGCAGGCGTCTTCTCCAGGATAAGCGCTTTCAAGGAACACTCGACCGAATACCCACCGATGTATTGAGCCTCCAAGGTCAAGCGCAGCTTGTCCATGATCTGCTCGGCGGCGTCGAGACGCTGCCGAGCCACCTTCAAGAAATCCCGAGGGGTCGTCGGCTGCATCGCGCCGCTCTCCAAATCGGCCCGCCGACGTGTATTATCTCGTTGAGGATAAGCGCCTACAAGGGCGATCCGCTTCGCTTCGGACCGGGCCAATCGGGCGAGATCCCGTAGCGACCATTCCCCTATTCACTTCTTGAACTCCTCCTCCGGCGGCCGCGGCGGTTTCTTGCCGAACTTCGCCTCGTACATCGCTTCGTACTTCGCGTAGAGCTTCGGGTCGCACTTGAAGCACTGCGATTGGGCGCGATCGTGGATCTTGCACCAGTCTCCCGCGTCCTTGTATTTCTTCTTCGCGTCCTCCTCCGACATGCAGATGCTGCACAGGTGCTCGGGCATGCCGTGCTCGTCGCACCACCAGCCGTGCCCGGTCTCCTTCTCGTCCTTCTTGTTCTTGTCGTCCCCCTTCTTGGCGACCTTCTCCCCCTCTTTCTTGTCGCCTTCCTTCTGACTGCAGCCCGTCACGCTGAAAGTGAAAACCGCGGCGGCACAGAGCCCGAAGACGCCGGACCACTTGAGAATCGTCATCGCTTCCTCCTGGTTAGAAATCTCGCGGGATCAAACGGAAACCGGCTCCCTGTCGCGCCGAGCGTCCGGCTCGGCCGGGGCCTCTTCCTTATCAACGGGCGACTGGAACACCACGTACAGTACACGCACGACGAAGAGCGACATCACCATCGCGCTTATGACGCCGCCGATCACGACCGTCGCCAGCGGCCGCTGCACCTCGGCGCCCATGCCGGTACTGAATGCCATCGGCACGAAGCCGAGGCTGGCGACCAGCGTCGTCATCAAGACGGGCCGCAGCCGCGTCACCGCCGCCTGGCGCACCGCCTCGTCCAGCGGCGTCCCCTTGCGCCTTAGCTGGCGGATGTAGGAGACCAGGATCATGTCATCGAGGACGGCGACGCCGGACATGGCGATGAAGCCGATGGCGGCCGAGATCGAGAAGGGCATGCCGCGGACCCAGAGGGCAATGATGCCGCCGACCGCCCCAAACGGGACTGCCGTGAAGACGCGCAGCATGTCGATGAAGTTGCCATACGTCAGGTAGAGCAGACCGCAGATGAGCAGGGCGGCGATGGGGATGACGATCAAGAGCCGGTTGCGGGCGCTGATCAGGTGCTCCCACTGCCCGCCGAACTCCAGATGATAGCGCTCGGAAGGCATGCGCACTTCTTTCTCGAGCCTTTTTGTCGCTTCCTTGACGAAGCCGCCGAGGTCGCGGCCGCGGACGTTGACCGATACGGTGATGCGGCGCCGGCCCCACTCGCGGGTCACGGTCGACGGGCTGTTCTCGAGCACCTCGACGGTGGCGAGCGTCGACAGCGGCAGCCTCTCCCCCTTGGCGGTGATGATCGGCATCTCCTTGAGCAGGTCCCGCGCGTCCTGCGCGCTCTTGCCCAGGCCGCGGTAGTCCTCCGGCAGGCGCACGACCAGGGGGAAGCGATAATCCCCTTCGACGACCTCGCTCAGCCGGGTTCCGGCCAGGGCTTCGACCACGTCGAGCACGATCTGGGCGGAGAGGCCGTGCCGGGCCAGGACATCGGGCTTCACCTTGACCTGGAGGATCGCCAGGCCGGTGAGCGGCTCGACATTGACGTCGGCGGCGCCGTCGATCGACTTGAGGACCTTCTCGATCTCGGCCGCCTTTGTTTGCAGGGTCTTGATGTCGTCGCCGAAGAGCTTGACCGCCAGGTCGGCGCGGGCGCCGGAGGTCATCTCGTCGATGCGCTGCTTGATCGGCTGCGAGAAGGCGAAGCGGGCGCCGCGGATCGTCTGGATTTCCTTCTCGATCTGCTCGGTCAGCTCGGCCTGGGTCGCCGCTTTCGTCCAGCGGCTACGCGGATAGAGGCTGATGAAGATGTCCGTCTCCTCCACCCCCATCGGATCGGTGGCGATCTCCGCCGAGCCGACCCGGCTCCAGATGTGCCGCACCTCGTCCGGGAACGCCTTGAGGATCGCCTGCTCGATGCGCGTGTTCTCCTCGATGGAGCGCTCGATCGGCGTGTCCGGCAATCGGACCACGCCCATCACGATGGCGCCCTCGGAAAGCGTGGGGACGAACTCCGAGCCGAGGCTGGGGGCGATGCCGAAATCGCTGTCGATCGCGCCGAAGGTGAGAAAGCGGGGGCCGAACGTCACAAAGAGGATGAGGGCCGCGACGCCCAGCACCGTCTTCTTGTACTTCATCGAGAAACGCAGGATGGGATTGTGGATGGCGTGAGCGATGCGCATGAAGAGGGGCTCGCGCTCGGCGATCTTGCGGGGCAAGAGGAAGCTGGCGAGCACCGGCATCAGCGTCATCGACAGGACCATCGATCCGGCCAGGGCGCAGATGACGGTCAGCGCCATGGGCCGGAACATCTTCCCTTCGACGCCTTCCAGCGTCAGGATCGGCAGGTAGACGATCATGATGATCAGCTCGCCGAAGAGCGTGGGCTTGCGCACCTCGACGGCGGCGTCGCGGATCACTTCGAGCTTCGTCCTGCTTTTGTCCCCTTCGGCCAGGTGGCGCACGCAGTTCTCGACCATGACGACGGAGCTATCGACGATCATGCCGAAGTCGATGGCGCCCAGGCTCAGGAGGCTGGCGGCGATGCCGAAGCGGAGCATGCCGGTGAAGGCGAACAGCATCGACAGCGGGATGGCCAGCGCGACGATGAAGGCCGCGCGTAGATTGCCCAGGAACAGGAACAGCACGGCGACGACCAGGAGCCCCGCCTCGAAGAGGTTGCCGCGCACGGTGTCGATGACGAAATCGACCAGCTCGGTGCGGTCGTAGACCGGCTCGACCTCGACGTGCTTGGGCAACCCCGCCTTCACCTCCGCCAGCTTCTGCTTGAGGGCATGGGTCACCTCGTGGCTGTTCTCCCCCATCAGCATGAAGCCGAGCCCGAGCACGACCTCGCCTTTGCCGTCGGCCGTGACGGCGCCGCGGCGGACCTCGTGACCGATGACCACGTCCGCGACGTCGCGCACCTTGATCAGGACGCCTTCTCTCCGTGGTCGCGACCGCGATGTCCGCGATGTCGTCGACCGTGCTCGCGCGGCCGACGCCGCACCAGCAGCATTTCGCGGCCGCGCAGCGTTGCCGCCGCCGACGTTCTTGTTGTTCTGCGCACCGCGTCGAGCACCTGCTCGAACGTGATCTTGTGCCGCTCGAGTTCTTCGGGTCGGCGCGGACCTGGAATTGCTTCTCGAAGCCGCCCCGAGCTTCACCTCCGCGACGCCGCGCCGTGCGCTTGGGGCTTGATGACCCAGTCCTGGAGCGTGCGGCTTGGTCAGGTCCTTTTCGGCGCCCGTGACGACGTAGTGGAGCACTTCCCCCAGACCGGTGGCGACCAGGCCCATGCGCGTCGCTCGATCCCTCGGCAGGACGACGGTGGTGAGCCGTTCGTTGACGACCTGGCGGGCGAAGTAGATGTCGACGTCGTCGTCGAAAGTGATGACCACCTGCGACAGGCCGAACTTGGAGATGGAGCGCAGGCTCTCCAGGCGCGGCAAACCGCTCAACGCCTGCTCGACGGGGAAGGTGATCTGCTGCTCGATCTCTTCCGGGCTGAGCGCCGGCGCCACGGTGTTGATCTGCACCTGCACCGGCGTCGTGTCCGGAAAGGCGTCGATGTCGAGCCGGCGCATCGCGAGCGCCAGCCACGGCGGCCGCGGCGGCCAGCACGATGACCAGCATGCGATAGCGCAGCGACGTATCGATGATCCAGTTCAGCATGGCGTTTCCAACACGGCGTAGCGGAAGTCACCAGACCGCCGGGGTAGCGGAAGTCACCAGACTTCCGGGGGAACACGGAACTCTGGCGAGTTCCGCTACATTTGGCGCGGCCCGACCGGGCCGATCAATGGCAGCCTCAGCCCTCCCCCAAGCGGTTCTTCAGCAGCTCGGAGCGCAGGATGGCGGCAATGCGCGACGCGATGACCTCGCCGGGCAGCACGCCGGCAATGATTTCCGTGAAGTCGCCGTTCCTGACGCCGGGCCGCACGGTGCGGACATGGAACACCTTGGGAGCGCCGGGCTTCAGATAGTCCTTGTCGCGCACGAAGACGATGTGGCAATCCCCTTCCCAGTGGATCGCCTCGCTCGGCACGAGGATCGTGTCCTTCTCGCGGCGCAGGATGATCTTGCCCGCGCCGAAGGTGTTGGCGAAGAGCTTGCCGTCCGTGTTGGTCAGGTCGGCCCGGACCTGGAGCGTGCGCGTCTTGTCGTCGACCGCCCGGCTCTTCCAGACCAGCTCGCTCGTGACCTCCTCCTCGGCGCCGTCCGGGCGGAAGCGGACCGTCTGGCCGGGGGACTTCTCGTCGCGTGCTTCACGAATTTCGCGTCCTCCTGCCGCACGTTGAGCAGCAGCCACATCCGGCTCGTGTCGGCGATGACGAAAAGCGCCTTGCTCGGGTCGACCGTCTCGCCGCCCACGACCTTGACCGAGGTGACGACGCCGTCGCGCGGCGCGACCGCCGCCACCAGATTGCCCGCCGGCCTCACGCCGTAGAGCGACTTGGCGATGTCGTGCGGCAGGCCGAGGTAATGGACCCGGCTTGTCACCTCGTCCATCGTCAGGTCCTTGTAGTCGGCGCTGCGCAGCGGTAGTCCCAGGTTCGTCAAAGCCTGCTCGGCCGCCAGCAAATGAATCCGCGCCTCTTGCCAGCCGGTCTCCGCCTCGCGTACCTGGGCTTCCGGTACCGCTGAGCCGGCCAGGGGCCTGAGCCGCTCGTACGCCTTGAGCTTCAGCTCGGTGCGGGCGTAGGCTTGGAGGAAATCGGCCTTGGCCTTGCCGACCTCGACGGCTTCGATGAGCGCGAGGACTTCCCCCTTCTTGACGCTCGTGCCCAGCCGGCCCGCCTCCATGATCTGTGCGACCCTGCCGGTGACGTTGGTGTGGATCGGAGCGACGCTGGGCGGGGCGAAGGCGATCTCGCCGCTGGCGGCGATCGATTCCTCGATGGGGCCGCGCGTCACCAGCTCGATGTCGACACCGATCTTCTCCAGCGCCTCGTCGGAGAGGACCTGGACGCGGCGATCATGCAGCTTGCACTTGGAGCTGTTCTCCGGCCGCGCCTTGAGCGCCAGCGCTCGCGCGGCACGTTCGAGATCGGCCATCTCGATTTCCGGCGTGGCGCTCAACTGGGCGACGTCCGGATGCTCGAACGGACAGTTGTGGACGCCGTGCTCGCGGCAGAAGCCGTGGTCTTTGGGCGGCGGGAAGAGCTTCGGGTTGCACTCGACGCAGATCGATTCCGGCACGCCGTGCTCTTCGCACCAGTCTTCGCGAGTAGACTCCGCCCCACCGAACAGCTCGGCGAAGCTGGGAATCTTCCAGCCGCTATGGTGGCCCCACCAGCCGATGCCGCCGAGGGCGGCGAGGACGATGAGGACCGGGGCCGCGTGTCGTAGCCGGGCGCCCCAGCCGTCCTTCGCCGCGGCCGGCGCTCGTGACAAAGGCGCCTGCGTCACGTCCGGGCGGGGCGCGCCGTCCAATAGCTTTACGCTGCTGCTGTTCTCAGCCATGGGTGGATCCTCGGCACAGATGGACCATCATTCCGGAGGATGATGCCGGTTGCATGCACGCGGAATCGATCAACGAGAAGACTGCGACAGCCGATCGATGCGCGCGAAAAGCGCAGGGAACGGCCTCGGGAAGGGCGGATCAGACGCGGGGCGGGCGGATCAGGCCGCCGCGGCAGGGAGAAGTGTAGGGGGCGGGGACATCAACGAGGGCGGCGCCAATCAGGAGCGTGGTGTCTTGCGCGGGAGTGAGGACGACCAGGCAGGGGACCTTGGCGGCGTTACAGAAGCCGCAGCCGCCGGGATAATGACAGGGCTTGCCGGGGCCCTTCGGACAGTCCGGGCAGGAATCGTCGCACGGTTGTTGCGGCTTGCCTGGTTTGGCGTGTTGAGCCTGTCGCGCCCGCTCCGCCGCCCTGCGTGCCTCACAATGCTTGCAATGCGGCTTGCGCCTGTCGTTTTTCGCGCGAGGCTCGGGCGCCGGGGGCGTGGCGTGCTCCGAGCGAACCGGCGCCGCCTTGCACAGCCCCATGCTCGCATGCGCGCTCGTGGCGATGTACGCCACCAGCGTCAGCGAGGCGATCAGACGTAGACGAATCCGCGACATAGGCGCCCGGAATAGACAACCAAACCCGGTTCACTTTAACCTTTTCGTCATTTTACGCCAGGGGAATCCGGCAATTTCCGCCGCTCGACGGGCTTTGCAACGGGACTGTCCCTTTAGCTCCAGCGAAAAACTGGGCCTTTTGCCAGGTCGAGAGGGACTGTCCTTTTGGCGTTTGCAACGCCCGACGCCAAAAGCCCCATCCGTCACCTGGCGTTCTTGTCGAGCCATTCCACGACTTCTTCGACCTTGAATCCGCGCGGCCCCGGTCCGCCTTGATAGGCGATCTTGCCGTCGGCGCCGACGACGTACAGGCGGTCCGGCCAGCCGGCATAGGCGAAGTTGACGCGGTTGTCCTCGCGGTCGATCAGGGTCGGCATCGAGAGCTTGAGCGTGTCGACGCATTTCCTGGCCGTGCCGGCGCGCTCCTCCGTCGTCGTCGTCTGGGCGATCTTGAGGAGCGTCTTCTTGCCGTCGACCAGCGTCGCGATCACCGAGTCGGGATGCGCTTCGCGGATGTAAACGAGGAAGAAGGCGGCGCGGCCCTTGTACGTCTCGTACATCTTCTCCAGGTCGCCAGACTGGCGACGGAAGGGCGGTCAGGTGTAGCTGCCGAAGATCAGCACCACCGGCTTCTTCCCCCGAAAGTCCGCGAGCTTGGCTTCCCCCTTGCCGTTGAGCAGGGGCAGCGTGAACGCGGGGGCCGCGTCGCCGACTCTGAGCGTGTCCTTCTTGCGCTCCCCTTTGGCAGGCGGCGTGGTGGTCTCTTTTTCCTTCTCTTTCTGCGGCGGCGCCAGCTTCGCGTGCAATGTGGCGTAGGTCGCCGCGCCGATGCGCAGCAGCGTCTCCTCGAACTTCAGTTGCACTTTTCCGTCCGGCCCGGCGAACGTCTTCCTCACCGTCAGGCCATGCTCGGTCACCTTGTCTTCGCTCCGCACCGTCCCGGCGCCGCCGGCGATCGTCGTGACCGATTTCCACTCCGTCCACTTCCACGGCTCGCCGACCAGGACGCCGATCCCTTCGAATGCTTTGCCGCTTTCGCTGATGACGAACTTGTTTCCCTTGACCTCCAGAACCGCGACGAACGTCTTGGGCGCCGCCCCTTCCCGGACCGACAACACATGCTCCTCGATCCGGTTCTCCGCCGGATTCACGATCCGCTTCACGAGCGACAGCGACGAGCCGACCGGCTTCGCGGCCGGCGTCATCATCCTGGATTCGCCCACGAAGTACTCGACGGTCGGAGCGGCCTTGGCGCCGGCTCGCCCCTGAGCGGACAGAGCGAGAAGCGCCGTGAGCACAGCTATCGGAATCTTGAGCATGCCCCCCTCCATGCCGCGGACCTTTTCGAACAGTCTAACCGATGGCGTGGCCTACCGCCAACTTTCATCTTTCATCGTTTGCGTGTTGGCTGAAGGGCCGCAAATCGTTCTAATGGAGGAGTCGTCCTGTCCTTGTTTGCGAGGATCGAATCATGTCGCGACTTTTTCTGCCGCTCGCTCTCCCGCTTGCCATCCTGGCGCTCCCGGTCCACGCGCCGGCGCAAGACTACCGCGGGCCCGTCAAGGTCTTCGTCAAGGACGGTAAGATCCTCAGCGCCGCGCCGGAGCTGCCGGTCGACCCGGCGGTCGCCGTCTCCATCGCGCATAGCAGCGCCTTTCGCTGCGGCGTCAGCGTCGACGGCAAGCGCCTCACCTGCTCCCCCAACGGCAGCGTCTGGGTCAACGCCCGCGTCGACGGCGCCGAGATCATGCTCGGCAATTTCGGCATGATGGTCGCCAAGCCGCTGCCGCCGGGACCGGGTGGCAAGAAACGCAACGGCACGATCGAGCACGAGACGCACGGCGACGTCGTCTTCACGCAGATCGCCGAGGCGGTCCCCGGCCGGCCCATGACGAAGGGGCCCGCCAAGCGTCGCACCGACACCGCGTTCTTCCACTACATCATCGAGAACAAGGGGACGAAGGAGCACACGGTGGAGCTGCGCACCGCCATCGACATCCTCGTCAACTCCAACGACGGCGCCCTTTTTTGCGCCCCGACGCTCTATCCCGGCAAGGTGCTCAACGGCGTCATGCTCGAAGGCAAGACGATGCCCGACTTCGTGCAGGTGATGGAGATGCCCGACCCGAAGAACCCCGGCTTCTACGGCATCCTGACGACCAAGTTCGGCAGCCGCCTGGAAGGTCCGAGCCGGCTGGCGCTGACGAACCTGGGCGCTTTCGCCATGTTCGAGGTGATGGTGGGGCCGGCGGGGGACTCGGCCCTGGCGATGTACTGGGCCCCGAAGAAGCTCGCCCCCGGCGCCAAGCGCGAGGTTGTCTGGGCCTACGGCGGCGGCATCGCCAGCAGCCCGGAAAGCGAAGGGAACGTCAGCCTGGGCCTGAGTGGCTCCTTCGAGCCGGGCAAGACCTTCACGATCACCGCCCAGGTCAGCGATCCGAGCCAGGGGCAATCGCTCCGCCTGGAATTGCCCGAAGGCATGCGCCGTCTCGAAGGTAAGGAGATCCAGCCCGTCCCCGAGCCGGGCGACAGCGGCAGCAGCCTGGTGGTCTGGCGCGCCAGCGTGGAACGGCTGGGAAGCTACGATCTGAAGGTACACAGCAGCAACGGCGTGACCCAGATCAAGAGTTTGCGAATCGTTCCGGCGACGAGCGCGGAATGAGGCGTCCTTGGCCGCGCGTCGAGTCCGCCTGGACGAGTTGAGATTGGGACCCGCCAATGACCGACTGCCCGACCTCTCCCGAACCCGCCCCGCGCAAGGAGCGGGCTTTCCTCACCAACTCGGAGGAGTTCCGCGATGTCAGCCGCGGCTCCCCCAAGCCGTTCACGCTCAAGGGGGAGGCGCTGACGCGGGCCCGGCTCACGCCGGAGACTTGGCGCCTCGAGATCGTGAGCGAGGCGCCGACGACGCTGGAGCGGCAGTTGCGCATCGAGGACAAGACGGCCCTCGATCTGCCCGCCCTAGAGGCGCTGGGCAAGCGCTCCGGCATTCGCTTCCTGAAGGCGATGCAGTGCAACAACATCGATCAGCCGCTCGGGCAGGGCTTGTGGGAAGGCGTGCCGCTGCGCGAGGTGCTCAAGCGCGTCGGCCGCGTCAACAACATCCGCCGGGTTTTCTTCTGGGGCTTTCACAACAACGACCCGAAGCAAATCTTTCAATCGTCGCTGGCGTACAACCAGGTGATGGAGACGCCCCCCTGGGATTTGCCGGTGTTCGTCGCCTATCGCCTGAACGGCCGGCCGATCTCGCTGCTGCGGGGCGGGCCGGTGCGGATGATCGTGCCCTGGGCGCATGGCTTCAAGTCGATCAAGTGGCTTCAGCGGATCGTGCTGACGAACAACCATCAAGCGAACGACACCTACGCTTCGGGCAACAACGACATCGAGTCCTACTTGAAGACGGCGGCCTATCTCGATCCCGGTCCGGCGAGCGTGCGCGCGGGAGGGCTGACGATCACGGGCACGGCGATGGTCGGATGGTCCGGATTGCGGCGCGTCGAGTTCTGGCTGCGGCCGGCGGACGCCAAGCACGGGGCGCTGGCGGACGACGATCCGGCCTGGGCGAAGGCGGTCTGGGAGCCGTGCCGGCTGGAGCCGGCGCCGCGTGACTGGGGCGGAGCGCTGCCGGACGGCGTGATGCCGCGCGACGTCTGGGGCTTCGACCCGAAGACGGGGCGACCCAAGGATTGGCCGCTGCGTTTCAGCGTTGCCCACTGGTCGGCGACCCTGCGCGACCTTCGGCCGGGGGTGTATGAGTTCCGGGCGCGCACCATCGACCTGAACGGTTTCGCCCAACCGGAGCCGCGGCCGTATCCCAAGTCGGGGCGGAATGCGATCCCGGTGCGGACGTTGATGGTCGAGGGCTGAGGCGGCGAGGTGGCGCATGTCCCTGGTCAAGCATTCCTGTCCGTCGTGCGGCAAGGGTCTTCGCCTCAAGGCGGAGGCGCGTTCCTTTTCCTGTCCCGCCTGCGGCGCGGCTTTGCGGCTGGGACCAGGCGGCCTCGAGGCTCCCAGGACGCCAAGTCGCGGCGCCTGGCTGCTCGCCGGCGCTCTGGCGGTCGGCGTCCTGGCATTGGGCACGGTCGCCGTCATCCTGATAAGCCGCGGCGGCGGAGAAAAGGGCTCAGAGGTCCCGTCGACGCTCGCAAGTCTGGAGCTACCGAGTGGCAAACCGTCGACCGGGCCAGTTGCGAGAGGCGGCGAGACAACGATCGACAAGTCGATTCCGTTGACGGAGACGAAGATCGAGCCGAAAGCCGAGGATACGAGCAAGGGGAGCGCCCGTTTCGAAGCGCCGCCGGGGCCTCTCGCCGGGAAGGCGGGGGACGGCGCGACAGCAGGCGTGAAGCCGGCGGGCCGGGTCGTCGTTGGCGAAGTGCGGCCGGCGGCGCATCCGGGCGTCGACCAGAAAGCGGTGGATCGGGCCATCGACCGTGGGGTCGCGTTCCTCAAAGCGAAGGCGGCCGAGGAAACGCTGCTGGGCGCCAAGGCGCTGGCGGGGCTGGCGCTCCTGCACTGCGATGTGCCGGCGACGGATCCGGCGGTGCGGCGGCTGGCGGCTGAGGTGCGCGAGCATGCGGCACGGCGCTTCACGCCGTACGATATCGCCGCCTGCATCTTCTTCCTGGATCGGCTGCGCGACAAGGTGGATGCGCCGCTGATCCGTCACCTCGGCCTGCGCCTGCTCGCCAACCAGCAGGAGAACGGGGGCTGGGGCTACAACTGCGTGCAGATTACCCCCGCACAGGAGATGGAACTGGTGAGGCGCCTTGGCGGCGATCCGAGGCTTGGCGTCGCCATGGCGAAAGGACCGCCGCCGCGCGCGCTGGGCCCGTTCGGCACGGACACGCTGCCGGCGGACGCGGCCTCTTTTCCCGTGCTCCGGTACATCCCGGGAGGGAAGCTGCCACCGGCCGCGGGCTTTGGCCGTTCTCTCATCAACCGGCCGGACAACTCGATCACCCAGTTCGCCGTGCTCGGGCTTCTGGCAAGCAAGCGGCATGGCGTACCGGCCGAGCGGTCGCTGGCGATGGCGGCGGAGCGGTTTCGCACGTCGCAGGGCAGAGACGGGGCGTGGCGCTACGGGGGGGACCTCAGCGTCGTCGCTGGGGGCGAGCTCAGCGATACCGCCACGTGCGCCGGGTTGCTTGCCCTGGCCTGC
This sequence comes from Gemmataceae bacterium, assembly GCA_046350295.1. GTDB lineage: Bacteria > Planctomycetota > Planctomycetia > Gemmatales > Gemmataceae > JAXMAR01. Next base: position 187,629 of record JAXMAR010000004.1, read on the forward strand.
GCCGAAACGACGCGTGGCGGGAGAGCGGACGATCCGGTCGTGGCAAGCGCTCTCGCTTATCTGGGCCGGCGTCTGGAGACGCTGACGCCGCTGCCGATGGAGACCCGGCGCAAGCGAGCCGCCGCGGCCTCCGCCGACTATCGCGCCATGGTCATTTTTTTCCGGGGGATGGAGGCGGGGCTGGACGCCAAGAACCCGCTCGCGTTCGCTGGAGAGGTGCTCAAAGCCCTGGAAGGTGGCGGCGGGCTGGGTCTCGGGGGCGGCGGCGTGAAGACCGCCCACTGCAACACCGACGCCTGGGGGGACATCTATTTCCTCTGGTCGTTGGAGCGGACCGCGGTCGCCTACGGGCTCAAGACATTCGGCAAGCGCGACTGGTACGCCTTCGGGGCCCCGCTCCTGGTCGAGTGCCAGGAAGCGGACGGCGGCTGGCGCGAAGCGTTCCCCGGCGCGTGCGATACGGCCTTCGCCTTGCTCTTCTTGCGCCGGGCCAACCTGTTCACCGAGGTCACGGCCGCGTTGCAGGAATCGGAGCTGCCGCCCGGCGTCGGCGAACGCGACCGCCAGCGGAGCGTCTCCCCCGGCGCGGTCCGGGGAGGCGGAAGCAGCGGCGGAGAAGCGACAGCCGGAAAGGCGGTCGGCGGGCAGGAGCCGTAGGGTTGGACGCCCGGCGCTTGGTCGCCGGCGGTTCTTCAGCGCAGCCCGTTGCCGAGGCCGGCCAGGTGCTCGAGATCATCCAGGTCCTTTAACCGCGCGCTAGCCGCCTTGTTCTTTTTCAGATCGGGCAGGCTGATAAGATCGACGCGGATGCCATCGATCTTCGCCCTGTGTCGGGCCTTGTAACACGCCGCGAAATAGACTCCGGAGATTTCGTTGAGGATTTCCAAGCGCACGGGAGGATATCCCATGCGGACGATCTGTCCCGGCTCGAGAAACAACTGCTCGGAGAGCAGCTCCGCGCTCCCGAAGCCGAATTCGGTCAACACGTCGACAATCCGTTTGGCGTTTTCGGGCGTCGCCTCGATCCAGACGTCCATGTCCGCGGTTGTGCGCGAGTGGCCGTAGTAATTAACGGCGTAGCCCCCGATCAGGAGGTACTTTACTCTTCGGCGGTTGCACAACTTCAAGAACTCTCTGAAGTCGTCCGCGAGCAGCTTCGCCATAGTTGATCCAGCGCAGGAGTTCCAGGGCGCGGAGGCGGGCCTGCGGCGTTTGTGCCGCCCAGTAACGCCGGTCCGCGGCTTCGGCCTCGGCGAACGTCGCGACGGTCAGGACGCGGGCGATCTTTTGCCGGAGTCGTTTCGGCTTCTTCTTCATGGCGGTGATTTTACTCGATCTCTTGCGGCGCGGGGACCGGGAAACAGCGGCGGCGCAACCTCGGCGGCAATGGCGATCAGCGGGCAGGAGTCGTAGGGCGATTTGGAGGCTGCGTCTACCTCACTCTTTTGGACGCGGTACAAATCGGATTGCCGCTGCCACGATGAGGAACAGGGGAAAGACAAACTTCTGCTGCGGAAAGAACGCAGTGGCGAGGAGACCGCCGGCAAAGCTGAGGCCCTGGCCGGCGTAGAGGCAGAGTAGAAGATGCGGTAGAAAGCGCGGCGACGTTATTTCCGAGAGACGGCCAAAGCAAACAGCCAGAAGACGCGGAGGGAGTAAGGGCGAAGCGGTTCCATGCGCGTGATTCTGCTTTAGGTCGCGCGTCGGCGAGCGCCGCTGTGCGCGAAACCGCAACGGCTGGGCGCGGCCCGCTGGCTACGGCGCCCACCCTACCGTTAGCCCACGTCCTTCAACAGCAGTTCGTTGACACGCCGAGCAAACGCCAGCGGATCTTTCACCTTCGATCCTTCCGCGATCAGCGCCTCATCAAACAGCAGCAGGCAATACGCGGGCAGGCGCGAGTCGTCCTTATTCTTCTCCAGCATCCTTTCCAGCGACTGAACCACCGGATGTTCCGGGTTCAATTCGAGGATGCGCTTGCTCGGCGCCATGGCCTGGTCGCGCTGCATGCGGGCGAGGAGGCGTTCCATGGCGGGGCTCATGGCGCCCTCTTCGCTGACCAGGCAGACGGGGCTTTCCTTGAGACGCCGCGTCAGGCGGGCTTCCTTGATCTCGTCGATCTCGCGCTGAAAAAAGTCGAGCAGCGGCTGGAAGCGTTTCTTCTGTTCCTCGGGGACCTGGTCCTGCTCGATGTCGCCGCGGTCGACGGCGCGTAGCTTCTTCCCCTTGTACTCGTGGAGGTTGTCGAAGACGAACTCGTCGGTCGGGTCGTCGAGGAGCAGGACTTCCCAGCCCTTCGCCTTGAACGACTCCAAAAGCGGCGATTGCTCCATCAGCTCGCGCGTCTCGCCGTGCAGAAAGAAGATGTCGCTCTGCTCCGCCGGCATGCGCTCGACGTAGTCCGAGAGCGTCGTGAACTTGCCCGGCTCCGTTTTCGTCGACTGGAACAGGAGCAGGTTGGCGATCTTCTCACGGTTCGTGAAGTCCTGGTACGCCCCCTCCTTGAGGAAGACGCCCAGGTCCTTGAAGAAGTCGACATACTTGTCGTGCTCACGCGTCTTCAATTCCTCCAGCGTGTTGAGAATCTTGTTGACGAGGTTCGAGCGGATCTTCTCCAGCGGGGCCGATTGCTGCAGCAGCTCGCGCGACACGTTCAGCGGCAAATCCGGGGAATCGACGACGCCGCGGATGAAGCGGAGATAGCGCGGCAGCAGCACCTCCGGGTCGTCAAGGATGAAGACGCGCTGGATGTAGAGCTGGAGTCCCTTGTGCTTGTCGCTCCACATCAGGTCGAGCGGCTTGTGGGCGGGGATGAACAGGAGGGCCTTGAACTCGATCGCCCCCTCGGCCGAGTAGTAGATGGTCTTGAGCGGGTCCTGGAAGTCGTGCGTGAGCTGCTTGTAGAACTCGTGGTACTCCTCGTCCTGGACCTCGCTGCGCGACTTGAGCCAGAGCGCCTTCTGAGCGTTGAGCTGCTCTTCCTTCGTGACCTTCTTGCCGTCTTCCTCGGTTTCGACATCCATCACGATCGGATGGGCGACGAAATCGGAGTACTTCTTCACCAGCTCGCGCAGCTTCCAAGGCTTGAGAAAGTCGCGATCTTCTTGCTTGAGATGGAGAATGACGTCCGTGCCGCGTTTTTCCTTGGCATACGGGGCGATCTTGAATTCCCCCTGGCCGTCCGATTCCCATTCGACGCCGTCTTCTTTCGGCCCGGCCATGCGGCTGCGCACGGTCACCTTGTCGGCGACCATGAACGCCGAATAGAAGCCGACGCCGAACTGGCCGATCAGCTCGGGGCGTTCCTTGGCGTCCGCGGCCTTGAGGGCCTGGAGGAACTCGCGCGTGCCGGAGCGGGCGATCGTGCCGAGGTTCTCGACGATCGTGGCGCGCGACATGCCGATGCCGTTGTCCGCGATCGTGAGGACGCCGGCGGCCTCGTCGGGGATGAGCGTGATCTTCCACTCGGGGTCGCCTTCGAGGAGATCGGCGCTGGTGAGCGACTGGAAGCGAGCGGTGTCGATCGCGTCGGAGGCGTTCGAGATCAGCTCGCGCAGGAAGATGTCCTTGTGCGAGTAGAGGGAGTGGATGATGAGGTGGAGGAGCTGCTTGAGCTCGGTCTTGAAGGAGAGCGTTTCGGTGGTCATGGCTGTACGAACTTCGGCGTCGTGATGCGTGACGTTTGTCGGGGATGTGAAGTCATTTTAGTGAGGCTGTCCAGGGGGACATGTCACCCATCCCAAACGGCGCTAATTCAGCTAGTCCGGGCCAGTTCGGTTTGCCACAATGAAAGCTCGAGGAGGACGACCCATGCCGGAAAATGTTCTTTACAAGTACCTCCAACCCAAACGCGGCTCGAACTACCGACAGCTCGCCGTGAATGGGCGCATTCGGGCCGAAGTGCTGTATCGCCAGACCGTTGGGCCTGAGCGGCTAACTCCGGAAGAAGTAGCAAACGAGTACGGCCTCCCGCTGGACGCGGTTCTGGAGGCGATTCATTACTGCGAGCACAATCGGGAACTTCTCGCAGCCGAGCGTGCCCATGAGGAGGCGACGATTGCTGCGCGCGGCCTTGACCGTTGGCCGCACGCGCCGAAGGACGCCGAGTCCGTCCGATGAATCTATACCTGGACGACAATAGCAACAAGACGAGCCTCGTTGGCAGGTTGCGAGCGGCTGGCCACAAGGTTGCCGTTCCGGCGGATCTGAACCTTGCCGGCGCAGCGGACCCAAAGCATTTAGCAGCCTGCGCTCGAACGGCGCTTGTCATCCTGACACGAGACCATGAGGACTTCCTCGATTTACATGATCTCATTCAGGAGACGCACGGCCGCCAGGCGGGCATTTTCGTCGTCCGCTCCGACAACGATCTTTCGCGTGACATGAGCGATCGAGATATCGTGCGGGCGTTGGCGAACGTCGAAGCGGCGAAGGCGCCGGTCGAAAACAACTACGTGATTCTGAATCATTGGCGCTGAGGTCTCCGCCCGGCCCGCGCCGATTCAACGCGCGTCAGCCGGGACGTGCTCGTCGCGCCCGGCTCGGCAGCCCGCTGGTCGTCGGCCTGGGGGACGAGGAGTACGTGCTGGCGAGCGCTCCCTCCGCGCTGCTCGGATTTTAGCGGCGCTGTCCAGAGGGGTAGGAGGATGCGGGGGCGCCTGCCGGATCAATCGAACAAGGTAGGGCCAGGTTCGTTTTTTGCGGTCGATTTGCCCTTGATCAAGTCGGCCAGAGTGACGAGGTGATCGGCGTCCTGTGGTTTCTTGTCGTGGCGCCAGCGGGCGATGCGGGGGAAGCGGACGGCGATGCCGGAGCGGTGGCGGGTCGACGATTGGATGGCTTCGAAGGCGATCTCGAACACGAGGGCGGGCTCGACGCGCCGGACGGGACCGTGGCGTTCCAGCGTGTGGCGCCGGACCCAAAGGTCAACCTGGCGGATCTCGTCGTCGGAAAGGCCGCTGTAGGCCTTGGCGAAGGGTACGAGTTCTCCTTCGTGCCACAGGCCGAATGTGTAATCAGTGAAGAGGCTGGCCCGGCGACCGTGGCCGAGCTGGGCGTAGATCATGACCGCATCGACCGTGTGCGGCTCGATCTTCCATTTCCACCAGACGCCGCGCGGGCGGCCTGTCGCGTAGGACGAGTGACGAGCCTTGAGCATGATCCCTTCGACGTTGCGGACCCGGCTCTCCTGCCGCCTCTTCGCCAGTTCGGGCCAGCCAGGCGCGTGAATCAGTTCGGAGAGAACGAGCGGTTCTTTGAGGCCGCGCTCGCTCCAAAGACGTTCCAGAGCGTCGCGTCGCTGGTCGAGCGGCCAGGCGCGAATGTCGCGGCCCTCGCTTTCGAGCAGGTCGAAGGCGAGGAAGCAGACGGGAACCTCGGCGAGGATGCGGCGACCCAGATTCTTACGGCCGATGCGGCGCTGCAAGGCCCCGAACGGAAGAACGTGGCCGTCGCGCCAGGCGAGGATTTCGCCGTCGAGGACCGTGCCGGCGGGGATACGGCTCGCCCGCTGGACGATCTCGGGGAAGCGCTCCGTGATGAGTTCTTCGCCGCGCGACCAGAGGAAGGTGTCGGTGGGACGGCGCAATAGTTGGGCGCGGATGCCGTCCCATTTCCATTCGAGGAGCCAGTCAGCGATGGCGCCCAAGCTGGCCGGGTCGCCTTCGAGCGGATGGGCGAGCAGGAAGGGATAGGGGCGGCTGATCTCCTCGCTCGCGGCTTGAGGCGAAACGAGACGCTGGTAAAACTCGGGGCTCGGCTGCCAGTCCCCCATGAGGCGATGCGCCACGGCGGCGACGCTCTGCTGGCTCACCTCGGCGAGGGCGCGGATGACCATCTGCTGGGAGACACCGACGCGAAACTCACCGGTGATGAGCTTGTTGAAGGCGAGGCGCTGGGCGCGGTCGAAGGAGTTCCAGGCGTCGACGATGGTCCGGCGCTGCTCCGCTTCGGACAGCCGGGGCAGCGGCAGGATGCGTTCCTCGACGCACTGGTGCAATGGGATCGCGCTCGGCGTCGGGCAGCAGGGGAGCAGCAGGGACAGGGTCTCCGCGAGATCGCCGACGGCCGAGTAGCTCTCGTCAAAGAGCCAGCCGGGAATGCCGGCGGCCTCGGCGCCCCAGTCGCGCAGGAGGCGGCCAATGAGCAAGCGCTTGAGGCGGCGGCCGCACAGGAAAAAGACGGCCCACGCCGCATCCGCCGGATCAGCGCCGGCGAAGTAGTCGGCGAGCGCTTCCAGCTTGCGGCTGGTCTTGGTCGTGCTGTCCAGTCGAGTATAGAGCCGCGCGAATGCGAGCATGGTTCGGAGGTTCGGGTCAGGGGGCGGGGGAGGACGCGGCGGCGCCGGCCGGAACTTCATCTCCGGGCAAATCGCCTTCATCCTGTTCGCCTTCGAAGCGAGTCTCGAGTACGGCGGTGTCCAATCCCGCTTCGGCCAGGAAGCGGCCCAGGGGCGCGACATGGCCGTGTGTAAGCAGAACGCGCTCGGCGCGGGTGGCGCGGATGGCGCTGAGTAGACCGTCCCAATCGGCGTGGTCGGAGAGGACGAAGCCGCGCTCGACGACGCGGCGCCGTCTTGCGCCGCGCACGAGCATCCAGCCGGAGACGAAGGCGGTGGCCGGGTCGCCGAAGCGGCGTAGCCAGGGGCTGCGTTGCGCGGAGGGAGGCGCGAGGACCAGCGCTCGGTTGCGTTCTTCGGCGTCCGTCACGTCGACCGCTCGCCGCGTCTGGGGCAGGGGGACGCCGCTGTCCCGGTAAACCTGATTCATGACCTCGACCGCCCCGTGTCCGAGGATTGGGCCCTGGCGCGGATCGAGCCGTGCCAGGATGCGTTGCGCCTTGCCGAGGGCGTAAGCGAAGACGACGCTGGCCCGCCCCGCCGCCTGATTGTCGCTCCACCAGGCGTGCAGGTCGGCGACCACCTCCTGTTCGCTCGGCCAGCGATAGATCGGCAGGCCGAAAGTCGATTCGCTGATGAACGTATGACAGCGGATCGGCTCGAACGGGGCGCAGGTGGGATCGGGGCTGGTCTTGTAGTCGCCAGAGACGACCCAGACTTCCCCAGCCTGTTCCACGCGAATCTGCGCCGAGCCGAGAATGTGCCCGGCGGGATGGAAGGAGACGCGGACGCCGCCGATCTCCAGTGTTTCGCCGTAGGAGACGCCGCGAATGTCGCTGTCGGCCCCGAGTCGCGTGCGGAGGACACCGAGGCCGTGGCGCGCGGTGAGGTAATGCGTGCTGCCGGGGCGGGCGTGGTCGCCGTGCCCGTGCGTGATGAGGGCGCGCGGCGTCGGCAGCCAGGGATCAATGAAGAAATCGCCGGCCGGGCAATAGAGGCCCTGGGGCGCCAGTCGCAGGAGCGGTTCGCGCATACGGTATTGTACCGCCACGCCGGCGAGAACCGGTCGGCGTCGCGTCCCAATGGAGTAGGTCAGCCTTTCCAGGCTGACGGGTTTTGGGAGACTGGTCTGCGGCTGCGAGGGTCAGAATGGAACGCCTGACTACGTGCGACGAGGCGCAAGGCTTGACGGATTTCTCTTGATTCTCCCCTAGTCCCGTGTACAGTCCAGATATCGTGGCCGGTTCTGTCAGCCTCCCATCCGAGCCGGCCCAGCAGCGAACTCTTGGAGATTTCGCCCATGTTTGTTTGGCTTCCCAGGGCTTGGCGTCGCCTCATGCGATTCTGGCAAAGCTCTCTGGTCCCGGCGCTGGTTGCTTGCCCCTTGGGGGGGGCGCAAAGACGTCGCAACCAGGCGCGGCTCGCGGTTGAGCAGCTGGAGCCCATCATCGTGCCCAATAGCGCCCCCATCGCCGTCCCGGATGCGTTCACCGTCCTCCACGATCACACGTTGAACGTCCCCGCGTCGTCCGGCGTGCTCGCCAACGACACCGACGCCGACAACGACACGCTAGCCGCCGTCGTCGTGAACTATCCGAGTCACGGCTACCTGATGCTGAATCCCGACGGCTCGCTCACCTACTTTCCCAATTATCAGTTCGTGAGCGACGACAGTTTCAGCTACCAGGCCTTCGACGGCGTCGGCTACGGCGCCCTTTGCAGCGACCTCGCCGCAGTCACCATCCACGTGACAGATCAACCGCCGGTCGCTCAGCCGGACGATTACAAGATCGATACTGATCAGCCGTTGTTTGTCACCGGCCCCGGGGTCCTGGCCAACGACTCCGAGCCGGACGGCGAGGCGCTTTCGGCCGTACTCGTGGCTGCTCCGACTCACGGGACCGTGACGCTCGCCAGCGACGGCAGCCTCTTCTATTTCCCGCTTGCCGGCTGGAGCGGCGAAGACACGCTGTCGTACACGGCCAGTGACGGCGCCCTTCAAAGCGATCCCGTCACAGTTACTATTCATGTGGGGCGTCCGGAAGCCTGGGACGACAGCTTCTATGTGAAAGCCAATGACCCGTCGATGAGCCAAGCCCTCTCGGGCAACGTTCTCGACGACGCCTGGGCGCCGGAAGGCGGAGCGTTGACGCCCGAGTTGTTGTCTCAGCCGTCGCATGGCGATCTGCAGTGGAACGCCGAAGGCGACTACATCTATACGCCCGAAGAAGGCTTCCTGGGAACCGATACCTTCACGTTCAAGGTTTCGGATGGAACGTTTTCCAGCTCGGCAGGTACCATCACGCTGACGGTTGGCGATGCCGCGCCCCAAGCCGCGGCGGATCGCTTTTGGTTCCACGTTGGCGATTCGTTGGTCGTGGACTCTCCTGGCCTTTTGATGAATGACCAGGACTCGGACGATCCGCTCACGATCACCGCCGCCCTGCAAAGCGGCCCCTCGCACGGAAACCTGGTTCTGCAACCGGACGGCTCGTTCACGTACCAGCCCGAAGGGGGTTTTTCGGGGGAGGATCATTTTTCCTATCGTGCCTTCGATGGCGTCCTCTTTAGCGACCTCGCCGACGTGACGCTCTTCGTGGAAGACCAAGCTCCGAAGGGCGGCATCGACGACTACTACGTTTGGGTCGATTCTTCCCTTGCCGCCTCGGACGACAGCGGGATCCTCGCTAACGACTTTGACCCGGATCAGGATCCCTTGCAGGCCGCATTGGTGGACCAGCCGCAGTACGCCCAATCGTTCTCCTTCAACTCGGATGGCTCCTTCTTCTACGCGCCAATCTCCATGGCCCCACCCGGCGTCTCCGAGGACAGCTTCACGTACAGGCCCTTCGATGGTGTGCTCTACGGCGACCCAGTCGCCGTGACGATCCATTGGACGAGCGTCCCGGTTGGGCACGAAGACAACTACATCTTGGATGCGAACCAGTCGATCGCCGTATCGGCTCCTCAGGGCCTGCTCGCCAATGACTTCGGCGCCACGCAGGCGTTGTTGATCCAGGGGGTTGATCCAGGCGTCGGCACACTGGCATTAGGGACGGACGGCGCGTTCACTTTCGTCGCCGGTCCAGATTTCACGGGCGAAGCGGCCTTCACGTACGCGCCGGGCCTGCCCGGCCTACAAGGCGACGCGGTCGTGGTCGCCCTACGTTCGCTTCAACAGCATCTTTACCAACAATCCCTGGGCTTGCAGTCCGTTGAATTCGTTGGAACGGTCGGGAATGTGATGCGCGACGGCGTTGGTCCCCTTTTCAACACTCCGTATGCATCGCCGCAATGGCTGGATTTGAATGCGAACGGAGACGTGGACGACGAGGGGGACCAGTCGTTCCCCGTCGCCTTTACCTTGGACAGTCGGCCGGGGCTGTTCCCTATCTTTGCGATAAAACCGGACTCGCTGGGCTTATGGGACCGCTTGACCGACATCCGGGTTCGCGCCATTGGGCCCGATGGTTGGATCGCGGACGCGGGCCCCTCGGGACAGCCGGTCCGGGCCTTTGTGCGCATGGGAGACGGCGATCCCCAACTCGTGACGAGGGGGGCGCTCGTCTTCGCCACCCCGTGGGGAAGGGTCGACTGGCGACCTGAGTTCGCCACTCAATACCAGATTTCGCCCGACGGCGGCCGCACCTGGATCACCCCCTACGTATCGACCAGCAGCGACGATGTGTATGTCACCTGGGCGCAACCTCGCGCGGGGGCGCCCCTTTTTGAGACGTCTCTTTTCAACGCCTGTCTTGGCGCCCGTGGCGCCACGCTCGCAAACAGCGAGCAATATGTCATCGATCACGTTTTCGCCCAATTTCAAGGTCAGGACATCACCAAGGGGGACGGGACTCCGCTTCAGTACTACGGCGACTGGGCGACGCAATCGGGAAGCGTCTTGAGCCTTCTGGAAACCGGCGACGGGATGTGCGGCGCCTGGTCGTACTTCCTGGTAAACATGCTAAACGCGATCGGAGTCGCGGACGTTTCGGAAGGCAACATCGCAAATCCAAAGACCAAATATGCGAACGAGCTAATGCTGATCAACGACTGGGGGTTCCTAATTGACCCTAATCTCCCCGGGATTGCGTTAGAGGAGGCCCCGCGCACCCGTGCGGATTTCGGATTTGGGCCCCTAACTCCTGCGACGGCGGTGAACAACCTCGATTACACGTACTTCAACCTGCCCGCGGCGACAGACAGGACCCGGGTTGAAGAAGGACCGAATTGGTTCAGTTTCAGCAGGGGAAGCGGCAACTATGTTTGGGGTAAGGGGCCGACGCCCGGAGTCGAAGACCTACCGGGGCTTCCAGGCCAGAATACGTCAAATCCCTTCTCCATCTTTTCCAATCACGCTTTCGTGAAGATCGGCAGCCGGTATTACGATCCAAGCTACGGGGTCGTCTACGATTCGCCCGACGAGTTCGAGCGCGTCGCTATAGCGGGTTTCATGACTGAAAAGGAACTGAACGAGGCTGAGTACCAGCTTGATGTCAATGGCGATGGCGAGATCGAGGACCAAGAAGTCAGGGTATTCCTTTTTCGCCCCAACGCCCCTGGGCAGGATCTTGTCTGATTCATGCAGAGGAGGGGACATGATTCATTTCCTCTTATCGCTCTTTCTCGGCGAAGCCGCAACCGGAGCGCCTGACGCAGTCCCCCGTGAGCCCCGAGAAAGCGACCTGGTGTTTGTTTACCGACAAGGCGAACGTGTATTCGTGCTCTCTACTCAGGAATGTCGCGCGAAAACAGACGTATTCTGGGGAATCACTATCGCGCCTAGCGATGAAGAGGTTACCCGATATAAGGTCCGCCTTAAATCGTACTCGCGTGGCCTTGAATGCATGTATTTGTCCAAAAATTGCCTTTGGTTTAAATGCGGTGGGAGGCTCCATCAAGTCTTCCTGAAGGATCTCGCCTTTCACGGACCTGATTGGTTCCAGCGTCGCGCTGATTACCGCACGGCTCATCCGGGAACGACCAAGTTTGATCGCGAGCAGTGGTGGCCCGTGCGCCCCATCGATGGCAGGCCCGAGCGGCCGCGTTACCACGTTGGTGGCATCGGCGCCGCGCCCATCCAAGACAAGCGCTTCGACGGCTTCCCGCTCGGAGATCACTGCTTCCAGGTCTTCTCCCCCGACGATACCGGCAGCCGTATCGACGTGTGGGAGACGACAGGGGAATGGGACAAGGAAACGGGCAAGTGGAAGGACGAATGGGAGCTCACGGGAGAGATCATCCAACCGGGCCTCAGAGCCAATTACCATTACGAGGATAAGAAACGCGCCGACATGATGACGAGGGGTTACTGGGAATACGATAGCCCTTCCGGTAAGCCCAAGCGAGAGTTCTACAGTTTCCGGCGCGGCCTGACGTACTTCTTCCTGACCGACACCGCCGAAGTCTTCTACTCTCCCTACGCCAAGGACAACAAACGCAAGCTGATTCCGATGGAGACCCCAAAATGGAACCCGGACAGGATCGTGGTCTTCACCGACTCCGACAAGGACCGTACCTTCCTCCTCGTGAGCGCCGCCAAGAGCGATGTCATCCACTTCGCCGAGTTGAAGGAGGACATTCGCTTTACGACCTTTCCGCTCAAGGATCTGGCGCCCTTAGAGGCAAAGGAGCCGATCCGCAGCGTCCGCCACGCGCTCCAGGTGCTGCGCGAGCGCAATCTGATCGCCGACAAATGAAGCCCGAGCGGGAGGCGCGAGCGAATGCGTGAGCGACGGAGACGTTCGGGTGGCTTCGCGCTCGGTTTTCTGTTCCGCGAAAACCCGCCCGGACAAGATCTGGTCTGAGAGATTGGAGCGATGGGTCATGCACGCGTTAGCGGCCATTGCGGTCCTCGCGCTGGGCGCCGATGAGAACTGGTGGGATGGCTCCAAGACGAAAGGGCCGTACCCAATCTTTGTATCCAGACGGGGCGCGAATGTATTTTTTTCAGGCGGCGCAAACCAATCAGGAGATTTCTGGAAGGCTTCGGTGGACAAATTGTTCCGAGCAACAGGCTGCAAGAAGTATTCATTGCTCGCAGGCTCGAGTGGCCTAGGAAGGGACAAGCTCTCGTTTTCTACAAACTGTCTTTGGATGAAATCAGGTTTGCAGATGCACCGAATCCCATTCGACGAATTAGAGCTTTACAAAGGCGACGTTCCTGGCGCCATCGGTCTTATCCAGGCGAGGCACCAAGCTTTGGCGAAAGGGGACTGGGGATTCCAGTATTGGCATCTCCCGACGGATTGCCTGCGCACAGTTTGGCTTGGCACGTTTCCAATGCAGATCGCGCGCACTGATCATCGTTACGACGCCATCCCCTTGAGTGATGGTCGCATAAGGGTTCTCCTCGCCGAAGAGGAGGAGACGATTTCCGTCTGGGACGTGAAGGGGAAGTTGAAAAAAAACGACGAATGGGACTTGGAGAGCGACAAGGCCCCGCGCGAGATCATCCGCCCGGGCGTGAAGGAGGGCTTCTACGCGATCATCCGCGGCGATGACTATTACCTCCTCACCTATCCCGGGCGCCTGTTCCACGCAGCCAAGCCGCGCGCGGGCGCGGACCCGCAACGCAAGCTCAGCCCCCTTGCCATGCCAAAAGGGGAACTGAAGTCAGTGACGGTTTTCACAGATATGGACAAGGATAAGGTCTTCCTGCTCGCCACGACCGCCAAGGGGGACGCGATTCATTTCGCCGAACTGAAGCGGGACATCCGATTTGAGACCTTCCCGGTGAAGGACCTGGCCGCAGGTGAAGAAAAGGAACCGGTACGCAGCGTCCGGCACTCGCTTCAGGTCCTGCGCGAGCGCAAATTGATCGCCGGCAAATGACGCCCGAGCCGGAGGCGCGAGCGGATGCGTGAGCGACGGAGAAGCTCGGGCTTCGCGCCCGGTCGTTTGCCCTTTCCGCTTTCCGGGTCCCGGCTTATAATGTCGTTTTGATTTTTATCCTGCGCGAGGTGCGTCGCATGTTGGCCTGGCTTGCCGGTCCCCTCAACATCATCCTGATCCTGGTCGGGCTGTTCCTGATCCTGTTGATCCTCATCCAGCGCGGCAAGGGCGGCGGTCTCATCGGCGCCCTGGGCGGCTCGGGCGGTTCCAGCCCGTTCGGCTCCCGCGCCGGCGATCAGTTCATGCGCCTGACCATCTACGTCGCCCTCATCTGGCTCTTCCTGACGATGGTGCAGGTGCGGGCCGTCCGCTCCGCCGCCTATTCGCGACAGGACACGACGCCTGTCCGGCTCGTAAGCGCCCGCGGCGAAACGGCCGATCAATTCCACTCCGCAGCGAGGTTGGACGTGCTTTTGAGCATGACCGGGTACGGGGAGGCCCGCTATCAGGGGGAGTCTCTGTCCCTGTCGGTCGAGCTGCGCGCTCTGAACAACCGTTACTTGAAGGTCACGCTGCGGGCGCCGGAGCCGTATCACCTGCTCGAAGCGGAGGTCGAGAAGGTGGTGCGCCGCTCCATTCGCCGGGGCACGCTGCAAGTGCACCTGCGCGTCGAGAAGGCGTCGGCCGCTCAGGATTTCCGCATCAACACGGTGGCGCTGGGCAGCTACGTGCAACAGCTGCACGCCTGGAGCAAGCAAACGGGGCTGGGGGACCTGGTCGGTGCGCTGCTGGCCCAGGCGTTGACGCTGCCGGGCGTCGTTCCGGAGCCGGCCAACCTCGGGGGCGCCCTGCAGGATGATTGGCCCGAAATCGAGAAGGCGCTCGACCAGGCCCTGGCCAAGTTGCAAGGCATGCGGCAGGACGAGGGCAAGGCGATGGCCCACGAACTGCTCGTTCTGCGCGACGAGATCGGCGCCCGCCTGGAAACGATCCGGCAGCGCATTCCCGAGGTGGTAGCCCTCTTCCGCGACCGCCTCCATGAGCGGGTGCGGAACCTGCTCAAAGAACTCGACGTGCAGATCGATCGTAACGACCTTATCCGCGAGGTTTCCGTCTTCGCGGAACGGGGCGACATCGCCGAGGAGGTCGTCCGGCTGGCGGCGCACCTGGGCCACTTCCAGGAAATCATGCAGGAGAAGGAAAGTCCGGGCCGCAAGCTGGAGTTCCTGATCCAGGAGATGGGACGCGAGGCGAACACCATCGGCTCCAAGGCGAGCGACGTCGAGATCTCGCGCGGCGTCGTCGAGATCAAGGGCGCGCTGGAAAAGATGCGCGAGATGGTGCAGAACATCGAATGAGGGGACATGGCGCCTGGGCCGCTCATCATCGTTTCCGGACCGGCGGGCGCGGGCAAGTCGAGCTTGATCGCGGCGCTGCTGGCGGACGCGCCCTGGCCGTTGCGGCTTTCCATTTCGGTGACGACGCGGCAGCCGCGTCCCGGTGAGCGTGACGGGGTGGCCTATCGCTTCTGGACGAGGGAGGCGTTCGAAGCCGAGCTGAAGCGCGGGGGCTTCCTCGAATGGGCCGACGTGTTCGGTAACTACTACGGCACGCTGCGGCAGGAGGTGGAGCCACAGCGGGCCCAAGGCACGGGAGTGCTGCTGGAGATCGACGTGCAGGGGTGCGAGCAAGTGAAGAAGCTCCATCCGGAGGCGCTGTCGATTTTCATCCGCACGTCGTCGCTGGAAACGTACGAGGAACGGCTGCGGCGCCGCGGCGCGGACAGCGAGGCCAGCATCCGTCGCCGCGTCGCAGGAGCACGGGTAGAATTGGCGCGGGCCGTCCACTACGACTATCATGTGATCAATGATGATTTCGAGCAGGCGCTGACGGAGCTGCGCCGCATCGTGGGGAGCGCCTTCGCCGGCGTCTCCAGGCCGGAATAAACAGGCGTCGAAGTTCGATCTGTCTCTCGAGGAACAGCCATGCTGGATGATCTGAAGGAAGAAGAAATCGTCAACAAGGTCGGGGGCCGTTTCAAGCTCTCGACGTTGATTCAGAAGCGAATGGTGGCCCTCAACACCGGGGCGCGGCCGCTCGTCGACATGCGCACCACCGACAAGATGTCGATCGTGCTTCAGGAGATCCTGCAGGACAAGATCTTCTTGGACTCGGCCGGCATGCTGCAAACCCGCGGCCCGAGCGACGCCGCCCGGCGTGCCATGATGACGGATATCTCCGACGCCAGCCTCAGTGATGACTGATGTTGCGATCGTTCTCCGACCTCTGAGCGCGACTTCCCATGTCCACCCCCGTTCCTTCATCGACGCAAGAGCCGCTGACGTACCAGCCGCTGTCGGCATTCGCGGTGGTCGGTTTCGCGGTAAGCGTGGTGTACGCGGCATTCGTGCTGTTCGCCGGCTACTTCGCCATCCGCCGCGGTGATCCGCTGCTCATGCCGGGCTACTGGCTGCTGTTGCCGATCGCCGGGGCGACGCTGTCGCTGCTGGGCCGCTCGCACATCCGCAATTCGGAAGGCGCCCGCGCCGGCATGAAGCTGACGCGCTGGGGCCTGGGTCTGTCCGTCTGCTTCGGCGTCGCCTATTTCGTGTACGCGCTGGGCACGGGGCTCGCGATCCGTCAGCAGGCCAACAGCTTCCTGATGGAGCCGGGCGCCGACGCGGGCTTCTTCGCGCACCTCAAGAAAGGGGGCGCCAGCGACGATGAGCTTGCCGACGCTTTCCTGCTCACGCTGCCGCCGAGCGAGCGCAGCGGTGACAGGCTGGCGTTGATCGACAAGTACACCAAGCCGGACGCGGACGGTAACCCCGGCCAGCTGATGCGTTTCGCCGATCATCCCATCGTGCGCCTGTTCCTGTCCGGGGCCGCCGAGGACGTGAGGGTCGAGCCCTTGGGCGTGCGCGAGTGGGAGCACGAGAAGACCGGGTTCAAAGTGGTCCGCTATTATCGCATCAGCAACGAGGAGGAGGTCGCGGAGGCCGTCGTGACGGTGCAGAGTCAGGAGGGGGAGAAGGGGCAGACCCGCAACTGGAAGATGAGCCTGCGCGACAGCGGGGTCGAATCCAAGACGCAGAAACCCGCCGGGGCCGTGTTGACGCGGCTGCGGCAGGAGTCTGTCGCTTTCCTGCAAAACTGGCTGAACAACCGCGGCAAGGCCGGGTCCTCTTTCAAGGAGATCGACGGGGTCGCCTGGGACAAGGTGGTGGCGCCGCGCCGCAAGGTGATCCAGGAGGCGATCGACGGCAAGCGCTACGGTCGCTTCGAGCCCAAAGGGGACACCGCCACCTGGCGCCGCCACGAGGGCAAGCTCGCTTTGTCCATTCCCTTCAAGCTCGACGTCAAGGACGAGACGCGCGGCGATCTGATCGTGGTCTTCGGCCGAGCGACCGTGACATCCCAGGAAAGCGTCGCGACCTTTCACGACAGCCTCAAGCCGACCTGGGAAATGTCACGCATCACCGTGAGTTTCGCCGGCAAGCAAGCGGGGAAAGGCTACGCCTCGCTCGAAGCCGAATAGTTCCTCCGGCCGCGTTCGCCGTGTCCATACCGCCGGCGGCGCCCACAATAGCCCCATGTCCGATCACTTCGCACGTAGCTCCCGCGGCAACCTCGACGCCCGCGGCTGGGGTCTGACACGCCGCGCCTGGTTCAAGGCCTCGGGCTTCGACGACGTCGACCTGGCCAAGCCGGTCATCGGCATTGCCCAGACCTGGAGCGAGCTCAACCACTGCCACATCCATTTCCGCGAGCTGGCCGAGGCCGTCAAGCGCGGCGTCTGGCAAGCCGGCGGCTGGCCGCTCGAGTTCCCGACCATCTCCCTCGGCGAGTTCAACGTGGCGCCGACGACGATGCTCTATCGCAACCTGCTCGCGATGGACACCGAGGAGATGATCCGGGCTCAGCCGATCGACGGCGTCGTCCTCCTGTCGAGCTGCGACAAGAACATCCCGGCGCAGCTCATGGGGGCCGCTTCCGCCGACAAGCCCGCCATCCTGCTCACCGGCGGCCCGATGCTGACGAGCCAGTGGAACGGCCAGACGCTGGGCGCCTGCACGGATTGCCGCCGCCTCACCGAGGAGTTGCGCGCGGGGAAGATCAGCCTGGAGCAGTACCGCGAGATCGAGGACGCCCTGGGACGGACGGCCGGGCATTGCATGGTGATGGGAACGGCGTCGACGATGGCCGCCGTGACCGAGGCGCTCGGCATGTCGTTGCCGGGAACGGCGGCCATTCCCGCGCCCGACGCGCGACGCCTGCGTGCGGCCGAGGCGGTCGGCCGCGCCATCGTGCCGCTCGTCGAGAAGCGGGTCACGCCGCGGCAGATCATGACGGAAGCGGCGTTCGAGAACGCCCTGCG
Source organism: Gemmataceae bacterium (assembly GCA_046350295.1). Lineage (GTDB taxonomy): Bacteria > Planctomycetota > Planctomycetia > Gemmatales > Gemmataceae > JAXMAR01. The sequence continues at coordinate 205,178 of JAXMAR010000004.1, forward strand.
CGTCTTGATGGCGAGCGGCGGGTCCACCAACGCCGTCATTCACTTGATCGCCATCGCGGGCCGCTGCGGCGTGCGTCTGCCGCTCGATAGGTTCGACGCCTTCAGCCGGACGACGCCTCTGCTCGTCAACCTGCGGCCCTCGGGGCAGTATCACATGGAGGACTTCTTCGAGGCGGGGGGCGTGCCGGCGCTGCTCAAGGAAATGGCGCCGCTCTTGCGCCTCGATACCCTGACCGTGGCGGGAAAGACCCTCGGCGCTTGCCTGGATTCGGCGGCGCCGCTTCGCCGCCACAAGGACGTGATCCGTCCACTCGCTGAACCCTTGGCGGCTGAGGGAGGAATCGCCGTCCTGCGCGGTAACCTTTGCCCCGACGGGGCGGTCATCAAGCAGTCCGCGGCGTCGCCTCACCTCCTGAAGCATCGCGGCCGGGCGGTCGTCTTCCGCTCGCAAGACGACCTCGAGGCGCGAATCGACCAGGCGGATCTCGATGTCAGGCCGGACGACGTACTGGTCTTGCAGAACGTCGGGCCGGTGGGCGCCCCGGGCATGCCGGAGTGGGGCTCGATCGCCATGCCGAAGAAACTGCTCGACGCCGGCGTGCGCGACATGGTCCGCATCTCCGACGCGCGCATGAGCGGGACGGCGGCGGGGACCGTGGTGTTGCACGTGGCCCCGGAGGCGGCGATCGGCGGCGCCTTGGGTCTCGTGCAAAGCGGGGACGAGATCGCGCTGGATGTGCCCGCGCGCAGCCTCGCGCTGCTGGTGTCGGAGGAGGAACTGGCGCGGCGAAGGAAGACATGGGCGCGGCGGCCGGCGCATTACACGCGAGGATACGGCAAGTTGTTCCTCGACCATGTATTGCAGGCGGATGGCGGTTGCGACTTTGATTTCCTCCTGCCTTGATGGTCGGCAAGGTTGGTGCGTCGAATCCCTGGCCGCCCCGGTTCCGCGAACCGAGGCTAAACGTACGGATGCGCATGACGATCTGGCTTTTCTCGCTGCTGGTGGGCCGGCTCCTTCGCGGCCGGTCTGCTCGGCGCCCTGACCGGCCTCGGCGGCGGGGTCGTTCTCATCCCCATGCTTGTCCTCGCCTTCGGCGTCGATATGCATTACGCCATCGGCTCCTCGCTGGTCGCCGTCATCGCCACCTCCTCCGGCGCCGCGGCCGCTTATGTCAAGCAAGGCTACAGCAACGTCCGCCTGGGTATATTCCTCGAACTAGCGACGACGAGCGGCGCCCTCGTCGGCGCCTTTCTGGCGACGGCGCGCACGTCGACGGGAGAGCTGCTCCTCCCCGTCTCCTGGCTCAGCGTTCTTTTCGGCGTGGTGCTCCTGGCCTCCGCCGCCTGGTCGTCGCGCCACCCGCCCGACGAGAAGGACTTCGTCCCCCCGACCGGCCTGGCCCGCTGGCTCGAGCTGGAAAGCTCGTTCCCGACGGAGGAGGGCCTGCAGCGCTACGCGGCGCGGCGCGTCCCCGGCGGCTTCGGCCTGATGTTTTTCGCCGGAATCATCTCGAGCCTCCTCGGCATCGGCTCGGGCGCCCTCAAGGTCCTCGCCATGGACCAGGTCATGCGCATTCCCTTCAAGGTCTCGACCGCCACCAGTAACTTCATGATCGGCGTCACCGCCGCCGCCAGCGCCGGCGTCTACCTCAACGAGGGCTACATCGACCCGGGACTGACCATGCCCGTGATGCTCGGCGTCCTGTCGGGCGCCTATGCCGGAGCGCACGTGCTGGCGCGGTCGCAGACGCTGTGGCTGCGCCGGCTCTTCGTCATCGTCATCACGGTCCTCGCCCTGCAGATGATCTACAAGGGCGCCACGGGAGGTTTTTGACCATGGTTCACGCGCCCGACCACGACCAGGCGCTCGAATCCGAAGTGGCCTTCCTGCTCCGCGCCGGCGTCGTCCTCGCCGCCGTGCTCGTTCTCGCCGGCGCGGCCGTTTATCTCGTGCGCCATGGCGGCGAGCAGCCGGACTACCGGGAATTTCGCGAGGAATCGCCAGAGTTGCGGCAACCGACGCGCATCGTCGAGAACGCCTTCAGCGGCAGCGGCCGGGGCATCATCCAGCTCGGCCTGCTCGCACTGCTGGCGACACCGCTGGCCCGCGTCGCGGTGATGCTGGTGGCGTTCGTGCGGCGCCGCAACTGGGTCTATTCGGCCGCTTCGCTCCTGGTCCTCGCCGCCCTGTGTTGGGGGCTGTTGTCGGGCAGCGCGCTCTGATGGGCTATTTCTTCCGCTGCTCGAACAGCCAGGACAACAACTCCGGCTCGCGGAACGCGTTGTTCCACGAATCGTGTCCCGCCTTTTCGTACTCCGTGTAGCGGACGGCGCCTCCCGCTTTTTTGACGGCGGCGGTCATCGATCGGCTGCGCTCCGGCCAGACGGCGGTGTCCCTGGCGCCGTGGAACGCCCAGACCGGGATCTCCTTCAGCTTCGCCGCCGTCGTATTGTCGGCGCCGCCGCAGATCGGCACGGCGGCCGCGGTGAGCTCCGGGTAACGAGCCGCGAAATCCCAGGCGCCGAAACCGCCCATCGAGAGCCCCATGACGTAGATGCGCTTGGCGTCGATCGGCTGCATCTTGAGCAAATCGTCGATCAGCAGTCGCGTCAGCTTCATCGACCCGCTCGGCTCCTTCGGCTGGACGTGCGGCTTCTTCTCGCCCCAGTCGACCTCGACCCAGCGCTTGCCGGCCGGACATTGCGGGAGAGGACGAAGGCCGGGAGCTTGACGCGGTTGGCCTTGTCGGTGAAGAGAGCTGCTCCCGTGGACGAGTTGTGCCTTGTTGTCGACACCGCGCTCGCCCGCGGCCCGTGCAGGAAGACGACGAGGGGGTACTTCTTCCCCTCCTCGATCGCCTGGGGTTTGAGCAGGCGGTAGGGTAGCGTTTCGCGGCCCGAGGAGAACTCGGCCTTCTCGTAGAGCGACGCCTGGGCCATGAGAGGAGAGGGGATGAGGAGCAGGAACGAAAGTAAGCGCATGTCTTTGCCTTCTGAATAGCGTTTGCTAATGCCCATTCCCACCCGCTTGGTCCGCGTGCGGCGCATTAACGGCCGGCGCCGGCTGCGCCGGCGCGAAGGGATAGAGAAACTGTTTGAGGAATCCCTTGGGAACGGGATGCTGATCGATGCCATAGCCCGCCGGCCAGCCTCCGTTGGCCGGGAGATAGTAGGTGCCGAAGAGCTTGTCCAGGATCGGAAAATGCACCGCGAAGTTGATGTCGATGGCTTCCTTTTCGATGCCGTGATGCCAGTGGTGGAAGCGGGGCGTCACGAACCAGTACTGCAGGACGCCAAAGTTCCAGCGGATGTTGGCATGGACCAGTGTCGCGAAGAAGAAGACGAAGATCAGATACGTGTACAAGGCCGTCTCGCTGAAGCCGAGGACGTACATGGGGATGACGGTCAAGCTCCGCAAGCAGACGATCTCGAACAGGTGCATGCGCGAGCCGGCCAGCCAATCGAGCGTTTGTGCCGAGTGATGGATGGAATGGAACTTCCAGAGAAACGGTATGCGGTGAAACAGGCGGTGCACCCAGTATTGCACCAGGTCCGTCAGAAACATGATCTCGACCACCTGCAACGCGAACGGCTGACTGGCGACCCAGCCGCGCAGACCGGTCAGGTCGCTGTGGCTCAGGATGGTCAGCGACGGCGCCAGCGCGAGGTAAGTCAGTATCTGCACCAGCAGCGTGCTGACGAGGAAGTAGAACAGGTCCTCGCGCCACTCGAAGCGGAAGATGTCCTGCCCCTCCTTGCCCAGCAGCCGCTCCAGCGGGATGAAGATGATCCCGGTGAAGATCAGGTTGAGAAGGAACCAGTCCAGCCCGAGATAGACATCGCTCTCGATGCCCCGGCTCTGGGCGTGCGAGCCCCCCAGCACCGTCGCCACCAGGATCACGGAGACGGCGCTCAAGCCGAGAACCTTGCTTTGCCGCAGAACGACGCTGACGATCCCGAGCACAAAGCCGGCGACCAGGACGAGGTGCAGGATGAAGCGGATCAGAGCGACGTCATACATCGCCCGCGCATCCGCGACGGTGAGCAGCTCAGGATAGCGCAGGCAGAGTACCGCGCCAAGCCCCGCCACGGCGCAGCAGAGGGCGAGCACGCCGCTGATCCAGCCCGAGCCGAGCCGACGCTCCGGTTGCGGACTTTCGAGTTCTTTCCGGATCGGGTCCATGGAGTGCATCCGGTCTCACACGGATGAAAGCGAAATTGGATGTGCCGCTGAGGATAGCACGAGCCAGGACCGCCCGCCAGAGCAGCGTCGGCGATTCGGCGCGGCCGTGTTCCGTCGTGGCCGAGCGCCTACTTGACAGGCAGAGGCTTCTCGACGCGATTGTTCTCGACGATCGCCTCCCCGCCCGTGATGGTTACTCCCGGGTGTTCCGCCGCGGACTGGAACACGTTGCCGCTGACGACCGCGCTCCGGGCAGGCTGGATGAGCCGAATGCCGACCTGCCAGTACCCGGATACCTTGTTGTCCGTCGCGGTGACGGCGGCCTTCTCCGCAACGAGGGCGTGACGCCATCCTTGCACCGTGTTGCCGGTGAACACGATCTCCGCGCCCGGCAGCCCCCACACCGCGAACTGCGGCGGCCCGCCCCCCTTGCGGAGGGTGGGGCACACGAACTTGTTGGCCGCGATCCGGACCGAGCCCTCGGCGCGGATCCCCGCGACGCCGTTCCCCGTGATCGTGTTGTCCGAGAGGTCGGCTTCCGCGCCCTTGAACACCATCACGACCGGCGGCAGCCCGTCCTTGCGCGACAGCTCGTTACCCGCGATGCGCACCTTCCAGCCGGCGTGGATGCCGATGGCCACCTCGCCGTTATCGACAACCTTGTTGTTCAGGACCGTGGACGTCCCGGCCTTGCACTCCTCGAACCCGATCCCCGCGGCCTTGTTGTGGTGGACGTGATTGCCCTCGATCAGCGTCTTTGCGCCGGCCCGCTGGCCAATGCCCGCCAACTCGTTCTCGTAACAGCGGTTCTTGCGAATCACCGGCGCCGCCCCGTCCCGGCACCCGATCCCGGCCATCCCGTTCTGGTAGCAGTCGTTGTCCTCGATGATCGGGCTCGTCAATTCCATCCGGCAGCCGATGCCGGCCCGGCGGTTCTTGTAACATTTGTTGCCGCGGACGACCGGCTTCGCGCCCTCGCGAATGCCGATCCCGGCGCGAACGTTGTCGAAGCACTCATTCCCGGTGATGACCGCGGCCGAGTTTCGGTTGCCGATCCCCGCGCGGAGGTTGTTGTAACACCGGTTCCCCGCCACGGTCGGGGTCGCGCCATCCGCGACGCCGATCCCGCCTCCCATGTTCCGGTAGCAGACGTTCTTCGAGATCACCGAGGCGTTGCGTTTCCCCTTCCCGCCCGTGCAGCCGATCCCCGCGTGGCCGTTCTCGCACACGATGTTGTTCCGGACGAGCGCCGTGACCCCCGCGACTGCCAGCGCCGGGAAGTCGTCCCCGGCCCCGACGGCGCCGCGTTCATCGGGCAGGTTCTCGCCCCGTTCGGCGTGATGCTTGTCGTAATCCTTTTGATCAAAGGCGCCCGTCCCGGTCACCGTGAAGCCGTCGAACACCGACGCTTCCGCCATCACCACGGCCGGCCCTTTGGCCGCGGCGCCGCCGGCGTCGATGACCGTGGCCTCGGCCCGTTTCAAGCCCAGGGTTCCCCTGGTGTCGTCGCCGGCGCTCTTGAGGGTGATCCGGTCCCGGAGCCGGATGCGTTCACGGTAGGTTCCCGGGTTCACGAGGACCGTGTCGCCGGGTTTGGCGGCGTCGATGGCCGCCTGGATCGTCTTGTGGTCTTTGGGGACGTGCAGCGTTTCTGCGCCGACAGGGCTGGTACGCACACCCAGGAGCAGGACGACGGCAGTGAGCGATCGTGCGGACATCGTTGGACCTCCCGCGTAGTTCATCGCGCGCCGGCCGCTTCAAAGGCTTCTGACACATCACAGGATAAACCGGCTCAGATCCTCCTTCTCGACGATCGCCTCGAGCCGGTCGCGGACGTACTTGCCGTCGATCTTTACCTTCTTGTGCGGGATATCGGGGGCCTGGAAGCTGATCTCCTCGACGACGCGCTCGAGGATGGTGTGCAGGCGGCGGGCGCCGATGTTCTGGGTGATGCCGTTGACCTCGAAGGCGATGTCGGCAAGGGCCTCGATGCCGTCCTTGGTGAAGTCGAGCTTGATCCCTTCCGTGCCGAGCAGCTCGGCGTATTGCTTGGTCAGGGCGTGCTTGGGCTCGGTGAGGATGCGCAGGAAGTCTTCCTTCTTCAAATCGGTCAGCTCGACGCGGATCGGGAAGCGGCCTTGCAGCTCGGGCATCAGGTCGGAGGGCTTGGAGAGGTGGAAGGCGCCCGCCGCGATGAAGAGGATGTGGTCGGAGCGGACCGGGCCGTGGCGGGTGTTGACGGTGGTGCCTTCGACGACCGGCAACAGGTCGCGCTGCACGCCCTGACGCGAGACGTCAGGGCCGTGGCTCGATTGCGGGCCGCAGATCTTGTCCAACTCGTCGACGAAGATGATGCCCTGGTTCTCCACCAGCTCGACCGCCTTCTCGGTGACGGTCTGGCGGTCGATCAGCGCCTCCGTCTCCTGTTCGAGGAGGATCTTGCGGGCGTCCTTGATGGGGATCTGCCGGTTCTGGCTTTGCCGCGGCATGATCTTCTCGAACATGTTCTGGAAATCGACGTCCATGTTTTCCATGCCGAGGTTGGAAAAGATCTGCACCGGCACCATCTTCTGGTCGAGCTGCAGCTCGACCATGCGGTCCTCCAGTTCCCCGGCCTCGAGCTTGGCCTTCATCTTCTCGCGCGTCCGCTGATGGCGCTCGTTCTCCTCGGCGTTCTCCGGGTCCCAGCTGCCCGAGCCGGGGATGAGCAAATCGACAAGCCGCTCGGTAACGCGCTCCTTGGCCTGCGTCTCGACGAGCTTGCGCTGCTCCCCCTTGACCATGCCGACGGCGGCGTCGGTGATGTCGCGGATCATGCTCTCGACGTCCCGGCCGTGGTAGCCGACCTCGGTATACTTGGTGGCTTCAACCTTGAGGAACGGCGCCCCGACGAGCTGGGCGAGGCGGCGGGCGATCTCGGTTTTGCCGACGCCGGTCGGCCCGATCATGATGATGTTCTTGGGGGTGACATCCTTGCGGAGGTCGGGCGGCAGCTGCTGCCGGCGCCAGCGATTGCGGATGGCGACGGCGACGGCGCGCTTGGCGGCGTCCTGGCCGACGATGTACTTGTCGAGTTCGGCGACGATTTGACGGGGGGTGAGATCAGGCACGAATCAGGCTCCGTTCTTCTCCTGGGCGGCGTCCGCCGGTTCTGCGAACCCCGGCTAAACGATTATTCTATCGCTTCGACTTCGATGTTCCCGTTCGTGTAGATGCAGATGTCCCCCGCGATTTCCAGCGACGCCCGCACGACATCCGCGGCTGACAGGGACGCATGCTTCACCAGCGCGCGCGGCCGCGAGGGCGTAGGCGCCGCCGGAGCCGATGGCGGCGATGCCGTCGGTCGGCTGGATCACGTCGCCGGTACCGCTCACCATCAACAGGTTGTCGCGGTCCATGGCGATGATCATGGCTTCGAGGCGGCGCAGGTTGCGGTCCATGCGCCCAGTCCTTGGCCAGCTCGGTCGCGGCGCGGGGACGCTCCCTGGAAATCTTTCAGCTTCGCCTCGAAGCGCTCCAGGAGCGCGAAGGCGTCGGCCGAGGCGCCGGCGAAGCCGGTGATGACCTTGCCGCCGTGCAACCGGCGGATCTTGTGCATCGGCCTTCATGACGACGGCGCCGAGCGTCACCTGCCCGTCGCCGCCGATCGCCGCTTTGCCGTGATGCCGCACGGCCAGGATCGTTGTCGAACGCATGCGTTCCAGGTCGTCTCCCGTAGGTCCCGCGAGCCGAGCGGGACCTGGCGTGAATGACACGCGAGAACGTCATCTTTTCGTCCAGGTCCCGCTCGGCTCGCGGGACCTACCAAGCAAGTCCCGCTCGGCTCGCGGGACCTACCAAGCAAGTCCCGCTCGGCTCGCGGGACCTACCGGAATAGGACACGTCGCCCGCCCGGCCTCTTGCCTCTTCCCTTCGCGTGGCGGAACATCAATAATAATAACGATCCATGGACTGCATCCAAGTTCCCTCTTCCTGAATGGAGACGGGTATGTCTGCCCTATCCTGGCGTCGGCCTCTCTTCGGCGTCCCTCTCGGCATCGCCTTGTGCCTCCTGGCGCCGACGGTCCGCGCCGGCGACGACATCGAAGTGATCGTGCCGCCCGCCCGCGCCGTGCGCGATCACGTCGACATTTTCAGCGCGGAGGCGAAAACCAAGGCGAACGCCACCGTCGCCAAGATCCGCACCCTCTTCAAAACCGACCTGATCGTCGAAACCTTGAAGGCGCCGAAGTTCGACGTGGATGCCACGGACCCCGCTGCCGTCCACAAGGCCTACATGACCTGGCTGCAGAAGCATGCCAAGGACCTGATGGGGACGAAGGGCATCCTCGTCGCGATGTTCCCGGGCGAGAACAAGGTCTTCTGCCTGGTCGGCCCCGCGACGCAGAAGGAAAAGATCATGAGCGCCGCCAGCGCTGCCGGGCTCGACAAGAAGGTGCAGCCGAAGCTGGCGGACAAGAAATACGACGACGCGCTGGCGGAGACGATGAAGTATGTCATCGCGGCGCTGCCGCCGGCGCCCGCGGAATGGGTGAAGACCGACAGTGAGACCTGGTTCGGCATGCGCGACGAGGAGGAAGAAGGCGAGGCCGAGATCGTCGCCCCGCCGCCCCTGGCCGTGCGCGACAAGGCGGGCGTCTTCGGCGCCGAGGCCCGCGCCCGGGCGAACAAGCTCATCGGCGAGATCAAGGACAAGTACGGCACGACGATGATCGTGGAGGCCACCAAGGCGCCGGAGTTGCCCGGGACGGTGGATGCCACCGACAAAACGGCGGTCAACGCGTTTTACGAGAAGACGCTGAAGGACCATGCGAAGAAGCTGCTGGGGACCGCTGGAATCTATGTCGCGATCTTGCCGGACAAGCACGAAGTCTTCTGCTTCGTCGGCCCGGAGACGCAGAAGCGGAAAATCTTCAGCGTGGCGAAGGCTCTTGAGTTGCCCAAGCAGGTGCAGCCGAAGGTGGCGAAGGGGGAGTTCGACCAGGCGCTGGAGGGAACGGTCGGCTTCGTCCGCGCGGCATTGCCGCCGCTCAAGGGGGGCGTGAAGACGGATAGCGATACGTGGTTCCATCGCTTCCGGGGGAGCGAGGAGAGTCGGGAAACGCCTCACGGCTTCCCTGGGGCGCTCTTGCCGGTGGTGCTGTGGGCGACTCCCGAGGTCGAGGCGGCGTTGGCGGTTGCGGCCGACGAGGCGGGAGAAGTGCTGGACGACGCGAAGCGCCCGATTCGGGACGATGCGAAGATTTTCAGCCCGGCGGCCGTGAGCAAGGCGTCCGCCGAGATCGGCAAGATAGAGTCGCGCCATCACACCCCCATGATCATCGAGACGCGGGAAGCGCCAAAGCTACCGCCGGACGTCGATCACGCGGACGGAAAGGCGGTACACGAGTACTATCGGAAGACGCTGCTCGAGCACGCCAAGAAGACGATGGGCAAGGCGGGCGTCTTCGTCGCTATTCTCCCGGACAAGGGTCAGGCGTACTGTTTCGTCGGGCCGGACACGATCAACAAGGAGCATCTGACCCCAAAAAAGGCGACGGAGATCGCGCTCAAGATGCAGGAGAAAGTGAAAAAGAAGGATTACGACGGCGCCCTCGACCTGGCCGTCGCCTCCGTGCGCTCGCTCTTGCCCCCGCCTAAGACGGAAGTGACCAAGACCGACAGCGACACCTGGTTCGGTCGAGACAAAAAAACGACGACCGGCGGCGGCGCGGGGGGACGCCCGGTTGAAGGGCACGAGCCCGCCAAGCCGACCCCCTGGCTCACCTATATCCTCATCGGCCTGGGCGTCATCATCGTTCTCTGGCTGATCATGGCCGTCGTCCGCGGTCTCTCCGGCATGGGAGGCGGGGGCGGCGCTCCGGGCTATGGCAGCGGTGGTCCCGGTTACGCCGGGGGCTACGGCGGCGGTGGGGGTGGCGGCTTCATGCGTGGCTTCCTCGGCGGCCTTGTCGGCGCGGCGGCCGGCATGTGGCTCTACAATAACGTCTTCGGCGGCGGCGCCTCGTCCGCTTTCGGCGGCACGCACTCACCAACAGGCGGCATGAGCGACACCGGCGCGGCCGCCGCCGAGCCCGAAGAACGCGCCACCGATTGGGGCGGCGGCGGCGGCGATGACAGCGCGGGCGCCGACGAAGGCGGCGGTGGAGGTGGCGGCGGGGGCGGCGACGACGCCGGTGGTGGCGACTGGGGCGGAGGTGGCGGCGGCGATACCGGCGGCGGTGGCGATTGGGGCGGCGGCGGGGGCGGCGATTGGGGTGGTGGCGGCGGCGGTGACTGGGGCGGCGGTGGCGGTGGGGACTGGGGTGGCGGCGGCGGTGGCGATTGGTAACCGTCCCGACCGTACCCCGGTTCAACAACCGATGACTCCAATGACGCCGCGCGAACGCTAGAAAAAACAAGACGCCCGCGCGGCGCCATTCCCTTGATCTCCGACCTTCGACCCGACAATGCTCCGCATCGGCACTCGTGGCAGTCCTCTGGCGCTCTGGCAGGCCAATCACGTCGCCGATCTGCTGCGCCGCGCCGTTCCGGATGAGGCAATCGAGCTGGTGATCATCCAGACCGTCGGAGATCAGGTCCGCGATGTTCCGCTCGCTCAGATCGGCGGCGACGGCGTCTTCACCAAGGCCATCCAGGATGCCGTCGTCGAGGGCCGGGTAAACGTCGCCGTCCATAGCCTCAAGGACCTGCCGACCATCCCGGTACCCGGCCTCGTGCTCGCCGCCGTCCCGCCGCGCGGTCCCGTGCGCGATGTCTTTGTCTCGGCCAAATACCTCGGTTTTGACGAACTGCCAAAAGGCGCCACTGTGGCGACCAGCAGCTTGCGCCGCCGCGCCCAGACGCTCAATCGCCGCCCTGACCTGAAACTCATCGACATCCGCGGCAACGTCGAGACCCGGCTCAGGAAGCTGGAGGCCGGCGAGGCCGACGCGACACTCCTCGCGGAGGCGGGTCTCGTGCGCCTCGGCCTGGGCAGTCGCGTCACGCAGGCGCTCGATTGGATGCTGCCCGCCGTCGGGCAGGGCGCCCTCGGCCTCGAATGCCGATCGGACGATGCCCGCACGCGCGGCTTCCTCGCCCGTCTCGATGACGAAGCGACGCATGCGGCCGCGCTCGCCGAGCGCAGTCTGCTGCGTCAACTTGGGGGCGGCTGTCAGGTCCCGCTCGGCGTGCGCTCGATCCGCGCGGGAGCGGTCTTGCGTCTGACCGGCCTGGTCCTGTCCGGAGATGGGCGGAACCGCATCGAAGAGCAAGGCGAAGGTGACGCTAGGGACCCGGAGGGAGTCGGCCAGGCGTTGGCGGAGAAGATGTTGGCGCGCGGCGCGGGCGCCTTCTTGCCGAGGCAATGAACGGAGGGCGGCGGGATGGTTCTTGCCCTAGCCCTGAGCGCCGCGATCCTCGGCGACGCTCCGCCGGCCGTCGAAGTTTCCCCGGCGCGCAAGGACGAGCACGGCATTCTCGTTCACGAGGTCCGCTCTCCGTATCAGTCGGGGACGACGCAGATCCGGGTGCTGCTGCCGGACCGGCTGGAGAAGGGGAAGAAGTACCGCGTCGTCTATCTTCTGCCGGTCGAGGCGGGACGGGAGAGCCGCTACGGGGATGGGCTCCTGGAGGCGAAGAAACGCGACCTGCACAATCGCTTTCAAGTCATTTTCGTCGCGCCCACCTTTTCCCATCTTCCGTGGTATGCGGATCACCCGACCGACAAGTCCATCCGGCAGGAGACCTACTTCCTGGAGGTCGTGCTTGCCTTCATCGAGAGGACCTATCCGGTGGAGGCGACGCCCGTCGGACGGCTGCTGCTCGGTTTCAGCAAGTCCGGCTGGGGCGCGTTCAGTCTGCTGCTACGCCACCCGGACCGCTTCGGCAAGGCCGCCGCCTGGGACGCGCCGCTGATGATGACGAGGCCCGATCGCTTCGGCTCCGGCCCGATCTTCGGCACGCAGGAGAACTTCGAGAAGTACCAAATCCCCGCGCTGCTGGAGCGGCAGGTGAAGACGCTCGGCAAGGGCAAGCGGCTCATCCTCACGGGCTACGGCAGCTTCCGCGCCCACCATCGACAAACGCAGGAGTTGATGATGAAGTTGGGCATACCCCATGAATACCGGGACGGGCCGCCGCGCAAACACGACTGGCACAGCGGTTGGGTAGAAGAGGCGCTGGCGTTGCTGCTCGAAGCGCGGTAAGGTGCCTGGGTAATCTGATCCACCCGTTTACGTCATGGGAAGGAAACATGGCGCCCGAAACCTCGCCCAATGAGCGGCACTGGCACATCCTCAGCCGCTGGCAGGAATTCGAGGGGGAGGGCCGCGCCAACCTCCTGCGCATGATCGGCCTGAGCGCCTTTTACGGCGTCGAGCTCATCAACTACCACGGCCTGCACATCGGCCCCATCGACATGCCGGCCGTCGTCGATCGGCCGTTTCATCTGTCGGTGACCTTCGTCACGCTTGCCTGGGCGATGCTTTCCCTCGGCGTTCTCTACTGCCGCCGTAACGGCATCTTCCCCTTCTACCTCAAGTTCATCTCGACCAGCTGCGACCTGCTGCTCCTGACGACGACCCTAACCTTGGCGGACGGCCCGCGCAGCCCTCTTGTCGTCGTCTATTTTCTGATTGTCGCGCTGGCCGCTTTGCGGTTCAGTCTGCGCCTGATCTGGTTCGCGACGGCGGGGGCGGCCGCCGGCTACCTGTTCCTGCTCGGCTTCGCGCGCTGGGGTTCCGCGCCGGGTTGGCCCAAGCCGGACATGAGCTTGCCGCGTTACCATCAGGTGATTTTCCTCCTGGCCCTAATCCTCACCGGCGTGATCCTGGGCCAGGTGATCCGCCGCGTCGGCTGGATCAAGCGGTTTCTCCTGAGCGACCGGCAATCCGGGGGAGGCGGCTCATGAGTTCCGAGCAATTCTCGGCTGAAGGGCCGCGGCGCCGCGCCTGGTGCCCGTATTGCGGCGCCGAACATGTCTCCGCCCGGCCGCAAAAGTGCTGGCTCTGTCAGGCGGACTTCGGTCAGACGCCGGAGGCGGCCGGTCAGGACGAGCGCATCGACGCGTTGACCGAACGGATCGCCTTGCCCCGGCCGCGTGAAGAGGCGGAGCCATTGGCCGCATTCGGGATTCTGGCCCTCCTCATCTGTCTCGGCCTCGCTTTGGTCGCGCCCGGAGTGTTGATTATCGTCAGCTTCCTTGCCATCCCGGCGATCATCCGCACCGCCGTCGTGTCCGAGAAGAAGGTCGGGCCGCTCTGGACTTTCCTCGGCTCGCTCGGCACGGTGGTAGTCGTGGGGACCGCCGCTTTCGCCGCGTTCTTTGCGACCTGCTTCGTCGTCTGCCTGGGAGGCCTGGCGCTGGAAGACCTGAGCCGCGGCCGCTCGTACGAATGGATCTTCGTGGCCAGCGTCGGGGCGGGCCTGGTTCCCGGGATCCTGGTCATGGTGTTTCTGTTCCGCCGCCTCTGGGGGAAAAAGGCATGAGCCTGCGCCTGCGCGACCACACGTTCCTGGGCATGACGCAGAGCCTCTGCCCCGAGTGCCTCGCCCTCGTGCCGGCGAAGATCATCACGCGCCAGGGCCGGGTCTACTTCCGCAAGCGTTGCCCGACGCATGGCGAGCGCGAGGACTTCATCTGCTCCGACGTCAAGCAATACGACCGCATGGAGTACAGCCTCGAAGGCAAGGTCCCCGAGGAGTTCGGCGTCGAACCGGAGCGCGGCTGCCCTTACGATTGCGGACTCTGCACCGAGCATGAACAGCACACGTGCGTCGGCCTGGTCGAGATCACATCCGCGTGCAACCTGAAATGCCCCATGTGTTACGCGTCGAGCGGGCCGGGCGGGAAGCATCTGACGTTCGAGGAATGCCGCCGCTCCATCGACCGCCTGGTGCAGGTCGAAGGCCGGCCCGAGGTGCTCCAGCTCTCCGGCGGCGAGCCGACGATCCATCCGGAGTTCCAGCGCATCCTGGAATACGGTTGCGCCCAGCCGATCGACGTGGTGATGATCAACACCAACGGCCTGCGCTTCGCCCACGATCCGGAGTTCGCGGCGGGGCTCGCTCGCTTCCGCCATCGCCTGGAGGTCTACTTCCAGTTCGACGGCTTTCGCGACGGCATCACGCAGGCGTTGCGCGGGGAACCTCTGGCCGACGTCAAGCTGCGGGCGCTCGACGCGCTGGGCCGGCACGGCATCCGCACGACGCTGGTGACGACGGTGCAGTCCGGCGTCAATGAGGACGAGCTGGGCGCCATCGTCCGCTTCGGGCTCGAGCGGCCCTGGGTCACCGGCGTCAGCTTTCAGCCGGCGACCTATTCGGGCCGGCATGTGCTGCCGGAGGATCTGGAGAGGCGTGTAACGTTCCCGGATGTGGTGAAGGCGATCGCGGCACAGACGGACGGCATGTTCCGCGCGGACGACTTCATGCCGTTGCCCTGCGCCCATCCGAACTGCCACAGCCTGACCTACGCTTACCGCTCCGGCGGGACGGTCACCCCACTGTCTCGCTTCATCGACGCGCGCAACCATCTGGACATCCTCGCCAACGGTATCACCTTCACGCGGCCGCGCGCCCGCCAGCTTATCGAGCAATACCTGGGAAAGCTCGGCTGCTGTGCCGGTGGCGGTTGCGGCCCGGACGGAGCGGAAGGCGGACCGCTGACGCTGAACGGCTCGAACGGCGTTTCCCATGGCCAATCGCAGGCGAAAGGTGAGGAAGCGGCCGCCACTGATTTTTTCAGCCGCGCCTTGGCGGAGCGTCTAGCGCCGTCCGACGTGTTCCGCATCACGATCACGTCGTTCCTGGACGCGTACAACTTTGACGTCCGCCGCCTGATGAAATGCTGCATCCACCACGTGCTGCCTAGCGGCCATGTCATCCCCTTCTGCGCTTACAACGTTCTTTATCGCGAGGGACACGTGCCGCTACCGCGGTTGGCGCGAACGCAAATGCCGGCGCGTCGCATGTCGTTGGAGCAAGTGTGACTTTTCAGCTGCCGCAATCGGACGAGCGATGAACTGGACCTATCCGCTGTTGATGAGCGCCGCTGTCACGACCGGTCTTCTGGTCAGCCGGCTCACGCCGCGTCCGGCCGGGCTCAGCGCCCGGCAGCGCCTCGCCATCGGCCTGGGGGCCTTCTGCGGCGGCATGCTGGCGGCGAAGCTCCCGTTTGTCCTGCTCGACTGGGAAGGCTTTCTTTCGGGCGCCGCGTGGTTCGATAGCGGCAAGACGCTGGTGCTCGGCCTGGTTGGGGGCTACTTCGGCGTCGAGGCGACCAAGTGGGCCCTCAACATCCGCGTCCGCACCGGCGACAGCTTCGCCGCGCCGGTCGCGGCCGCCGTCGCCGTGGGCCGGCTGGCCTGTTTCAGCGCCGGTTGCTGCCATGGCGTGGCGACCAGTCTACCTTGGGGCGTCGATTTCGGCGACGGCGTCTGCCGCCATCCGACGCAGCTCTACGAGGCGGCGTTTCACCTGACGTGCGCGGCGATCCTGCTGCAGATGCAGGCGCGCGGCGTGTGCCGGGGCCAGCTCGTCAAGCTTTACATCATCGCTTACCTCACCTATCGCTTCCTCACGGAATACGTGCGCCCGGAGCCGGAGCTGTGGCTCGGCTGGACGGCGTATCAATGGGGATCGCTCGTTTTGATCCCTGTTTTTGCCCTGCTCTGGTGGCGCGACGCTCGGTCGCTGAGACGTGAGGCGCCCGCCGCGCTGCTGGCACGCGCGTGAACCGCCGACAGTCGCAGGTGAAGACGAAAGAAACGCGAAAGAACGATATGAAACATCTCCTGCCGTTGGTGGTCCTCGCCTCCCTCCTGGCGCCCGTGGCGAGTCGCGGCCAGGCGCCGCTGCGGCTCCACCCGGAAAACCCGCGCTACCTCCTGTTCCGCGGCAGGCCGACATACCTGCTCACCAGCGGCGAGCACTATGGCGCGGTCCTCAACGGCGAATTCGACTACATTCCTTACCTCGACGAGCTAAAGGCGCGCGGCTTCAATCAGACGCGCACCTTCGCCGGGACCTATTTCGAGCCACCCGGCGCTTTTGGCATCAACGACAACACGCTGGGACCGGCCGCTGACAAGTACGTCTCCCCCTGGCCCCTCGTCAAGGAGGGCAAGGGCAGGCGCTACGACCTTTCCAGCTTCAATCCGGCGTATTTCAAGCGCTTGCACGACTTTGTCGTCCAGGCCGGCAAGCGCGGCGTCGTCGTCGAACTGACGCTGTTTTGCACCTTCTACGAGGAGAAGTTCTGGTCGATCAACCCGATGCACGCCGCCAACAACATGAATGACGTGGAGCGCGTGGGCCACAAGGACGTTTTCACCGTCAGGAACAAGAAGCTGCTCGCCTTGCAGGAGAAGTTTGTCCGGGCCGTCGTGGACCGGCTCAAGGACTGCGACAACCTCTACTATGAAGTGTGCAACGAACCCTACTTCGCCGGCGTCACGCCGGAGTGGCAGCATCATATCATCGAGACGCTGGTCGACGCCGAGGCGAAGCTGCCGCATCGTCATCTGATCGCGCAAAACATCGCCAACAAGTCGGCCAAGGTGGAGAGGCCGAACCCGCACGTCTCGATCTTCAATTTTCACTATGCGACGCCCCCCGACGTGGTGGCGCTCAATGCGGGCCTCAAGAAGCCGATCGGTGACGACGAGACCGGGTTTCGCGGGCCCGGCGACTTCGCCTATCGCAGCGAAGCGTGGGAGTTTTTGCTGGCGGGCGGCGCCAGCTACAGCAACCTCGACTATTCGTTCTCGTGCAAGCATCCCGCCGGGTCCGGGAAGGTCGGCAAGTCGCCGGGCGGCGGCGGGCCGAGCCTGCGCTCGCAGTTGCAAATCCTGCGCGAATTCCTCGACGAGATCGACTTGGTCCACATGACGCCCGCTCCCGAACTGGTCAAGGCGGCGGACCCGAAGACCGTGGTGCGCTGCCTGGCGGCGCCGGGAGACGTTTATGCCATCTATGTCAAGGGAGGGTCGAGGGCGAAGCTGGCGTTGAAGACACCCAAGGGCCCGGGCTTCGAGGCGGAATGGGTCGACACGCGCACCGGCGCGATCCGGCGTCGGGAAGCCGTGTCCCATTCGACGGGCCTCTGGGAGCTGACAGCGCCGGAATTCACGGAGGACATCGCCCTGCGCGTGGTCGTCGAAAAGCGCGCCCGGCAAAAGCACATCCCGATCGTCATCCAGACCGACCTGGGAGACATCGAGGTCGAGCTGAACGGCGTCGCCGCCCCGCGCACGACCGCCAACTTCCTGAGGTACGTTGACGGCAAGTTCTACGACGGCGGCCGTTTTCACCGGACGGTGACGCCGAAGAACCAGCCTGACAGCAAGGTCAAGATCGAAGTGATCCAGGCCGGGATCGACCCGAAACGCGAGCCCGAGGAGTATCCGCCCCTGCGCCTGGAGCGAACGAAAGACACCGGCCTGACGCACAAGGACGGCGCCATCTCCATGGCGCGCGACGGCCCCGACACGGCTACGTCCGACTTCTTCATCTGCGTCGGCGCTCAGCCGGAGCTGGACTTCGGCGGCAAGCGCAACCCCGACGGCCAGGGCTTCGCGGCGTTTGGGACCGTGGTCAAGGGGATGGAGATCGTCCGCAAGATCCAATCGGCGCCCGCGGAAGGACAGACGTTGACGCCGGCGGTGAAGATTCGGCGCATTGTCCGCAAGGGGCTCTAGAAGGGTCGCGAGCCGCCCGTCATTTCTTCGCCGTGACGCCGCTCATCGGATAGGCGCTGACCGTGTCCCACGCGATACGTTGCAAGAGGTCGCGCAGCTCCTCACCGATGGCGGCGTCCTTGACGCTCAGACCGACCGGGCTGCGGCCGGTGATGCACGCGTAGTTGCAATAGGCGACGAGGGCCTGGATCGGGGCCTTGCCGTGGCCGATGGCGTCGGTGAAGAGGTCGGACTGCTTGGCGATGCCGGGCGCCTTGCCGTCGGCGACGAGGACGCGGAGCCTCACCACGGCGTCGCCGGCCGGCACGATGAAAACGGCGTCGCGGCCGGCCTTCTTGTTGAGCGCCTTGACCTGGGCCTCCATCGCGCCGCGCCATTTCGCATGGTCCGCCCGGAGCTTATCGACGTCGAGCTTCGCGGCGTCGCGCTCGGCGTTGTCCTTGACGCGCTTGTCGAGATAGTCGAACGGGATCCACGACTGCTGCACCAGAAAACGCATCTTCGCATTGTGCTCGAGTCCAAGCGCGACGAAGCGGTCCACGCCTTCGTCCGGAATCAGGAGGTGGGGCGCCATGGTGAAGACGTCCACGTCCCCCTTGGCCAGCGCCTTGCGCGCCGCGTTGTCCCCTTTGTCCTTGTCCCAGTGCTGGATGACGCGCGAGCCGCCGATCCCCTGGGTCCCCGCAAGCTGGTACTCCTGGAGGCCGGCCGCCTTCACCGCCGCGGCTACCCGGCCGGGCACGAACATGTGAAAGCTGTGGCCCGTGTAGAAGACGCGCAATGGCGGCTCCTGGGCTGCACACGGCAGGACGCCAAGAAACAGAAAGGCCGAAGCGAGCGCTCGACGGAACATCGTGGAACTCCCTCGTTACCAAACGCCGTGGACATGACGCACACCGGCCCTAACCTCGCTCCGCAATCATCATTTTCTGGACTTCACGTCCGCCTTCTTCAGCGTCTTCAGCGGCCCGAGGGCGAGCACCGTCGGCTTCTCCAGCGAATACTTCTCGAGCACCTGGTCGATCTTCTTCGTTGTCACCGCCTCGAACGCCTTCAGCTCGTCGTCCATGCTGCGGTACTTCTTGAGATAAGTCCACGACATGCCGAGCGCCTGCATCCGCCCCATGGGCCGCTCGCTGGCGCGGACGATGCGCGACAGCACCTTGCTCTTGGCCTGGGCCAGTTCCTCCTCGCTGACGCCGTCGTGCTGCGTTTGGCGAAAGACGCCCTGGATGATGCCGAGCACTTTCTGGGCGTTCTTGGGCTCGCAGGTGTAGGAGGTGAAGAACGTGCCCGTGCCGTCGTAGTCGTGGAAGCCGACGTCGGCGGAGTCGGCGAGGCCGCGGTCGACGACGGACCAGTAGAGGCGGCTGCCGGAGTCGTCGCCGAGGATCATGGCGAGGACGTCGGCGGCGTGCCGGAGCGGCGAGCTGGCCGAGGGCGCCGGCGAGATCATGAAGACGTGCTCCTGGTTGACCTTTTTCTTGGGCACGACCTCGAAAGCGGCGCTGCCAGGCAGCTCGCGGCGGTTGCCGCGCGGCGCGGCGCCCCTGGGCCAACCGCCGCAGTGCTTCTCGATGAGGGCGACCGCCGCTTCCCAGTCGAAATTGCCGGC
Organism: Gemmataceae bacterium; assembly: GCA_046350295.1. Lineage (GTDB taxonomy): Bacteria > Planctomycetota > Planctomycetia > Gemmatales > Gemmataceae > JAXMAR01. The sequence goes on from JAXMAR010000004.1 coordinate 224,661, forward strand.
CAGCGCGACGGTGATATTCGGCGCGACGTAGCGGCGGTCGAAGTACGCCTGCATCTGGTCGCGAGTAAGCTCGGTGATGCTGTGGTTCGTGCCGAGGACGCTGCGGCCCAGCGGATGGCCGGCGAAGTAGGCCTTCTTGGCCAGCTCGTAGGCGCACCACATCGGCTGGTCCTCGTACATGCCGATCTCTTCGAGGATGACCTTCTTCTCCATGTTGAAGTCCTCGCCGCGCAGGGCGGGGCGGAGGATATCGGAGAGGAGGTCGACCGCCCGCGGCAAGTACTCGGGCAGGACGGCGGCGTAGAAGACGGTGTTCTCCTCGCTGGTGAAGGCGTTGTACATGGCCCCGATCGAGTCGAACTCGATGTTGACGTCGAGATAGTTTCGGCGCTGGGTCCCCTTGAAGACCATGTGCTCGAGGAAATGCGAGACGCCCCAGACGTCCTCGCTCTCGTCGCGCGAGCCGGTCTTGACGAAGAAGCCGACCGCGACCGACTGAGCCGCGGGGATGACTTCGCCTATGATGGTGAGGCCGTTGGGGAGGGTATTGTGATGGAAGATCATGGGATTCCTGGAAGCGGTGAGGTCCACTTGTTATCTCATCCCATTCTATTGCGTGCAGGCGCCAAGAACCTGTTAACGAAGTCGCCTACGGGCTCGGATCACTATCTTCTCACCGGTCAGAGGATTTCTTCCCTCTCTCGTAAGCATTTCGAATTCGCCCTTGGAGAGAACGTCTACCCCCTCGAGCCACATTTCGAAGAAATCGGCCAGGTTGTAATCCTGCGGGAAGATCGCATCATCCTCGTAGATGGAAATACGGGCGTTGAAGTCCATGCAATCGGCGCAGGCGAAGATGTTGCAGCCGAATGTGTTGAAAGGAAGGAGGCCGTTTGGCCAGGCGCGGCCGCCAGCTGGATTTGGAAGCCGAGTGTGGCTTCAGCATTCTCGATAGCCTCCCTGGAAGTACGTGGGAATTCGACGGCGCCGGCTTTGCGCCGTATTCGCGACACGAGTTCGGTCAAGGATTCCACCTTCGTACTCCGGCTTTGGCGTCATATCCGCCCGGTTCTGCGAACCGGGGCTAAACGATTACTCAACTGTAGAGCTCGATCGCCTTAATGATCTCGTCCAGGTCGTTCGGCACCTGCACGGCGCGGTTGGCGAACGTCGCCCGCCGCACGCCGCGGTGGCCCAGCACTTCGTTGAACGTCTTTTGATCCGTGCTGTGATAGGCTACCGTCGCCGTCGGGTCCTTCAGTTGGTGGCCCGTCAGAATGCAGACGACGCGCTCGCCCGCCGCGATGATGCCTTCCTTCACCAGCTTCTTGGTTCCGGCGACGCTCGCGGCGCTGGCCGGCTCGCAGCCCAGGCCGCCGGCGCCGACCTTGGCCTTGGCGTCGAGAATCTCCTGGTCGGTGACGTCGCGCACCGCGCCGCCGCAGAAATCGAGGGCGCGGAGGGCCTTGGGCAGGTTCACGGGGTGGTTGATCTCGATGGCGCTGGCGATGGTCGCGGCGCGGATCTTCTCCGCTTCCAGGGCGCGGTAGTAGCCGTCGATCACGTTCCTGTCCGGAGCGCCTTCGTTCCAGCGGACGGCGAAGCGGTCGAAGAGCTGGCTGAAGGTGTTGGCGCCGGCGGCGTTGATGACGGCCAGGCGCGGCGTCTTGTTGATGAGGCCAAGTTGCTTCAGCTCGATGAACGCTTTGCCGAAGGAGCTGACGTTGCCGAGGTTGCCGCCGGGGACGACGATCCAGTCGGGGACTTCCCAGCGCAGCGCCTCGAGGACACGGAGCATGATGGTCTTCTGGCCTTCGAGACGGAACGGGTTGACGCTGTTGACGAGGTAGATGCCGAGCTTGCGCGAGATCTGTTGCACGCGCTGCATGGCGTCGTCGAAGTCGCCGGCGATCTGCACGGTGAGAGCGCCGTGGTCGAGGGCCTGCGCGAGCTTGCCGTAAGAGATCTTGCCGGAGCCGATGAAGATGACGGCCTTCATGAGGCCGGTGGCGGAGCAGAAGACGGCGAGGCTGGCGCTGGTGTTGCCGGTGGAGGCGCAGGCGGCGCGGCGGGCGCCGACCATGCGGGCGTGGGTAAAGGCGGCGGTCATGCCGTTATCTTTGAAGCTGCCGGAAGGATTCATCCCCTCATATTGCAAAAACAAAGCGCCGGGCTGCACGCCGACGTAGCGTGCGACGATATCGGCGCGCTGGAGGATCGTCTGCCCTTCGCCGATGGTCATGATCTTGTCATCGGGGGCGAAGGGGAGAAGACGGCGGAAGCGCCAGACGCCGCTGAAGTCGAGCGGGTCGAAGCGGCGGCTCCAGCCGGCCTCGAAGTCTTGCAGTTTTTCGGGAACGGGGAGGCGATCCCAGTCATAGGCGACGTCGAGCAGGCCGCCGCAGGACGGGCAGACGAAAGCGGTATCGTCGGCGGCGACGGTGGTGCCGCAGGCGGGGGAAACGCAGCGTTGGAAGACCAGGTCGCTCAAGGAATGCCCTCGTGGAATCAAGGGCAATTGTATGAGCGTCAGCGGCCTCGCAACCGGATGAGACGCGGCAAGCGCTCCCAGTCAGGCTCGGCTAGACGCAGCTCTTCGCAGGTCTTCGGTAGCTCTCGAAGTTGAGAGGCCGGCACGATCCACCGCGAGCCAGAGTCGACCGTCCCTTCGGGGGCTTTGCTACGAAAAGGTGTCTGACCCAGGGTGAGACACCTTTCGTAGCAAAGCCGTCAGCGCCGGCACAGCGCGTGCTTCAGGCCGAGCCAGTGCCCCCCTTCCTTGCTCGACGCCACGCACTGCGTGATGAAGTTCATGCCGTCCACGCCGTCCGCGACGTTGGGGTACAGCGTTTCCTTGCCGTCGAACTTCTGTCCGGCGGCGCGCTTGATCATGTCGTCGTAGGCCGCGGTGTAGACGTTCGCGAACGCTTCGAGGAACGCTTCCGGGTGGCCGCTCGGGATGCGCGTGCTTGCCCCGGCGAGCTTGCCAAGGTACGGGCCGCCCGCCCGCGTGTACAGCTTGTGCGGCTGGCCGTTTTGCTTCACCCACATCTTGTTCGGCTCCTCCTGATGCCATTCGAGGGCCGCTTTCGTGCCGTCGACCTCGATCCAGATATCGTTCTCGCGGCCGTGGGAGATTTGCGAGGCGGTGACCGTGCCCAGGGCGCCGTTGCCGAAGCGGATCATGGCGGCGCCGTAGTCGTCGAGTTCGCGTCCTCCCTCGAACGTCTTGAGGACGCAGGAGATTTGCTCCGGGATGAGCCCGGTGATGAAGCGAGCGAGGTTGTAGGCGTGGGTGCCGATGTCGCCGAAGCAGCCGGCGGCGCCGGAACGTTTGGGGTCGGTGCGCCAGCTGGCTTGCTTCTGGGCGTCTTTTTCCAGGCGCGTGCGCAGCCAGCCCTGGATGTAGAAGGCGCGGATGGCGTTGATCTCGCCCAGTTCACCGGAGAGCGCCATCTCACGCGCCTGGCGCACGAGGGGGTAGCCCGTGTAGTTGTGGGTGACGCCGAAGACGACGCCGCTCCTGTCCACGACTTTCGCCAGCTCTTCCGCCTGTGCCAGGTCGAACGTCAACGGCTTGTCGCACATGACGTTGAAGCCCGCCTCGGCGAACGCCTTGGCGATCTCGAAGTGCGTGTGGTTCGGTGTCGCGACGGAAACGAAGTCGATGCGTTTCTCGGCCGGCAGCTTCTTTTCCGCTTCGATCATCTCCTTGACGGAGCCGTAGGCGCGATCGGGCGCGATGTCGTAGTCCGGAGCGGACGCCTTGGCCTTGGCGGGATCGGAGGAAAGGGCGCCGGCGACCAGCGCGGCGCGGTTGTCGAGGACGGCCGCGGTGGCATGGACCCGGCCGATGAAGGCGCCCTGGCCGCCGCCGACGAGACCCATGCGCAGCTTGCGGTTGAGAGAGGCGTTGGTCGGCATGATAGGATCTCCTGGAGCGTTTCTGGTGTGTGGCGACGATGATAAGAGCCGGCATGGCAAAAAGGAAGAGGCGCGGCAAAAAAGCGATGTGGCGTCGGCCGATCTTCTTGCGGGGCTGCTCCCGCTTGTCTAAGAATGCGGAAGGCAAGGAAGTGCTGTGTGATTTTTTGTCCGCATAGCCGACATCAACGCTGCGAGATCAACGCGTTGGTCCGGCGACAGGCGAAGCGCCTCCTGAAGGAGTTGCTCGGAAGATAACATTATCGCTTTGCCTCCACGCCTACTGAGTTCCTTGCATCCAAGCAGAATCGGAGGCGCCGAGAAACCGCATCGGCCTCATCTCTCGAGGCTGCGAAGTAATCTCTCTTCCAGTTTTTTGACATTCAACCTGTACGTCTGAATCCCCCTCAGGCCCAACACGACGAAGTTGTCTCCCTTCAGGATCGAGCGCCTGAAATCGTACTCGGCGCGCATCCAGGCCCAGGGCTTCCTTCCCAGCAGAGATCTCTTCAGAAGCACCTCGTCCTTTCGATTCACGATCTCAAGGTCCCAGGCCTCGCCCCCGTGGAAAATGTGACGGACAACATTGAGCTTCAATTTTCGCGACCTTGTCATTCGAGACAATCTGGGAAGGATGCCGCGCCGCTCACAACCGCAGGCACGCGTGGCAGCGATGGCCTTCTGGATCGGCGCCGGGTCGGCGTTGGACCGGTTCGCAATGTCAAGAAGGCTCTCCTCCAGGATTTTCAACAAGATGTCGTCCTGGCCCTGCGTGGAGGAGTCAAAGAACGCTTGAAAATCAAAATCCTCGACAAAATACTCGTTCACCCCGAGCGCTTTCCAATACTGTGGGTGGTTTCCCCGCGGGCCGAGCATCAGGTTCGTTTTTGCCGTGCCGTCCAGGACGAATTTGCGCGGCATGAACGACAGAAAAACCTCTTGGACCGCATGCGCTGAAAAGGCGAAATCTCGAGCCGACTTGCCTCCCGGCAACGAGTCGACTTCGCAACTCAGGCTGATGGCAAGCTCGCGAAAGTACATGGGATTTGGTTGAGTGCAATATCCTAGGGCCCCACCGACACGATCACCTTTGGCGACCGACTGACGACCGGCGGAGTGTGGCACGTCCCCTTCCTTTCGATATGGTTACCCGAAAACCACGCCAGAGGCTCGCGAGAAAGGTCACGCACCGGCCCGCGTATCGCAGGCTATTTCTTCGCTCCTTCCAGCGTCTCCACTGCCTCGGTGACCGCGGCTCGCACCTCATCGTCGCTGTCGCGCTTGAGCTCGCGCAGAGCCGGAAGCGCCGAACGGGCCGGCGCTCCGATCTGCATCAGCGCGAGCGCCGCGTCGCGCCGGACCGCCGCCTTTTTCGATTTCAAGGCCTCCGTCAGCGGCGCCACGGCCGGCTCTCCCATGCGGCCCAGGGCGATTGCCGCGGTGTGCGCCACTGCGCCGTCGGGATCGTTCAGCGCCTTGGCAAGGGCAGGCAGCGCCGTCTTGGCGCGCCGGCCGAGCTGCGCCAGGATGGTCGCCGCATCGAGCCGCAGCGGGATGCTCTTCTCGTCGAGGGCGGCGGCCAGCGCCTGGACGCCCGCGTCGCTTTCCGGGTCGATGTGGCCGATCGCCACCGCCGCCGCCATCCGCGTCTTGGCGTTGCCGCTCTTGAGGGCTTTGCGCAGGGCCGGCAAGGCGTCGCTCGCCTTGGTCCCGATCCGGCTCAGAGTACTGATGGCCCCCTGCGCCACGTACGGGTTATCCGAGGTGAGCGCCGCGAACAGCACCGGTAGAACTTCGGCGATCGTACCATGATCGATGCGCCACATCGCCTGGGCCGCATGGCCGCGCACCCCTTCGCGGTCATCCTTCAGCAAGGCCCTGAGGTCCGGCAGGGCGTCGCTTGCTTTGGTGCCGATATGTCCCAGCGCCAGCGCCGCCCCCATCACGGTCATCTTGTCGTCGCTGCGCAGCGCCTTCCGCAGCGCGGGGAGAGCGGCGGGGCCGATCTTCGCGAGCGTCAGCGTCGTCTCCAGCCGGACCATGGCGTCCTTGTCCTTGAGCAACGGCAAGAGCGCGCCGATGGCGGGAGCGGCGGCCGGCCCGAGCTTGCCCAGCGCCGCGACCGCCTCGCCGCGCTGCCAGGAGTCGCCTTCCTTCAGTTTCTTGATGAGTGCCGAAACCGTCCCGCCGTCCTTCTCTTTCGTCTCCGTGTCATCGACTTCCCGCGGCGGCGGCAGCACGAGCTGCGCGCTCGTCCCGTAGATGGAGGGGGGCTGAAGATCCGACGTAGCCCCCGTATCGGTCGGCGGCAGCACGACGACGGGCGGCGGCGTATAGATGTTGCTCGGGCAGTAGCCATAGCAACCGTAGTAGGTCGGCGTGATCGGCCCGGGGCAATAGCCGAAGCAGCCCCAGTGCGGTTGCGGCGTGGGCGGCGTGATCGGCCCGGGACAGTAGCCGAAGCAGCCCCAGTGCGGTTGCGGATTCGGCGGCGTGATCGGCCCAGGACAGTAGCCGAAGCAGCCCCAGTGCGGCTGCGGACTCGGCGGCGTGATGGGGCCGGGGCAGTAGCCGAAGCAGCCGTAATGCGGGTGGTAGGTGGGCTGCACGCGCGCGAAGCGCTGGGCGTGAGCGGCCATGGGGAAGAGGAAAGAAAGCGACAGAGTCAGAACAAGACGGCGCGACATGGTTGCTGCCTCCGCAAGTTGTGCCTGGACTCGAAGTGCAATGGGCGTGCTGCTCCATGGAGGAGTATATGAGGCGGGCGCCGACCCGCCCCGGAGCCGAGCGGCTGCAAGGAAGAACTGGTCAGGTCAGTTCAGGCGTTTGCGCCAATACCCTGGGCGCTTATTGGTCGCGGCCACGGCCCAGACCTCGACCAGATCAGGAGAAAAGGAATAGACGAGCACGTATGGATAACGGCGAAGGCGGAATGCCCGCGTGCCATGAAGGTAGGACATCCAGCTTTCCGGGTCGTCGACCACTTTTTGGATGGCTCGTTGCAGGGCGGCCAAGAAGCCGGCCGCTGCCTTCTCGCTTCTCTTCAAGTACCAGCGAAAAGCGCTTCTGGCTTCCCTGGCCGCGCTCGGATGGATGCTAAGAAGAGGCGGCAGCGTCATCGGTGTCGTCCAGAATGAACCGCATGGTCTCCTCCCACGTCATGCCCTTCACTTTCCCCGTGCGCATGTCATCCATGCGACGCTTCAACTCATCGCTCCAGCCGGGATCGGACTCCGCATCGCCGACATCAACGCTGTCGAGAAGCTTGCCGGCGAGATCAACACGTTGGTCCGGCGACAGGCGAAGCGCCTCCTGAAGGAGCTGCTCGGAAGATAACATCATCGCTTTGCCTCCACGCCTACTGAGTTCCTTGCATCCTAGCAGAATCGGAGGCGCCAAGAAACCGTGACCTCGCCGGGAGGCCCCGCAAGTCCCTTATGGCACGTCCCCTTCCTTTCGATATAGTTACCCGAAAACCGTGCCAGAGGCTCGCGAGAAAGGTCATGCCCCACCGGCCCGCCGATACGCTCAAGAACCGCTCCTTCGTCGGACTCATCGTCGCCCAGTTCCTGGCCGGCTTCAACGATCAGGCGATCCACGCCTCCTCCATGTTCTACGCTCTCTCCACGGGCATCCTCCGCGAGGACCAGGCCATTTCGCTGATGCCCGTCCTCTTCTACGCCCCGTGGGCCATCTTCTGCACCCTCGCCGGCTACTATGCCGACCGCTACAGCAAGACCTCCGTCCTGGTCTTCTGGAAGTTCTCCGAGATCGTCATCTCCCTCGTCCTCATCGCCGGCTTCTACATCGGCAGCCTCGGCAACCCGCTCGGTCCCTGGCTCGTCATGAGTTGCGTCTTCCTCATGGGCAGCCACGCCGCCTTCTTCGCCCCCGCCAAGTACGGCGCCATGCCCGAGATCCTCCAGCCGCACGTACTTTCCAAGGGCAACGGCATCCTCGAATCGACCACGTTCCTGTCCGCCATCTTCGGCACGGTCGCCGGCGGCCTGCTCTCCTTCCAGTTCAAAGGATCGGAGGTCTGGATCGGCGTCATCTTCCTCGGTCTCTCCCTCCTCGGCGCCGTCTTCAGCCTGATCATCGAGCGGCTCCCCGCCGCCAACCCGGAGCGCCGCTTCCCCGCTTGGCTCTACCGGCCGATCGTCGACAACCTCCGCGTCCTGTTCCGCTCCCGCCCGCTCGCCCTCTCCGCCCTCGGCATCGCCTTCTTCATCTTCATGGTCGCGTACATGCGGCAAGTGATGTACATGCACGGCCAAACGCGCAACCCGCCCTGGAACGAGTTCCGCGTCAGCCTCGTCGTCGCCACCGTCGCCCTCGGCGTCGGCCTCGGCGCCCCCCTCGCCGGCAACCTCTCGGGCGGCAAGATCGAGCTCGGCCTCGTCCCCATCGGCTGCCTCGGCATGATGCTCTGCGCCCTCTTCGCCGGCTTCCTCATCGAAGAAGACATCGCCCTCATCGCCGCCCTCGTCGGCATCGGCTTTTTCAGCGGCTTCTACATGGTCCCCCTTTACACGCTTCTCCAGCACCGGGCGCCCAAGACGACCAAAGGGGACCTCATCGCCACCAGCAACTTCATCAACGTCACCGGGGCCATGGCCGCTTCCGTTCTCTTCTTCCTCCTCGTCCGCGTCGGCCGCACCACTGAGATCACGCCCTTGGTCGAGCAGAAAGACCATGTCGCCACCGGGACCATCGAAAGCTTCATGCGCGACGACCACGGCCACATCGACGGCTTAGTCCTGAAACAAGCGAACGGCTCGCTCCGCCCCGTTCCGCGCAAGGCGCTGCGCCCCGGAACGAGCAAGGACGTCGAGTTCGCGGAGGACGGCATCCTCTCGCTCGTCTCCGGCATCAAGGAAGGGAGCGAGGTAACGGTGAGCCGCTACAAGATCGGGGACGTTCGCCGGTTCCTGGTCCGCGAAGCCGGGTCGCCGCTGCCCCCGGTCTACAACAACGAGGTGCTGCCGCGCTATCTCTTCTTCGGCGCGGCGCTGATGACGCTCCTGATCTTCGTCCTCCTGACGCGGAAACTGCCCGACTTTCTGACGCGGACCCTGTTCTGGTGGCGCAGCCTCGGCCGAGTCCGGGTGCAAGCGGTCGGCATGCAGCACCTGCCGCCGAGCGGGCCGGTCATCCTGGCGACCAACTGCGATTCGCTCGAGCGCAGCCTCCAAGTCGTGTCCGTGACGGACCGCTCGACCGTCCTGGTCCTGCACGAGAACGGTCAGGCTTCGCGCGGCCTCCTGTCCACCATGGCGCATCGGAGCAACATGATCCGGGTCGAGACCGACGCCCCGGCCGAATGGGAGAAGGTGCGCGAACGGGCGCGTCACGTGCTGCGGCGCGGCGATCTACTCGGCGTGACCGTGGCCGGCGCCGCGTCGCCCAAGGGGGCGGAAAGCTTCCTCAGCGAGCTGCGCCGCGAGTTCGAGGCTCCGGTGGTCCCCGTCTTCTGCGGCCCGGCCCACGGCGCGGGGGAGGGGCGTGTTCGCGTCGTTTTCGGGGCTCCTCTCAACGGGAGCGAGAGCGTCGACGACATCCGCCGCGGTATCGATCACTTGGCGTCGGTCGACGGGACGACCGCGACCGTGCACTGATCGGGACGAGCGTTGCAATCGGATCGAAGGGCGCCGGCTTGACGCGCAAGCCAATTCACGAGCGCGCTCCGAAGTAGAAAGCGATGAGCATCGCCAGGATGGCGTCCAGGTTCGAGATTCCGACCGGGTTCTCCATGCTCGGGTTGATGATCAAGTGCACGAGCATGCTGATACCCAGCCCCACCAGGCCCAGAAGCGAGATCCATGCCTCGATGTCCTGGAGCCACCTCGTGGGGTTGTCCCGCCCCGCGACCGCCCGCAGCAGCACCCCCACCAGGAAGCCGATGAGAATGAACAGTGGAAGTGTCGGCTCCGTCTTCAGCACATCGAGCGAGCGCGTGAACTGGTCGCGCAGGCTGTCGGGGGAATTCACCAGCCGGTAGATGACGGCCGCCCCCAGACCGGCGAAGACGAGCAAGCGGATGAAGCCGCGCGGCAAGTACAGGGGAGCATGTTCCCCGACCGGCGTCGGGTTGAGGCCGCGGGCGCCGAAGTAGTGGCCGATCATCAGGAACAGCAAATAGACGAGATACGCCGGAAGGGGCAGATACTCCCCGTTGCGCCCCGGAATGACGAGTAAGAGCGACAGGATCAACGTGACCACGAGCAGATGGGTGGCCCGGACGCTGCCGGCAGGCAACCCAAGCGCGTGACGACGGAGGGGCGCGGCGGTGGTGCTCATGCTGCTAATGTAAGAAAAAGCGCCGAGAGCGGAGCGAAATCCGCGTCTCGGCGCCGGCAGCGTTCAGGAGGTTCGCGTCGCCTATGGGCGGGTCGTCTTCCGCGCGCGGGCGTGGGGGCCTTTCAGCGTCGCGGGTCCGTCTTGGCGGATGGTCCTGGCGCCGACGGTCGCCTTGCGGGCTGTCTTCGGGAAGCGCAGGATCGCGGGCGCTTTTTCCTTCGTCTCGCGCGTCTCGAACCGCTCTTGTTGCCGCACGAACAAGGCGTCGAACTGCAGATTCTGCCATAGGCCGCGGAAACGATAATCGCGGGGATTGCGGAACATGGCCGCGCGGACGAGTCGCCGCGCCTCCTCTTCTTCTCCTTCGCTCACCAGGCCGCGGACGACCAGGCTCAGAACCTCGGCGTCGTCGGGCGCCAGACGCTCCGCGCGGCGCAGCGCTTTGAGGCCCTTCTCGGTCTGGCCGGCGTTGAGAGCGGCGTAAGCGTAGTCGCAATGATAGAGCGGATTCTTCGGGTCGAGCTTCACGCAGCGCGCGTAGTGACGTACGGAGCCTGCGGCGTTCCCATCCGGGTCTTCCTCGACGGCGATGGCGAAGCGATGATGATAGTCCGCGTTGGTCGGCTCATGGGCGAGTGCGGCGCGAAGATGACGGCGGGCGTGCGTGAAGCGGCCCTGCCGGAACTGAATGTCGGCGAGCCGACTCTGTAGCTCCTCGGCGATTTTTTCGGGCAGGGAGCGGAAGGCCGCCAGCTTCTGAAACAAGGTTGCGGCGGCGACGAGTTGACCGAGTTCCTGCAAACGGCGGCCGCGCGCCAGCAGACCGTCTACCAGAGGGAGCGTCCTGCTCATGAGAGCCTCCATCCATGGGGCGACTTCGGGAGGACTTCTTGTCCCCGTTTGATTCGTATCGCGAATTATAATCGGGCAGCTGCGGGCAGCAAGGCAAAAAACGCCGGAATCCGTTCGAATCCGGGATTAAGCGTCAAGCTGGGTAAGCAGGGAAAGCACGGCAGCCGACAAGTAGAGACGCTCACGCCTGCTCGCTGCGCCGAACCGGCGCAGGGCTTTCCCAGAGCATGCCGACGACGAGGAGGACCGACAGCAACCCCATCGGCGCCAGGGCGTCGGCTCGGGTCAAGGCGGCGACAATGGCGCTCAGGCCGAGAAGGACGAGGCTGCCCGTGAAGAGCCAGCGGCCCACGACCGTCTTCTTCTGATCGACATCGCCGCGCGCGTAACCGAGGCTCAAGGCCGCGACGATGACGATGGCAAGAGTGAGCAAGAGAAGAACGAGATTGAACGCGGCCACGGGGCCTCCTTGAGCGTGGGGAGAGGCGGACCATCCTGGTCCGTGTGCCGCCGAACATAGCGAGGCTGTTGGGGCGGGTAAAGTGGGATTACCTCGTACGGCCGCGGCTTCGCCGGCTTTCCCCGGCTTTTTCCATTGCATTCGCGCCGCGCTCGCTTATCCTGACACGTGCCTACCTGTCGAGGGGACCTCTCCCCTCCACTCAACTCGGAGGACTCCATGAAGCGCTGCGTCTGGTTGCTCGCCGTTTGCCTCGCCCTTCCCGCCGGCCTGTCCGCCGGTGAAAAGGCCGGCTCCAAGAACATCCTGCTCATCACCGAATCCAAGGGCTTCATCCATGGCTGCGTCGCCCGCAAGGTGACGGTCGCCAAGGACGCCGATTTCGAAAAGCTCGCCAAGATCGACGGCCTGCGCGTCCAGACCAACAAGAGCAAGGACGGCAAGATCAGCCATAACGTCTTCTACGACGGCCGCATCGACGAGAAGGGGGTCGAGATCAAGGACGGCGACAAGGTCGTCGTCAAGATCGCGCCCTGCGTGGTCGAGAAGACGTTCATGCAGTTCGGGCCCAAGAACGGGTTCCATGTCGTCTGCTCGCAGGAGTCGCGCAACGAGATCAGCGCCGAGAAGCTCAAGAATTACGACGCCGTCTTCTTCTACACCACCGGCTCGCTTCCTCTCTCCGGCACGCAAAAGTCGGACCTGCTCGCCTTCATCCGTTCCGGCAAGGGCTTCGCCGGCAGCCACTGCGCCACCGACACCTTCTACGACTGGAAGGAATACGGCGAGTTGATCGGCGGCTACTTCGACGGCCACCCCTGGCATCAGAAGATCAAGGTGATCGTCGAGGACAAGAACAGCCCGATGACCAAGCACCTGGGCGATTCGTTCGAGATCACCGACGAGATCTACCAGTTCAAGACGCCCTATAGCCGGGACAAACTGCACGTTCTGTTGCGGCTGGACATGGGCTCGGTGAAGGCCGCCGGCAAGCGCAAGGACGGCGACAACGCCCTGGCCTGGATCCACAGCTACGACAAGGGCCGCGTCTTCTACACGGCGCTGGGCCACCGCGATGAGGTGTGGGCCGACCCGCGCTTCCAGCAGCACCTGATCGGCGGCCTGCGTTACATTTTCTTCGTGGAGAACGCCGACGCGACGCCGAGCGCCAAGTAGCGCAAGTTCAGAGGCTGTTTCAAACGGGGACGCGACTCGAGTCGCGTCCCTGTTTTTTGAAACAGCCTCTAAACAGAACGAAAGCGATCCCCGGCGCTACTCCTTCATCCCCTTGATCCAGTCGTGCACCAGCCGCACCGCCGGCTCGTCGACGACGCGCGAGCCGATGTGCGGCATGCGGCCCAGGCCTGTCATCGACATGCGGTGGAGGAGGATCGATTGCTCGGGGTGGCCGGGGACGAGGATCTTCGCGCCTTTGATGTCGAAGGCGCCGTGGGCCGGGGGGACGTTGACGATGCCCATCTCTTTGACGGGGATGGTGGAGAGGAGCTTGAACTCGGCGTTGCCGCCACCCCATTTCATATGGCAGTGGGCGCAGTTGGACTGAAGGTAGGAGCGGGCCCGCGTTTCGATCGTCTGCTTCTCGTCGCGGAAGTCCGGCAGCTTGGGCAGCTTCTCGGGCGGTTCGGGCAGCTTCTTCGAGAAGACGCCGATGTGTTCGAGGGTCGCCAGCTGATTTGCGACGACGCCGTCGTAGTTGTGATCGCGGTTCATCTGCATCGTGCTCACGCCGAGCGCGAACTTCGCGGCGTTGGTGTGGCACAGCGTACACTCGGCCCGGCTCGGAAAGCGGTAGTTCTGCTCGACCGTCTTGTCGCCCACCTTGATCTTGAGGAGCCGGTCGGCGCCCTTCTCGTCCAAGAGTTCGGCGTCGGTCTGGTCGTCGTTCCAGATGTAGGTGTAGCCGCGCCAGTACTGGTCGCCGTATTCCTGGGTGCCGGGGAAGGCCTGGAAGTGGAGCAGACGCGTCTCCAGGCGTTTTTTGCTCTTGGGGTTGCCGCGCTCCATTTCGATGGAGAACGTCTTGACGAGGACCGTGCCGTCGGGGAAGCGCCAGCCGGGCGGAGCGCCGGGCGAGGGCTGGGGGTAGGTGATCTCGTCGAAGCCGATCTGGCCGTCGCCGGGGATGGCGAGGAAGCGGTCCTTGATGGTGTGATCGCCCCAGAGCTGGGCGTTGACGTCATAGGGGATGAGGCCCGGCGCCGGGGTGTGCTTCTTGGTCGAGGAGAAGAGGCCGGTCTCGGAGAGCTTGCGTGGGAACGAGGCGCTGTCGTCCTTCTTGGTCGATTTGACGAGTCGATGGAAGCCGCCGCCGGTGAAATCGACGAGGTAGATCTCGCCGTCGAGGTCCTCGCCCCAGGAGACGATGCGGTACGTGGTGCGGGCCAGCTCCTGATCGACGGAACGCTTCTCCGCGAAGGCCTCGCGCCCCACCGTGCCGTCGGGGCGCTTGATGATCTTGTGGCCATCGACGATCTGCTCGTGATGGCTCCAGACCCTGCCGGTATCGAAGTCGCCATAGATGTAGCGGCCGGCCAATTCGGGCAGCCGCTTGCCGCGATAGACGAAGCCGCCGGTGATCGAGCGGAAGTCCGAGTGGGAGTGCTCGACAATCGGCTTCAGGATCGGCGTCGGCCCCTTCTTGCGCTCCGGGCGGAAATCATGCGTCCCCTCCATGACCGACCAGCCGTAGTTGCCGCCTTTCTCGATCTTGTAGACCATCTCCCACAGGTCCTGGCCGACCTCGCCGCCCCAGAGATCGCCGGTCTTCTTGTCGAAACTGTAGCGCCAGAATTGACGCAGGCCGTAGGCGAAGACCTCCGGCCGGGCGCCTTTGACACCCACGAAGGGATTGTCCTTCGGGATGGAATACGCTTTGTCTTTTCCGGGATGATCGACATCGATGCGCAGCAGCTTGGCGAAGACGCTGGAGAGGTCCTGGCCGATGTTGAACTGGTCGGCGATGCCGGAGCCATCGCCGGTGACGATGTAGAGGAAGCCGTCGGGTCCGAACTTGAGGCAGCCGCCGTTGTGGCCGCCGTTGGGCCATTCGAAGATGACCTTCTCGGAGGCGCGGTCGACGACGGGCGGTTCCCCCTTGACGGTGAAGCGCGAGACGCGCGAGCCGTTGGGGATGCCTTCCTTCTCGTTGTTCGGGATCCAGGTGATATAGATGAAGTGGTTGTCGGCGAACTTGGGATGGCAGACCATGGCGTAGATCACCTGCTTCTGCGGCATCCCCTTCTCGTCCTTGCCTTCCAGGTGCAGGGCGAGGTCGGCCTTGTCCACGTCCTTCTTGTTGACGAACGACCAGATCTTGCCCCAGCGGCCCGCGACGAACAGGCGATTCGTCCCCGGCGCCGGCTCCAGCGAGAGCGGTTCCTCGAGCTTCGGCAGCTTCGGAAACGCCGGCTCCGTCGTGTACGGCGGCGGCGGCTCGGGGAAGCCCTTCAGCTTCGACGTCGTCCACGGGACGCGCTTCTCGAGGCCGGACGCCTTGCGGACCGGCCCCTTCGGCTCTTTGTCGCCCGAGGACGAAGGCGCCGAGGTCAGGAGGAAGGAGAGGACGAGCAAACCGCCGACGACGAAGAGGCCGCGCATGGGAGAGTCCTTGGGGAAGAAGCCGAGGTTACCGGAGGCGATTGTAACCCATGCGGCGGCGCTTGCAAGTCACGGCTCCGGCAGCGCGACGTTCTTCTGCAAGGCGTCGGTGAACTCATGAGCGAGGTTGGAGCGGCGCAGGAACAGCAAGCCGAAGCAGGTGTCGAGGATGGCGTCGCTGCCGGGGTAGCCGCCGCCGGACCAGGCGCCGTCGGCTCCTTGGTGCTTGAGGAGGATCTGGGCGCCCCAGCCGTACCAGTCCCTGCCGCCGATCTGGGCCAGGCCGTAGAGCATGGCCATGCGCTCGACCGACCAGAGATAGTAGGCGCTCTGCCAGCGCACGTCGTCGAGCTTGGCGGCGGGAGCGCCGATGAAATCTGAAGCCTTCTTGAGGCCGGCCAGGAGCTGCGCGTCGTCGAGCACCAGACGGCCGGCGGCGTCGCGTTTCTTCAGCTTGGGCAGCTCCGGCGCCGTCGCGATGCTCATGGCCAGGCCGAGCATGCCGACGCAGGTCATCGGGGGTGAAGTTTCCTTGGCGGGCTGATAGCCCCAGCCGCCGTCCGCGTTCTGCGAGACGCGGAAGCGCCAGCCGGCGAATTGCAGGGAGCGCTCGCCGCCGAGGTCGTGACGCCGCGCCGCCCAGAGGGCGAGCAGGGCGAACTGCGTGTTGGAGTTGTCGTCGCGTTCTTTCTTGAGCGACTTGCCCGTGCCGCCGACGACGGGGAAATCCCGCAAGGCGATCGGCAGGATGTCGAGGCGCGGACGTGTCGTCGCGCCTTTGCGCTCGCCGGGCGCGTCCTTGCGCGGCTTGGCGCGAACCAGCGGCGGCCGGGGCGGCGGACTGGCTTCCTTGCCGGTTCCGCGCTCCGCCATCCAGGCCTCTTTCTTGAAGGTCGTCAACTTCCAGAACGTCGCTTCGGCGTCCTTGCTTTCAGAGACGGCGAACAGGTCGACCTTCTCCTTGGCGGCGCTCGAATCGCTTCCGGACGACGTGACCGCTTCGCCGTACTCGATGCCGAACTCGTCGCGCGAGAGCCCGCCTTGCTGCTCGGCGCGACGTGTTTTTTCGCCGGGCGAGGACGTCGTTTCCTGATTCTTGGCCTGACCGACGAACTTCGTGAGATCGTCGCGCACGGCGACCTGGAAGACGGTCCTGGGCCGGTTTGATTGCAGGAAGGTGAGCAGCGTCCCCATCTGCGGCGGCGAAAGGATGGGGCACTTGTAATCCCAGCCGCCTTTTTCTGTTTGGCCGGCCGCGATGCGGAGCGCGAGCCCCTGGATCAACGCCCGGTCGCCGGGCTGTTCCAGACGATCGAGGAAGAGGACGGCGAGGCTGAGGTCGTAGGTGTACTCGAGCAGCGCGAGGCGCGGCCGGATGAACGTCGCGGCGCGGACGATGGCCGGATCGTTGGGGAGGGCGCCGCACTCCAGGAGGGCCAAGCCGGCGAGCGCGGCGTACCCGACCTCGTGCTCCTTGCAGGGCCAGGCGCCGCTGGGAAGCTGCATCGCTTTGAGGAAGGCGACACCCTTGTCCAGAGCGAGGGCGATCGTTTCGACGTTCACGCCGGCGATCTCGGGCGTCGGCGGCGCAACGACGAAGTCGGGTATTTTGATTCTCGGCGCCGGAGTGGGCGTCTCCTTGGCGGGGACACGGACTTCGGGCGCTGGCGGCTCTTTGCGGGCTTCCGCGACGGCTTCCGCCTTGAAGGGCGGCGGTTCTTTTCTCTCCGGTAGCGCAGGCGGCGTGGCGGGCCCCTTCGCCACCGGTGCCGGCGTCTCCGCGCTGTTCCGCAGAAGGAAGATCAACAGGACAAAGACAAGAACGAGCAGCGCTCCCCCGAGCGATGCGTAAAGGACGAGCTTGGATTGCTCCTTCTTACGCTGCTTCGGCTTCCTCTTTTTGGCGGCGTTGCCGTTGTCCGTCTCGGCGTCGTCGGCCGGCGAAGCGATTCTGAACGCCCCCGCGCAGTGCGGGCAGGCGATCCTCTTATCGTTGGTGGACTCTGGGCGAAACCGCTTCTCACAGTGCGGACAACGAACCGTTGCGCGACTCATGACGTGCTTCCTGATTTCGAGTCCGATCGGCGGCGGCAAGATGGGCGCGAGTGAAGCCGCATCCGGTCGTAGAAGATGTAGCCACATTCTAAGCGGACCGGACCGGGATTGCACGCGTTTTTGCTATCATCAGAGGATGCCGACGTATCTCCAGCGACAGCGCGCCACCTTAACGGCCGGCCTCGCCAAGGCGCCCGCCGACTTGCGCGCCCGCCACGCCGCCTTCCTGCGCCGCAGTCAGAACGCCGACGGCGGTTTCTCCGGCCGGGGCGGCGATTCGGACCTTTACTACACGGCGTTCGGGCTCTGGGGCCTTGCCGTCCTCGGCGAATTGACGGAAGAGATCGGGGCCCGGGCCGTCGGCTTCTTCAAGGAACACTGGCGCCGGCCCAATCACCTCGTCGATTTCTTCTCGCTGCTGCACGGCTACCGCCTGCTCCAGGATCTTTACGCCGCGGCGCCGTTCATGCGCGACGCGTTGCCCGAGGAGCTGCGCGGGGCGGAGGCGGAGTTGGCAGGGCTTGTCACTGCCGCGGTGGAGACCTGCCGGACGCCGGACGGCGGCTATGCGCGCACCCCGGGGCAGAAGGGGGGCAGCACGTATGCGACGTTCCTGAGCGTGCTGTGTTACGACGAGCTGGAGCGGGAAGTTCCCGAGCGCGAGCGGGTGCTGGCCTTCATCGCGTCGCGGCGTCGCGACGATGGCGGCTTCGTCGAGCTGGCGCCGATGCGCCGCGCCGGCACGAACCCGACGGCGGCCGCGGTCGCCGTGCTGCGGATCCTGGGGGACCAGACGACGCAAGGAGACGCCGTGGAGTTCTTGAGAGAAGCGCAAAGCTTCGACGGCGGATTGCGCGCGAACACGGTCATTCCCGTCGGCGATTTGCTGTCGACTTTTACGGGTCTGTGGTCCCTTTGCGATCTCAACGCCCTCGGTCGCGTGAACTCCGAGGCGGCGCGGCGTTTCGCTCTCGCCTTGCAACAAAAGGACGGCGGCTTCCTGGCCGGATTGTGGGACGAGGAGGCGGACGTGGAATACACGTTTTACGGCCTCGGGACGCTGTCGCTTCTTTCCGCGCCGACGCGTGAAAGGCGGCCGGCCGTCCATCACGCTTGTGGCTTTGATCCCGGTTCGTGGTCGGGGGGCGCGGAATGTGCGGCCGGATACAACAGGGGCCGGACCGACTGTAAGACCGTATCGATGGCGCGGACGCAGGCCGCCAGGGAGCGTGCGGCCATCAGAAAATTCGTGTGGCTGGAGACGCGCGGCTGCTCGCGCGTCAGCGTCTCGCTCACGCGGCGAAGCTTCGAGAGCTTTCCCTGAGCCCGCGCGAAGAAGTCCTTGTAGTCCTTGCTCTGGTAGCTTTTTTCCAGCGCTCTGACATAATCAAAAATCATGCGCGGCACGGCGAGCATCTCCGCGTCGTCCTGGATCTCCTCCGCGTGCTTGAGGAAATTGCGGACCATCCAGGCGTGAGCGAGCGTTGTGTTGATTCGCTCCATGGCGTCGTCGAGTTGTTTCACGGTCGCCGCATCCATTGTCCTCTCCCATGACCTCGCGCGACTTTCCGCTGCCTGCTCTTCTCGGCGGTCCCCCGGTCCGGCCGCAAGGCCCACCCTCCTGGCCGGCCCCGGACGAGGACGTGCTCGCCGCCTTGCAACAAGCGTATGCCGACGGCTCCTGGGGCAAGTACCATGGCCCGGCCGTGAAGGCGCTCGAGGAGCGGCTGGCCGAATACCACGGCGTCGCCCATGCGGTCTTGTGCGCCAGCGGCACCCTCGCCGTGGAGATCGCCCTGCGCGGCTTCGGGGTAATCCCGGGCCGTGAAGTTATCATGTCGGCCTACGACTATCCCGGCAACTTCTTGAGCGTTCACGCACTCGGGGCCAGGCCGGTTCTCGTCGACGTCCGGCCGGAAAACCTTGCGCTCGACGTGGCGCTGCTGGAAGAGGCGGTCAGCCCGGGCGCCAGCGCCATTGTCGTGTCTCACCTGCACGGCGGCGTCGTTCCCATGCGGCGTCTGATGGACTTCGCCGAGCGGCGCCGCATCCCGGTCCTGGAGGACGCGGCCCAGGCGCCGGGGGGCCGCGTTGACGGTCGGCGGGCCGGAACCTGGGGGGAACTCGGCGTCATCAGCTTCGGCGGCTCCAAGCTCCTGAGCGCCGGCCGGGGGGGCGCGATTCTGACCAACCGCCCCGATTGGCATCAACGGATTCGACTCCTGCTCCAGCGCGGCGTCAATCACCTGGCTACCATTTCGGAGTTGCAGGCGACCGTGCTCCTGCCGCAGCTCGCCAAGCTGGATGCGCGCAACCGCCAACGGCGCGACAGCGTCGAGCGCTTGCGGCCGCGCCTGGAGAGAATCCCGGGGCTCGGCCTGCTGCGCAATGAGGAAGGGGAGCATGAGCCGGGTTACTACAAGCTCGGGTTGCGTCTGGATGCCGCCCGTTTCGGCCTGGCGCGGGAGAAAGTCGTGACCGCAATGCGGGCCGAAGGGATCGCGCTGGATGAAGGCTTTGCCGCGCTCCATGTTGGGCGCTCGCCGAACCGCTATAAAAAAGTGAGCGAGCTGGACAACGCCGCGGCGGCGCAGCGCGAGGTGATGATCCTGCATCATCCGGTCCTCCTGGGGTCGACCGCTGACCTCGACGAGATCGCGCTCGCCTTCGAAAAGGTCCATTATCACCGTCGTCTCTTCGATCCGTCATGAAGCGAAAGAACCCCAAACCGGAGCCGGCGGATTCCGACGGCTGCGCCCGCTATCTCAAGGTCGTCGCTGATCCGGACCGGCTCGCGATCATCGAGCGCCTGCAGCGCGGCCCCGAGCATGTGTCCGCCATCGCCAAGGCGCTCAAGAAGAACATCGCCAACGTATCCCACCATCTCAAGATCCTGCGCGAAGCCGGCCTCGTGTCCACGAGCAAACAGGGCAAGTACATCACCTACTCCCTCACTTCCACGTTCTTCCCCGCGGCGGCACAACCCGGCGCCGCCTGCTGTCTCGACCTGGGCTGCTGCCAGCTGAATCTCCGACCTGAGCCATGAAAAAAAGGCTTGCCGAACAGTCAAATCGCCGTTAGATTGTTCCCATCGCATCCCGGAGCCGCTTGATGCCCGCCACCCTTCCGTCTCTTGCCTCCTGCGCCGTGGCCGAGGCCCTGGGGACCTTTCTCCTCGTCTTCTTCGGTTGTGGCTCGGTACACACGGCCGTGCTGGTCGGGGCGCAAAGCGGCCTCTGGCAAGTCGCGATCGTCTGGGGCGTGGCGATCATGATCGCGATCTTCTGCGTCGGCGCGGTGAGTGGCGCCCACATCAACCCCGCGATGACGCTCGCCTTCGCCTCGCGCGGCCGCTTCCCCTGGTCGCGCGTGCCTGTTTACCTCGGCAGCCAACTGGTCGGCGCCTTTGGCGCGGCGGGCGTGCTGTTCCTCTTGTTTCATCCCTTCCTGGACGAGAAGGAGCGGCAAAAGCGAGTGATCCGCGGTCAGCCGGGTAGCGAGATCACGGCCATGTGCTACGGCGAGTACTATCCGAACCCGGACCGGCACGCCGGCGGCGCGGCGCCCTACGACGCCGCCGAGCACAACCGGCTCCGCTATCTCGTGGAGGAGCCGGCCGCCTTCGGAGCGGAGTTCATCGGCACGGCGCTGCTGGCCCTGGCCGTCTTCGCCCTGGTCGACCCGCGCAACGCCGCGGCGCCATTGGGACGAATGGCCCCGGTCTTCATCGGCCTGACGGTGTCGATCCTGATCTCGGTGATCGCCCCTTTGACGCAGGCCTGCTTCAATCCCGCCCGCGACTTCGGCCCGCGCCTGTTCGCCTTCTGCGCCGGCTGGGGCGAGATCGCCATCCCCGGCCCGAATGGCCGCGGCTTCTTCACCGTCTACATCCTGGCGCCGATCCTCGGCGCGATGAGCGGCGGACTCCTCTACGACCGCGTGCTGCGTCCCGCGACGGCGCGGGAAGTTACCGAAAGGACCGAGATCGATGAGCCGGCCAGCGTCGCCTAGTCCATTGTTACCTCTGTTGCTGAGCGCTCTAGCGCTCGTCCTGAGCGAGGGCCGCGGTCGGGCCCAGGACATCAAGCTCGATCCCGCCTTGCCTTATCAGGCGAAGAAAGCCGATCCGGTCACCTACGAAGTCGACTTCTCCGCCGTCGTGACGCCGCCCTACCATGCCAAGGTCCTCAAGGTTTGGCTGCCGCTGCCGCAGTCGAACGAAGCGCAGCAAGTGACCGAGGGAGAACTGTCGAGCTTTCCGCAAAAGGTCAAGCCGCGCATCGGGGCCGAGAAGGTCTTCGGCAACAAGTTCGCTTATTTCGAGTTCGATCATCCGGAAGGGGCCCAGATCGTCCGCCACAAGTTCAAAATCAAGATCTGGGAGCTGCGCTGGGACGTCGATCCCGCCAACGTGCGGGCGATCAAGGAATGGCCGGAGTCTTTCGCTCCCTATCTCCGTGGTGAAAAGCAAGCGGTCGTGGTCACCGACGACATCCGCAAATTCGTCCGCGAGCTGGTCCCGGACACGAAAGGGGAGGGAAAAGACCTGCAATCGGTCTTCACCTGGGTCAGCGACACGATGAAGTACGACCATGACAAGGCCTCGCTCGCCGCGAGTTCCGTCAATGCGTTCACCCTCAAGGCCGGTCATTGCAGCGACTATCACGGCCTGTGCTCCGCGCTGGGCCGCGCCCTCGGCTATCCGACGCGCATGACCTACGGCATCAACCCCTTCCCCAAGAACTCTCCCTCCCATTGCAAGATGGAGGCGTTCCTGCCCCCTTACGGCTGGGTCTCGTTCGATGTCTCCGAGACACAGCAGATGATCAAGAAAATCAACGACAACAAGGACCTCGCGCCGGATCTGAAGGAGAAGCTGATCGCGGCCGCGAAAGACCGCCTCTTCAAAGGCTTCCGCGACAATACCTGGTTCAACCAGACACGCGGCAGCGATTACGAGCTGGAGCCGCCGGCGGCGAAGCGTGCGGCCGTGGTGCGCACGATCTACGCCGAAGCGGACGGCGTCGCCCTCCCCGAGCCCGATCCCGCCAACACGTCGAGCCGCGCGTTTTCCTGGATGACCGTCCATGATTACCGCGCCGACCGCATGGTCACGTATCCGTTCTCGGATTGGAAGAGCTTGTTGAAGTGAGTGGTGAATGGTGAGTGGTGAGTGGTGAATGGTGAATGGTGAGTGGTGAATGGTGAATGGTGAGTGGTGAGTGGTGAGTGGTGAGTGGTGAGTGGTGAGTGGTGAGTGGTGAGTGGTGAGTGGTGAGTGGTGAGTGGTGAGTGGTGAGTGGTGAGTGGTGAGTTGACGACCGTGGCTAAAAGGAAAATAACATGACCGCGCTGCGTTTTATTCTCGTCGGCGGCTTCTTGGGGGCGGGAAAGACGACTGCGATGGCTCGGTTAGGTCGGCATTATCGGGACAAGGGCTTGCGCGTCGGCCTGGTGACCAACGATCAGGCGGAAGATCTGGTCGACACCAAGAGCCTGGCGGCGCAGGGATTCCCCGTGGAGGAAGTCGCCGGCGCCTGCTTCTGCTGCAAGTTCGACGACCTGGTCGAGAAGGTCGGCAAGCTGGGCGCCAACCGGCCGGACGTCATCATCGCCGAGCCGGTCGGGAGTTGCACGGACCTGGTCGCGACGGTCGTGCAGCCGCTGCGCGACATCTATCGCGATCAGTTCCGCGTCGCCCCCTATGGCGTCCTCTTCAAGCCGAGCCACGGGCTGCGCATCCTTCGCAACGAAGGCAGCGGCTTCTCCCCCAAGGCGGCGTACATCTTCCGCAAGCAGCTGGAAGAAGCGGACGTGATCCTCATCAACCGGCTCGACGAGCTGAAGAAGGGGGAACTCGAAGAGCTGACAACGCTTTTGAGCCGCGATTTTCCGGGGACGCCGGCGCTGGCGCTCTCCGCAAAGACGGGCCAGAACTTCGAAGCCTTCGTCGAGTTCCTGGCGCAGGACGGCGCCTTCGGGCGGAAGATCCTCGACATCGATTACGACACCTATGCGGAGGGAGAAGCCGAGCTGGGCTGGCTCAACAGCAGCGTCCACATTGAAGCGACCAAGCCGGTCACGCTCGATTCGCTCCTGCTGGACATTGTCGCGCGGCTGCAAGACGCGTTCGCCAAGCTCGGCGCCGAGGTCGCGCATCTCAAGGCGATTGGGCTGGGGGAGCTATCCTTCGGTGTCGCGAACCTCGTGAGCAGCAAGACCAAGCCGGAGCTATCGCTGCCGTCGAGCGGCAAGGTGACGAGCGCCGACGTGATCGTCAACGCCCGGGCGGCCGGCGACCCGAAGGAGTTGGAGGCGCAGGTACGCAAGACCGTGACCGAGGTGTGCGCAACCTGCAACTGCGCGGTCGAGTTTCGCACCATGCAGAGCTTCCGCCCCGGACGGCCGCAACCGACGCATCGCTATGCGGCGGCGAGGTGACCCCCACGCCGCACGGCGCCGGGGCGCTCGGATTGGCCGGCGTCGGCGGGTCCGGTACAATGCCTGCCGCGAGGGGAAGCCATGTCTGACGCCGGCGATTTTCCGGATTTGCTGCGACGTCTCCGCGCCGGCGACGAACAGGCCGCGTCCGAACTCATCGCACGCTACGAACGCCGGGCGCACGTCGGGCAACTCGACCTGCCCGCGTTCATTGCCCAGGTGGGTCCTTTGCCCCTGTCCTGTCTTGCCACCTTGGCACAGCTCGATCAACGTCTTCATTGGCAGGCGGCGCGTCCCCCCGACGCAGGAGGCTCCACCGAGCGCGTTCCCGCCGCGAACGCGGACGGCACGTCTTCGCCGCCGACTGCCGAGGCCTATTTCGAGCGCTTCCCGGAGCTTGCCCGGGACGTCGAGCTCGCGGCCGGTCTGATCCTCAACGAGTTCTATCTGCGGGACCAGCTGGGCCAGAAGCCGACGCTTTCGGAGTACCAGGACCGTTTCCCGAAGCTCGCCGACGTCCTCAGGGATCAAATCGGACTCTATCGCGCCCTCGCGACGCCGATCGAAGGGACAGCCATCGGCCGCACGGCCGCGACGCCGGGAGACGCCACGCCTACCGACACGACCGCGCTTGGCGGCCCTGCCTCCGCCGATCCGGGCTCCTTGCCGCAATCCTTCGGCCGCTACCGCATTGTCAAGCCGCTCGGCCAGGGGGGCATGGGGACGGTTTACCTGGCGCTGGACACCAAGCTGCAGCGCCAGGTCGCCTTGAAGGTCCCGCGCTTCATGACCGGCGATCCGCAGGTGGTCGCGCGCTTCCTGCGCGAAGCCCGCGTCGCCGCTACCTTCCATCATCCTCACCTCTGCCCGGTCTACGATGTGGGCGACGTCGCAGGCGTTCACTACCTGACCATGCCGCTTCTCGGCGGCCAACCGCTCTCCGCCTGGCTCCATAGCGCCGGCCGGCTGCCCGAAGCGACCGCCTGCCGCCTCGCCATGCTCATCGCGCGCGCGGTGCACGTCGCGCATCAGGCGGGTGTCATTCATCGCGACCTCAAGCCGTCCAACATCATGATTCAGGAGGGGACGGCGCCGGTCGTCATGGACTTCGGTCTGGCGCGGCGCGGCGGCGGACAGGACCCGCGGCTCACGGCCAGCGGCGTCGTCGTCGGCACCGGCGCCTACATGCCGCCGGAACAAATCCTGCCGGACTCCACCCAGATCGGCCCGGCCGCCGATGTCTACAGCGTGGGCGTGATTCTGTACGAAATGCTCACCGGCCGCACCCCGTTTCAGGGCTCGTTCCGCGAGGTGCTCCGCGCCACCCTGACCGAACCACCGCCGCGGCCGTGCCGGCTCCGGCCCGATCTTCACCCGGAAGTGGAAGCGATCTGCCTCAAGGCCCTCGCCAAGGAACCGTCGGCGCGGTTTGGATCCCTCGCCGCCATGGCGGCGGCGCTCGAGCCGTTCGCGCAACAGGCCGGCCCATCCGTCACGCCATCCGCCGATGACAAGACCCTGATCCAGCCGCGTCCGGCTGACGCGGCGCCGGCGCCCGGAAAGAATCGGCGCGTCCTCTGGGCCGGCATCGCGGCCGTTGCCCTGGCCCTTCTCCTCGGCGGGGCGCTCTGGCATCTGTTCTCGACAAATGGCCCCGGCAAAGCGCTCGACGAACACGCCGCGAAGGAAGGCCTGATCTTGCCCAAACCGGAGGACGGGGAAAGGAAACCTCCGGCGCCGTTCATCCTCAAGGGCCACCCCGCCGCCATCCGGTCCATCGTCTTCAATCCCAGGGACGCCAACCTCTTCGCTTTCGGCTCGGATGTCGGCAGCATACGCCTCTGGGACGTGGCGACCCGATCGCAGCGCGGCTCCAACGAAAGAAAGGGGGTCGTGCTGGCTGTCGCTTTCAGCCCGAGCGGCAAGCAACTCGCGATCGGCGGCGGCGATGAAGCCGACCTGGAGTGGGATGTGCTGCTCTGGAACGTCGACGCCGGCCGCGGCACGGCTCCTCTCTCCGGCCACTCGTACCTGGTTTCGAGCGTCGCCTACAGCCCGGACGGCGCCACGCTCGCTTCGGCCGCCGGCGACAACACCATCCGCCTCTGGGACGTGGCCAAACGCGAACAGAAGGGCCTGCTCGACGGCCACACCGTCTGGGTCCGCTCCGTCGCGTTCAGCCCCACGGACAAGCTACTCGTTTCGGGCGGGGACGATGAAACGGTCCGCATCTGGGACCTCCCGACCGGAAAGGCGAAGACGCTCAAAG
Organism: Gemmataceae bacterium; assembly: GCA_046350295.1. GTDB lineage: Bacteria > Planctomycetota > Planctomycetia > Gemmatales > Gemmataceae > JAXMAR01. The sequence continues at coordinate 250,580 of JAXMAR010000004.1, forward strand.
GCCACGGCCGGCCCGTGCGCGCCGTGGCCTTCAGCCCCGACGGCGCGACCGTCGCCTCGGGTGGTGAGGATCGGACCGTCAAGCTTTGGGACGCGGCCACCGGCCACAACTTGGCCACTTTGGAGGGACATACGGCCGCCGTGAATGCCCTGGCCTTTCATCCCAAGGGGACGCTCCTCGTCACGGCAAGCGCCGATCAAACTCTCAAGGTGTGGAACATGACGACGCGCAAGATCGTGTTCACCCTCGAGGGGCACGCTAGCGAAGTCCACGCGGTCGCCGTCAGTCCGGACGGCCGCACCATCGCCTCCGGCGCCGCCGACGGCAGGATCCTGCTCTGGGATATGTCGGCTCTCGGCGCGGAGCGTTGACGGCGGGCGCCGTAGCTAGGCAAGCTGGAGCAACCCGGTCACGACGTTTGGTTTCTCGGCCTGACAGCGATCCAACACGGTATCGACGAGGAAATATAGAAGTTCGCGCAGTTCGGCGGGTTGTGTCTCATCCGCGATCGCTTCGGCGCGAGAACGATACTTCTCGACCAGTTTTTCCGCCTTGGTGAAGACTTGGGCGCTCTCGAACAGGCGGCGGACGCGTTCGATGGCGAAGGCGTTGCGCTGCGATTGGCCGAGGATTGTCAGCAACTCCTCGCGGCCGGCCGGCGAGGCGCCTTCCAGGGCGAGGGCGAGGAGCAGGGTGGGCCGGGCGGCGAGGACGTCGCCGCCGGCGATGAGCTTGTTGTCGTCGTCGCCGTCCCAGTCCTTGAGGTCGTTGAGGATCTGGAAGGCCACCCCCAGGTTGCGTGAGAAGTCGACCACCATCTTTTCATAGGAGTCCGCGGGACCGGCGAGGCGCAGGCCGGCGTAGAGAGCGGCTTCGAAAGCCGGGGACGTCTTGAGCGCGTAGATCTTGAGCGTGTCGAGTGGCGTCAACGGCTTGTCGCGAGCGTCGCGCCAGAACAACTCGGCCCCTTGCCCTTCCGAGAGCTTGAGGTGCGCTTCGGCCAGCTTGTTGAGGATGTCGGCGGAGCAGTCGCCGCCCAGTTCCTTGCGGCTGCGGCTCACCAGGCGATAGCCCAGGCCGATCAGGAAGTCGCCGATATTGACGGCCGAGGCGACGCCGTATTGCCGGTGCAACGTCTCGCGGCCGTAGCGGAAGGTGTCGTCGTCCTCGATGTCATCGTGGACGAGCGAGGCCTTGTGGAAGGTCTCGATGGCCATCGCGGCGCGGCGGACGCCGTCGGGCAGGTCGAGCTGATCTTCGCCGCGCGTACCGGGAGCGCCCTTCATGGCGTCGTAAGCGGCGAGGGTGATGAAGGGTCGCGAGCGCTTGCCGCCCTGCCGCAGCCAGTCGTAAGCGATTTGCTCGGTCCTGGTCAGGGGGTCGTCCCCGTCTTTGGCGGCGCCGGCCCGGCTGCGCGGCGACAGCGTCTTCAGATCCTTGTCGAACAGGTTGTTCGCCGCCCGCATCAGCGGCACGAAGCTCCGCGTCTTCGCCTTGGGCGGCTCGGTGCGCAGGATGATCGATTCGGTCACCCAATCGAGATCGACCGAGGTGTTCTTGCAGTCGCTCGACAGCAGCGGGATGGCGATGGAGGGAACGCCGGCCAGGAGCACCTTGTCGATCGCTTTTTCGAGGACGTTCAGGCAGGCGACGCCGACGATGCCGTCGATGTGGCCGCTGACGATGATCTTGAGGACGATCGGAGAACCTTCGGCGACGAGCACCTTGTAGCCCAAGTCCTCGGCTTTCACCTTGAAATCGGCGACGGAGCAGGCGCCGCACTTGCGGCAATCGAGGCCGAACTCGTCGTAGTCGGCGGGGCAGCCCTCGGCGTGCTTGAGGCAGTGGGGCAGGAGCAGCAGACGACGCGAAAAGTCGATCGCCATCAGCTGCTCGCGCCAGAACTCGTTGCTGATGCAGACCATCGTGAAGCCGAGGTATTCCTCGGGGAGACCGAGGCGCGCGAGCAGGTTCTCCCCCATCTCCTGGAGGGCGGACTTCGAGAGGGGCCGGCGGCGGTCGATGTCCTGGGCGAAGCGGACCGCCTCGAAGCGGATCCGGTCGCGCAGCTCGCGTGCCTGGGGCACCGCCTTGAAGGCGGCGCTGGAGAGTCTCTTCTTGGCGCCGTTCACTGGAGCAGCAGCGATGGACACAGTGGGTTCCTCAAGCGTGGCCAGAAAGAGGCGTGACGAAAAAGGGGACTGTCCCTTTCGCTGGGTCAAAAACGATGTCTTTTGGCAAATCGAAAGGGACAGTCCCCTTTTTCGTCTGGCGTTGGGTCAACGTACCGATAGCAGGCGGGCACGGCCGAGGGCGGCGGTCGTGAAGATTATCGGATATAGACGCTCGTAATACCACAACTTAGCAAAATAAAACCCGATTGGCTCCGGTTTTAATAAGCAGCCGGCTTGGACGGCGTCCACCAACCAAGCGATACCAGCGGCGCTCGCTTTGTCGATTGCGCCGCGGACCTGCATCAGCGCATCGACGGCGAGGGCCGTTTCCTCGACGCTGCCGGCGATTCCTGGGGCGCCGCCCCAGCTACCGTCCCCATTCTGAGCGCGGAGGAGCCAGTCGACGCCGCGGCGGGCGGGCGGCGTGTCCGTGAGATGGAGGGCAGCGTAGGCGGCGAGGACGCGCGCCGTGCCGAAGGTGGGGTTCTCGTCGTCGGGGGCGTGCTGGTTACCGAACCAGAGCGGCAACCAGGCGCCGTCGCGGCGCTGCGTGCGCTCGAGGTAGTCGAAGCCGCGCGCGACCGCGCGCCGCAGTTCGTACGCTGAGCCGAACTCTCGACACCGGCGCGACGTCCACGCCGCGATCGCTCGCAACGCATGGGCCGTGAGGTCCGCCCCGCTGCGATCAAAGGAGGTGGCCCCAGCCACGGCAGAAGGTGGGCCAGCCGCCGTCGCGGTTTTGCAGGTGGACAAGCCAGCGCAGGCCGGCGCCTACCGCGGCGGTGTCCACCGACTCCGTGGGCAGATGCGACAAGGCCAGGAGCGCCCCGGCGTGTCGTCCGCGTCGGGCACGCTGCCGGGCAGGTGGCTCCAACCCCAGGCGCCCGGTTCGGCGCCGGTATAAGGGTGGCGGACCTGGCCTTGCTGTGCTAGGAGCCAGTCGGCCAGGGCCGGGGCGCCGTCCAGGGAACCCAATTCTCCCGCCGCGGCCAATGCGTTGATCGACAGAGTCGTGACCCAGACGGAGAGGTTGCTGTCAATCGGCCAGCTTCCATCCGGCCGCATGCTTTCGCACAAGAACCGCGTCCCGAGCCGAGAAAACGGGATGGGCGCCATGTCCGATGCTGGCGAGGCTCATGACGACGAAGCTGGTCAGCGGTGTCGCCTCGAGGAAGCCGCCGCTCTCCGGCTGGATGCTCTCGAGCACGCGTAGACTGCGATCCTTCGCCATGCGGCGGACGAGGCGCGTGACCGGATCGCGCGGCGGGCGATGAGCGTGGATCGCCTGCCCCAGAGCGATGAGGGCGGGCAAGGCGTAGCTGACGACGGGAAGCTGGAGGAATCGGAACCACGACTGCGGGAAGCAGGCGAGCTCGAACGGGAGTCGTGGAACCTCGCCCCATTCGACCAGTCCGGCATGGGCGCAGGTCGCGAGGATGGGGACGGAGAACGTGCGGTCTGTACCGTGCTGCCGGCGGATGCCCTCGGCGTGATTGCGGACACCGGGACCGCACTTGTCGTCGAGATACGTGATGGCGCGTTTCAGCGTCGCTTCGTGAGTCGAGGCGCGGCCGGCAAGGTGAAACGCGGCGCGGCAGAGCATCGACGTCGAGATGTTTGAGACGCTTCGGTTCGTGTCCCCCCAGCCGCCGTCCTCGTTCTGGTAGCCTTCGAGCCAGGCGAGGCCGCCGTCGATGAGGCCGACATCGGCGGGCCTCGCGTGGCCGGAGCGCTGAAGCAAGGCGAAGGCGCCGACCGCTGTCGCCGTCGACAGCGCCGAGGTTGCCAGCTCGCCGACCCAATAACCCGTCGGGGTGCGTTCGGCGAGCAGCAGCTTGCGCGCGGTCTCGAACGCGTCTTTCAGCCGGTTCGAAAGGTGGGGCGAATGGGCCGACGAGGCGCGGGAGGGCGAGGCTCCCGCCGAGCCTGCTGTGCGAACGTGGGCGCCCGGCTCGGACGGAGCCTCGCCCTCCCAGGTTGCGCCGCCGATGGCCGGGGCGTCGTTCAGCAAGAGACGCCTCCCGCCCGCGCCGGGGCGGACTCTTTCGAGTGGTCCTTGCCGCGATAGACGCCGAAGTCGTAGAACCAGAATCGTTTCGCCAGCCGATAAAGCCAGTTCTTCTCCGGCACTTCACCGCCCGGATCGTACTGGGATGAGCGCCCTTTCATCGCCGTCAGCTCGTCGAGGGCGGAGCCGCGTGCCGTGGCGTCGCGGGCGCCGTGCTTCTCCACCAGTTGCTTGAGGAGATCGGGACGCTCCAGGACGATGCAGCCACGCGTCGTGTTCTGCGACAGCTCGCGGAAGTCGCGCAGGAAGGTGGATTGGAGGAACTTCTCTTTCAAGGAGCGCGGGTCTTCGGTGGCGTGGATTGACTCGCGTGTGAACTGCACGATGGGGCACGGCTCGATGTCCCCCCAGGGATTGATGTGGTGCGTCAGTCCCGTGGCGGCGGGACAGAGCGCCTGCCCCTCGCCGTCGTAGTAGGCGTCGACGATGATGATCGGCTTCTTGGCCCGCATCTCGACGACGAAGCGCCGCGCGTAACGCTGCTGGTCTTTGGTCAGGCTCAACTCGGGGTTGGCGTGCGGTCCCATCGGCCGGTAGACGTGGAACCAGGTGTAGGTCACGCCCATCTGGATCAGGCGGTCGACCCAGGCTTCGGTGAGCAGGTCGTTGAAGTTCGTCTGACAGAGGCTGGTGCAGACGCCGGTGACGAGGCGGTTCTTGAGACAATTATCCAGGCCTTGCAGCGTCTTGTTGAGGACGCCGTTGCGGCCGCGCCGCTCATCGCTGACGGTGGCGGTGCCTTCGACGCTGATGAGCGGCGTGACGTTGCCCAGCTCGCGCATCCGCTTGGCCCGCTCGGGCGTGATGAACTGCCCGTGCGTGAAGATCTGGAAGTAGCAATCGGGGTGCTCGGCGAGCATGTCCAGCAGGTGCGGGTGCAGGAACGGCTCGCCGCCGACGATGCCGAAGAAGACGTTGCCCATCTCCTTCGCTTCGCGGACGAGGCGATGAAATGCGTCCGGCTTGATCGTCTCCTGCTTGGCGGCGACGTCGACCCAGCAGCCCTGGCAGCGCAGGTTGCAGGTGTTGATGATCGAGACGTAGAGGAACGGCGGAAAGAACTCGCCGCGCTTGACGCGCCGCTTGTGCGCCTGGATGGAGAGCATCCCCTTCCAGCCCATGTTCCAGGCGAGCTTGAGCAGGGCGCGCGGGTCCGTCTTGGACAAAATGCGACGGATGAGTTGCAGCATCACGGCGGGGTGGTTCTCCAGGCAATGGCGATTCAGGGAGCGACAGGAGTTTTGCCGCTGACTTTGAACGAGACGCGTCCCGTGCTGGGAAAGACCTGCAGATCATCGATCTCGGCGACCTTGCCGCTTGGAAAAAGCGCCTTCAGATGCAGGCCTGCTATCCTCGCTTCGATTTCATCAGCAAGATTGAACATCTGCCCTTCGACCATCTCCTCAAACTTTTCGAATAGGGTCCTTATCGGCGGCGGCGCCGATTTCAGATCGATCGTGCCGGAATAAAGTTCGCCCGCGCGGTCGACGTCAAGCGCGCCGATCTTCGTCTCTGCCTCATCGATGAGGAATGTCGCTTGCGAGGCCATTTCAGTGCCCCGTGGTGTTCGTGAACGCCTCGGCCAGACGCGCCAGGTTCTCGTCCGTGAATCCCGCCTCGCCGTCGGGGTGGATGATCCGATGGTGGCTTGGTAGCTTCCGAGTCGGGGCGGGAATCACGTCAAACCCGGCGCTGCGTATCGCCTCTATTGTACTTGAGCCAACGGTCTTTGCCGCCTGGTCTAGACCGCCCGCGTTGGGATAGGCCGCTCTAAGCTCCGTGGCCGCCTGGTCAGGCGTCGGCGCTTTCAGAACGGAGATTCCCGGCGGCTTTAACGTTCTCTCCGCAGGCTTCAAACGAAGATTGTCCACGCTCGCTCCGCCGATCCGGTGGATGTCCTGCACGGGCGACGTCTCTTTTGTGGCGGCTCAAGGCTCTACAAATCCAGGGCGTCCAGCGAATCCATCAGCTTATCCAGATCGTCCTTCGGCTGTTCCGCCTTCCCTTGCTGCCGCTTCGGGATGCCTTGCGTCATGCCGACCGCGTCCCGGCCGTCGGCCACCAGTTCGCGGTCGCGCTCGGCGGCGGCGATGGTGATGGCGTCGCCGCCGCCGAAGAGGCGGGTCAGGTCGATCTTCAGGCCGTCGATGGCGCCGACCGGGGCCCCGGCGATGGCGGGCGTCTTGTACTCCGGGAAGATGATCGCGTGCTCGGGGCAAACGCGGCTACAGGCGGGGCAGCCCTTCTTGCAGTTGTCCTGGTTCTCGACCAGGATCCGCTCCTCGCCATCCACGCCGTAAACGCCGAAGAGGCAGAAATCGATGCACTCCATGCAATTCGTGCAGCGGCTGTAGTCGATGACCGGATACCAGCGGCGACCCGGCGTCTTGAGCAGGTCCTCCGGGGCGAACGAAGGCGCTTCGACGGCAACGTGGCCATTGCCGTTGACGGCGCCATGGGAGACGGCGGGCGCGAGGCGGATGTTCAGGTCGACGAGCGCTGGCGGGGGCGCCTTGGCGGCGGCGCGTGCGGCCGACTCGGCGGCGATGCGGCGGATCTCCTCGACGAAGGCGTCGTGCCGATCCGCGTCGCGCAGGTCGAGGCAGTAGAGGAAGCGGTCCGGCGGGGCGTTGAGGGCGCCAATCCCGCGTGGCGCCTCCAGCTCGGCGTCGTCTTCCGCCTCCTCCGCATCAGGCGGTTTGAGCTGCGTTGCGCCGAATTGACCTTGGACGCCGGCACGGTCGAGCGCCCAGAAAGTCGCGCGCGGATAGAGCCAGGTCAGGATGACCAGGTCGCCGTGGAGCGAATCGAGCAGCAACCGGCCCGGGTGGTTCGCGTCCAGGTCGTACAGGTGCGGGATGATCGCGACCTCGACCCCCGGCTCCATCAAGAGCGCGGCGACGATCGCCTCTTCGAGATTGCGCTTGGCGGGGTGCTTCCCCTGCGCCTGGGACAGGACGACTTGCAGGCGTCGTTTCGCCATGGCTCACATATGTCCTTTGATGGTCCGTTGCGTTTTTTCCCAGTTCGCGTCCAGGAACTGGTGGTACTCTTCCGGGCTCAAGGTCCCCTCGGGCCCGGCCTCCATCTCGAACAACCAGCCTTCCTCATAGCAATTGACGTTGATCGCGGACGGGTCCGCGAGCAGCGCCTGGTTGAACTCCGCCATCTTGCCGGCGACGGGAGCGAACAGGTCGGAGATCGCCTTCGATGTCTCCAGATGCCCGATCGGCTGCAACAGGCTGACGCTATCCCCGGCCGAGACGCTCCAATCGAGGAAGTAGACATCCTGCATGAGGCGAACAGCGTAGGCGGTGAAGCCGAAGCGGAGTCGGCCCTCTTTGGGCAGACACCACATGTGATTCTTGCAGTAACGGCGGTCGGTGGGCAGCTGGGCTGGGAACTTGCCCATCAGGAAGGTCAACTCGCCCGGCATGCAGGTTCTCCGTCCTAGTTTATGGCAATCCCGGTACTTTACCACGCCCGTCGCCCATTCGCTACGCGGCCGAGCCGATTTTGGCGCGGCGGAGTATTGCGTTGCCGCTGCAAACTGCAATCATGGAGCGGCCCTCGGCATGAGACCGAGAGCGAACCCTTGCAGGTCCGCCCGCGCGGTAGAGCAAGCCGACATGCGAAAGCGAAAAAAGAAGAGCCCGGGGCCGTTCCTGGTCCACGCCGAACTGGTCCGGGAACGGGTTCCCAAGGGCAACCCGTTCCCGTACTCGCTGCCATCCATCGGCGGCCTGACGACACTACCGTTTCATCCCAAAGTGACCTTCTTTGTCGGCGAGAATGGCTCGGGGAAGTCAACGTTGCTGGAGGCCATCGCCGTTGGTTGCGGGCTGAATCCGGAAGGAGGCAGCCGCAACTTCAACTTCTCGACCCGTGCTTCCCACTCGCGGCTTGACGAAGCGTTGCGGCTGGCCAAAACGCACGCCCTTGCTTCCGATAGCTACTTCCTGCGCGCGGAGAGCTTTTACAACGTCGCCACGGACATCGAACGGCTTGACAAAGACGAGGAGGGAGAGTCTCACTCACCGCCGATCATTGAAGCCTATGGCGGTGTATCGTTGCATGAGCAGTCGCACGGGGAATCGTTCTTCGCCCTGTTCCAGAATCGCTTCCGTGGCTGCGGACTGTATTTCATGGACGAGCCGGAGGCCGCTTTGTCCCCCAAACGGCAGTTGCAGTTTCTGTCGCTGTTACATGACTATTGCAAGCGCGGTTCCCAGTTCGTGATCGCCACGCACTCGCCGATCATCATGGCCTATCCGGACGCCTGGATTTATGTCTTTGGCGCGGAAGCCATCCGGCAAGTATCCTATACGGAGACAGAGCACTACTTGATCACGCGCGGATTTCTCAGCAACCCCCAACGGTCCTTGAGTGCGCTGCTCACGGACGAAGATCCTGCCTGAGCCTGCCTTTCCTCGTTCCCGGAAGTTCTCGATGAGTCGCGCCAACCCCGCCGATCGCCCGTCCCGCCGCCGCTTCTTCTTCGAGGCCGGGGGCGGCTTCCTCGGCCTCGCTCTCGGCGCCCTGTTCGCGAAGGCGGATTCTCGCCCGTCTGCGGCGACGCCGGGCACCGCCAGGCCGCCGCGCGCCAAGTCGGTCATCTTCCTCTTCATGTGCGGCGGCGTCAGCCATATCGACACGTTCGATCCGAAGGACAACCGCTGGGCCGGCACACTGATCGACGCCACCGGCTTCGGCGACAACCAGGCCGAGATGCGCCGACCCGTCATCCCCTGCCTCCGCACGTTCACGCGCCATGGTCGCTCCGGCATCCCCGTCTCCGACTGGTTCCCGCACATCGGCGCCGTGATCGACGAGATCGCCGTCGTCCGCTCGATGTGGTGCAACGAGGCCAACCATTTTCCGGCGGCAATCGAGTGCTGCACGGGACACCGCGGCCGGCAGTTCGATCATCCGACGCTGGGGAGTTGGGTCACGCCGCGCTGGGCAGCGCCAACGAGAACATGCCGGCCTTCGTCAACATCGGCCGGGCCTCCTCGCCGGTGCAACTGAGCGGCGGCTATCTCGGCGCCAGCCTGTCCGCCACGCCGTTCCAGCCGGGCGCGGAGCCGATCCCGCACCTGCGTCCACCCCGCGGCGTCAGCGGCGCCGAGCGCGAGCGGCAGATGCAGGCGCTCTACGACCTGAACCGCGAGTTCCGCGAACGGCACGCGGCCAGCTCCGAGATCGCGGCCCGCGCCCGTTCCTACGAGTTGGCGGCGCGCATGCAGCTCGCGGCGCCGGAAGCCGTCGACTTTTCGACCGAGCCACGCCACGTCCTCGATCTCTATGGCATCGGGGCGGCCGAGACCGACGATTTCGGCCGGCAGATGCTGCTGGCCCGCCGTTTGGTCGAGCGCGGCGTCCGCTTCATCCAGGTCTGCCACGCCGGCGGCGGCAACGGCGGCTGGGATGCGCACGGCGACATCCGCACCCAGGGGCCCCTCTGCCGTGCGACCGACAAGCCGATCGCCGGCCTGATCCGCGACCTCAAGCAGCGCGGCCTGCTCGACGAGACCCTCATCGTCTGGACCAGCGAATTCGGCCGCACTCCCTGGTCGCAGAACACCACCGGCCGGGACCACAACCCGCGCGGCTTCACGTCGTGGCTCGCCGGCGGCGGCGTGCGGGGCGGCGTCGTCCATGGCGCGACCGATCCCGTCGGCTACCGCGCGGTGGAGAACCCGCATTACTTCAGCGACCTGCACGCCACCATTCTCCGCCAGCTCGGCATCGATCCGCGGAACATGGAGATGCAGGTCCAGGGACGGACGGTGCGGCTTGTCGAAGAAGGTTACGGGCCGATCGAAGCGATGGTCCATTGAGAGGAGATGCCATGAAAAAAGCGATCCTGTGCGGCGCCGTCCTTCTTGGCCTGAGCCCGGCGCTCCCGGCTCAGGATCCGCCCGTCACGCGCAAGGCGCTGCTGGAGGCCGTCGATCTCGACATCGGCGAATCGGCGAAGGTCACGCTCGCCGACAAATCGGTCGTGCGCGTCAAGCTGCTCGACGTGCAGGAACGACGCGACGCCATCCGCGACGCGGTACGCGAGGCGACCGTCAAAGTCGAGGTCGACGGCAAGATGGTCAGCCTGGTCTCCGCCAACTATCGCCTCCCGATAACCGTCGGCAAGGCGCAGCTCGATTGCCCGATCACCAAAGGCTATGTGAAGAACAGCGGCCAGGACGTGTGGGGCCTGGTCAAGGACGCCCGCCTTCGCCTCTGGCCGGCCGGCTCTCCCTGGATGGAGCCGGGCACGTTCGTCTACCCGACCAAGCAGCGCTGGTTCGCCTCGATGACCCAGATGGCCAACGAGCCGGTCTACGTCGACGGCGGCGAGAAACCCTTCACGAGCAAGATCTACTATCACTGGGGACTCGACATCGGCGGCGCCGAGAAGATGGTCGACGTCGTCGCTGCCACCGACGGCCTGGTCGTCTCCGCCGGGAAGGCGATCCTACCGGGATACGAGAAGACGCCGGCCAGCCCGCGCTACGACGTGATCTACGTCGCCGACGAGCGCGGCTGGTACTACCGCTACAGCCACCTCTTCTCGATGGAGCCCGAGATCAAGCCGGGCGCCCGCGTCAAGCTGGGGCAGAAGATCGGCGTCCTGGGCAAGGAAGGGGCGAGCGGCGGCTGGTCCCACCTGCACTTCGACATCACCGCGAAGCAGCCCTCCGGCAAGTGGGGCATCCAGGAGGGCTACGCGTTTCTTTGGGAGGCGTATCAGCGCGAGCACAAGCCGGCGCTCATCGCCGTCGCCCGGCCGCACGTTGTCGGCTGGAGCGGCGACACCCTCACGCTGGACGGCTCGCGCTCGTGGGCGAAGAAGAAGATCGTCCGCCACGACTGGACGTTCAGCGACCGCGGCACGGCGAGCGGCGCCCTCGTCAAACGAACCTACGAGAAGCCGGGCAGCTACAGCGAGGTTTTGAAGGTGACCGATGAAGCGGGCGGCGTCGCCTACGACTTCGCCGTTGTGCAGATCCTCAACAAGAAGGAGCCGAAGGAACTGCCGCCGACGATCCACGCCGCCTATTCGCCGACCTTCGATATCAAGGCCGGCGATCCGGTCACGTTCAAGGTCCGCTCGTTCCGCGCCGCCGCGGATTTCGAGCTCTGGGACTTCGGCGACGGCGCCAAGGCCAAGGTCCATTCCGACGGCAACGCCAAACCGCTGGCGCCGGACGGCTACGCGGTGACGACGCATCGCTTCGCGAAAGCCGGCGATTACATCGTCCGCGTCGAGCGCCACAACGAGCGTGGCGAGCCGGCCATCGCGCATCTGCATGTCCGCGTTGACTGAAGCGGCCCGCGTCCAAAAAGAAAAGGCGCCCAGTCTTTGAAAGCTGAGCGCCTGTCATTTCGTGCTTGCCCGCCTTGCGTTATCCGGCAGTCCCAAGCGCGGCACGCAGCGTTTTGCGCCGGCGCAAGCACAGGGAGGCCGTGATCGTCACGCTCAGCAACAGCATGACGCTGGCCGGCTCCGGAATGGCGTTGGCGTTCACGTCGAGGTTGTCGACGCCGACGGTCGCCGGCCAATCAACGAACTCAACCTTGTCGGCGCCGTTCGGGAACATCACGAATGCGGAGCTGAGCAACTGACGGTCGAAGTTTTGGCCGGCAGGAAACTCGCCAAGCTTCGTAAACGAATCGACCATTGTGCCGCCGAGAAAAGCGTTGAAGGTGAAGTCAGGGTTGCCCGTGACGTCCGGGAAGATCTCGTAATCGAAACGAATGCTGCTGATCGGCTGCGCGAACGTCATCGTGATCTTGGCATGGTCCCCGGCGTTCTGGTCGGTGATGAGGAAGTTGCCGCCATCGGAGCCGAGCGTTGGACCGACGACGTGGCCTTCACCGTTGTAGCCATTGCCCCAGAAAGCGCCCGTGACAGTGACCTTCCCGGGGCCGAGGATGCTGTCGATATACTGCTGAACACTGGTCGTGGAGGTCGCCGAGACACTCAGGTTGAAATTGAGCTGAAAACCGCCGCCCACGGGGGTGACGACGACATCCGCCTGTGAAGGACCGGCTATCAAGGCGAGGACGAGCAGACCGCGAGCATAAGGCGCCATCGGAGGACTCTCTTGGTGGACATGGTGAGGGCGCCGAGACAGAAACCCAACGGGAAGCGTATCGGGACGCTGTCCTTGCGTGGCCCAAAGTCACTCCGTGACATTGGCGATACTAAACGCAGATTTTGCCGGTCGCAAGGGCCAGATTCATTTTTTTTTGCATTTTTTCGTTGTGCGGCTCGAATGATGGGTTTAGGATTCTACCAGGTAAGACCATACCTTCAGGGGGTTCTCGCATGTTTACGATCTGGGGCTCCAAGCAAGGGTTCTGCGACGGCGTTTCCCGCCGCAATTTCCTCAAAATCGGCGCGTTCGGCGCCGGACTGACCCTGGCCGACGTCCTGCGCGGCCGAGCCCACGCGTCCACGCCAGCTGGCCACCCGGCCACCAGCCGTCCCAAGTCCGCCATCATGATCTATCTGCCGGGCGGACCGTCCCACATGGACATGTATGACCTCAAGCCCGACGCGCCCGCCGAGTTCCGCGGCGAGTTCCGGCCGATTGACACGAACGTTCCCGGCGTCCGCATCTGCGAGCACTTCCCGCTCCAGGCCCGCATGTGGGACAAGCTCGCCTGCATCCGCTCGGTCATCTCGGTCGACGAGCACTCCGATTCGCTCGTCATGACCGGCAAGAGCCAGCGCGAGAACATGACCGCCAACCATCCGTCGTTTGGCTCGGTCGTTTCCCGCATCCGCTCCGGCGAGTCGAGCGTGCCGCCTTTCGTCAGCCTCCGCGGCATGTCGCGCGGCACCGAACCCGGCTTTCTTGGCATCAACCACCGGCCTTTCAGCCCGTCCGGCCCCGGCCTCGATAACCTCCGCCCGCAAGCGGCCATGACCGAGAGCCGCCTGACCGACCGCCGCGCCATGATGAGCGCCTTCGACAACGTCCGCGCGAAGTTGACGCCAGCGTGTCCGGCCTCGACAGCTTCACCGGCCGCGCCTTCGAGATGATCTCCTCCGGCACGGTCCGCAACGCTCTCGACCTGAACCGTGAACCGAGCGCGCCGCGACCGCTATCGGGGCGTCGAGCAGTTCCTCACCGCTCGCCGCTTGATCGAAGCCGGTGTTGGCTGCGTCACGCTCTCCATCGGCGGCTGGGATACGCACGGCCAGAACTTCCAGACCCTGCGCCGCCAGCCGCCCCAGGTCGACAAGGGCATCGCCAACCTGATCGGCGACCTGCACGAGCGCGGCCTGCAGAACGACGTCGTCACGGTCATGTGGGGCGAGTTCGGCCGCACCCCGCGCGTCAATAACAACGCGGGCCGCGACCACTGGTCGCCCGTCATGCGCCCTCGTCGCCGGCGGCGGACTCCGCATGGGCCAGGCGGTCGGCAGCTCGACCGCGCGTGGCGAACGCCCGCAGGACCGGCCTTACACCGTGCCGCAGGTGATGTCGACCCTCTACCGCGCCATCGGCATCGACCCGGCCCAGACGTTCCTCAATGGCACCGGCCGGCCGATCCACATCGTGGACGACCGCAACCCGGTCCGCGAGTTGGTGTAACGTAGCTTGAAGAACCAGCCGGCCACAAAAAGCACAAGACGCACAAAACGCTTGTGCTTCTTGTGCGTTTTTGTGGCCGGACGACTTGTCTACATCCCACCCCCACCGAATCGCATCCCTCATCCGGCGAGGCCACCTTTTATGAAGCGCAATCTTTCCCACCTGCTCGCTCTGGGCTGCGTGCTCGCCATCGGCACGCTCGCTCGCGCCGACGATCCTCCCAAGAAATCCGCGGCCGAGACCATCGCCTTGCCGACCCCAGCCGAGGTCACCGCTCTCGAGATCTCCCCGGCCAAGGAAATCACCATCACCGGCAGCGACGACTCGCGCCAGCTCATCCTCACCGGCGCCATCGGCGCCGCCCGCCAGCAAGACCTCTCCGGCGACGTGAAATACGAAGTCGCCGACGCCTCGATCTGCAAGGTCACCGAGTCGGGCCGCGTCGTCCCTCTCAAGAACGGCGCCACGACCGTCACCGCCCGCTACGGCCCGAAGAGCGCCTCGGTCGCCGTCAAGGTCGAGGCGATGGACAAGAACCTGCCCATCAACTTCGGCAATCACATCGTGCCGATCTTCACCAAGCTCGGCTGCAACGGCGGCGGCTGCCACGGCAAGTCCGGCGGTCAGAACGGCTTCGCCCTCTCCCTCCTCGGCTTCATCCCCGAGTTCGACTACCAGACGCTCGTCATGGAGAACCGCGGCCGCCGTGTCCTCTCCACCGTCCCGGAATACAGCCTGCTCCTCATGAAGGCGACCGGCATGATGGCGCACGGCGGCGGCCGGCGCATGGAAGTCGATTCCGATGAGTACAAGCTCATCCGCCGCTGGATCGCCTCCGGCATGCCCGTCGGCAAGGAGACCGACCCGACCGTCACCAGGATCACGATCTTCCCCGAGCACCGGATGATCTCCCGCAACAACCGGCAGCAGATCGCCGTCTACGCCCACTACACCGACGGCTCCGTCGTCGACGTCACCCGTCGCGCCCAGTACGAGAGCAACGACCCGGACATCGCCGTCGTCGACGGCACGGGCCTGGTCCGCAGCCTCGAAGTCGCCGGCGAGGCGGCCGTCATGGCGCGCTACCAGGGACAGGTCGCGGTCTTCCGCGCCACCGTGCCCCTCGGCATGAAGATCCCCGACTACAAGTTCGACCCGATCACCGTCGTCGACCGCTTCACCCACAAGAAATGGCAAGAGCTCGGCATCGTCCCGAGCAAGCTCTGCTCCGACGAGCAGTTCGTCCGCCGCGTCTACCTCGACATCACCGCGACGCTCCCGACCCCCGAGCAGGTCCGCCGCTTCCTCGACGACAAGAACGCCAACAAGCGCGACAAGCTGGTTGACGATCTCCTGGAAACGCCCGAGTACAGCTTCTTCTTCGCCAACCGCTGGGCCGACGTGCTCCGCGTCAAGCGCGGCAACCAGGCGGGCCGGGCGTTCGCCACCTTCTCGTTCCATAACTGGATCCGGGAGTCGATCGCCAACGACAAGCCCTACGACCAGTTCGTCCGCGAGATCCTCGCCGCCATCGGTGACGAGGTGAAAGCGCCGCCGACGATGTGGTACCGCGATCTGCAGAAGCCCGAGCAGTTCGTCGACGACACCTGCCAGCTCTTCCTCGGCGTCCGCATCGCCTGCGCTCAGTGCCACCACCATCCCTACGAGAAATGGAGCCAGGACGATTACTGGGGCATGGCCAGCTTCTTCGGCCAGGTCGGCCGCAAGACCGTGCCGGTCCCCGGAGCCGTGCCGAT
Source organism: Gemmataceae bacterium (assembly GCA_046350295.1). Taxonomy (GTDB): domain Bacteria; phylum Planctomycetota; class Planctomycetia; order Gemmatales; family Gemmataceae; genus JAXMAR01. Next base: position 266,184 of record JAXMAR010000004.1, read on the forward strand.
CCCCGGCCAGCCCGGCGCCCGCCTCGTGATCTTTAACAGCGGCAAGGGAACGGTCATCAACACGCGGACCAAGAGCCCCGCCGTGATGCACGCCCTCGACGCCGAGCCGGTCAGCCTGACGCCCGGCGAGGACCCGCGGCACCGCCTGGTCGACTGGATGGTCGACGCGAAGAACCCGTTCTTCGCCCGCGCCGTCGCCAACCGCTACTTCGCCCATTTCTTCAGCCGCGGCATCATCGACCCGATCGACGACATCCGCGTCACCAACCCGCCGTCCAATCCCGAATTGCTGGACGCGCTGGCCAAGGAGCTGGTCGACCACAAGTACAGCCTCAAGCACCTGATCAAGGTCATTTGCAAGAGCCGGACCTACCAGCTCGACTCGATGCCCAACGAGTTCAACAAGCACGACAAGAAGTCGTACGCTCGCTACTACCCGCGCCGTCTCTCGGCCGAGGTCCTTTTCGACGCCGTCTGCCAGCTCACCGGCAGCCCGGCGACCTTCCCCGGCCTGCCGAGTGACAAGCACGCCCCGCGCCGCGCCATCATGCTGCCGGACGAGTCGTTCCCGTCCTACTTCCTGGACGTGTTCGGCCGGCCGCAGCGGATCAGCGCCTGCGAGTGCGAGCGCGTCAGCGAGGCCAACCTGGCCCAGGCGCTGCACCTCCTGAACTCCAAGGACATCACCGACAAGCTCAGTCGCCCCGGCGGCCGTGCCGACCTCCTGGCCAAGGACGCTCGCCCGGACGCGGAGAAGGTGGAGGAGCTCTTCCTCTGGGCCTTCGCCCGCCGCCCGTCGCCGGCCCAGCTCGACGTCGCCATGAAGAACATCGCGGCGAACGCGAGTCAGAAGAAGCTGGCGTACGAGAACATCATCTGGGCGCTGTTGAATACGAAGGAGTTTATCCTGGCGCAGTGACGCGCCTGGGAAAAGCAAGGTCCAATGAGAGGCCGCGACGTGGGTCGCGGCCTTTTTCTTGCTTGCTTCTTAGTCTCAGAGATGTTCCGGTGAGACACTGGGTGCGCCATGTCCAAGTCTTTGCAGCAGCTATTCGCTGAGCCGAACGACGTCAACTTGTGCGACGGTCTCTTCTGCCGAATCCTCGATCATCACGGGGACGACGTAGATGCCTCGATCCTTAACGAGGCAGAGCGCGTGGTCGTGCTGGTGTGGCACGCGTCCGGAATCATCGGCAACGGCGGTTTCCGCTATCTCTTCGAGTTGGACATCCAAGGCGATCCTGACTTTGCTCTGACCGCCAAGGCCTTTGAAACCGTTGGGTGCGAGAAGGCAAGCAGCGCGGTCCGCACAACGCTCGCTACTTTTCCAGGTTCGCGTCCGCCCCGAAACATCGAGGACCGGCTTCGCTATTACCTGAAGAGGCAAAAGAGTTGGCCCACGAACGCGGATCTGGAGTTCTTCGCCGCCGAGAAGGATTTGGATCGGCGCCTCGCGAGCTACATCCGCTCACATGCCGACGCCTTCCGGCATTTGGAGAAACAGGGTAAACGCGCCACCAAGAAACCCCAAGAGCTGCCAGAGACTGCGCCGCAGGAAGGTCAGACCGATTCCCCCACAGCCGATTTGCCGCGCTGGGCGCGTGTCGCCTTCGCCGCCCATTGCGCTCGCCAGGTGCTGCCGCTGTTGAGCCAAGTCTGGTCAGACATTCCCGCAAAACACTCGCGCGCCGTCAAGCACGCGATCGTGCTGGCGGAACGATCCGCCGAGGATGCCCGCGCTGCCAAGGGATTGGAAGACGCTGTTGTCACGGTCGCGGTGGCAGCCGGCGCCGCGTTCCAGGGGGGCGCGCAAGGACCGGACGACGCGTACAGCGGCACAATCGCGTCCCTGGTCGCGAGAGCGGCGGAAAAGGCGGCCGAATCCGCGCTTGCGAACAACTCTGATGATTCCGCACGAATTGTCTTCGACGCTTGGGACTTCGCGACGAGCGCCGCGGATTCCGCCGACCGGGATGACATCAGCCGCCAGATCAGAGACGACCTCGACAAGTTGCTCGGCGAAGCAAAGGCAAGAGGCTGGAGCAGTCGCAGCAAAGTGCCTTCAGATATCTGGTCATTTCTCTGAGATCACCAGTCAGTCGGAGTTCTCCGACCGCCGGGCCGGGAAAATCCTCATCGGCGTAGAGCAATATGCCCTGTCACTCCACATCGCCTTCTTCGCCCGCCTCGTTGTCGGTGATCGCTTGGTCGATTTCCGCGCCGTGAGAATCGGCATACTCCCACGCAGCCGCCAGATCGCTCTCGCTGCCGGCCGGGGTCGGGCCGGCCTGTTTCCGATTTGCCTTAGGTTCAGAGCAACTTCAAAGCCCCTTTCGTCGCGCCCTCCGCGTTTGAAATAACCTCTTCGCCCGGAGTCACGTCCCCCTTGGGCCGGCCTCGAGCTTTCGTTTCGCTCTGTTGTCAAAAATCCTGGTAAGATCGTAGCGCCGCCGGGTAAGTTCCGTTATGGGAGGCACATGGCCGAGTCCGTACACACTCGTCCCAGCCTGCTGGTGCGCCTGCGCGATCCGAAGGACCAGGACGCCTGGCGCGCCTTTCTGGACCTGTACGCGCCGCTGATTTATGGCTTCGGACGCAAGAGCGGCCTGCAGGACGCGGACGCCGCCGATCTGACGCAACTCGTCTTGCAGGCGGTCAGCGGCAGCATCGGCCGGCTCGACTACGACCGGGCCAGGGGAACGTTCCGCGGCTGGCTCTTCGGCGTGACGCGCAATCAGCTCGGCAAGTGGCGCCGCGGCCAGAAGCAGCCGCAAGGGGCCGGCGACACGGAAAACGTAGAGCGACTGGCGGCCCTTCCGGCGCCGGATGAAGCGGACTGGTGGGAGACGGAGTACAAGCGTCAGCGCTTTCTCGTCGCGGCGCAGCGGGTGCGGCCGAACGTCAATCCGGACTCGTGGCAGGCGTTCTGGCAGACCGCGGTCGAGAACCGGGACGCGGTTGCAGTCGCCAAGGAGCTGAATCTCAAGGTCGGCGCCCTTTACACGGCCAAGAGCCGGGTGCTGGCTCTCATCAAGAGAGAGATCGAGACGCTGGAAGAGGATTGAGTCATGGCGCATTCCTGTCCATCCGCGGAACGCTGGAAGGAACATCTGGACGGGACGCTTCCGGCCGAGGAGCAGGCGCTGCTCGCCGAGCACCTGGAAGGCTGCGCCGCCTGCCGCAAGACGCTGGAGAGGCTGGCCGGCGGCGGCGATTCGCTCCTGGACGTGGCCCGCCACGCAGGCGAACGGACCGAGGAAGCCACGCCGGAGCTCGATGAGGTCGTGGCCCAATTCCAGGCCCCCGCTTCGGAGACGCAGGCCGATCCCTCGGCGCGGCGCGACGATTCGCTCGCTTTCCTGGCGCCTTCCGACAAGCCCGGCGTTCAGGGCCGGCTCGGGCATTACGAAGTGCAGGAGATCATCGGCAGAGGCGGCTTCGGCACGGTGCTCAAGGCGTTCGACGAGCGGTTGCACCGGGTGGTCGCGATCAAGGTGCTCGCGCCGGCTTACGCCGCGCAGGGCGCCGCGCGGGCGCGCTTCATTCGCGAGGCCCGGGCCATCGCCCCCATCAAGAACGAACACGTGGTCGGCATCCACGACGTCCAGGGGGAGGCCGATCCCCCCTACCTCGTGATGGAACTGATCGACGGCATCTCCCTCCAGGACAAACTGGATAAGCACGGGGCGCTCGGCGTCAAGGAGATCCTGCGCATCGGCATGCAGATCGCGGAGGGACTGGCGGCCGCTCACAAGCAAGGCCTCGTGCATCGGGACATCAAGCCGGCCAACATTCTTCTGGAGAATGGCGTCGAGCGCGTCAAGATCACCGACTTCGGCCTGGCGCGAGCGGTCGATGACGCCAGCGTGACGCAGTCGGGCACTGTCGCCGGCACGCCGATGTACATGTCGCCGGAGCAGGCGGAGGGGCTGGCGATCGACCATCGCTCGGACCTGTTCAGCCTCGGCAGCGTGCTCTATGCGATGTGCGCCGGGCATCCGCCGTTCCGCGCCAGCGGCACGCACGCGGTCCTCAAGCGCGTGATCGACGCGGCGCCGCGGCCGGTCCGCGAGGTGAACAGCGAGATACCAGGGTGGCTGTGCGACATTGTCAACAAGCTGCACGCGAAGAAGCCGGCGGATCGCTTCCAAACGGCCCATGAAGTGGCGGAGTCGCTCGGCGCGCGGCTGGCTGAGGTGCAAGCGGGCCGCGCTGTCGGCGCCGGAAGCGCGAGCGACGGCCTCGAAATCTCAAAGCCGGGTGGCGCCGAGCTCTCCGCTTCACCGCGAAGCCGGCGCTGGGCCGTCGTCGTCCCGATGCTGGCTGGGGTGGTCGTGATCGCCATCGTGGCGGGACGTCGCTATTGGAAGACAAGCTCGCATCCCGACGCGCCTTCGAAAGGCGCGCCCGCCTTTGTCCCCGTCTTCGGCGGCTTCGGCTGGCGCTCGCTCTACGACGGCAAGGGCTACGCCGGCTGGAAAGCGTTCGGCGATTCGAACGCCGGGGCCGGCGAGATTCTGCTCTTCGCCCGTGGTCAGGTCGAAACCAGCGACCCCCTCCCCCGCAATTTTCATTTGCGCGCGGAAGTCAACCTCCTGCGCGGCCGGGGCACGATCCGTTTCCACGCCAAGGCGGGCGCCGAGAAATTCGATCACCCCTTCCCGACGGATGGCTGCTTCCTCAACCTCACGGAGAACCCGCACGCCAAGGGCTTGCTCGAGACCGAGTTGGTCTCCGTCGCGCCGGGGGCGGGCGTAAGCGTTCAGGCCAAAGGCGCAACCGAGTTCAAGCTCGGCGACTGGCTCTATCTCGAACTCGTCGCCACGGATGAGCACGCGACCGTGCGCATCAACGGCCAAGAGGTCGTGAGCTTGAAGCACCTGTGGGCCACGCCCGGCGTCTTGCGCCTGTGGAACAACGGCTTCGGCGACGACCGGATCGCGTTTCGCAACATCGAGATCAAGGACATCACGCCGCCCAAACCGGCGCCCGTCGAGCCTTCCGACGAGCTGAGGCGCCTCGCCATCGCCATGCACGCCTATCACGACACGCACGAGCGATTCCCGACCCCGGCCAACTATGACAAGAAAGGCACGCCGCTGCTCAGCTGGCGCGTGCACCTGCTTCCCTTCCTTGGACAGGAGGATCTATATCGTCAATTCAAGCTCGACGAGCCCTGGGACAGTCCGCACAACCGGGAGCTGGTCGCCAAGATTCCGGCCGTGTTCAGTCTTGGACGCACAGACGGCAAGACGACCCTGCTCGTGCCGGTCGGGGCCGAGACGATCTTCCCCGGCGGCAAAGGCGTCAACCTGCTGGAGATCACGCGTGGCGCCTCCAATACCGTTTTGATCCTGCAAGCGGACGACGACCATCGCGTCATCTGGAGCAAGCCGGACGATTGGCCGTACAACCCGTATCAGCCGGCGCAAGGGCTGGGGGAAAACTTCTGGGTCGCGCGGCCGGACGGCGCCGTGTTCCGGCTCAGCAGCAAGATGCCGACCTCGACGTTGCGGCAGATCCTGACGCGCGCCGGAGATGTGCCGCCGCAAGAGGTATGGCGCAAGGCGCCTGAAGCGCGAAAGGCGCCGCCGGGCGAGGTCGGCCTCAGGCTTCGCCGCGGCTGGGAGCTGGTGGAAGAGGGCCCGCCGCACTATGACGAAGCCCGCAAGGAGTTCGCCGCGGCTCTCGGCCTCGAACCGGAGAACGCCGAGGCCCACGCCGGCGCCGGCTATGTCCATGCGTCCCAGAAGAACCACAAGGACGCGGAACGGCATGCGGCGCTGGCAATCCTTCATGGCGCCGGCGACTACATCGTCTTGCACAACGTCGCTTGCGTCTACGCCATGTGCGGGGTCGCGGACCCCAAGCAGGAAACGCGCTACCAGGACATGGCGCTGGACCAGCTCCGCCGCGCCGTCGCCCTCTGGAGCAAAACAAAGATGGGTCCCAACGAGCTCGACCTTATTCGTCGCGAGGGCGCCTTTCCCAGATCGATGCGCGACCGGGCGGACTTCAAGGCGCTGATTCACGATTGAGGGAGAAGACGCCCGAGCGGACTGCCGCCCACCGGCGAACATCGGATAATGACTCGGGCACAAATCGAGCTTATCCGGGAAACGCGGAAACGCGCGTTTTGGATTCCGGGTGGAGTCATTTGCCGGTATCCTGTTACGGGTTCCTCTTCTCTGTTCGCGTGAGCAGCAAGGCATGCCGGCCATCGACTTTCGCAAAGTTCGAGGGGCGGTTTCCATGGCGGATGTCCCTGGGCTACTCGGTTTTGAGGCTGCCCGATCCGCCGGAAGCCCGGTTCGGGGACCGTGCCCCCTGCATGGCGAAGAAGGCGGCAACCGCGTGTTTTCCGCCAATCTCATCAAGCATGCCTTGCGCTGCTTCAAGTGCGGAGCCGCCGGAAACCAGCTCGACCTTTGGGCGAAAGCGGCCAAGAAGCCGCTCCAAGAAGCCGCTCCATGAAGCCGCCCTTGAATTGTGCGCTCGTCTGCATCGAGAGGTTCCCTGGCTGCACAAGCGAACAGAGAAGAGGAACCCGTAACGGGACTGCGCGAGGCGACCGATGAAAACAACACGCGAAAACCGGATGAGCCACAAATCGGTTTCCCGGTCACTTGCCGATGAACGAGGTTACGCAACTTCGAGGTCGCCAGCCGCGGCGACAAGCAGGCGCGCAGCAGCTCCTGCCGCTGGTTTACGAGGAACTGCGCCGGCTCGCCGCCCACTACCTCGAAAACGAAAAACCCGGCGCCACCCTCCAGCCCACAGCGGCTCGTCCACGAGGCCTTCCTGCGCCTGGTCGGCAAAGAGACGGACGCGCAGTGGCAGGGCCGGGCCCATTTCCTCGCCGCCGCCGCCCTCGCCATGCGCCGTATCCTCATCGACAATGCCCGCCGCCGCAAACGCGAGAAGCGCGGCGGCGACCGGCAGCGCGTCGATCTGCCCGATGTCGTCGATCCGCGGCAGGAGGAAGCGGAGCGGCTGCTGGCCCTCGACGAGGCGTTGACCCGGCTCGGCGGCGGCGGACGCGCAGGCGGCGGAACTGGTGCAGTTGCACACGTTCGGCGGACTTTCGGTGGAGGAGGCCGGCAAGCACCTGGGCCTGTCGCGGACGGTGGCGTACCGGCAATGGGCGTTCGCCCGCGCTCGGCTCCGCTACGAGCTGGGGGAAAAAGACGAAAAAAGTCGGGACATTTCGCCGGATGGCGCATAGAGGGATGAAGGCAAAGGCGAGCCGGGCGGCGTTAGCCCCCGGAGGGCGGCGCCGGAGACGCTGCGGTGACCTGCGCTCGCCTGGGGTCGCGATCACCGGCGCTGCCCTCCGGGGCTAACGCCGCCCGGCTCGCCGATACGGAGTTCCCTGCTGGCCGTCGAATTTGCCAGGGTCAAGGAGCTGTTTCTCGCCGTGCTGGAGATGGCGCCCGCTGAGCGCGGCGCGTATCTCGATAAGGAATGCGCCGGCGACGAGGCTTTGCGGCGGCAAATCGAGGCCATGCTCGCAAGCCACGCCAACTCCGGCGAATTGCTGACCGATACTCCTTCCGCCCTGCTCCAGGACAGCGGCGCCACCGAGGCCGAAGGAACCGCCGCGTTCGGCGAAGCGGCGAAATCGGCGACGCTGCACGATCCGGTCGGCGCCGCCACCGATGAGCTTCCCTTCCTGACCCCCTCCGCCGTCGCCGACCATCTCGGCCGCCTGGCCCACTACGAGGTCAAAAAAATCCTCGGCAAGGGGGGCTTCGGCGTCGTCCTCAAGGGCTTCGACGAGCGGCTGCACCGCGTCGTGGCGATCAAGGCCCTCTTGCCGGCGTTCGCGGCCAACGGCTCGGCGCGGTCGCGCTTCATCCGCGAAGCGCGCGCCGCGGCCGCGGTCAAGAACGAGCACGTCGTCGGCATCTACGACGTGCAGGCCGACGCCAACCCGCCCTACCTCGTGATGGAGTTGATCGACGGCATTTCGCTCCAGGACAAGCTCGACAAGCACGGAGCGCTCGGCGTCAAGGAGATCCTGCGCATCGGCATGCAGATCGCGGAGGGACTGGAGGCCGCCCACAAGCAGGGGCTGGTACACCGCGACATCAAGCCGGCGAACATCCTGCTGGAGAACGGCGTCGAGCGCGTCAAGCTCACCGACTTTGGCCTGGCGCGGTCGGTCGAGGACGCGAGCGTGACGCAATCGGGGACCGTCACCGGCACGCCTATGTACATGTCGCCGGAGCAGGCGGAGGGGCTCTCCGTCGACAAGCGCTCCGACCTGTTCAGCCTCGGCAGTGTGCTCTACGCGATGTGCACGGGGCATCCGCCGTTTCGCGCTTCGGGGACCCATGCGGTGCTCAAGCGCGTCATCGACGCGGCGCCGCGGCCGATCCGGGAGAGCAACAACGAGATTCCGGAATGGTTGTGCGACATCATCAGCAAGCTGCACGCGAAGAAGCCGGAGGAGCGGTTTCAGACGGCGGAGGAGGTGGCGGGGGTGCTGGGGGCGAGGTTGGCGGATGTGCAGGCGGGGCGCGAGATCGAGACTGCCCGAGGCGCCAAGGCGGGTGCGATAAAACCAGTCGAGCGGCCGACGCCTCCTGTCCCCCTCCGTGGAAGACACCGCTTTGCCTATGCGGCCGTCGCGCTGCTGGCCGTCGTAAGCGTCGCGCTTGCGATCGCCGAACTGACCGATGTCACTCACTTCTTCCACACGCCGCAATACTGGATCAACCTTGGCGTCGACGACCCGAACATCACGATTCACATCGTAACCGTGAGAGAGGGCAGCGATGCGGAGCGTGATTACGCCGAGCGCGGCCCCGAGGAACCCGTCCCCATGCTGGGCTTCAAGGGGGAGCGGCGCATCCTTGTGACGGCGGGCGACTACTGGTTCGCGGCTGAGCGCGACGGCAAGATGCTCTACGCCGAGCGGGTGCGGGTGGATCGCGATCGAACCGTGCTGATTTCGTGGGCGGCGGAGGTCGCGAAGCGAGAGAAAAGGAAGCCGGCCGATCCGTTGGCGCCCCCGTTTGCCGTCGCCCCTTTTGATGCCGCGAAAGCCAAGGAGCATCAAGACGCCTGGGCCAAGCATCTGGGCGTCAAGCCGGAGATCACGAACTCCATCGGCATGAAGCTGCGCCTGATTCCGCCGGGGGAGTTCACGATGGGGTCGACGGAAGCCGAGGTCAAGGCGCTGGCGCCGTCGTTTCCGGCGCCGGCGCTGAAGGCCTTGTACAGTGAGGCGCCGGCGCACCGGGTGCGCATTTCGCGGCCCAGCGCCCTGGGCGTCGATGAAGTCACGGTCGGGCAGTTTGCCGCGTTTGTGAAGGAGAGCGGTTACGTCACGGACGCGGAGAAACGGGGCGGCATGACCGCGCCGAACGCGGTCGGCTTGCCGACCTTTACAAGAGGCTTGAGTTGGCGCACCCCGGGATACGATCCCAGGCCGGACCATCCGGTTGTTGGCGTGAGCTGGCACGATGCGACCGCATTCTGTGAATGGCTGTCGCGCAAGGAGGGCCGGGAGTACCGCTTGCCGACCGAGGCCGAATGGGAATACGCCTGCCGCGCCGGTACGACGACCCGCACTGCCTTCGGGCCCAAGGTGACGGCGTCCCAGGCCGTCTTCGGCCGCGGCGGCCATGGCGTTCCTGAACCGGTCGGCGGGCGCGAGGCGAATGCCTTCGGCATCCGGGACATGCACGGGAATGTCTTCGAGTGGTGTCACGACTACTATCACCCCACGTACTATTTCGTCTCGCCGCTTCTGGATCCGCAGGGACCCGAGCCCACTCCCGATCGCGTGGCGCGCGGCCGCGCCTTCGATTGTCCGGCCGAGCATATCAGCTCGACGTACCGAATGGCGCGGCACGCGGACTACGCGGCGACGACGTTCGGGCTGCGCGTATTGCTGGTGGACGTCACATCCCGTGCCAAAGGCCCGTCCACGCCCGAACCCGGCTGGGTCCAGCTCTTCAACGGCAAAGACCTGACCGGTTGGCACAAGCACCCCAGCCAGCCCGGAAACTGGCGGGTCGAGGATGGCGCCCTGACCGGCAGCGGGCCTGGAACGCACAGCCATCTATTCAGCGATCGGGAGTACGAGGACTTCCACCTGCGCGCCGAGGTGCGCATCAACTTCTTCCGGGTCGGCAAGGACAAACTGAGCTTCGGCAACAGCGGTATCTATTTCCGCGCATCCGAGAAACTAGACCTGGATGAGTTCAAGCGTTACCCGAAGGGCTACGAAGCGCAGATCTTTGCGGGCGAGAATGCGCCATCGGGCGCCAGGGAAACCAATCGCACCGGCAGCTTGTACGGGCTCAAGCCGTACGAAAAGATCATCAAGGGGGCCGATGCCGGCGATTGGTTCACGCTGGAAATCATCGCCCGCGGCCCGCGCATCACGATCAAGGTCAACGGCCTGACCACGGTGGACGAGTTCGAGGACACGAAATACCGCCGTGGCCACCTCGCCCTGCAACAGGCCGGCGCGGGAACGATCGTCAACTTCAAGAAGATCGAGATCAAAGAGCTGCCATCCAAGGAGCCCGGCTTCGTCCAGCTCTTCAACGGCAAGGACCTCGACGGCTGGAGCACGGAACCCTGGAACGGCACAGTCGGCAAATGGATCGTCGAGGACGGCGCCATCGTCAGCCGCGAGTCGGGCAGCATCCGCAGCGCGCGATCGTTCCAGGATTTTCAGGTGCGCGTGGTCGCCAAGATCGACGCCGGCCGCGCCGGACTGACGTTCCGGCACGCTTCGGAAGGCAAAGGCCAGGTCAACATCGGCCACTATGGCAGCACCGACACCGGCGCCCTTGCCTTTCGCTCCGACGACACGGCCAAAGTAATCGGCCTCTGGAATGACAAAAGCCTGGCGCCGTCCGGAAAATGGTTCGACCTGGACGTCACCGTGCGCGGCAAGCACGTTGTGGTGAAAGTCAACGGCAAAACGACCGCCGACAAGACGCTCGATCGCCTGGCGGACCAGGGGCCATTGGGCTTTTTCTGTTACCCGGGCAAGGGCACGGCTCTGCACCTCCGCAAGATCGAGATCAAGGAGCTGCCGCCCGAGCCGCCAGCGCTGCCGGTGAAGGCCGCCGACATCCCGCGCTTCATCACCGGAACCTGGAAGATCGAGAGCGCCATCGTCGAGCCGAAGCTGCCGCCGGATGCGGCCAAGATGATCGGCTTCAACGTCTTCGAGCCGATCGCCGGCGGCAAGTTTCTGCGAGGTTACAGCAATTACGGCGACGGCCAGTTCGAGAGCCTCATCGTGCAGCAATATGACAAGGCCACCGACAGCGTGAAGGGCTGGTTCTTCAGCTCCAAGGGGGAGAACCACGGCCCCGGCGTCGGCCGCTGGAACCCCGACACCCGTGCCATGCTCTGGCTGGAAAAGCTACCCAGCGGCATGCACGCGGCCTACGAGTTTCAGTTCGCCGACGAGAACACGATCAAGACCCGCGTCTATTACCAGAAGGACATCGACAACCAGATCGTCTTCGAGCTGCGCGGCGTCGGCACGCGCTTGCCCGGGCCTGTTGAGATGAAGCCGGCGGTCATCGATCCGAAGCGGCCCGACGAGATGAAGGTCATCGATCCGTTTATCGGCGACTGGCAGACGGAAGGCCTCATGAAGCTGACCTGGGACAAGGGCAGCGAGAACATCAAGTTCACCACCCAGCTCAAATCGCGGCACATCCTGGGCGGCCACGTGATCGCCACCGAGGAGACCGGGCTGCCGGGCCACGAAAACGCCTACTGGCTCCTGACCTACGACACCAGCCTCAAGGCCTATCGCTTCTGGATGTTCAACGGCGCCGGCGACGTGACGACGGCCGGCGGCGGCTGGGACGAGAAGAACCGGACGATGAAGTGGAGCCACGCGGAGCCCGATGGGAAAACGTTCGCATCCACCTGGAAGTCGATCAATGCCGATCGCTGGGAATGGACCACCACCCTCAAGGACGCGCTCGGCAAGACGGTGCTGGACATCGAGGCGACGAAGGTGCGCCGCGCCGAGAAGGCGACGCCGTCGCCATGATCCAAAGATTCGGCGGCGGCCGGAAAAACCGGCAGAATCGGTAAAGTCTTCCCATTTTGCCGCCGATGAGAGAGACGGGGGATTATCGCCCGGAGATGGGGGATCGTCTTGTCGCAAGGGGCACGACGTACCGGACGTGTCGGGGCGCTACCGGCCTTCTTGGCTTTGCTGGCGCTGACTGCGCCGTCGGCCTGTCCAGCGCTGCCGGCTCAGGACGATGCGCGCCGCCCTGTCCCGGAGCGCCCGGTCGAGAATCGTGCGGCCCGTTTGGGCGCTCCGCTGGGCGATCCGATTGCCGATGATGAGTCCACGTCCCCGCCGAAGAGCGAGAGCGTCTCGTCCGTCAAGGAGGCGAGCGGACTTCTCGACACGAAGGACGACGCCAAACCGAAAATCGACCTGCGCGGCCGGATCAACGCGGACGCGATCGTGGTCCATCAGAGCGCGCGCGACCTGGCGATCGTGGGTGAGGTTCCGAGCGCCACCGGTTTTCGCCGCGCCCGTCTCGGGGCCGAAGGGACCGTGGGGGAGCAGGTCAACTGGGTGGCCGAGTTCGATTTCGCGCGCGGCACGATCTCGTTCAAGGATGTCTACGTCGGCGTCGATCGGCTGCCGCTGTTGTGCCGGGTTCGTCTCGGCCACATGCTCGAGCCCTTCAGCCTCGAAGGTTACACCAGCTCGAACTTCATTACCTTCATGGAGCGCTCCTCGGTAAACGCGCTCTCGCCCGGCCGCAACTGGGGCGCCGGCGTATTCGCGTTCAGTGAGGATGAGCGCGTCGTGTTTCAGATCGGCGCTTTCCGTCCCGGCACGGGGAGCAACGGCGACGACATCGGCAACGGCAACGACATCGCATTCACGACCCGCCTCACCGGCCTGCCGTGGCTGAGCGCGGACGGCCGGAGCTTCGTCCATTTGGGGGCCGCCTTCTCGCAACGGCGCCCGCCCAATGACCTGGTCACCATCAATCTGGGGCCGCAAAACACGCTGCTCACGGTGGAAGATACGCCGGGCTCGCCGTTCCAGCCCGTCATCACCATCCCGGCCAGCGCGCAGCAGCTGTACAACCTGCAGGGCGCTCTGGTTCTCGGTCCCCTCTCGCTTCAGGCCGAATGGACCGCGACCGACATCGACCAGATCGGCGGTCCCACGGTTTTTCTCAACGGCGGCTACGCCTTCGTCAGTTATTTCCTCACCGGCGAGAGTCGCGCTTATCTGCGGCAAGACGGCAAGTTCGGCATGACGCGTGTCCTCGAGCCTTTCGTGTGCCTGCGCGACGGGATCAACCATGTTCGCGGGCCTGGGGCCTGGGAAGTCGCCGCTCGCTTTGGCTATGTGAACTTCTCCAGCGGCGCCATTCCGCGTAACGCCAACGGACTGAGGGTGGGGGATACGGAAACGACGCTGACGCTGGGGCTCAACTGGTACCTCAACGACTACACGCGTCTGATGTTCAACTACACGCACGCCATCCCGGTCGACCCGAACTTCGGGCCGTCGTTCGCGGATTCGTACGGTCTGCGCGTGGCGATTTTCTGGTGACCGAAGCGGCGTGAGACAAGCGCAGCTCGGCGCGTCACTTTGCTGGACGGAAGGCGTCGAGCAACGCCCGGGCTCTCCTCAACTCCTTCTCGGTTTCCGACTGCACGAGCCGGCCTTCTTCGGGAGAGATGGCCTTCACCGCCAGGAGAAAGGCCGCTCGTTTGGCGCGGGCCTGCAGGGAAGCGATGTGCTTTGGCAACTCCGCCTTGAGGACAGCGCCGTCGCGCTCGATCTCGGCAAGGCGACAGCGAACCTCCGCCAGGTAGCCGACGGCGGCGTTCATTTCCTCGACCGGCATGCACACCCGGAGCTTTCGCACCACTTCCACGTGTACCGCCGCGTGTGCGACGACCTTGCGCCATTCCGCGGCCGCGCGTTTCCGATCGCCGCGCGCCTCGGCCAGGCGGGCTTCCGCCGCGGCGAGTTCGGCTTCGATCGTCGCCAGATGATAGGTTGCGTAAGGCAAGGTCAGGTTCTTCGGCGGTTCGAGCGTGAGAGCGCGGCGGGCCGCCTCCCGTTCCTTCTCCTTCGTCCGCACCTCCGCCTCGAGTTGGCGAAGAGGGGGGTACTCGCGCGGCAATAGAAGCGGCGCGTCGGTGAGCAAGGAAAACGCTTGAATGAGGAGGAGGGACATGCTTCGCTCCACTGGTCGTTGTCAGCGTATCCGCGGTTCGAGAAGCGAGCAAGCAAAACGGAGCGCTACGCCCTGGGCCTGGGCTTCGAAGATCCGGCAAGTATGGTATCGCTCTTCAGGACGAGTGGCGTACTGGCCAACTCAATATTGAATGGCCGGGAGGAATCGGACACTCTTTTTTTTCATTTGCTTCGGGTTTTCGCCCTGCGTAGATTGCCCTGCGGCAGGCCCGGACGCCTGGTGGTTCCGATTACCAGTGCCGGTCCTCGGAGCCGAACCGGGGCCTTCGCGGCCGGAAAACGCCTGGAGCGTTCCATGAAAACCGCTTCCGTTTTCAGCTTGCTGGTCCTTGTCCCGTGCGCCACACAGGCGCAGGAGACGACCGACTGGGTCGCCGCCAAGGCCGCGGCCCGCGAGATTGATCGCCAGCTCGACTTCATGGATAGCGCCCTCGCCACCATTCCCGGGCCACCGGCCGTGGCGGTGCACGCGGTCCTGGCAGTCTGGAGCGGCGCCTTGTCTTGCCGCTGCGGAGAAGTTGATCGATACCAGTATTGAAAGTCCCCCTTTCAGCAGGAGGATGTCATCATGAGACGCCGAGCCAGGTTGCTTGCGTTGTGCCTGCCGACGACTCTGGTCGCTCTCGTCCTCGTCTGGTGGCTCTTACCGCGCCAGAGCGCCGAGGCGTTGACACAGGACGCCGGGAAGCCCGATCCGAAGGCTTTCGAACGGCCGAAGCTCTACTCCCCCTACGCCGACCGCCGCTTCGCCACGCGCGTCTACTGGGGCGATCAGCACCTGCACACTGCCCTGTCCTGCGACGCCGGCATGCTCGGCGACCGCCTCGGCCCGGACGACGCCTTTCGCTTTGCCCGCGGCGAGCAGATGCGCTCGTCCACCGGCCAGCTCGTGCAACTTGATCGGCCGCTCGACTGGCTGGTCGTCTCCGACCACGCCGAGTACCTCGGAATGTCGATCGCCCTGGCGGACCTGGACCCGGCGCTCCTGGCCACCCCCAGGGGCAAGCAATGGGAGCGCGATTTCAAGAAGGGGGGGAAATACGCCATCGCCGCCTTTCACGAGATGGTTGCCGACATGACCACTCTCAAGTCGAGCCTGCCCGCCTCCGCGCTGCCCAAGCTGATGCGGCCCGCCTGGGACCGGGCCATCGCCGCGGCGGAAAAGAACAACGCTCCCGGCGCCTTCACCGCCTTCATCGGCTACGAGTGGACGCAGCACGTCAACGGCAACAACCTGCACCGCGTCGTCGTCTTCCGCGACGGCGCCGACCGCGTCAAGCAGGTCATCCCCTTCTCGGCCTTCGACAGCGCCGACCCGGAGGACCTCTGGAAGTACATGGCCGCCTACGAGGAGAAGACGGGCGGCCGCGTCCTGGCGATCCCGCACAACAGCAACATCTCCGGCGGCATGATGTTCGCCGCCAAGACCTGGAAGGGCAAACCGTTCGACAAGGAGTATGCGGAGATGCGGATGCGCTTCGAGCGCCTGGTCGAGGCGACGCAATCGAAGGGGGACAGCGAGACGACGCCGCTTCTCTCTCCCACCGACGAGTTCGTCAACTTCGAGCGCTGGGACAAGGCGAACTTGACCAGTTCGATCGCGACGACGCCGGAGATGCTTCCGTTCAATTATTGCCGCTCCGCCTTCAAAATGGGGCTCGACTACCAGGCGAAGCTCGGGGCCAATCCGTTCAAGTTCGGGCTGGTCGGCGGTACCGATCAGCACACGAGCCTGGCGACGACGCGCGCGGAGAATTACTTCGGCGTCGGCGTGATTGTCGAGCCGAAGCCGGGCCGCTGGAAGCTGCCGTTCATGGAGAATCCCAAGGATCCGAAGCTCAATACCTACATCTGGGAGTGCGCTCCGGGGGGCCTGGGCGGCGTCTGGGCCCGCGAAAACACGCGCGAAGCGATCTGGGACGCCATGGAGCGCAAGGAGACCTACGCGACGACCGGCACGCGCCCCGTCGTCCGCGTCTTCGGCGGCTGGGACTTCAACGCCAAGGACCTCGGCGCTCCTGATCCGGTCTGGGTGGAGGACGGCTACGACCGCGGCGTGCCCATGGGCGGCGATCTCACCAGCGCCCCGAAGGGCAAATCGCCGACCTTCATGATCAAGGCCCTCTGCGATCCGGACGGCGCCTTCCTCGACCGCGTGCAGATCGTGAAGGGCTGGCTCGACGCCAAGGGGGAGACGCAGGAAAAAGTGATCGACGTCGCCTGGTCGGGAAGCCGCAAGCCCGATCCCAAGACCGGCAAGGTTCCGCTGGTCGGCAACACCGTGGACGTCAAGAACGCCACCTGGACCAACACCATCGGCGCGCCGTTCCTGACCGGCTTCTGGAAGGACCCGGACTTCGACCCCGCCCTGCACGCCTTCTACTACGTCCGCGTGATCGAGATCCCGACACCGACCTGGCTGGCCTACGACGCCAAGCGCTTCGGCGAGAAGATGCCGGACTACGCGCCAATGACGGTGACGAACCGGGCCTACACGTCGCCGATCTGGTACAGCCCTGTGAAAACGGAGAAGTAACGCCCCATGAGTTCTCTTGCCATCAGCACGATTGTGCTTGCGTGCCTCTTCGGGGGCGCGCTTCTGGGAATGTTCCTTCGGTCTCGCTTACCCGAGCACCACCTGAGCCCGGAATCGAAGGACGTCGTCAAGGTCGGCATGGGCCTCATCGGGACCATGTCGGCCCTGGTGCTCGGCCTCATGGTGGGATCGGCGAAGAGCTCGTTCGACGCGCAGAAAGCCGGGCTGACACAGATGTCCGCCAAAATCATCGTGCTCGACCGGGCCCTGGCCCATTACGGGGCGGAGACGAAGGAGGCGCGTGAGCTATTGCGGGCCGGCGTGACCCGCATACTCGAGCAGGTCTGGCCCGAAGGCGGCTCCGCGCCGCAGATCGCGCCGTCGGCTGCCGGCGAGGTGGTTTACGACAAGATCCAGCAGCTGACGCCCAAGAGCGATGCGCAACGCTCGGTGCAGAACCAGGCGTTGAGCATCGCCGTGGACATCGCGCAGGCACGCTGGCTACTCTTCCAGCAGGCGGAGACCGCGATCTCCACGCCGTTCCTCGTCGTGCTCGTTTTCTGGCTCACCGTCATCTTCATGAGCTTCGGTCTGTTCGCCCCGGTCAACGCGACGGCCGTCATCACGCTGTTGCTTTGCTCGCTCTCGGTCTCGGGCGCGGTATTCCTCATCCTGGAACTGGACCGGCCGTTCGAGGGGATGCTGCAGATTCCCAGCACCGTGTTGCGCAACGCGCTCGCCCAGCTTGGACGGTGATGGGGTCGGTCGGCACGCTTTGGCTTCCAAGCGAGGAGCAGTGGTGCGCACCAAGCTAACTGAGTTCCTCCGCGAGCCGCTGGTCCATTTCCTGGCGATCGGCGCCGGGTTCTTCGTTTTCTGGCACTATGTCGGCAGTTCGCTCAGCGCGCAGCCGGACCGCATCCTCATCACGCCGGGCCAGGTGGAACGGCTGGCCCAATCCTGGAGCAAGACGCGGCTCCGACCGCCGACCGCCGAAGAACTGGCCGCCCTTGTCGAGCAGGAGATCGACGAGGAGATTCTCTATCGCGAAGCGGTCGCCCTCGGCCTCGACCGGGACGACGTCGTCATTCGCCGCCGCCTGGCCGTCAAGATGGAGTTCTTGAGCGACGATCTCGCCGCCGCCGCGAACCCGACCGACGAGCAGCTGCAGTCGTACCTGAACGAGCACGTCGCGAAGTTCAGCGACGAGCCGCTCACGACCTTCGTCCAGGTCTACGTCGACCGCTCCAAGCGCGGCAGCGGCGCGGCGGGCGAGGCGCAGCGGTTGCTCGCGCTTCTCAGCGCCAAGGCGGATGTCGACTGGCAGGCGCTGGGCGATCCGTTCCCCCTGCCGCGCGAGTACAAGGACGCCCCTCAGACCGATCTGACGCGGGACCTCGGCCGGGAGTTTCCCAAGAAGCTGGCGGCCCTTCCGGTGGGGGGCTGGAGCGGACCCGTGGAATCGACGTACGGGCTGCATCTGGTCCTGGTCCGCAAGCGCACCGCGGCGCGGACGCCGCCGCTGAAGGAGGTGCGCAAGGCGGTGCTGCACGCCTGGCAGGCGGAGCAGCGGCAGGAATTGAGCGCCCGCTTTCGCGCCGTCCGCCGCGGCCGGTATGCCGTGACCGTGCAATGGCCCGACTGGGCCGCGGAAGCCGCTCCGCATATCGGCGAGACCAAGAAAGGGCCGCGATGAAGCGCCCGGTCTGTTTCCTGGCGCCGGTCGTCGCGCTATTGTTCGCGGCCCCAGCGGCCGGACACGAGTCGCGGCCCGGCTACCTGGAGCTGCGCGAAATCGGGGACGGTCGCTACGACGTGCTCTGGAAGCAACCGGCCGTCGGCGATCTCGTTTTGCGTCTCAACCCCGTCTTCCCCGAAGAGTGCACGCTGACGAGCGCCGAACGCCAGCTCAGCCCGGGCGCCCTGGCCACGCGCCTCACGCTCACCTGCCCGGGCGGACTGGCCGGCAAGACGATTCGCTTCGCCGGCCTGGAGGACACGATCACGAACGTCCTCGTGCGCATCTACGCGCGCGACGGCGCCGAAGAGATTCGCCTGGTCCACCCAAGCGCTCCGTTCCTCACGATTCGCGGCGCGGCCGACTGGGGCGAGCGCGCGCTGTCCTACCTCCAGCTCGGCGTGGAGCACATCATGCTCGGCGCCGACCACCTGCTGTTCGTGCTCGGCCTCTTGCTGATCGTCAAGGACCGCTGGATGCTGGTGAAAACGGTTTCGGCATTCACCGTGGCGCACAGTGTCACGCTCGCTCTGGCGACCCTCGGTTACGCCAGCGTTCCCGGCCCGCCCCTGAACGCCGCCATCGCGCTTTCCATCCTCTTCCTCGGGCCGGAAATTGTCCGCTCGTGGCGCGGCCAGACGAGCCTCACGATCCGGCAGCCGTGGCTGGTGGCGTTCGCTTTCGGCCTCCTGCACGGCTTCGGCTTCGCCAGTGGGCTGACGGCCACCGGGTTGCCGCGCGGCGAGATTCCTCTGGCGCTGTTGCTCTTCAACGTCGGCGTCGAGATTGGCCAGCTCGTCTTCGTTCTCTTGATCTTGCTCCTGGAGCGGTCGTTCCGGCAGCTCGAGATCCGCTGGCCCGTGTGGATCGCGCATGCGCCCGGTTACGTCGTCGGCTCGCTGGGCGCGTTCTGGACCATCGAACGCGCGGCGCTGATGATCGGAGGCCGCGCATGACACGCGGCGCCCGCTGTCTTGTCGGCGCGATGTCGCTCGCGCTCCTGTGGCCCGCCACGGCGCCGGCGCATATTGCGGGAGTCGAAACGGCCGGGCTTCTCAACGGTCTGCGGCATCCGGTGTCGGGCTGGGACCACATCCTGGCGATGGTCGCCGTCGGCTTGTGGGGCGCCCAACTCGGGGCGCCCGCCGTGTGGCTGCTGCCGATCACCTTTCCGATGGTGATGGCCTTTGGCGGCATGCTCGGGTTGATGGGCCTCGCCCTGCCGGGAATCGAGATCGGCATCGCGCTATCGGCGATCATTCTCGGCGTGATGGTCGGCGTGGAGGCGCGGCCGGCGCTGTGGTTGGCGGCGGTCATCGTCGGCTTCTTCGCCATCTTCCATGGGCACGCTCATGGGGCTGAGCTGCCGCCCGGCGCGGACGCCCTCCTTTACAGCGTCGGCTTCGTGGTGGCCACGGGCAGCCTGCACGCGGCGGGCATCGGCATGGGCCTGATCCATCGCTGGGAGTGGGGCCAGGTGGCGCTGCGCGTCGCGGGCGCGGCGGTGGCCGTGGCAGGCGTAGTGTTCCTGTGGCAGGCCGTCACGAAGTGACAGGGCGGTGTCCGAGCCGAAAGCGTAAGCGACGGGTCCGGCCGGCCCTCGCTCACGCTTCCGCTCGGAACGGGGGGTTGAAATGCGTTCACGCATCCCGTGGCGTATCGTGATACTCGCGCTCTGGGCGGCCGGCCCAGGGCGGGCCGACGCGCACCTCGTGAACTCCGGCTTCGGCCCCTTTTACGACGGCGTCGCGCACCTCTTCGTCACGCCCGAAGATCTGCTGGTCGTCGTGGCGCTGGCGCTTGTGGCGGGACTGCGCGGCAGGCCATTCGGGCGGGCCGTGCTGTGGGTGCTGCCCTTGGCCTGGCTGGCGGGCATTCTCGCGGGTCGAGTGGCGGCGTTTCCCGCCGCGCTGCCGTGGCTGAGCGCGGCGCTGCTGGTTACGCTGGGCGGACTTGTCGCCGCCGACCGCAAGTCGCCCCTGGCGGTCATCGCGGGGGCTGCCCTGCTGTGCGGTCTGGCGCAAGGCGCCTTCAACGGCGCGGCGCTGGCGGGCGTCGGAGCGGGCGCCCTGGCCGCGCTCGGGATCGGCGGCGCCGTGTTCGTTGTCGTGGCATTGATTGCGGGGCAGGTGTCGACGCTAGGCGAAGCCTGGGGGCGCATCGCCGTCCGCGTCGCCGGCAGCTGGATCGCCGCCATCGGCCTGCTGATGTTGGGCTGGGCGATGCGCGGCGGGAGTTGAGGCCGGCACTCCTTGTTTTTTAATTTGCCTTGTCCTGGTCCGCGCGTAGATTGCGGTAGGCAGGTTCGGACGTCTGCCGTTCCGATTCGCTCACGTCTCTCGTTGGGTGTTGGCCTTCGGAACCCTGTCAGGAACGTCGCCCGGTTTCGATTGGGTTTCGGGTTCGTTTGTCGGCGTTGATCGCCCTTGCTCGGCATGCCTGCCGCTGTTTGGCGCCGGCCTTGGTCCGGAGTGCGCGGTCCAGTCTGCCCCAAGTGCCACGCAAGGTCCAAGCGGAATCCGTCATGAACCTGTCCAGCAGAATCCACGAACTCAAGCGCCGGAAGCGACAGGGCGCCGACGGGTTGGCTCCTAGCGCCGATGCGGGGCCCCCCGCGCGCCGCTTTCGCTGGGCGCTGGTCGCTTGCGTCGTCGTTTCCGCCGTCGCCACCTTTTTCGTCGTCGACCGCTTCTTCCTCGCACGCGCCGACGTGGTCGGCCTCTGGGGCGTCGATGGCGGCGAGCAGGACGGCGCCACCCTGGAGCTGTTGGCCGACGGTTCCTTCCACGCCAACGTCAACGACCGCGGCAAGAACGTGCCCGTCCAGGGGCGTTATCGTGTCGAGGGCAA
The DNA here is from genome assembly GCA_046350295.1 of Gemmataceae bacterium. Taxonomy (GTDB): domain Bacteria; phylum Planctomycetota; class Planctomycetia; order Gemmatales; family Gemmataceae; genus JAXMAR01. The sequence goes on from JAXMAR010000004.1 coordinate 287,544, forward strand.
GAAACTCACCTTCTATACGCTCAATCCGACGACCGAGAAAGAGGAGCCTCTCAGGAAAACAATCGAGCAGCTCGGAGCGGAGGAGATGTGGCTGCGTGAAGCGAGCGGTAAGAGCATGAAACTGGTTCGTCTCAAAGAGGAGAACAGACCATGAAGAAAAAGGTGGAGGTCGCCCTGTACCTCAGCCTTGGGGCCGTGATCGGCCTCGGGCTTGCGTACGCCCGCAACCTCTGGCCGGGCTCGACCGCCTCGGCGCAGACGAAGGCGGAAAAACCCGGCGTCGAGAAGAAAGAGCCAGGCGGCGTCTTCTCGCCGCCGGGGACTTCCGAATCCGGCGTCGTGGTTCCGGATCCGCGCACGCCGCCCTTCAAGGGCAAGATCGGCCGCACCATCGGCGAGTCAACGTCGGATTGGCCGCCGCTGGCCCGCGCTCCCAAGGGGGCGCCGAACGTGCTCTACATCGTGCTCGACGACGTCGGTTACGCGGCGCTGGGCTGCTATGGCTCGCCGATCATCAAGACGCCCCACATGGACAAGCTGGCCAAGAACGGGCTGCGCTACAACAACTTCCACACAGTCGCGCTCTGCTCGCCAAGTCGCTCCTGCTTCCTCACGGGCCGCAATCATCATTCCAACGCCATGGCCTGCATCACCGAAGGCTCGACCGGTTTTCCCGGCTCCTATGGCCGCGTGCCGCTCGCCAACGGCTTTCTGTCCGAGATGCTCACGCCGTTCGGCTGGTCCGCTTTCGCCATCGGCAAATGGCACCTCACCCCCGCCGAGGACATGAACCTCGCCTGCAACCGCAAGTGGTGGCCACTCGGCCGGGGCTTCGATCGCTTCTATGGTTTTCTGGGGGGCGAGGTCGACCAGTGGACACCGTGGCTCACCTACGACAACCATTTCATCAAGCCGCCCAAGACGCCGGAGGAAGGGTACCACAACGTGCCCGACCTGACGGAGAAGGCGAAAGAGTTCATCGCCGACTTGAAACAGGTGGCGCCGGAGCGTCCGTTCTTCATGTATTTCTGCCCCGGCGCCTGTCACGCGCCGCACCATGCCCCGAAGGAATGGATCGAGAAGTACAAGGGCAAGTTCGACGCCGGCTGGGACGACTACCGCGAGAAGACGCTGGCCAACCAGATCAAGATGGGCATCTGCCCCAAGGGGACCAAGCTCTCGCCGCACGACCCCGACGTCCCCTTCTGGGCCAAGCTGTCCAAGGAAGACAAGGCGGTCTACGCCCATGAGATGGAGGTCTATGCCGCGTATCTGTCCTACGTTGATCACTACATCGGCGAACTCGTCGCCTTCCTGGAGGAGATGGGCCAGCTCGACAACACCATCATCATCACCGTCTCCGACAACGGCGCCAGCGCCGAGGGGGGGCCGCACGGCTCCTTCAACGAGAACCTCTTCTTCAACGGCATCCCGGACACGGTGGCGCAGAACCTGAAGCACATCGCGAACTGGGGCGACCCGACGACCTACCCCCACTACTCCTGGGGCTGGACCTTCGCCACCAACACGCCGTTTCGCCGCTGGAAGCGCGAGGTGGCCCGCGGCGGCACCTCCGACCTGTGCATCGTCCACTGGCCCAAGGGCATCAAGTCCAAGGGGGAAATCCGCGAGCAGTTCGTTCACGCCATCGACCTGGTTCCGACGGTGCTGGACCTCCTCAAGATGAAGAGCCCCACGTCGATCAACGGCGTGGCCCAGAACCCGGTCGAAGGGGTGAGCTTCGCGGCGACGCTGGACGACGCCAAGGCGAAGATCTCGCGCGAGGCGCAGTACTTCGAGATGTTCGCCCAGCGCGCCATCTACCTCGACGGCTGGCGCGCCTACGCCCCCTGGAAGTTCGGCGACGACATCACCGCCAAGGACCTCGACCACGCCAAGTGGATGCTCTTCAACATCGACAAGGACTTCTCGGAATCGACCGACGTCGCCGCCAAGTATCCGGAGAAGCTCGAAGAGCTCAAGCAGCTCTGGTGGGTGATGGCGAGCAAGTACAAGGTGCTGCCGCTGGACGGCCGCGGCATCGAGCGCCTCGAGACGCCGCGTCCGGAGATGTCCGGGCCGCGCGACAAGTACGTCTATTACCCGGGCACGGGGGAGGTGGAAGCCTCCAACGCCGCGGACGTCCGTAATCGCTCCTACAGCATCACGGCGGACGTCGTGATTCCGAAGGGAGGCGCCGAGGGGGTCTTGCTGGCGCATGGCAGCAGCTTCGGCGGCTACACCTTCTTCGTCAACAAGGACAAGAAGCTCCAGTTCTCCCACAATTACGTGGGACTCAAGGAGTACAAGGTGATCGCCGATACGGCGGTTCCGGAAGGGAAGGCGACCCTGCGCTGGGAGTTCACAGTGACCGGGCCGCCCGACTTCAAGGTCGGCAAGGGGGCGCCGGGGACCGGCAAGCTGTTCGTCAACGGCAAGGAAGTCGGCTCGGGCGAGATCCCGGTCACAACCCCGCTAGCTTACGGGCTCTCGGGAGACGGCCTCGCCTGCGGCAGGGACACGCTGACGCCGGTGAGCGCCGACTATCGCGCGGAGTACGTCTTCACAGGCGTAATCCGCCGCGTGGTGGTCGACCTCGGCAAGGGGCATGCGCCCGGCAAGACGCCCGAGCGCGACTGATGATCCGTCAGAGCCGAGAGCGTGACAGGCGTGACTGTCGCTCGCGTTCCGGCTCTTTGGGATACAACAATAGCGGGGGCCGGGCGAGGTGTCCGGCCCTTGTCCGAGTTCTAGAACCCAAGCCCAAGGAGATTGCACCATGAAGAACTGGACGGTCCGTGTCCTCGCCGCCCTCGCGCTCGGCATCGTCGCCGGCGTCGCGCTCACCATTGCCTTCAGCCAGCCGGCCCACGCCGTCGGCGACAAGGGAGGCGCCGCTCCCGGTTCGTACTCCGTTGTCGACACCGAGGGGCACAACCTCATCGTCACCGACAACAAGACGAACACGCTTTACTTCTACACGATCGACAAGGACGCCGAGATCGGCTCGCCCCTCAAGATGCGCGGCTCGGTTGATTTGAATCAGGTCGGCAAAGCGATCATCACGCCGACCAAGGCGAAGTAAGGAGTAGGTCCAGTGAAACGCTTTCTTTTTCTCGCAATCGCTCTGGCGCTATTGCCGGCGGCAGTGGACGCGGGTCGCAGCACGAGCAAGGGCTACAGCGGCGGCGTAACGACGTTGCCGACCTACACCCGCAATCCCCTCACGGGCGCGAACACGGTGTCGGGCGGCTACCACAACGCGTACACCGGCGCCAGCGCCTCCTACGGCAAGAGCTACAACGCCATGACCGGGCGGACCACCAGCGCCGCATCGTCCTACAACCCAATGACGGGCAACGAGCGCGGCGGCGTCTCCACCACGGGACGCTACGGCGGCACGACCTCGGTCAGCGGCTCTTACAACACCTACACCGGCTCCTACTCGCATAACGCCAGTTATGTGAATCCCTACACGGGGACGGGGGCGGCGCGCGGCTCGTCGTACAACGCCCTGACCGGCACGACGCGAGCAGGAGCGGTGACCACCAACCCGTACACGGGGACCAGCGGCGGAGCCGTTGTCGCCAGCCCTTATGCCGGGACGGCCGGCGCCGTCGTCGTCAACCCGTACACCGGTTACCCGGCGCCCCGGGTCCCGGCCGTCAATCCTTATACGGGTCGCCCGTATTGATCTGCAAACCCATAACGGAGAATCGCACATGAACAGTTGGAAGACTCGTTTCCTCGCGGTCGTGGCGCTCGGCCTCGTCGCCGGCGTCATCTTCACCCTCGGCTTCAATCAGCCGGCGCACGCGGTCGGCGAGAAAGGTGGCGCAGGCGGGGCGGGCGGTCCGGCGTACACCGTCGTGATGACGGAAGGCCACAACCTGATCGTCACCGACAATCGCGCGAACACCCTCTACTTCTACACCATCGACAAGGACGCCGAGATCGGCTCGGACCTCAAGCTGCGCGGCTCGGTCGACCTGACCCAGGTCGGCAAGGCGGTGATCACGCCCGTGAAGGCGAAGAAGTGACCAGGGTGGGTGGCAGAGGACGAGGTGCAGCATGCTTTTGCGGCGTTCTCCGGCAGCGTGACGAACTCGCCGGGACCCGCAAAACATGCCACCCGGCTTCGCCACCCCACAGTCTTTGGAGCAACGCCAATGAACACGCACCCCGATCCCCTCAATCCGCATTACGAAGAGTGCATGCGACTGCACCATTGCTGGGCCTGGTTCCTCGGCCTCGGCGTGCTCGTCGTCCTGGTCGGTCTGTTCGCGATCGGCTCGGCCTTCATCGCCGGCTTCGCCACCGTCCTCCTGTTCGGCTGCCTCTTGATCGCGGGCGGCGTCGCCCAGCTCGTCAACGCCTTCATGGCGCGCTGCTGGCGTGTCTTCTTCCTGTACCTGCTCGGCAGCATCGTCCACATCGTCGTCGGCGTGCTCATGCTCGAGATCCCGGTCACGATGATGGTCGCCTTGACCGTCCTGCTCGCGGCCGGCTTCATGGTCGGCGGCATCCTGCGGATCGTCTATGGCTTGATCGAGCCGTTCCCGGGCCGCGGCTGGGTGCTCCTCAACGGCGCCATGAGCCTGATCCTCGGCATCGCCATCTGGCGTCAGCTGCCGGAGGCCAGCCTTTGGGTCATCGGCGCGTTCGTCGGCATCGACCTGGTGTTCAACGGCATGTCGTGGATCATGCTCGGCCTGTTGCTCAAGAGCGTGGCGCCGAAAACGACCGCGGCGCCGTCTGCGCCGGGACCACACGAGCACGCGCCCGCCGCTAGCAGCTGAGCGTTGGCGCAACAAGCAGAGCCCGAAGCGTGAGCGACGGCCCGTCGGAGACCTTCGCTCACGTGTCAACTTTCCTCTGGGGTCGATGATGAAACTGCTTTCCTTCGCATTCCTGGCGCTTGCCGCGCTGGTCGCTTTTCCCGCGCCGGGCATGTCCCGCGGCTTCCGCGCCTACGGCGGCGCCAGCAGCGTTTCCCGCTACGGCGGCTATTCGACCGGCGCCTACCGCGGCGGCGTCAAGACGTTGCCCAGCTACTCGCGCAACCCGCTCACCGGGGCGAACACCGTCTCCGGCGGCTACCGCAACGTCTACACCGGGGCCAGCGCCTCCTATGGCCGCAGCTACAACGCCATGACCGGCCGCAGCACCGCTGCTCACGGCAGTTACAATCCCTACACGGGCAACGCCCGCGGAGGCGTCACTTCGGTCGGCCCTTATGGCGGCGCCTATCATGCCGGCGGGCGCGACAATACCTACACGGGCGGTTACTCGACGCGCTCCAGCTACGTCAACCCGTACACGGGAACCGCGGCGGCGCGTGGCTCCGGTTACAATCCCTACACGAACAATCTCTACGCAGGCGCCGCAGTGCACAATCCGTATGCCGGCTACTATAGCGCCGGCGGCGTCCGGTATCCCTACCCGGCGGCGGTCCCGGCGCCCGTGCCCGTCCCGGTACCGACGCCTGCGCCGGTCTATGTCAATCCTTACACGAACTATCCCGTGACGCCGACGCCGGTGTACAACCCCTACCTGGGAGGGTACTCCTATTGAGGTCGGTGAGCCTTGATGCGCTGGTTGTTCGCACACCGCTTTCAGTCGTTCTTGATCACGATCTGTGCCCTGGTCCTGGCCTATCCGCTGCTGCGCGGCTCGGCGGTCGGGGCCGTCACGTTCGCGGTCTTGCGCACGCTGGTCTTCGCGTCGGCCCTCCTTGTCCTGACAAAAGACCTGCGCTGGCGAATCCCGGCGCTGGCGCTCGGCGCCGCCACCTTGGTTTCGCAATGGGTCGTCATCTGTCATGACGCCACGCCGGCGCTGGAGATCACGCACCATGCGCTCGCGGCGCTCCTGCTCGTTCTTGCCGTGGCGGTCACGCTGATCGATATCTTCGGGCCCAAGAGCGTGTCGCGCGAGAGCATCTTCGCCGCCCTCGCGTCGTATGTGCTGGTCGCTCTCGTTTTCGCGCATCTCTATTGCGTGGTCGAGATCGCGGCCCCGCGCTCCTTCGCGACGCCGCCCGCGCTCGAAGGGGCGCTCGAAGAGCCGGATCGGCGTTTCTTCATCCTCGCCTACTTCAGCCTGGTCACGCTCACGACGCTCGGTTACGGCGACGTCACTCCCGGGATCGACACCGTCCGCTCGCTGGCGATGGTCGAGGCGGTCTCCGGCCAGTTTTACATGGCGGTGCTGATCGCCGGACTCGTCAGCCGGGTCGCGACCCCTCCCCGCCTTGAATAGGGCGTGTGCGGCCCCGTTCCGCCGGGCTAGGATAGCCGGGACAGCGGCCCCGTTTTGCGCTGCGCGGAACAGCGTGCCTTCCCCAATCCCACCGGCGCCACCATGCGATTCTCTCTCTGTCTTCCGATCCTGTTCGCCTTCGTTTCCGCGGCGCACGCCGGCGACTCCAGGCCGCCGGTCTATCTATGGCTCGAGCCGGAATGGTTCGAGGGGGTGAAGGGCTCGTTCGCGTACTGGACCGGCGCGGCCAAGCCGGCGGGGGCGTGGGGGGTGGCCGGGCCGGGCATCAGCGCCGAGTGGACGCAAGGAGGGGAGAGCGAGTGGAACAGCATGGGGGCGCCGGCGGAAGAGACGAAGGCGGAGTGTCACCGCCGTGTCATGATTCCGCGCGGCGGCAAGTACCACGTCTGGGTCCGCTACGTCGATCATCGCAAGAAGACCGAGCCGTTTCGCGTCGTCATCGAGCAGGAGGGCAAGGCGGGCATCGGCGGCGAATTGGGCGTGAAGCCGGTCGTTCCTGTCAACGACGAGTTCCAGCTCTGGTGGGGCTTCTCCTTCGGCTGGGGCAAGATCAGCGGCGAGTTGAGCGAAGGACCGGCCACGCTGCGCCTCATCATCGACAAGGCGGGCGAGGCGTGGCGGCAAGTTGACGCGGTGCTCATCACCGACGATCTCGCGCTGGAGCCGAACGGGCGTGAGAAGCCCGCGTTCGCCTACTACCGCTCGTTCGCCATCGAGCCTGAGGAAGGGGCGAAGTGGCGCGGCAGCGGCACGGGCCTGAAGGTCGGCGGCGCGTGGAAGCGGCCCACGCTCGCGGGGCAGGACTTCGCGATGTGGACCGGTGTCGAGGCCGACCCGAAGTGGTGGGGCAAGCAGGACCTGGCGAAGCTGACGCTACACGACGTCCTTTTCCAGTTCAGCCCGCCGAGCGACATCCGCGACAAGTTTCACAAGCAGTTCGCCGGCAAGAAAGACATCCCCGTCCTTTCCTGGCCGGGCCTGGCGCCCGGTTTCTATCTGGGGAATTCGCCCGATCTCTCCCCCGGCTCCCCCATCCGCGTCTGGCTCGAGCGGACCAAGACGCCGTTCTACATCATGACCAACTACGCCAGCGGCAATTACAAGGACAAGGACGGTCCCGCCACCTTCGCCGCCCTGGACGGCCCGCTCAAGGGACAGTTCATGGGCTACATCCACGGCGAGGCGATCGGCACGGGCGGCGTCGGCACGCTATCGGAGAAACCGCTCGGCAAGACGCGGCGCGAGCACGTCGACGCCCTCGGCAAGAAGATTGTGAAGGAGCAGGCGGAGGCGTGGAGCAAGATCTACAAGACCAAAGTCCCCGAGAGCCACATCGACAAGAGCATTTCCTGTCTCTCCGTCGACTCGATCTCGCTCGCGCATCTGTTTCACGAGATTGGCTGCACCACGGTCGGCTACGAGATCGACTCGACCAATGCCCATGCCCCGATGCGCGTCGCCTTCGAGCGCGGCGCCGCCCGCCAATACGGCCAGGGCTGGATTAATTACGCCAGCGGCAACTTCGGCGACTCGTGCAACTACTTCACGCAGAACCCCACGGTGCCGCGCGGCGCCCCGGCCTGGTTCCACAGCAAGTACGCGATCACCGACGGCGTCTCGGCCGCCTGGTACCGCAAGCTCTATTACCTCAACTACCTCGGCGGGGGCTCGGCCATCTACTGGGAGCAGAACCTCACCAATCAATACATCCTGCCCGGTCCCGGCACGCACCCGATCCAGCTCTCCCCCTTCGGCCGGGCGACCGAGGATTTTCAAGCGTTCGTGTCGCGGCTGCCCGACCGCGGCGAGCCATACACGCCAGTTGCCATTCTCTTGAGCCATGGCCACGCCTACGAGCGCGTCAACTACACTTGCAAGATGCTGCACGCGTTCACGGAAGACGCCAACGACATCGAGCTGCGCGAGCTGTTCAACGTGCTGTGGCATCCGGCCCCGATCCTCGAAGGCAAGCCGGCCGCCCCGGACGTGCAGAGCATGCCGAGCGGCGTGTATGGCGACATTTTCGACGTGCTGGTCGACCGGCCGAGCCGGGCCAAGGCGATCTTCAATTACCCGGTGGTGTGGGCGGCGGGAGACGTGGACCTGAAGGGGTTGCAGGGGACGCTGAAGGAGTATCTGGAGAAGGGTGGGACGCTCGTGGTCAACGCGACGGCGGCGACGCAGTTACCGGCGGAGTGGCTCGGCGCCCATTTGAATGGGAAAACGGCCCGCTCGGAGAGCTGGCGTCCGGCCGGCGGCAAGGAGACGGCGACGACGCCTTGCGATGTCGCCGTGGCGGAGACGAAGACGGCCGAGGCGCTCGCCTGGGCGGGCGCCAAGGCGCTGGTGGTGCGCAACCGTGTCGGCGCGGGAGCGGTCATCACGATCCTCGTCCCGCATCTGGTGGGGCAGGATGAACGCGCCCATCCCGTCCTCCCGTGGCTGATGAACGGGCTGACGCAGGATTTGCTACCTGTCGAAGTGCGCACGAAAGACGGCAAACGCCCCGCCGGTGCGATCATGTACCAGGTGAACCGCACGAAGGACGGCTGGCTGGTGACCTTGATGAACCACCAGGGGATCGACAAGACGCAGAACGGCCTGGCGCGCGTGGACCGGCGCGCGTTTGTCGACGTGACGCTGCGGACGGCGCTGCCGATCAAGTCCGCGCGGGAGTGGACGGGTCCGGGGGATTTGGCGGTCGAACGCGTGGATGGGCGAGCGGTGGTGCGGGTGCGGGTACAGCCGGGGGATGTGCAGGTGGTGGAGGTGAAGTAGGTCGACTTTTGGGCCGGGGCATGCCGGAGCCAGATCAAGATGCAATCCGACGCCGTTTTTCTTGTTCGTTCTCATGACGTGCGGCGTCAATTCTCTTGGCGCCGCCGTTCCCTTTGGAATCAGGCCCTTTTCGGCAGGAGAAGCGCAATGAAAGTCGTCGTGGCAAGCGCCGCATGGCTGGTTTTCCCGCTGTTCCTTGCCGGGGGCGAAGGGAGCAAGGACGCGAGGAAGTCCTCGGCCCCGCTGGTCACCTCGGATCGGAAAGCCGAGGAGGCGGCGTCCTGGGGGATCATGGCGCTGCGGGCCGTGGCCGCGGCGGAGCCGAAGATCACGAAGGAGAGCGCGGCACACATGAGCACGGGTTCGGGGAAGATTTCCGGGGGCGGGATGGTCTTCTGGGCGACGTGCGTGCAGCCGTTTCGCGTCGACGAGGTGCTGGCCGGCGCGGCGAAGCTGGAGCCGCGCGACGTCGAGTATTCGTTTATCCGCAAGTCGATTGGCTCTCCGCTCCCGCGGCCGCGCCGGCCGGTGGCCAAGGAGGAGAAGGTCGTGCTGGTGCTGGGGGCGGACGGCGGGCTCGTCAAGGTCATCCCCGATACCCAGGAGAACCGCGTGGAGATCGAGATCATCCGCGCGTACATCAAGGCCCGGCCGCGTGCCGCCGAGGCATTGATGAAGAGAATGGGCACGTTTGTTTTGAAGATCGAATATCACGGGCCGAAGAGCGAGGCGCATCCGAGCCTCTGGTGCACGACGAATCCGAAGCTGCCGGACAACCTTCCGCCCAAGTGGCTGGTGCTGCAGAACCTGTCCGAGGTCTGGGCCCACGAGGCACTGGACCACCTGGTGAAGACGGGCACGTTAAAGCCAGGCGTCGATGGCAAACGACCAAAAATCGACGAGCCGTTCTACTCCCTCGCGCTATCGGCGGACGGCGTGGACGAGCTGACCGTGCCGCTCGGCTGGGGCAAGGAAGCCTACGGCCGCATCGAGGGGCTGGGCCGGGCGATCGAACGTGATAGTGGCGCGATCGCCAGGGTGCTGGCGGGGCTGAAGGAGGAGAGGAAAGAGTAGGGACTTGCCGTCAGCGAACTGGAACCGGCGTTGATAGAGGGACGGCTCCGCGACCTGTCTGCGATCTCTCTTTGGCAACCAAACACGCTTCCGAAAAAACTGGACAGACGTTGCCCGGCGCGCGACGATGCCGCAAACGCCGTTCAACCAAAGGAGGCGACCATGAAGCCGTTGCGCAAGAGAGCTTGGCTCTTGTCCCTGCTGGCCGGGTTGTTCGCCGGCCCGGCGTGTCAAATCCAGGCCGGTGAGGCGAAAGCCCCGGCCATCAGCAAGCGCAGCCCCGGCATGAAAGGCCCGGCCCATGCGCTCGACCTGCCCGTCCCGCGCAGCTTCGACCTGACCCATGTCGAGCCGGAGCACTATGCGCAGGCGTTGGGCAAGGACCCCCGGCGCATCTTCGAGTTCGTCCGCGATCACATCGCCTTCGAGCCATATAGCGGCTGCCTGCGCGGCCCGCGCGGGACGCTCCTGGCCATGGCCGGCAATTCCGTCGACCGGGCCGCCCTGCTGGCAGCTCTGCTCGAGCAATCCGGGCAAAAGGTGCGGTTCGTGCGCGGCGTGCTCCCGGACGCCCTCGCCCGCGAACTCGTGACGTCCCTGTGGGCGGAGCGCCCGCGGCCGGTCGCCGTCGGGGAGGACAAGGAAACGTCTCCCATGCTGAAAAAGGTGCGCGACACGATGGCGGCGGCCATCAAGCGCGATTACAACCTCATCCGCGACCACGTGCAGAAGGCGGAAAAACGTCCGGGGCCCGACCTCGGTCCGACGCTCGAGGCGCTCGTGAAGGAAACCACCGCGCACTACTGGGTACAGATGCGGAAGGACGGCAAGTGGCTCGATCTCGATCCATCGTTCGCCGATGCCGCGCCGGGCCGCGCGATTGCAGAGGCGAAGGACGTGCTCGAACGTCTTCCCGAAGACGTTTTTCATCGCGTCGAGATCCGGGTGCGCGTCGAGGAATATCCGCTTCTTCTCAAGGGGAAGGATGTTTCCAAGCCGGGCAACCGTGTCGTTCTCACGCACCAGGCGCGGGCGGCCGATCTATCGGGGCGCGACCTGCTGCTCGTCCATCAACCGGAGGGCTGGAAGGGACCGGCCAAGGACCTGGCGAGCGCGGTCGCCGGCGCCGCGAAGAACAGCGGGCGGCTGAAGCCCGTCGTGCTTGCCGCTGAAGGAAAGTGGCTGGGGGGCGAGCCGTTCCGCGTCGAGCCACCGACCGGCAAAGGTTTGGGGGGGATCGGTGACCTGCTCGGGGGTGAAGGGACGCGCACGCCGGCGCCGGTCATCACGGCCGAGTGGATCGAGTGCGATTTCATCTTCCCTGACGGCCGCAAGGAGACGGTGGAGCGCGAAGTGTTCGACCTCGTGGGCCGCACGGAGACGGGCGTCGGCACGCCTCTGCCCATGGACGAAGTCCGCGCCTTGACCGCGGTGGCGCCCGCCGCCCTCCGGCGCCGCCTGCTCTCCCTGTTTTTCACGACGGGCCGGATCGACGCGGTCCATCTTCGCCAGGAGCGCAAGGAGGACGCCGTGCCGAAGGATAAGTCGATGGGCGGCCGCCCGCTGTTGCGGCGCATCGCGACGGCGCTTGCCGCCCGCTCCGATGCGCTGTTCGACCGGCCGCCGCGCGACAAGGACTTCCTGCGCTTCTATGCCGATTCGCCGCGGCTGCACATAGTCGATTTCGACGGGGGCAACGGCCGCTTCACCATCGACCTGCGGCGCGACCGGGTTCGCGTCGTGGCGCTCGAGCGGCGGGAGACTGTTTTCCCGGCCCGCGTTTTCCGCGGCGTCGTGGAAGGCGCCCTGGAAACGGCGCTGATCGACCACTTGACCGCCCACGTGCGCAAGAAGGAAGCGTGGCCGCCCATCCTGAGCACCAGCGCGATGTTTTCGCGGGCTCGGGCCGAGAGCGTTCCGCTGGTATTTCTTTCTGCCGGCGCGGCGGCGCCGAAGGAGGCGCCGAAAAAAGCCCAGGCGCGGGTGCGGCAAGCGCTGGCCAAGGGGCACTGGGTGCTGACGCCCGAGCGTGGCCTGGCGCTGGGCAAGAGCCCGCGTTTGGCCTGGTGGCAAATCGACCCCAGCACCGGCGAGACGGTCGCCGTCACCGACGAGGGCCTGCACGGTACCACGTCGAGCGAGAACGTCATCCTGATTTCCAAGAAGCACGGCGACACCGTCGACGTCATCATCGAGGGGGAGATTATGTCCGATTGCGTGACTGTCCTCTGGCAGGACTTGACGATCTTCCTGCGGGAGGAGGTCCCCTTCATCACGCTTCCCGGTTACTGGACGATCGACTTCTTTTGAGCTGGCCGGCGATACCGATGAGCCGGCGCACGGCCGTCGCCAGGCCGAGAATGGCGCTGAGGAGGAGCGCCAGCGCGATCACGCCCCAGCCTCGCGTCGGGCAGACGAGCGGTTGCCAGGCGGCCGGCGTCAACGCGACGTACAGGGCGGCGACCGTCATCAGGAACATGCGCTGCTGCTTGGCCATCGGCCCGCGGAAATCGTTGCTGGCGCCGGCTGCCTTGCCCGCCGCGCGGACATAGGCGGTGAAGAGGGCGCCGCAGGCGGCGAGGTAGCCGAGCTCGATGTCGCCGCCGAGCGCGTAGCCGGCGCCGATGAGGGTGGCGGCGTCGGAAACGCGGTCGGGGATCTCGTTGTACAACTCACCGACGGGGGACGCTTGGCCTGAGGCGAGGGCGACCATGCCGTCGAGCATGTTGGCGAGGAGCCGGAGTTGAATCAGGGCCGCCGCGAGGACAAACGCGAGTCGCTCCAGGCCGTGCGCCGCGAGATGAGGCGTGGCGGCGAAGGCGGCGCCGGCGAGAAGGCCGCAGACCATGCCGGCGAGCGAGATGCCGTTGGCGGAGAAGCGCCAGGCAACGCATTTTTCGGCGAGGCGCTGCGACAGCCTCCAGCCTCGCGCGGCGATCGGTCGGCGGTCCGGTTCGTGGGGAGAAGACATGCTCACTTACCCAGGCCAACTAAACTAGACTTGGACTAGAGTCCGTCGTTAAATGCCAAACCCCGATATGTCCTTGGCTTTTTGTGCGAAATAGTCATTGAGGATTGTAGGCCGAACGTCTACCAAGTTCGCACGGCATTGTCGGGCCGCTGGACTTCGGGTCAGGCTACCCAGCTTCTTTTTCGGTTGCGCCACAGGCGTAGGCGCTTCAACCCTGAGCTTCGGGGAGCAACGCCTTCGGCGTTAGAAGAGGGTATTTCGCGTCGGCGTTGAAGGGGAGGTCAGGCCGAGAGGCGGAGGTTGCGCTCGCGCATGATGGCGGCGATGTCGGCCCAGCGGAGGACGAGGGAGGCCCAGGTGTAGCCGCCGCCGAAGGCGACGAAGAGGAAGTTGTCGCCGACGTTACTGACCGAAGCTGGTGTCTTCCTGCGGCGGGCGGCCGACGACGGTGAAGGGCCAGATCGCGTCCTTGCGGTGGTAGACCTTGTCGACGCTCAGGACCGGGAACGGATGGCGCAGGCTGTAGTAGCCGAGGTGGTCGCCGAACGGGCCTTCGGGGGGTCGCTTGTCGGGATCGACGACGCCGCTGATGCAGAAATCGGCGTCGGCGAAGAGGGAGAGCCGGCCTTTGCCCTGGTCGATGAGGCGGACGCGCCGGCCGCCGAGCGCGCCGGCGAAGGCCAGCTCCGGCAGTCCTTCGGGCAACGGCATGACCGCGGCGAGGGTCATCACCGGCGGGCCGCCGACGAAAACGTTGACGCGAAACGGGACGCCCTTGCGGATGGCGGCGGCATGGTGCACACCGATGCCGCGATGGATCTGGTAGTGCAGGCCGACCTGGCGATCGAGGACATAGTCATTCCCCGAGAGCTGCACGCGATACATGCCGAGGTTTGAATGCCGCCAGCCGGGCCGGTCGGCGTGCTCGGTGTAGACCTGCGGCAGGGTGATGAACGGCCGTCGTCGGGCCAGCAGACGAGGCGCGGCAACTGGGAGACTGTCGTCTCGCGATCGAGGATCGGCCCGGAGCGGGCCCACTTGGGACGCATGTGCCAGAGGGCGCGCGGCACGTCGCGGTAGCGCCAGGGACTTTTCCAGAAGGCGGCGGGATCGATCTTCAGCTCGATGAGATGGCGGACGG